>NZ_JBQFML010000034.1:0-627 GCF_056531805.1 Ruegeria sp. K5 | reverse complement strand
GGCAAATCCCGCGCCTATGGGCGCGTGACCGCGTGCTAGTCGGACGCCGGCAGACCGGCCTCCGACCCGAACCAATCAAGTGCGATCTCCCTGTGGCCCAGGTGCGGATAAACCTGTCTCATCCGAGCCAGCTTTAACCGCGGCCACAAGTCGCCTGCACATGCTTGTTTCGGCCCAAAGGGGTAACGCCCGCTTTTGCAATAGGTCTGGGAGATCCGCGCGAGGCGCGCGGCTCGCATTGATTATTGGACAGGGCAGGGGATCGACGCGCTAAAGCGCGCTCACCCCGGCCCTGGCATTGTCCAATAGTGGGTCTGCTGTGACCGGCAGGCCGGTCCCATCATCCCGATCCGCCCGCATCCTGCGTCGGGCCGGTCAAGGGGCAAGCGCCGCGCGGTGCGCGTCGTCTCCATGTCAAAAAAACCGGTTCCTCCCACGCGCAAGCGCGCGGTTCCCTCCCATTTTTTTGCCACTCCGACCCCGTGACAGTCCCGCCCCAGGCCACAGGCAGGGCTTCGCCCTCCTGTTCTGCCAGCCGATAGATGTGGTCCATCTATCAGCTAACAGATCAGAAGGCCGCGCCCATTAGCGGATAGCCGGGAAACATCGGCAACCGCATCGCCACGA
>NZ_JBQFML010000033.1:0-671 GCF_056531805.1 Ruegeria sp. K5 | reverse complement strand
ACGCGGAAGAAAGCCGGTTCCCATTCGTAAAAGAGGCGAAGCCCGGTGTAGAAAACAAAACCCGCAATGATTGCTGGCGCTATCCCGAACATGAAGAACGAAAGCATGGTCTTCCCGAGGATCACCAGCAGATAGATCACGGGTAGGCCGCCCCATTCAGCGGGGCGGTTCAGGCCGCGAAAGACCGTGTTACGGCGCGGCATCAATCAGGCTCCAATGAATGTATCAGCGAGGCCGATAACAGCACCAACTACGATTGCGACGACTGGGCCTTTCAGCGAACCCCAGCCGAACACGTAGGCGAGACAGCCCCAGATGAAGCCGACGGCGGCAAGGCTGACGCCTACTACTTTGGAGTCCGCCAGCGTTTCGTTGATGAAATCGCCAATGGCATCTTGCAGCCAGCCAGCGGAGGCGGGCGCTGCTGTGATGATGAACGCAGTGATCGCGAAAAACGCCATCTGCTGGTAGAAGTGGGTTCTTTTCATGAGGAAGTGCTCACTTTGCTTAGAATGATCCGCACGTAGTTGCGGGTTTCGGTAAAGGGGGGGACGCCGCCATATTCGACGACGCGGTGAGGCCCGGCGTTGTAGGCGGCAAGCGCCAGCTTCCAGGTTCCGAACTCGCGGTACTGCGCCGCCAAATAGCGGGCACCACCGTCGAGATTTTCT
>NZ_JBQFML010000032.1:0-1124 GCF_056531805.1 Ruegeria sp. K5 | reverse complement strand
CGGATGGCGAAGCGCAGACCGTTTTCCATCGCGATCGGTGCGATCAGCTCAACGCCGAACGACACGTTGTCGCCGGGCATGACCATCTCGGTGCCTTCCGCCAGGGTCACGGTGCCGGTCACGTCAGTTGTACGGAAGTAGAACTGAGGACGGTAGTTCGCGAAGAACGGAGTGTGACGACCGCCTTCTTCCTTGGTCAGGATGTAGGCTTCGGCTTCGAACTTGGTGTGCGGTGTAACCGAACCCGGCTTACACAGAACCTGGCCACGCTCAACACCGTCACGATCCACACCACGCAGCAGGGCGCCGATGTTGTCGCCTGCTTCACCGCGGTCCAGCAGCTTGCGGAACATTTCAACGCCGGTGCAGGTGGTTTTCGCGGTGTCGCGGATGCCGACGATTTCAATCTCGTCGCCAACGTTGATCACGCCACGCTCGACACGACCGGTCACAACGGTACCACGGCCCGAGATCGAGAACACGTCTTCGATCGGCATCAGGAACGGCTGGTCAACAGCACGCTCAGGCGTGTCGATGTAGTCATCAACAGCCGCCATCAGTTCCTTGATTTTCTCTTCGCCGATTTCCGGGTTGTTGCCTTCCATCGCGGCCAGAGCCGAACCTGCAACGATCGGAATATCGTCGCCGGGGTATTCGTAGCTGGACAGCAGTTCGCGAACTTCCATCTCAACCAGTTCCAGCAGCTCTTCGTCGTCGACCTGGTCAACTTTGTTCAGGAACACGACCATCTTCGGGATGCCAACCTGGCGGCCCAGCAGGATGTGCTCACGCGTCTGCGGCATCGGGCCGTCAGCAGCGTTCACAACCAGGATCGCGCCGTCCATCTGGGCGGCACCGGTGATCATGTTCTTGACGTAGTCGGCGTGGCCGGGGCAGTCAACGTGCGCATAGTGGCGGTTGTCGGTCTCGTATTCCACGTGGGCGGTCGAGATGGTGATGCCGCGCGCTTTTTCTTCCGGCGCACCGTCGATCTGGTCATACGCTTTGAAGTCACCGAAATACTTGGTGATTGCTGCGGTCAGCGTCGTTTTACCATGGTCAACGTGGCCAATCGTGCCGATGTTGACGTGCGGTTTTGTACGCTCAAACTTTTCCTTTGCCAT
>NZ_JBQFML010000031.1:0-1401 GCF_056531805.1 Ruegeria sp. K5 | reverse complement strand
CATGACTTCGGGGGAAACATAAGACGGGTCTCCTGGCTCGCCGTAATCATCAAAATGATGGGCTTGATCCAGCAGATGTTCCATTCTCGATACCATAGGTTCCTCTCCTTCAACGAGTTGGATGGCAAACTCTTCGATCCGGTCTTTGACAGCGTTGGCGCGCTCATCAAACAGATCCGACATTCTTGCGATGGATAGTGTCATCACATCGGCGGCCATGTCGCGGGCCGTAACTTCGACTTCCGGAGTGCTTTCAACAACCGACATTCCGGCCTGAACTTTCCACGTATCGGTCTCGACTTCCTGCCGCAATCCGCGCTCAAGGCGGGTCGTTGCGGTCAGCTCAATTCCGTATTCCTCAGCAACCTCGACCTGGATAGAGCGCTGAACGTCGATGTTCATTTCGCTGCTCATACCCATAGCCAACCACTGCCCATGTTCGACGCCTCGGTTGTTCACAACGATGTGGACATGGGGGTTGTCAGTGTCGTTATGGAACACTGTCAGGTAGTCCCAGGTATCCCCAAAATCACCGCTGCCAAATAGCCGATCTGCGAACTCCAAACCGGCCTCATGCGCGGCGTCCGGATAGGTGCCTTCGGGGAAAGAAACGATCATGTGACGGGTGTAACCGTAGTTGGTTTTCCCATTGAAATCCTCGGCCCAGGTCTCGATCAAATCACTGACCTGATCCGCATCGAGCGGGGTCACCCCATTGTCTCGAATGTCCAAAACACCCTCTGCGCGGACGGTCAGATAGTTGATCTGGCGGCGCAGCTCGTGCGCGTTTTTCACCCCACCTTTGCGGACGTGCTTTACAACCGCCTCAGGCTTTCCAACCACGGCACCAAGCCGCGCCTTGATGGATGAGGCCCGCGAGATCATGAACTTCATCCGCTTGGCGGTCTGCAGCTGCTGAGTGATCTGCTTAGAACGATCGACGCCCTTCTGAGCCTCACGGAAGGCAAATTCCAGGAAGTCCCCTGCTGTCAGATCACGGGCTGCGGCATTCATTCTTCAGGTGTCCAATCGTCGTCGCGCAAGATCCGGCGAATGGCAGATTCAGGCTCACGGTTTCGGCGGGCCGCTGTGATCATCGCCTTCAGGTCTTGCCGGTGCTGGATGATGGCACGGTGAAGGTTTTCGACATCACGCCGATCATCATCCGTCCAGATCACACTGCCGCGCTTGGCCGATTTCGCAAGCTGATTGAGGTTCGTGTATCCACCCTGAACTTGCCGCAAATGCTTCTGCCAGAGATCCACAACAGCAGGGTCCGGATCGAGATAACCGATCAGCCGATAGATCAGACGCTGGATGATCTGGTTGCGGCTCTTGGCTCCCAGCACGGCCAAAGCCGCTTCCAAACGCTCCAGTGGACACACTGGAAAACGAAAGGAA
>NZ_JBQFML010000030.1:0-1508 GCF_056531805.1 Ruegeria sp. K5 | reverse complement strand
TGTCTGACGTCAGCACCAATGGGACAGTTTAGGGCGATTTGATAAGAGAGGGTTTCTGGCTCATCGTAACCGCCAAGGAGTGGAGATGAGAAAGAAACCCGGACCCAAGCAGAGCCACGGTGAGAAGGTCGTAAAGGACATTCGCCGTGCGACCCGCAAACAGTATTCCGCAGAAGAGAAGATCAGGATCGTGCTGGACGGCCTAAAAGGCGAGGACAGCATTGCAGAGCTGTGCCGTCGTGAGGGCATTGCACAGAGCCTGTATTACAGCTGGTCCAAGGAATTCTTGGAAGCCGGCAAGAAGCGTCTGGCAGGCGACACGGCCCGCGCGGCAACTTCCACCGAAGTGAAGGATCTGAGACGGGAAGCCCGCGATCTGAAAGAAGTTGTGGCAGAACAGGCCCTGGAACTGCGGCTTCTCAAAAAAAGCATGATCGCGGATGGGGACGACGACGAATGAGATATCCTGCATCCGAGAAGCTTGAGATCATCCGCTTGGTTGAGCAATCGCATCTGCCGACCAAACGCACTTTGGAGAAGCTGGGCATTCCGAAGACCACGTTCTATCGCTGGTACGACCGATATCTCGTCGGCCCCGAGGCGCTTGAAGATCGTAGACCCACGCCGTCACGGGTCTGGAACCGCATTCCCATGCCAGTGCGCGAGAAGATCAAGGATCTGGCTCTGAAGGAAAGTGAGCTTTCCCCGCGTGAGTTGGCTGTTCGCTTCACCGACACAGAAAAGTACTTTGTGTCAGAGGCTTCGGTCTACCGCATCCTCAAATCCTACGATCTGATCACCAGCCCAGCCTATGTGGTTTTGTCAGCCGCAGACGAGTTCCAGGACAAGACAACACGACCGAACCAACTCTGGCAGACAGACTTTACCTATCTGAAGGTGATCGGCTGGGGCTGGTTCTATCTCAGCACGATCCTGGACGATTACAGCCGATACATCATCGCCTGGAAGCTTTGCACGACGATGAAGACCAAGGATGTGACCGACACACTGGACCTCGCTTTGCGCGCCTCAGGCTGTGATCAGGCAACGGTGCTGCACAAACCACGCCTGCTCAGCGACAACGGGTCCAGCTACATCTCTGGTGAGCTTGCCGAATGGCTGGAAGATCAGAAAATGGATCATGTTCGAGGGGCGCCATACCATCCGCAGACCCAAGGCAAGATTGAGCGGTGGCACCAGACTCTCAAGAACCGCATCTTATTGGAAAACTACTATCTGCCCGGTGACCTTCAGCAGCAGATCGATGCTTTCGTCGATCACTACAATCACCGGCGCTACCACGAAAGCTTACAAAACCTCACGCCCGCTGATGTCTACTTCGGACGCGGGCAGACCATTCTAAAACAACGAGAAAGGATCAAACGAAAGACCATCGAAACCCGGCGCTTGCTTCACCGCAAAACCGCCGCATAATCAATCCAACCAGACGCGCCAGATCCTCTCTTAGCTCAGGCCGCCTTCTGTCCCAAAATCCCTGACGACGGACA
>NZ_JBQFML010000029.1:0-1568 GCF_056531805.1 Ruegeria sp. K5 | reverse complement strand
AACCCGGCGCTTGCTTCACCGCAAAACCGCCGCATAATCAATCCAACCAGACGCGCCAGATCCTCTCTTAGCTCAGGCCGCCTTCTGTCCCAAAATCCCTGACGACGGACAACGGGTTCATACCAGTGGGTTCGCCAACCCGAACGCGAGTGTACTGTGCCCCAAGCGCACGCATGGGGGCTTCCATCGCCCGGTCTTTGTCAAACGCGATGATCCGCGCGCCCTGAGCAACAGCGCATGTCGCCAGCAACATCGCAATCACGGTCTTACCTGAGCCGTTTGGTCCTAGAACGATGGTATGGCCGGAAGGCAGGTTTTCAGCATCCGAGCTGGTCTTGGGCAAGTGCAACGAAACATCGTAGCTGTCGCCATGCGTGGTCGGGAACGTCGCCAGAGGTCCAGGCCAAGGCAGCTTGTTCTCAGGCAGACCCTTTGGCCGCATGTGAAACGCAACCATGTCTGCAAAGTTCTGGTCCGTGATCAGTTCTTCACGGGCGCGGAACGCGAAATTGCCGGGGTGCTGCGCGAAATACACCGCACGCGCCGACATCGCTTCGCGTTTGACCGTGCCGCCTGAAATGTGAATTTCACCGATGATATGCTTTTCGGCTGTTTTCAGATCTTCCTCATTCCCGAACACGCAGATTGACAGGTGGTGCTTGCCGAGTGACATGGTGCCGGAGGCAATGCCGTCCGCCAGAATGGACAAATCCTCTTCAAGCGACTTCGCTTTATCGCCTGCCGAGCGCATTTGTCCCGACTTGCGGCGTTCCATTTCCTGCGCCTGGGCGCGGCTGATCGGCAGGAAGGATTGCGAAATCACAACATCAACCGGCAGGTCCAGCCCGTCGAAAATGCCGGGGAACGAAGCCATCGGGTAATTCTTCAGGGAATACACACGGATGGAGCGTTCCTGATCGTCGCCTGTAACCAGTTTGCCGGTCTTGCCCTGAAACAGCACATCCTCTTGCGGCATGTTGAAGGCGATAGGTTCTGCAATGTTCGCGTGAACGATCGGCTGATACCGACCGTTCAACAGCATTCCATAATAGCCGAGCCAACGCCCCTCGCTGAGCTTCAGCCGGCGTACACAGGCCTCGCCCAGCGTGCCCGCCAGTGTTGTGAACACACCGTCGAGCTGTTCGATCATTTCGCGGCGTTCCTCGTCTATCGTTCCAGACGACATGCCGAACATCTGTTTTGCCCGCTCATCCTGCCGCTTTTGGAGAATGGCGCTGATGATGATCTTGCGTTCTTTCAGCTCTGCATCGACGGACGCTGAGCGCATGGCCTGCGCCACTGCACCGGCAAAGCCGGTTGGATCTGTGATGACATGACCAGTCTCAGCCGGGACGGTCAGTCGATGAACATAAAAAGCCACTTCATTGGGTGTTGTGCGCAACACACGCTCAAACCGTTCGGCCAGGAACTCGAACTCGTTTTCGTTCAGCGTATTAGCGTTGATTCCGGTGATTTCTGCAGCGGCGATAAGGCCACCGTTGCGTGTGGAAATAACCTCATCGTCCACGACATAGCCATAAGGCAACATCTGAAAGAGGCTCATTTCA
>NZ_JBQFML010000028.1:0-3120 GCF_056531805.1 Ruegeria sp. K5 | reverse complement strand
TCCCGGACCAGCGCCGCAAGCCGATAGAAGCCGTGTGCCATTTTTGTGTAGGGCGTCAGCAGGAAGAAGGTCAGGACCGATCCGAGGTGGATGGCCAGCAGTGCGGGCATCAGAGGCGTTGACCCGAGGGCATAGAGAACCAGCCCGCTGAGGCCCACAAACCCGAGCAACAGGATGAAGCCGATATCCCCGCCCCAGGCCGACGGATCGCCGAGGTCTCGGTCTGACTTTTGCTTGAGCAGCGCCATCGCACCACATCCCACCGTCAGCAGCAGCCCCCCGGAAATCCCGAACAGTTTCGGCAACGACCAGAACCCGTAAGGCGCGTGCATTCCGAAGACATAGTGCATGATCGTCGCCACCGAGGTCGACGCAAAGCACAGCAGGAAGCCATACATGATGGCGTGGTGGATGTGGCGTCGGCCCTGACTGAACCGGTCTTCGTCCTCGAAGTTGCAGCCCTCGCCATGGCCAGCGGCCAGATCCTGCATCTTGCCCGCACGTTTGAGCGCAACCGTCAGATCAGACATCTGGATCGGTTTGCCGCCAACCTCGGTCCAATAGCGCCTCAGGCTGAAGGCGATGCTGAACAGAGGCAGCAGGAATGCAGGCGCAAAGATCGCGACCATCGCGTTGTGGGACAGGACGGCATAAAACCCTTCGCCTCCGCTGGAACCGATGGCGCGGGTCGCCCAGAACAACAGGGCAAATCCGACCACAAGCGCCAGGGCGATGGCCCCGCCATGGGTGTGGAACCGTCGTGCCAGCGGCTGCGGCCATGCCAAGCTTTCCCAACTGTCGCGCCGCACTTCGGCCAGCGCCTTGGGCAGGTTCAGGTCAAACGCGTGCGGGGCGGTGTACTGGCAGGCGTAGTAACAGCCCCGGCAGTTATGGCACAGGTTGGCCAATTGCGTGATGTCCCCATCCGAGAACGCGCGTTCCGCATGAAGCGACGGGAAGACCGAGCAATAGCCCTCGCAATAGCGGCAGGCGTTGCAGATCTCGGCCTGGCGGCGGGCTTCCTGAATAAGATCAGTTTGCATAAGCGGCGGCCTCTCGTCCTGCGATGCGTCCAAAGACAGTTCCGATGGTCATGCCAAAGCCCGCCAGATAGCCTTGCCCAAGGATGGACCCGGCCATCGTTTCCCCGGCCGCCCACAGGTTTTTGATCTTACCGCTGGGCGTCGAGCACTGGGCCGTCTCGTCAACCTTCAACCCAAGATAGGTAAAGGTCACGCCGGTCCGCAGCGAGTAGCCATAAAACGGCGGTTCGGTAATTGGGCGCGCCCAGTTGGTCTTGGGCGGGATCAGGCCCGAGGTCGCCACCCCGTCCAGTTCGGTCGGGTGAAACCCGCTGGTGTCACCGCAGGCGGCGTTGAATGCGCTGACGGTTGCTTTCAATTTCTCTGCGGGCAGGTCCATCATCCCGGCCAATTCATCCAACGTGTCCGCCTTTAGCGGCGGGAACACGGACGGCATGAACAGGTTCAGCGACTTGGCGTCGATGATGGCATATCCCACCTGATCCGGCTGCGCCGCCACCAAACGGCCCCAGATCGCGTAGCGTTTGGGCCAGACGTCTTCGCCCTCGTCATAGAACCGCTCGGCATGTTTGTTCACGACGATGGAAAACGGAACGCAGTCCAGACGGGTGACGATGCCGCCGTCGAATTTCGGCGCGCGCCCGTCGATGGCAACGGCATGGCATTGGGTCGGGTCGCCGACGCTTTCTACGCCTTGATCCAGCAGATCAGACAGGACCACGCCTCGGTTGTACGGCGTTCCCCGGATCAGAAAGTTCTTCGCAGGCTCACCCCAGGCGCGGGTGAGCCAATCGGTGTCTGCCTGAAAGCCGCCGGAGGCAACGATGACCGCCTTGGGCGCGATGCGATGAGACTGGCCTTCATAGGTGTAATCGACCCACTCGATCTGGTCGCTGTTCAGTTCCAGATGCGTCACAGCGGCCTCATACAGCACATCTACACCCAAACCTGCCGCCGTCCGGTAATAGGCATTCACCAGAGATTTGCCGCCCCCCATGAAAAACGCATTGGTCCGTGCCAATGACAATGTGCCGGAAAGCGAAGGCTGAAACCGGACCCCGTGTTCTTGCATCCACGGCAGGCATTCCTCGGAGGTGCGGATCGCGAGGCGGGCAAGATGTTCATCGGTTTTGCCGCCGGTGACTTTCAGCAGATCCGAGAGGTATTCGTCTTCGCCATACATCTCGACGAGCGGGCCCAACGGGCCCGAATGCATACAGCGAAAGTTGCGCGTATGGCGGGAGTTTCCGCCGCGATAAGGTTTTGGCGCCGTCTCAAGGATCAGAACGCGCGCGCCTGCCTCAGCCGCAGTCATCGCGGCGCAGAGGGCTGCGTTCCCACCGCCAATCACAGCGATATCGTAAGCTTCCTTTGGGGTGGCCATATCCTGTCTACCTACTGGCTTTCGTCGATTGAGCGGTCGCGGTCCTGCAACGCGCGGATGCGCATCCGTTGTGCCGCCTGGATATGCGCGCGCATCTCTGTCTCGGCCGCTGCGCCATCGCGGGCCTTCAAAGCCGCCATGATGCGCCGATGCTCGGCCACTGCGGCCTCGGCGCGGTCGCTATCCAGCAATTGCGAGGGCCCCAGGATCAACAGCGCCTTTTGCAAGGAGAGCATGGATTTTGCCAGAAACCGGTTCTTGGCCGCATCCAGCAGGGTCGCGTGAAAGATCTTGTTGATTTGGGCTGCATCGGGGCCAGTACCCGCCTCGGCCAACCGGTCGTTCAAAAGGTCCAGTTCATCCAATTCGACATCCGATGCCGCGCGGGCTGCCAGACGGGCCGCTGTCCCTTCAAGCACCGCGCGCATCTCATAGAGTTCCATGACCTCGGCGTAATCCAGACTGCGCACGGTGGCACCTTGCCGTGGCACATGGGTGACCAGCCCGTCGGCCTCCAACTGCCTTATCGCCTCGCGTACCGGGGTACGGCTGACGCCCAACCGTTCCGAGAGCTCAATCTCACGCAGCCGGTCGCCGGGCAGAAGAGTGCCCTCGCGAATCTCGTCCAGCAGGCGCTGATACGCAGAATTGCCTTGTGGACCAGGTTGTAAGGGAGCGTCCTGAAGGGTCATC
>NZ_JBQFML010000027.1:0-3368 GCF_056531805.1 Ruegeria sp. K5 | reverse complement strand
CCTGGGCCACAGGGAGATCGCACTTGATTGGTTCGGGTCGGAGGCCGGTCTGCCGGCGTCCGACTAGCACGCGGTCACGCGCCCATAGGCGCGGGATTTGCCAGTGTCAGCCACCAACAACCCCATACCAATGCCGGGGCTATGGCTCCCGGCGTTTAGCTGTGAATGTGATCTTGATGACGATCAAGTTGACTTCGATGCTGAGGCTCAAGTCGATCTTCTGAAGCTGTTTTTTCACTGCTCTCAGACGACGAGCTGCAAGCCTGCGAAGCTGTTTGGATTTTTTGCGAATGTATTTCATGTCTGTCTCCTGTTGAAAATTCGCGGCTCTCGGACACGGCGGGAAAGCAGACCAGTCAACACGCGCGGCACGCGCCCCGGAGGGTTTGGTGTTTACTGGTTTGCGCGGCGTGTATCTTGGCCGCTCATTTTCAATGGGACAGATCGAAGGCAGGCGCGCAGGAAACCGGGGGTTCGCTTTGTAGCTGGCGAATTGGGGTGAAATGAACAGCGCGCGGAAGTTCTGAAGAACAGCAGTCGGCCCAGACTCGCGGCAACGATCGGGCCGACTGGCTCAAAAGAGCGTTTGTGTCGATTGCCGTCGACTCGGTGACGGTAGCACAGCACCAACGGCCATAAAAGTCGCTCAGGCCGCTAATGCGGCCCCGTGCGCTGGCAGCGCACCGTCCTGGTGAATTGGGGCTAACGGCCCCGGTTCGCCGGGACAACAAAGGGGAACAGACCAAAGCGCGCCACACATGGCGGCGCGCAAACGGTGGTCAAACCTCCTTTCCGTCGCTGTCAAACCGGCGAACTAACTGAAAATCAATGAAGCCGGACGAAACCAAATCGGCAAACTGTGCGCGGGCTTCGTCTGAATCGGCGTAGGTTTCCGGGTCGGCTCCATCCGGCAAGTCGATTTCGAAAAACTGCATTGCATCGCAAGCGATCCTGACAATTGGTTTTGTAGACATCGGCTTTCCCTCAGCGGCGGATTCTGATGATTTTCGTGTGAACGCTGGCCGTCGCAAAGGTGTCTGGCGGCAAGGTTTCGAGTTCTTCGGCCTCGTCGTGGTGGAAGGTGACAGGGACCAGGGCAACAAGGGTTGCCGGTTCGTCATGCCCACCCCGCCCTAGCAGGGACAAAGCCGCCTCGATGTGGGCGCGGACCTGCTTAAAAGGCGGGTTCATGATGATGCGGGGAAACTGCGCGCGGCCTTTGACTTCCTCCGCATAATCAAGAAAACAACGGTTGATCGTGGGGCCAATGGTGCGCAGCTTTGCCGCAAGCGTGTTGTGGCGCTCGATCATGGTCAATTCGCAAGTGCTGTGACCTGATGCAATCAGCGCCTTTGCGAGCTGGCCGGTTCCGGCGCTTGGCTCCAATGTCAGATAGTCACCTTGCGGCCCGAGATAACCAACCATCCGCGCAGCGACAGGATCAGGCGTAACGTGGCATTCGGTGAACTTATCAACGGCGATAACTTCGGGGGCCTTCAGCTCGTCCAGTTGGGGCGCGTCATGCCGCACCCTAACCGGAATGGTTAGGGGCTTGTTCGGGCGGTAGTAGATGCTTGGCCGTTTCTGAGTCATCGTCCTAGCCTTTCAACTTCAAGGGCGTTCGTGGCTTGGTTGACTATCCGTTGCGCCGTGTTGGCCTCGATTCCGGTCTCCATCAAGCGGCGCATTGTGACCGCCTTGCCCAGAACGGACAGGCGCGAAAATCCTTCCTGAACATACTCCATCGGGTCGGCTTCAACGATCTGGCATTCTCCCTCTGTGTGACCGTGGCTGATTGCCTTTTGCCGCATCCCCTGCAAATTCTCGGGCAGGATTGCCGCGCCCTGAGTGAGCGCGACAGCGTAGGTGTAAAGGTGGGTTTCCCAATGACGGGTCATTGCGCAATTTCCTCGTCAAAATCGGCGGGGGCGTCATGCTGCTTTTGATCGGTGATCAGGATAGCAGCCCACCCAGCCGAGAAACGCGGCCCTTCGTGGTTCGGGTTCGGTGCGATCCGCACCCGGAAAGCGCCACAAGCCGAAAGCCGCGTTCCCCTGTAGTCGGTGCCAATTTTGGCAAATTCCGCTTTGGTCATTTCCACCTGCGGCAAAAACTCGACTGTTCTATTCCACGGGTTGCGAACCAAAAATTTGCCGGTCTGCGCTTTGAAATTCAGAATAGGCGGCTTTGCCGGTTTCTTTTCGGGCGGCACGTATCCGCAAGACTGCATCAAATCGCGCCACTCATCGGCGGATAGCTCAACGGTGCTGCCATCGGCCACATGAGCGGGCAAAGGGGCGTCACACTCAACAGAAAACAGATCGTCATCGACCTTTTTCCCTTTGGGTTTGTCTGCGCCGTGTTCGCGGACAAACATTTGCAACAGGGTCGGCGTAATCTCACCTTCAAAGCGCGGCACGTCGCCCAGCATTTCGCGTTCATATGAAAGGCGGTTCAAGGTGTGAGTGATCCAGCGGGACAGGTTGTCATTCTCGATAGTGCGTTTTGCAGCCTCGATGCACTGCGCGCGGGCCTCCGCCGGTGTGGTCTTGCCGTCTGCGACTGCCGAATAGAGACCATAAGGCACCGAAGGGCTGCGGCCCAGAATGAAGCTGATTTGCTTGTCAGTGGTCGCGCTTTCCCACATTGCCAAGGCTTTATGCGCAGCGTTCAACCGGCGCTGAAGGTCGCGCAGCTCGGCCAGTAGTTTCTTGATCCGGCGCGCGCGCACCTTGGGGTCATTCTTCCGGTTTGCATGACGCTCGACACCTGCCGCGCGATATTGCCAATAACCGATAGCGCCATGAGCCTTAACGGCTTTGTCCATTGCGTTGTGCATCCGCTCTTGTGTCTTGCGGGCTTTGCGCTCGGAGTGATGCCCGACAAGAATAGGCTGACCAAATTCGAATGCGCGGGACAGTTCATCAGCGGCCCGGTGAAATGCGTTTGCCTGTTCGGCGCGTTTCTGTGCGATCCCGTCCAGGCGATCCGCTTTGATCTGCGCCCGTTCGGCCATTGTGGTTTCTTCGGGTTCAATCTCACCTGCCAGTTCAAGCGCAAGGTTTTCGCGGGCTACGGTCCACATAGGGGCGACGAACAATTCCTGTTTAGGTGCCCATTTGAAGCCTGCGGCTTTGACGCGCTCGTATGTGTCGGCGTCCAATCGCTCCGAGGCATACAAACGGATTTTATTGTCCTCGGGGGAGTAAGTTGCAGTGATATTAATATCAAAATCAGCCATTCGTGGCGTCTCCTTATCGTGGCGATGCGGTTGCCGATGTTTCCCGGCTATCCGCTAATGGGCGCGGCCTTCTGATCTGTTAGCTGATAGATGGACCACATCTATCGGCTGGCAGAACAGGAGGGCG
>NZ_JBQFML010000026.1:0-4468 GCF_056531805.1 Ruegeria sp. K5 | reverse complement strand
ACCCCCCGCCTTTTTGTGGCGGGGGGTTTTGTTGTTATTCAGCTGCGTCTTTGTATGCGTCCATTGGGGGGCATGTGCAGACGAGGTTTCGGTCTCCGTATGCGTTGTCGACGCGGTTGACGGGGGACCAGTATTTGTCGACGCCCATGGAGCCCGGGGGGAAGCAGGCCTGTTCGCGGCTATAGGGGCGGTCCCAGTCTCCGACCAGATCGCGCACCGTGTGGGGGGCGTTTTTCAGCGGGTTGTTGTCGGCGTCGATCTTGCCGTCGATGATGTCCTGCGCTTCCGCTCGGATCGAGAGCATGGCGTCGCAGAAGCGGTCGAGCTCGGCCATGGGTTCCGATTCCGTGGGCTCCACCATCAGGGTTCCGGCCACCGGCCAGCTCATGGTGGGGGCGTGGAAGCCTGAATCGACCAGACGTTTGGCGATGTCGTCAACGCTGACATGCGCCGCCTCGTCCAGGGGACGGGTGTCGAGGATGCATTCATGCGCCACCCGGCCTGTTTCCGAGGTGTAGAGGATCGGATAGGCCTCCTTCAGACGCGCCGCGATATAGTTGGCGTTCAGGATCGCCACTTTGGTCGCCTGCGTCAGACCGGCACCGCCCATCAGCAGCACATAGGCCCACGAGACCGGCAGAATGGACGGCGAGCCAAAGGGCGCCGCCGAGACCGGACCCACGGCGGTGCCGTATTCCGGGTGGCCGGGCAGGTGTTCGGTCAGATGCGCCTTGACGCCGATCGGACCCATGCCGGGGCCGCCGCCGCCATGGGGGATGCAGAAGGTCTTGTGCAGGTTCAGGTGGCTGACATCGCCGCCAATGTCTCCCGGACGCGACAGGCCGACCATGGCATTCATGTTGGCCCCGTCGATATAGACCTGACCGCCATGGTCATGGGTGATCTGGCAGACCTCCTGCACGGTGGTCTCAAAGACGCCATGGGTGGACGGATAGGTGATCATGCAGGCAGCGAGGTTATCCGAATGCTTTTCCGCCTTGGCGCGGAAGTCATTCAGGTCGATATTGCCGTTCTCATCCGCCTGCACCGGCACAACCTGCCAGCCCACCATCTGGGCCGAGGCCGGGTTGGTGCCATGGGCCGAGGTCGGGATCAGGCAGACATTGCGCTGCCCTTCGCCACGGGCGAAGTGGTAGTTGCGGATGGTCAAGAGACCCGCATATTCGCCCTGCGCGCCCGAGTTGGGCTGTTGGCTGATCGCGTCATAGCCGGTGATCTGGCACAGCTTGTCGTTCAGATCGGCGATCATCTCGTGATAGCCCTGCGCCTGATCTTCGGGGCAGAACGGGTGCAGGTTGCCGAACTCGGGCCAGGTGACCGGGATCATCTCGATCGTGGCGTTCAGCTTCATGGTGCAGGACCCCAGCGGGATCATCGCCCGGTCCAGCGCCAGATCGCGGTCGGCCAGACGGCGCATATAGCGGGTGATCTCGGCCTCGGCCCGGTTCTGGTGGAAGATCGGGTGGGTCAGGTATTCGCTTTCCCGCAGCGCGTAATCGGGCAGGCGGTAAGCGACGTTCGAGCTGTCATCGGTGCGGTCGATGCCGAAGGCACCCCAGACGGCCTCGATGGTCTCGGGGCGGGTCTGTTCGTCCAGGCTGATGCCAACCCTGGTCTCGCCGACCTTGCGCAGGTTGACGCCGCGCGCCACGGCGGCCTCCATCACCGTTGTCTGCAGGTGGCCGACCTCAACCGTGATGGTATCAAAGAACACCTCGGGTTCAACGGCAAAGCCCGCCTCTTCCAGACCGGCGGCCAGGCGCGAGGTCTTGCGGTGCACCGATTGCGCGATGGCCTTGATGCCGTCGGGGCCGTGATAGACCGCATACATCGAGGCAATCACCGCCAGCAGCGCCTGCGCGGTGCAGACATTCGAGTTCGCCTTCTCGCGCCGAATGTGTTGCTCGCGGGTCTGCAGCGACAGCCGGTAGGCCTTGTTGCCGCGGCTGTCGATGCTGACACCGATGATCCGGCCCGGCATCGAGCGTTTCAGCTTGTCGGTGGTCGCCATGTAAGCGGCATGCGGGCCGCCATAGCCCATCGGCACGCCAAAGCGCTGGGTCGAGCCGATGGCAATATCCGCGCCCATCTCACCGGGGGATTTCAGCAGCGCCAGCGACAGGATGTCGGCGGCGACAATGGCGATGGCTTTATGTTCGTGCAGCGCCGCGATTTCCGATGTGAAGTCGCGCACGTGACCATGGGTGCCCGGGTACTGGAAGATCGCGCCAAAGACGGCGCCCGCGTCCAGCGTGTCCGGATCGGCCACCTGCACGTCGATGCCCAGAGGCTCGGCGCGGGTTTTGATCACCGCGATGGTCTGCGGGTGGCAGTTCTTGTCGACGAAGAAAGCCGCGTTATTGGCTTTCGACCGCCCGCCGCGCTTGGCCATCGCCATGGCTTCGGCTGCGGCTGTGGCTTCGTCCAGCAAGGACGCGTTGGCCACATCGAGCCCGGTCAGGTCGCTGACCATGGTCTGGAAGTTCAACAGCGCCTCAAGACGGCCCTGGCTGATCTCGGGCTGATAGGGCGTATAGGCGGTGTACCAGGCCGGGTTTTCCAGGATGTTGCGCAGGATCGGCGCGGGCGTGGTGGTGCCATAATAGCCCTGACCGATCAGCGAGGTCAGAACGGTGTTCTTGCTCGCCACCTCTTTCATGTGGAACAAAGCATCGCGTTCGGTCATCGCCGGACCCCAGTCCAGCGGCTCCTTCTGCCGGATCGCAGGCGGGACGGTGGCGTCGATCAGCTCGTCCAGCGTCTTGAAGCCAATCACCTTGAGCATGTCGCGCATCTCGGTCGGGCTGGGCCCGATATGGCGGCGGTTGGCGAAGTCATAGGCTTCGTAATCGGTCAGTTTGAAGGCCATCGTTGCGCTCCTCAGGGAATGTCTCGCCCGGCCGCTGTGGCGGATGCCTCCGGCGGGGATATTTTTAGCCAGATGAAGGACGGACCCCCGCAAGGATCCGCCGTGATTTCTTAGCCGATGAAGGCTTTGTAGCCGGCTTCGTCCATCAGATCCTCAAGCTGCGACGCGTCCGCGATCTTGACCTTGTAGATCCAGGCCTCGCCCTCGGGGTCTTCGTTCAGCGCGCCGGGGTTGTCGGCCAGCGCCTCGTTGACCTCGACAATCTCGCCATCCACCGGGGCGTAGAGTTCCGAGGCCGCCTTGACGGATTCGATCACGCCGATCTCGCCGTCCTTCTCGAACTCGTCACCCACTTCCTGCTGCTCGACAAAGACCACTTCGCCCAGCTGCTCGGCGGCATGTTTGGTGATGCCCAGAGTGGCCACGTCCCCTTCGACGGTCAGCCATTCATGCTCTTCGGAATAATAGGTTGCCATGCTGTCTCTCTCCTGACTTCAACGCTTGTAATTCTGGGTGACAAAGGGCAGCGCCACGATCTGCGCCGGTTGCGCCTTGCCCCGGATGATCAGGTTCACCTTCTCTCCCGGCTCACCGTGACCGGCGGACACGTAGCCCATCGCCACCGGGCCACCCACCGTGGGGCCAAAGCTGCCCGAGGTGATCTGACCGATGGTGTTGCCATTGCTGCACTGGATTTCCACGCCCTGACGCGCCGGGGCGCGGCCATCGGGCTTGATGCCCACCAGCTTGCGGGCGGCACCCTCGGCCAGTTCGCGTTGGACACGCTCGGCACCCGGGAACCCGCCCTCTTCCTTGCGGCGCTTCTGGATTGCCCAGCCAAGGCTGGCCTCGATGGGTGAGGTGCTCTGATCGATGTCATTGCCATAAAGGCACAGCCCCGCCTCCAGCCGCAGGCTGTCGCGCGCGCCCAGACCGGCCGGTTCGCAATCTTCATGCGCCAGAAAGGCCTTGGTGATCTCGATCGCCTTGTCCTCGGGGATCGAGATCTCATACCCGTCCTCGCCGGTATAGCCCAGCCGCGAGATGCGGCATTCGGTGCCCATAATGTCGGCCACGGTGGTTTCCATGAACTTCAGATCCCGCGCCGCAGGGCAGAGTTCCCCCACAACATCCTCGGCCTTGGGGCCTTGCACCGCCACCAGCGCCCGGTCGAAGATCTCGGTCACGTCTACGCCTTCGAGGTTCGCCTTCATATGCGGAATGTCCTGATGCCGCAGCGCCGCGTTCACCACCACAAAGAAATGATCCCCCGCGTTCGACACGATCAGATCGTCCATGATCCCGCCTTCGGCATTGGTGAAAAACCCGTACCGCGCCTTGCCTTCTTTCAAGGTCGCATAGGCCTGCGGGCAGATCGCCTCCAGCTTCTCGCCCACATTCTCACCGCGCAGGATCACCTGACCCATATGAGACACATCAAACACCGCCGCCTTCTCACGGCACTGCTTATGTTCCCCCATAATCCCCATCGGATACTGAACAGGCATCTCCCAGCCCGCAAAATCAACCAGCTTACCTCCCAACTCAACGTGCAAGGCGTACAAGGGCGTGCGTTTC
>NZ_JBQFML010000025.1:0-5970 GCF_056531805.1 Ruegeria sp. K5 | reverse complement strand
CCCTTCACCGGCGCTGCTGAGGCGCTCGGGACGCGGCGGGAGCGGCGGAGACGCATCGGAGAGACGGTGGGCATTCGGAGGTTTTTGATTGGGCGGTAGCGCTGAGTGATTGGCGTTATGGTCTGGTTTTGGGTCTTGGGTGTTTTGTTCTTTGACATTGATGGATAACTGAAGAGATATGTGGGCGGTTTGGTTCGTTTCGACGGATTGAATGTCTGTATATCGCGCTGGTAGGGGTGACTGTCCCGATGACCAGTGTCAGCTTCACTGTTTGTACGGCTTTCGGTTTCTGATGAAACCAGAAGCACAGACAAACAGATGACTTTTGGTTGTACTCTTGGCTAGCCGGCTGAGGGTGTCGCTTAATCGTGCTCGAGTAGCCGAATAGGCGGTAGCACAACCAAAGATGTGCAGAGGTTCGAACGTCAAGGATATGGTCGTAAGATCATTTCAACTTGAGAGTTTGATCCTGGCTCAGAACGAACGCTGGCGGCAGGCCTAACACATGCAAGTCGAGCGCGCCTTTCGGGGTGAGCGGCGGACGGGTTAGTAACGCGTGGGAATATACCCTTTGGTACGGAATAGCCTCTGGAAACGGAGAGTAATACCGTATGAGCCCTTCGGGGGAAAGATTTATCGCCAAAGGATTAGCCCGCGTTAGATTAGGTAGTTGGTGGGGTAATGGCCTACCAAGCCTACGATCTATAGCTGGTTTTAGAGGATGATCAGCAACACTGGGACTGAGACACGGCCCAGACTCCTACGGGAGGCAGCAGTGGGGAATCTTGGACAATGGGGGCAACCCTGATCCAGCCATGCCGCGTGAGTGATGAAGGCCTTAGGGTCGTAAAGCTCTTTCGCCTGTGAAGATAATGACGGTAGCAGGTAAAGAAACCCCGGCTAACTCCGTGCCAGCAGCCGCGGTAATACGGAGGGGGTTAGCGTTGTTCGGAATTACTGGGCGTAAAGCGCACGTAGGCGGATCGGAAAGTTGGGGGTGAAATCCCGGGGCTCAACCCCGGAACTGCCTCCAAAACTATCGGTCTAGAGTTCGAGAGAGGTGAGTGGAATTCCGAGTGTAGAGGTGAAATTCGTAGATATTCGGAGGAACACCAGTGGCGAAGGCGGCTCACTGGCTCGATACTGACGCTGAGGTGCGAAAGTGTGGGGAGCAAACAGGATTAGATACCCTGGTAGTCCACACCGTAAACGATGAATGCCAGTCGTCGGGTAGCATGCTATTCGGTGACACACCTAACGGATTAAGCATTCCGCCTGGGGAGTACGGTCGCAAGATTAAAACTCAAAGGAATTGACGGGGGCCCGCACAAGCGGTGGAGCATGTGGTTTAATTCGAAGCAACGCGCAGAACCTTACCAACCCTTGACATCCCGGGACCGGTCCAGAGATGGGCTTTTCACTTCGGTGACTCGGTGACAGGTGCTGCATGGCTGTCGTCAGCTCGTGTCGTGAGATGTTCGGTTAAGTCCGGCAACGAGCGCAACCCACATCCCTAGTTGCCAGCAGTTCGGCTGGGCACTCTATGGAAACTGCCCGTGATAAGCGGGAGGAAGGTGTGGATGACGTCAAGTCCTCATGGCCCTTACGGGTTGGGCTACACACGTGCTACAATGGCAGTGACAATGGGTTAATCCCAAAAAACTGTCTCAGTTCGGATTGGGGTCTGCAACTCGACCCCATGAAGTCGGAATCGCTAGTAATCGCGTAACAGCATGACGCGGTGAATACGTTCCCGGGCCTTGTACACACCGCCCGTCACACCATGGGAGTTGGTTCTACCCGACGGCCGTGCGCTAACCTTTTGGAGGCAGCGGACCACGGTAGGATCAGCGACTGGGGTGAAGTCGTAACAAGGTAGCCGTAGGGGAACCTGCGGCTGGATCACCTCCTTTCTAAGGATGATGCTAGCATCACAGGGCTTGCCCTTGATCGTGCATCACTTAGCAGAAGATCAACAAACAAAGTTGGTCAAACTCATGAGCCGAGCCGTCCTCATATCTCTTCAGAAAATCAGGATCTTGCGAATAGGCGCGAGGTCCGGCAAGGGGCCTTAGCTCAGCTGGGAGAGCGCCTGATTTGCATTCAGGAGGTCAGGAGTTCGATCCTCCTAGGCTCCACCAAGCCTTTTGCAAAGCAAAGGGCACACAGATAAAGGCCCTTGTATGAACCACTATGGGGGCTGGCCCTCTCGGCATCTTTTCTTTGAAAAGAGCCTGTCGGGCGACGCCGATTTTGCGAAGCAAAATCAGCTGGGTCGGTAGCTCAGGTGGTTAGAGCGCACGCCTGATAAGCGTGAGGTCGGAGGTTCAAGTCCTCCTCGACCCACCACTTTCCTTTCAATTTGATCATCGAGCACTTGTTTGAGTGCTGGATCATCCAATTGGATGAATTGACATCGTATAGAGAGAAATCAATCAACACTGTTTGATTGGCGCCGAGTGTGGCGTTGATCTCAGTCGTTCTCCTCTTCGGAGGGGCGGGTTGTGACACGGGTGTTTCCTCGCCTGTCCACGGCTATCGCGGCTGAAACGAACAGAGTTGTCCAAGTCAAGTACACTAACCCGCATAACTTAACGGTTATGCATTGTCTTCCATTCTCTGCGTGGGGCCGACCGACATCGGCAGCGCGGGTTCCAGGATGGAAGGCGGGAAAGTATGCTTTTGGTTCAGTAAGAGAGACGGGTTGTTACCAGCGCCTGTCATTGGATTTGCTTCGCAAATCCTGTCTTTCTCTTTCTGGATCAAATCAAGCGCGAGAAGGGCGTTTGGTGAATGCCTTGGCAGCAAGAGGCGATGAAAGACGTGATACTCTGCGATAAGCCATGGGGAGCTGAGAATAAGCTTTGATCCATGGATTTCTGAATGGGGCAACCCACCTGAATGTTTGTTATTGTTAGCTCTGCTAATCAATAATGAGCATGAACAGGTACTTAAGACCTGAATACATAGGGTTTTAAGAGCAAACCCGGGGAACTGAAACATCTAAGTACCCGGAGGAAAGGAAATCAATTGATACTCCCCTAGTAGCGGCGAGCGAACGGGGACCAGCCGAGCCGGATGAGTGAGAAGAACACGTTGGGAAGCGTGGCCATAGCGGGTGACAGCCCCGTATTCGAAGCTTTGACGGACGTATTAAGTAGGGCGGAACACGTGAAATTCTGTCTGAAGATCGGAGGACCACCTTCGAAGGCTAAGTACTCCTTGCTGACCGATAGCGAACCAGTACCGTGAGGGAAAGGTGAAAAGCACCCCGACGAGGGGAGTGAAACAGTACCTGAAACCGAACGCCTACAATCAGTCGGAGGCTCCTTGCGAGCTGACGGCGTACCTTTTGTATAATGGGTCATCGACTTGGTCTCACGAGCAAGCTTAAGCCGTTAGGTGTAGGCGTAGCGAAAGCGAGTCTTAATAGGGCGTATGAGTTCGTGGGATCAGACCCGAAACCGAGTGATCTAGGCATGGCCAGGTTGAAGGTAAGGTAACACTTACTGGAGGACCGAACCCACATCCGTTGAAAAGGATCGGGATGAGCTGTGCCTAGGGGTGAAAGGCCAATCAAACTCGGAGATAGCTGGTTCTCTGCGAAATCTATTTAGGTAGAGCGTCATCCGAATACCCCGGGGGGTAGAGCACTGGATGGGTAATGGGGCCCCACAGGCTTACTGATCCTAACCAAACTCCGAATACCCGGGAGTACTAGATGGCAGACACACTGCGGATGCTAACGTCCGTAGTGGAGAGGGAAACAACCCTGACCTACGACTAAGGCCCCCAATTCATGGCTAAGTGGGAAAGCAGGTGGGACGACCAAAACAACCAGGAGGTTGGCTTAGAAGCAGCCATCCTTTAAAGATAGCGTAACAGCTCACTGGTCTAAATAAGTTGTCCTGCGGCGAAGATGTAACGGGGCTCAAGCCATGAGCCGAAGTCTAGGGATGCGTAAGCATCGGTAGCAGAGCGTAGTGTGACATAGTTCCTATCCTCTTTAGCGTCTTTCGGGACGCCTTGGAGGATATTTGGAGCTTTCGATGAAGCGGGCGCGTGAGCGATCCCGTGGAGAGATCACTAGTGAGAATGATGACATGAGTAGCGACAAAGAGTGTGAGAGACACTCTCGCCGAAAGTCCAAGGGTTCCTGCTTAAAGCTAATCTGAGCAGGGTAAGCCGGCCCCTAAGCCGAGGCCGAAAGGCGTAGGCGATGGGAACTAGGTTAATATTCCTAGGCCAGGAGGATGTGACGGATCACAGGTGTAGTTCAATCTTATCGGATTGATTGGGCTGCTGAGTGGTTCCTGGAAATAGCCCTCCATCAGACCGTACCCTAAACCGACACAGGTGGACTGGTAGAGCATACCAAGGCGCTTGAGAGAACGATGTTGAAGGAACTCGGCAAAATACCTCCGTAAGTTCGCGAGAAGGAGGCCCGGTTCCTAGGCAACTAGGGGCTGGGGGCACAAACCAGGGGGTGGCGACTGTTTATTAAAAACACAGGGCTCTGCGAAGTCGCAAGACGACGTATAGGGTCTGACGCCTGCCCGGTGCCTGAAGGTTAAAAGGAGAGGTGAGAGCCTTGAATTGAAGCCCAGGTAAACGGCGGCCGTAACTATAACGGTCCTAAGGTAGCGAAATTCCTTGTCGGGTAAGTTCCGACCTGCACGAATGGCGTAACGACTTCCCCGCTGTCTCCAACATCGACTCAGCGAAATTGAATTGCCTGTCAAGATGCAGGCTTCCCGCGGTTAGACGGAAAGACCCCGTGCACCTTTACTACAGCTTCGCACTGGCATCAGGATTGTGATGTGCAGGATAGGTGGTAGGCTTTGAAGCGGAAACGCAAGTATCCGTGGAGCCTCCCTTGAGATACCACCCTTCGCACTCTTGATGTCTAACCGCGGTCCGTTATCCGGATCCGGGACCCTGCGTGGCGGGTAGTTTGACTGGGGCGGTCGCCTCCTAAAGCGTAACGGAGGCGCGCGAAGGTTGGCTCAGAGCGGTCGGAAATCGCTCGTTGAGTGCAATGGCAGAAGCCAGCCTGACTGCAAGACTGACAAGTCGAGCAGAGTCGAAAGACGGCCATAGTGATCCGGTGGTCCCGAGTGGAAGGGCCATCGCTCAACGGATAAAAGGTACGCCGGGGATAACAGGCTGATACTGCCCAAGAGTCCATATCGACGGCAGTGTTTGGCACCTCGATGTCGGCTCATCTCATCCTGGGGCTGGAGCAGGTCCCAAGGGTACGGCTGTTCGCCGTTTAAAGAGGTACGTGAGCTGGGTTTAGAACGTCGTGAGACAGTTCGGTCCCTATCTGCCGTGGGTGTAGGAGACTTGAGAGGAGTTGCCCCTAGTACGAGAGGACCGGGGTGAACGATCCACTGGTGGACCAGTTGTCGTGCCAACGGCAGTGCTGGGTAGCTATGATCGGACAGGATAACCGCTGAAGGCATCTAAGCGGGAAGCCCCCCTCAAAACAAGGTCTCCCTGAGGGCCGTGGAAGACCACCACGTCAATAGGCCGGAGATGTAAGCGCAGTAATGCGTTCAGTTGACCGGTACTAATCGCCCGATAGGCTTGATTTGATCCAGTAACAGAAAGACAAACCCAACCGCCTCAAACAGAGACGGTAGGCGATCAAACAAGACCAAAAGCATACACCAAACTTGACAATGGATAACGTCGCAGCACCCAGCCGCGATGTTGATTGACTATACAACCGAGTGGCACCGCGCCTTTTGCAAGCAAAAGACGCTGCCTGCCACCCGTCGCTTTCTTGCATAGCAAGAAAGTCGACGTTGGGCTTTTCCTCGGTTTGGTGGTCATAGCGCAAGTGAAACACCCGGTCCCATACCGAACCCGGAAGTTAAGCACTGCCGCGCCAATGGTACTTGGGCTTAAGCCCCGGGAGAGTAGGTCACCGCCAAACCTAGTAAAAGCCCATATCTCTCTTACGAT
>NZ_JBQFML010000024.1:0-6098 GCF_056531805.1 Ruegeria sp. K5 | reverse complement strand
CTGTTCTGCCAGCCGATAGATGTGGTCCATCTATCAGCTAACAGATCAGAAGGCCGCGCCCATTAGCGGATAGCCGGGAAACATCGGCAACCGCATCGCCACGAAAGAAAGAGTTGTCATGACTGAATATCGTCTTGGATCGTCAAGTTTGGTACACACACCCGGCCTAGTTGCTTGGGCTATCAATGGGTATCACTTCGCAGATGATCGCCCGACACTGTTGAACAGCATGTGTCTGAGCTTCCCGACCGTCCCACACACCGCCATCGAACAGCTTTTGTCCAAGTCCGTACCCTACACGGTCGAGGATGAAACGGTCGTTTTCAGCGTGGACGAATAGTCCGGTTCTGAAACGGCCAATGCGCAACTTGCGCACGAAAGGAGGTGAACACCATGAGCAATGAAACCCTGCAAAAGCGTATCGCTGAGGCGAAGGAGCTAATCAGGAAGGGCGACAATTTCCACATCGCGCGCCGCTTCCTGATCCAACACGGAGCCGACTAAACGGCCTCGCTCTACCCCGCAAAGGGGTAGGGCACCAATAACAAAAACTTAGCCACGAAACAAGGACTTGCCCAATGAGCAAACTCGAAACATTCACCGCACCGGAAACCATCGAAACCGTTGCCTTGTCCGATCTGTATCTGTCGGAAATCAACCCGCGTCAGGAAGTTGCCGACGAAGGTATTGCACTGCTGGCTGAAAGCCTCGTTATGTGCGGCCTCATCCAGAATTTGAGCGGGTTGCGCGACAAGGACGGTAAAGTCGGCATCGTCGCAGGTGGTCGCCGTTTCCGCGCCCTCAACATCGCCGTTACCGAACGCCCCGATCTGGCGCAGGTGCCGGTTAAAATCACCGATAACCCCTTTGTGGCCGAGCAATGGGCCAACGCCGAAAACACAGCCCGCGAAGAACTGGACCCGGTTGACGAAGTTCGGGCCTACGGAAAAATGGCCGACAAATCCCTGTCCGTTGCGAAGATCAGCAACGCATTTGGCGTGACCGAGGCTCATGTTCGCCGCCGCCTTGCGTTGGCCGGTCTGCCTGATCCCGTGTTAGTCGCGCTCAAAAGCGGCGAAATCAGCATGGGCATTGCCAAGGCTATGACTGTCAGCACCGAGGAAGAAAAGATTCTGAACGTGTTGGAGCAGGCAAAGGAAAGCCGTTGGTTCAGTGAATACGATGTTAAATCCGCGTTGACCTCGGAAGCAGTCAGTAGCGAAAATCGCAAGGCTGTGTTTGTTGGTCAGGATGCCTATGCTGCGGCTGGCGGCACGATCACTGCCGACCTTTTTGAGAATGAGACCCTGTTCAATGACGGGCAAATTCTCGAAACACTGTTTGCCGAGAAACTGGCCGAAGAAGCGGCCAAACTGCGCGAGGCAGAAGGTTGGGAGTGGGTTGAAACCCACACCGAAAGCTACATTCCCTATGGGTTTACGGAGGCGCAGGATTGGCAGCGGCTTGAAAAGGTTCGGTTGGTCTACACAGAGAAACAGGCCGAACGCTTTGATGAACTGGACGAGCTGCTACAGAACGAAGCCTTGGATGAGGATGGACAAGCAGAACTGGTGGCTTTGCGAAACCATACTGTCCCGTTTTACTCCGACGAACAGCGCAAGTTTGCGGGTGTTGTTGTCTACGTGGATGGTAATGGCGAAATCGCCAAATCATCTGCATATGTCGCGGCAGAGCATGTCGCAGCGGCAGTTGAGGCCGGTGTATTGGCCCCTGTCAAAAAAACCAAAGCTAAAGAGGAAGCCAAACCGGCATTCTCGCAGAAGTTCATTGACGACATGGTTGCTATCCGGTTGGCCGCTGTTCAAACCGCTTTGCTCGACAAACCGGACTACGTTCTAAGCCTGTTCGCATTCTACGCAACACCGGCAGCCGGTCTCTACAGCAGCTTGTTCGGGTTCGGCTATGGTGGGGCAGAAAAGAACAGCCCCGAGATTGACGACCAGTTTGACCTTGATCCTCGCCTTGGCGGTGAGCGGGATGAAGCAGCCGAACAAGCCTACAATCAGTTTCAGGAAATGGCTGGCAAAGGCAGTGTTGAAGCGTTCAAGGCATTCCGCGATCTGGGCAAGAAAACCCGTAATGGTGAAATCACCGCGTTTTTGGCGCGTCGTTTTACGACCCAGCGGGCCGACTTCATGGCCGAAATCATGGACGAAATTGGCGCTGATATGCGCTCAATCTGGACGCCATCAGAAACCAACTGCTTTAAGCGTTTGAAGGGTTGGCAGCTTGACGACCTCTATAAAGACCTTCTGGATTTGCACATGGACACCGAAGATTACCGCGCGTTCAGCACGTCCAAAAAGGGCAAAAAGAACGAAGCGATGCACAAGCTGTTCAACGACCCCGGACATCAGAAGGCATTGCGCGTCACCCCTGAGCAAAAAGCCCGGATCGACGCTTGGGTTCCTGAGTGCTTCTGAAATCAGCAGGGCAGGGCGCAACGCGCCCTGTCCATAGCAGGGGGAAACCTATGATTGATTTCACTGCCTATAGTCATCCTGTCCTGGCTGTCGCCTGTCCCGACTGCCGCCAGCGCGCCGGTTCCATGTGCAAACGCCCCAGCGGTCACGGAGCCAGCGACTTCCATAAAGCCCGTAAGGTTGAGGCTGACCGGATATTTGTCGAACAGCACGGGGAGAATGCCAGCATAGACAAAGGCCCGAATGGTTGGTGGATCGACCCTAGATGGCCGAGTCCCAACGGGACCGACAACAATCAACCGCCCGAAGTTAAGCCCAAACAACTTTCATTGTTTTAGGTGAGTTATGACAGATTCAATCTACCAAACCCCCGGTACTCGCGTCAGGTGGGGTAATGTTCGGGAATGGTGCTTGGCAGCTTTCCAACTGGACCGCCGCCGTTCCTCAGAAAAACGAAACCGCGATCTGACGACCCATAGCGGATGTATGCCGCTTTCCATGATCTACGCAGAGACCGACATCGAGGCCATCGAGACCGCGTTGTATCTTTTGAAGTATGGCCCGTCTTATCTTTGCAGACCTACGCGCGGCAACCGAGCCGCACACCCGTCTACTCCTGTTATCGTTGCCCTTAATAACAGAGCGACAGTGTTAAAGCGCGAGGCTGATACCATTCCGCATGGGGACAATTGGAACGCAATGAAAGTGTGATAGCAATCTTGTTATATGCTTGCACTGCTATCATATAAACGGTATGCTATCACTACGAAATATGGAGGATGAAATGGCAAATCTGACAGTCAGAAACCTATCTGATGACGTTCACAGTCGCGTTCGGTTTGTCGCGGCAGAACGTGGCATCAGCACGGAGGAAGCTGCTCGGCAACTTCTCGATGAAGCGTCTCGACCAGCCGAAAAGGTTGGCGACGTGATTGTTGAATACGTGCAGGGCCTTAATGCGTTCTTGCCTGATATTGAACGCAGTGACGACAAAGCAGAACCGGCGGACTTCGGGTGATTATTTTAGACACAAATGTACTGTCCGACCCCATGAAGGAAACCCCTTCGCAGGCGGTGATTGGGTGGTTGAATGCGCTGCATAGCGCGCAGTTTTACACCACGACAATCACCATCTTTGAGGTACGATATGGGATTGAACTACTGCCTGACGGCAAGCGGAAAGCTGCGCTTTGGAAAGGCTTCGACTTTACGCTAGGCCGTCTCTGCGGCAACCGGATTTTGCCATTCGACCGTGCGGCTGCGGAAGCCCTTGCGACCATGCAAGCCGAAGCGAAAGCCTATGACGTGAAGTTGGCAGACGCGCAGATCGCGGCGATTGCAAAGACACACGGTTTTTCTGTAGCAACTAGAGACGTGAAGCCGTTTCAGTTCTTAGGCGTCAATGTTTTGAATCCTTGGGATCACCCATCCGATTGAGGGACTGAAAGAATGACAAAAGCCACCGCCGTAACAAAGGTTGAAAAAGCCGCCCGCCGCGTCTGGAAGTCCGCGCAAATGTATATTGCGTTCCACAAGGACCAGAACAAACGCCAACGCGACGAACCGAAGTTCTGGCCGCCGAAGAACGGCAGCGCGTCAATTCATGGTGCCCCTGCCGAGCAAGAGGCCATTGTTGTGGTCAAAGCCGCCGACCCAGAAGATACCCAAGATGTGCAAATCAAGCTGCATCCCAATCGGATTGTTGTGCGCCGCGATGCTGAAATCTGGTGGCAAGGGGTTGCTGTTGATGACCATTCTGTAACTGTCAGAATGGCAGACGGCACAATCATTGAGGTTCACCATGATGGTTCTGTCAAACGCCGTGCCGCTGAAGATGAAACCCATGTCGAAGCGGACGGCAGTATCTTCAAATGGACTGAACACGCTGAAACAACAATGACAGGTGACGGGATCGAGATGACCCGCCGCACCGAAGATCGAATTACTGCGATCACCTATGACGGCGTTGTCGATCGGGCGCGCGACCGTTAGCCTCAACGAGCTTTTTTGTTTTCCTCTCGTGGCGAGAGACCTTGGCCCGCTTCGGCGGGTCTTTTCTTTTTTCGTAGTCCTGGCTTCGACGTGCCGTTGTTGTCCCTTGGCACCTGGGGCCACGGCCCCATGTGCCGGCGCGACTGGTCGCTTCGCTTTGACGGCCGCCACGGCGGCCGGCACACCAGCGCCGCGTTGCGCCTGGCGCTGCCCGGGCAGATCGCGTCCGGCTGTTAACCTGGCCCGCGACACGCGGCCCAGGGCCGGACGGCCCAGCCTTTCGCCTACGCCATCGAGAAAGGGCGACTTGCACCGCCAATGCGCCCAATATCTATGTTCTGCAGGTCATTCCGCTTCGGGAAAGCCACCAGCTCGCGGATCTGCGCACAGAGCTAGTGTCAGATCGAGGTGATGTTGCCGCGTTTTCCATTGTTCAGGTGTTCCGCTCGCAGCGGGCCCAGAAGTTCTTGCCTTTCACTCGGTCTGACAGCCTCAAACCCGTTGCCAGTGAAGATCCTCGTTCACGTGTTTCTTTCAAGATGAACATAATCGGGCAGTCGGAGTAGCCGCGCAGCCCCCGTTCCGGGCGCTCCGCTTCAACAGGTAATTTCCCCTGCGCTGATCGCGCATTCCTCGCGGGACAAATTACCTGCTGACAACTCCTTTATGCCCGCTTCTTGCATGTTCATCGAAACACTCAAAAACGAGGATCAAACAATGGCAACTCAAACTCTGAAACTGAACGTCAAAGCCGGTGAAAAAGATGGCAAGAACTTCTGGAACCGCTGCGGTGTCGCCTTTGTAAACACCGATGATCACGGCAACATCACCTCGATCCAGGTCAAGCACGATATGTTCCCCGGCGTCGAAATGGTGGCTTTCCCGAAGCGGAATGACGACGACGAGCAGAACTGAGGGAAGGGCAGGGCGGCGCAAGTCGCCCTTTCCTTTGCTCCGGCTCCAGGCTGGTCGGTCTCGCACACGAACCCGTGACGCTTTGGCGCTCATTTTCGCCTTGTTTGTAAAGGCTGGCTGTTCTACCTGTGGCTGAGTCAGGAATTACTCTGACACTCACGGATAGCCGCTGCAGCTCGTTTGCGTTTCCCCCTCGGAGTGCGCCCCAATTGCTTCCCCCAAGCATATCGGGCAGAGCTGTAGCGGCTTGCACCGCCACAACTTTGTACAGTAGCCCCAGCTACACACAGCCAGTCGATTTTGCATACACAATGCTCTTGTCGTGACCAACTGTGTCAGTCACCACAAGCTCAACTTCAAAACCTTCCCCATCAAAAAATAGACCGTCACCGAGTCGCGGTTTAGCTTCAAACGTGCGTGTAATTTCGTCTCTTGAGCCGTTCGCTCTTTTCAAAATCACCTTAAAATCTTCAGTCATAATCAGTTACTCCTATAAAATTATGCAGTAGTATTTATCTCCAAAGCTCAGCGAAATTGCCGTTTTTGCTTAGAAAAAACGTGTTTGAGCCAACTTTTTTGTAAGCAATGCGGTTTGGTGTTTGCCTTTGGTTTAACCAGCTCTGACTAGAGTAGTTGGGCAAATCCCGCGCCTATGGGCGCGTGACCGCGTGCTAGTCGGACGCCGGCAGACCGGCCTCCGACCCGAACCAATCAAGTGCGATCTCCCTGTGGCCCAGGTGCGGATAA
>NZ_JBQFML010000023.1:0-7261 GCF_056531805.1 Ruegeria sp. K5 | reverse complement strand
TGCTTGGGTCCGGGTTTCTTTCTCATCTCCACTCCTTGGCGGTTACGATGAGCCAGAAACCCTCTCTTATCAAATCGCCCTAAACTGTCCCATTGGTGCTGACGTCAGACACAATACCGCAATGGATATCGGAATGGACCAAAGAGCGATTTTTTGTGTCATTCCGTCACGACCCTCAGTCACTCATTACAAATGATCCTGGGAACAGGTGAGCGACCGCACTTAACACGTAAGACCGGAGTAGGGTAGTAATAATTAGGGCCAGAGGGTCGGTCATGCACAACCGGCTGTAGTGAATCGCACCAGCACCATAGTGTCATACATCCGGACCCGATGGTTACATACGACTAGCATCAGTGATTACACAGCACGAAGGGAGAAACACATGCCGAAGTTCACCAAAAGAACAACTATCCGTGGGGTTGCTGCACTCGTAATCTGCTGTTTCGCAACGGCGGCACAGGCGCAATCGGCAGGCGAGGAGATGTCGTTTTTCATCACTAGTGTGGGCAAGGGGGACGGTGCCAATCTAGGCGGCCTCGAAGGCGCCGATGCCCATTGTAATGCACTCGCTTCCGCGGCCGGTTCTTCCAAAACATTTGCGGCCTATCTGAGCACTTCAATGTCCATTGATCGCAGCACCGACCCGATGACGATCACCAATGGCATTTCTGCACGCGACCGGATCGGATCGGGCCCCTGGCACAATGCCAATGGAGAGCTCATCGCCAACAATGTTGAAGAACTGCACCGCGACAGCGTGAACATTAGTCTACAGACAGCGCTCGACGAAAACGGTAACCCCGTCAATGGGCGTGGTAGCCAGCCGAACAAACATGACATTCTGACCGGCTCCGATTCCGCAGGTTACTTCTCTACGGCAGGCGGTGACACAACATGCAGTAACTGGACTTCGAACAGCGAGGATGGATCTGCGATTGTCGGGCATCATGACCGTATCGGTCTCAACGATGCCCGAAACATGGTGTCCTGGAACTCATCGCACGGCTCGCGCGGTTGCGGAGAGGAACATCTGCCACGTTCAGGCGGGGCAGGTCTGTTTTATTGCTTCGCAACGGACTAATCGGGCAGCATTGGTACGCGTGACGCCCGCATTGAACCTGACATTACCAAGTCAGTCTGGGGGATCGCGTTTTGGAAGCGGTTTTTGGGCGGAAATAGTCTAAATGCCGCTTCGTTGCGAGTTTACTAAATTGCAATGCTTGGGTGAGAAGGTTCAGTTTGGGCTGCTTCAAGTCACTTATGTGCAAGTCAGCGAAAGGCGCATCAGAGGAGGATACTGGACATTGCAAGGTTTGGCCGGTTCCTGAAAGTCGACATTGCCGTGGGCGACACTGAACCCAAAGGTGTTCATGTTGCATTGTGAATTAGCGGCAGCGACAAATCAGGGTGCAGTCGTCAACGTTGTGAGGAGCGCATCGAATTGACCCTGCGGCGTGCTGATGTCAAGCGGCGAACGTAGCCATACTGCGATCTTGGAAACTGTTATGTTTATTGGCCGCTTTGATTGCCTAGTCAGGCGATGGTCACTGTCCCGAATTGGTTTTCGCGATACTGCAAAGCAGATCAACATGTTGGTCCAACCACTCTTCGTCCAGTGCCTCGTGACGTATGAGCTTGCGGAAATAAGGTGCCGCGACTGCTAGTTCTATGAGTTGGTCGACCGGAACATCGGCGGTGATCTCATCGCGGTCTATTGCGGCTGCAAATACTGCTTCAACACTCGCGAACCTGTCTTTCATGAATTCTGTTATCACTAACCTTGCTTCTTCGTCGGTGGACGCAGCAGCGACCACCTGAGGAGCAATTTGACCCCATGGTGTGTCATTCAAGGCTCCCATCAGTACACCGAGTAGCCAGCGCAGGTCAGATCGCAGCGGGCCATCGGTTTTGGGCGGTATGTTCGGCGGTGTAGCGATGCGCCTGAACGCTGCATCACGCAGACTACGCGCATCTGGCCAATGCCTGTAAAGTGTGCTGCGCGAAATGCTCGTTGCCTTTGAAACTGCGCCATGAGTTACGTGCAGCACGCCCTCATCCATCAGTATCGTTTGTGCCGCATCAAGCGCCGTCTGTCGCGTGGCGATCAGCCTAGGATCTTCCTTCAATCACCCCTCCTATAGAACATTTTGTTGCATAGTAGAACATTTTGTTCTAAAAGTATGGTCGGTCAAAACCTAAATCCCACAAACACGTCTTGTCAAAATGGGAGCGTATCAATGTTCAAAGTGGCAGCAACCCCGCTGGCGGTACTCTTATCGATGGGTGCGACAACCGCGCTATCCGAGAGTGGGACTTACGAGCTGGATCCCGGACACAGTCAGGTCTTGTTCAGCTACGACCACATCGGGTTCTCAGAAACATTTGGAATGTTCTCAGGTTTTAGCGGCGAGATAGAGTTCAACGAAGATGATCCGTCTGCGTCATCTGTCACTGTGTCTATGCCTGTAAAATCCATGATCACGGGCTGGGACGCCCGTCTGCAACACTTCATGTCCGATGACTTTTTCAGCGCGAGTGACGATGACGTGGTCACTTTCGCCTCAACCAGCATTGAAGTGACCAGTGACAATACCGCGAATATTTCTGGCGATCTGACCATGAATGGCGTCACCAAACCTGTTGTTTTGGAAACAACGCTTAACAAGTCGGCGCCATACCCGTTTGGCGAAAAGGAGGGCACGCCGACCATGGGGCTGGCAGCCACCGCGACTATCGTGCGGTCTGAATTCGGACTTGGGGCGTTTGCACCAGCGGTGAGCGACGAAATAGATCTCTTGATCAATATCGAAGCGTTAAAGGCTGAATGATGTGTGCAGGGGAGCTGATACTGCGCTGAGCGCTCATTCTTAATTTTTGACCGGCTGGCAACAAAATGAATGTGTTCCTGAGACTACTGGCGGCTGCTGCGGCAGCCGTGACTTTGACGTGCCCGCTGGCATTCGCGCAAGAGCGTTCCTTGCCGGAGCGCACCTCACCCCGTCCCGAAACGACAAGCGGCGTACCCCATACTCAGATTGGTGTCGAAATCGATCCCGACCTGGCCCAGCTATTGCTGAAGCGTATTGCGCAATTCCCAGGGGTCACACTTGGTCCGACACGCATATCGCTTCCTGGCGCAATTGGTTTTCAGCTTGATCCCGACATGTTGTTGTCTCAACCAAGCTCTATCGTCGGTGGGTTTGAGTTTGCGCATATGCATCCTGATGGCAGCTTGCACGCTTCGCTAGACCCCGCAATGGCGCGACGGGCAATTGAGGCGGGTTGGGCCGTAGCGCACCCTTGGGCCAATCAACGTCCTGGGTGGAGCGGCTTTGTCATGATCTATACACCGACGACACCGGAAGAGTTGGATGTCGTCATCGATCTGGTCGAAAGTTCGTACACCTTCATCACTGGCATCACTCTGGGCTAAACGCCCACCTGCTGACCTTTCCGTTGCTGACAAATAAGCAGGTCAGTCAAAATTCAGTTTTACCGGAATTTCAGGTGATTCATGTAAAACCGCATTAGACGGGCCGGATCCAGAGATGTGGCGCAACTTCAATGGATGCAACTAGGATCGTTTGCTTCGACACATCCTCGTAACTTGTCAAAACCACATACCCCCAGTAGGTATTTGGTATGTTTCGCTTGCTCCTTTCGATACTTCTTGTTGTTGCATTCTCTGGCGCGTCCGCTGCATCAGTGAAGCATGGCTTGACCCATGGATCGGATCATTCTGTTCATCATGCTCAAATGGCGGGCGACGATCCGTTGGCTGATACCGAGAAAGCTGCTGCGGATTGTTGCGACGCCACTAGCGGCATGGGTTCAACATCCTGTTTTGGTGATCTTGTCGCCACGGTGGGGATTTCGCCGATTGCTCCAATGGTGATCTCAGTGGGTGGTGTGACGTACGCTGGAGCCGATTTTTCGGGCCTCGCACTGGGTGTTCCCACCGGTCCTCCGAAAACCTGAATGGTAACGGGCGCTCGCCCGCATTCCGTTCAAATTTCACATCAAAGGACTGACAGATATGATCTCACGTCGTCACTTCACCAAACTTTCTGCAACTGCTCTCATCGCGACTGCTCTTCCCGTCCGTGCAGGCACCCCAATGCACGTGCTCAGCTCACCAGGTTGCGGATGCTGTCACGCATGGGCCGACTTGGCTCGCGCGCGTGGCTACGCCGTCACCGTTGAGGAACTGACGGACCCCGAAGCACAGAAGTCAGCGCGGGGTATCCCGCTGAACCTCGCATCCTGTCATACCATTGAAGCCGATGGCTATGTCTTTGAAGGCCATGTGCCGTTCGAAGCACTGGAAGCTGTGTTGAGGGATCGGCCTGTCATCATAGGGCTTGCTGTTCCTGGCATGCCAATGGGTTCCCCTGGTATGGGCGACGATCCGTCCGCCCTTTACGACGTCATTGCATTTGGGGGAGAGGCTGGGGCCGGTACAGTATACTACCGTGCGGGCACCGCGCAGCCGTTCGACACCTGATGCTAGGGCGCACAACACTCTTGGTCACCGGTGGGCTTGCGCTCACCGGTTTCGCCGTAGCTTTCGTTCTGACCCAGCCCTCAGAAGCGGGCGGTCTATTGACACCGGATAACGCCAAACTGGTCGCCGTTGGCCAAGAAATATACGCGGACCAATGTGCTACCTGCCACGGTGAGAACCTTGAAGGACAGCCAAACTGGCAGACACGCGACGAGGATGGTTTGCTACCAGCACCGCCGCATGACGCCACAGGGCATACGTGGCACCACGATGATGAAACGCTCTTCACCTTGACCAAATTTGGCCTGGCCGGACTGATGGAAAATGCACCCCCAACCGGTATGCCGGTCTATGAAGGTGTGCTCGGCGATGACGAAATCATAGCGGTCCTTTCTTATATCAAGTCAACCTGGCCCGATGAGCTTCGTGAGTACCACGACGAACTGAATGCCCAATCCGAATAGAGGAAAACTCAGATGATCAAACAAACTCTTGTCGGTTTGGCCGTAGCGACAGCTCCAATGCTTGCGGCTGCGCATTCAAAGTCCGAGGCAACGACACCGGCTGACGGCGCGACTGTCACGGACGTGCCGGAGCTTTCCATGCGGTTCGATGATCCGATGCGCATCATCTCGGTCACGCTGACCTCACCCGATGGCGACGTCAAAATTGAGCGCGAGACAGGTATGGACCCCGCTATGGAGTTCCGAGCTATGCCTTTGGAGGAGCTTGCACCCGGAAGCTATCGTTTCGACTGGCGAGGTATGGCTTCCGACGGTCACCCGATGCAGGGCAGCTTCTCTTTCAGGGTAACTGAGTGACCGGACTGGCCCCCATTGACGGTGTTGCCGTCTTGGCCATTCTGGCGAAAGCACTTGGCTACGGTACGGCGCTGCTGGCGATGGGTAGCGTCCTATTCACCGTCCTCTTTGCCACGCGCGCCGAAGTGTCTGTTTTGCGCCTTGCAAGGCACCTCGCGGTCGGTGCGGCGCTACTCGGTCTCGCCGTTCTGGCTTTGCGTTTCGGCATTAGAGCGGCACGGATATCCGGGATGGGCTTTGAGGGCGCGACGGACCCAATGATGCTTGGCTTTGTCTGGGACAGTCCACTTGGCACCGCCGCGATTTGGCGAGGAGTGGGTGAACTCGCGATATTGGCAATTTTGCTCCAACGCGTCGGGCAGTGGATTGCTTTGGCGGGCAGCCTTGCCATAGCGATTTCTTTTGCTCAGGTGGGACACTCGCTAGGAGAGCCTAGAGCGGCTCTCGCAGTCTTGCTGGTTCTTCATCTGCTGGTTGCCGCGTTTTGGGTCGGTGCTCTACTGCCTTTGCGCAAAGCGGTGCTCACTCCAACTGAGGCCGATCTACTGCACCACTTTGGCAATGTCGCTGCTTACGGAGTTGCCGTCCTGATTGTAGTAGGCGCGGCACTCGCATGGCTGCTTTCCGGCTCACTGGCCGCCTTGTTCGGAACGGCCTATGGATTGGGGCTTTTAGTCAAGGTCGTGATCGTTTCTGCCCTTCTTGGAATCGCGGCGCTGAACAAGTTGAAACTCGTTCCGGCTCTCAGGGCTGAGAAGCGTGGCGCGGAAATTGCTCTCCGGCGGTCGATTTCGATAGAGATTCTCGCTGTTGCCCTGATCCTGCTTGCAACGGCGACGCTAACAAGTGTGACGACACCTCCCATCAATCTCTGACGCCTTTTGGTCCGAAGCAGGAGCTGCAAAGTCTTGTTGCGAATGTCCGTTTAGGGCTGATAGCGGTCATTGATTGTTTAGGATCCAATGGCAGTTTTGTTGCGCTTCTTGCCTATTCAAACGTGGTGCAGCGAATGCCCGGAATGTCCAAGGACAAGAGTCCGTCCCAATCGGAACAGACCCCACATTACTCCAACCCGGTGTTCTCGCTGTTCCCGGCAACACATTCACCAGCGCGAACAATAAACAATAATGTCCTCCGTGGTTAAAGGCTGTGTCCATCATCTTCATGGACGTGGGTGGCCTGTTCGCGGGTATGGACAATCTCTTGCACCACTGCGGCAATCTTGCTGGATGAAACTTGGTGCAGCTCACCGACAACGGCCTCGGCGCGCTCGTAGCTGTCCGGAACGCCTTGGCTGTCAAAGTGGGCGGCGGCGGTGGAAATGTCCGCGTCTCGCCAAGTCGCCGTGGTGCCGACTGAAACGCTGTCATGATCGTTATAGCGGGCCAGGAACTTGTTTCCGTCGAGACCAAAGCTGTTGGCGGTTGCAACAATGTCGTCACGCACAGCCAGCCATTTTTCGGCCTCGGACGGGTCCAGGTTGTCCAACTCGGCCGCATTCATGGACGTGGTGTAACTGTCGTCAGCAACAGTGTACGCCTGCAGGTCGGTGTCGCATGGGCGTAGCTCGGCAACATCGCCCTTCAGCTCTCCGATCTGCACGTCCATTGCAGCACGCAGATGCGGATCTTCGACCTCTCGTGCAAGAGCCTCCATGTTCTCGATGGAGTTCACAATATCCTTGGTCTGCTGTTCGTAGTTCTCGAAACCGGCCTGCCCCAAAGCTGATTGCATATACTGAACATAGCGATCACCGGGCGACTGGTAGTCGTCGGAATCCTGAAAACTCTTGTCGCCGGACAGATCCGCAAGGGACGAATAATAGGGGTGATACAGGTCGTATTCCTGAGCATCGTTCATGTGCTGAGAAACCAAAGCCTGCATATCGTTCAGATCAACCGGCTCCCCCGACCGCTCCGCAGCCTCCAATTCG
>NZ_JBQFML010000022.1:0-12286 GCF_056531805.1 Ruegeria sp. K5 | reverse complement strand
TCCGCATAGCGGCCATCTTCATGCTGCAGCAGGAGCAGGTAACCCGGACCGTTGCTTTCAACCTGAATCGCGCTCCAGCCGGGCAGGCTGTCAGGGCCGATCTGGTCCCCTCTCCATGTCACTTCCGTGCTGCCGTCGATCAGGTAAACCCCACGCGTCGACGAGGCCAGCGTTGTCGCGCCGTCATTTTCAACGGTCGTCGTGAAATGACCAATCGTGCCATCATTGTTCAGATCAGCACCATAGAACACCTCGACATCAATGACGTTGGTGATCGGCTGGCCGCTCACACGCACGCCTTGATCGTCAAGCGTCCATTCCGCATAGCGGCCATCTTCATGCTGCAGCAGGAGCAGGTAACCCGGACCGTTGCTTTCAACCTGAATCGCGCTCCAGCCGGGCAGGCTGTCAGGGCCGATCTGGTCCCCTCTCCACGTCACTTCCGTGCTGCCGTCGATCAGGTAAACCCCACGCGTCGACGACGCCAGCGTTGTCGCGCCGTCATCTTCAACGGTCGTCGTGACATGACCAATTGTGCCATCATTGTTCAGATCAACGCCGTAGAACACCTCGACATCGACAACATTCGCAATCGGGCGACCGCTCAAACGCGCGCCCTGATCGTCAAGCGTCCACTCCGCGTAACGGCCATCGTCATTGCGCCAAAGAATAAGGTATCCTTGGCCATCGTCTTCAACTTGAATGGCCGTCCAGCCAACGAGGGAATTCTCCCCCATAACCTGACCATTGAAAGTAACTGCGACATTCGAACCCGGACCACCGATCAGGTAGATACCTTGCGCGGCGTGTTGAAGCGCGGTTCCAGTCGTTTCGACGTCCGAGATCTGAGTTGCGTTCGTCAACTGAGTAAGGTTGTAGCCCAGATTTCCATTCGAAAACTCGAAACGCTCCACGTCGCTGGACACTGTAAAGGTTCTGCCGGTGATAACGTCCAGAAACTCGTAGGTACTGCCATTGTTGATGAACAGATACTTGCTGATGGCGCTTACGAATCTGACCGTATCAGTGCCAGTTCCACCCGAGAACGAACCTGTATTGTTTCTGACAATGGCGACGTCGTTACCGGATCCACCGTTTACAGTGTCTGCGCCGGATCCATTGGCGAGGTAGATTGTATCGCTGCCGCCACCGCCGTTGATCGTGTTGTTGTTCGATCCGTTGGAGGCTGAAAAAAAGGTGTCGTTGCCGCCGTTACCATTCAGAGTGTTTACGGCGGCATTGCCAAAAATGGTGTCCTTCCCAGACCCACCCGATGCGTTTTCGATAACAACACCGGCCGCAATCGTGAACCCGCCTTTTACGCCCCCAACATGAGACACGCCGCCGCCGCCCGTAGACGAATAATCAAGGGTGGCGGGTCGCAAATCGATAACTGTGATCCCACTGCCAGAATAACGGATTGTATCGGATCCGCCTGTGTCCCAAATGGCCTGATACCCGACGCCGCTGGCGTTGCTGGTGGCCAGATCGTATGTATTGCTTCCCGAGTTGTACGAATTGTTCGCGCCGTACATGTTTTGCAGCGCAGCAATATCCAGCGCACCCAATCCCGTAGCGCCACCCCATTTGGCGTCCACCGGCAGAATTCCGTTCTTGGAGGTCCAACCGTCATTGTAACTCATGACGGTGTAGACACCCTGGTTCAAACCCGAAGCTCCGAAGGAATCGAACGGTCCCGTGACGCCGCGCATGACTGTTGTACCCAACCCTGTATCGTGCGGGTGAGCCAAGCCAAGTGCGTGGCCCAGCTCGTGCAGCAGAGTCGTGAAAAAGTAGCCTCCGGCATCACCGTTCCCACCCGGGCCTGCATCCCAGTAATCCGTGCTGAAGGCACCTTCGGAGGGGTTATTTGAGGGCGTATAGTGATACCCGAGCGTATACGGGGAATCGAAAAAGTACGGGTTGGAATTCGGCGCAAGAACCTCGTAGATATCAGGATCCTGCCAAATCAATACTTCTTTGAACTCGACGTTGGCTACGGCTTCAAAGACAGCCAGGGCCTTTTCGAAATCGTCTTTGTAAGCATTCGTCCAAGGGCTGGAGCCTGCATATTGATGAAAACTGTAAGTAATCGTTGTCGTCGTATTCGGATCACCGTCGCCGTAGGCGACAGCACCTTGGATCGAGCTCAATGGAGATGAAGAGGAAGGTCTTGGAATAAACTTTACCATTGCACGGCCTTAAAAAATTCTTTGGACAAGAAGATTCATGTCCAAGTTGTCATTATTGTGGCGAGGCTCTCGCCTTAAGCGAGAAACTGATCTTTTGGTTAAAGGATGTCTAGTACGTGTCACCCTGACACTACTGACTGTGGCCTCTTCTCAACAACAGAGAGCGGGCGGTCGACAAAACCCGCGCACCTAATCTGCATGCGGAGATTACCTAAACCATAACAAATACTTATATCTTACATACGCCATTAATTCAGTTTTGAAGAGGCGGCCTGACCCACCTGAACTTCAATTCACACCCATTCTCTCTGCGGCATCTTCCTACGTCAAAGGCGCATGATCAAGGCACTTTGACCCCATCGCCCTGCGCCATCTGGACACTCGATTTGATTTCCCATATTTTTGTAATGTTATTACATATGTCGCACGCCCATGTTCATGACTCACGCCTCAAAGACCACGCCAAACCCGACCAATGATCTGCGCGTCCCGGTGACATTGCTCACCGGGTTCTTAGGGGCGGGTAAGACGACACTGCTTAACCGAATTCTTGCGGAGTCCAGTTCGGGACCCATTGCGGTGATCGTGAACGAGTTCGGCGAGGCGGGGCTGGATCACGATCTGATTGAATCGGTGGACGGCGACGTGATGCTGATGTCATCCGGCTGCCTGTGCTGCTCGATCCGCGGGGATCTGTCGGACACGTTCGTCAAGCTGCTTGCCCGGCGTGACGAAGGCATGCTGCACTTTGACCGGATCGTGATTGAAACCACGGGCCTGGCCGACCCCGGACCGATCCTGCAAACGCTTTTGGTCGATCCATATCTGGCGCGGAATACACGGATGGATGGCATCGTCACCGTTGCGGACGCCGTCAACGGCCCCGGGACGCTGGATGCGCAATTCGAGGCCGTCTCGCAAGTTGCGCTGGCCGATCTGATCGTGCTCAGCAAGACGGATCTTGTCTCTGACACTGAATCAAAGGCCGTGACCAAGCGGCTCCGCGACCTGAACCCGACCGCCAGCATCATGCGCGTTTCGGATCGCGATTTCAGCGCGAACGGGATGTGGAACCTGACAAGCATGCGCGACACCGCAGGCCAACAGGACGCATTGGCCTGGACGACACCCAAAGAAGATGCGGATCCTCTTGGCAACCTGTCCGGGCTGCTGCCGGGCTCGGCGGCCAGCCCCGTATCGACGACCGAGTTTCGCCGTCATGACACCGACATAACGTCCATTTCGATTGTTCTGGACGAGGCCTTGGATGACGACCTTTTTGACAAGTGGTTCGACACTCTGATCGCCCACAAAGGCAAGGACATCCTGCGTGTTAAGGGCATCCTGTTTCTGGACGGGATCGAGACGCCATTTGCGTTCCACGGGGTCCAACACATCTTTGATCCGCCTGTCCCGATAAAAAACTGGACCGGGGAAGACCGCCGCACTCGCATCGTGTTGATCGGACGCAACCTGAACCGGCCCGAGATTCAGCGCAGTCTCGATTTGCTGCGCAAACCACATCCTACAGACACCCAGAACCCCACGGAGTTTTAACGCAATGACCGATACCCGACTTCCCGTCACCGTCCTGTCCGGTTTTCTCGGCGCGGGCAAAACCACATTGCTCAACCGTGTCCTGAACAACCGCGAAGGCCGTCGTGTCGCGGTGATCGTCAATGACATGTCCGAAGTGAACATCGACGCGGACCTTGTGCGCGCGGACACGGAACTCAGCCGCACCGATGAAACATTGGTCGAGATGTCAAACGGCTGCATCTGCTGCACCCTGCGCGATGATCTGCTGCAAGAGGTGCGCCGACTGGCCGAAGACGGCCGCTTTGACTACCTGCTCATCGAATCCACCGGTATTTCTGAACCGCTTCCGGTCGCAGCGACCTTTGATTTTAGGGATGAGCTGGGCGAAAGCCTGTCCGATGTCTCGCGGCTGGATACGATGGTGACGGTGGTGGATGCGGTGAACCTGCTGCAGGACTTCTCCAGCCACGATTTCCTGCGCGACCGGGGTGAGACCATGGGCGAGGAAGACGACCGCACGCTGGTCAACCTGCTGGTGGAACAGATCGAATTTGCCGATGTGGTCATTCTGAACAAGGTGGTCGATGCCGGGCCGGACCGAACCGATGCTGCGCGCAAGATCATCCGCAGCCTGAACGCCGACGCGCGCATCTTCGAGACCAATCACTCCGACGTGGCCGCCGAGGCCATTCTGGATACAGGTCTGTTCGATTTCGAGAGGGCGCATGAGCATCCGATGTGGGCCAAGGAACTTTATGGGTTTGCGGACCACGTGCCTGAGACCGAGGAATACGGCGTTACCAGTTTCGTGTACCGCGCGCGTCAGCCCTTTGAGCCCGAAAAGATCCTGAAAGTGCTGAATGGGGACCTGCCGGGTGTGATCCGCGCAAAAGGGCATTTCTGGCTGGCCACGCGTCCGAACTGGGTGGCCGAGTTTTCCATGGCGGGCGCGCTGTCTTCCGTCAAACCTTTGGGCACGTGGTGGGCTTCGGTCCCGAAAGAGCGGTGGCCGGATCATGAAAGCGCGCGCGAATATATGCAGGCCCATTGGTCCGAACCCTGGGGTGATCGGCGGCAAGAGATTGTGTTCATCGGCTCGGGTATTGACTGGCCGGTATTGAAAGTGCGGTTGGACGACTGTCTGGTCCCCGAACATCTGGCCTCGGGTCCCGAGGCCCTGCCACTGGACTTGCCTGACCCCTTCCCGGGCTGGCGACGCGAAGGGGAAGCGGCGTGACTTTGGCACATACCGAGATCAGGAATGCCGCAATCGGCGTTGGTGTTGCGGACAGGCCCGAAGACCTGTCCGTGATCCGAAAACCCGGCTGTGCGGCAGCGATCTGGCGCAGGCAACCGCCGCTGGGCTTTCAGGACTGGATCGAAAGTCTGCATCCCGACCAATTGCCTGCCGCACGCATGGTGCTGCGCCCCGGTGCAGTAAAAGAGGCCGTTCAGCATCTGTGTGACATCGCAGGTACTGAGGAAGGTCCCGAACGCACATGGCTGGTCGAAGACATCGCCGACCTCTCGGCCCGGTTTGCCGGGATCATGCGCGCGCCCTATCTGCGCGTGCGCCTTGGCGTCGTCACCACAAACGCCTGCCGCAAGTTCCACATTGACGCGATCCTCGCGCGACTCATTTGCACCTATCGGGGAACCGGCACGCAATATGGCATCTCGTCCAATGGGGCAGAGCCGCAAAAACTGTTCACCTTGGCAACGGGGTGCCCCATGGTGATGCGCGGCTCGCGCTGGCCCGAGACACCGGCTTCGGGATTGTTGCACCGGTCCCCACCCATCGAAGGGTCTGGGGAAACCCGATTGGTTCTGGTGCTGGATCCGATTTTCGATACCGAAGACGCATAAGAATGGCGGGCAATCTTGGCCAGACGAAACTGAAAAAACGGCGGCGGCGGGAAGATCCCATGCGCGAGTTCGACCGGCTGCCCCCGCCTTTGCGTATGTGGCTGGCAAACGCGGCGCTGCCCTGGCGGCCCCGGTCCGTTCGCCGCGCCTATGACCGCGCCTTGTCCCGCACCGGCGATCCACAGGTTGCCTTGCAGGAACTGGATCGCCTGCAGGACCAGCAATTGTCGAAAGACGGGTTGCAGGGCGCAGCCTGCTAGCCACGCGCCCACAGGCTTCCCGACAGGCAATAAAACTGTGAGTTTCGCGCCACACACCCACCGGCTTGGCGGTTCTCGTTCTTGCGGACAAATTCGGCGCTTGCGCCGTGAATGACTGCTCGTCAAAGATGCTTGCAAAAGGCGTCACTTATAGAACGAGGTTGCAATGCAAACGTTTAACATTGGCCGGGTGCCTCCGCTGACTTTTGGGGCCGGACGTTTGTCGAAGGTTCCGGATATCGTGGCGAATTTGGGCGGCGGCCCGGTGCTGATCATCGCGGACACCATTCTGGCCGACCTTGGTGTTACGGACCGGCTGACGCAGGATCTGGCTGCACATAATTTGCCTTTTGTTCTTGCCGCAAATGTCGCGGGTGAGCCCAAGGAAACTCTGGTCGATGACCTGTCGGCCAAGGCGCGGGAAACCGGGGCCACAAGCGTCATTGGTCTGGGCGGTGGGGCAGCCATGGACACGGCCAAACTTGTTGCGGCCATAGCCAACAGCCAAAAACCGGCGCGCGACTTTGCGCTGGCAGCGCAACCGTTGCCGCAGGACGGTCTGCCCGCAATCGCGATCCCGACAACGGCCGGAACCGGGTCCGAGGTCACGCGCACATCGATCGTGTCCACGCCCGAGGGGTTGAAGAACTGGTATTTCGGCGAAGAGCTGATGTTCGCACAGGCCGTGCTGGACCCCGAACTGACGCTGAGCCTGCCGCCGCACATCACGGCGTGGACCGGCATCGACGCGGTCGCGCACGCGCTTGAAGGGGCAACGGCACGTTCAACCAGCCCTGCCGGTCTGCTCTATGGTCTGGAAGCGTTGCGCATTCTGTCGGACGCCCTGCCCCGCGTGGTGGCAGACGGGTCTGATCTTGAGGCGCGCGGACGCGTTCTTTGGGGCAGCACCGTCGCCGGTTTGGCCCTGCACAATTGCAACACGCATATGGGGCACAATATCAGCCATGCACTCGGATCTTTGGCACGGGTCCACCACGGACATGCAACCGGTCTTGCGCTGGAGGTCAGCCTGCCCTGGCTTGTCGCCCGATCGGACGGGGCCGAGAACTACGCCCTGGCAGCCCAAGCCCTTGGAGGACCGGCTACGGCAGAGGCACTGCCCGACGTTTACATAGGCCTGATGCGCGCCTGTGGCATCGCCGCAGAACTGCCTTCCGTCTGCGCGGGTCTGACGGATGCTGACCTTGCTGCAGCCATGAAGATCCCCGCAAATCACTCCATGTCGCAGAACTCTGCCTGCCCCGTCTCGGATCACGACCTTGACGAAATGGCGGCCTTGATGATGCGCTTGCCGGTGGCCTCGGCGGCGGCTTAGGACACGAGGTTACCTGACCGGTCATGTCGTTTGATACCGCGCGGGTAGAACGCGGAGCTATGGTAATTTGGCCATTGGTCCTTGGACTGTGCCGTTGCACCGATTGTTATTTGAAAGCGCCATGCGCTAACGTGGCGGCATGCCCGTAGCCCGCCCGTTCTTTGCACTCAGCCGCGTTCTGACCATTGCCCTGCTTGGTTTAGTCTTCGTGGCCGCGCAGGGTCATGCCTCGACCCGCGTGGCGCTTCTGATCGGCAATTCGAATTATGCCTCGCCGGACATGACGCTGCGCAACCCGGTGAATGACGTCGCCGCGCTGGGGTCGGCCCTGACCGAGCTGGGTTTCAGTGTGATCCGGGCGACCGACCAAAACGTCGCCGGGATGGAACAGGCACTGGATCAATTCGGCACCGCCGCCAAAGGGGCCGAGATGGCCGTGTTCTTTTACGCAGGCCACGGCGTTCAGATTGGCGGCGAGAACCATTTGATTGGCACCGATTTTGCAGGCAGTGATGTGGCCGCACTCAGACGCAGTTCCCTGACGCTGGACAGGGTGCGCGACGTGATGTCCAAAGCGGGGCCGGATGTTGGCATTCTGCTGCTGGATGCCTGCCGCAATAACCCGTTTTCTGACAGTGGTATGGTCGCACAAGGGCTGGTTCGAATGCGCGGCGGCGCGGGCCTGCTGATTGCCTATGCCACCGATCCCGGCAACGTGGCCTATGACGGGCTGGGCGACAACAGCGTCTTTACCACCGGCCTTCTGGACCATATCGCAACGCCCGATCTGGACGTGCGGCTGATGTTGGGACGGGTGCGGCAGCAGGTCGTGCTTGAAACCGAGGGGCGTCAGATCCCCTGGGTCGAAGAATCCGTGCTGGACGAACACAGCTTTGCCCCCGGCCTGCCCCTGGACGCACCGCAGGATACAACGGCGGCGGATCTGGCGCAGTGGCGCAGTATCTCGTCTAGTTCGGATGCCCGCGTGTTTGAAGACTATTTGCAGGACTACCCCGACGGTCTGTTCGCAGCCTTCGCACGGGACCGGATTGCCGCCCTGACAACCGGATCATCCGGGTCATTGGCCGTTCTGGGCGCGTCGCTGTCCGAAGCCAACCCGGAAAAACTGGCAACCGCGCTGGTGGCGCTTGGACACCTTAGCCACGGGCAAACGCGCGATCTGGGTCCGGCGCTGGACAGCTATCGCCGACGCCTGCCCGCGCAAGAGACCGCCTCGGCCGAGCGACTGTATGAGGATGCCGCACAAGTGTCGGTGTTTCTGGCCGCGACCACATTGCAACGTCTTCGCACCGACCTTGTTGCCCTGCGCAGTGTTGAACGCACGCTGGCCATTGCCGAAGATGCGCTGGGACAGATCGAAGAGATTGCCCGCTCGAACCCCGACGCGCTGCCGGTGCTGCAGCAGGCGCGCAATGACGTGTATGACATCTACCGATCCCGAGGCATCATCCTGCGACGGCTGGACCAAAGCCGCAGCTACTATGACGAAGTCCTCAGACGGTCTGTCGTCTTTTTTCCACCCGACGTTGATACCTCGATCATCAGCGCAGCATCGGGATCAAACTCGCTGGGCCTTGCAAGCGCCCAGCTGACAGATGACGCCGCCCTGTTCCTGCGCCATGTTGCGCAGGCCGAGGACAGCAAAAAAGGGAGTTACCAATGGCTGGCCGATCTCATACCCCCCGAATAAGCGCAGCTGTGCTTGCCGTCTCGATGGCCCTTTCGGCCTGTAGCGACACCAGTCAAACCGCTGCTCCGCCTGCGGGCACTGGCGGCGCGACACAGGCCGAGGCTGATCTGGCGAAACAGGCGGCGGCGATGCAAAAGACCATCCTGCAAGGGGCCATTGCAGGGGGCGTGACCGGCGGGGCCATCGGCTTTGGCATCGGTGGCAGCGACGATATCGGCACCGGATTTTCCATCGGGTTGGGTGCTGGCGCCCTTGCGGGCACCTATGTGGCCTTTGTTCAGCGCAACTATGCCGGGCGCGAGTCGCGGCTGCGGCAGATCAAAAAGGACCTCGACCGCAACGCGTCCGAAATGCAGACGACGATCAATGTCATGAATCAGGTTCTGGCGGCGCAAAAGGCCGAGTTGGATGCGTTGAACGCGCAGGTCGCCTCGGGAACCGTGGATCAGGCCGACTTGCAGCGCGAACTGGCCGAGGCGAACGGCAACCTGACACAGATGGAACTGGCCATCGACGGGGCCACCAAACGACAGGCCGAGTTCAACGAGGCGCGTAACCTGACCATATCCCGCGGACAGACTGCTTCGCCCATCGATGGCGATCTGGCGGCTTTGTCCAATCAGATAACCCAGATGCGCGGCATCGCGGGCGATCTGGCCTCGTCACTATGAGGGGTGTGATTATGCTCCGCCTCGCCTTACCTTGTGTGCTTCTGGCCGCTTGCCAGACAACCACCGACCCTGCCGAAGGTGGGTTCTTCTCGGGCGTCTCGGGGATCGCGACGGGGGCTTATGACGACCGGATCACCGCCGCCGAGGGCGAAGTTGCCGAGGCCCAAGCCCGGAATGACGCATTGTCCGCGCAAATCCGGGCATCGGAATCCGAATTGGCGCAGTTGAAGCTGAGGATCCTGCAACAGCGAGACGCGCTTGGCGGTGCTGATCCAGCCACGGCAGCGCGCATTGATCGGGTTCTGAACACCACTCCGGGCGGTGCGACGCCCGACGCCAAACTCGCCGCCCTACAACGCAGCATCGCCGAAGCCCGCGCCCTGAGCAGTGATTTGGCGAAACTGTCGGGGTAACGGGATGGTGCTGGCTGGTGTGGCGACCGCAATTCTGGTCGCCAGTACCTGACCCAAGCAGTCATTTAGGCGGCTGCGATCTGCCCGGCCTTTTCCACCAGCACCTCCGCCTGACGGATCGAGGCATAGTCGATCAGCCTTCCATCCAGTGACACCGCGCCTTTGCCCTGTGCCTCGGCCTCGGCCATAGCGACAAGAATGCGTTGCGCCTTGGTCACCTCGGCGTCCGAGGGCGACATGACCTCGTTTGCCAGGGCAATCTGGCTGGGATGAATGGCCCATTTGCCTTCACAACCCAGAACCGCCGCGCGTTTGGCTGCTGCGCGATATCCGTCGGGATCCTGAAAATCCCCGAAAGGTCCGTCGATGGGGCGCAGTCCGTTGGCCCGCGCAGCGACAACCATACGCGCCAAAGCATAATGCCACATATCGCCCCAATGCGTCGTCCGGCCCCCATCGGCATCAGCATCAGTCAGGACCGAGTAATCCGGGTTCACGCCGCCAATGATCGTCGTGCGCGCGCGGGTCGATGCCGCATAGTCCGCAACCCCAAAATGCAGGCTTTCATTGCGTTTCGAGGCTGCCGCGATCTCGCTGACATTCTGCATCCCCAGAGCGGTTTCGATAATGTGCTCGAACCCGATCCGCTTTTTATAACCCTTGGCGTCCTCGATCTGGGTCACCAGCATATCGACGGCATAAACGTCCGCCGCGGTTCCGACCTTGGGGATCATGATCAGGTCCAGCCGTTCTCCGGCCTGTTCCACCACATCGACCACATCGCGGTACATGTAATGGGTGTCCAGCCCGTTGATCCGTACCGACATGGTCTTGTTGCCCCAATCGATATCGTTCAGTGCCTCGATAATGTTCTTGCGCGCCTGTTCCTTTTCGTCAGGTGCTACGGCATCTTCGAGATCAAGAAAGATGACGTCCACGTCCGACTGTGCGGCCTTTTCGAACATGCCGGGCTGGCTGCCCGGCACGGCCAGTTCGCTGCGGTTCAGCCGGGCGGGGGCTTGGTTGATGTTATGAAAGCTCATGAGTTTGGGTCCTTCGTCTTACAGGTTCGGATAGATGGGGAACTTGGCGCAGAGGTCTGCGACCTCGGCTTTGACCTTGGCCTCAACGGCGCTGTTGCCGTCTTCGCCATTGGCGGCCAGACCGTCGACCACTTCGATGATCCAATCCGCGATCTGGCGGAATTCGACCTCGCCGAAGCCGCGCGTGGTGCCCGCAGGGCTGCCCAGACGGATGCCCGACGTGATGGTCGGCTTTTCGGGGTCAAACGGCACGCCGTTCTTGTTGCAGGTGATATGCGCCCGGCCCAGAGCCTTTTCGGTGGCGTTGCCCTTGACGCCCTTGGGGCGCAGGTCGACCAGAACCACATGGGTGTCGGTGCCGTGGGTCACCGTGTCCAGACCACCCTTGATCAGCTGGTCCGACAGCGCCTGCGCATTGGTCACGACCTGCTGGATGTAGGATTTGAACTCAGGGCGCAGCGCCTCGCCAAAGGCCACGGCCTTGGCCGCGATCACATGCATCAGCGGGCCGCCCTGAATGCCGGGGAAGATCGCCGAGTTCACTTTCTTAGCGATATCTTCATCATTGGTCAGGATCATACCCCCACGCGGACCACGCAGGGTTTTGTGAGTCGTTGTGGTCGCCACATGCGCATGCGGGAAAGGAGAGGGGTGTTCGCCCGCCGCCACCAGACCGGCGAAATGCGCCATGTCCACGTGCAGATACGCGCCGACCATGTCGGCGATCTGACGCATGCGGGCAAAGTCGATCTGACGCGGGATGGCCGAGCCTCCGGCGATGATCAGCTTGGGCTGGTGTTCCTTCGCCAGCGCCTCGACCTGACCATAGTCCAGCATGTTGTCTTCTTTGCGGACGCCATATTGCACCGCGTTGAACCACTTGCCCGACTGGTTCGGGCGCGCGCCATGGGTCAGGTGTCCGCCTGCGTCCAGGCTCATGCCCAGAATGGTGTCGCCGGGCTGGATCAACGCCTGAAATACACCCTGGTTGGCCTGAGAGCCAGAGTTCGGCTGCACATTGGCAAAGCCGCAGCCAAACAGTTCCTTGGCGCGGTCGATGGCCAGATTCTCGGCAATATCGACGAACTGGCAGCCGCCATAGTAGCGCCGACCGGGATAGCCTTCGGCGTATTTGTTGGTCATGACCGAGCCCTGCGCCTCCATCACGGCGGCAGAGACGATGTTCTCGGACGCGATCAGCTCGATCTCATCGCGCTGGCGGCCCAGCTCGGATGTGATCGAGCCGAAAAGTTCC
>NZ_JBQFML010000021.1:0-12718 GCF_056531805.1 Ruegeria sp. K5 | reverse complement strand
TTATCCGCACCTGGGCCACAGGGAGATCGCACTTGATTGGTTCGGGTCGGAGGCCGGTCTGCCGGCGTCCGACTAGCACGCGGTCACGCGCCCATAGGCGCGGGATTTGCCAGTGTCAGCTCGTCGGCTTTTTGAACCCTATTCTATTGGCCCCTATAGCCTCATGAAGTTCCAGGCTAAAGGCTTCCTCTATATCTCGGTGGATCAGCTCAAGAAGGTCGTCCATACCTCGCGTGCAGTCCGTCGAGACATGGGCTTTTCGCTTCGCGTCACCAACTGAAACAATGAACTCATCGCCCTGCAGCCAGATTTCGATCACTGTGCGAACCCAAGTCCAGCCCGCGTCATCCTGATTGTCGATGATTGTGCAAATGCCCAGGTGAATAGGTTCGAGATAAGTAACACCTTGGCCGTGAGAGCTAAGGCAAGCGTCTCTGTACTGAGTGGCTGGCTCAAAATCTGAGAACGGCGGAACACCTGAGACCTTGGATTTGTCGCACCCAAGGTATTCAGGCAGCTCGCTCAAAACCTTGTCGCGGACGGTACGCACACCTTTACATAGCTCGATGGTCTTTTCGCCGTAGGATTTTGTAAGGGCCTGAAGGCCCGCATATTTTGTCATTGGAATAGCCGATCCGAAAGTTGGTTCGTTCAAGATGTCCAATGCGTAGCGGACAACCTTTGGTTTGTCGAAACTTGTTTTTCTCGCCTCTGATACGGCGTAGGATTCAGAGAAATTACCGGCCTAAACCGCGTTTGAGATATGCAATGAGACGATCACGCAGCAAGAAACGACGTTCCGCTGAAGTTCGCTGGCTGGCGCAGCGAGTAAAGACAGGGACGGTTTATCTGATGGTAAGCCGCGACAAGCCGGATCTGTTTAAGATCGGTTTCACGGAGCGGCTGACAAAAGAAAGGCGGCGAGAGTTAGAACGTGCGTCTGGCGAACAGCTAACCATTGCCTACTCGGTGTCGTTGCCCTGGGCATACGCGACGGAACAACGACTGCATAAGTTCTATCGTCGTCGCCTGCGCGGATCTGCGCCAGAGCTGGGAACGGAGTGGTTTCGTCTGAGACGTTGGGAAAGCCTGCGTGGTGTTCGTAGACGCATGAACAGCATAGCAAAGCTGACCGAATGGGAAGCGAGGATTAAACTGTCGTGGGGCAAGGGCATCGAGGTCCGCAGCTTCACGAACCCAAGTGTCTTTGCGGATGTTCAAAAATGAAAGGCTGCACCATGCCTGAAGAAGAAGAACGGGTTTGTCTGATCGACGCGGATACAAACGAGCGAGCGGCCTATTACTACGGCCCAGGTTGGCGAGCCTTAGACACCTTGCCTGAAGCCGGGATAATCGACTGCATAAGCGTGACCGGGTTGCTTCGCGTTATTGACGCATCGAAACCGAGAGAAGCTATACGGTCCAGCGATGACAAGGGGCCTCGCAGGGTCGCTCTGGGGTTAGCACACAAGGCAGGAAAGATTTGGGCGGTCGCATGGCGGCCGAGATCCTGACGCCCTACCCTTCTTTCGCGGCATGGAATGCGTGCTGACAGGCTTGGAACAACAGCGCGGAATCCACGTCGATGTGCTGAACAGCGCGGCGATCTCCTTTGGTCACGCGAATAGACTGGTTAGCAATCAGCAAAAGGACTGACGCACCGTCGAGCTGTGTACTGCAGTAAAAGTTGCCGCCATTGTCCGTTTCTTCAATCTCGCAGGACCGGAGAAAGTGAAACAGATTGGCCTCTGACCGTTCCAGGCGAAGCCTCAAGGCGGCGGCGATGTCGTGAATGTCTTTGCTCATTGAAGATCCACCCTTAGCTCAACCGCTCCAAGAGGCGCTGTTCAAGCTCGATTTCCAATTGCAGTCTTGTTTGCTCGTTGGGATCTTCAGTTGCAGCAAGCATTTTTTGCAGGGTTTCAATACGGCGTTGATAAGTCTGTTGTTTTGCGTTGAGCGTACTCAAGGCCGCACTCCCGGTTTAGAAGAAAAGAAGGCCCGCCGAAGCGGGCCAGTTATGCCTTTTTCGCCACGAAAAAGGTTTAGAAATTGAGTAGCAGATTTCTCCATCAAGTCCAGCCTGGACGGAGCTGCGCACGTAGCCATTTGTTAGGTCTGTTCGTCACCATCCGGCCCCATAAGTTCCTCTAGCATCCGCCAATACGGCACATTCTGCTCGTCACAGCGCGCCTTGAAGGCGTCCAGCACCCTTTTGGGGCCAGTCACAAGGAATTTGTCTTGCGGCTCTGTCTGGCGGCGTCCAGCGCGTCTGGGGGCCTGTTTGGCAGCGGGTCGTTTCTTATTGGGCTCACGGCTGACGAAACCCAGATCAGCGCCGCCCTCTGCCGCTTCCTGCAGCTTTTCAGGGGCAACGGTCTTTCTGTTGCTCTTGAGAGGGATCTTAGTCGGCTCGCTGCCGCTATCGGTGTCGTCGTCGTCGTCACCAAAACCATAATTGCCCATGTCCCCTACCCTTTCAGCAGTTCCAAGGTGTTCATTGCGAACGCCTTGGCATTTACGGTCGCTTTGCCAACATTCGATACTTTTGCCGAGTCCAGCTCAGCCAGCAAATCAGCGTCGCGGAAAATGCGGGTGTATGCTGCTCGGCGCACTAGCGCCGTATCCAGAACAGGCACACCATTCAGCGCGGCACGAACGTCTTTCTCGTCATTCGTTTGAAACGCGGCATTGGTCCGGACCATCAGCAATGAATACTTGATTTCGCGGTTGATCATCTTGGATGTGCGCTGGACCAGCTTAACGGCACGTGATGCTTGTCGTGTTTCCATCGGAGTGGGTTCAAACGGGATAATGCACAGGTCGCTTTGGGACATAGCAAAGGTGACGATCTGTGACGCCGTACCCTCCATGTCCATCAACAGCACCTCGCACTTGTCCTCATAGGCCGCAACGAGGTCGAGTAGTTCGTCCTCAGCAGGTCCATCGACAACCTCGAAAGGCAGCTCAGCGTCCTTCTCTTTGCGCCGGTCGCGCCAATTGACCAGGTTGTTGTTCGGGTCACAGTCAAAAACTGCGACTTTGTAATCCATCTTCGCAAGTTGCTCGGCCAAGAGGAAACACGATGTCGTCTTGCCTGTGCCCCCTTTGGGGTTCACGAAACTGATGCTGATCACTGCTCTATCCTTCGTTGCTTCGCCTGCCTCTGGCGATAGTAATATTGATATTAGTTTTGATATTGATATTAAGACGGGCTGCACAAGTCAATATCAATATTACACTCAATATTGATTTCAATATCATATTAACAGCAATATTGATATTAATATTAGTAAGCAGAGCCGCATAGACGGCCAAGGATCAAAGCAAGCTGGCGCGGCTGGCCTTGTGAATGAGACTGAAGTTGGTGCGGCAACCCACTCTTTTTCTTGCCGATTTCAAGCGAGCTTTCACAGCAGCAGGGGTCAAGTCGAGTTCACCTGCAATCTCGTTTACGCCCATGTCCATTGCCAACAGACGCACAACCTCAACCTCTTTTTCGGTCAGCTCAACAGCTTCAGAGGCGAGGTCAACGAAACTATCGAACCAATCAGAAATGCTCTGCAATTCGCTATCTTCAAACTCTCGGTCATACCGCGCCGCAGTCAGCAGAGACTTCTTGAAACCCTTTGTTCGGCTCAGCGAGACACCATAGATCAGACCGTACTTGGCACTGGCCTGAAAGACCTTCCAGGGATCAGGCAAGCGAATTTCGGACCAACGCTTTGTCATCGAAATAGAGGATAGGGCGGAAAGAACGATCGGGTCTTTGGACACATAGCTCTTTTCGATGTATTCGGTCTGCCATTCCTTGTCGAAAGTGCTGTCGTAATACTTAAAGCCAAGAGGCGTGTAGTTGATGATCAGCGTGAAACCCGAGTTCGCAATCTCAGAGATCCACTTACGGTCCTCGATGTAGTTGCCCACGTTGGTAGGCTGATCCACGGTGACGATAGAGCCGTTTAGGTCGCTTGGATTATACACTCTGCCATGCTCCATGAAAATTTATGCCAAGTACAACTTCCCCGAGAACAATAAAAGGGGAAGTCTGCTGGCTATTTCTCCGCCCAAACGTCCATAGGGCAGGGGGCATGGCTAAGTTTTCAGTGCCTTTTCGCAAGATTTACAATCCTTTAAGACGATTGCGCCGAACGTCGGCCAAGAACCGCTCACAACAGCGTGATTGAACCTCGATCACATTCTTAGGTTTTGTTCGTCCTCTTTGGCGCGGCGGGCCAACAGACCCATGAAACTTGAAATCAGGTTCAGGTCGCCTTTTTCGTCGGCCTTCACCATCCCCCGGAAGTATCCGCCTGGGCTGACAACGGGGGGTTGCTTCGGATCTGACAACCGTGCGTCAGCGATCAAACCGGCAACCATAGCTCCCAAAGGCTTGAGCCGGGCGATAGCGTCTTGCCATGCGGAAATGTTGGTGCCTACTTCGGACAATCGTGTCCAGGTGCCTGTCTCGATGTCATACCAAGTCGGGTTGGGGTTTTCCATCCCGCCACCAGCGATGTCGATGTGCATTCGCAGTTCCGGTGAAGCAAGCTCATAAAACAGCCTGTTGCTGATCTTGGGCAGCTTTTCGGGATTGTGTGCCTCGGAATCCGCCTCATACTTGCTTTCTAAGCAATGCGGAGGGCCGTCAGGCCCGGAGCCTGAACAATTTGGTTCCGAGGCGGTAGCCGAGGGCCTTGTTATCTCGCCATCGGCGTTACAGGACAAAATGTTATCTTCTATTTGGTCTTGTATATGGCACCCGAAACCAGCTTCGGGTTCACCCGAAATATTGGTGGGTTTCTTCACAAAGGATTCTGCTCTTTTCCACAGATCATGTGCTGCCTGGACATGCGCAGCGAGGCGTTCCAGCGTCATGTACTTCAGCTTGTCAGAGCGCGGCCACGACCGAAACTCGTCCATAAGCTCGTCAGAGGCTTCAGGAGGGCAGGGGAGCGCCGCCAGAGTGGTCAGAGTGACCTTGACGTAGCGATACAGCCGTGAGCGGTCTCCACGCAGCTCGTCGTGCTGCTTCTTCTCTGCTCGATCCCGTTCCTCTGCGTCCAGCATATCAGGAATGAGGTTCAGGGCAGGGGTCAGGTAAAGGCCAAGGCCCTTGCGCTTGCATCTGGCACCATTCGCGCCAAGCCTGCGAGCCAGCAGGCCGATGCGTTCCAGCTCGCGCTCGTGGTTGTAGATGGTTTTGTCTGTCAGGCCGCGCATGGCGATGAGCGTTTCCTGTTTGGCATAGCAGAACGGTTCTTGTGAAACGTCCCGAAAGGCAGTCGGAGAAATCAGGTCGATGATGATTTCAAGTGTTCGAATGCACTGCGCTGATAGTCCCATGATCTGAGCGTAGACAACGCACAGTTGACGAAACCGGTCACGGTTCCAGGCTTCGGGCAAACCGTTGTGATAGCGCGTTGTGGGCTGCGCCTGAGCCGTTGCGATGTGACGGAAACTCATGCCTGAGACCTCACACGCTGAGTTGCGCTGTAATTTTGCGCGTCATTTTTGGGGGCGCACTTCGCCTGTTTTTTCGTTTTCATGCTCTGCTTCCTCGTTCGTGAAGCAAGGCGAAACGGGCCTCAAAAGCTGGCAAAACTTTTCTGTTCGCACAAATGCGTTTTTTTCTTGCCTGTCTTGTGGGAGGTGCGCTATGAATTAGGTGACCAAACCGTATTCATAGAGATCCCCCCCGTAGAGGCCCCGCCTTGCGGGGGTTCTTATTTTAAGGGTCTTGGTAACTCCTTCCGATTCTCTTTCTCATATGCCTGCGACCCTACCAGCATCGGGCTTGGCTCGCTAGACGTGGTGGGCAGGGTCTTGGTCATCGGCTATACTTTGTGTCGGTTAATATCGGACCAGCTCGTAGTCGTAGCGACCAAAAGTGTCCGACCATTCGACGCCAACACCCCGGAAATAGCTGGGACATTGCTTGCGCAGGGGAAGCCAATTTGGCAGTCCGCCCGACGCTCGATCCGACCAATGGAAGTTGGCGTTTGCATCGTAGGTTCCGACTGCCACATCCAACCGAACTTCGCATGGTCCATCGCGTTCGCGCACCTTGTAGCTGTAGTGGCGCACGTCGATGACACGGATCGAGCGCACAACATCAAAGTCTGATGACGACAGATCTACGGCGGCAAGCGTGGGCGCTGGAAGGGTAGGGGTTCCGTCCCCGAGATTAGCCCAAGGCATACCCGATGTATCGAGCGGCTTCCAAACGGCGGCTTGTGTGGTGCCCAAGGCGTTCCAGGACTCGGACGAGAAAGACGCCTCTACAACTTGAGGGGTGTCCTGATCGTCAGTCGGCAATTCGGGCAACGGATTGGCGCTGACCTCTTTGATGGCTTCGAGGCGTTGCATCGGTGACAGGGTGGTAGATCCTGCCGCCGCGCCCATTGGACAACGCCAAAGCTGAAGCGGTGGCTCAACGGGCAAGGGGGTTATGCGCCGAATGAACTCTGCACGAGCGGCATTGCAATCTGGTGAACTCGGCCAACCGCCCGCGAGGCACAGGAAGATCGCGCAGTCGATTGGGTAGGCTGAGGACGCTGTTGGTGCGACAATCGCAGACGACGAAACCAAGAGCGCCAGTTTGATTGATTTAGACAATTGAGTCATGACAATCCTCTCTGACTTGGAAACACGACATGGTTGAAGATGTCACGCACACGACAACCGGTCAACTTCCTTGTCATTGACATCAATCACAATGAAAATCAATCATTGCATTGTTTATGATGCCATTTGCGTGGGCAAGTTGACCCTCAAGAATGACGAGGCGTCGGGTTCCTGACCGTCCCAAGGGATCGACCAACGAACCTGTTCTTCGCCAGTATTCCATTTGAAAACGATGCCAACCCGGTCACGCTGTTCATTGAACAGCTCTGCAACAGGATCTCCGCTGGCTCGGCTGCGGTTAGGCTTTGGCCGGATAGCCTTGGGCATTTTGGGCGTTTCACAGACGTTTGTTGAGAACGCAAGGAACGTCGAATGCTGATCAGAAACCAAGTTGCCCATTGGCCGGGGTGAAAAACCCATCATCTTAGCCATTCGCATGAAGCTCGGCGCGCCCAGGAACAGGCAATGCTTCGCCCCGACAGACAGAAGGTATTCGTTGGCTTTCAGCAAAACGTGCGGTGCGATGCGGAGTTTCCCATTCGAGATAATGCGTGTCAGCTCCCATGTGTCGGTGGATACAGGGGGCGGCAAAAAGCAGAGGTTCGACGGGATGCCCTCGATGCGCTGCAGGTATGCGTCACGGATCATGTACGAATTTGGGTCAGGGCTAAGCGCGTTTACGTATTCTTCCCTGTCAGTCCGGAGTAGGCGGGCACCGCCGAGAACTTGTTTCTTCTCCTTGTCGATGGCCAGGACATACTTGGTGAGGTGACAATCGTACTCGTCGTATTCGCAGCCCATGATGCTGTCCAGCTCCCAGCCCATACGCTCACAGAACACGTTGCTGCGCATTCTGTGGAACTGCCGCCGGTACACATCATCTTCATCACTGCAGTTGAAGGGGATTACCTTCACTTCAATTCCTGATTGCACTTCCAACTCCGTACTTTGCTTCCTTGGGCATAGTTCGCGCCACGGTTGAGAGACGGTTTAAGAGAGAAAAAACGGGCCGGTAAAGTGTCGCGTTGCCAGACCTATACTTTGGTTAGGTCACTTGTACTTTGGTTGGGTCTGGCAACTTGTGATTTGACAAAGCTGAATTTTTCAGAATCAAGACATTCCATTGCCGTGATTTGAAAACATAATTCTGACGCAATTTATTTGCACTGTTTCAATGCAATGGCATTGATTTAGTAACATGCCTGTGATAGCTAGGTAGATGAGATGACAGCTATGCACTTCATATTGGCGCAATGCCCTAGTAGAGACTCCATTGAACGATGGGAGTCCGCAACCTATGAGAGAACTAACACCTGTGCTTTTGGAAAATGGGTTCCGGGAAGCGTTGCAGGATGGGGGTATTCTGGAAATAGACTGTACGGCACCAGTCGTACACGCCCGGAACTCCATCAGCGGCGAATGGAAATTCTTCGTAAGATCAAAAGAAGGCAACGACGAGGTCAGGCAAGTCCTTGTCGTTCAGAGAAACATCGAACATCGAGTGGTCAAGACAGCGTTAGGCGCGATGAGCTTGGCGGCTTCATTGGGGGCAACGGTCGTGGCCGTGCCCTTTGTGGAGGGTGAAACCGGTGTTTGCAAAGTCGATCCCAACGCAGTCTTCGAAGACGACACAAGTTGATGGCTTTTGGCCGAATCAACCACAGCTTGATTCGCGGCCACAAAAAACCCCTGAAATAGCGAGAACAGTTGCCGCCACTCACCCGGCACGGCGCGGGGTAGGGTGCCTCATTGCGAGAGCGCTCTACCCCGTTGCCGAAGGTTTCTGCTTTGCAATCCGTCGCGGAGGGCAGGGCGCATGAAGAAGGTTCTTCTATTCTCGGCGGCGCTGGTTGGCGTGATGTTGGCCGATCAACGGTTCGGGCAGCGCAAAACAACAATAAATCTGCCTGCGTCAGCAGTTTATGCCGTGGACGGTGACACCATCGACCACGGGGATGACCGCTATAGGCTTGTCGGTTTTGACACGCCAGAGACTTATCGAGCGCAATGTGAAGCCGAAAAAGCAATGGGCCTAAAGGCCAAGGATCGGCTCACAGAAATCATTCAAACAGCAGGACAAGTGGAACTGGAGGTTCAAGAAGAACTAGACGAGCATGACCGTTTCTTGGCGGTCGGGCGTGCGGGCGGTCAGGAGGTGGGGGCCATCCTGATTTCAGAAGGGCTCGCACGCCCCTATTGGGGCGGCAAACGTCAGCCCTGGTGTATCTGAGCTGAAGAACTGGAAACAGGAATGCAGCAAGAGGAAGGGAACTAATCGAGCAAAGAGCGGTCCTGTCGGTTGCGCCAACAACCGGCAGGACCTGAAACGCCCCCAAGTCCATCTGGGGCATTCCTCACACATCAAGCGAGTAACTGTACTATGGTAAAAACAGCATCACTCAATGCTGCCCCCAAGAATCATGTCGGCAAGGGGGGAGTCAACCGACGACCCGCCATATCGGCGAATGTCCAAACGGTAGCTGGCAGCGCCAAATCACTCACCTTTGGCGCAGTGATTGGCATTGTGGCGATTAGCCTCCTGTCAACCACCGCAACAGCGCAAAGCCTGGGCGGTAGCAATCTTCAAGTTGGAACCGGCACAGGCAATGGTGCTATTCGTCTTTGCGGCGGCGGCGACCCCGGCGATCAGGGCCGTGCGTGTATTTCGAACACGACCATCAACCAAGCGATTGATGACCGCATTCAGGCGGCAGGGGCGGCAACGCCCGGTGCAAATACTGTCGGATCGTCGCAGATCATCAACAACAGCGTAACCAGTGCGGACATTCAGAACGGGACAATAACCGGCACTGACATTGCCGATGGATCTGTCACAGGCACGGACATTCAGGACGGCTCGATAACGCAGAATGACCTTTCCGATAATTCGGTCGGGTCGGATCAGATCATTGATCAGTCTGTGACGCAGGCGGACCTTTCGGACAACTCTGTCGGGTCGGACCAGATCATTGATCAATCGGTGACGCAGAACGACCTTGCCGACAACTCAGTCGGCTCAGCTCAGATTATCGACCAATCTGTGACGCAAGCGGATCTGGCTGACAACTCGGTCGGATCGGCCCAGATCATCGACCAATCGGTGACACAGGCGGACCTGGCTAACAACTCGGTCGGATCGGCTCAGATCTTCGACCAATCGGTGACACAGGCGGACCTTGCCAACAACTCGGTTGGATCAGCCCAGATCATCGACAACAGCGTCACGCAGGCGGACCTCGCCAACAACTCGGTCGGATCGGCCCAGATCATCGACAACAGCGTCACGCAGGCGGACCTTGCTGACAACTCGGTTGGGTCAGCTCAGATCATCGACAACAGCGTAACGACTGAGGACATCGCCAACGGCACAATCCAAAACGAGGATTTGGCCGAAGGGTCCGTGAACAGTCAGACAATCGAGAATGACTCGGTTCTCTTGGAAGATCTGAACACCGAAGTTCGTCAGTACATCGACAACGGCAATTCCAACGTCCTGAACCAAGCGAACAACTACACAGATCGTCGCGTGAACCAGTTGGAATCAAAGGTCGACCGCAACGCGGACATTGCAAACGATGGGGTCGCTATCGCGTTGGCAGCGCAAGTGCCAACACTTTCAGAAGGAACCGTTCAGGCCGTCACTCTGGGGTACGGCTACTACTCGGGTTCTTCAGCGTTTTCCATCGGTGGGACAGCCCGGATCGAGGACACCAATTGGCAAGTCTTTGGAACAGTGGGGTACGGCTTCAGGGCCGAGAAAATCGGTCTGAGCATGGGCCTCTTGTGGAGCCGGTGACGGCTTCATGACGGTGGCCGGGCGTTTGATTTCCTCCCTCTCAGACGTCCGGCCAAAAGTACCCGTAATAGTAATTATGTAAAAACTACTGACCTATTTTTTGAAAGGCGGAAAGGTGATCACAGTGGCCTTCGACACTATCGAAAGCAAGATTGATCGGCGCTGGGTGCCTGCCGCCCAGAGCTTCGAGCAAGCCCGTAAGGACATTCTCACCGTAATCCGCCACCTTGCCGGAGAACGGTCAACCATCAAGCGCGCGATGCGCGAATACTGGCTGGAAAGCGATGCCCGCGCCACGGCTTTCGGGATCGCGCTCGAAATGTTCCATGTCCTCAATGATCTTGAGTATGTCCGTGCAAATCGGCTCTACAAAGCCTTGAAGCTGCACGCAGACGTTAACAAGGCGTTGGGTCCGAAAGAGCTGTTCCGCTTTGCTTCACCGGAAAAGGCCGCTGCTCTCATCAAAAGCAACAGCCGAGCAGACTATGCCAACTCATACGCAACCCTGAAATTCGGTTGCGACCTGTCAGGCACAATCGACGCCGACACCGCGCGCGACGTTCTGAACCGGCATGAAGCCCTTTGGTTCGTTTACCCAAACGCCACCTATCACGTTCACCTGATCCGCGAAGGTGTCTGGCTGGACATCGTTATGCCGCTTGAAGTGGTCGATGAGCTGCGCCTTGACGTGGATTTCGCAATGCAAATCCGACAAGCGGAACTTGATGCGCAGGGAGCTTTGTCATGAACAAGCCAGCGCGCAAAGTTCTTCCTGATCGTCGGCTGGCTGAAACACGCCGCGTTGAAACTCCGCAAGGGCACACTGCCTTTGTCACCATCGGGTATGATCCGGCGTCGCCAATCAAACCCCGTGAAGTGTTCTATAGCGGTGGTTTTCGCTCTGGCAGTGACCTCGAATACCATCTGCATGATCTGTGCGTTCTGATTTCGCTGTTGCTGCAGCACGGCGTAGCAGCTTCGTTTCTGTCGCGCTCTATCGCTCGCAAGACTTCGGCCCTTGGTGGCGAAGAATACGCAAGTCTCGCAGGCTGGTTGGTGGATGCTGTCAGCATTCCGCCGTCCTGGACCGATGAGTACGTGGCCGCGACCGGCAACGAACAGAACCCCTCCAATTCCTCGCCAACTCAAGCAAAGGAGAAATCCGAATGATCGCAGCAATGCGGCCCCTTCTGCTCGTCTCCACGGCATTTGTGGCGACCGGCGCGAGCGCCCAGGTCATCGAGTATGAACCGGATGGCAGCGTGTTTCTCAACGGTGCGCGGGCAGAAATCGTCAATGGCGTCGTTCGGCCAATCCGGATGCGTGAGTACACGCTTGACGAAAAACCGGAAGCGCCGAAGGCCAAGCCACAGGAAAAGATCGAGATTGCGGGCAAGGCACCGCGGCCTCGCAGATCCTCGGGCGGCTGGTCGCAAGAGCGGATCGTCAAAGAAATCCATGCAGCGGCAAAACGGCACGACATTCCGGCCGAGTTGTTCATGGCACTGGTCTGGCAGGAAAGCCGGTATCGCGCTGATGCTCTGTCGCCCAAGGGTGCCTATGGCTTCGCACAGCTCATGCCCGGAACTGCGAAAGACCTGGGCGTGAACCCAAAGAACCCTGCAGAAAATCTCGACGGTGGTGCCCGCTATTTGGCGGCGCAGTACCGCGAGTTCGGAACCTGGAAGCTGGCGCTTGCCGCCTACAACGCCGGGCCTCACCGCGTCGTCGAATACGGCGGCGTCCCCCCCTTCACCGAAACCCGCAACTACGTGCGGATCATCCTAAGCAAAGTGAGTAAAGACCTATGAAAAGAACCCACTTCTACCAGCAGATGGCGTTTTTCGCGATCACTGCGTTCATCATCACCGCAGCGCCCGCCTCCGCTGGCTGGCTGCAAGATGCCATTGGCGATTTCATCAACGAAACACTGGCCGACTCGAAGGTCGTTGGCGTCAGCCTTGCTGCTGTCGGCTTCATCTGGGGCTGTCTCGCCTACGTGTTCGGCTGGGGTTCGCTGAAAGGCCCTGTAATCGCTATCGTCGTCGGTGCTGTTATCGGCCTCGCTGATACGTTCATCGGAGCCTGATTGATGCCGCGCCGCAATACGGTCTTTCGCGGCCTGAGCCGCCCCGCAGAATGGGGCGGCCTACCCGTGATCTATCTGCTGGTGATCCTCGGGATGACCATGCTTTCGTTCTTCATGTTCGGGATAGCGCCAGCAATCATTGCGGGTTTTGTTTTCTACACCGGGCTTCGCCTCTTTTACGAATGGGAACCGGCTTTCTTCCGCGT
>NZ_JBQFML010000020.1:0-15536 GCF_056531805.1 Ruegeria sp. K5 | reverse complement strand
AACCCGGCGCTTGCTTCACCGCAAAACCGCCGCATAATCAATCCAACCAGACGCGCCAGATCCTCTCTTAGCTCAGGCCGCCTTCTGTCCCAAAATCCCTGACGACGGACACGGATTGCCGGCCTCAACCTGCTCACCGCCATCATAATTTACTGGAATACAAAACAGCTTGGCATGGCGGTCTCTCAGCGGAAAAAGCGCGGTTTGAAAACGCCAGAATATCTCCTTGCCCACATGTCGCCTCTTGGCTGGGCCCACATCATCCTCACTGGAGAATATCGCTGGCGAAAGATGAAGGCGGAAAACCAGTGAAACCGCATTTGGCAACCACGTTCGACGTTCATGCTCCCTGCGGAGAAAGAGTGAGGAGAATAAACGCCTACAGCCGCTCGGACGCGGTTCGAATATGGTTCTCTAATAGCGGCAGACGGTCGTTGCCCCAAAACAATTCTTCGTGGCAAACGAAAGTCGGCACACCGAATACGCCTTCATCGAGCGCCGAGTTAGTGGCGCGTTCATGCAGAATGGCTGCTTCACCACCGTCTAGCGCATCGGAAATCGCATCAGCGGTGACCCCAAAGTCACCTGAAATCGCTTCGAGTGCACCGATAGTCAGTTCTTTGCCGTCTGCGAACACAGCCTTGAAGATGTTTTCCATCAGCGCACGGCGCTCTTTTGGATTGGGTTGGCACCAACAAGTAAGGGCCAGAGCATTAGAAGGTAATAAGGATATACGGGGTTCGACATATGCGACATTATAGTGAGATGCCCATCTCTTAGCATCTTGTTCACGGAATTTCGGTGCGTATTGGCCTGCGAGAACCGAATTCTCGAACGGCGAACCGTCAGGTCTAGCACGCTTGATCAAGTCAACAGAGTTCACCGGAATCCAGTCGAACTCAGCACCTGTTTCATGGGCAATTCGGTCAAGCTGCGTTGATGCCAGATAGGAATACCGGCTGCCTAAACCTAGGTAAGCTTTGATCTTCACCAAGTATCCCTCCGCGTCGAAGCATCAAACTGTGAAGTAGATACGCAAAGGTCCGGTCGGTTGCGCGTCTTTTCAGCCCGAGCATTGCATGGCGAAGGGTCGGTATCCAACTAGTCAGAAATTATTTGAACGACCTGTTCTGAACTCAGCCGCACTCGATCCCAAAAACGCCTAAAGGGGGATTTAGCACTCAACCGTAATCGACCCCTTATGGCACAGCTCTGTCGCGGCCTGTCCAAGACGATTCAATGTATTCAATTAGTGAGTGGCAATCTATTATGGTGTTGTTAAATATGTAAAATTCCTTTGGGCGCAGGAGTCTCAATGGCATTGTGAATATTTATGCTTTCTAAATATACAAATTCTCCTCTCAAACTTCACCGCTATGTTAGCGTTATCGCTTTGGGATTGATGCTTGTTCTTACCGGTTAGCCGATATCCAGCACAATTTGCGAAGCATTTAGCGTTGCCGACCCAATTGGACCGGCAGCCAAGGAACATACACTGGAGGAAATATGTCCCTTTTGCAGACCATTACCCGTAGAGCCGCCTTGCTGTCTGTCGCCGCTGTCGCACTAACTGCCGGGACAGCGTTTGCAGGCGATGTCAAAATTGGCTTTCTGCTGAAAACCATGCAGGAAGAGCGCTACAAGCGCGACCGCGCCGCGTTTACTGCGAAAGCTGAGGAACTGGGCGCCGAAGTTATCTTTGATTCAGCGAACAATGACGAGCTGACCCAGCTGGCTAAGTTTGAAAACATGCTCGCCAAGGGAGCAGATGTCATCGTGTTGCAGCCGGTGAATACCGGTACTGCTGGTAGCATGGTCAGCATGGCAAACAGCGAAGGTGTGCGCGTTGTCGGGTATGACTCGATGCTTGTGGACGGGCCGCTGGATGCGATGGTGATGCAAGACAGCTGGGCCGTGGGTCGCCTGCAAGGCGAAGCCATGGTCGAATGGTTGCAGGAGAAGAACGGAGAGGTGTCCGGCAAGATCGCCTTGATTCAAGGTCAACCCGGCGACTCCAACGCGATTGCCATGAGCAGCGGTGTGTTGGAGATTGTCGAAGCGAACCCGGGGTTGGAACTGGTGACCAATCAGGCGCATGAAGGTTGGTCATCCGAGAAGGCAATGGCGACTGCGGAAAACACGCTTACTTCAAACAGCAACGGCATCGACGCATTTATCGCCAACAACAGCGGCATGGCCCGTGGTGTTATCGCGGCATTGGAAGCACAGGGTCTGGCGTCATCAGACAAAGTGTTTGTGGCCGGATCTGATGCCGACCTGGCCAATATCCAATATGTTGCGCAAGGCAAGCAAGCCGTTGAAATCTGGAAGCAGATCGATCCTCTGGCTGAAACCGCGGCAGAAGTGGCCGTTGCTCTGGCTGCTGATCCGGACACCGCGCCCGCCGATTTGGTCGAGGTGGACAAGGTTATCAACAACGGTTTCGCCGATGTGCCGACAATCGTGACTCCGATCACGCTTGTGACACAGGACAACATCGATGACACGATCATCGCTGGCGGCTTCTACTCCAAGGAAGAGGTCTACGGGAACTGATCCCAAGGACTGTTTCCTGAAGGAGGGCGTTTCGCCATTTGGCTCCCTATGCGTGTACTCCCCGCGCGCGGCTTCATGGTGCCCTCCTTCCTTAACCCCTCACGGCGAGACTGCCGGTCAGGGTGGGGAATGTCCGAAACACCTTTCTGAATGTGATGGGAAAAAGCATGTCTGAAGTCGTCCTGAAAATGCAGGGTATTATCAAGGATTTTCCCGGAGTTCGCGCCCTGAACAATGTCAATTTCGAAGCCCGCTCGGGCGAGCTTCTGGCGTTGATGGGAGAAAACGGAGCGGGCAAATCCACGTTGATGAAAGTGCTCAGCGGCGTGTGGCCGTATCCGACCTACGAAGGCGATATCTTTCTGCGCGGCGAAAGAGTCCGATTCGCGAATACGAAAGAGGCCGAGGCGGCCGGCATTGGCATCATCTATCAGGAACTCAACCTGATCCCCGGCCTTTCGGTTGCCGAGAACATCTTTCTGGATCGCCAGTTCACCGATGCCAAGGGCAGAATCAACTGGAATCAAACCTTTGCCGAGACTCAGAAATTGCTGACCGAACTGGGCATCAACGACATTCGCCCGACCGATCTGGTGCAGAATATCACCGTGGGCAAACAGCAGATGGTCGAAATTGCAAAGGCGCTGTCGCTCAAGGCAGAGATACTGGTGCTGGACGAACCTACGTCGGCACTGACGGATAAGGAGGTCAAGGATCTCTTCCGTATCATCCGCAAGCTGAAAGCCGACGGCGTCTGCATGTGCTACATTTCGCACAAAATGGAAGAGATCGAGCAGATCGCCGACCGGATCGCGGTTCTGCGCGATGGCCAGACGATCGGTGACGTCACGCCTATCGCGGATATCACGCTGGATCAGATCATCGCCCGAATGGTCGGGCGCGACATCAAGGATATGTTTCCCAAGGTCGATTTCACACCGGGTGAGGTGACTTTGGAGGTCAACGATCTGTCCGTCACAAACCCCGACCTGCCTGGCAGCTATCTGGTCAAGAACGCCAGCTTCGTTGCCCGCAAAGGCGAGATATTGGGCATCTCCGGGCTAATGGGCGCGGGCCGAACCGAACTGGTTGGTGGTGTATTCGGTGCCTATCCGGATCAGACCACCGGTGAGGTAAAGCTGAACGGGCAAAAGCTGGACATCAAGTCGCCGAAAGACGCCATTGATGCCGGCATCGCGTTGTTGACCGAAGACCGTAAGGCGCTGGGTTTGTTTCTCGACAAGTCCATCTCATTCAACACGACGATTTCCTCACTTGAGACGATCAGTTCCAAGGTTCTGGGCATTATCAACACTCAGCAGGAACGCAAAGTCGTTAAGGAATATGTCGACCAGCTTGGTGTCAAAACACCTTCGATTGACACAGTAATCGGTACGCTTAGCGGCGGTAACCAGCAGAAGGTCATTCTGGGTAAGTGGCTGAACTCGCGCCCAGATGTGTTCATTCTGGATGAACCTACGCGCGGGATCGATATCGGCGCCAAGGTCGAAATTTACAAGCTGCTGAACGAACTGGTCCAGCAGGGTGTCACCGTCATCATGATTTCTTCCGAACTGCCCGAGGTTTTGGGCATGTGCGATCGGATTCTGGTGATGTGCGAAGGCGAGATCGTGTCGAACTTTGAACGGGACGACGCGAAGAAGGAAGCAATCATGGCGTATGCCACCGGCAGCGCATAAGGGAGGAAGCAAATGAGTGCTGACAGCAACGTTGCAGGTGTTGGCGTCAATGGCGCCAAGGAAAACCACCTGATAAACTTCATAAAGGACAACGCGACGCTAATTGCGTTGATCGTGCTTGTCGTTGGGCTCAGCTTTGCCGACGACGCATTTTTCACCGCGAGGAACCTTAGCAACCTATCCCGTCAGGTTACCATCATCGGGATCATTGCCGTAGGCATGACCATGGTCATTCTGATTGCGGGTATTGACCTATCCGTTGGCTCTGTCGTCGGGTTATCAGCGGTCGTTTGTACGCTCATGATGCAATGGGGCGTGCCGACCATTTTGGCGGTACCTGCAACCCTTTTGATCGTGGGTGTTGGAATAGGTCTGTGGAACGGGTTCTGGATAGCCAAGTTCAACATACCCCCATTCATCATAACCCTTGGAATGCTGACTATCGCACGCGGTTTGGCACTGACCCTGACCAATGGCAGTTCTGTACCGGTAACGAGTAATGTGTTTCCATTGATTGGTGGTGCCTATATCCCGCCGATGTTGTCCAGTATCGTGCTGATCGTATGTGCTGCACTTGCTGTCTATTCGATCTTCCGGGATGTTCAGCAAAGCAAGGCGCATGGCGTCGAAGTGAACATGCAAGAGTTGCTGGTCAACGGAGCCGTGATGATTGGTGGCTTTGCTTTGGCCTTCCACGTGTTCACCAGCTACAAAGGGATCCCCGTTCCTGTCGCGATCTTTGCAGTCATTGCGTTTGCCGGGATCTATACGCTGAACAGTACCCGTTTTGGTCGCCGCCTCTATGCGCTTGGCGGAAACGAGGATGCGGCTCGCCTGTCCGGCATCAACGTCGTCCGCACCAAGATGATTGTCTATACGGTCATTTCGGTTCTGTCGGCGTTGGCTGGTATCATTCTGGCCTCGCGTCTGAACGGTGCCTCGCCCAACCTTGGAACCATGTTCGAGCTTGACGCGATTGCGGCCGTTGTTATCGGCGGTACCAGTCTGGCGGGCGGTTCTGGCAAGGTGAGTGGAACCATCATCGGTGCCCTGCTGATCGGGGTCCTGAACAATGGCATGAGCCTGCTTGGTGTGGTCACGTTCTATCAGTTGATCATCAAGGGCCTGATCATCATCCTCGCCGTCTGGTTCGATGTGATGCAGAAGAAATAATGTTGCTGGCCTGCCCCCGGTCACATGCACCGGGGGCAAAGCCAAAATCCCCGAAAACTTGAATGACAGTTGGGAGGTAAGCGATGGTCCAGTCCATTTTAGCAACCTTATGCACAAACGGCCTCAGAGCTTTAGGTTTGGCCGGCCTTCTATCCGCATCGCTGCCAATGATCGCGGCAGCGCAGGACAACGCTAAAATCGGGTTCCTGCTCAAGACAATGCAAGAAGCCAGATACCAGACAGACAAATCTCTGTTCATCGCCCGCGCGGAATCCCAAGGTGCAGACGTGATCTTCGACAGCGGCGGCAATGACCCTTTGCGTCAGTTGCAGCAGGTTGAGGAAATGCTGGAATTGGGAGTGGATGTTCTGGTTCTGCAACCCGTCAACACCGCAACCGCTGGTGCCCTTGTTGATCTGGCTCACGATCAAGGCGTCAAAGTGGTCGGATACGACTCGATGCTGCAGGACGGGCCGCTTGACGTCATGGTCATGCAGGATAGCTGGGCTGTCGGGCAGCTTCAGGCCGAAGCCATGGTCGACTGGCTGAACGCCACCCGCGGCGAGGTTAAGGGCCGTGTCGCGCTGATCCGGGGCCAGCCCGGCGATGCGAATGCCGAAGCGCTGAGCAGCGGCGTGCTCAAGGTCATCGCGGACCATCCCGGGTTGGAGCTTGTCGCCGACCGCAGCCATGTGGACTGGTCGCCGGACATGGCGCGGGATACTGCCGAGAACCTTCTGGTGGAATATGACAACGGCATCGATGCCTTCATCGCCAACAACAGTGGCCTTGCCTTTGGTGTGTTGGCCGCTTTGTCTGACGAGGAGCTGGCCTCGACGGAACAAGTCTTCGTTGCCGGGTCAGATGCCGATCTGAGGAATGTCAGAATGGTCGCCAACGATGTGCAGGCGTTGGAAGTCTGGAAACAGATAAAGCCACTGGCCTATCAGGCAGCCGATATCGCAGTACAGATCGCCCAGTCTCCGAACACGGAAATTGTTGATCTGATCGGTAATCATGTGCTGATCGACAACGGTTTTGCAGAAATCCCGACCGTCATCACGCCAGTCTTTGCGGTCACGAAAGACACGATCGACGACACGGTGGTGCAGGGCGGTTTCTATACCAGCGAGCAAATTTATCAGAACTAACGCTGCTATAATCATCAAGCCCGTCGGCAAAACAGCGAATGTAAGCAAGGGACCGAAATGTCGGACAAGATCAATGTCGCCGTCCTTGGCCCGATCCCAAGGGACAACATCACCAGCTATCAGGGTGAGAAATTCAAGAAATTCGGCTGCGCGGTTTATACGGCGGTCTGTATGTCCTCGCTGGCCGGTTCGGGATCGCGGATCAACGTCGTCAGTCATGTGCGTAAGTCAGATGTCGACAATGTTCGCAGCTTGCTGTCTGAATTTCCGCATCTGGATGTCAGCCATGTTTCCAGCGATGCTGATCAGGGCGCGGTGATCGATCTGGTTTATGTTGACCAGAACCGGCGCAACGAAAGGCAAACGGGTTTCATGAATCCGATCCTGCCCGAAGACATCCAGGATCTGATGGATTGCGAGGCCTTCGTTTTCGTTCCGATCACCGATTTCGAGGTTCCGCTGGAAACGATCCGGTACATCAAGGCCAACAGCGACGGGCTGGTTGTGTTTGATGCCCATGGGCCCACCAGCGGGTGTTCGGCGCATGGCGAACGGTATCACAAATTCTGGATCGACAGGGATCGCTGGCTTCCGCATATCGACCTTCTGAAGATGAATTTGGAAGAGGCGCAATGCAGTTGGTTCAAAGGGGAATACGGCTCTGACGAGTTGCAGGACATAAGCGAACTCACGATGGACCAGCTGCCCAAATTTGCGCAGCACTGCCTGGATCTGGGCGTCAAGGCGCTTTACGTTACGCTGGATCAGCACGGATGTGCCGTCTACCACAAGGACGCGACGGGCCGAATGCGGGAACATCTGGTCAAGCGCGTGCTTGTCGAGGATGTGGTCGACACCACCGGCTGCGGCGACAGCTTTGCCGGTGGTTTGGCCTTTGGCTACCTCAAGACCCGCGATTTCGTCAAAGCCTGCCAGTTCGGCAACTGTGCCGGGGCGCAACGCTGTTCGAGCAGCGAGTTGGACGTCTACGGATCGCTGGAAGAAACCGAACGTCAGATTGCCGAAACCTACGGCGACTGAAGTGCCCGAAACATCACCCGAACGGAGGCCTGACATGCAGACAATGCTGAGCAGCAGCGATTGGCTGATCGAAGAAACCCAATTCAACCTGGATGAGGCGAACTTCAAGGAGACCATTTTCACGGTCGGCAACGGCTATCAGGGCACACGTGGATCGCTGGAAGAGGGTCACAAAGGAGAGCTGTCTGGCACCTATCTGGCTGGTGTTTACGATCACCATGACTCGACGGTGATCGATCAGGTCAATGTGCCGACCTGGCTGCCGCTTCGGGTTCGTGTCGAAGGTGAAATTCTGGATGTCCAAACGTGTAAAGTGGTCGAACACAAGCGCGTGTTGGATCTGCAGACCGGATTTCTCCACCGAGATACGGTTTTTGAAGATAGCAAAGGCCGTCGCACTCGCATCACCAGCATCCGATTTGCGAGTTTTGCCGATCAGCACATCTGTGGCATTCGCCTGACGGTTACGCCTGAGAACTACTCCTCGGAGATCACTGTCGAAAGCGCCCTTGATGCCCATCGATACAATCTGGACCGCCTGCCAGCTTATCAGGGAAATCCCGTCTTCCACCCCGAAGTTAAATGGGAGAAGTGGGCCAAAAGCCGGCACATGAAGGTCACTCAGTCACATGCAAGCAGCGATGCGTCCTATATCGAAACTCTGACACTGGACACTGGCATTTCGATTGGCATGGCGTCTGCCTTGGATTGTCCTGCCTTCAGCGAGTTCAAAGTCGCAAATCGTGATTATGAGCGGGTTTCGCAAACCGTTTCTGTCGAGGCGCTCAACGGGCAAAGCCTGACCTTCGAAAAGCTGGTGTCGATTTATACATCGCGAGATCTGAACGGCGCGGAATTGGCGGCCAAGTGCGAAGCCTCCCTTGAGACCGCGCATGCCAAGGGATTTTCCGCCTGTCTGAGCGAAAGCGCCGCAGCCTGGCGCGAAAAATGGGACGCCTGTGATTGTGTGGTGACGGGTGATCTAGAAGCAACGCGTGCAATGCGTTTCAACATCTATCATCTGCTGATTGCCGCAAACGAAAACGACCCGCGCGCGAACATCGGCGCCAAGTCCATGTCTGGGGAAGGATACAAAGGTCACGTTTTCTGGGATACCGAGATATTCCTGCTGCCATTCTACATTTTCACGCAGCCGGAGACCGCCAAAGCCCTTCTGAAATACCGTTTCAACACGTTGAACGGCGCACTTGAGAACGCCCGAATGAATGGGCTTAAGGGCGCGCAGTACGCGTGGGAATCTGCTGATACCGGAGTAGAGACAACGCCAAAATGGACAGCGGACGGTGCGAACCGTATCTGGACCGGAGAAGAAGAGATTCACGTCACCGCATGCGTGGCATATGGCATCCTCAGTTATGTTGCGGCGACCGGAGACAGAGATTTCCTTCGCGATTTCGGTGCCGAGGTTTTGTATCAAACCAGCCGGTTCTGGATCAGTCGGCTGGAATGGAACAAAGACAAGGACCGGTACGAGCTGACAAATGTTATCGGGCCGGACGAGTTCCACGAACATGTCGACAACAACACGTTCACCAACCGAATGGCGAAATGGCACCTGGAGCAATCCGCACGTGTTTTTGCTGAACTCAGCGAAACCTCATCTCTAACCCACGATGACCTTCTGAACCGGTTGGGGCTGACAGCGAACGAAGTAGAGCAGTGGGTTGAAGCCGCCGAAAAAATCTACGTTCCCTTTGACCCGTCTCGTAATCTGATTGAGCAGTTTGAAGGGTACTTTCAGCTTCAGGACATTCCTATCACGGAATGGGACAAAAACCGTATGCCGGTCTATCCCGAAGGGCATGATCACTTTTCGCTGAATGGTTCAATGCTGCTTAAACAACCGGATGTGATCATGTTGAACTATCTCTTACCTGATGAGTTCTCGGATGAGGTCAAAGCGGCAAACTACGCGTTTTACGAGAAACGTACGATGCACAAGTCTTCACTTAGCCCCGCCATTCATTCGATCATGGGGATTGAAGTCGGCGACATCTCTTCGGCGCATCGCTATTTCGAACGCTCTGCCTTTGTTGATCTGGTCAACAATCAGGGTAACACGCAAGACGGTATGCATATCGCTTCGGCCGGTGGTACCTGGCAGTCGCTTGTTTGTGGATTTGGCGGGTTCCGGGTCAAGCACGGCGAGATGACGTTCAAACCCTGGCTGCCCGAGGCATGGTCCGGAATCCGGTTTAACCTGAAATGGAAAGGGAATGACGTCATGGTCGCGATTTCCCACGACGAGTGCCGGTTTAAGTTCATCGCTCCGCCCGGCACAAAAGAAACGATCGAGGTAATGGGTCATCCTGTTACCTTAATTGCAGGAGAGGAAGTGGTCTTTGCGCCGCAGCCAGCGTGACAACCAAGATTATTCTCGCAGGAATGGTCAAGGTGTGCCGAGGTGCTATCGTCAGTCTGCAAGAGCCTCGGCAACGCGCGTGTGCAGTTGTTCCGCCGCCGCGTGATCGATGAGCAATTCGTTAACAAGCCCCCGGGTGATCAGTTCAAATACCGTATCACCTCGTTCCTTCTGAATCGCGACGACCACAACCCCACTTTGGTCAGGATCGTCAAATGCCCGATCTGCTATGGCCTTGACATGCTCTGTTTTGATCCCGGTCCACAGCCCGTTCAGTTCGTCAATCAGGTCCATCTTGGCCTGAGAAATTTCGGTTCTCGGGATCAAAATGCCGCCGAGGTCTCCGACGACCAATTGCCTGAGATCATCAGCCCTTAAACCGCCTGCCTGAACCAGCTCTTCAAAACTGCCCAGAACCGGAGTGCTTGAAGACCCAACGCTGGAAATCAGCATATCCATTTTGCCAATCAACGCGTCAGGCCCCGAAAACACGCGGTGAAATCCTTGGGTGTCAGAGATGTACTGCCAAATGGAACGGCGCATGGTTTCATCGTAGTGACGGGGTATGTATGCCGGGAAACCAGTGAGCTGAGGGCTATCCTCCGGCTGATCGTTAAATAGCTCATCAAAAGTTCCGGCAAGCCGGCTGGCAGAGTATCCATGCTGAGCCAGCGACATCAATTCTGCGCAAACCGCTGCAAACTCTGTCTTTTTCGTTTTATCTATGGGTTGCCTTGAGGCGGCAATTCCTTCTGCCAGCGATTTAATCGTTCGCCCCCACGCAACGCCTACGACGTTCGATTTCTCGATCAGTTCCATCAATCGCCCGGATGCCGTTCGCCCAAATCTGGCCCGTCGCTGTGACAGCGCAGCCTCGGTGTTCCCCGGGCCGCTTTCAAACACCCCAAGCCGAGGCGGTCTAAGCTTGTTCCTGTTGCAATATCGTTTCAGATCAGAATTAAGCCCTGAAGGAGCCAGCATTTCGTCCATCTGGGCAATCCACTCGTCTGAGAATTGTTCTTTGACGAAGCGTTGTTCGATGACCAAGTAGTTTTGGCGTTCAGCGTGTTTCAGTAACCGCGATACATGCGGTTGAGACAGGCCACCAAGAATTGCTCCTATCTCTACCTGCGACATGTTGTGCGTTGCGCGCATATAGGCAGCGCACTGGGCGCGTTCTTCAAATGGAAGTTTTTTAACGTCGATCATTTGTTCAATATTGTTCGTTAGCAGGATCCTGACAGCGTGAATAACTATGCCATATAAACATTCACATGCCAGCCGATTGAAGAAAAATCCTTACATGCTACGTGTTTCTTGCACAGGCTCGAACCAGGAGATTCAGCATGCCGATCAAAGGACTGATCTTTGACCTCGATGGTGTTTTGGTCGACACCGTACCGGCGCATTTTGCTGCTTGGAAACGCATGTTCGAAGAATACGGGTATGAGTTTGGAAGGGCGGAATACCGGAGGCTTGTCGATGGACGCCCTCGTTATGATGGGGCGCGAGCGGTCATGACCCGGCATTCGGAGAATGAAGTCAGAACCGCCGCAGACAAAAAAAACGACTATTATGTTGAAATGATCGAGCGAGGCGAGTTCCAGGTCTTCGATGCTGCTGTGCGCCTAGTTAGACAATGCCAGTCAGAGGGCTACGGGTTGGCGGCCGCTTCCAGCAGCGCCAATGTCCGAGCCGTTCTCGAAAAAGCTGGTTTGTTGGATGCCTTTCCGGTTGTTATCGGAGGCGACGATGTCGAAAAAGGGAAACCCAACCCCGATATATTCCTCACCGCCGCCAGCGGGATGGGGCTGAAAGTGGATGAATGTGTCGTGATCGAGGATTCCTCCTCCGGGGTCGAAGCGGCAAAGAATGGTGGTTTCTACTGCGTAGGTCTTCTTCATGAAGATCACGAGAGTGAACTAACGGCGGCGGACTGCGTCGTTTCTTCGCTGGCCGAGATCGAAATTGAACAGATAGATGGATCTAGGTCTGAGCGGTCGGTTTGAGTACTGTGTAGCGATATAGAATTGGATTTCTTGGGGGCAGATAGCAAACTACACCCAAGATTCAGTATCGTGTACTCAACCTCTCGTAACTTCGGTGTCCGAACTGGACTATTGGCCGCTTCAGCCAAGCTCCGATGCGACCTTGAAACTGCTGGGACTGTTTGCGCGCGTGTAAGGCGTTTGGCTGAAGGCCCGGAAAATCCGCGAACTGTTCGACTGGCCTTCCCCCTGTCTCGCGCTGGCAGCGAACTGCAGGTTTGACGAACCGCAACGCAGCATTGAAGTTGTCCAATGGACTGCAGCTCCGGGCCGTCCTCAATATCGCTAACGTCGGGTTTCAATGGTTGTCCGGCAATTACGTCTGCGCAGCATCCGGCACTCTGGGCTCGAACCGAACAACTGCCGCGGTGCGACCGTAGGTCTGGTCTGAATTGGCGAACGGCAAGAGCCGCCCGCCATGGTGGTTCAAATGTCGATTTGCTCGGCGATACTCAGCGCATCTTCAAGTTCGACACCAAGATATCTGACTGTGCTGTCAACCTTTGTGTGCCCGAGCAACAGTTGAACCGCCCTAAGATTTCCGGTTTTGCGGTAGATTTCCGCTGCTTTGGTCCGGCGCAGCGAATGGGTGCCGTATCCGCTGGGCTCCAGCCCAATCGCGGCCACCCAATCCCGCACAAGCCGGCCATATTGGCGTGTTGAGATATGCGGGCGGTCGTGAAACCGGCTGAGAAACATGAAACGGCAGCCGAGCATCTCCGGTGACTTGATCCATGCGGCAATGGTATCCCGCGTGTTTTCAGAGAGTTCAAACTGAACAGGCCGCTTGGTTTTGCTCTGGATCACGGACACGCGTTCGCGAACGCGATCATCCCTCACCAGGTCGGCGACGGCCAGTTTCACCAAATCGCATCCGCGAAGCTTGCTATCAATGGCCACGTTGAACAGCGCAAGATCGCGCAGGTTGCCCGCCAGCTCGAGCCGCGCGCGGATCGCCCAGACCTGTTTCGGCAACAGTGGTCGTTTCTGGCCGATAATCCGGCCCTTGTTCCAGGCTCTTCGTTTCGGGGTGACAGCGGGAAGTTGGACTCTTGGCATTGTGCGCCCTCCAATCCTCCCGCCAAACCCAGACATCAGCACAGCGCTGACGCCTCAGTTTACTGGTGGTTTGAATGGCCGTTGTCAGCTTGCTGCTTCATTGGCGAACGACGCAAACGCATTGGGCAGCTTCGAGCCCATTTCGACCAACGCTGCGCTTGGCATAAACGTCCGTTAGGAATTTAGAAGTGGTGTAAGCCTCGTTGTTTGGTCCACTGATTCACTGGCTCTATGCTTGACCGCTCTTGGGACCGGCTATTCCGAAGCCTCATGCGCCGCAAAGGCATCCACATAGTCAGGATGCCAGCGCGAAAGAGCCGGGCGATTGTTGATGATATCGCCCACGGCCCATTCAATCCGTTTGCGGTCGCGCTCTTCGGACACATCATTGTCGGGGCAAAGAATATAGAAGTCCCCGTCCGACATGCGCTTCAGCATATAGTCAATTGCTTCTTCGCTTGTCCAAGCGACAGCAGGTTTTTCCGGCATGAACTTTGCGATCATACCAGTATAGGTAAATCCCGGCACAAACAGATGGGCGGTGATATCCACCTCGGCCTGCCGTAAATCATGCGCTAACATTTCCGTCATGACCTTCACGGCGGCTTTGCTGGTATTGTAAGCGGGGTTTCCGGGCGGTGTGGTGATGCCCTGTTTTGACCCGGTGTTGATCACCACAGCGGGGCGCCCCGCCTCAATCATACGCGGCAGGAAAGAATGCACGCCATTCATGACGCCAAAAAGATTGACCTCTAACAGTTTGCGCCAGTTTTTCGCGTTTTCCCAGCTGCCGGACGGCACCGCGATACCGGCATTGTTCATCAGGACAGCCACCTCGCCGAGCGCAAAGATCTGATCCGCCAAAGCATTCACAGCAGTGGCGTCGGTAACATCAGTCGGAAACGCCTGAACAGTTGCGGAGGCTCCAGCCTGATCACGCAGCTCCACCTCGGCTCTGTCCAAGGCCTCACCCGCCAGATCGACCAGCACAACCCCCAATCCGTCTTGAATGAATCGTTGGGCCGCGGCCTTGCCGACACCGCTTGCAGCCCCGGTTACAACGGCCAGGCCACCTTTATCAATTGCTTTGCGGTACATGGAGCATCCCTTTTTTCTATGAATGACTCAACGGTTCTTCAGGGTGCCATCTTTTGCTTAAGGCTACCAATGAACGTCTCGTCATCCTGTTGTTTGCGCGCGTTCAGCAATTCTTCAGCATCAGGCCCTGCGCGAAAACGCAGGCGGCTTCCGGTCTCGTTGGCCGCATCCCAAATGACCTGTGCGACCGTTTCTGGTTCAGACGGGTTTGCGGCCAGCTTGCCAAACAGGCGCCCCATGGCTTCGGCCATTGGTGCGTAATCCGGCAGGTTCTCATCCATCGCAAAATCGAAAGAGCTGCCGCCGAAGTTGGTCCGTATCATACCAGGTTGGACAATTCGGACCCGAATGCCAAGAGGTTCCAATTCGTAGTGCAACGCCTCAGATAACCCCTCAACTGCGAACTTGGTGCCATGGTAGAGCGCCCCAAGTGGAAATGTAATCTGTCCTCCGATGGACGAGATATTGATGACCGTGCCTGACCGGCTCTGACGAAAATGGGGCAGAACCGCTTTGGTCACTTCCATCAACCCAAGCACGTTGGTGTCAAACTGACGTCGGATGCGATCCATCGAAAAGGCCTCTAACGCACCGTAGGCGCCATAACCTGCATTGTTCAACAAAACATCAATCTGCCCAAACCGTTCGATGCCAGCGCCCACGGCCGATGCAATTGAGCCCGTATCCGTCACATCCAGTTGAGTCAGATGCACGTTGTCCAAAGCCCCAAGATCTGTGCTGCCCGCTGGGTTGCGCATCGTGGCGACGACATTCCAACCGTTCGCCTGGAAATGTCGGGCGGTTGCCGCGCCAATACCGGATGAAGCCCCGGTGATCAGAATGGTTTTCATGTTATTACTCCGCAAGACTCTAAGCACACAATAATCATCAAATGGGGATGTATCTATCAGGAATCTCCGCGCTTCTTGCTTAATCCTCCAGAAGTGGAATTTTTCAGTGATGGCGTTCGTTGCTTCTGTGCTATCGACGATGGCAATGACAGGAGGCATTCATGGGACCTCAGACACTATTGGACTACGTTCTGGCGCTGCTTGACCAAGCAGGCGTCGCGCAGGGTGCGCTACCACACAAGGAAAGCGGGACGGTTTTTCTAACCTATCCATCGACCACCCAACATGACGCAAATGTCTACCGCCCTCTGCTATGTGCGGTCCTGCAAGGCGCCAAAGAGGTCGGGACCAGTACCAGAACATTCTGTCTGACGTCAGCACCAATGGGACAGTTTAGGGCGATTTGATAAGAGAGGGTTTCTGGCTCATCGTAACCGCCAAGGAGTGGAGATGAGAAAGAAACCCGGACCCAAGCA
>NZ_JBQFML010000019.1:0-17751 GCF_056531805.1 Ruegeria sp. K5 | reverse complement strand
AACCCGGCGCTTGCTTCACCGCAAAACCGCCGCATAATCAATCCAACCAGACGCGCCAGATCCTCTCTTAGCTCAGGCCGCCTTCTGTCCCAAAATCCCTGACGACGGACAGCAAAGCGGTGTCGGAATTGAAACTATCCGCTACTACGAACGCGAAGGGATCGTGCCGAAACCAGAAAGGGCATCGAATAATCGACGCATGTACTCTGCGCACGATGTGGGACGGCTTTGTTTTCTAAGGAAGTGCCGAGACTTGGGTTTTGCGCTTGCCGATGCAAAGGTGCTTCTCAACCTGTCCGAAGGTGATAGCGAGGATTGCCAATCCGTTAAGGAACTGGCCGAGCTTCATATCTCCAATGTGCGTATGAAGATAATCGAACTTAAGCGATTGGAGGCCGCCCTGAATGAACTTACGGCCAACTGTAACATCGGTAACGTTTCTTGCCCGATGCTTACGCAGATACGGACCTACTAATGGCACTTTGAGGCTCGCAGTCGCCCTATGCCAACGCAGCATGACCCAAGATTCGGGCCGCGCAGAATCTACCGTTCGTTAGAGAGGTCAACTCGTTGATTTAGTAATGTTTCAATCAATGAACATTTGTGCCTGGCCGCGGTGTTCTTGAAGCACGCGGCGATTTCGGACAGTGAGCCCTACCTGCCGTGCCTGAGCAATCAATTTGCTGCATACGCATTCGGCAGGTTTTATCAGAAGCCGACCTCTGATTTCCGAAACGCAGAGCAATGCGTTCTGCCTATCTTTTTCCCAAATTGGGCTAGGCAGACTCAGATCTTCTGTTGCTTTCCATTGTATCAAGGCTTGTATCGTGTGTACTCAAAGTCCATATACACAAGGCTTACGTTTTTCTTTTTCGACCTGCTGTCTCCCAAACTCGGCGTTCAGTCTTTCGATTCAGACCGACCACGCCGAGTCGCCGCAATGATGCGGGCGGCAAGTATTAGGAGACTTCCACCATGGCAAATGGCACAGTAAAATGGTTCAACTCGACCAAAGGTTTTGGCTTTATCGAGCCTGAAGATGGTAAGCGCGATGTGTTCGTGCATATCTCAGCACTTGAACGTTCCGGCATCAGCGAATTGAAAGACGGCCAGAAGGTCACTTTTGACGTCGAAGCTGGCCGTGACGGACGCGACAGCGCCGCCAATCTGGCACTCGCCTGACCTTTTTTAAGGGCACCCTTTTCGGGTGCCCTATTGAACAATGGGCTACAATAAGCCATTGGAGAACAAGTAACTTGCAACCTAAAGACTGGACGCGGGTGCTCGCGCAATACCGTGTTGCCGATGCGAAGCGCAGTGTTTTTGAACTTGCGATCACAGTTGCTCCCTTATTTGCGCTATGGGCCCTAGCGTGGTTTGCGTTATCTTTTAGTGTCTGGATCGCAATACTACTGGCCATCCTGAATGCCGCGTTTCTGGTCCGTATCTTCATCATTATGCATGATTGCGGTCATGGATCTTTCTTTAGAAGTCGCACTGTTTGCAATTGGACCGGTCGGGTTCTAGGTGTTCTTGCCCTGACACCCTATGACGTTTGGCGGCAAAGCCATGCGATTCACCACGCTTCAACCGGTAACCTTGATCGGCGTGGTATGGGTGACATCCCTACATTGACCACTGAAGAATACCTGAAGCGGAAGTGGTTCGGGCGTGCCGCTTATCGTCTGACCCGGAACCCCGTCTTCCTGTTCGGTGTTGCGCCGATCTATACGTTCTTTATTCAAAACCGTTTACCTCTTGGTTTCATGCGTTCGGGCTGGCTGTACTGGGCAAGTGCGATGGGAACAAACGCTGCAATTGCAGGGATATTGGCCCTAGTTTTTTGGGCCGGAGGCATTGAGGTATTATCGTATGTTTTCCTACCAACCATGATTGTCGCATCATCGATTGGTATTTGGCTTTTCTATATTCAACACCAGTTTGAACACACGACCTGGGAACGGGAAGAGGGGTGGAACCTTCAGAACGCCGCATTCTATGGAAGTTCTCACTATGCCCTACCAGGCATCCTGCGGTGGTTCTCTGCTAACATCGGCGTACACCATGTTCACCACCTTGCCAGCCGCATACCGTTTTACCGGCTAAACGAAGTTTTGCGTGACCATTCTGCGTTAGAAAATTGCCAGCGTATTACTCTATATGAGAGCTTTCATTGTGCACGATTGCATCTTTGGGATGAAAAAAGTCAACGTCTGCTGACATTTTCCGAGGCTTTGTCGAACGCCAATTCCAAAAGGCATTTAGTGTAGTCTGGCGCGCACCAAAAAGGCTTCGACAGTATCACCGCCGAGGGCGCGAATGGCCTCTAGTCGGTGAAGGCCTTCAATCAGCACGAACCTCTTGTTGTCCGCGCGTATCTGGATCGGGGTCTTCTGGCCGTTCTTCAGAATATCTTCGGCCAGCGTCAGGACTTTTTGCTGATCAAGTGTTTTTGCACGCTTCACAGGTACATAGATCAGGTCGAGCGGGTATGGTTTCTTCTCCAGCATAAGCTACGTGTGCAACCTTTCTTGCATTTATTCCGGTGCAGAGCTCGCTTCAAAAGCGGGGCGGGAACGCACGTCAAAGAACCGAACGAACAGCATCGCGCAGTTCCCGATGCATGATCCAAGTGGCTGGCTCATCGTCATTTTCGACGTGAGAAAATGCCAGAACTTGCGCGGCGCCATCATTCTGCACCGATCCGGCTTCGGGAAGTTGGAGTTCCAGATATTCAGCGATCAATAGTCCGATTTTCTTGAAGACCTTGATGGACGCCTCGCGCGATTTGTAACCGGCCGCCTGAGACAAGTGACCAATGGTCAGACCGTCCTTGCCTGCGATAGTAAGTGCTTTGAGCATTGTGACCTGAGCAGGGGTGAGCCTGATCTGTCGCAATGCCTCGGTATATTCTCTTTCACTGGGAACGAGGGTGCCAGAGTTTCCCTCCAAACGGCGTTGACCGCTACGTTTCCTGTCTCGTTCTCCGAGAATTTCTTTTAAGGCTTCAATGGCCAATGCCGGTGTTTCGCCAACTGCATCGGCAATCATTGCCTGTGTTTTGGCTGGTGGCTTGGGGAATGCGCGCGCAACGCTGTTACCGCTCAGAATGCCGGCCTTAATCAAGTACTTTCCAAATTCTTCTTCAACCACTCCTGCCACGTCTGCGTTCCGCGCTTTACGAACACTGCGGTCCTGAAATGCTCTTTGTTCCAGACCACGAGCTGACATCTTTGAACCGGGAAGGGTTACTTGAGGGGCATTTTTGCGCATCAGAGAAACACCGCCACAATTATGGCCGCAACAAGCACCGCCGACGCCACAGATACTTTAATCCCGTAGGACCGGCGACGCGCCTTTTCAGCCTTGAGGCTTTTACCCAAGTTTTCGTTAATCGAGTTATGGTTCACGGCTTGGTCCTTCCGGATATGTCGGTCGATATTGATTTCCACCAACCTATTGTCGCGGCACATTTTCGGTGCACGTATCGTTCTGTCGTGTGAATGGCCGATTGCATTCCCAACCATCACCTCTTCGATTTAAGTGAGCATTTGAAGGGACAAGGATCGCAACGCACCTGTCCCGGTTTGCGCGAAAACCACGTTCGCATTTCCATCCGGAATAGGTTTCAGGTGCAAGGTATGCATGCAGTGGAACGGCCACAGGCTCACAGCCGCTCTCAGCTGCCCTGTAGCCTCTGAGGCATACCCACCCATCCGAGCTTCTTTTGTCGCTCAGACGACCGTTTTTTGGAACTTCTATTGCAACACAATCCTGGTTCTCCTTACGAAATCCCCAGTTGCAGTGTAATTCCTGCACGCCAAACCGGGTTTCGACGTACCCATTTTGAGGTGAAATCACCTCTTCACATTCGTCCTCGACGCGCTGGAACAGCCGGTTGCACTCCCATCGGTCTCCGGTTGATGCAAGATAGGCGTTTTCAGGAACTCTTATCTCCTCGCAGAGTTCTCCGACAATCTGAAAACCATGATTGCATTCCCAGCCGCTGCCAAAGGAGCTACCCGTCAAATATGCGTTTTCCGGTAAGTCTATTCTTTGGCACGATCCGTTCTTGTTTTCGAAACCTTGGTCACAAACCGATCCATCGGCATTGCCTGCGACTTGGGCAGGAAGCTGCGTCCCTGAGAACAACACCAAGAGTGTCGGGATCAAACAAAGAATGCAGCGCGCAAACAGGACGAATGACTGATTGAAACGGAGCCTGAGACCTGATCTATCGGGCATCAAGCACGCAATTTATGAGCCATGTGTTGTTCATACGGCGCTTTCTTTCATGGGTCACGCGATGGCTGGCGCATGTCAGGTGACAGTTGCGAATGCATGTGAGGAACGAGCTCATAGCGAAGACCCCAGCGAAACCCGTTCCTATGCTGGGGCACATGCTACAGTTATTCTGAAGGCCATTGGATCGTCGAAGCCGGCAGCATCGCGGCGACGAGTAACTTTCACCAATGCACTTTTGTGGTCCTTAGCCAGAATAGAGTCAAGGAAGTTTCCCTTGTCGCCATGCAAGTACCGCCAGGGCAGGTAGTTTTTGAAACTGCCGGTGACCAAGATCCTTGGTGAACTACCGAAAGAAATTGTCTGGCCTGAGTGCGGCGAAAGAGGAGTATGTGATCAAGGCTTCCTCGTAACTTGGAATGACTGGCCGGACGACATTGGCTGTCAGGCGGGGATGTTCGCGCCGCTTCTGCACAAGTACCCGCGGTGCGATCAAATGGCCGCTCGGTCCGGTACCCTGTAAATTGCGCCTGTGCCGAGAAATCTGTGCTGCGAGCGCATGCAACAAGATTTTGACACTTCCGCTCAGGGCTCGCTACGTCCCCCCCCTGCGTAAAAGAACTAGAACCGCTATGGATTGGCGACCGACAGTGCCGAACGCCAAACTGTCTCAGATGTCTATGCGCTCTGCAATGCTTAGCGCGTCTTCCAATTCAACGCCCAAGTATCGCACGGTGCTATCGACTTTTGTGTGCCCGAGCAGAAGTTGGACCGCGCGGAGATTTCCTTTCTTGCGGTAGATCTCAGCTACTTTGGTTCGGCGAAGCGAATGCGTGCCATATCCGCTCGGTTCCAATCCGATTGCGGTTACGCTTCGTCTTCAGCGCCGATTACCGACCTGGTTCCACACTAAAACGACCCGGATTAGCGGGCTGGGTCAGCACCAATGAGGTAAAATGAGATATGATCAGAAAAGCTGGTAAGACCGGCGTCAGGTTATCAGCGACGCCGAGCTAACCCGGGGCTTACCGATACGCCATTTCGCCACGCGCTCAACCCCTTGCAGCGTCGACAAATCCGCTCTCCGAACCCTTCGCTCCAGAATGGCGTTCTGCAACGTAGGCACGGGCGTTCTTGCGGCACATCATTGTGGGCGCGAGCCACGATCGGATCTGCTTCGTTGTCGAAGTCTTCCATCAGTTCTTGGCCTCGATTTCTGTTTTGGTTTATACAGCGACTGGAAAAGAAAGTTCCGAGCCCTAAGCCTTGAGATTGAAGGAGCTGCCTGGTTCAGACTGTCCGATGGGACGGCCTGTAATCCGAGGGGTTTTATTAGGACGAACTGGCATTCCTTCGTTCTCAGCAGCTTGGACAGCGAAAGTATACCGAGAACCGTTTCCGCATCCTCGCGGTAGGGCTCGTTGATCTGATGATATGTCGTCTGCCTCAGAGATGATCGACTCCGAGTAGAGGTGCCGAAGTTGAGTCTCTGAAACGCCATCCGCTTCCATAATCAATTGCACCATGGGATCGGCCAAAAGCTGGTCGAGCAGGAATTGCGACAACTCCTTCGCAGACAATTTATCCCTTGCGCGGGCTCTCTCCAAATCAGCAAGAGAAACGGTCAAGGTTCGCGCCAGACCGGGGTGAGATTTCCGTGGATGCAGAAAGATTAGCACTGATGCTTTCCAGGCTTCTGGATCCAAATAATCTGGTGGTGCGGAAAGCTCAGTTTCTATGTCGTATTCGCCCGCCGGGAGTAATTCGTCAAAGCCAGGGAAAGTAAACGGCCTGGAAAAGACTGCGATTGTCTTGCTGATTAGTTGGTTCATTTGGGTAGTTCTCCTTTGCTGATACCGCTCGCTCGGAGATGCAGACAAGAACAAGCCACCCACTCCCGGCAGGGTATTATCAGTTTTGGGGTTTAGGCTTTGGTTTTTCGGGGACGGTGTCCTGCCCTTTCGACGTCACTTCTTTTTTTGACGCGTCCGCATCGTTTTCCTTCAGTGCGGCAGCCGCTCTGGTCGTCAGGTCTTTGAAAGACATCATTTTGATCCTTTGATTGTCCGCACCACCCACAAGCCCAGATGGGGTGTGAAAAGTGAATGCGGCTACATCCAATATAGGGATTGGGTGCCTCATTTACTACGTAAAGCCGTAGAATAAGACGGGTGGCTGAAGCAGAGCCGAGGCGGCGGCAACCCTGGCGCGCTACTTTCGCTTCGAATATGGGCGATCAGTGTTCGCTGCGGTGCAGTCAACCAATGCGCCATCACCATGGAAGACTTTTGCTACATCGGGTGCAGCCATGCCGCGCGAGAGCGCGCTATAGTTCAATTTCAGTTTCATCTCGCCACCAGCGCGAAGCAGGCAATTGGTGGTTTCAACAACGATATGATCACTGGTGGCTCCGACGAACGTGACGCCAGTAGGGAAAATTAGACCCGCCGCATCGGTGTCCTGGTGTCCAATGGCAAGGATCGACCGAGTGTTCGAAGGACTGTCTAAAGTCACACACCGCATTGAAGGCATAGGATAAGTCATTTGCACGGGATTTGAATTTGCTTTGGTCTTCGTTTCGATCACTTCCGCCCAAAGCGTGAAAACATCTGTGTATAGCCCGTCGATCGTGTACCCCGAAATGGGGTCAGTACCCAGCAGGATGGCCTCACCCAGACGCAGGTTGTTGATCTTTCCGGTCGCCCCCTTGCCAAGCGCCCATGGCAAACTGGCTGAGCCGCCGCCTGACACTGTTTCCAGAGCGGGTCCATTTGCAAGTTCGGTGCCGACGGCAAGCGACGAAAGCAATTCCATTGCTCCTGCAGAGGGTGCCACATGACCCAGACAGGCAAAATTTGCACCAATCCCCTTCAGAGAAATCCCTTCCATTCTAAGAATTTGAGACACAGTGCTTTCAATGTGTTCAGGCAAGATGCCATCCCGCATATCCCCCATTTCCACCATCAGGATAATATTGTGAGTAATGTTCTTTCCCAGCGCACTCACGGCCAGGCTTGCGATAATGTCCATCTCTGTGTTAAAGCTGACATTGCAGTTATCAACAACTTGCGCGACCTGGCTCAGCATGGGCGTTCGGATCAAGGATATGGAGCACGAGATCCCAGCATCGCGCATACGCATGATATTGCTGATCCGCGCGTCCGCCAGCCCTGTCGCGCCACCTTCAAGCATAGCATTCGCAATCTCAGGATGACCGCAAACGGCTTTTGTCACACCTGTCACCGTAATTCCGCGGGGTCTAAGGTGGTCGACCAGGAACCGTGTGTTGTACCGAATTTTGTCCAGATCAACGTCAATACGCAGCTTGCTCATTCAATCGTCGTAGCACGTACGGGTTGCAAGCGCGGAAAGGCAGATAGAACCATATTCACCAAGTTTTTTGGAGGACGGTTCAATGCGTCAGTGACCGGGAGATACAATTTGCGGTTATAGTCTGTGATGGCCTTTGAAATCTCAATATCATTCATTCCTTCATGGTTGATCGTCATGCCAATTACCTCTGTGTTCGCAAAAGTCTCGATCAGGGTGATTTCATCGCAAGGGTCGGGCATAGTCATGTTGGGGAAATCACATCGACGTTTTCGTTTAGGCGCGTGTTGAAGAATAACTGCATGTGGTTGACTGCCTCGCAGAATGAAGGCTGATGTGCAAAAGGCCGGATGGCTTAGCGCGCCCTGGCCCTCGATCACTATGACATCGGGGCGCTCACCTTCAGATGCTGCAACAACAGCACGCTCAAGTTCGCCACAACAAAATTGCGGCGGCACCGAATCCATCGCAACGCCATACTTGGCGCCCTGCATCAAACCTGTCTGGCCGGTGCCAACTAAAACTGTTTTGATCCCATGCGTGTTAAGTGCGTTTGTCAGGATTGTCGCGGTCGTACGCTTTCCAATTGCACAATCGGTGCCGAACACCGCGATGCGGATCGCCTGGACGTCTCCAATACTGCCATTTAACAGGCGCAGGTCGGGATTTGGCCGCGGCTTGCGAATGTCGCGTATCGTGACATCGTGAATTTTGGCAAATCCGGCGAGCTCCTTGTCATCGCTAAGAAATTCATGCAGCCCACTGACGATGTTCATTCCGAGCGTTATCGCATCCACAACAACTTCGCGATCCTCAAGGGACATTCTGCCGCTGGCCGGCGCCATTCCGTAAATAAACGTGTCGGGGATCGTAGCTTCATTAGCGACGGCGGCATCAAGATCATCGAAGATGGGAACCTGATTTGCGATATTATCAAGCACTTTGCCACTGTCACAACCGCCATACGTGCAGTCGATCACCGAAAGAACGCGATAGGCCTGTGAATGTCGAACGAGACCATTAGCCGTCTTGCCATCGATCTTTGCGAAGTTTCCTTCGCAATACACAATTGCAGTCGGTGTATCTGTCACGAGTGTCTTGCGGTGAAGCTCTGGAAAAACTGCTTGTTCAGGCGCCAGCTTTTGCGCATCGCTGGCAATGAACTGCTTGGCATCCGACGCAATGGGTACGGGTTTCATATCTGTTCCTTTTGGGAGTGTGAAACGCGCCGTCCTTGGTAAGAACGGGCACAAATTGTGAAGTTTGGAAAAATGGGCTCTCTGCCTGAAACCTCAATTGTTCAGAACACACTGACCTTCTGACTGATGATAATTTCTGTGGCATTGCCACCCATTGCCGGATCGGTCGATATGGGCATTTTCTGGTAACTCGATTGCATTGCAGCGATCACCGGACGCCTCGTAACCACGTTCGCATTTCCATCCAACTCCATGGATCGCGTCATCGTAGAAAGCATTTTCAGGCACAAACACGGCATCGCACTGTCCGTCGCGCTCAAAATACCCACGCTCGCACGTCCAGGGACGCCCGCTGGTTGATGCGTTCAGAAAAGCGTTTTCCGGCACCGCTACTGCCACGCATGCTTCTCCGTCTTTTTCGTAGCCACGGTTGCAACGCCATGCAGATCCATAAGTGCTGTTCGTCAGGTAAGCATTTTCCGGCACCACGATTTTCTGGCAGCTATCGTCTACTCTTGTGTATCCACGCAGGCACCGCCACCTCTCACCTGACGGATCGAGATATCCACCCTCAGGCACAATCACTTCAGTGCATGAGGTGCCGCCCACTTCAACAAAGCCGTGCATACATGCCCACCCTGAGCCGTAGGTTCTGTTTGTGGGGTAGGCATTTCCCGGCACGACAACGGCCACGCATTCTCCGCCTTCCAACCGATAGGACAAATCGCATTCCCAACCGTCGCCATATTTTTTGGGATGCGCATTATCCGGGATCGAATTTGTTTCGGCCGATGCGGGACTTGATGAGATAAAGGAGCCCGCCAAGCAGCTGAAAACGCCAACAAACAGCGCCGTCATAAAGTGAGAGTAAAACCAGTGTTGATTTTTTCGATTTGTCCTGGTGCAACCGGCGTTGTCCGAATGTTGAGTGATTGAGTTACGATCCATCCAGGTTCAGCCCCTCAATGCAGGCCTGTGCCAGATCTTTATTGGGGGTTTGGGATCCCGGTACCGTTGCCCAGCCGGCTGCCATAACGGCATCCTTTCGCTTGAAAGAAGAAGCTTCTTTGATCGTTGTTATTTTTTTGGCGCGTTGGGCGTCAGTTCTCGCCATGTCGACGCAGATCGGAACCAAGGCAGCGATTACATTGTCGCGGGACATGGCGTTGGCCATCTTGTCCGCGTTACTGCCGGTCATCCATCCACCCCAAGAAAATCCAACGACGCCTACGAAAACCCCTCCGATCAGGGCGCCGTAGATTCCGGGTTTAAGCCATTCGGGCGTGTTCATAATCTATTCCTCCTGCGGGGAAAGCGCCGCATCGCTGTCATTGTTAGATGTGGCCAAGGTCTGGTCTTGCTTGAGCGCCCGTTCAAAATCTTCTGGGTCAATTGGGCGCATTTCCGTGCGGCCTGGCTTGCTGCCTTTGCCCTGAACTGTCAGGTAGGTTCCGGTTCTTCGATATGCTTCGAAACTCAGGCCCTGTAGTAGTTCTTCTTCAACAACTACTTCATACTCGCCTGCAGGAAGTTCATCTGGATAGCCGGACAAAGAGAACGGATTTGAAAACGTCACCAAAGAACTGGACGATCTCGTGCTCACCTTAGTCCTCCATATAGTTTGTTGGATCTTCCCCACGCAATCTGCCGCGGATTACGCTCGTAAGCGCCACGGTAGTACCGGCGTTGTAATTTAGAATAATGTGCAAATGGCAGACGCGCGCTGATCGATGTTAGTCTGTGGCCAATGACCTGAGATTTTATTGGAATCTCAAATGCATTTGGTGCCCGAGGATCAGGTGCCGCCAAAAATTGACTAACCTGCGTCAGTGCAACGATGTTTGGATTCCGGCAACGTGATGTGTGTTGGCGGGATATTTGCTGGCGTGTTCTTAACGAGTAATTGAGAAGCGCAGGAAATCCAGTACCGCAATCGGACTGTATTTATCTTGCGCTTCTTTTTCAGTGAAATCCCAAATCTGCCGAAGCGAATTCCGTCTCTAACAGGCAACGATCATCAAAATCCCGGCATCGCTGTAGGGGTGAACTTATTGCTTCAACAGTGGCCCGGCCTGATCCAGATAAGTGGGGTCAAAACCGGCCAACGTCACCAGTCCTTCATAATCATCAAATACCACTTGCCCGGATTGAAAAGTAACCAGCCCCTTCTCCCGCAGTTGCCGTAGGACACGATTAACATGTACGGCACTCAGTCCCAGTGCATCGGCAAGGTGGTATTGTGTCAGTGGGCAGGCGTATCCCGTCTTGCTTGCCATCCCGACCTGAGACAGCCTCACACCAAGTTCCAATAGAAAATGCGCCATGCGCTCACCCGCATCTCGCCGTCCTATGTTGACCAGGTGCTCAACCACCATCGCTTCATCACGAGAGACCGCCCAAAGAATTGCTGTCGCCAGCCGGGGCGTTTGCGCAAATGCTTCCAGGAGATCATCCACTACTACTTCAATGGCTTGGATTTCCATGATTGGTTCTATGCTGTGATCCGAGGTGTGCAGCAGAACGCTTCGCAAGCCCAGAAAATCACCCGGTATTTGGAAATCGACGATCTGACGCGACCCGTCAGTCTGGGTTTTGTAGGAACAAACCCAGCCCGAGGCCAGAATGTAGGCAGCCTGCTCTGATTGCCCTTGATGCACAAGGTCACGTCCGGCTTCAAAGGTTCTGCGACGCTTATGCAGGCGTGCCAATGCCGCAAGTTCAACCTCAGTCAGAGCGACGAAGTTTGAAAGCTTTCGGGTGAGTGGACTGTTTTTGATAGTGCGCAAGTGTTCTTCCTTCATCGATGAGCAGCCCGCGAAACTATCCGACGCCAAGACTGCTTTCGATCAGTTAAGTATACAGCAATCTATGCCAGTATGATGCAATTCATTGTGGCGCTTCCTTGCTTGGACGCCTGTTAAAAAAGGACGTCTAACATGGCTGACCGGCAAGACCACTCTGGAATGGCCGCACTCTCAATTTGTGAAGCGCTTTTGCTTGCAATCAAAGATCGTGAGCTCCTGCCCGAACATGAAATTGTGGGAGTTCTGCGTGACGCAGCTGCTGCCCACGAAACAGCGGTCGGCAATAACGATGAAAAGGATATGCACCAGGCCGTCGCCTTTCTCATTAACCGGATCATAGCTTCCGGCTATCGGGTTCGGCAGTAGCGTAAAGTCCCGTATCGGAAAAACAAGATTATGCTCGTCAAAAAAGCTTAACAGCAAATAAACACACTTTTGATGCCTCGTTTCTAATCAGTTCAAACACGAAGCAAAAACCAATGTTTCAATACTTGCCATATCCCGCGTCTTGCTCGTCCGACCGAGCTGCGGCGAAGGTACGGTTCCCGTTAACGCAAATACAACGGCTGCGAATGACCTGATTGGTGACACTTGCCGCGACGCAACAATAAGTATGCCGCGACCGCGAGCAGATGCTGCTTCAGCGAAGGCTCAAATTCGAATGACGGCAAAGTCCGCAAACTGGGAGTTGGGTATTTCTTGAATTTGCACTTGCAGCGAATGGCAGCAAAGCGGGCTGCAACCGTAGAGTTCAGGACTGAGGTCGAACGGCAGGAATGGGTCGTCTTTGCTTTCCTTGCTACATTTCTTCCAAGTTGTCAGGCACCCGAGCCCATTCAGGGGCATCCTTCACAAATACTTTCTTTGTCGGTTTGAATAAACTCGGATCATCCAGCGTACCGGCAGCGATGCTGGTTAGTCCGAAAGATGTCACGCCCCACAGATTTGACCCGCAGATGCCGCAAAAATGCTTAACGACGGGGCGTCCTTCTCTAGAGATTTTCTTAAAAGTTAACGGCTTACCCTTCAGTAGCTGTAGATCATCGGAGTTAATCATATATCCGGCGTATCCATCTGTGCCTGTCATCGATAGGCAATCACTGCAAAAACACATGAGTTGAATCACTGGATCGCCGGTGATCCGATATCGAACCTCACCGCAATAGCATCCACCTTCAATCGATTGAGCCATGCTGCCTCCATCCATCGTCTTCGCCTGGGAAGTCAGGCTACCAGCGTATGTGTTCTGGCTTATCGCTGCAACAGGTTCAAAATGGGTCGGTGTTTCGCGCTCACTTCAACCCCCAGATGTCACGAAGCGATTAGATTTCAGGTGCCAACTACAATGCGACGGCTTGTGGCAAGACCTACCCTCTGCAGTGGGAGGGTTCGTTCGCTTCCATTCTAATTCTGAATCGTTCCAATTGAATGGATCTCTCAATGTCATTGGACAGATAGCTGGCATCAAACGATAATGGAGGTATGGAGCTGGCAGCAACCACACCTGTCCACCTGATCCATGTGGATCCAGACGTCAACATGGCGCGGTTCTATGGGATTGAACTGCAACCGACACTGTTTGGCGAAGTGACTGTTTTTCGTACCTGGGGACGTATTGGCACAAACGGGCAAGCCATGATGGTGACGTATGATGACGATGCCCAGGCCAATGAAGCGCTCCAGAACCTTGAACAGCAAAAGCGCCGTCGAGGCTACGTCCCGATCGGTGAGTGACTTCGAGTGGCAATCTGTTTCCATAGCAAATCCCGAGCCTGTCGTCTCGTGACCGGGCTCTAGGTTCCAGCCGACGTATCGGCTTCCACCCAGAACACCCCAGCATGATCTACCTGACGCAGTAGCCCCTGAACCGTCTCATGTGAGCCGGGGCAGGGGCTTTGGGTCATGGTCGCTCCATGCCGTGGTGATCTGCCCGTTCGGGTATCGATCCCTTTTGCGCTCCCGCAGGATCGAAGATCCTTTGGCTTCTTTTGTGGGTCAGGCTGGATTTGGACAAGCCAAACGCCCCCTGACGTCAGGGGGAAGGCGCGGCCTCCCCCCTCGGACAAGACAAATAGACCAGACCGTGTCCTCGCGCGTTGCGCTGCGGGCCGCACCACTCTTATCGATTTGTCCTGTCTCGCCCCTCTCCGCGTTCGCCACGAGGCAGGTTTTAGAGACGACGCCCTTTCAGGGCTCGGCTCAAAACCAGCACCAAAGGGGACCAGCCCCGGAGGTCGCACCACAAAAGGAGAGACGGTTTTGAACAGTGAAGCAACAACAGACATCGAGAATGACACGAGCCTTCAGGCTGCAGAGATTGCGGCGCAGAATGACCTGTTTCGGAAAGCCGTGATTGATCCTACTGCAGCCATTGAGATGCATTCCAAAGGCATTCAGGGGCAGGTGTTTGTCACGCCCGGCGTGTCAGGCGAAGGAATGGAATTTCAGACCGCGTCATTGAGGGCGGTGGCGTCGGATGATCAGTTTGACGAGGGCAATGACCCCTATGGCGATCACACGTTCGGAACGGTGACGGTCAGCGGCCAAAAACTGTTCTGGAAAATCGATCTTTACGACGCGGACTACAAATACGGGTCCGACCGCCCGTTTGATCCCGCAGTGACGCGCCGCGTCCTGACCATCATGTGCCCCAGCGAATACTGATTTCCGACCCAGTTCAGAAAGGGGGTGATGAAAATAAGTCAGGAAACCTTGCAGCAACGACGGCGCGAAGCCGTTGAGCTGGTCAAGAAGGGAGGTCTCTCCGCCAAGATCGGCCTCGCCTTCTTGAAACAACACGCAGCCGCATAAGCGGCCCCGCTCTACCCCGAGAGGGGTAGGGCACCCTTAACACGAAGCGAAACTCTCAAACAAGGATTTGCCCCATGAGCAAAGTTGAAACATTCACCGCACCGGAAACCATCGAAACCATCGCACTGTCTGATCTCTACTTGTCTGACCTGAACCCACGACAGGACGTTGCCGAGGAAGGCATTGCCCTGCTGGCTGATAGTCTGGTCATGTGCGGACTGATCCAGAACCTCAGCGGATTGCGCGATGCAGATGGTAAAGTTGCCATCGTTGCCGGAGGCCGCCGCCTGCGAGCTCTGAACATCGCCGTGACCGAGCGGGCCGATCTGGCTCAGGTCCCCGTGAAGGTCACGGATAACCCCTTTGTAGCCGAACAATGGGCCAATGCGGAAAACACCGCCCGGGAAGAACTGGACCCGGTGGACGAGGTCCGCGCCTATGGCAAAATGGCGGAGAAATCCCTGTCTGTTGCCAAGATCAGCAACGCGTTTGGCGTGACCGAAGCCCATGTGCGCCGCCGCCTCGCATTGGCGGGGTTGCCTGCCGCCGTATTGGATGCGCTCAAGGCGGGTGAAATCAGCATGGGGCTGGCGAAAGCCATGACCGTCAGCACCGAAGAAGAGAAAATTCTGGAGGTTCTGGAACAGGCCAAGGAGTGCCGGTGGTTCAGTGAGCATGATGTCAGACAAGCCCTGACGTCGGAAGCTGTCAGCAGCACCAACCGCAAGGCGGTGTTTGTGGGGCAGAAGGCTTATGTTGAAGCCGGTGGCACCGTCACCGCTGATCTCTTTGCCGATGAAACCCTGTTCAATGACGGCGCGCTACTGGATCGTCTGTTTGCTGAGAAACTGGCGGCAGAAGCAGCGAAGCTGCGCGACGCAGAAGGCTGGGACTGGGTGGACACCCATGAAGACAGCTACATTCCCTATGGGTTTTCGGGCATCGAAGGCATGCACCGTCTGGAGATGGTGAGCCTGGACTTCACAGAAGAACAGGCCGAGCGGTATGACGAACTTGTCGAACTCTATGAGGCTGAGGCTCTGGACGCAGAGGGCGAAAAGGAACTGGCCGCGCTCGAAGACTATGCCGCGCCGTTCTATTCCGACGATCAGCGCAAGCTGTCCGGTGTGTTTGTCTATGTTGGCAACACCGGCGAGATCAAAACATCATCGGCTTATGTCGCGGCGGAACATGTGCAAGCCGCCATTGAGGCCGGTGTTCTGGCCCCGGTCAAAGAGCCAGAGGCCAAGGAGGCACCAAAACCCGCCTTTTCGCAAAAGTTCATCGACGACATGGTGGCGATCCGGCTGGCGGCGGTTCAAACGGCTTTGCTGGACAAGCCTGACTATGTGTTGAGCCTGTTTGCCTTCTTCGCAACCCCGGCCTCGGGTCTGACCAGCACCCTGTTTGGGTTTGGCTATGGCGGTGCTGAGCGAAACACGCCCGATATTGACGACCAGTTCGTCCTCGACCCGCGTCTTGGCGGGGAGCGGGACGAGGCGGCAGAGGCAGCCTATGGCCAATTCCAAGAGATGGCCGCACAAGGCAGCGTGGAGGCATTCAAAGCGTTTCGTGATCTGGGCAAGAAGGTCCGGAATGGAGAGATCACAGCCTTTCTGGCTCGACGGTTCTTGACCCAGCGCCCGGAGTTCATGGCGGAGATTGAAGCTGAGATCGGCGCGGACATGCGCGTGATCTGGACCCCGTCCGCTGAGAACTGCTTCAAACGGCTGAAAGGCTGGCAGCTGGATGATCTCTACAAAGACCTGCTGGACCTGCGCGTTGATACCGACATCTTCAAAGCCTTCGTGAAAACCAAGAAAGGCGCGAAGAACGAGGCGATGCACAAGCTGTTCAATGATTCAGCGCATCAAACAGCACTGGGCGTGACCGAGGCACAGAAAGCCCGGATCGATGTGTGGGTGCCGGATTGCTTTTGAACCTAACGGGGCAGGGCGCTTTGCGCCCTGCCTATCAATCTCTGGCTGTGTTAGCCTCAATGATGAAAACTCAAAGTGGCATTGCGCGAGCACCCCGTCGCGCATAGCTATCAGAGGTCGGCCACCCGGCTCATTCTCAAAAGCGATCACTTGATCAGAACGGATTTGGAAAGACCCATGGACACCTCATCAAACAAGCTCGAGAAAGCCGCCCGTCGCGTCTGGAAATCCGCGCAGATGTTTGTCGGGTTTCACACGGATCAGACGGGCAAGCCGCGCGAAAAGCCAAAACTCTGGCCGCCCAAAAACGGGAGCGCATCGATCCATAGCGATCCCGGCGCGCAAGAGGCAATTGTTGTCGTAAAAGCGGTTGACCCGGAAGCCACGCAAGATGTGCAGATCAAGCTGCATCCAAACCGTATCGTTGTTCGTCGCGATGCAGATATGTGGTGGCAGGGTGTGGCTGTGGATGAGCATTCTGTGACGGTTCGGATGGCTGACAACACGATCATTGAAATCCGCCATGATGGGTCGGTGAAGCGCCGCTCGGCGGAAGATGAAACCCATGTCGAAGCTGATGGCAGTATCTTCAAGTTCACCGAATTTGCCGAGGCGCATATGACGGGTGATGGGGTGGAAATGACCCGCCGCACCGAGGATCGCATTGCCACAATCACAGCCGACGGTGTTGTCGATCGCGCGCGCAAACGTTAGCCTGGTTTCAATACCTCTAGACTTTCCTTTGGTTAAACTGTGGCCCGCTTCGGTGGGCCTCTTTCTTGGAGCGGCATCGCGTGGTCTCTGCCCTTGTACTGGTCCTGCCCCCAGGCGCGCGTTAGAAAGGTCGCTCGAGTCGTGGTGATGTCACTGCGAAATCCACCCCGCCAAATTGAGTCCGGCTGATCACCTGATCCGCGCGAGCGCGGTCCAGGGCCGGACAGTCCAGTCTTTGGCCTCCGCCAACTGGAAAGGGCGACTTGCGCCGCCAATGATCCTCCCACCTTTGCCACGAAGGTCATACCGATCCAGAATGGCCACCCGCACCCAGAACTGGGCACCGCGCCTGTGTTGGATCGAGGAGATGTTGCCGCCACGTACAGTATCGCTTTGTTCAGGTGGCCCGTGCGCAGCGATCCCAAAAAGTCTTGCCTTTTCACTTGGCCTGACAGTTTCAGGCCCGTTGCCTGAGATGATCCTCTGCTGCCGTGTTTCTGAAGGGATGAACATAAGCGGGCAGTCGGGGAAGACGCGCGGTGCCCGGGCCGGGCACCGCGCTTCAACAAGGAATTTCCCCTGCGCCTGCGGCGCATTCCGCGCGGATCAAATTCCCTGCTGACATCTCCTTGATGCCCGCTTTTCCCATGTTCATCGAAACACGCCATAGCGAGGATCAAACAATGGCAACTCAAGCTCTGAGACTGAACG
>NZ_JBQFML010000018.1:0-19181 GCF_056531805.1 Ruegeria sp. K5 | reverse complement strand
CGCCCTCCTGTTCTGCCAGCCGATAGATGTGGTCCATCTATCAGCTAACAGATCAGAAGGCCGCGCCCATTAGCGGATAGCCGGGAAACATCGGCAACCGCATCGCCACGAAAGAAAGGAAATTTTTCTATGGGTTACAATCGTTACATGAGCGGAATGTCCTGCGGTGGTCTGGTCACAGGGGAAGCCTTGACCGACGATCAACTGCGCGCCGCCGTGCCCTCGATCTTCGCAACCGAAGCCCACGAAAGCCGGTCTGACCGCTTTGTTGTGGTGCCGACAATCGACGTTCTGACAGGACTGCGCAAGGAAGGGTTTGACCCATTCTTTGCTCAGCAGGCCAACACCCGCATTGAAGGCAAAGCCGAGTTCACTAAGCACATGCTGCGCTTGCGTCACCGTTCGATCACCAATGCCGAAGGCGAAGCCTTTGAAATCATCTTGGTCAACGCCAACGATGGAACCAGCAGCTATCAGATGGTGCCGGGGTTCTTTCGGTTCGTCTGCGCCAATGGCTTGATGGTTGGTGACAGCTTTAACGAGGTGAAGGTGCGCCATTCAGGTGACGCCATTCATGAGGTTATCGAAGGCGCTTACACTGTATTGGAAGATGCGCCCCATGTGGCAGAGCAGGTTGAAACCTTCAAAGGTATCTCTCTGGACGATGCCGAGCGCAAAGTGTTTGCAGAAGTGGTGCATGAACTGCGCTTTCCCGAGGCTCACAAAGAAGATGGAAAGCCCGCGCCGGTTCAGGCTGACGCTCTGTTGAGAACCCGCCGCAATGCCGACCGCCTGACCGATCTGTGGACCGTTGGCAATGTTCTGCAGGAGAACGTCATCAAGGGCGGGCTGCATGGTCGTGTCAAAGATGCCAATGGCCGCACACGCCGACAGCGCACCCGTGGCGTTAAGGGCATCGACCAGAACAAAGCCCTGAACCGGGCCGTCTGGTCTCTCACTGAAAAGATGGCAGAGCTGAAGGGCGTAAGCCTCGCCGCCTGAAGAACAGCGCGCGGCTCGATCAGGGCCGCGCATACCCCCCTGACTCGGAGCAGAGACCATGCAAGCAAACATCATCAACACAGTCGCCCACGAGCGTTTCAACAATTTGCCGGTAGGTGACACGCTGGAAAAATATGAGTGGTTTACCATTGCGCCGGTACGTCACGACGAAAGCGAACAGGCAACCGTTCAATGTGAAGCTGGATGGGCCGAGTTCTGGACGATCTACGGCTGGCATAAAGACGGGTCCGACGAGGACACCTGTTTTGTGGCCGACGCGGTACACGACGAATTTGGCCCCCGTGACATCGTGCGGATCGCGCGCCAGATCGCCAACGAGACCGGCAAAGGGTTTATGGCTGGCGACATTCACTATGGGTACTACCCCCGCAACGGCGAGGGTCCGATTGCCGTCACAGATTTCAAAGAGATTGCCGAGGATCTGACGCACGCAATTCACGAGGCGAACGAGGACGAGATTCCGGACGAGGATCAGCGCGTCGATGATTTTGACAATCACCCGCTGGCTGATCTGCGCGAGGCGTTTGTCGATTACTCCGACTATTCGGGTTCTGACCAGCTCGACCCTTATCAGCCCGAGACCACCGCCCACTGAAACCTTGCAAAGCCGGGAGGCCGCAAAAGCGGCCCCCGCCACTTGCCCGATGGAGAGCAGAAATGCAGCAGCTTGATTTGATACCGATGGCCCCAAGCGAGAAGGGAACACCAGGCGCAAACTGGTGGGCCGGTGCCTGGGAATGCCGAAACTTCGACGGGTTTTTTCAAACCCGTGAGCAGGGCCGGGGACCGTGGAAATTCGTGATCTACGGTTTTGGCGACGACGATGTTTCTGTCTACGGCGTCAACCCGTTTGGTGAGCTTGTCCACCAGAGCGTGCCCATCGACGGGCAGGATCGCATCACCATTCTTGGCCGCAAATATGGCCGGGACAACTGGCAGCACTAAGCCGGGCGAAGCCCGAAAACTGAAACGGAAAGGACCGTTCAATGTATGCCCATTGTTTCCGATCTGGACACATCGAGCTTTCCGAGCATCCCGACATCGAGGGCGGGATTTGTATTGGTGAAGGGACAGAGGACGAGCTGACCCGCAAACTGGATGGACGCGCCCGCATGTCATGGAATGACACGTGGTTGGTCCCCGGAGTGCCGGAGGCCGAAACCGGGGATGAGGCGCTAGACGCCACCATTCGGTTCAAGACTCGGATGGATGAACCGCTGCCAGAGGCAGGGTAGATGCGCCGCCAGTTCACCTTGCCGGGTCTCGATCAACCGCGCCGAATCCGGCGCGTTTTGATGCACGCGGCTGATGTGGGTCAAGCCCCCGGTTTGATGCCCGGTTGGCGAACCACCAAGGGCGGGCACTTCCTATGCGGTCAGTGCGGTCATGACGCCGGATGGTGTTTTGACATGACCGACACCGAAATTCGGCGGGGCATTCCGTGCCCGGTCTGCAATCACCAAAAGGAGGATTCCGATGCTTGAGAAATGTGTTCATCACACCATCGACATTGCTGTTGCCGGTGCCCTTTTGGTGGCGACGGTTTCAGCGTTTTGCTGGCACGCGGAACAGCGCGCCACTATCGAGGTTTGGAAGTCTGACCGTGCTGCCCGACTGACCGTCGCGCGAGACTGACCCCGCCCTTTCAGCGCGTCCTGTTCTTCCTATCATCGACCATCCGGGCGAGGTCCGGATAGCCCGCGCCGCATCGGTTGTGCAGGGCCAGCCCGTCCTTTTCTCGGTCGCATGTTTTGGCGATGATCTTGAGCGCCGAGGGCAGCGGCGTGTCAGCACCGACCAGCTCAATGAACCGCTTTTTCGGGTACTGACCGTACCGCCCGCAGGTCTTGCAGTTGATCCGGACCAGCTCAAACGGATAATCCCAAGCCCTCACAGCGTACAACCCCCGGTAGTGCGATTTTCACGCGGTCTGAAAATCTTCAACCCTTCTATTCTCAGCATCTACCCCACGGGTCCGTTCAGAGCCAGCGTAAAGGCTGGCCGCTCGGTCCCCGTTCGCGCCACCCAACGCGAAGCCGCGCGACTGGCACCGTGCCAAGATCCCGACCGAGACACCCTGACCTGATGTGCGACAGCCGGTCAGCTCGTCGGGTCGCGCGGCTGCAGCCCAGCCAATTTGTTGGCGCACTGACCTGACCGGCAGAGCCAATGCCAACTCGTCGGCACCCGCCGCCAGAGCGTCGGGAAGTTGAGCGCGCCCAGGCGCGCGGAAAATGCAGATTGCATTTAACGTGCCGGAAAGTGACGGGCGCTGTTCGGGCAGCCCACGCTTTGCGTGATTGCCCTGCGCCAGTCCACCGGCACCCACGCCTGTTGGTTGGAAAAGGGGCGGAACCCTTTTCCCGGCGTGGAAATAGCCTCCAAGAGCAAAGTTGCTCCGATCATGATTGGAGAAAATACGGATTTCTCAAATCACATCGGTTTACTCTTGGAGATTATGACAGGATAAGGTGGTTGCGTTACAAATTGCTCTGAGCTAATTTTGAGCCATGAGTAAAACCGCCGATACTGAGAACTTTTCCGTCCGTATGCCCGTCGATGCCAAGGCGCGACTGGACAGAGCCGTGAAATCCCTCGGAGCCAAAAGCCGGAACCAGGTCATTCAGCGCCTCGTCTATCGCCTGATCGGTTATCTCGATCCTGACCCCGCTGTTGTGGATCTCTGGCAGAAGCACTTGCGGCAGGTTCAGGGTGGGTACACCAACCTCAACCAGCTTGCGAAATCGGCCAAGCGCGGCACTGTGATCTGGACGGACGACGACCGCCGCGACGTCGAAAATCTCCATCGTGCGATCATCCAGCACCGGCAAGACTTGAAGGCGATGATCACAGCAGCGCGCCGGAACCGAGAACCAGAATCCGCCATTCGCCGGATCTTGCGTGATGACGATTGGGATGCCGCCGCATGAACGCTGCAACCCACGATCTGACAGCAGGTGACTTCTTAGAGCTTGCGTTCCGCGAAGCTCAGAAGGGTGTCGATCGTTCCAAACAGATCAATCAGCAGTTGCAGACCGCCAAGCGCATGAAGTTCATGGTTTCGCGGGCGTCGTCCATCAAGGCGCGGCTTGGTGCCGTGGTCGGAAAGCCCGAGGCGGTTGTAAAGCACGTCCGCAAAGGTGGTGTGAAAAACGCGCACGAGCTGCGCCGCCAGATCAACTATCTGACCGTCCGCGCAGAGGGTGTGTTGGACATTCGAGACAATGGCGTGACACCGCTCGATGCGGATCAGGTCAATGATTTGATCGAGACTTGGGCCGAGGATTTCAACGGGAAAACCAACTACGGTTACACCCGTCACATGATCGTTTCTTTCCCCGAAGGCACCTATCCGGATGCCGCTCATGAGGCCGGTTTGGAGTTCGCAGATCGGCTATTTGGCAGCGGTGATTTTGGCGATACCTGGGACTACCTGACTGTGTTCCACAACGACACTGACAACCCCCATGTCCACATCGTTGTGAACAACCGAGGCGTCGAACATGGGCAGTGGTTGGCTATGGGTATGAGCAGCGAAATGAACATCGACGTCCAGCGCTCTATCCAGGTCGAGGTTGCTGAGGAATACGGAATTGAGCTGACCGCAACGACCCGCCTTGAGCGCGGTTTGCGGCAGGAAGTCGAGACCGATACGTGGAAAGTTCAGGCCGGAATGTCGGTTGTTGAAAGCACCCCGGAAGTCGAAGTTACGGCCCGCGACATGGCCGCCGATGTGATGACACTATCCATCGCAAGAATGTCGGATCTGTTTGATGAGCGCGCCAACGCCGTCAAAGACCGGATCGAAGAGTACGCCATCATGCTCGTTGAAGGAGAGGAACCTATGGTATCGAGAATGGAACATCTACTAGACCAAGCCCATCATTTTGATGATTACGGTGAGCCGGGAGACCCGTCTTATGTGTCCCCCGAAGTCATGAGCAACTTGCGGCGTCACATCGAATTAGGCGGTTCTGAGGAAACAATCGCGCCCGAGCTGAAGGCTCAGGTTGTTGCCCATATCAGCGACGTTCGGGACAACGAACAGAGCCATCCGTATCTGTCAGCCCTTGCTGATATTGTCGATGACAAGGAGTTCCAGGCGTCCGCTGATTATGCCCCGGCAGCACGCCGCTACGAGGTCTATATGCAGGACACCTTGGGCGAGGGGGCCTATGAGGACTTCCAGTCTCAGACCAAAGAATTGCTGCAATCCATCGACAAGATGGAAGGGCTGGCCCGTGAGGTTGACGATCCAAATCTGCGTGTCGCTATGGACATTCAGATTGGCGAGCTGAAGGGCGACGTTGCGGATCTGCGCACTAACGATCCAGACCTTCAAGCCTTCATCATCGAGGACCGCCGCTATTCAACGATGATGGGAATGGGCACCGCCGAAATGGATGTCTTGGACTATCCAGAGGCCGACAAGTGGGCGGCGATCCGCAAGGAAGTCACCGACACGGCCAGCAGCTACGGCCTTGATGGCGAGGCGTTCGTTGCCCGCTTTGGCGATCATCAGAACGTCACTTTGGGCACAACAATGGGATGGCGCAGCGACGACATTTCGACCGCAGCGGCCCACTTCCAGGCTCAAGGATTGGCGGATAGCCACGACCGGGCAGAGGCCGTTGTTGACGAGCTGCACCAGCTTGCTTCTTCCAAGATCATCGCAATCTCTGAAGAACTTTCAGACGTTCACGCCCACGCAACGCACCCGCTCTTGCAAGGGCGGGGCGATGATGACGGGCACAGCCTATAAGGAGTTCACCCGGTCTGCCTGATGAGCGCGCCAACGCCGTAGGTAGATCCATCAAAGAGTTTTCCATCAACTCGCAAAGGAAAAACTATGGTTTCGCGTACAGACTATCTTTTGAACGAAGTCGAACACTTCGCACCCTATTCCCAATTCGATCAATCCGCCCCGCGCGAGGATCGCGTTTCAGAGCAGATCGACATCATCATGAAAGAGCAGCGGGCGATGGGCTATGATCGTGCCGCCATCGCTTCAAAGAGCTTCGACATCGAGGACCAGGCTAACCGCCGTGTTGACGAACATACGGCGCAACAAGATCTGGTCGAAGAACTGAAAATCGAATTGGAGGCTGCGGAGCGGTCGGGGGAGCCGGTTGATCTGAACGATATGCAGGCTTTGGTTTCTCAGCACATGAACGATGCTCAGGAATACGACCTGTATCACCCCTACTATTCGTCTCTTGCGGATCTGTCCGGCGACAAAGGTTTTCAGGATTCCGACGACTACCAGTCGCCCGGTGATCGCTATGTTCAGTATATGCAATCCGCTCTGGGTCAGGCCGGTTTCGAGAACTACGAACAGCAGACCAAGGACATCGTGAACTCCATCGAGAACATGGAGGCTCTTGCACGAGAGGTCGAAGATCCGCATCTGCGTGCCGCAATGGACGTGCAGATCGGAGAGCTGAAGGGCGATGTTGCCGAGCTACGCCCATACGACACCGACCTGCAGGCGTACACTGTTGCTGACGACAGTTACACCACATCCATTAATGCGGCCGAGTTGGACAACCTGGACCCGACAGAAGCCGAAAAATGGCTGGCAGTGCGTGACGACATTGTTGCAACCGCCAACAGCTTCGGACTCGATGGAAACAAGTTCCTGGCCCGCTACAACGATCATGACAGCGTTTCAGTCGGCACCACTGCGACTTGGCGAGACGCGGACATTTCCACCGCTGCCGCCCATTTCAACAGCCAAGGCGTTCCGGACAGCTACGAGCGCGCGGAGGCCGTTGTTGGTGAGCTGCACCAAGTTTCATCCAGCAAGATTGCCGCCGTGGTGCAAGAGATTGCCCATACCCGCGAACAGGCCACCCACGTCCATGAAGATGATGGACACAGCCTTTAACCACGGAGGACATGATAGATGATCGTTCGCACTCTGATCTTGCTCGCCGCCGTCGCAGGGACTTGGTACGCAACCAAAACGCACACAGAAAAGCGCCTCACAACTGAGTGGCGGCTTGCGGTAGTGAAATGTGTTGCCGGGAACAGTGAGATTGCAGCCCTGGAACAATGTGTGGTCCGGGTTGCCCGTCCATCGGCTGATACATCTGGTGCAGGAGGCTAATGATGTTGGCAGCAAACCAAAGCGGTTGTGCAGCGCATTCAACTGTACATCTTGCGGCGATGATGGGGCACAACAACCCGCCCCCTGAAAAGGTCATTAAACCGCAACCTGATAGTGTTTTCGGGCTTCGGGCTGCATGGCTCAGGTTTGCAGAACAGAGGGAAATAGTCCGTCTTGCAAAGCTGCACGGGCGGATTAAGCGAAAAGAAGAAGCTCTGAAGAGACTAAGGGCCGAACGCACCACTATCATGAATCGGTGTATCCGGCGAATGCGCCGAGCTTCTGGCAAGAACTGAAGGCATCGAGCCTCGATTCAAAAAGGCCACCTTCGGGTGGCCCTTTTTTTTGCCTCAAACCAACGCCGGTCTGATCTTTCGATTTTCATTCTCGGATTGCCGAAGTTGGCTTACCAGTCGCCTCAACTCTCTACTGGCTTCCGACCATCCGCCTCTGGTGGTCCAGGGCGGGATACGAGCTTGCAGCACCCGCCAATCTGGGCTTGAGCCGACAAACACCAGTTCAGGCCCTTCCGGATGAAGGCTGCATTGCCAAGGATCACCCAGCAGGTTTTGGTACACCTCAAGGTAGTTAGGTTCAGGCAGGCTAACACCCTGACCTCGGAGCCGTGCTGGTCGCGTCACCTCAAAACTCAAACGGATCTGCGGGCTTGTTGGCAGATGGTTCATTTGCGGCCAACCATCATAAAGGAAGTGGGGAAAGCCTTCATGGCTTGTGTGATAGCCCCTTACCCCGTGAATTTGCCTTTGCTTCAGTATCCCAAGTGCTGCCTCAAAACTGGTGTCATGGACAATCAGGTGCATTGAACGCTGTTTGATTGGTCCGAACCATTCTGGCTCGACGGTATTGTCCAACATTATTCACCCAACCTATTCGCCGCCGCCTTGATCTTTTTGTCAGTGTTGTACTGACTCAGCGAGTACACGGCCCAAATAGCGGCAGGAATCCAGCCAATAAGAGTCAATTGCAGGAGCAGGCAGAAAATGCCCTGAATTGGGCGTCGGATCGTGAAGAACACGACGAAGGGCAGCACAATCGCTAAAATTAGTCTCATCTCTATTAACCTTTAGTTTGTTAGAACGCTGTAATGCCACATATGGGATTAAACAGAGATTTAGATAAACTGCACCCCCGTTAAGCGGGGGCGCTGCTTCCTGATCGCGTGGTTCTCATCTTCTCCATCGCCATATCTTTCGCTGACCGGCTTTTGCGTTTTGCAACTGTGCGCTGCGCATCAAAAGCCGCCTGAAGTTCCTGGTCTTTTTCTGAAACCACTTTCACCGGGGCAGGGGCCGGTTTCGCATCAGCCAGTGCCTTTGCCGTATCCTTGGCCTGTTCTTCAGCAAGATCCAGGTGTGTCCCTTTGATCTTTGGCGTATCGCCACCAAGGAACTGCACAAAATACGGATCTTCGAAGTATCGGATCTTGTTTGCAATCACCGGCATCTTGCCTTCGCGGATCAGCACAACCTCATTTTCCGGCAATCGGCCAACGTGTTCCGGCCGGAGCAGGCGAATGCCTTCCTCGCGTTCCGATATGCTGCCCATTTCCATTTTACCGAGCGCCCGAGACTTCGACTTGCTCATGACTGTTTTGTCACCGATGGATCTGGACACGTGTTCGCGTACCTCTGAATCTTCGGACGCTGCAAACATTTGCGTCCCGGCGTTTGCCAGCATCGCCCGCACACCTTCATGCCCATAAATGTCCTGCAGGCGCGACAGCGTTTGCGAAATCACGATGATCCGACCCCCGAACGATCGCATAGTGTCATACGCTTCAACGACGCGCTCAAGGTGGCCGAGACGCTGAAACTCATCGAGCAGCATCAAAACCTTGAACGGCTCATCTAGGCCCGGTTCGTGGGTTTCGATTGTGTTCACCAGATCGAGGAAGAACAGGCGAATGAGTGTCCGGAACTCTTTGACCTTTTTCCCTGGCACAGAAAAGTAGATCGAGGTGGGGCGCCGACGCAGATCCTCAAAGTTGATGTCATTGCCCTGCGTGGCTCTTGCCACAGATGGGTTGCGCCAGAGCTGCAGGCCGGAGTTATTCATAACCGAAATCGTTGACCGCAAGATTTTGGATTCTTCGGCTGCAAGATTCAGAAACTCATCTGCAGCGCGCGCATATCCAACTTCTTCAGCCATTTTCTCGTAGTCCTTTTGCTTGGTCGTTTTGACCAGGCGCAGGACTTCGGAAATGTATGGCCGCTTCCTTTTGATCGCCAACATCGCCATCGCGCAAAACATGCCTTCAACGCCACCCATAAAGCCTTGGGCGGACGAGCTGGGCGTGTCGAACATCTGCGTTGCAACCTGAATCACTTCTTCCCATCGCCGGTCCAGATTGTCGGCACGTGCTGCGCGGCGCAGAGGGTTGTAGCTGTGGCTTTTGTCTGGGTTCTCGGGATCGAACACAAAAACCTCATCGCCCATTGCTGCCCGACGCGCGCCCGTGGTCTGGAAAATCTCGCCCTTGATGTCCAGGACGACGCAAGAACCATTGAAACGCAGGACGTTCGGGATCACAAAGCCGCTTGTTTTGCCCGATCCAGACGGGGCAATGAACATCGCGTGCGGCTTTTGGACACCGGGGCCGGGCTTATAGTAGATCGCGTTTTTGTCCTTTGGCTCACCAAATTTGGCAAACACGATTTCACTATCCAGTTTGTCTTTGAGCTTCAGCACCGACGCATAGCCCTCCTGGACGAGCTGAGGGGCCTTTGCAAAGGTCGCATCGCCGTATTTCGTTGAGGGACCACGCAGCGCAGCCGCCACGAATGCAAAGGTCAAAACACCCACCGCGACCACCGCCACCAGACCCATGATCTGCTGCGTCTCTGCAGGCTGTGCCATGAACTTCTCTGGGATCGCCCAGATGTCCAGCCCGCGAAAACCTCTGGTGTTGATGTATTCGAGAGCCAGACCGACCACCAAAACCGCGCAAGCCGAGGTAGCGATAAAGCCCATTGTACCGGCTATCGCTACCTTCTTGCCCTTTGGGAGATCCTGAAACTCAGCCATCGGTCAGCTCGCGTTTGAAGAAGCACACGATGCCAAATTCAGCACGTGCGACACCAACCATTTCCCAACCTTCTTTGCCCAGCTTTGCGAATTTCTCGCTGGCGTCGTCGCGTTCCGAAAAAGGCACGTCTCGATACTCGAATTGCTTCATCTTTGTACTCCTTCAGATAAGTTGTTCTGCAGTCATCAGAGGCGGAAAAATCACGCCGTTGACCTTCCGTTCGTCCCCGATTTTCTTCATGTGAACGATCATGTGAATGGTGGCCCGGATGTCATCGACCACCTCTGACTTTTGGACGGTCGGAGATCCGCGCCGCACCATTTTACTCATCCGTCCAATGGCATCTACGGGCGAGTTGGCGTGCATGGTGCAGACAGATCCATCGTGGCCGGTATTCACCAGTTCCAAGAACATATTCGCGTCGTCGCCCCGGATTTCACCGCAGACTAGGCGGTCAGGCCGTAACCGCAGCGCCGATTCAAGCAGCTTTGTCGGTGATCGAGGGCCATCTTCTTCGGAACGGTCGGCAAGCAGATCGACAGAATTGGGTTGCTCGATGTCCAACTCGGCCACTTCTTCAATCGTCACGATCCGTTCGCCCGGATCGACGCGCTTCAGCATTGCATTGAGAACGGTGGTTTTGCCAGACGACGTGCCCCCCGCAATGATCACGTTCCATTTGCTAAGCATCGCAAGATCGGCCAGCTCGTCAAAGCTCATCGTGCCTGCTGCAAGGGCAGCACGGGCAGTTTCGAGCGCACTGTGATCGTTGCTTTCCGCCAATGCGGCCTCTTTGCTGGCGAAGCTGAACGCGCCAAGATCGACAGTTTTCACGCGGAGCAGGCGGATCGCCACGGACCCCACGCCGGTTGTTGCTGGCGGAATCACGACCTGGACCCGCGCTTTGCCCTGCTGTGTTGGCACATTGGCCGTCGCAATGGGTTTCTTTTCTCCGAATGTCACATCACTGAAACCGGCCACGCAGCGCCCGATGTTTTCTACATCGTCTCTGTTCAGAGTGATGTCTGTCCTGGTCATGTGCGTTGTGCCCATTTCTTCGACCCAAACCGATCCGTCAGGGTTCACAGAAATTTCGCTCAGGCTTTCATCGTGTAACAGATGCTCGATCTTGCCTGTATAGTATTCCAGAAGGCTATTCCCGTTCCGCCCGCTCATCTTCTTGTCCTTGTTATTGGCGTCAAAAAAGGCCGCTACCGCACTCGATCATGCTGGCAGCGGCCGGAAAGACCGCTGAGGCGGTCGTTTCGATGTCTCGCTCTCAGAAGCTATCGAACACAACGTCGCGCTGCAGGATCGCGTTGATACGACTGCCCTGATCGACAAAGATTGTCGGAGTGATGCGCAGGTATTCATCAAGCGCCGCTGCCGTGGCGTTCTGCAGGTTAGACCCCACTTGGGTTGCCAGATCCGTTCTGACCGAGTTGTTGCTGTCGCTGTCAGACACCAGCGCCACAGGGGCAATACCGATTATGGACAACAACGCAGCCGTGCCGAACCGCTTCCCAAAGTGTGTGTTCACCCTGCCGGTCGCACCAGTCCGGCCTTGACCGTCCGTACCAGCCGATCCGATCTGAGCGGACAGGCCGTCAGGCGTGATGACACGGCTCCAAACGATCATGATGCGCGTTTGCGCCAATGTCGTATCCGCTCGATACTCGCCATAGAGCTTCGATCCGCGCGGCAGAAGCAAACGTGTGCCGTCCATCGAGTAGACGCCACGTGTGATCGTCGCCACGACGCTACCGGGCAATTCCGAGCTGACCGCGCCACCGAACACAGCCGACAAAACCGTGCCTTGCGTTAAGGTGCGCGACGGATCGTCAATGATCGAGGCCCCCACGATGGGGGGATATTCTTCGACCAGATTGTTTTGCCATGTCGTGTTTTGGTTTTCCTGATAGCCGCGCTGTTCTTCAGGCAAACGGGTGTCATCCGGTTGCACCTGGACCTGCTGAGGTGCGGCGGGGAAGGGCTGGAAAATCACCGGCTGCGATCCGCTGTTAATCGGCTCGTAGTTTTGCCCGGTGCCATCCTGTGCGGATACGCTTGAGGCCAACGCGACCAGGGCGAGGGTAAGTGCTGTTCTGTTCATCGTCAGCTCCATCAGTTTCTACGAAGTGGGTTTTCATCGAACACAATGCCGTCCGACTGGTTCTGCCGCTGGCGCATCTTCTTCAGTTCTTCGAGTCTGCGCCGCTCGTCATCGGTCAGACCTTGCGCCTGAAGGTGGCTTACGCTGGCAAGTGCCCGGGCCTCCGCATCTGCGATGGCCTGGGCAAGTTCCGTCTGGAACTTCTTCTCTCGCTCATCATATCTGACCTGAAGGCGTTCATTGGTCAGGTTCAGCGTTGCGATTTCACCGTCTTTTTCTGACAGCGAAACTTTGGCGTCCGTCAGCTCGTCTTGCAGTTCAGAAATCCGACCGTTCTGTTGCTCGATAGTTTTCAAGGCTTGTTTCAGCCCTTCGGAATCGACCTGTGGCACTGCTGCCGGTGTTGCTACCGCAATTGTCTCTGGCAGAGCTTCGGGTTCGGATTCATCGACCTCTGGCCCCCGTGCGGTCAAAAGCCCGTATCGCTCGCCACCACCTTGTTGCAAAGCGTCAACGCGGACACCCGTGTTCCCGCTTTTGCTTTCGTCGCCCATGACAAACCACACAAAGCCCAGGAACACCGCTCCTGCGACTGCAACGGTCATCAGCTTCTTAGGGTCGAACTTCTTCCGGACACGTTGCGACGGCTGTTCAGCCGCCGCCCGTGCCGCAATTGTTTGATCGCGGTTCATTATTTGCTGCCCCCCGGTTTAACTGTCTGTGAAGTGACGGGCCGACCGCTCACGCTTGCCTGCTGAAACTCGTCGCCATCGTTTCGAACACAGATCGAAGTGTCCTCGATGCGCAGTGTCCAAAGATCTGAAAGGCCCTGCACCTGGATAATGCCGCGCTCTTTGACAGTCGTGTTCACCATCAGCTCACGTCCATCAGGCAGGACACGGAAGATGCCCGGCAGCTCCGCATCCTGTGGGATCTGCATATAGGTGTGTACGCCATCATCCCAAACGGCTGTGGGCGCAAAGTCCGCTTTGCCCGAACGCGAGTAGTTTTGGTTGACGAACCGGCCTGTTGGTTTCGGCTCGCTGCGTGCCACCGTGCCACGGCGCGTTGTGGTCCCGCCGCTGTTGTTCTTGTTATAGAACGTGACCCGAAACGGTACTCGTTTACGTTCGGCGGCGCTCTCGGCCGGAACCAGATAGAAGTTGTATGTCCCGCGATTGGTCAGCACGGTCAGGTTCGAATCCGAGTTCAGGATTTCCGGCTTGAACGCAATAACGCGACCTTCCTGCAGGCGAGTGATCTGAAAACTTTCAGTGTCGCCCGCACCAATGCTGCGGACGGTTTCGCCCTGCGGAAAGTGAACATAGGTAATCAGGCGTTCACCCACAGGGATGCGGTACACCTGGTTCTCGACATAGTGGAAATGCGTGATGCGGTGATCCGCGTTCTTTCCGTCTGGTGTCGGTGTGATTTCAGCGAGCAGAGGCGTAGAGAATGCCAAAACTGCTGCGGCGGTGGCGGTGAGTGTTTTGAAAGAACGCTGCATCAGATGTCTCCCATTGCGTCTACGCGGTAGTTGGTGACGACGAAGCCGAATGGATTTTCGAGAAGTTCATCCATCGACGTCACGATTTTTTCCTCAAACCCGTAGGTCACAGTGACCACGTAGCGGGCTGAGGCCGTTGCTTGGTTTGGCACGATCAGGGACTTGCGGATCTCGACCTGCACCGTCTCATCGTTGACCGGCGAGACGCCCAGAATTTCGGTCTGCACCTTTGTCTTGGGCGTATAGATTTCGTCAGGATGGTTATCGTTCGACCCATCCCACAGTTCGCGGTAAGATGTTTCGGCCAGCTCATCAGAACGACGCAGTACCGATTTCAGGCGCTCGTTGTTGTCCTGGACATCATAGGTTTCCCGGTCGCGCACATAATTTGCGACTTCGCGGAAGGCCATCGCTTCAGATGGTTCCAGTTCTTCGACCTTTTCAGTCAGCAGCACCGGCAGCTTTGTGTCCGGATCAATGGAGAATGGCACCGCGCGGATTTCCTTCAGGGGAAGGAGCATCGCCCAGCCAATCATAGAGGCCACGCCCATTGCCATGCCGACCATGCCGAATACCTGCCATTTGAAGGCATCGCGGCGTGCGCCCAGAAAGAGTTCTTTTTCGTGATCTGTCACGTGTGACATTTGCTCTGTACCTCGATTTATGAAGATTTTTCTCGGGCAGCTCGAATGCTCTGCCGATAACGATCAGCGGCGTAGCTCTGACGAGCCGCCCCATCCTGATTGCGGGCTCTATGTGCAATGTCCCGACGCGCCTGCATCGCGCGCGAGGCGCTATCACGAACCCCTGTCCCGTCGCGGGCTGCGGAGGCCATAGCAGCGGCAGTTTTCCCACCGGCTACGGCACCCCTTGCACCGTCGCTTGCAGTGCCCAATGCACTTCTTGCGGCAGCGACGGCACCAGTTGCCACGGCAAGACCCGAGGATGCCGAAACGATTGCACCCGACATTCCGCCCGCGAGCGATGGGATCTGCGTGAGCATCACGATTGACACAATGCAGATCGCCAAAAACCGGCCACTGGCCTCCATGTTGTTCACATCCTCAACAGCGGTCAGTTCGGAGCTGAAAAGGGCCTGAATAAGAGAAACGATGCCTGTCAGAACGACGATGACCATGATCAGGCCAACAGTCGTTTTCGCCCAGGCTGCGAATATATTGGCTGTTGCCGAGCTGAGCAGCGTTGCGATGAAAACAGGCGCTAGACCCAGCAGGACCGCCAGACCGCCTTTTGCGATGAGTGCCATGCCAGTGCCAAAGGCAACGATGACAGCCCCAACAACCCAGAGAATAGCCCCGGTGATGCTCAGACCCCAGGTTGCGTTTTCAATAGCCTGCTGGCCCATCAAGAAACACTGAAGCGCAATGTCATCGAGTGCTTCCCAGACATTTGTTGTGCCGGTCAATTCTCCGGCAATCGTGTCTGGGAGGCTCGAAATGCCCTGATAAATGGGTTGAAAGAAGCTCCAGCTAGAAGCCATACCAATGATGATCGTCGCCCGAATGATCCAGCCGACATAGCCACCAAACCCGATTTCTCGGATTTGAAGCACACCGTTGATCAGCATTGCCACGAAGATCAGCGCGGCTATTGCCCAGAGGGCGGATGCTAGATCCGCCGCCAGGCTGTTGTATGCTTGCTGCGAGAAGTTATTAAGCGCAGCCTCAATCGAGCTGACGAAATCTTGGATCACGGCCCACAAGCCTCCTCAATTGCAGGGCGCAGAGCTTCCAGACGGGTCCGTTGCTCTTTTTTCAGCGCGGCAAGATTGTCGGACGGTTGGGTCCAAAACTCGTCTTGGTCAGCTCCGACCTTTTGGGCGGCGTCCTCACGGCTCAAACCGCCCAGCGGACATTCGGTGCTGAAGGTCTCGCCCGATTTGCGCAGATTGCATTGCTCGATGGTGGCCTCGTGCGCAGCGATGACCTGTTCATTCAGGATCACCACCGACCAGTTGGTCACAAGAGGCTGCTTGTCTGCGGATTGGCCCGCTTCGGCCATGCGCGCTTGATCGTCTTTGACGAATTGACGACCGTACTCACGCGCGCCCGAGTACCCAAGGCACTTACGATATTCACCGAACGGCATATCGACCTTGGGTGATGGGCGCAGCTTCACCTGTGCCGATGCAGCCCCCGACATAACGGCGGCGGCTGCAATGGTCAGGATGAGAGTTGAGCGGAGTTTCATTGTGAGGTTCCTCGTACATAGTTGCTGAGTGTCGAAAGATCGGCAGCGGTTGCAGCCAGATCCGTGCCCGACGCCAGAGCATTAGCCGAGGTTGCGCGCAAGATTTCAATTTCAACTTGCAGGAGTTTCAGGAGAACCGCCGTGTTATAGTCGATTGCATCCTTCAGATCTTCTTGCTGACCGATTTCACCGCGCAGTTTTTCAGCATCTTCGGAGAGCTGACCGGCCATGTCATAGCCATTCTCACCCAACGCCGACGCCATCAGGCCCGCACCACCACGCTCAGACAGGATGCGGCGAGCCTGCACATCCGATCCGCTGAACTCGGACAAGATGCCATCGTTCAGGCCGAGGTTGATTGATCGACGTTCCATTGCCTGCGCAGCGACATCGGGCAGGCCGGAGATACCGCCCTCCGCTGCATCCAGTGCGTAGCCGAGCGTGTCAGCAGCAGTCGCCAGTTTCAGAAAGCTGCGGCTGTTGAACTCATCCAGATCCGTCAAACCGCTGATGGTTTTGAAGGAGTTTTCGAGCAATGCCCGCTGTTGTTCCAGTTTCTCGTACTGTTCCAGCAATTGCTCGTACTGGCGGACCATTTCAGCGATTTCTTTGGCCGAATTGGCGGCGTCCTGCGTGATGGATGCAGAGTCCACCACCGGAACACCCTGGGCCGATGCCATGACGGGCAGGGCGGCCAGAACCGAAACAGCAATGGTTGTGCGGAATTTCTTTGAAATATTCATCAGACAAGCTCCAAGTTTTCAGGGGGGGTCATGCGCTCAAAGTCGCAGGCGCATTTGCTGCGATAGCCCGAATAGGTGCTGGTGCAGGCCGAGACGGCGGCCAGAACAACAAGGGCGATTACAAGGCGAGTTTTCATGTGATTTCCTTCCAGAAGTTGGGGTTTTGTCGCCAATCAGGATCAGGGAACGATTTTCCGTCTGATCCGCTCAGAACACGGAGAAGCGGGCCGAGAGCGCCGACATCGACATCGAGCCAAACACTCTCGTCACCTTTCTTCATGAGCATTACGCGGTCGCCAAAGTGTGCCCTCAGCGCGCCCAGCTCTGAATCGTTCAAGCCGATTGCCCGGTAGTCTGCTTCATTGCCGGATCGAGAGGGGAACAAGAGTTGCGTGCTGGTGTTTTCCAGGATCGACTTACTTGCCGCCGACGACAGGAGGTGATCGGGGATCTGCGTCATCATCATCATCATGACGTTCAGCTTCCGATACGTGGTGTAGGCATTTATGAGAATGCCAGCGCCATAAGGGTTGCCAGCAATTACCCATGCTTCATCAATCACAAAGACAGTGGGTATCTTGGTGGCGCAGCGGCGTTCGATCTGGCGCATGACGTAGCTGATCCATGCCAGCCGCACCAATTCGTCATCCAGAACCTCGGAAATGTCGAAAACAAGATGACGGTCGCCAGCAGCAAACGGATCTGAGCCACCCTCGCCAAACATCCAGGACAAGCGGCCTTCGCCAGCCCATTCACTTGCACGCTTGTACAGGTTCTTGTCATCGTCAAAGGCTCTGAACCGTTCCACCAATGAATCGAAGTTCTGAAGCGCAGGCGGCAAAGTGGCATTCGCTTGGCAAGCCCGCGTGATTTCATCCTTCTGATCGGTGGTCAGTGGTTCGTCATAGCTCAACAGGGCAATGACCCAATTGGCGAGCCAGCTTTGCCCAGCCTCATCCGTCTCGGTCTGAAAAGGGTTCATGCCGGTTGGCTCACCAACTCGGACGCGGGTGTACTGCGCACCGAGCGCCCGCATTGGAGCCTCCATTGCCCGGTCTTTGTCAAAAGCGATGATCCGCGCGCCCTGTGCAACCGCCATTGTTGCCAGCAGCATCGCGATCACAGTTTTACCCGAGCCGTTCGGTCCAAGAACGATCGTATGCCCGGAGGGCAGGTTTTCAGCGTCTTTGCTGGTCTTGGGAAGGTGAAGCGAAACATCGTAGCTGTCCCCGTGCGTTGTCGGGAACGTCGCCAATGGCCCCGGCCAGGGTAGCTTTTCCGCATCCAACCCTTTGGGGCGCATGTGGAACGCAACCATATCCGCAAAGTTCTGGTCCGTGATCAGTTCTTCACGGGCGCGGAACGCGAAATTGCCGGGATGCTGCGCGAAGTACACCGCACGGGCCGACATCGCTTCGCGCTTCACTGTGCCGCCTGAAATCTGGATTTCACCGATGATGTGTTTTTCGGCGGTTTTCAGATCTTCCTCTGTCCCGAACACGCAGATCGACAGATGGTGCTTGCCGAGTGACATGGTGCCGGAGGCAATGCCGTCCGCCAGAATAGACAAATCCTCTTCGAGAGACTTTGCCTTGTCGCCTGCCGAGCGCATTTGTCCCGACTTGCGGCGTTCCATTTCCTGCGCCTGGGCGCGGCTGATCGGCAGGAAGGATTGCGAAATGACGACATCAACCGGCAGGTCCAGCCCGTCGAAAATGCCGGGGAACGACGCCATCGGGTAATTCTTCAGGGAATAGACCCGTATGGAGCGTTCCTGATCGTCGCCCGTAACCAGTTTGCCAGTCTTGCCCTGAAACAGCACATCCTCTTGCGGCATGTTGAAGGCGATGGGTTCTGCAATGTTCGTGTGAATGATCGGCTGATACCGACCGTTCAACAGCATTCCATAATAGCCGAGCCAACGCCCCTCGCTGAGCTTCAGCCGGCGCACCCGGCTTTCGCCCAGCGTGCCCGCCAGTGTTGTGAAAACACCGTCGAGCTGTTCCATCATTTCGCGGCGTTCCTCGTCTATTGTTCCAGACGACATGCCGAACATCTGTTTTGCCCGCTCATCCTGCCGCTTTTGCAGAATGGCGCTGATGATGATCTTGCGTTCTTTCAGCTCTGCATCGACGGAAGCTGAGCGCATGGCCTGTGCCACTGCACCGGCAAAGCCGGTTGGATCTGTGATGACATGACCAGTCTCAGCCGGGACGGTCAGTCGATGAACATAAAATGCCACTTCATTGGGTGTTGTGCGCAACACACGCTCAAACCGTTCGGCCAGGAACTCGAACTCGTTTTCGTCCAGCGTGTTTGCGTTGATTCCGGTGATTTCTGCAGCGGCGATAAGGCCACCGTTGCGTGTGGAAATAACCTCATCGTCCACGACATAGCCATAAGGCAACATCTGAAAGAGGCTCATTTCA
>NZ_JBQFML010000017.1:0-26371 GCF_056531805.1 Ruegeria sp. K5 | reverse complement strand
ACTTGTTTCCCCCGGTGGTCCGGGCTTTTGTTGTTGCTTGTGCCGGCCTGAAGCCCGCCCTACGGGTTGGACCGAAGTAGGCCGGGCTTCAGCCCGGCACCACTTCAGAACGCGTCTTCGAATTTCTTCGCCAGATCTTCGATGTTGTCGGGCGGCCAGTCCTCGACATCCATGCCAAGGTGCAGACCCATGCCGGACAGCACTTCCTTGATCTCGTTCAGCGATTTGCGGCCGAAGTTCGGGGTGCGCAGCATCTCGGCTTCGGTCTTCTGGATCAGGTCGCCGATATAGACGATGTTGTCGTTCTTCAGGCAGTTTGCCGAACGGACCGACAGTTCCAGTTCGTCCACTTTCTTCAGCAGAAGCGGATTGAACTCCAGACCGTCATCCTCGTCCTGGCGGCCGGCCGATTCCGGCTCGTCGAAGTTGACGAAGATCGACAACTGGTCCTGCAGGATGCGCGCAGCATAGGCCAGCGCGTCCTCGGGCGTGATCGACCCGTCGGTTTCGATCTTCAGGGTCAGCTTGTCATAGTCCAGAACCTGACCTTCACGGGTCGGCTGAACGTCATAGGCGACCTTCTTGACCGGAGAATAGATCGCGTCGATCGGGATCAGGCCAATGGGCGCGTCTTCGGGCTTGTTCTTCTCAGCCGAAACGTAACCCTTGCCTGTGTTGACGGTCAGTTCCATGAAGAGATCGGCGCCATCGTCCAGGTGGCAGATGACGTGGTCGCGGTTCAGAACCTCGATGCCGGCGCTTTCGCTGATGTCGCCAGCGGTGACAACGGCGGGGCCTTTGGCATTGATCGACAGGCGCTTGGGGCCTTCGACTTCCATGCGCAGCGACACGCCTTTGAGGTTCAGGATGATGTCGGTGACGTCCTCACGCACGCCCGCAACCGAGGAGAACTCGTGCAGGACGTTGTCGATCTGAACGCTGGTGATGGCCGCGCCTTGCAGCGAGCTCATCAAAACGCGGCGCAGGGCGTTGCCCAAGGTCAGACCAAAGCCACGCTCCAGCGGTTCAGCAACCAGGGTTGCCTGACGTGCAGGGTCGTTGCCCGGCTTGCCGTCCAGCTGGGTCGGCTTGATCAATTCTGCCCAATTCTTGTGGATCATGTAATCCCTCCATTCCTGTCCGCGCCCCATGACCAACAAGGTGCAGACGCCCGAGGTTCAAAATGACGTGCTGGGGCCGTGCAAAAACACTGGCCCCAGCTCAATTCAAAATCGCTTAGACGCGGCGACGCTTCGGCGGGCGGCAGCCGTTGTGAGCAATCGGTGTCACGTCGCGGATCGACGTGATGTTGAAGCCCACGGCAGCCAGCGCGCGCAGAGCCGATTCACGACCCGAACCGGGGCCCTGAACTTCGACTTCCAGCGTCTTGACGCCATGTTCCTGCGCCTTCTTGCCTGCATCTTCAGCAGCCATCTGAGCGGCGTAGGGGGTCGATTTCCGCGATCCCTTGAAGCCCATGGTACCGGCAGACGACCACGAAATGGCGTTGCCCTGTACGTCCGAGATCAGGATCTTGGTGTTGTTGAAGGTCGAGTTCACATGGGCGACGCCCGATGCGATGTTCTTCCGCTCTTTGCGCTTAACGCGAGTCTTATCACGTGCCATCAGTCAGACCCTCCCTTATTTCTTCTTACCAGCGATGGCCTTTGCGGGGCCTTTGCGGGTACGAGCGTTGGTGTGGGTGCGCTGACCGCGAACCGGCAGGTTGCGGCGGTGACGCAGACCGCGATAGCAGCCCAGGTCCATCAGGCGCTTGACGTTCATCTGAACTTCACGACGCAGATCACCTTCAACGGTGTAGTTTTCGTCGATGTATTCGCGGATTTTCAGAACTTCGGCGTCGGACAGTTCGTTGACGCGACGGGTCGCTTCAATGCCTACAGCTTCGCAGATCGCTTTGGCCGAGGTGTTGCCGATTCCGGTGATATATGTGAGGGCGATAGGTACCCGCTTGGCAGTCGGGATGTTTACGCCGGCAATACGTGCCACGTGTCACTTTCCTTTTTGTTGCGGTTCCGTAACTCCGGAACCTTTTTTCACAACACTTGATCTTGGCAGTGACGCCAGAGGATCCAGCATTATTTCGAGGTAGTAGCGCGCGCGACGAATCTCGCACGCACGGGTGATTCCCAAAGGGATGTGGGTCGATATGGGCTTTTGGGCCTGACGTCAATACTCCAACCGGAGCTTTGGCCCCGGCCACTGACAATTTATAGCAAACCCTCTGCTTTCATTTCGGCTTCCCACTCCGCGGCCAGCCCTTCAAACTCACTGAACGCGCTGTTGGCAGGCACGTCTGCCCCGCTGTCCGGCGTCGGCTTCCGGATGTGGTCCACCAGGGGTTTTGCAGCCAACCAATCCCTGACAAACGTCGAGCGCATGTACTTTTTATAGTAGTCGGCGTCGAGAATCCCGGCCTTTATCCCACTGGCAATCAGCTCGTAGTGGTTGAGCATCTCAAGCACAAGGCGGCGTTGTTTCTGCAGCACAGCATTGCTGGGGCTGAACAGCGCCGACAACCCGTTTTCGTCCTGCCGCGCATCCCTGAACGCGACATACCGTTCCTGATAGTATTCCGTGGATTCCGAACGCTCGATCAGGTTCAAAGTCGCCAGCCTGCGGGCAGTTGTCTGGTTTGCCCTGATTGTGGCGCGCGCCATGAAAAAAGCGATGAGGGCCGAGGTCAAAATGGCCGCCGGCCCACCAAAATAGCGTATTAACCACTCAATCCCGGACTCAGAAGCCACGCAAACCAGTATTTGCGTGGCTTCGACCATTTCTGCAGTGCAGTTCATCGGGGATCGTTAATCCCTGTAACCTTCGCGAAAGACAAGCATACAAGCCTCCTGACATGCACGTATTACGCGTGCTTTGCTAACAAAAAGATAAGACCTTACGATTAGTTGTCAAGAACACCGGCAATTGCGCCCTGAACTTCGGCGATCTCGCCCAGCCCGTTGACCTTGGTCAACGCACCTTTGGCATAGTAGTAGCCGATCAGCGGCGAGGTCTTTTTGTAGTATTCCATCAGACGGGTCTTGAGGCTTTCCTCATTGTCGTCGGCGCGGCGCTTGAAGTCGTTTTCCTTGCCGCAGTTGGTGCATTTTCCATCTGCAGGAATCGGTTTGGTGATGTCGTTATAGACTTCACCGCATCCGCCACAGGTCGACCGGGCCGTGATGCGCTGGACCAGCGCGGTATCGTCGACTTCCATCTCGATCACCGCGTCCAGGCTGTTGCCGGTGCTGTCCAGCAATTCACCCAGCGCGTCCGACTGCGCCAGCGTGCGCGGGAAACCGTCAAAGATGAAACCACCCTCGGCGCCCTGCTCCAGCTTTTCGCGGATCAGGCCGATGACGATCTCATCGGTGACCAACTCACCCTTGGCCATGACCTCGGCCACGCGGTTGCCCATTTCGGTGCCGCTGTCCTTGGCCTCGCGCAGCATGTCGCCGGTGCTCAGCTGGACCATGCCGCGTGTTTCGACCAGGTGACGCGCCTGCGTCCCTTTACCGGCCCCCGGGGGGCCAAGAAGAATGATGTTCATCGACGAGCCGGTCCCTTCCTGCCGCGTTTCTTGCTTTTGCCGCGCAGTTGGGACTTTTCGATCAGCCCTTCGTATTGATGCGCCAGCAAATGGCTCTGAACCTGCTGGATCGTGTCCATGGTTACAGAGACGATAATCAGAACCGAGGTGCCGCCGAAGTAGAACGGGATGGCAAACTGGCCCCGAAGGATTTCAGGCAACAGACAGACCGCCGCCAGATAGGCCGAGCCCAGAACCAGCACGCGGTTAACCACGTATTCCAGATATTCGGCGGTTTTCTTGCCCGGACGGATACCGGGGACAAAGCCGTTCTGCTTTTTCAGATTGTCCGCCACATCATCCGGTTTGAACGACACGTTGAACGTGTAGAAATAGGCGAAGAACACGATCATCGACGCAAAGAACAGCAGATACAGCGGCTGTCCGGGGCCAAAGTTGGCCAGCATCCAGGACATGATCGGACCGTTGGCCGCCCCCGACGAGAAGGTCGAGATCGTCACCGGCAGCAGCAGCAGCGAGCTGGCAAAGATCGCCGGGATCACGCCCGCTGGGTTGACCTTGACTGGCAGGTGGCTGGATCCACCCTCATAGACTTTCATACCGGCCTGACGACGCGGGTATTGGATGTGGATCTTGCGCAGCGCGCGCTCCATGAAGACCACAAAGGTAATCACGGCGATGACCATGACGATCACACCAACGATCACTGCGGGGCTGATCGCACCGCTGCGGCCCGAGGCAAAGAACTGCGCCAGCGCAGCCGGAACCTCTGCAATGATGCCGACGAAGATGATCAGGGAAATCCCGTTGCCGATGCCGCGCGCGGTGATCTGCTCACCCAGCCACATCAGGAACATGGTGCCGCCAACCAGAGTGATCATGGTCGAAAAGCGGAAATACAGCCCCGGATCGGTCGCCAGATCGCCCGATTCCAGCGACACGGCCAGACCATAGGCCTGAACGGTAGCAAGCGCCACGGTGCCGAAACGGGTGTACTGGTTGATCTTTTTGCGCCCCTGCTCGCCCTCTTTCTTGAGCTGTTCGAGCGCGGGAACCATAGATGTCAGCAGCTGCACGATGATCGAGGCCGAGATATAAGGCATGATGCCGAGGGCAAAGATACCCATCCGACCCAGCGCCCCGCCGGTGAACATCGAAACCATGCCGCCGATGCCCTGCCCCGCCTGTTCCATGAACTCGCGCAGCGCCTGTCCGTCAATCCCCGGCACCGGAATGAAGGTGCCCAGACGATAGACGATCAGCAAACCCAGCGTGAACAGGATGCGGTTGCGCAGATCGGTGGCTTTGCCAAGGGCAGCCCAGCTTGTATTGGCTGCCATTTGTTCTGCTGCTGATACCATAAATCGGTCTCTCTTATGCAAACGCCGCCCGGAACCGTTTTCCGGCTCGGACGGCGTCTAGGAAAACTGTGAGGTCTATGTAAGCGGGTCTGGGCCCGCTCACAAGCGCTTACTCTGCCGCAGCAGCTTTTGTGACCTTAAGTGAGCCGCCCGCTTTCTCGACCGCTTCGACAGCGGCTTTCGATGCACCGGTGACTTCCAGGTTCACCTTGGCGCTGATTTCGCCTTTGGCCAGAACGCGGATGCCGTCCAGCTTGCGACGAACCAGACCGGAAGCAACCAGCGCGTCTTCGGTGATCGCAGCTTTGGCGTCCAGCTTGCCGGCATCGACGAATTTCTGGATCAGGCCCAGGTTGATAACAGCGAATTCCTTGCGGTTCGGCTTGTTGAAGCCACGCTTGGGCAGGCGCTGGTACAGCGGCATCTGGCCGCCTTCGTAGCCGTTGATGGCCACACCCGAACGGGATTTCTGGCCTTTGATACCACGGCCACCCATTTTACCTTTGCCGGAACCCGGACCGCGGCCAACGCGGGTGCGTTTCGGTGCGGCGCCAGGATTGTCGCGCAATTCGTTCAGTTTCATTTCGCTTCTCCTTAGCCGGATGTGACCCCCGAAGCGTGATGGGCCAACCACGGCGTTTCTTGGTTTTGATTCTCGTGGACGGAAATCCACCGGAGCGCTCTACAGCGTTGTGCCTTCAGTTGCAAGGTTTGTTGTCGATTGCCGCCAAAAAGCAAAAGTGGCGCCCGAACGGCGCCTCTTTCACTGTGAGTGGTGGGGTATTTTTACGAGCAATATGCATGCTCACGCGCGATATCCGCGATATCGCAGCGACGGACGCCGATGTCGTCCAGTTCGCGGTTGCTCAGACGCTGCAGCTCGGAATAGGTGCGCTGGTATTCCGCCGCACGGGCACGGGCTGCCTTGAAGCGCTCAACCAAGGTTGCAACGCGGGCGCTGAAGTTGAATCCGGTGTTCGAAAAAGTAGCTGTGTTTGCCATATCTCATTTCCTTTCTGTATTGGGGCGTATTCCCCAATGTTCGCTTGTTTGTTCCTTACTTGGACAAGGCTCAGATAGGCGTGGCTGGTAACGCTAACAACGGAAGTTTCGGTCTAGCCGGTATGCGTTTCGGGAATGGCACGACCAAGCGCCAATTGATCGAAACCTTCTGGCCCGGCAAACCAGAATTGGCCCGATTGCTTCTCACGTTTCGAAAAAAATGGTAGTCTTGCGCAGATGTCAGCGCAGGATGCAGGGTGCGAAATCATGTCATTGGATCTTCTAACCAAGGGGGAAAAGTACTTTCTTCTATACACGGGAACCGGCACCGATCTGATATTCGACCGAGGCGTCGAGCTGCCGGGCTTTGCGTCATTTCCCCTGCTCGAGCATCCGGACACACGCGCAATTCTGGCTGACCAGATGGTCGAACTGGCGCAACTTGCGGGGGAACTGGGCCTGGGATGCATTCTGGACGCGCCCACCTGGATGGCAAACGCCGATCGCGCAGCCCCCTTGGGATATGACAAAGATCGACTGGATGCGGTCAATCGGGATGCAGTGTCCTTGATGGATGAAATCCGTCGGTCAGCCGGTCGTGACGACATTCTGGTATCCGCCTGCATCGGACCTCGTTACGATCCATATGCTGATATTCCCGCCATGCCAGAAGATGAAGCCTGCGCGTATCACACTGCTCAGCTGGCCACACTGAAAGAAACCAGCGTTGACCTCGTCACCGCCTACACGTTCAACCGTCCCTCCGAGGCGATTGGGTGCATTCTTGCAGCGCGGCGTCTGAATCTGCCTATCGTGATGTCATTGGTTGTGGAAACCGACGGTCGGCTGGCCAGCGGCCTGAGTCTTGCCGAAGCGATAGACCAAATAGATGAAGCGACAGATGCGTCAGCGCTGTTCCATATGGTCAACTGCGCTCATCCGTCCCATTTCGCGAGTGCCATGGACAATCACCCCCGGTTGAAAGGGGTCGTTGCCAATGCCTCAAGCTGCTCGCACGCCGAACTCGACGAGGCCGAGTATCTTGACGAAGGCAACCCGTGGCAACTGGGACGGGAAATTGCCCAAATCGTGAAAGAAAACCCGTCTGTGCATGTATTCGGCGGGTGCTGTGGGACAGATATGCGACACCTGCGTCGTATGGGTTCGGAAGTGAACGCTGACGTGATTTCGAGGAAGGAAACGAGACTTTAGGCTCGTCAAATCGAAACCCTCAAACGAAAAACACCCCCGAAAGTTCCGGGGGTGTTTTCACTTGAAGTTCAATCGCGCTTAGTCGCGCTCTTCGATGATCTCAACCAGATGCGGGATCTTGTTGACCATGCCGCGGACCGAAGGCGTATCCTCTAGCTCGCGTGTGCGGTGCATCTTGTTCAGGCCCAGACCGATCAGGGTTGCGCGCTGTTCGGCGGGGCGGCGGATCGGGGAACCGATCTGCTTGACGACGATGGTTTTTGCCATTGCTCGCTACTCCTTACGCTTCGGCTTCAGCCGGTGCTTCGTCCCGCTTGGGCAGGATGTCGGCAACTTTTTTACCACGACGTGCGGCAACCGAACGCGGGCTCTGCTCTTTCTGCAGGCCGTTGATGGTGGCGCGGATCATGTTGTACGGGTTCTGCGAGCCCAGCGACTTGGACACAACGTCCTTGACGCCCAGCATTTCGAACACGGCACGCATCGGACCACCGGCGATGATACCGGTACCTTCAGGCGCGGTGCGCATAACCACTTTACCGGCGCCGTGACGGCCTTCGATGTCGTGGTGCAGAGTCCGACCTTCGCGCAGTTGCACGCGGATCATCTGACGCTTGGCTTGTTCGGTCGCCTTGCGGATGGCTTCAGGTACTTCTTTCGCTTTACCCTTGCCAAAGCCGACGCGGCCTTTCTGATCGCCAACAACCACCAGAGCGGCGAAGCCAAAGCGCTTACCACCTTTTACGGTTTTCGACACGCGGTTGATTGCGACCAGACGATCGGCAAATTCCGGTGCTTCTTCACGGTCGCGGCCACGGCCCCGACGGTTTTCACGTTCTGCCATTTGGCATCCCTTTTCTCATGTGGCGCTTGTCGCGCCAGTTTTCTCAATCGAAGTGAGCCACGAAAGAAATCCAGGCCCCCCGATCATCGAGGCGGGCGGACCCGCCTACAAAGCAAGATGGGTGCAAGCACCCATCCTACGGTTCTTTGTCGTGTAGGATGGGTGCTTGCACCCATCGCCACATCAGATCTTCAGACCACCTTCACGCGCGGCGTCGGCAACTGCCTTCACCTTGCCGTGGAACAGGAAGCCACCACGATCGAAATAGGCCTCTTCGACGCCTGCCTTCTTGGCACGCTCGGCGATGGCCGCGCCCACTTTGGTGGCCGCTTCGACGTTGTTCTTGCCAACTACACCCAGATCTTTTTCCAGGGTCGAGGCCGAAGCCAGGGTCACGCCACGAACGTCGTCGATCAGCTGGACGCTGATATTCTTGTTCGAACGGTGAACCGACAGGCGTACACGGCCGGCGTTGACTTTGCGAAGTTTGTTCCGAACGCGCAGGCGGCGCTTCAGAAACAGGGTTCTTTTGCTGTTTGCCATTGTCTGCGTCCTTACTTCTTCTTGCCTTCCTTGCGGAAGATGAACTCGCCCTTATAGCGGATGCCCTTGCCTTTATACGGCTCGGGGCGGCGCCATTCGCGGATTTTGGCCGCGACTTCGCCCACCTGCTGCTGGTCGATACCTTCCACAACGATCTCGGTCTGCTTCGGCGCGGTGATGGTGACACCTTCCGGAGCAGTGAAATCAACATCGTGGCTGTAGCCCAGGTTCAGCTTCAGGGTGTTGCCCTGCATCTGCGCCCGGTAACCAACACCCTGGATCTCCAGCTCTTTTTTGAAGCCAGTCGTCACACCGGTTACCAGATTGGCAACCATGGTGCGGCTCATGCCCCACTGCTGGCGGGCACGCTTGGACATGCCACGGGGGTCGATCTTGACCACGTTGTCTTCAACCGACAGCGTAACGTCGTCGGTGGCGGTGAAGCTGCGGGTGCCTTTCGGACCCTTCACTTCGATGGTCTGACCTGACACAGAGGCGGTTACGCCGCTGGGCAGCTCGACCGGTTTTTTACCAATACGAGACATTGCAGACCTCCTTAGAAGACGGTGCAGAGCACTTCGCCGCCAACATTGTTGGAGCGAGCGTTTGCGTCCGACATCACACCTTTCGGAGTGCTGACAATCGACACGCCCAGACCCTGACGGACCTGCGGGATGTCATTGACGCCCATATAGACGCGACGGCCGGGCTTCGAGACCCGCTTGAGTTCGCGAATGACAGGGGTGCCTTCGTAGTATTTCAGGCTGATTTCGATGGCCGGATGACCGTTTTCACCGGTCGTCTTTTCATAGCCACGGATGTAGCCTTCGTCCGCCAGCACATCCAGAACCCAACCGCGCAGCTTGGAAGCCGGGGTGGAAACGGTGGACTTGCCGCGCATTTGCGCGTTGCGGATACGGGTGAGCATATCGCCGATAGGATCATTCATATCTATGTCTCCCTTACCAGCTCGATTTCACCATGCCGGGGATCTGACCAGCAGAACCCAGCTCGCGCAGCGCGATACGGCTGACCTTCAGCTTACGGTAGTAAGCGTGGGGACGACCGGTCAGCTGACAGCGGTTGTGCAGACGGGTAGCCGAGCTGTTGCGCGGCAGTTTCGCCAGTTTCAGACGCGCTTTGAAACGCTCTTCCATCGGGCGGCTCTCGTCATTCGCGATTTCTTTCAGCTCGGCACGCTTTGCGGCAAATTTGGCCACCAGGCGTTCGCGCTTCTTCTCGCGTTCGATCATTGCTTTTTTAGCCATGTCTCAATCCTCCCGGCGCTTACGCGTTGAACGGCATGTTGAAAGCTTTCAACAGTGCCTTAGCTTCAGCGTCGGTTTTCGCTGTGGTGGCAATTACGATATCCAGGCCCCAGACCTCGTCGACCTTGTCGAAGTCGATTTCCGGGAACACGATGTGCTCTTTCATGCCCATGGCAAAGTTGCCCTGACCATCGAAAGACGGCTTCACACCGCGGAAGTCACGAACGCGCGGCAGCGCGATTGTGATCAGACGATCCAGGAATTCGTACATCCGGTCACCGCGCAGGGTCACTTTCGCGCCCAGCGGCATGTCTTCCCGGACGCGGAAACCCGCGATCGACTTCTTCGCCTTGGTTGAAACGGCCTGTTGACCAGCGATTGCAGTCAGATCCTCGACAGCAGCTTTCGCTTTCTTCGAGTCTTTGACCGCCTCAGCACCACAACCGATGTTCAGAACGATCTTGTCCAGCTTGGGCAGCTGCATGTCGTTCTTGTAGCCGAACTCTTCTTTCAGAGCGGCACGGATGGTTTCAACGTACTGAGCTTTCAGACGCGGGGTGTAGGTTGCGGAATCAAGCATCGATCACGTCCCCTGTGGTCTTGGCGAAGCGCACCTTCTTGTCACCTTCCATGCGGAAGCCAACGCGGGTTGCTTTGCCGTTCTTGTCCAGCAGCGCCAGGTTCGACAGCTCGATCGGGTTTGCCTGAGGCAGGCGACCACCTTGCGAGTTCTGCGACTGACGGGTGTGGCGGATGGCGATGTTGATGCCATCGACAACAGCTTTACCGGCTTTGGGGTCAACCGAGGAAATGGTTCCCTCTTTGCCCTTGTCCTTGCCGGCCAGCACGACGACCTTGTCGCCTTTGCGGAGTTTAGCAGCCATGATTACAGCACCTCCGGAGCCAGCGAGATGATTTTCATGAAGTTCTTGCCGCGCAGTTCGCGAACAACGGGGCCAAAGATACGGGTACCTACGGGCTCGTTGTTGTTGTTCAGGATGACGGCGGCGTTGCGATCGAAACGGATCGCGGTGCCGTCTTCGCGACGGACTTCCTTGGCGGTGCGTACGACGACGGCCTTGCGGACGTCACCTTTCTTTACGCGGCCGCGCGGGATGGCTTCCTTCACCGAGACGACAATGATGTCGCCAACGGAGGCGTATTTACGCTTGGAACCACCCAGGACCTTGATGCACTGAACTCGGCGTGCGCCGGAGTTGTCAGCGACATCCAGATTGGTCTGCATCTGGATCATGTGGTTTCTCCCGACCTGTGGGGGCTGGTCTTGTTAGATCCCCCAGGGTTTCGACAAATGGGAAAATCCCGGAGGCTTACGCCTCCAGCACTTCCCAACGTTTCGTCTTCGACTTCGGTGCGCATTCGATGATGCGAACGGTGTCACCGACCTTGAAGGCGTTCTTTTCATCGTGAGCCCGGTATTTCTTGGACTTACGGATGGTTTTCTTCAGAACCGGATGCGTAAAGCGGCGCTCGACGGATACGGTTACGGTCTGTTCGTTGGCGTCGCTGGTCACGGTGCCTTGCAGGATACGCTTGGGCATCTGATTACTCCTCGGATGCCGCGGCAGCGGCCTTTTCGTTCAGAATGGTTTTGACACGGGCAGCATTGCGGCGGGCCGCTTTGATACCGGCTGTGTTTTCCAGCTGACCGGTTGCCTGTTGAAAGCGCAGGTTAAAGCTTTCTTTCTTCAGGTTGGCCAGTTCCTCGCGGAGCTGGTCCGGGGTCTTGTCACGCAGTTCTTGGGCGTTCATCGCCTTTTTCCTTTGCTCAAAACACCAGAAGGCCCCGTATACGGGTCACCTTTGACCTGGTGGATGAATGATAGACATACGAATCGCCCGACAACGCCGGGAGATCGCAGGATGCCGCCGTATAAGGGTTTGGGGGGTGGGTGGCAAGAGGAAGTTTGGACAAGCACTAGAATAGCATCAGATCTTTAACTCGCTTGGGCGATCCGTCCAAAACTGTGTCGAAGAACTCTCGTTTAATTATGTTCTTCTTAGCTTCCGGCCAACCGTTCACCACACTAGGGTTTAGAAAGAAATTCTCGGCCCGATCAATTAGCAGGTATGAAAGTTCGTATTTTTGCCTTTCACCTTTGGACTGCATTATTGGCGCTAAGTATTTGACAGCACGACGTGCATGACTGCGAGAATAACTAAACAACACGGTAGTTTCCTCAGGTCCGGTCGGGATGACATTTAAAATAATAGCTGCGAATGGCTTTCCCCACGACTTTAGATCAGCAGAAAAGAATGACGACGCTGCTATCCTTGGTCGTTCGTTTTTTATCTTGAAACTTAAGTGCCTGACTTCCTCGAAGCGATGATTCACGAACAAGGGATCAAAGAACTTTGCTCGGTACTTCCACACCGCCCAAGCCTTCATCATGTGCTGGATCGCTTCTACCCCAGGCCCGCTTGGCTCGTCAGCTGGTACTTTACCATCCTCCACTAAACTCAGATAGGTAGACTGAATCCGCATGGCACCTTCCAACGTAGCGTGTAGCTCGCGAGTGACAGAGCGGTAAGCCAACAAAAACAATTGTTCTTTATCATCAAGTGACAGTGGCTTCGTATCGATTGGACGAAAAATTTCAGCGTCGTGATCAGAACAAAAGCCGGTGAAAGTAGAAGCGTTGTTCCTTCCAACTAACTTGAAAGTGCATTCAGGTTGAATGTCTTTGACTTCAAACTTGAGCTCATAGACATGGTTGTTGTCCGCTATGAACTCCAACGCATTTGCGTTTTGAACAGAATGGGCGCGAATTGCTTTCTTCTCACACGCCATGGTCGGTTCGAGACACCGGCCAAAACGCTGCTTTTGAATGCTAAAAAACTTGGAAAGATTTTCGTTAGACATACTGCCGAAGTTTATTCCCACTTATAATTAAAACTTACCGAAATCCGTTCGTCCTCGGCCATGTTCATCGGCACCTCGTGGCGCAGCCAGCTTTCCCAGAGCAGGACGTCCCCCACCTGCGGCTTCATATAGATGAACGGCTGCAAATCCCGCCGCCCGCCTTTAAGACGTGTCGGTGCGGCCATCATGCGGCCTGAACGGGGGTCTTCCAGTTTCAGCGCGCTCGCCCCTTCGGGCATTGCCACGTAGGTCGTGCCTGAAATGACGCTGTGCGGATGCAGGTGGCTGGAGTGCATCCCACCCTCGGGTAGGATGTTGATCCACAAATCCTCCAGCTTCAACGTACCCTCACCCAGATCGAACTCCAAATCCTTGGCAAAGGCCGCCACGTGCTGGTCCAGCGCCTTGACCAGATCGGCGAAGATCGGGAACCGCCACGGCAGATCGGTCAGCGAGGCATAGCTGGTATAGCCGGGATAGCCGTTCTCTTCGCACCAGTCCTGCCCGGCCTCATCATCCTCGGCGATGACAAGGCAAGAGCTTTCCAACTCATCCGCGTCGATCTTGGGATCGAACTCGGACAAGGCGGCGCGGTAGAGACGGGTTACGAAGAGTGATTCAATCTGTGCCATGCCCCGGCTATAGCCCAGCCGGGACGCAAGGGCGAGACCAGCCGCCTTAGAAAAGCGGCTGGTCGGGTGCGACCAATCGTTTAGCGTTTATTGTGTATCGAAATGCGCTGCCTCGACCTTCGGTCGAACACGCCTTCCGATGCTTGCACTCGTCTAAAAGCCAAACGCTTTAATAGAAGTAGCGCAGCCAGATATAAACGTTGGCGATCATCAAGGTCAGGATCATGATCGGGAAGGCCATGATCGCGAATTTGACGAAACCGATGGGCTGCTTGGCCTTCTCGGCAAAGGCCGCGACGGTCAGGTTGGCGCTTGCGCCCAGCAGCGTGCCGTTGCCACCCAGACAAGCGCCAAGGGCCAGCGACCACCACAAGGGCTCGATCGCCTCGGGGCCGCCAAACGTGTCGGCGGTGGATTCGATCAGCGGGATCATCGTCGCCACAAAGGGGATATTATCCAGAATGGCCGACAGAATACCTGACGCCCAGAAGATGAAGAACGCGGTCCACATCATGTCGCCTTCGGTCAGTTCCAGAACCTTCTGGCCGAAGAAGTCCAGCAGCCCCACGTGCTCCACACCCGCGACAATCACAAACAGGCCACCGAAGAAGAAGATCGTGATCCACTCGACCTCGCCAAAGATGTGGTGCACGGACTCGGATTGCTCTTCGCCGTGCTGGTGACCATAGGCCAGCAGCATCAGCAGCGCCGCACCCGCCAGCGCCGAGGTTCCGGGCTGGACGCCATAGCTGTGGCCCAGAGTGAAGCCCAGCAAAACCAGCGCCAGAACGAACAGGGATTTGATCATCAGCCGGACATCGGTGATCGCTTCGTCTTCGTTAAAGCGCATGATCTTTTCACTGGCGGATTTTGGAATGGCAGCCAGCGTGCGGCGGTTCATCAGATAGATGATGCCGGTCAGAACAACCAGACAGATCGCCGAGATCGGGGCCAGATTGACCACAAACTCGTTGAAACTCAGCCCGGCGGCTGAGCCGATGATGATGTTGGGCGGGTCACCGATCAGCGTGGCCGTGCCACCAACGTTCGAGGCCAGAATTTCAGCAAAAAAGAACGGAAAAACCGGTGTTTCCAGCGCATCCGTGATCAACAGGGTAATCGGCGCGATCAGCAATACCGTGGTCACGTTGTCCAGAAGCGCGGAAAATACCGCCGTGATCAGCGTCAGCATGATCAGGATGCCGGTCGGGTTCGCGTTCACAAGCTTCGACGCCTTGATCGCCACATATTGAAACAGCCCGCATTTGCTGGTGATCCCCACAATCACCATCATGCCGATCAGCAGCGCAAGCGTGTTTGCATCCACCCCGGCGACGGCCTGTTCCTGATTGAGGATGCCAAACAGCACCATCAGCGACGCGCCCAGCATCGCCAGAATGGCGCGGTTCACCTTTTCAGTGATCAGCACCGCGTAAACGGCGACAAGAATGCCAGTGGCAATCCACAGAGGATCAACCCCCAACAGTTGAGGAACGGAGAACGCGTGTTCTCCATGCGAAACAGAATGATCGGTCACAATTTTGGTCCGGTATTTTAGGGGTTAACTCAGCGCGTGATCTATCAGCGAGTTTGGGCTGACTGTGCCGACAAACCGTTTGGTGTCGGGCTCAACCAGGAACACGTGGCGCTTGAATTTGTGGATCAGGAAGATGCCCTCCATCACCGGCGTATCCGGGGCGGTCACGGGGATGTTGGCCGGGTTGGACGTGTGATCGCCGACCCGTTCCTCATTCAGGCGCGTGACCTGTTCGCGGAAATCTTCCTTGGTCAGATCCATGAAGCTCAGGTTGCTGATCGGCACCCGGCTTGTTTCCGAGCTCATGCCGATCAGTGCGGCCTTGGGCAGGATCATCTTGATCAGCGTCGGTGCGGTAAACACACCCAGAAACTTTCCGTTCTCGTCGACAACGGGAAGAAAGCGCACCCGGCTGTCCCGAATGATGTCGAACGCTTTTGCGACAGTGTCATCCGGATGTATCGTTTTCTGCGTTTCGGGCGAGACCATCACGTCCCGGCAGGTAAGGCCCATCGTTTTCCTCGGCTTTCGAACTGTATCGCGGCGCTCAGCTGTTTTTGCTGGTTGGCGAAAGCACGGTTGCACACTTGCCAAACACCGAGCCCGCGAGAGAATGTCGTTGATGTGGGCGTCATTTCACTAACCGGTGGGATTGGCCAGACTTCAAATCGATTTTTTTTAAGGACGTCGGGTGAATATCGCGCCCGGCACACGTTTTGGCGGGCGGAAGCGCTCAAACGCTATTGCTGCAACAGGTCGGGCCAGTACCCGTTCGCCTTTGCGATATTCTCATCGATCTTGTTGGCCCAGATGCGCCGGACCTCGATGCTGTAATTCAGGTAAAGTTTGTCGTCCCAGATACGCCACGCAATCGGGTCCACGTCCGCCACGGAATTCTGACTTGCGGCATAGGCACAATAGCCGCCGAACTGAGGTGCGAACCTGTCCGGGTCAGACAGAAACTCCTGCCGGTTTTCGTCGTTCAGAAATACCCAGGTGGCCCCCTTGTAATCTGCAGTGATCCCGGGATCGCCTTTTTCCGGATTGCCGCCGCGCCAATAGCTCATGACGTCGTAGCCGTTCATGGCCAGACCGTTGAAATGGCCCAGGTTCACTTCGGGTGAGGCCGCCCCGAGAGGTGTCGCGCCAAACAAAACCGCAAAAGTCAGGAACACAGACACCACGACGTCGTGGATGGTTCGGACAATGGTCGTCATGGCGGTCCTTCCCGGCAAAGCTACCGTGAACCCTGCCACGTCTGACGCCACAATGCCATTCAACTGTGGGTGCGCATGACCATAGCGCAACAGGACGCCCCGCCGACTGCCCGACCGGGTTGGTTGTTTCAAGGCCGGGTTTTCAGACCGCCCCCTTCTGGCCGACACCCGCTTTGGTTCAGGCCTTAATCTATGATGCGCCCCTTGCCGCAGCGTGGCGTCGGGCGACCGCCATCGGCATAGGCCACACACAACACCACCTCATCGGGCAATGGCGCGTCAGATATGGTCAGGGTCATCGTATCGTAGTGGTTGATCGACCATGGATCGTCCTTGTGCCCCAGCGGCAAGTCCAGGGCGCAACCCGGCGCACCCAGTTTGGCGTTCGACGGGATGACAGCCTCACCGCCGCCAATCGCCGCGCGCATCGGGGCGCCAAGCTTGGGGTGGATGAGTGCTCCGCCATGCTCGGCATCTCCGTTCAGGCCCACAATCGCGGCCTTTCCGTATGAGATCGGCGCAGCCTTCAACTCGGCAACAGCGTCAGCCACCAATTCCGCGCCCAATGTGCCGCCAATGTCGAACAACGCACTCAGATCCTCGGAAAACACGCCCGCCAAAGGGTTTTTGAACACCGCCACAGCCGCGACACGGGTGATCGGCGCGCAGGGCTGGCCCATCTGGTCAGAGGTAATCACCTCTTTGAAAAGGAGTTTCTTACGCAGCTGAACCATCGAGGCCTCCTGTTTTTCCGACAGCAAATCAGGGGCGACCTTGTGGTGCCTCAGCCAAATACGCAATCCAAATCCAACGCCATGACACAGAAATGAAAAACCCCCGCCGGTATCCCGACGGGGGTCAATCTTGTCACGAACGGGGTTACCCCCGGAACGCTTACCAGTCTTCGCGAACCACGACGCGGGTCTTGATCGGCAGCTTCATCGCGGCCAGGCGCAGGGCCTCGCGGGCGATATCGTCATTGACGCCGTCGATCTCGAACATCACGCGGCCAGGCTTGACCTTGCAGGCCCAACGGTCGACCGAACCTTTACCTTTACCCATACGAACTTCGATCGGCTTGGCCGTGACCGGAGTGTCGGGGAAGATGCGGATCCAGACGCGGCCCTGACGCTTCATGTGACGCGTCATGGCACGACGTGCAGCTTCGATCTGGCGTGCGGTAACACGCTCAGGCTCAAGAGCTTTCAGGCCGTATGTGCCAAAGTTCAGATCAGAGCCGCCCTTGGCGAGACCCTTGATCCGGCCTTTGTGCATCTTGCGGAATTTAGTACGCTTTGGTTGAAGCATATCTTTCCCTCCTTAGCGACGACCGCCACCAGCACCACGAGGTGCAGGGCCGTCCTGGAGTTCCTGTGCTTTACGGTCACGTGCCTGCGGATCGTGCTCCATGATCTCACCTTTGAAGATCCAGACCTTGATCCCGATGATCCCATAGGGGGTCATCGCTTCGGCATGTGCGTAATCGATGTCGGCACGCAGGGTGTGCAGAGGCACGCGGCCTTCGCGGTACCACTCGGTCCGTGCGATTTCGGCGCCGCCCAGACGACCAGCGACGTTCACCCGGATACCCAGGGCGCCCATGCGCATGGCGTTCTGAACCGACCGCTTCATCGCGCGGCGGAACGAGACACGACGCTCCAGCTGCTGAGCGATGGACTCGGCAACCAGCTGCGCGTCAAGCTCGGGCTTGCGCACTTCGACGATGTTCAGGTGCAGTTCGCTGTCGGTCATACGAGCAAGCTTTTTGCGCAGAACTTCGATGTCTGCACCTTTCTTGCCGATGATGACACCGGGACGTGCAGTGTGGATCGTAACGCGGCACTTTTTGTGCGGACGTTCGATGATCACACGGGCAACACCGGCCTGCTTGCACTCTTTGTTGATGAACTCACGGATCTTGAGGTCTTCCAGCAGAAGATCACCGTAGTCCTTGGTGTCGGCGTACCAGCGGCTGTCCCAGGTGCGGTTGACCTGCAGGCGCATGCCGATCGGATTTACTTTATGACCCATTAGGCTTGCTCCTCAACTTGACGCACCTTGATGGTGATCTCCGAGAACGGCTTCATGATCTTGCCGAAACGGCCACGGGCACGCGGACGACCACGCTTCATGACCAGGTTCTTGCCAACCCATGCTTCGGCGACGATCAGCTCGTCAACGTCCAGGTTGTGGTTGTTTTCGGCATTCGCGATTGCGGACTGCAGGCACTTCTTGACGTCCTGCGCGACACGCTTGTTCGAGAAAGTCAGGTCGGTCAGAGCCTTTTCGACTTTCTTGCCGCGGATCATTTGCGCAACCAGGTTCAGTTTCTGCGGGCTGGTGCGAAGCATGCGGGTTTTCGCCATTGCTTCGTTTTCAGCCACGCGGCGGGGGTTCTTTTCCTTGCCCATGACTTACTTCCGCTTCGCTTTTTTGTCTGCGGCGTGGCCATAATAGGTCCGGGTCGGCGAGTATTCACCGAACTTCTGACCGATCATGTCTTCCGAGACGTTGACGGGAATGTGCTTCTGGCCGTTGTACACACCAAAGGTCAGACCCACGAACTGGGGCAGAATGGTGGAACGACGCGACCAGATTTTGATGACTTCGTTGCGGCCCGACTCGCGCGCTGCTTCGGCTTTTTTCAGCACGTAAGCATCGACGAAAGGACCCTTCCAAACAGAGCGAGACATGGATTAACGTCCCTTCTTCTTGGCGTGCCGCGAGCGGATGATCAGCTTCTGGGACGCTTTGTTCTTGTTGCGGGTACGCTTACCCTTGGTGTCCTTACCCCACGGTGTAACCGGTGTACGGCCACCCGAGGTCCGACCTTCACCACCACCGTGCGGGTGATCGATCGGGTTCATTGCAACACCACGAACCGACGGACGAACGCCCTTGTGGCGCATACGACCGGCTTTACCGAGGTTCTGGTTGGAGTTGTCGGGGTTGGACACGGCACCGACGGTGGCCATGCATTCCTGACGGACCATGCGCAGCTCGCCCGAGCTCAGACGGATCTGAGCGTAGCCGCCATCGCGGCCAACGAACTGAGCGTAAGTACCGGCCGCACGTGCGATCTGACCGCCTTTGCCAGGCTTCATCTCGATGTTGTGGACGATGGTACCAATGGGCATGCCCGAGAACGGCATTGCATTGCCCGGCTTGATGTCAGCTTTTGCCGACGCGATGACTTTGTCACCAACAGCCAGACGCTGCGGAGCCAGGATATATGCCTGCTCGCCGTCTTCGTATTTTACCAGTGCGATGAATGCGGTCCGGTTCGGGTCATATTCGATCCGCTCGACGGTTGCCGCGACATCAAATTTGTTCCGTTTGAAGTCAACGATCCGGTAGAGACGCTTTGCGCCACCGCCGCGGCGGCGTGAAGTGATCCGTCCGGTGTTGTTCCGGCCGCCCGATTTGGTCAAACCCTCAGTGAGAGACTTGACCGGACGTCCTTTCCAAAGCTCCGAACGGTCGATCAGCACCAGCCCGCGCTGGCCCGGCGTCGTCGGCTTGTACGACTTGAGTGCCATGCTTTCTGTCTTCCGTTTAGCAAGTGCAGGGAGTTTCCCCGCTATGTGATAGGCCCCCGTAGGTGCCAAGGGTATAGGGCCCCGAAGGTCCCCGGTTACAAATATCAGAGGCCCCGGAACGAATCCGAGGCCGCAAGATTGGGAGCGTGTAACAGATCAATTGCACACCGTCCACAGCAAAGGCGCACTTTTCTAAGCAGCGGAGCCGATTGCCCGAAACAAGGTGCTAGTCCAACCAATGTTCAGGTTTTCGTTCAAGCAACCAAGGCGCCGTGTTTCGGAGGGCCCGAACAAACCGCGCATTGAAATCTTCGGCAATTTCTTTTCCGGCGTCTCGCCCAATCGTTGTGCCTTGCTGCGAGTCCCTGCTCATGACCTCGTCAAGCCGACTAGGATCCACTTCCAGTTCCCCGACTTCCTGCGCGATCCTCTCGGCTTGCCGCAGCGGATCAGCAACCAGTGCCCCATAGCTTATCACACTTATCTTCAGACCACGCGCTTTTGCCAGACGCATGGACTCAACCATGTCACTTAACCGCCGGGCCAAACCTACAGGTCGCCCGCCCCACAGCCTGTGCCTGGACCTGGCCCAGGAAACGGGATCTCGTACCAGGAATAAGCATACCGATTCCGGATGGTGACTGCACAGGTCTTCACAGAATGGCGTCACGTTTGACCGCAGCTTTATGCCCATGCTTTTCTGCCCTGCCAAGCGGGTTTTATCCGCGATATCTGCAAGAGCGACCCGAGTCAGCATTCGGAAATCCGCAGGCTGATGATGCAATTTCGGGTTGCCCGCGAGATTGGTTAGAGCGTCCGGTTCAGACCAGGTCAAAAGACCAGCCGCATCACATATCTTGGCAAACAGCGTCGATCCGCAGCGACCAATCGAAAATATGAAAACCGGTCGCGCCGTCAACGGCCGTTGCCAGGATCCGAGATTGCCAAACTTAACCGCGTACCCGTCAGTCGCATTTTGTCGAATGCCCTGATAGTAAAAGCTGTAGCCGGACAGCGAAGCTTCATCCTTTACACGACACCAAAACACCTCGGAGTTTTCTGCGTCGATATGGTGGATATGCAGGTTCGCGAAAGCCTCAGGGCTGAGTGTCACGGGTCCTTCGTCTGCCAGCCGAAGAACATGGCGCGAAGACACAGCTGTTTTCGACTTTCGCGTACCAACGACCCGATACTTCTGGGCCGGGATAGGCGCTGCGTTGTCGGCCTGCTTTACCGTCTGAGAATCTCTGGTCATTCTGCGCGTTTTGTTTTCATTGTTGTCACTCGGGTCTTTCAGGCTGTGGCGCAAAGTACTTCTCTGTGAACTCTATAAAAGTCTCACGATAAAACCGCAGAATATCCTGCGAAACGGGCTGGTTCTCGGAAAAAAACTCCATACTGTGGTAAACGCCCGGCCTCGTGTCGAAAACCACGTCCACGCCCGCGTTGCGCAGCGCCTCGACCATTGCTGAGGTCTGGGCATGGAACAGATCGCATTCGCCAACAAAGGTGAAGGTTGGCGGCAGGCCGGACCAATCTTTCGTGCGGATCGGGGCCTCGTAAGGGGTCACATCGGCGCCGCCCCGTCGCCCTGCCCCCAAAAGCCGGTCCCATCCAAATCGGTTCAACGATGGCGGCCAGCTTTGATCGGCCGGAGCGACCGGTGTCCAGTTGGCCTCGGTATCGTCGATCATCGGGCAGATCGGGAACTGGAACGCGACATTGACCTCACCGCGGTCGCGCGCGCGCAGGGCGGTGGACAGGACCAGCCCGCCTCCGGCGCTTTCGCCGCCGAGAATGATCTGGTCAGACCGCCCGCCGATATCGTGGGCATTGCGGGCCGCCCACACCAGCGCGTCATAACAATCGTCATGCGCCGCCGGGTAGGGCATATCCTTTGCCAGCCGATAATCGGGAACCACAAATACGGCGTCCGTCGCTTTCAGCAGATTGGCGATCGGTTTGAACGACGAGCTTTCCGGCGTCCCGATCAGGTATCCGCCGCCATGTAGATGCACGACAACAGGCAGGGGTTCCTTCTGCGCTTTAGGCGAGATCACAAGGGTCCGGACCGAGCCCGAGCCGTCGCTGCGCAGAATCTGAATCTCGCGGCATTGATACGTCTCCGGAAGCGGTGCTATCGGGTGTTTCGACAGGGCATCCAGCAGCCTGACCGCCCACAGTTTTGCGGGCCAGTTGCGCAACAAGTTAACAGCAAAGGGTACATTCTTTGGGTCGACTTTCATGTCCACTCCCAGACGTTTCACCGCGGCGTTCCCAGGGTCACATGTGCTTTATTACGCCGTTCCGCTTGCGCTCCACCCATTATCCATAAAGCGCACGGGCTTCGGCGAAAGACAAAAGACGGCGGCTTTTTTCGTCCCACAGGTGCAACCGGGCGTTGGCAAAGCTCTCGCGGATGGTCATTCGGTTGCTGTTTGCCAATTCGTCATGGTCCCGCAGCACTTCGGTCAGGCGGTAGAACGGAATGCGGCTGTACAGATGATGGACGTGATGGATGCCAATATTGGCACTAAACCATTGCAGAACGGATGGCAGGATATAATGCGAACTGCCGTGCAGGGCGGCCTCGTGCAGTCGCCAGTCCTTATCGGGATCCCACTGCGTCTCTTCGAACTGATGCTGAACGTAAAACGGCCAGACACCCGCTGTTGCGGCCAGCAAGGTCGAGGGCAGGAAAATCAGCAACAACGGCATCAGCCCGCCAAAGTGGTAGATGGCCAGCAATGCCAGCAGGATGGCCAGATTGGTGGCCATCGCGCTGATCCAGAATTTCATGTGCCCCGTCAAACCAAGCGGCAGGCGATTCTGGAGCAGAAACAGATAGCCCGGCCCAAAGCCAAACAAGGCGATCGGGTGACGATACACACGATACCAAAGCCGGTTTAAGGGGCTCAGCGCCTGATACTCGGCCACGGTCAGGGTGTGGATATCGCCCATCCCGCGCTTGTCCAGATTGCCCGAGCTGTTGTGATGCGTGGAATGCGTGCGGCGCCAGACGTCATAAGGGGTCAGGGTCAGCACTCCGATAATCCGCCCGACCCAGTCACTGACCGTCCGGTTGCTGAAGAACGCCCCGTGCCCGCAATCATGCTGGATCGCAAACAGGCGCAGCAAAAAGGCCGCATTGAGGACCGAGATTGCAAAAGCCAGCCAATAGCTGACCGACAGAAGCGCCCAGGACAAAGCCCATAGCGCAAAAAATGGAACTATGCTGACGCCAAGCTCGAATGCGCTGCGCATCTGGTTCGGCTCACGGTATTTGGCCAGCGTCGTCACCCAATCCCGCGCTGCGGCCATTTCCGGTTTTCCCGGGGTCGAATCTATGGGTCGAGTCATACGCCTGCCATTTTATTACGTTTGCAACCGGATAGAGGAACACTCCGGCATCGCAAGCGGTTTATGGAATTGCCGCGACGTCGCGAGATCAATTTCCAGTGTCACCGCCATACGAAAAAACCCCCGCTCTCGCGGGGGTTCTGTTCTTTTCCAAAGACGTTCCGATCAGAGACCGGTGGATACGTCGATGGTGTTGCCCTCTTCCAGGGTCACATATGCTTTTTTGACGTCTTTCCGACGGCCCAGCTGGCCGCGGAACCGCTTGACCTTGCCTTTGGTCACGGTGGTGTTCACCGCTTTGACCTTCACACCAAACAGCGCCTCAACGGCCTCTTTGATCTGCGGCTTGTTGCTGTCGATCGCCACTTCAAAGACAACCGCGCCGTTTTCGGACGCCATGGTCGACTTTTCGGTGATGATCGGCTTGCGGATCACGTCGTAGTGTTCTGCCTTCGCGCTCATTTCAGACGAGCCTCCAGTGCTTCGACAGCCGCTTTGGTGAGCACCAGAGTGTCACGCTTGAGGATGTCATAAACGTTTGCACCCATCGACGGCAGGATATCCAGACCTTCGATGTTGCGCGACGCCTTCAGGAACCCTTCGTTCACGGTCGCGCCGTCGATGACCAGAGCGCGTTTCCAGCCCAGGTTTGCAACCTGTTTGGCCAGAGCGGCGGTCTTGCCTTCGGCTTCGGCGTTCTCGATCACAACCAGTTCACCTGCCTTGGCTTTTGCCGACAGAGCGTGGCGCAGGCCAAGCTTGCGGAACTTCTTCGGCAGGTCATGACCATGCGAACGCACCACGGGGCCTTTGTAGATACCACCACCACGGAAGATCGGCGCATTACGGTCACCATGGCGTGCGCCACCGGTGCCCTTCTGGCGATAGATCTTCTTGGTCGAGTAGCTGGTTTCCGAGCGGGTCTTCACCTTGTGGGTGCCGGCCTGCGCATTGTTGCGCTGCCAACGGACCACACGGTGCAGGATGTCCGCACGCGGTTCCAGGCCGAACAGATCGGCGTTCAGCTCGATGTCGCCGGCTTTGCCGCCGTCCAGTTTGATTACATCAAGTTTCATGCTTCACCACCTTCCGCGGGAGCTTCTTCCGCAGGTGCTTCAGTTGCAGCACCTTTTACGGCTGCCGGGAAAGGCAGGCCTTCCGGTGCTTTCTTCTTGACGGCGTCCTTGACGGTAACCCAGCCCGATTTCGGTCCGGGAACGGCGCCTTTGATGAAGACCAGACCACGGTCGGCGTCGGTTTTGACGACTTCCAGGTTCTGGGTGGTTACACGGGCAGCACCCATGTGACCGGCCATCTTCTTGCCTTTGAAAACCTTGCCCGGATCCTGACACTGGCCAGTCGAACCGTGAGAACGGTGGCTGATCGAAACACCGTGCGAGGCGCGCAGACCACCAAAGTTCCAACGCTTCATCGCACCGGCAAAGCCTTTACCGATCGAGGTACCCGAAACGTCAACTTTCTGACCTTCCAGGAAGTGCTCTGCCGAAATCTCGGCACCTACATCGATCAGGCCATCTTCGGAGACGCGGAACTCGGCCAGCTTACGCTTGGGCTCGACCTTGGCAGCGGCATAGTGGCCGCGCATGGCTTTCGAGGTGCGTTTTGCCTTGGCAGCACCGGCGCCCAGCTGAACGGCGGTGTAGCCGTCTTTGTCAGCGGTACGCTGTGCAACAACCTGCAGGTTGTCCAGGTGAAGAACGGTCACAGGGATCTGCTTGCCGTCTTCCATGAACAGGCGGGTCATGCCAACTTTTTTTGCGATAATACCAGAGCGCATAATTTATACCCTCCGATCTTACGACTGCAGTTTGATCTCGACGTCCACACCAGCAGCGAGGTCGAGCTTCATCAGCGCGTCAACGGTCTGGGGGGTCGGATCAACGATGTCGAGCAGACGCTTGTGCGTGCGGATCTCGAACTGGTCGCGGGATTTCTTGTCAACGTGAGGGCCACGGAGAACCGTGAACTTCTCAATCTTGTTCGGCAGCGGGATCGGGCCGCGCACGTTCGCGCCGGTCCGCTTGGCAGTGTTGACGATCTCTTGCGTGCTGGCATCCAGAACGCGATAGTCAAATGCCTTCAGCCGAATACGGATGTTTTGGCTTTGCATAGATACAGCCTTTTATCAGGCGTTGGGGTTGAGAGGAGGACAAGCGCGCATCGCCAACCCTCTTCGAACCCAAAAGGCGGGAATCACCCCGCCTTGACGTTCTTATCGAGAACTCGCGCGTATTAGTGGGGTTGGTGGGGTTTGGCAAGGGGGAAATGGCTGTCCTTGACAAACCGATGGTCACCAAAACAGCGCGCCTCAGATGTAGCCAGGCTTTTGCAGTCTTTCATAAAGACCAGCGGCCAAGTTCATGTCCCAACCATCTGAGGGTACCGTCCGCCACTCGTTGTCTTCTGACCAAACCCCGTTCCGGTACTGGACAAATAGAATTCTGAGGAAGTCTGGCTCAAACGAGCACGTTTTTCCTTTCAGTGTTTCCAATGTCTGTACAGGCAAATTTTCGAGTGCAGCGGCGATACTTTCATCATCTGCAGCTTCATATTCTGACAGTCTCCAGCAATGCTCATACACTAACCAAGGCCCGAACGAGTCTGTCCAAGCCCAGCCGCGTCGTGTCCTTTCCATGTAGCCGCAAGCACAGAAGGCCTCGCATATTCTTGTCGTTGAGTTGTTTTTGGGCACTACGGGCACGTAATGGTCAGCAAACTCGTCTGCGTAGTGCGAATGACAAGCGAAAGCCTCAAGCAGTTCGTCAAGATCATCACGTCGATAGTCTGTTGGCAGCTCGATGCTTTGACCGGCTTCCCAAGTAAGCAAGCCGTAGATTCCCTCATTGCGCATTAACCCCGCCCGGGTCAAAGCGCTAAACCCCTTTTCAAAGTTGGACTGCCCACCGGCGTGCAAAAGCGTTGGTGCTGGTGACATGTGCTGCGAGCGCCAAGACATCTCATGAGCAAGCCAAGGAAGAATGGATAATGCCAAAGACCGCTCGTTGGAACTAAGCTCTCGATTCATTTGGGAAATACCGTGCTTTGCAATTGTGTTTGTGAGACCAGTTACCAATCTGACTGCGAGATTGTCCATCGGTAGAAACATGATGGAAACCTTTCGACCAAAAAGGCCGCCCCTTGTGGGAGCGGCCTTCTTTAGTTCGACGGTGTGGGCTCTCATTGCTCATTCAGAGCAACTGCCGCCCACCGCTTTCCAAAATTATTCGATAATTTTGGAAACAACACCCGCACCAACGGTGCGGCCACCTTCGCGGATGGCGAAGCGCAGACCGTTTTCCATCGCGATCGGTGCGATCAGCTCAACGCCGAACGACACGTTGTCGCCGGGCATGACCATCTCGGTGCCTTCCGCCAGGGTCACG
>NZ_JBQFML010000016.1:0-27307 GCF_056531805.1 Ruegeria sp. K5 | reverse complement strand
GATGCCCGCACTGCTGGCCATCCACCTCGGATCGGTCCTGACCTTCTTCCTGCTGACGCCCTACACAAAAATGGCACACGGCTTCTATCGGCTTGCGGCGCTGGTCCGGGATGCACAACGCAAGCGCGGCGCATAGCCATCGCTTCCATGCCGTACGGGGCGCGGAACGGGTTCTGATCGCCACCAATCTGCATCAGTCCAACGGATGTGCTAAGATGCGCCTTGGGTGACAATCGCGACGGAGGAGATCGATATGAGTGCGGGTGTCTGCGCAATCATCGGGTACGGTCCGGGTCTTGGGGCCGCATATGCCGAAGTGTTCAGGAAGGCCGGATACACCCTTGCGCTTCTCAGCAGGTCGGGGGCCGGTATCGGGGGCGCAGGCGCATCTGACCCGCAGGTCAAACCCTTTGCCTGCGATGCCGGAGATCCCGACAACCTCAGAGGCGCCTTGAAAGCGGTCGAGGATGAGTTCGGCCAGATCGACGTCGCCATATACAATGCCGACCTTGCTCAGTTCGGAACGCTTGACGATGTGACCGAGGTTCATTTCGAACAAAGCTGGCGCGTAGGCGCATTGGGGCTGTTTGTTACGGCCAAAGTGCTGGGGTCGCAAATGGCCGGGCGTGGGTCGGGCGTGATCATCGTATCCGGGGCTACGGCAGCGCTGCGCGGCAATCTCTGGACAACCGCTTTTGCGCCGTCAAAATCCGCGCAACGTGTGCTGGCAAATGCGCTTGCAAAACAACTTGGACCGAAGGGCGTGCATGTGGCCTACATGGTCATCGACGGCGTGATCGACACAGAAGACACCCGGACGGGTTTCGCGCCCGACAAACCGGATGACTTCTTCATCAACCCTGTCCACATAGCTGAAACCGCGCTGATGCTGGCGCGACAGGACCGATCGGCCTGGACGTTCGAGTTGGATATTCGCCCATTTGGCGAAAAGTGGTGACGCGGCTATCGGTCAGGTTTGTTTGCGCGCAATGATGATGAATTGCGTTATCGAGAAAAAGAACCGGCCTGCCTCGGCAAGGCTTTGTTGTTCGTCAAACCACGCCTGCGCAATGGCGGGGTCGACATGCGCGTTCGCAACGGCAAATTGCCTCATCAGATGCAACATCATGGTTGCGATGCCGTCCGGCTTTAGCTGATGATCTACCAGTGTTATCGACCGAACCTCGTCCACCTTATCACCCCGTGCCTTGATCAACGCAGGTAGTCTTTCCGGCACAGACCCGCTGACAAAATGCTGGTTCCATGAGGATCTCATGGCCTGCATCCTCTCTGGCGCATCGCTGAACAAGATCAGGGTGTCAAAATGCAGATCGCTGACAACCAGCCGACCACCGGGTTTCAGGCAGCGCATTGTGTCGGCTAATGCCCCGTCAATATCGTCGACATATTCGAACACCTGCACCGAAACCGCCTTGTCCGCCATGGCGTCTTCGAACGGAAGCGCATTGGCGACGCCGGTACGGAATTCGACGCAGGCATAGTCACGGCAGCGGGCTTTTGCAGCCGCCGTCATGTCGTCGCTGGGGTCAATCCCGATGACGCGGCCCTTCTGTCCAACTGCGCGGGCCAGTTCCGCAGTCAGCAAGCCGTTGCCACATCCGATATCCAATATGGTTTCACCCGGCGCAGGGCAGAGGGCATCGAATGAAGCCTGTCGCCTGCGCGTTATGTCAGCGCCCTGATACGCGTTTTCCAGGATTTTTGTTGTCTCGGCATCAAAATTCAGCATCTTGTTCCCCCTACCACTCCGCCGATCTTAACAGATTGGTCGCTTTTGAGTCCGAAACGGGTTTTTGAAACAATGGAAAGCGCCCCGAGCGCCTGGGTACCGCCAAGTTGGTGGCTGGCTAAACGGTTCCCCGATACCCAACTGCCGCCCGATCTTTTGCGGCGCTGGAATAGGCCCAGGATCTGAAGGCTTCGACGTTTGGAGTGACCCATGTGTCCCGCCCGCCAAGGAGGTATGGCGCAACGAAAGTCACATCATAGCGTTTGTGACCGACCAATGCCGGGTGGGTGTTGCAATAAGTCAATCTGGCGTCAATTGACGAGCGGCAATCAAATTCATGACTCACAGGCAATCTCTTCTAATGCTCGGGCAACGGAGGGGGCAGTATGTCAGAAAAGCTACTTGGCGGGTGCAAATGCGGTTTGGTCCGCTTTGAGGGCGTGCGCGGGGACGCCCCGATGTTTCGATGCCATTGCCGGGATTGCCAGCAACTGACAGGCTCGGGCCATTCCGAGATGATGCCGCTGATCGCAGAAACCTTCAGAATTGGCGACGCTTGCAAAACCTATCAGATGACAGGCGGATCGGGTCGCTTGACCTTTAGCGGGTTTTGCCCGAATTGCGGATCACAACTGACACGCCGCAGTGAAATGATGAGCCAGTTGATCTATGTTCACGCCGCCGCGCTGGATGATCCGTCCAAATACGCCCCCGAGAAGTCGATCTATTCTGACGCTGCGCAATGTTGGGATGATGCGGTGATCCCGCAAGATACCTGAGCGATCGCGGCCATCTTGTGCAATCAAGGGCGATAGCGCTTCAATCGGAATTGCTTTTGGATTGGATGCGCCAGACAAGCTGATCGAACCGCTCCTGGCAGGCAGCCACGCGGGGGCAGGAAGGCTGTCGGAAAGTACAAAAACTTCGAAAATTGGACTCCGGGCGCAGATTCGATGGATAATTGCCTCGGCGCGACCCACGTCTGATTGAAGGAGGCCGTAGGGATGTCCAAGAGCCTTCGCCCACTTACCGACACCGCCTGGCTGGCAGATCATCTGACCGACCCGAAGCTGCGGATCATTGACGTCCGATGGAAGTTTCGGGAGGAAAACGGCAAGGGCGTGGCCTTTGATGACAGGTCAGAATATCAGGCCGAGCATATCCCCGGCGCAGTCTATGTCGGCATGTCCACAGAACTTGCCGACAGTACACAGACCATTCCTGACATGATGCTGGGCCCGCACGACTTTGGCCGGAAAATGCGCGATCTTGGTGTTTCAAGCGACAGTCATGTTGTCGTCTATGATGACTCGGGCCTGCCGCTGGCATCCGCGCGGCTTTGGTGGGCGCTGTCGTATTTTGGCCATGACAACGTGCAGGTCTTGGACGGTGGACTGCAGCAATGGAAGCTGGAAGACCGACCCACCGAATCCGGCGATATTTCCGTCAAGCCGGGGAATTTTGAAGCCAGGGCGCAAGACGGCTGGATCGCCCGGAAGGCTGAGGTCTTGTCTGCGCTTGGAAACCCGAACGTCAGGATTGTCGACTTCCTGCCAAACGATCTCTATCGGGGGCAGGGCTCTCATACATGGGGCGGGCGGTCCGGGCATATTCCCGGAGCGGTCAACATCCCCGCGATTTCGAATATCGATCCGGACTTGGCCGATACACCCATAGCCGAACGGGCAGAGAAATTGCGGCAACGGGGCTCATTCAGGCTGTCGGACCAAAAGAGCCTGCTGCAACATTACCGCGATAAAGGCATAGAGACTGAAAATGAGGTCATTGCCTATTGCGGCCGCGGTTTGGCGGCTTCCAATGGTCTTCTTGCGTTGCGCTATATGGGGTTCGACACATCTCGACTTTATGACGGGTCATGGGCCGAGTGGAGCGCGGACGAAAATCTTCCGATTGAAACGTCGTAAACAACGGCCCACGGCCCTTGCATACTTTCGGTTTTGCACTCAACATCCCGGCTGCCAGCCACAAAAAAGGATGACAGCTTGGTTTCCGACGATCTCGCCAAATCCCTGTGCCAATGGCGGCAACACCTGCATCAAAACCCAGAGTTTGGGTTCGAAGAACAGGCCACGGCGGATTTTGTCGTCAAGCGACTGAAGGAATTCGGGATCGAGGATATCGAGACCGGAATTGGTGGCACCGGTGTCGTCGCCACGCTGCGGCGGGGACGTGGTGATAGAACGATTGCACTGCGCGCGGATATGGATTGTCTGCAAATCCATGAAACCACCAATCTGCCTTACGCGTCGTCCAAACCCGGCCTGATGCATGCTTGTGGTCATGATGGACACACGACAATCCTGCTGGGCGCTGCTGCTGTTCTGGCCCAAGAGGGTGGGTTTGACGGAACCGTGCGGCTGGTTTTTCAACCGGCCGAGGAATGGGGTCAGGGCATGAAGGCCATGATCCGTGATGGGTTAGGATCGCGGTTGGGATTTGACGAAATCTATGGTCTGCACAACAAACCGGGCCTTCCCGTTGGATCGTTTGAAATCCGGCCCGGCCCATTCATGGGTGCCGAAGATGGGTTCCGCATAACCGTGCGCGGTCGCGGTGGCCATGCCTCGCGCCCGCAGGACTGCAAGGATGCGATCCTGTGCGCCTGTTCCATCGTCACCGAGCTTCAGACGATTGTGTCCCGGGCGATAGACCCCTCGGCCCTTGCGGTTGTTTCGGTGACGTCGATTGCGGGCGACAATATCAAGAACGCCATTGCCAGCGAGGCGCGCATCGAAGGCGATTGCCGCCATTTCGATGATGCCGTCAGTCACCGGGTCGAAGAGTCGATGCGCCGCATCGCGAACGGCATGGCCATGGCCCATGACTGCGACGCAGACGTTGAGTATGAGCGTGTGTTTGTCCCGCTGGTGAATGACGCTGAAGCGACGCAGCGCGCGCTGCAGGCGGCGAGATCGGTGTTCGGCGAAAACAACACGGACCCGGCTGCCCGCCCCATGGGTGCATCCGAGGATTTTGCCCAAGCTTTGAAACTTGCGCCCGGTGCGTTCGGTAATTTTGGCAACGGCGACAGCGCACCGCTGCACAACGCCGGGTATGATTTCAACGATGCAGCGCTTGTTCCGGGCGTTCAGTGGTTTGTGGAACTTGTGCGCAACCGGCTGCCCGTCAGCTCGGATTAGACCCCGCTATTTACAGATCGGCAGCTCCAAGGGCGGCTGCTTGGGCAAAGAGTCCCTCCATTGGTTTATGATCGGTTGAAGCGTGCGTTTGGGCCAGAACTTCGGTGTGCCAATGGCTTGCAGACACGCGGCGTTCCAATAAACGCCCGCGCGCGACAGTGATCGCCCCTTGCTCACCGCTTTTGCAACCGCGTTGATATCTTTGGATTCAGGATAGATATAAAGCGTCGTCGGGTTGCCCTCTACCAGCGCCAAAATCTCTTCCGAGGCGGATTCCGACCAGGTGGTGCAGCCGTTGCTGCGCCCACCCGTATAGTTCACAAGCCGTCCATAAGGGACATAGCCGTCATCATCAGCATGAGAGCTTGTGGGGTTCTTGAACCGACATTGCCATTTCAGGAAAACGGCAGGATGGCCACCAATGGCCCTTTCACGCGCATTGCTGGTTTCGCCTTCGCCATCGAACAACAGAAACGTGCGATAGAACGGCTTGGTCTGGCCGGACTGGCTGTAAAACCCTTTGAAGGACGTTCGGGTTTCGGCGGTGACATAGGCCCCGCCCGCCGTCAGCTTTGATCCTTCGGCATTGCTGAAATTCTTTGCGCATTGCCGCCCGTTTGCGAAATTGGCGCGTTGCAGTTTTCGCCCATTGCCATACCCGGATGAAACGGCGCGGAATGTCCGCTGAGATTCACAGATGACATAGAACCTGCGTCCGGGGCTGCCGTTGCGGGCGGTACTGGGGCGGGTCGCGTCTTTGGCAAGATAACAGGGGTTGCTGACCTTACCCTGCCGGGTTTTCTGCTGATACAGCGCCCGCGCCCTTTCCAGCACGACAGGCGCGATCTGGCCGTCGCCCGTTCCCACATGCTTTTGCAGCCAGGCGGGGATATCCGATGACAGGGCAGTGGCCCGTTCGGGCAAGGCCGCCGCCGACGCGGCAAGGGTCATGATGGTGACTGCAAGACGGATCGATTTCGGTCGCAACTGGAAATCTCCTGCCAGAATGTCCTCAGTTCCAATCTATCACAACTTGCAGGGGTTTGGGGGCACGGCAGACACTTAAGACTGCTGCCTGTTGCCACAAATCCTAGGTTTCTTGCGCGTGGCCCTTCAGCCGGATCACCAACGGCAGCATGGCCGCGACCAGCACGGCCGCAAACAGAAACGGTGCGCCCGGGAAATAGATGCCGTCATTGTCCACAGACGCATGAAAAATCCCGGTCAGCGCAAGCGGAGACAAAACCGCCGCGACCGAGGACAAAGACGCGATGACACCCTGCACCACACCCTGCCGATCCTCATCCGTCTGGTTCGACGCCATTGCCGTCATCAGGGGTGGAACCATGTCAGACAGCGCGGCGAGCAGAAGAAAGACGATCAAGGCAGCAATTGACCCGGTGAAGCCAAACCCGACCATACCGATCAGCGCCGAAACTATGCCCAGCATCAATGTGCGGTAATCCCCGATCCACCGGATGAAGATCGGCATCAACCCGCCCTGAACAAACGCCAGCAGCACGCCATAGCCGGCCAGCGACAATCCGATATAAAGGGTTGGCCAGTCGAACACTTCGCGCGTCCAGAAGGCCCAGAGGGTCGGGTAGACCATGTTCGCAAACTCAAAGATGAAGATGCACAAAAGCGGAACCGCAAGCCCCGGCAGGCGGAAGGCGTCAAAGATCGACTTGAACGGGTTCAGATCACGTTTGCCAAACGGGCGGCGTTTGTCCGGTGTCAGGCTCTCGGGCAGTACAAATACGCCGAACAAGGCGTTGCCTGCCGACAATGCGGCGGCGATCCAGAACGGCGCGGCGATGCTGATTTCCGCCGCGATGCCGCCAATGGCGGGGCCTAGGACAAATCCAATCCCGAAGGCCGCGCCGATCAGGCCAAAGTTCGCTGCCTTTTCCTCGGGGGTTGAGATATCCGCGAGATAGGCGGTTGCGGTGATATAGGTCGCCCCGGCCAGACCCGCGAGCGTTCGCCCCAGCAAAAGCAGCCAGAAACTGCTCGCTAAAGCCATGATGACATAATCAATGGCCAGCATGGCAAGGGCCGCGATCAGTATCGGCCTGCGGCCAACCGCATCCGAGATGCTGCCAACAACAGGACCGCACAGGAACAAAGCCCCTGCATAGGCCGCCATCAGCAGCCCGCCCCAGAACGCCCCTTGCCCCGTATCGCCTGCGCCGACCCGGTCCATCAGATCCGGCATGATGGGAAACACGATACCGATGCCGATGGCGTCAATCATCAGGGTAATGAGTATGAAAAGAATGGCTCGGTTCTGAAACATAATACCCTGTCGAACAAAAGGGGTGATACTGCGCCAGACAGAGTTAGCCGCTTTAGTTCCCCTGCAACAAGGTCACGATGATCGCGGGCCAGCCTGCTTTAGCTGAAGGCGTGGCGAGTCTGGGATCAAACCAGGGTCACCGCCTGGGTTGATTTGGCCCGCGCCACCTGCCTAAGGTCGGCGAAACCAAACGAAACCCCAGAACAGGCCCCCATGAAGCTGGAATTTCACCATATCAATTTTGTGTCCGAAGATGTCGGGCGGCTGCACCGGTTCTATACTGAAACGCTCGGGCTGGACGATATTCCGATCGAGAACTTCCCCCGATCTGCCGAGTCGGATGATCGCGGCTATAGCGGCCAGATCCGGTTTGCCACCGACGGGCATATGCAGATGCATCTGGCCGAACGGGATCTTGGCGTTGCGTTCAAACACGGGGAATCCATCAATCCGGTCGAGCGTGGCCATATCGCTTTCCGCACCGATGACATCGCGGCCTTCAAGGCGACGCTGGATGAAAAGGGCATCCCATATTCAGACTATGGCACCGCCTTTGCCAAGGAATGGCATCAGGTCTTTTTCCTTGATCCCGAAGGCAATGTGATCGAGGTCCATCAGGCCGTTTGACCCCGTCACAGGATCGGCAACGGCCCGCGTGTCTTGTTTTGCCGCAGAACGAAGTTGCTGCGGGTGTCCCGAACCAGACCTGATTTTAGCAGCCGTTTCATGATGAACACTTCAAGGTCCTCGGGGGTTCGGGCATAGACCTTCAGAATGAAATCATGATCCCCGGTGATCGAGGCGCATTCGACAATCTGCGGTTCGGTTTCCACCAGTCGCAGGAAATCGGCGATGCTGTTCTCCTGATGATCCCGCAGCGCCACATGGACATAGGCAATAGCATTCAGTCCCACGGCTTTGGCGGTGACCTGCGCGCGATAGCCCGAGACGACGCCCGACGCCTCAAGGTCGCGAACGCGCCGCCAGCATTGTGAGGCCGACAGCCCCGTTTGCTCGGCCAGTTCCTGCATCGACAGACGACCGCTGGATTGCAGGACACGCAGAATGGCTATGTCTGACTGGTGAAGCATATGGTTCGATATTCCACAGTTGGCGAAACATTACGGTCAAAATAGATCATCCGAACGTCCGCACCAAATCAAATATCGCACTACTTTGGGCGTATCCTGTCAGACAGGAGGACGCGCCCATGCCCAAATCGACAAAATACACCGCCAAGCACGCCGATGATCGCGGCCATATCGACTACACCGATCAGGAAAACGCGGTGTGGGCTGATCTTTACGCTGCACAGGAAGACAATGTTCAGCGCTACATGGCGCGCGAGTATCTGGACGGGCTGGTCCGGCTTGACCTGCCAAAGACGCGCGTGCCGTCTTGCGCCGATATCTCTGAGCGATTACTGGACCTGACCGGGTGGCGCGTCCAACCGGTTCCGGCGCTGATCGGGTTCAAGACCTTCTTTGGTATGCTGGCCGAGCGTGTTTTTCCGGCGGCCTCATTCATCCGAAGCCGCGAGGATTTCGACTACATCGAAGAGCCCGACATTTTCCACGAAATCTTCGGGCATACCCCTTTGCTCAGCGATCCTCGCTTTGCTGCATTCAGCCATGCGATTGGGCGGGCGGGCGTCCGGGCCGATGCGGCGGATTATGCCTGGCTGATCCGGCTGTATTGGTTCTCGATCGAGTTTGGACTGCGTCGTCAGGACGGTCAGATCAAGGCGCTGGGCTCGGGTCTTGCGTCCTCGCCGACCGAACTGGTCTATGCCGTGACCAGTGATATCCCGGATCGTGACCCATTCGACGTTCTGACCATTCTGCGCACGCCGTACCGGATCGACATGCACCAGATGGGGTATTTCGTGCTGAACGATCCCGAGGATCTGTTTGCGGCGGCCGAACGCGACCTGCTGGCCGATGTGCGGCACGCGCGGCGCTTGGGTCTGTTGCCAAACAAGTTCCCCGAAAAGGTCACCGCAGCCGAGTAGAACGCCTAGCCGAGGCTCTTGTACATATAGGTCGTCGGTTCGAACACCGGCTCGAACGGGTTGCGGCAGTAATTGGGGATTTCTCCGGCAATCTGGAAGCCGATGTTTTGGTACAGGATACGAGAGGGATCGCTGCTGCGTGTATCCAGCACCAGCATGGTCCGGCCCAGCTCTGACGCCCTGTCTGTCAGGGATTTCATCAAGGCTCGCCCCAATCCACGCCGTCTGGCGTCGGGATGGACCAGCAGTTTGGCGACGTCCGCGCGATGTGGTTGATTGGGCATCACGGCGGGGATCAGTTGCACGGTGCCCAAAATCCGCCCGTCGCCATAGGCCACAAACAGGTCCAGCGTACCGGCGCGCAGGTCCGGTCGCACGCGGTTCTGCCAATAGGCCCGCGCATCCTTTTTCGAAAACGGAAGAATGAACCCGATGCTGGCGCCCGTATGAACACAGGCGTGCAGGATGTCGGCCAGATCATCATGGGCATCGTCAAAATAGGCGTCCGTCAATCGCGTGATCATATCAGCACCAGAATGTATCGCGCGCCCCGCGTTGCACCGGTTTCAAACCGGGTTGGCCCGCACAGGTGATAGCGCAGGCAGTCGCCACCGCTGAGCGTATGGGGCGTTCCGTCCACGGTGATCGTCAGACCACCGTCCAACATGATCAGGTGATGCTCTTGCCCCGGTTTCGGAGGCGTCTCGTATCCAATCACCGTGTTGCGCGGTAAGTGGCATTCCAGAACTTCTCCGGTCAGGCCCGTCGAGGGCGGTGAGACGGACCTGCGGGTAAATCCGGTCTCGGGATCGCTCCATTCCGTTTGCCGCTCATAGGGGACCTTGGGGTCAAAGCTGTCCTCGACCATCATCAAAAGGCGCGACATCGGCAACCCGTAAGCGGCGCAGAGGCGGCCCAGGTTTTCGGCGGTTGGGCTGACCTCACCCTTTTCCATGCGCGACAGAGTGGCCCGGCTGATGCCGCTTTGATCTGCCAATTGGTCCAGCGACCAGTTGTGGCTTTGGCGCAGTTCACTCAGGCGTGAGGCGAGGCGGTCTGAAAGAGTATCTAACATAGTCCATATTTGAGAAAAATTCACTAATATGGGAATATCGCTTAAAATTAAATTGTTTGCAAATGAAAAAGGGGCGCAGAATCCTCTGCACCCCTTCACTTTTCCAAGTTGGCCGGTTGTTACTTCCAGCCAACCTCGTTGAAGATTTTCTGCGCTTCGGGCAGATTCTGCGCGACTTCGGACAGGTTGATCTCATCCGCTTTGAACTCACCCAGCGACTTGACCGACTCGGCCAATTCGACGCCTGCGACCGTCGGATACTCGTCATTGCCTGCCGAGAAATACTGCTGCGCCTGATCGCTGGAGAGGTATTCAAGGAACTTGATGGCGTTCTCTTTGTTGGGCGCATTTGCGGCAACGCCACCGCCCGACAGGTTCATATGCGCGCCATAGCCGTCCTGGTTCGGGAAGACCCAGCCGATGGAGTCCCGTTCGGCGGACAGGCCCTTGACCTCCTTGCGGATCGAGCGGGCGAAGTAATAGGTGTTCGACACGGCGATGTCGCATTCACCCGAAACCAGACCGCGCAGCTGGTCGGTGTCGCCGCCCTGCGGGTCACGGGCCATGTTGGCAACAATTCCTTCGGCCCAGCTTTTGGCTGCATCCGCGCCTTCATGGGTGATGATCGAAGCCAGCAGCGTCTGGTTGTAAACATTGGTCGACGAGCGGATGCAGATCAGACCTTCATATTCGGGCTTGGCCAGATCGGCATAGGTGGCCGGCGGGGTGGCGACATTGTCTTTGTTGTAAAAGATGATCCGGCCGCGCTGCGAGAATCCGAACCACTGGTTGTCGCTGTCCTGAAGGTTTGCAGGGATACGCTCTTCCAGCACGGCGCTGTCGATCGATTGCAGAACACCGGCGTTCTTGGCGCGGGCCAGCCGCGACGTGTCAACGGTCAGCATCACATCCGCGGGAGAGTTCGCCCCTTCGGCTTCCATGCGGGCGATCAGCTCGTCGGCCTTGCCTTCGATGCGGTTGATCTTGATCCCCGTCGCCTCTTCAAAGTCGGAATACAGGCGTTCGTCGGTGTCATAGTGGCGCGACGAGTAAAGGTTCAGCTCGCCTTCGGCAATTGCAGATGTGGCGATCAAAGCCATCAGGCCAGCCGCGATGCATGTCGTGGATTTCAACATGGTGTCTCCAAACGTTGCAGATTCTTCCGGGTGGTTCCCGAGTGATTTAGTCAATTACCAAATTGCGAGTCGTTTGCAAGCAAATCCGACAGAAATAGTCGATAATTTGTTCAGATTTGAATCGCGCGCCCGATCCGTTACATTCGGACCATGTCCAAAGTGGTGTCGAACAAGACAGTATTGCCAGCAGGTGGCGGCGCATTTTCGCTTCCATCCCTGTCGGTCGGCATCTTTCTGAACGATCAGCCAACTCACCGTTTTGCCCACGGCACGTCCATTGCAACGCACCTGCCCCTGAGCAAGAATCAGGGCTGGATCCTTCCGGCGGGCAGCGATGGGGTATGCGAGTTTGACGAGGATCTGGAATTTGTCATGGTCAGTCTGGACAACGCGATCCTGACCGAATTTGATCTGAGCCGTGATTTTGAATTTCAGCCCATCGTGGGCGACATTGACCCGCTGCTGACGAACCTGAGCCTGACGGCAAGTGCATCTTTAGGTGGCGGTCTGTTATACCGCGAGACCATTCAAAGGGCGCTGGCCGCGCAGATCGTCGAAACTGTCCGACCTGCCGCGGATTGGCATCGCGACATTGAAGATGCCCGGCTGCGCAAAGTGCTGGACTATATTCAGGACAATCTGAGCCAGGACCTGTCGCTATCGGCGATGGCCGATCTTGCCGCGATGAGCGGGGCGCATTTTTCCAAGGCTTTCAAACACGAGGTTGGGGTTGCACCCCTTCAATATGTGATCGCGGCCCGGCTGGATCGTGCATCTGTTCTGTTGCGCACTTCAAAGCTGACCGTGGCTGAGATCGCCTGGCGCGTCGGCTATCAGGATGTCAGCCGGTTTGGGCAACATTTCAAACGCAAGTTCGGCGCAACACCGGCCAAATTCCGGGCGGGATGACCCGCCCGAACTGGTGGAGCGTGCTGGTTACTGGCTCGCCCGCTCTGCTGCGATGCTGACCAACCCTCGATCCCCGGTTTCCCAAAGTGCGGTCATGGTCAGGGATGTGACACGCCAGCGGTCGCCGGACTGAACCAACGCGTAAGAGTATCGGCCACCCAATGTCCAAAGACCGTCATCAATGCGGTGGGTCGCTGTGAAATCGGCCTCGGCGGTGGCAGTATTGCCATTGACCGAGGTCACGGTTTCATTCGTCACCATGTGATGCGTGCTGTCGAAACCGGGCAGGAAGCCGGACCATGCAGCAATCAACGCGTCAGCCGGTTGCGTGGCAGGATCGCCGCCCCAAAGGCTGGTGTAGTCGGTTGTGACCGTGTCGGCAAAAGCGCTGCGCACGCGGTCCCAGTCGTGCCGGTCGGCCCCGGCGGCGATGTCCGTGATCGATCGGTTGATCTGGGCCTGATCAGCGAAAGCGATGGTTCCGGCCAGGGTCGCAATTGCGGCTGTAGAGATCAGTGTTTTCACCATTGTCGTGGCTCCTGTTTTCTCAGGTTGAATGAAAGCGGAGGCTTGGGATTCATCGGTCTGACTACTCGGCCAAACGTCCGGGCAGAGGCGCGAGCGGATACTGGGCCCAAAAGAACGCATTGGCCGCATCCTGATCGCCGGACAGGTTCGTCGCTTCAACGATCTTGCCGTTCTCGATGCGGTAGACCAGCGCCCAGATCGTATCGACATTTGCCGCGCCATCGACATTCGACCATCCGCGATGAATATCGACGACATGAGTTTCATCCGCACCAAAGTAGATCGGTTCGGCCTGAAATCCGGCCGACCCAAGCTGTTCGAAGAACGCCAGAACCTCAGTGCGGCCCTGTTTGGTGCCGCTTAAGGGATGGCGGCCGGGGATGTGCCACCGCACATCCTCGTCCATCACGGCAGCAATCGCTTCAAGGTCGTTTGCCCCATAGGCGGCAAAGAAATCCTGAACGGTTTTGATGTTCTCTTCCGGTGTTGCGGCCATTGCCAAGCCTCCGATCAGTAGTGCGGTTGAGGTCACAAGGGGTGCAAGCAAGGGTTTCATCCTTGCTCCCCACGAAAATGCTCGGCCATGGCGTCTGCGGCCCGCGTGACGTCTTCGGGATTGTCGTAGAAATCGAACTGGGTCACGTCTTCGAGCCATTGCATGGTCGCGTCCCCGGCAAACCCGCCAAGAAAACTGCGCACGCCCTGCGGGATTGCGGCGCTTTCCGAATGGACGATGGCCAGTGGTTTATCCAGACGCTGCGGGTTGTCTGCGGGGTAGTATGTCAGCCAGCCTTCCCAGCCTGCGTTGTTCCACTGATTGTCATATTCCGGGATCGCGCCTCGGTCGGCTTCGTAATAGTAGCCGCCGATGGGCATAAGCACGCCCTCAGCCCCTTCCGGACCTGCCGCCGGGATGATCTGACCGCCTGACGCCTTGGCAGCGCGGGAGATTTCAATCAGACCGGCCACACCGTCAGCGCCGCCGTACACGGTCTCGACGATTTCGCCGTTTTGCAACCACGGGGCAACGAGGCCAACCCGCTGCACCAGATCGTTCCCGGCGGATGCGTCGACCATATACCCGGCTGAGGCACAGATCCCCAGACCGTTGATCCGAGACGCATCGACTTCGGGCAGTGTCGCCAGAACTTCAAACGCCTTGGCAATATCCGAAGTCTTTTCCTGTGGGCTTTCGACAAACCGGACGCCTTCGGGCAGGTCACCGGATTTACCCCAGCCGCGGAAGTCGAAGGTAAAAGCAGCAAAGCCGCGCGCGACCATCTGGCGGGCATAATTCGCAGGCATCTGTTCCTGCACTGATGTCCAAGCGCCCGTGACGACAACGGCGGGCAGGGGCGTGCCGTCATATCCTTCGGGCAGGTAGAGGGTGCCCGACATCTCGGCCCCTTCGTTTTCGAACGTGACAGTCCGTGTTTCGATATCGGCCATTGCGGTTGACGCCATCAGGGCGGCGGCGGTTGTAAGTGAAGCGCGTTTCATAACTCTCTCCATCTGTGATGTGGTCTTCGGCAGCCAAGATGATGGTTCTGGGCCGGTTTGAGAGGCGCGATTTCTGGAATTCACTATGCGAATCCTGTCAAATGCACCCGACATTGCCGGTCAGGGCGCGGGCACCATATGTTGAGGCGAATGGCAGAGCGGGAAGGCGACCTATGCAAGACAAGAACGATCTGATCATCTGGCTGATTTCGCAGGGTCGGATGCTGGGTGACGAAACGCGGATCGTGTCGCAATACTGCGCAGGCTTACAGGAACTGGGCGTGCCTTTGTCGCGGGTTCGGATCGGTCAGAATTACTCCAACCCGCTGATCAGCGCGTGGGGCATCATCTGGACGCCGGAAGGGTCTCGGAAATACACGGTTCCAATCACGATTCGAGTCTCAAGCGCGTGGCATGGCAGCCCGTTTCAGGCGGTTGCGACTTCGCGCCAACCCTTGCGCAAGCGGCTGCTGGATTTGGACCTGTCGGCTGAGCATGAAGTGTATTCCGAACTGCGCGATGCCGGTGCCACGGATTTCCTCGCCATGCCGCTGGAATATGGTGACGGTTCGGTTCAGGGGTCCAGTTTCAGCACGGATCACCCGGATGGCTTTTCGGACGCGCAGGTGCAAATCATCGAAGCCACCCGCCACGCATTGTCTTCGGCGCTGGAACCGATTGCGATGCGCGAGTCGCAGAAAAGCCTGCTGCAAACCTATCTGGGCGAAGGCCCGGCGCTTGAGATTGGCAACGGCAATATCAAACGGGGCGAGCACAAGTCGGTCTCTGCCGCGATCCTGTTTGCGGATTTGCGCGGGTTCACGGCGAAATCCGAGGTCTGGCCCGAAGAGAAACTGCTGACCATCATGGGTGATTATTTCGAGATGGTTGTGGGCCCGATTCGGGACCATGGCGGTGACGTGCTGAAATTCATGGGCGACGGTGTTCTGGCTTTTTTTCCGGCAGAGCCTGATGCGGAAACCGCTTGCCAGTCAGCAGTGTTCGCAACGGCCGAGGCCTTGTCCCGGCTTGCGGCGTATAATCAGGACGCCCAAGCCGCAGGTGCCGAACAGATCGAGTTTGTCGTCGGCCTCGACTATGGCCCCGTGACATTCGGAAATATCGGCAGTCCGGACCGCTTGGACTTTACCGTGGTGGGGTCAGCCGTGAATGTCGCCAGCCGGGTTCAGGGGCTGTGCAAGGACCTGGGTGAGCAGATGCTGATGACCAAGGATGTGCAGCGCCATCTGAACAGGGAAACAGAATCGGTGGGCTGCCATCAACTCAAAGGGCTTGGCGAGGCGATCGAAGTGTTTCGGACCAACCCTGCTACCTGACAGGCTGCGCACAAAAAAACCGCGCTTTACAGCGCGGTTCTTTCGAATTGGGTATGTGCAGTTCTTAGCCCTGGCGAGCTTTGAACTTGCGCTGCGTCTTGTTGATCACGTAGACGCGGCCTTTGCGACGCACAACCCGGCAGTCGCGGTGCCGGTTCTTGAGCGAGCGGAGCGAGTTCTTGACCTTCATGGGTCTGTCTCCAATCTGCGGCGCCTTCATCAAAGACGTGGCCAGCGCCTGGGTTAGTCGGGTGTCCCGGAAGCCCGGAACAGTGAAACGATGGTGGGCGGTACAAGGATCGAACTTGTGACCCCTTCGATGTCAACGAAGTGCTCTACCGCTGAGCTAACCGCCCACTTTCCCTTTGCGTGCCCTGCCCCATAACGAAATGGGGCGCGGATCACCGCGCCGGTAGCGGGGTCTATAAAAGGAGTCGTTCAGGGGTTCAAGGGGTTTGGAAGAACAATTTTCCGGTCTATGTTGAGTGCGAACACGGAGAGATCATGCCGAACGCAGCCTTCATACTGGATATGCCCGAGAATCGCACCTCATGCGCCGTGTTTTCGTCGCCCCATAGCGGGCGGGACTATCCCGAGGCATTGCTGAAACGGTCTGTTCTGAACCCAAACGTGATTCGATCCTCGGAAGATGCTTTTGTGGATCAACTGTTTGCCTCAGCGTCAGAGTTCGGCGCGCCCCTGATCAAGGCGGCCATGCCGCGCGCCTATCTGGACCTCAACCGCAGCGCGGATGAGCTTGATCCGGCGCTGATCAGCGGTGCGCGCAGGCAGGGGCACAACCCCCGCGTTGCCTCGGGGCTTGGGGTGATTCCCCGCGTGGTGGCCAATGGCCGGGCGATTTATCGCGGCAAGTTGACCATGGATGAGGCGCGTCTGCGCATCGACACCTATTGGCGGCCCTACCATACGCGGCTGAAATCGCTGCTGGCCGAGTCGCATGAAAAATTCGGGCAGGCGATTCTGATCGATTGCCACTCAATGCCGCATGAGGCGGTTGCCATGGCCAGCACCTCGCGCAGCCAGCGGCCCGAGATTGTTCTGGGCGACCGGTTTGGTGCGTCGGCGTCCACCGAGATTGTAGACCGCATCGAAGCCGCCTTTGCGGCGGCGGGGCTGACGGTTGCGCGCAACGCGCCCTTTGCCGGGGCTTATGTCACGCAAACCTACGGGCGGCCCGGTCGCCAGCAACACGCGATTCAGATCGAGATCGACCGCGCGCTGTATATGGATGAAGAAAAGATCGCCCCGAATGCGAACTTCATGCCTTTCTCAAGGCTGTTACGTCAGGTGATCGCCGAGATCGCCAGCATCGGCGCGCAGCCTCAGCGTCTGGCGGCGGAATAGGGCCTAGCGCAAGGCGCGCCCCTTCACGATGGCATCTGCGCCGAACCGTTCCCGGATTTTGTCGGTCGCACGCTCGGCCTGAGACCGGCGTCCGGCGTCAGGGTCCAGCAAATCCCCTGATATGTCGGCCTGATCCGCTGAACACAGATCGGACAAGCCACAGCCCAGCAGCCGATAGGGGCCCTGATCGCCCACCTGATCGAACAGGCCACGCGCGGTGCGATAGATTCGGTCGGCAATCTGGGTCGGATCGCGCAGCGAAACCCGCCGGGTGATGATCTTGTGATTGGCCTTCTTCAGCTTCAAGGTGACAACCCGCCCGGCCAGATCCTTGGCCTTGGCCCGGTCGGACACTTTCAACGCCATGCGCCAGATGTGACCGTCCAGAATGTCGGTGCTGGCGGTATCTTCGAAAAAGGTGGTCTCATTGCTGATCGATTTCATCGGCTCATGCGCTGACACGCGCCGCTTGTCCTGACCGCGCGCCAGATGCCACAGGCGATAACCCATCGAGCCGAACCGCGCCGTCAGCGCCTCCTGATCCCAGCGCAGCAGGTCGGAGAAGGTGCGAATGCCCGCCCGTTCCAGCGACTCCTGTGCCGCCGGGCCAATGCCCCAGATCAGACGCACGGGCTTGTCATGCAGGAACTCTGCCGTCTCGTCCTTGCCGATCACCGAAAACCCGCGCGGTTTGTCGAGGTCCGAGGCTACCTTGGCCAGAAACTTGTTATGGCTCAGCCCGATCGAGCCGGTCAGGCCCAGTTCATCCTTCATGCGCTTGACCAGACGTGCCAGCATGACCGCAGGTGGCGCGCCGTGCAGACGTTCGGTGCCGGACAAGTCCATAAACGCCTCATCCAGTGACAAGGGTTCCACCACCGGCGTCAGTTCATCCATCATCGCGCGAATCTCGCGCGAGACCTCGACATAGACCGACATGCGGGGCTTAATCACCACCGCCTCGGGGCAAAGCTGTAGCGCCTTGAACATCGGCATGGCCGAGCGCACGCCCCTGATGCGCGCCACATAACAGGCCGTCGACACCACGCCCCGTTTCCCACCGCCGATAATCACAGGCTTGTCCGCCAAATCCGGATTGTCGCGCTTTTCGACCGAGGCGTAGAAGGCATCGCAATCCATATGCGCGATGGACAGGTCGAACAGTTCGGGATGTGACTTGACCCGAGGGCTGCCACAGGTCGGGCAGCGCCGTTCGTCGGTGACTGTGGTCAGGCAATCTCGGCAAAGACCAGGCATGCGCGTCCTCGGGCATTCCGCGAGTGGGTTGGGCACCCCTTATACCACCGATAAGGGGGGATCAAAGGTCCGACAATCTGTGTCTGATCTCAAAAGAAGACCCCCCGCGCGTCAGCGGGGGGAGGTAACGAACCTCAGGAAGACACGGTTCGTTGGGGAGTGTTTCATCCCCAAGACTCGCCGATATCTCTATATTTAGATAGGTTCCAAGCCCCAGACCCTAAACTTGCGCGTTTTCTGTGTATTTTCGGGCACAGCTTGTTTCAGCGGTTTTAGGGGTCAAAAATGACCTAAGGTCAAGTTAATCAAGACATTTGTTAACGCATTCAGGGTTTGATTCCCGAAACCGTTCAGTGCCGTGTCAAAGAGTTTAATTCGCTCAGAACGGCCTCGGCCGCCGCTTTCGGATCGTCCGCCTGATAGATCGGACGGCCCACCACGATGTGATCTGCCCCGTCGCCGATGGCGCTGGCCGGGGTCGCGACGCGTTTCTGATCGCCCAATGCGGCCCCGGCAGGACGCACGCCCGGCGTAACGATCAGCCGACCTTCGACCTGGGGCAGGGCGCGGATCAGGGCGGCCTCTTGCGGGCTGGCGATAACGCCGTCGGCCCCGGCCTCCAGCGCCTTGGCCGCACGTTCGACGACCAATTCCTGCACGTCGCCTTCTTTCAGCAGGCTGGCATCCAGATCGTCGCGGTTCAGCGAGGTCAGGATGGTCACGGCAAGGATTTTCAGGTCCTTGCCCGAGGCCCCCTCTTTCGCGGCGCGCACCACATGCGGGTCGCCATGGACAGTCAGAAAATCCAGATCGAACTGCGCCAGACCGCGCACCGCGTTTTCCACCGTGTTGCCGATGTCGAACAGTTTCATGTCCAGAAAGATGCGCTTGCCGTGATCCTGTTTCAGCTCATTGGCCAAAGCCAGCCCACCGCCGGTCAGCATCCCCAACCCGATCTTGTAGAACGAAACGCTGTCGCCCAGCCGCTCGGCCATGGCCAGCCCCTGCAGGGCGTTCGGAACATCAAGGGCTACGATCAGGCGGTCATCGGACATTGGGGCGCTCCTGTTTTTTGGCAAACGTCTGCGTCCTAACGGGTTCGGGCGCGCCTGTCTATGCGCGATAGCTGTCAGGGGCCGTTGTGTTCTGTGCTAGAGTGACCGGATTGAACGTAAATAACGAAAACAAAGGGACGTGAAATGAAGAAACTGCTGTTGCTGGGCGTGGTTTTGACAATGGCCGCCTGCGAAGACCCTACGCCTGACGCTCCGGAAACAGGGGCTGCACCGGCCCCGACGAATGATGATTTGCGTCTGGTACGCGGCTACCGATCCGAAGATGATTGGTGCCAGCTGACCGGCGAAACGGCCTTTACCGGCAATTTCCTTGATCACACCGCCGATCTTGTTTCCTGCCCGACAGGCAGCGATGCGGCGCAGTCTCTGGTCGATGACCTGGGTGCTGTTCAGGTGGCCGAGACCGGAGGCTACACGGTCTACACGATTCAGCGCGAATAGTGTGGGAATCTGCGCTCTAGCCTCTTGAACCGGCAAAGATATTTCCCAAATTGAATGCGAGGCCCAGACCGACGCGTGCCGCCAAGCGGGCGCAGCAGACTTAGGGCGCTTGGAAAAGGAGAATAGCAATGGACTTGAACAAGTTCACCGAGCGGGCACGGGGATTCGTGCAGGCCGCGCAGACGATTGCGCTGCGCGAGGGGCACCAGAGGCTGGAGCCCACACATATACTCAAGGCATTGATGGATGACGATCAGGGGTTGGCCAGCAACCTGATCACCCGCGCAGGCGGCGCTCCGAACCGCGTGGTCGAGGCGCTGGATGCCGCGATGGGGAAAATCCCGAAAGTCAGCGGCGACGCGAGCCAGATTTACATGGACGGCCAGACCGCCAAGGTTCTGGACGAGGCCGCCAAGATCGCCACCAAGGCGGGCGACAGCTTTGTGCCGGTCGAACGGGTGTTGATGGCGCTGTGCATGGTGAAATCCAAAGCCAAGGACGCTTTGGAAGCCGGGGCCGTATCCGCGCAGAAACTGAACGAAGCGATCAACGACATCCGCAAGGGTCGCACCGCTGATTCTGCGTCGGCGGAAGAGGGCTATGACGCACTCAAGAAATACGCGCGCGACCTGACTGAAGCAGCGGCTGAGGGCAAGATTGACCCGATCATCGGGCGGGATGAGGAAATCCGCCGCTCGATGCAGGTTCTGTCGCGCCGCACCAAGAACAATCCGGTTCTGATCGGCGAACCCGGCGTCGGCAAAACCGCGATTGCCGAGGGCATGGCCCTGCGCATCGTCAACGGCGACGTGCCGGAGTCGCTGAAAGACAAAAAGCTGCTCGCGCTCGACATGGGCGCTCTGATCGCCGGTGCGAAATACCGTGGTGAGTTCGAAGAACGCCTCAAAGCCGTTCTGACCGAAGTGACCGAAGCCGCTGGTGAGATCATCCTGTTCATCGACGAGATGCACACGCTGGTTGGGGCCGGGAAATCCGACGGCGCGATGGATGCCGCCAATCTGATCAAGCCTGCGCTTGCCCGGGGTGAGTTGCACTGTATCGGCGCGACCACGTTGGATGAGTACCGCAAATACGTCGAAAAAGACGCAGCCCTTGCGCGCCGGTTCCAGCCTGTGATGGTGCAGGAGCCGACCGTCGAGGATACGATCAGCATCCTGCGGGGCATCAAGGAAAAGTACGAGCTGCACCATGGTGTACGCATCTCGGACTCGGCGCTGGTCTCGGCGGCGACGCTGTCTCATCGCTATATCACCGACCGGTTCTTGCCAGATAAAGCCATCGACCTTGTTGATGAGGCAGCGTCGCGCCTGCGGATGGAGGTGGACTCCAAGCCGGAAGAACTCGATCAACTCGACCGCCAGATCCTGCAAATGCAGATCGAGGAAGAAGCGCTGAAGCTTGAGGATGACGCGGCATCCAAGGACCGTCTGGACACCTTGCAAAAGGATCTGGCCGATCTGCAGGAGAAATCCGCCGAGATGACGGCCCAATGGCAGGCCGAACGTGACAAGCTTGCGGGCGCGCGTGATCTGAAAGAACAGCTCGACAAGGCGCGGGCCGATCTTGAGATTGCAAAGCGCGAAAGCAATCTGGCAAAGGCGGGGGAACTGTCCTACGGCATCATCCCCGAGCTTGAGAAAAAGCTGACCGAGGCCGAAAACGCGGAAAGCAACGCCATGATGGCCGAGGAAACGGTGCGCCCGGAACAGATCGCATCCGTGGTCGAACGCTGGACCGGGATCCCGACCGCCAAAATGCTGGAAGGTGAGCGTGAGAAGCTGCTGCGGATGGAAGACGATCTGCATTCCCGCGTGATCGGTCAGGATGCGGCGGTGACTGCTGTCGCCAACGCCGTGCGCCGGGCACGTGCGGGGCTGAATGACGAAGGTCGCCCGCTGGGCTCGTTCCTGTTCCTCGGACCGACCGGCGTGGGTAAGACAGAGCTGACCAAGGCCGTGGCGAACTTCCTGTTCGATGACGACAACGCGATGGTGCGCATCGACATGTCCGAGTTCATGGAGAAACACGCGGTTGCCCGTCTGATCGGTGCCCCTCCGGGCTATGTCGGCTATGACGAAGGCGGTGTGCTGACCGAAGCCGTGCGGCGCAGGCCCTATCAGGTCGTGCTGTTCGATGAGGTCGAAAAGGCGCATCCGGATGTGTTCAACGTGCTGTTGCAGGTTCTGGATGACGGTGTTCTGACGGATGGTCAGGGCCGCACTGTGGACTTCAAGCAAACGCTGATCATCCTGACGTCGAACCTTGGGTCTCAGGCGCTGAGCCAGTTGCCCGAAGGTGCGGACAGCGCACAGGCGCGGCGCGATGTGATGGACGCGGTCCGGGCGCATTTCCGGCCCGAGTTCCTGAACCGTCTGGACGAGACCATCATCTTCGACCGGCTCAAGCGGGGTGATATGGATGGTATCGTCGATATCCAGATGGCGCGTCTGCAAAAACGTCTGGCGGCCCGCAAGATCGAACTCGCGCTGGATGATGGGGCCAAGGAATGGCTGGCCAACGAAGGCTATGACCCGGTCTTTGGAGCACGTCCGCTGAAACGCGTGATCCAGCGCGCCCTGCAGAACCCGCTGGCCGAGGCCTTGCTGGCCGGTGAGATCAAGGACGGCGAGACCGTTCCGGTCACCGCAGGGTCGGACGGGCTGATCATCGGCGACAGGCTGGGCACGTCAGATCGCCCGCGCCCGAATGATGCCGTGGTGCATTGATCCAACAGAAACCAGAAGACCCGCCCTATCGGCGGGTCTTTTTCTTCGGAACTAGCCTCTGCGACGCACCAGTATTCCACGGCTTGTCCGGGATGGTGGGCCCGCAGGGAAAGCGTATTCGCGTTCGCATTCAAATCCTGCCTGGTCCAAAAGCCCTAGTATCTCATCCCTGCCGAACGTGCGGTGCCGCCATTGCAGCCAGATGATCGCATTGCACCAATGCGGCTTTGATACCACAAGATACAACCGACCGCGGGGGTGCAGAAGATCGCGTATGTGTTCAAGCGCGCGCATGGGGTCCGGGCAGTGTTCGATCACATGCGCCGCCAGCGCCACATCTGCAGGTTCAAGATCGACGGAACCGAGCAGCCCTTGTGCAATATTTGGCTCAACACCCCTTGCGCGCAGTGCATTTTGGCCTTGCGCCAGCATGATGGGGCTTGGCTCAAGCAGCGTCATGTTTCCGGGCGGTCCATGAATGGCAACCCAGGCCTCTGCGAATGATGCGGTTCCGGCACCGACATCGACAACGCGCGCCTCATGCTGCGGTGTGCGTTGGCCTGCCGAAAGAAATCCCAGATACGCGTCATAGTAACCAAGGACGCGCATCTTATCCCGCCATTTCGGCGCGGCGGAGTCATAGCGCAGGGTGGTATCCGTGGTCGTCCTGTCCATTGGGTGGTGTGTCCTCGGCGCCCAAGACCTGTGAGGTACGTAACAGGTGACTGGCCCGCCGGTCTGACGCGCCAGTTTCCTTGTGCGTTGGAAATGTCAGATCAACGCAAATATCCGCGCCGGGCCGCCAGTGCCCCCTTTATGCTTGGGCGCGCCGATGACCAGCGTTGCGCCCGAGGCAGGCACGCGGTCCAGATTGGCCAGACACTCGATCCCGAACCGGCCCGAGGGCAACCAGGCATAATGGGTGGCGAAATCGGCGGACATGCCGTGATCCAGCGACAGCGTATCGACGGCAATCGAGCGTGCTCCGGTATCCTCCATCAGCATCTGGGCGGCTTCGACGTGGAAGCCGGGATAGTGCTGTGCCTCACCGTCGAAATTGCGGAACTCGTCCGTGGCCGTCTTGCCCGCCCAGCCTGAATGCATGGCAACACAGGCCCCGTCGGGAATGTCGCCATTGGCAGCAATCCAGGCTTTCAGATCATCCGGGGTGACGCGCGTATCCGCATCCTCGGCCGCGCGGGCGGCAATGTCGACGACGCATAAGGGGGCAACCAGATCGGTGACCGGGATTTCATCAACCGACAGGCCATCTGCCGAAAAATGCAGGGGGGCGTCGATATGCGTTCCCGTGTGCTCGTTTATGGACAGGTTGAACAGGTTGAAGCCGTGTTCGCCAAAGTTAAAGACCTGCTCGGCTGAAATGCCCGGATCGCCGCCCCAGGTCGGAAACTCGGGGCTCAGCGTGTGGGTCATATCCTCGACCCCGCCATGACCCGCCGCCAGTGCTGCTGGAACGGTCGCGGCTGTTGCGGTGGCCGCTATTCCGCTGGCTGCGGCGGCTTTGAAAAAGCTGCGTCGCGACAGCATCCTGTCCTTGACGGCATTCATTACACAGATGTCACACATTCGTCTTCCTCCCGTTGCGGCAGATAGGCCGATTTACTGGCCCCGCTCCCGCGTTGGGATACGGCACCTGCCTGACAGAGTGCCGCGCCGTCTGTGCGCTTGTAAAGATCGCTGCCGTTTCAGGGGCGGGACTGACGGCTTTTGCGCAAGGCCCGCAAGTCTTCGGCAGACATGCGCGGCCCTGTACTGGATGGCGGCGGTGGGGCTGGTTTTGCGTCAAATTTGGTCGGATCGATGGGGGCAAACGGATCTGCCCCGCCGCCCAGCCGAAGATGGGCCAAGACCCCACCGGCGCATTGCAGGCTAAAGCTCCAAAGCGCGACCACCAGATAGACGACGATAATTGCAGCCAGCGACCAGTCAAAGCGAAACGGTTCGCTGCCGTCCAACATTGCCTCGATTTCCATCAGATAGGTTTCGAGCGAGCCCGTGGCTGTCAGAACCAGAAACAGCGCAAAGATCACAAAGTAGAACACGACAATGGACAGGTAGCTAAGCGCGACGATGCCGAACAGCTCCCAGAAAGACGATCCGAAATGCAGAAATGGCGTATAGGGGCGATTGTCGGGATCCCGCCCGATCGAGGCTGATGCCATGGGCACCAGCAGGCTGGCCCGGATCGCGCATACAGCGACAAAAGGAAGGACCGAGATGGCAATCAGCGTCTCGGGTCTTGCCACAATATTCAGAAGGTCCTCGCTGTCGAAGGTACCAAGGCCCAGGCTGGCCGGCGACATCATCAGGCCCGAGAACCCAAAGACCGGAACGGATGCAATCCCGATCACCATGGCTTCGGCCGCACCATAGGCAAGCGCAGGCACAATCAGTGCCTTATAACCGTGGCTTGGGCGCATATGTTTGGATTGAAACCCGAAACGGGCCCCGACCAGAATCGGAATCACGCTGGATGAGGCGCTGATCAGAAACAGTATCAGCAAGAAGGCTCCGGGCGCGATGAAACCGATCAGACCGCCGATCAACCCGCCGACCAACCCGTAAAGAAGCAATCCGATGACCAGAATCGGAAATGTCAGGACAAACCGCCAAAGAATCGAAAAGGACAGGGCGAAGGATTGAAAAACAAGCATAGGGGGCAATCTGATCAACCAATGGATGTGACCGGCCTATCGAATTGCGCGTCTCCGGGCCAGAGGCTTTTTGACCTCATGACCCGACGCCCGTGTCTTCCGGTTGCACCCATGCCTATGGGGGGTCCAGTATTGATCACGCGGAACGTTACAATCCGTTCGCTCAATCGTTACGCCTGTTTCCTTGGCTCTGTGCTATCAGCGCATTACGTCACCTTTGACGCTGAAACTTGACGGAGATCCAAATGGCGCATCGCTGGACCAACACTTTGACACATGCCGATGTCACCCCCCGGGCGGCATTTCTGAACCGGCGGCAGGTTATGGCTGGGCTGGCAGGTGTCGGACTGACCGCGATGGCACGGCCCGCAGCGGCGCAGGAGGCTTTGAAGCCGAACACCTGGGAAGAGATCACCAGCTATAACAATTTCTACGAATTCGGGACCCGCAAGGATGATCCGGCGAAATACGCTCATACACTGGTGACCGAGCCGTGGAGCGTGCAGATCGACGGTTTGGTTGACCGCCCCGGCACCTATGACTTTCAGGACATCCTGTCCGAGATGACCATCGAGGAACGCATCTACCGCTTCCGCTGTGTCGAGGCCTGGTCGATGGTCATTCCGTGGAACGGGTTCGAACTGGCCGATCTGCTGAACATGGCGGGCGTGCAGGAAGGTGCTAGATATGTGGCGTTCGAGACCGCCTATCGCCCGGACGAAATGCCCGGCACGCGCTTCCCGATCCTCGAATGGCCCTATCGCGAAGGGCTGCGTCTGGATGAGGCGATGCACCCGCTGACCATCATGGCGACCGGCATCTATGACCGCCCGATCCCGAACCAGAACGGCGCGCCATTGCGTCTGGTGGTGCCGTGGAAATACGGGTTCAAGTCGATCAAGTCGATTGTGAAGATCACCCTGACCGAGGATGAGCCGCCCACCAGCTGGAACATGTCCGCGCCGCGCGAATACGGGTTCTATAGTAATGTGAACCCGAATGTGGATCATCCGCGCTGGTCGCAGGCCTCGGAACGTCAGATCGGTGGCGGGCTGTTTGCAAAGCGCGTCCCGACGCTGATGTATAATGGCTATGAACAAGAGGTCGCCAGCCTGTACGAAGGCATGGACCTGAAAGAGAACTACTGATCAGATGCAGGCGGTGAACCAGATACTGCGCAAGATCCCTGTTTGGGCGATCTATACCTTGGGGGCATTGCCTGCCCCCTGGTTTCTGTATCTGGCCCTGACCGGCGGATTAGGGGTCGAGCCGATCAAGGCGCTCGAACATGAGTTGGGCGAACTGGCCCTGCAGCTTTTGATCCTTGGTCTGGCCGTCACCCCACTGCGTCAGCATCTCGGCCTGAACCTCATCAAGTTCCGCCGTGCGATCGGGGTTCTGGCCTTCGCCTATGTCGCGCTACATCTGCTGGTCTGGCTGGTGCTGGACGTACAATTGCCCAGCCAGATCTGGGCGGACATTGTCAAACGCCCCTATATTACCGTCGGCATGGCGGGGTTTGCCCTGCTGTTGCCCCTGGCTGTGACATCGAATAACTGGTCGGTGCGCCGACTGGGTCCGCGCTGGCGCAAACTGCACAAGCTGGTCTACCCGGCGGTTCTGCTGGGCGGGGTTCATTATGTCATGTTGGCCAAAGGCTTCCAGCTTGAGCCGCTTCTCTACCTTGCCGCCATTCTCGGCCTGCTGGCGTTCAGATTGCCACTGTCAGGTCTTTTGACGCGCGCAAGACAGGCCGATTCCGCCTGAGTCTGAGCCGAGTCTGTGGGTAACCACGTGAATAACATCACAGCGCCCCTGATTCCTGCGATGTGATGCGTGTTGGTGTGCCACATCTGTAGCTCAATGCCTTTCTAACTTATTGTTTTTAAGCGATAAAATGAGATTTCTAAGTTTTTTCGCCGTTTTCTGATTTTTCTGCTTGCGGCTATGAAAGGTTATGCTTAGAACGCCCTTCACCGGCGCTGCTGAGGCGCTCGGGACGCGGCGGGAGCGGCGGAGACGCATCGGAGAGACGGTGGG
>NZ_JBQFML010000015.1:0-31856 GCF_056531805.1 Ruegeria sp. K5 | reverse complement strand
TTATGTTCCCCCATAATCCCCATCGGATACTGAACAGGCATCTCCCAGCCCGCAAAATCAACCAGCTTACCTCCCAACTCAACGTGCAAGGCGTACAAGGGCGTGCGTTTCATGTCGGACATAATTCTCACCTTTCAATCAGCGGGACTGGTCGCGAACGACCATGACGGTGCAATGCGCGTTGCGCACCACTCGGGCCAGGTTCGGGCCAATCTCATAATTCGGGAAATCGCCCTTGGTCGATGCCATGACGATCAGGTCAAAGCCGTCCTTATGGGCCAGCTTCAGGATTTCGCGGTAGACGCTGCCTTCTTCGATATGCACCGGCACGTCCGAGGCATTGCCGTGATCCAGAATGGCCTGAACCGCGCCGCGCACGTGGTCTTTGGCACCCGCGCCATAGTTGGCAGGCAGGTTCGGCAGCTGGATGATCTCGGGGATGACGGCCACCGCATGCAGTTCGGCACCGTAGAATTTCGCCTGTTCCAACGCGACCGGCAGCGCAGTCTTCCACGAGCGGTCGTCAGTGTGATCGATTGGCAGCAGTATTTTCGTCGCCATCACGTCTCTCCTCGAGATAGGGAAATCTGTTTCAAAGGCGGGGGGCCGGGTTGGCCCCCCGTTTTTGCAAGGGCCGGGATTATTCGGCAGGCGTACCGCCGGGCTCTTCCGACTGGCCTCCGCTGGCAAAGAACTCTTTCGTCAGCTTGAAGACGATCGGGCTCAGCAGGGCCAGGGCGATCAGGTTCGGAATGGCCATCATGGCGTTCAGCGTGTCTGCCAGCAGCCAGATGAAGCCCAGATCCGCAGTTGCGCCGAAATAGATCATCACAATCCACAGGACGCGGTAGGGGATCAGCGATTTGACGCCCAGCAGGAACTCGACGCATTTTTCACCGTAGAAGGACCAGCCGAGGATGGTGGTGAAGGCGAAGATCGACAGAGCGATGGCGATCAGATACCCGCCGATACCCGGCAGCGACAGTTCAAAGGCGTGGCTGGTGAGCGCTGCACCGGACTCACCCGATGTCCAAGCACCAGACGAGATGATTGCCAGGCCGGTGATCGAGCAGACGATGATGGTGTCGATGAACGTGCCCAGCATCGCGATCAGGCCCTGATTAACCGGACCTTTGGTCTCGGCTGCGGCATGTGCGATTGGGGCCGAGCCCAGACCGGCTTCGTTCGAGAACACACCACGCGCCACACCAAAGCGGATCGCGGCCCAGACGGCGGCACCCGCGAAACCGCCTTCGGCGGCGGACGGGGTGAAGGCATAGGTAAAGACCAGCGACAGGGCGTTGCCAATGTTGCCAATGTTGATAAGCAGAACCAGCAGACCGGCGACGATGTAGGCGACCGCCATGAACGGAACCAGTTTACCGGCAACCGCACCGATGCGGGTGATGCCACCCAGGATCACGGCTGCGGTCAGAACCATCAGAACCACGCCGGTGACCGAGGTGTTCAGGCCGAAGTTCGATTCCAGAACCTGCGCCACACCGTTGGCCTGCACGCCGTTGCCGATGCCGAAGGCTGCGATTGCGCCGAACAAGGCGAACGCAACTCCCAACCAGGCCCATTTCGCGCCCAGACCGTTTTTGATGTAGTACATCGGGCCGCCGACATAGTTGCCCAGTTCGTCCTTTTCACGGTATTTCACCGCGCAGACGGCTTCGGCATATTTGGTGGCCATGCCCACCAGGGCGGTCATCCACATCCAGAACAAGGCGCCCGGACCGCCCAGGAAGACAGCAGTGGCCACACCGGCAATGTTCCCCGTGCCGATGGTTGCCGACAGCGAGGTCATCAGTGCGTTGAACGGGCTGATCTGCCCTTCGCCCTGACCCTCACGGCCTTTGAACAGCAGGCTGAAGCCCGTGCCAATGCGCAGGATCGGCATGAATTTCAGCCCCACCTGCAAGAAGAAGCCGACGCCAAGGATGAGGACCAGCATCAGCGGCCCCCACACGACGCCATTGATGGCCCCTACGATTGAATTTAACGCTTCCATGGTTTCTCCCTCCCGATAGCGTTGGTTTATGCCCCTTTGGCGAGGGCCCGCTGGCGGGCCTGCCTGAGGGCGGCAAAATCTTCGTCCGCGTGGAACGACGACCGGGTCAGCGGAGTGGCTGACACGTGCAAAAAGCCCTTGGACCGTGCGATCTGTTCCAGTTGGGCAAACTCCTCCGGTGACCAGAACCGGTCGATCGGGTGATGTTTCGGGGTCGGCTGCAGGTATTGGCCGACGGTCAGGAAATCGACCTGTGCCGCGCGCAGATCATCCATCACCTGCCGCACGTCGTTTAGGCTTTCGCCCAGACCAACCATCAGGCCGGATTTGGTGAAAATCTCGGGATTTGCGCGCTTGGCATCGTCCAGCAAACGCAGCGACGCATAGTACCGCGCACCGGGCCGAACCGTCGGATACAGATGCGGCACCGTTTCCAGATTGTGGTTGAACACATCCGGGGCAGCCGCGAACACGGTGTCAGCCGCATCGCCCTTGCCCAGAAAATCGGGTGTCAGAACCTCGACCGTGGTGCCGGGGTTCTGGTGGCGTACTGCGCGGATGGTCTGGGCGATATGCCCGGCTCCGCCATCGTCCAGATCATCGCGGTCCACCGAGGTGATGACCACATGGCGCAGGCCCAGCTTTTTGACCGCCGCCGCAACGCGCCCCGGCTCGAACGCGTCCAGCGCGTCGGGACGACCGGTGGCAACGTTGCAAAAGGAACAGCCACGGGTGCAGACCTCGCCCATGATCATCATGGTGGCGTGGCGTTTGGACCAGCATTCGCCGATATTGGGGCAGGCGGCCTCTTCACACACCGTCGCCAGATTGTGGTCACGCATCAGGCGGCGGGTTTCGTAGTACTCGGCGCTTTCGATCTTTTTCCGGCGGATCCACTTTGGCTTGCGTGGAATGGCGCTGTCGGCTTTCTTGGCCTTTTCCGGGTGGCGGGGGCGAAGCTGAATAGTCATCTGGCTGCTCCCTGTTACGCGTGAATCGCGCGGCCCATGGCATCAAGGCAGGCTTCCTTGACTGCCTCGCCCATGGCCGGATGTGCATGACAGGTGGAGGCGACCTCGGACACGGTTGCGCCTTTGGTCATGGCCAGAACCAGTTCGGCAATCAGATCGCCGCCATGGGCACCGCAGATATGCGCACCCAGGATTTTGCCGTTCGGACCCGCCAGAACCTTGACCGCGCCGTCGGTGTCTCCGGTCGAACGGGCGCGCGAGTTGGCCATGAAAGCGAACTTGCCGACCGCGAATTCGGTGCCCGCCTCTTTCAGCGCCTCTTCAGTCAGTCCAACCGAGGCGACCTCGGGGTCGGTGTAAACCACGCCCGGAACGGTGTTGTAATCCACATGGCCTGCTTCACCGGCCAGCATCTCGACACAGGCAACACCGTCTTCTTCGGCCTTATGCGCCAGCATCGGTCCGGGGATGCAATCGCCGATGGCATAGATGCCGGGAACCGATGTGCGGAAGGTGCCATCGACCTGAACAAACCCACGCGGGTCCAGCGCGACGCCCAGATCTTCCAGCCCAAGCCCGCGCGTGACGGGGCGGCGGCCAACGGCGATCAGAACCTTGTCGGCCTCGATCACTTCTTCCTTGTCCTTGCCGACCCGGTCCAAGGTCAGGGTCAGGCCCTCATCGCTTTTGTCGATGGACTTTAGGGCCCGGCCAAGCTGAAACTTCAGCCCGCGTTTCGACAAGGCGCGCTGCGCCTGTTTGGCAATTTCGCCATCGATGCCCGGCAGAACGCGGTCGAGATATTCGACCACCGTGACCTTGGCCCCAAGCCGCGCCCAGACCTGACCCAGTTCCAACCCGATGACGCCCGCACCGACCACCACCAGATGATCGGGCACCGCGTCCAAAGCGATTGCGCCGGTCGAGCTGAGAATATCCTGTTCGTCAATCTCGATCCCCGGCAGGGGGGTCGGCTCGGACCCTGTTGCGATCAGGATGTTTTTGGCCTCGTAGACCGTGTCACCGACCTTTACCTGCCCATCGGCGGGAATGCTGGCCCAGCCCTCGATCAGTTCAACGCCGTTTTTCTGGAACAGAAACGCGATGCCCTTGGTCAGATCGCCAACGATCTTGTCCTTGCGTCCCATCATCGCGCCCACGTCGATGCTGGTCCCCTCGACCGCAATGCCATGGGAGGAGAGATGTGCAATTTCGGCATATTTGGCCGAGGAGGTCAGCAACGCTTTGGAGGGGATGCACCCCACGTTCAGGCAGGTTCCGCCGAGGGCCCCGCGCCCTTCGACGCAGGCCACTTTCATGCCCAGCTGAGCCGCGCGAATGGCTGCAACATAGCCGCCCGGCCCGCCGCCGATGACAATCAGGTCGTAGATCATGTCTTGGTCTTTCAGTAGATCGGGTGGCTGGCGCAGATCGCGCGGACTTTCCGGCGGGTGGCTTGTTCAACCGCTTCGTCACCGTCGGGGGATTGTGCCAGCGCATCCAGCACGTCGCCGATCAGGTGGCCGATCTGCTTGAACTCTTCGGGGCCAAAGCCCCGGCTGCAGCCAGCTGCGGTGCCCAGTCGGATGCCGCTTGTCACGGTGGGTTTCTCGGGATCGCCCGGCACGCTGTTCTTGTTGCAAGTGAACCCAGCCCGTTCCAGCGCGGCTTCGGCGTCTTTGCCGGTCACGCCGATGGGCCGCAGATCGACTAGCATCAGGTGGTTTTCCGTCCCGCCGGAAACGATGTCACACCCGCGCGCCATCATCACATTGGCCAGGGCCGCTGCGCTGTCGATCACGCGCTGCATGTAGGTTTTGAACTCGGGCTGCAGCGCCTCTCCGAACGCGACGGCCTTGCCTGCGATGACATGCATCAGGGGGCCGCCCTGCAAACCGGGGAACACGGCCGAGTTGATCTTTTTCGCCAGCGCTTCGTCATTGGTCAGGATGATCCCGCCACGTGGACCGCGCAGGGTTTTATGGGTGGTCGAAGTCACCACATGGGCATGTCCGATGGGCGAGGGGTGCAGGCCCGTCGCAACCAAACCGGCAATATGGGCCATGTCGGCCAGCAGCCATGCGCCGACCTCATCGGCAATGGCGCGGAAACGGGCAAAATCGATCTTCTGAGAATAGGCCGATGCACCGGCGATGATCAGCTTGGGCTTTTCGGCCTTGGCCAGCGCCGCGACCTGATCGTAGTCAATCAGCCCCGCATCGGTCAGGCCGTACTGGACCGGGCGAAACCACTTGCCGGATTGCGCGGGCTTCGCACCGTGGGTCAGGTGGCCGCCTGCATCCAGCGACATGCCAAGGATCGTATCACCGGGGCTGAGCAGGGCCAGCTTGACCGCGCCATTGGCCTGCGCGCCGGAATGCGGCTGGACGTTTGCGTATTCACACCCGAACAGCTGCTTCAGCCGGTCGATGGCTTCCTGCTCGACCTCATCCACATATTCGCACCCGCCATAATAGCGGCGGCCCGGATAACCTTCGGCGTATTTGTTGGTCAGGACTGAGCCCTGCGCGTCGATCACAGCCTGGGAAACGATGTTCTCGGATGCGATCAATTCGATCTGTTCAGCCTGACGGGTGCCTTCGCGGGCAATCGATGTGGCGATAACGGGATCGGCTTCGTGCAGCGGTGTTTTGAACATTTTCTCCTCCTCGATAACCGAATCCTCGGTTCGAAACTTTGTTTCCTATAGTGGAAAAAGTTCCCCCAAGGCAACATCCTTCTCACTTTTGTGAAGTTGCGAGATGATCGGAGACTCGGTAACCTTCAATAAAATAGGGAGATTTTTATGGGCGAAGACCAACGGATTGAGGCGTCCACCCACGAGGAAGAGGGCGAAGGGGCCGCATTGGGGCGGTCAATTCGCGATGCGCGCCGCGAAAAAGGCTGGACTTTGGAAGAGGCCGGGCGCGCCGCGGGAATCGGTCGCTCGACCCTATCGAAGATCGAAAACAACCAGACCAAACCCAGTTTCGAGATCGTGCGCCGCCTGACTCAGGCACTGGACATGAACCCGCCACAACTGTTCGTGCAATCCGGTCAGTCCGGCCTCACGGGTCGTCGCGATTTCACACCCAAGGGCGCGGGCGAGATGCGCGAAACCGCAACCTACCTGCACGAGCTTTTGTGCTCGGAACTGACCAGCAAGCGCATGTTGCCCTATGTCGCCACGATCCGCGCGCGCGATATTTCTGAGTTCGACCAGTGGGTGCGCCATTCCGGGGAAGAGTTCATGTATGTCCTCAGCGGCGAGTTGATCTTTATCTCGGAACACTACCGCCCGCTGCCGATGAAGGCGGGGGATTCGCTTTATTATGACAGTGGGATGGGACACGGCTGTATTTCGACCAGCGAGGAAGATGCAAAGGTGCTTTGGGTCTCGCTGGAATAGGGCGTTTCGCTATTCGTCTTTCAGATAAGTCCACCGGTAGTGTGGCGGCGTCGGCCCCTTGTTGCGCCCGTCTTGCTGCATCTGTTCCCAAGCGTGGGCCAGAATACCGACCGAGCGGGACAGGCAGAACAGCCCACGCGCCAGCGGCGGGGCAAAGCCAAGCTCGGCATAGATCACCGCCGTTGCACCATCGATATTCATCGGAACGGGTTTGCCCTTGCAATGCGCAAGTTCGCCCTCGATCGCCTGTCCGATCCGCATGAAATCCCCGCTGCACGCGCCCTGATCGACGGCTTCAGCAACCAACTGCATCAGGCGCGGGGCGCGCGGGTCGGTTGGGGTGTGAAAACGGTGGCCGAAACCAGGCAGGATCTTTCCCTGCGTGGTGATCCAGTCATCCAATGCGCCCGGCAGATTCTGCGTGTGATCGGCGATATAGTGATAAAGCTGCACCGCCTGCTCTCCGGCCCCGCCATGCACGTCGCCCAACATGTTGACCGCGCTTGCCATCGCGTTATTCAGCGGTAACCCGCAGGTCACCGCCATCCGGGCCGCCGCGATTGAGGGCGCTTGTGGACCGTGATCCACGGCGGCCACCAGCGCGGCCTCGAACAAACGGGCCTGCGCCGGGGTGGGTCTGTCGCCGCGCAGCATGAACCAGATCATCTCAGCGAAACTCAGGGTGCCGATCAGGTCCTGGATCGGCTCGCCGCGCAACTCAATCCGGCCCGGTTCCATGTCGATGATCGCGGTTTTCCACCAGTCGGAGACGTCGCTCAAATCACGCCCTCCTGTTGCAGGGCGTCGGTCTCGGACTGGGTCAGGCCAAGCGCGGACCAGATCGCGGCATTGTCCGCCCCCAAATCCGGCGGCGCGGTTTCTGGGTGGTTGCGTGTGCCGTCCATGACAACCGGGCTGCCAGCCAGGTGCAGGATTTCGCCCTGCACGTCCAGAGGCCCGATCAGACCACGCCCTGCCAATTGCGGGTCGTCGAGCGCATCGGCGACGGTCAGAACCTGCCCAGTGGGCACCCCAAGGCCATTCAACTCCTGCACCCATTCTTTTGCTGGCCGCGTGGTCAGCGTGCGCTCTAACTCCGCGCGCAAGGCATGGCGGTTTTTCTTCCGATCCTCGCGGGTTGCGTAGTTGGGGTTTGTCAGCAGGTCTTCGCGACCCAGATGCCGGGCCAGGGCCTGCCATTGCTCATCCCGGTTGGCGGCGATGTTGATCGGGCTGTCTGCGGTGGCAAATGTACCGGACGGGGCCGAGGTTGTGTTCTCATTGCCATGCGCGGCGGGCGTCACGCCGCCGATCAGGTAATTTGACACGACCCAGCCCATTGTGGAAATCACCGCCTCGGTCATCGCGACATCCAGAAACGCGCCGCGCGGGGTGGCGTTCAGGGCGGATGTGATGGCGAAGGCCGCTGTCAGCCCGCCGACCGTATCGGCCAGCGGATACCCAACGCGATAAGGCGCTGTATCGGGCGCGCCGGTGATCGACATGATCCCACTGATGCCCTGCACGATCTGGTCATAAGCCGGATCGTCGCGGCGCGGCCCGTCCTGCCCGAAGCCGCTGATGGCGCAGTAGATCAGGCGGGGGTTTTCGGCCTTCAGGACCTCATAGCCCAGACCCAAGCGATCCATCACGCCGGGCCGAAAATTCTCGACCAAAACATCCGCCGTGCGGACAAGCCGTTTCAGCAGTGCCTTGCCGCGTTCGGATTTCATGTCCAAAGTGACGGATTTCTTCGCCGCGTTCTGGGCCAGAAAACTGATCCCCATCCCGGCCTTGTTGCGTTCGGGGTCGGCCCCCAGCACACGGGCCAGATCGCCGGAACCGGGGCGCTCGACCTTGATCACTTCGGCCCCCATCAGCGCCAGCTGATAACAGCAATAGGGGCCGGCAAGCACGTTCGTCAGATCCAGAACGCGGATGCCGGCCAGAGGGTCAGTCGCCATCAGCAACACCGGCCGCCCGCGCCTTGGCCCGGCGTGCGCGGTAGCTGGGCAGCAGTACCAGAAGGACGGCGATCACCAGCAGGCCTAGCGTCATCGGACGTTCCCAGATGAAGGCGATGCCATCATACAGCTGCATCGAGCGGGCAAAGTTATCCTCCATCATCCCGCCAAGGATGAACCCGATCAGCAGCGGGGCCAGGGGGTAGTCGGCGAATTTCAACGCGGTGGCGCAGATGCCGAAGCCGACGAGGATCAGCAACTCGGTGGCGTTGTTCTGGCCGATATAGGCGCCCATCAACGTAAAGAACAGGATGAACGGGATCAGGTAGTTGCGCGGCACAGCCAGCACTTTGGCGATGTACGGGATCAGCGGAAGGTTCAGGATCAGCAGCACCAGATTGCCGATGAACATCGACATGATGACCGCCCAGAAGATCTGTGGCTCATCCAGCATCAGGCGCGGGCCGGGGGTCACGTTCAAAGCGATCAGAGCGCCCAGCAGGATCGCCGTGGTCCCGGATCCCGGAATGCCGAGCGTCAGCAGCGGCACGAATGACCCGGTACAGGCCGCGTTGTTGGCGGATTCAGGTGCAGCGAGGCCTTTGATCGATCCTTTGCCGAACTCGTCCTGTTCTTCTTTCGGAGCAATGTTGCGCTCGACCGCATAGCCGAGGAAGCTGGCAATTGTCGCTCCGGCCCCGGGCAGGACGCCGATGAAGAAACCTTGCACCGATTGGCGACCGATCACGGGCGCGATGGCTTTGGCCTCGTCCCTGGTAATGCGCAAGTCTTTGATCTCTCCATCATCGCCTTGCAGGTCCTTGGGTTTCAGAACCAGAAACAAAGCTTCGGGCAGGGCGAACATAGCCATGGCCAGCGTGATGAACCCAAAGCCGGATTGCAGGTCCATGATCCCCATGGTGAAGCGGGGCAGGTTGAACAAAGCGCCTTCGCCGACGGTTGCCATGATCAGGCCGAGGATCGTCATGATCAGCGCCTTGGCCACCTGACCCGACCCGGCAAAGGCCGCAATGGCAGACAGGCCCACAACCATCAGGGCGAAGTATTCGGCCGAATGGAACAGCAGCGCGACCGAGGACAGGGCAGGGGCGAAGACCATCAGCAGAATGGCCCCCAATGTGCCGCCTGCGAAACTGGCGATGGCGGCGATGGTCAGCGCTTTGCCGGCCTTGCCTTGCCGCGCCATCGGGTAGCCATCGAAGCTTGAGGCCACGGTGCCTGCGACCCCCGGCGCGTTCAGCAAAATGGATGAGGTCGAGCCGCCGAAAATCGCGCCGTAGTAGACGCCCGCCAGAAGGATCAGCGCAGCAGACGGATCGCCCATCGAAATCGCGACCGGGATCATGATGGCGATGATCGACATCGGCCCAAGGCCGGGAAGCATGCCGATGAACGTGCCGATCAGACAGCCCGCGATGACCATCAGCAGGTTTTGAATTGAGAATGCCGTTTGCAGGCCGATCAGAAGTCCTTCGAGCATATCAACCTCCGAAAATGCCCGGCAGGGGGCGCATGTAGATGCCAAGGACTTCCTGAACCAGATACCAGACCGCGCCGGTGGCGATGAAGGCAACGGGCAGCATGATGTGCCACTTGCGCTCACCCAGTATGAACGAGCCGAGGATCAGGAAAGCAGAAGTCGAGATCAGAAAGCCGACGGGCCGCAGGCACAGGGCATAGATCACCATCAGGGCCAGCAGCATCAAAGCTTGATCAAGGTGGTAATCCCCCAGACGGCGGTAGTCGATATCGGCCTCTTTCGGCTCGGACTTTTCGAAGCCCAGCAGGATGATTACGCAGGCGATGATGCCCAGTACCGACAGCACTTTGGGGAATGTGCTTGGCCAAATTGGGTTGCGCTGCATGAAGGGGGGCAGGCTGCCATCCATCGTAAACCAGGCGGCATAGCCATAGGTCAGACAGACCCCAAGCAGAACAAGCGCGATCCAGCGATCCAGCGCCATGACATCCCCTCCCTTACGTGTTCTTTTTGTGTGGCAGAGCGGCGAACCGCTCTGCCATGGGTGGTGCTTACAGGAAGCCCAGCTTCTTCATCAGATCGCTGATTTGCTGTTCCTGCTGCTCGAGAAAGGCCGAGAAATCGTCGCCTGAATTGTGGATGTTCACCCAACCATTGCGCGCGCGTACTTCTTCCCATTCGGGTGTGTCATACATCTTGGCGATGGCGTCCTGATAGGCGGCCAGCTTGTCTTCGGGCAGACCGGGGGCTGCGAAGAAACCGCGCCAGTTGACGAAGGTGGTGTCAATACCCTGTTCCTTCATGGTCTGCGCGTCCGGTGCTGCGTCCACACGCTCATCCGCCGTCACACCGATGATTTTCACCTCGCCTGCATTTGCCAGATCGACGGCTTCCGAGAAGCCGGTCGAAAGTGCTGCGATCTCGCCCGACAACAGGGCGGCCATGGCTTTGCCGCCCGCGTCATAAGGGATGTACTTGACCCCCAGCGCGTCCTTGCCTGCGGCTTCCATCACCATGGCCGCAACCAGATGGTCCATACCGCCCGGGACCGAGCCGCCGCCGATGGCTGTCGCACCAGGGTCAGCGTCATAAGCCGCCAGCAGGTCCGCCATCGAGTTGATCGGGCTGTCCTTGCCGACAACAATGGCCGCGTAATCGCCGATCGTGCCGGACACCAGCGTCAGGTCACGGAAGTTGTGCGGGAACACCCCGGTCAGCGAACGGATCACGATGGGGGTCGAGTTCACCATCAGCGTGCCATGGTTGCTTTCGGCGTTTTCGATCAGATAGCCGATGGCTTTACCGCCGCCGCCGCCCGACATGTTCTCGTAAGACGCGGTGCCCACAAGGCCCGCTTTGGTCAGCGCTTCGCCGGTGCCACGCGCGGTGCCGTCCCAGCCGCCGCCTGCGCCGCCGGGGATCAGAAAGTGGATGCTGTCTACGACCTCATCCGCGAATGTCGGCCCTGCAAGGCCAACAGCGGCCACAGCCGCGATCAGGGCGCGACGGCCCAGTTTGAATGTCGTCATGTTTTCCTCCCATTTGACAACCGGCCGCTTGGCGGCTCAGATTATCGTCAAGAAAAACACATCAACCTGACATCAACCTGTCACGCGCGAAAATACTGCTTACGCCTCATGAAATTCCTGCTGGTCGAAGACAATATGGACCTCGCGAATGCGATCAGTTCGCGGATGCGGCTGGATGGCCATGTCGTTGATCATGCAGCGAAACTGGATGATGCAACGGCCTATGTGGACACCGAGGAATATGACCTGATCCTGCTGGACATCATGCTGCCCGACGGCGACGGTCGCGACTTTCTGAAACGGCATCGGGCCAGTCATCTGGACACACCTGTCATCGTTCTGACCGCCCGCAGTCAGGTGTCGGATCGAATCGGATCGCTCGATCTGGGGGCAGATGATTACGTCACCAAACCCTTCGATCATGCCGAGCTTGAGGCCCGCTGTCGCGCCGTGCTGCGGCGCAAATCAGGGATCGCCAAATCGACGATTGAGATTGGTGGGATCGTTTTCGACCCTGTCGCGGGTCATCTGGGTGTGGGGTCCGAGACCGTGTCGCTGCGCAACCGCGAACTGCGCCTGTTGGAGTTGTTTCTGAACGCCCCCGGTCAGGTGTTTTCCAAACAGAAGCTGGCGGATCGGTTGTTTTCCTATGACGACAACGTCTCGGATAACGCTATTGAGGTCTATGTGGGCCGCCTGCGCAAGCATCTTGAAAGCTCGGACCTGAAGATCACCACGTTGCGCGGGCTGGGGTACAGGTTGGATCATGTCCGCTAGCGCTGCCGTCTCGGGGTCTTTACGCAACCGGCTGGTGCTGACCCTGATCGGAGGCGCGGCCATTCTGGCGCTTTTACTGTTCTTTGCCGTGCGCAGCTACGCGGCCCGCGTGGCGCAGCAAGGGCAGGACAATATCCTTGGTGCGTCGGTCACCTCGATCCTGGATGCCGTGGCGCTGCGGGACGGAGAGCTTGAGGTCGATATTCCTTATGCCGCGTTTTCCATGCTCAACACCCCGTCGGATGACAGGGTGTTTTATGCAATCTTTCAGGACGGCCAGCTTTTGTCCGGCTATGACGATTTGCCCGTAACCAACAGCACCCCGGACGGTGGCTGGACCTTCCGCTCGGGTCAGGTCCGGGGCGAGGCGATTAGGCAGGTCAGCGCCAGCCGGACCTTGGTCGGGCTTGGCACCCGGACACAGGTAGAAGTGGCCTTGGGGCAAACGCAGGACGCGCTGGCCGAGACGCTGGATCAGATCTCGCGTAATGCTGCCTTGCTGGGGCTGGGGTTCTTTGCCCTGGCCGCCGGCTTGTCCTTTTGGGCGACCTCCACCACCATTGGGCAGTTGAACAAGCTGACCACATCCGTCACGCGACGGGGGCCGCAGGACCTGAGCCCGTTCCGAAAACCGGTGCCACGGGAAATGGCGCCGCTGGTGACGTCGCTGAATTCCCTGATGGGGCGGCTGGACCACTCGCTGAGCCAGTCCGAGGAATTTATTGCCGAGGCCGCGCATCGCGTTCGTACCCCTTTGGCAACGGTCCGGTCTTATGCGGATGCCACGTTGCAGCGCGTGGAAAAGGAAGAAAACCGCGAGGCGTTGCGGTCGATGGTGCGGGCCATCGACGAAAGTTCACGCGCGGCGGGGCAGTTGCTGGATCATGCGATGATCACCTTTCGGGCCGATCATCTGGAACGGGAAGAGATCGATCTGGTCACCCTGATCCGCGATCTGGTCCAGCGCCTGACACCAATTGCCGAGATGAAGGATCTGTCATTGTCGCTGACAGGTGATCCGGCGGTGCCTTATTCGGGCGATCTTATCCTGATCCAGAATGCGGTGCGCAACATGATCGACAACGCGCTGAAATACGCACCCGCCGACAGCACCGTCAGGATCGAGGTCACAACCCCGCCCAAAGTCACTGTCAGCGATCGGGGGCCGGGTTTTCCACCGGACGAGATTGACCTGCTGACCCGCCGGTTTGAGCGCGGCCAGAACGCCATTGGAACCATCGGATCCGGTCTTGGTCTGACGATTGCGCAGGATGTGGCGACGGCGCATGGGGGCACACTGACCCTCAGCAACCGGCAGGAGGGCGGCGCATGCGTTACCTTATTGCTTTAGCGTTTCTTTTGTTGCCCTGCGCTGTGTCGGCTCAGGACTGGGAAGATCGGCAGGTGTTCAACGCGGATGCCGGTGGTCCGGTTCTGCGCGTTCTGTCCAGTACCGACACGGTGTTGTTTGCGCCACTGATCGAGGGTTTCATTTCCGAAAATCCAATGATCGGGATCGAGTATCTTGTGACCACCACCGCCGATATCGACCGTCTGGTCCGCGCCGACCCGGATGCGTTTGACATCGTCATCTCAAGCGCGATGGACCTGCAGTTGAAACTGGCCAATGACGGGTTTGGTCTGCCGCTGACGGACATACCCCATCCGGACTGGGCGCAATGGCATGACAGCCTGTTTGCGTTTACCTCGGAACCGGCCTCAATCGTAATCAACCGTGCCGCTTTCGAAGGCGGGCCGATCCCCGAAACCCGACAGGAGTTGATCGAGATCCTGCGTGCCCGTCCGCAGGATTTTCGCGGCAAGGTCGGGACCTATGATATTCGGGACTCGGGGTTGGGCTATCTGTTTGCAACGCAGGACGCGCGGGCCTCGGAAACCTATTGGCGGTTGATGGAGGTGATGGGAGGCCTCGGCGTTCATCTGTATTGCTGTTCAGGTGCGATGATCGACGATTTGACGGATGGCACCATTTCCGTTGCCTATAACGTGCTTGGCAGCTACGCGGCGGGGCGAGCGGATCGGGATGGTGTGCTGCAGGTCATCCTGCCGACGGATTTCCAAACCACAATGATGCGCACGGCGATGGGTTTGGCGGGTACTCCGGAACCCCAAACCGCCGAGTTGTTCGTGCGCTACCTGATCGCGCAAAACGCGGGCGGAGCGGCCTCGCTGCCGACTCTGCAATCGGACGGGGCCGCAAACGCGCGCGGGACGATTGTTCTGGGCCCTGCATTGCTGACCTATCTCGATCAGTTGAAACGACGGAAATTCCTGAACGATTGGGAAAACGCGGTTATTCAGAGGTAGGGTCGGACGCTGTCAATGCGGGCGGCAACTGATCGCTCCATTTCCTCAGCTCATCCAGAAAGCCCAGGGCGGTCCGGCCGAACGCGGTGATCGAATACTGAACTGAAACCGGTGCGGTGTTCATCACGCGTCGGTGGACAAGCCCTTGCTGTTCAAGCTGCCTGAGGCGTTCGGCGATCATCTTCTTGCTGGCACCTCCGATCATGCGGGACAGGTCGTTAAAGCGCACAGGCCCATCCTTGAGGTGCCACAGAATGGACCCGGTCCACTTGCCGCCGATGATCCGCATTCCACGTTCTATCGCGCAAGGTTCGGCGCAGGCATTGGTGGCGATGCGACGCCCATCTTTGTCCTGATTGACCTGTGCCCGCATCTTTCGCGCCTTTTCCGGATTACTAGGTTACAAAAAGTATACTGATTGCTTTTCCTTCCCGCAATTCACAGGTTCACGATATGCCAAGCCCGACCCGGCATGGCCGCCAGCAAACCCCGAACGCACTGAGGATGACCATGTCCCAAGCCGAAATTCATCTGTACACTGCCGGAACCATGAACGGCTACAAGCCTGTCATTTTTCTGGAAGAGGCAGGTATTCCCTATGACCTGACACATATCGATTTCTCAAAGCAGGAACAGAAAACGCCCGAGTTTCTGGCCCTGAACCCCAATGGCAAAATCCCCACGATCGAAGACCGGACCGAGGGGCGGGCGATTTTCGAAAGCGGTGCGATCCTGTGGCATCTGGCCGAGAAATACGGAAAATTCCTGCCGTCCGATCCGGTCAAGCGGTCCGAGGTCATGCAGTGGATGCTGTTTCAGGTTGGCCATGTTGGGCCGATGATGGGGCAGGCAATGTATTTTCAGCACATCGCCGCCCCGAACGGCCATGAGGAGCCGTTTTCCATCCGCCGCTATGTCGACGAAAGCCGCCGGCTGATGGAGGTGATGAATGACCGCCTGAACGGGCGCGACTGGATCGCAGCGGGGGAATACACGATTGCGGATATGATGCTGTATCCTTGGGCGCGGGCGTATGTATGGGCAAGGGTGAAGGTAGATGACCTAGCGCATCTGAACGCGTGGTTCGACCGCATCGACGCGCGCCCTGCGGTTCAGAAGGCGCTGACCATTCCCAAGGCAAACCCGCAATTCTGGGATGCTGATGCCGATGCCAGCGCATTCGCCAGGGAAAACGCCGCGCGGTTTTCGGGTGATGTCAAAAGCTGATCACTCGCGGAAGGCGCGGTTGAAGTAATCCGACATCGGTTTGACCAGATAGGACAGGGGGGTGCGCTCGTCTGTCTTGATCATCGCCTCGACCGGCATGCCGGGCAGCAAAGCCTGACCGTTCAAGCGTTCGACCTGCCCGTCATCCGGCACAAGCTCGGCCCGGTAAAAGGTAAAGCCGGTCTGATCGTCGGTGAATGTGTCGGCCGAGACGTTGATCACATGCCCGTCAATCTCGGGCGTTTCCCGCTGGTTGAAGGCCGGAAAGCGCAGGGCGACCGGTTGGCCCACATGCAACTGATCCACGTGGATCGCGTCCACCCGTGCCGCCACCACCAAAGGCGTGTCCTGCGGCACCACATACATCATCGGTTCAGCCGGTTGGATCACCGATTGCAGCGCAAACACCTGACTGTCGTAAACCGTACCCGAAACCGGAGCGCGAATGTCCAGCCGTGACAGACGCTCGGTCAGGGACAGGCGCCGTTCGGACAGTTCCGCGACCTGAGATTGCACGTCGCGCAAGGTGGTGATCGCCTCTTCCCGGCGGGTGGCGGCCAGTTCGAGGATTTGAATCTCGGTCGCCGCGATCTGACCTTTCAACCGGGCCACTGCGGCCTCAAGCCGTCCGATTTCGCCGGTCAGGTTGGCCTCTTCCCGTTGCAGGGCCAGTACCCGGCTGACTTGGGTCAGGCCGCGCTCCAGCAGGCTTTGCTGATCCTCAAGTTCTTGCTGGATCAGATCGACCTGACGGCGCAGCGAGACAAGCTGCGCTTCGGTTCCGTCAATCTCGCTTTCGGTTTGCACCAACTGTTTGCTCAGTTGTTCGGTCTGCTGGGCCAAGGTGTTCAGCCGCGCGTCGAACAGGCGTTGTTGCCCGTCGATCAGGTCCGGGGCGATGCCGTTTTCCTGTTGAACCTCGCGCAGACGGGCGGCCAGGTCTTCGGGCGCTGCATTGTCGCGTTCGGCCTCAAGCCGGGCGCGGCGGGCCAGCAGCTCGAACAGCTGCGCCTCGACAATGGTCTTTTCTGACGACAGGAAGGTGTCATCCAGCCGCAGCAGCAGATCCCCGCTGGAGACAACGGCCCCGTCGCGCACGAAAATCTCGCCGACCACACCGCCGTCGGGGTGCTGAATGACCTGACGGTTGCTTTGCACTTCGATCACACCGGACGAAACGATGGCCCCGGCCAGACGTTGTGTGACGCTCCAGACACCAAGCACGCCCACCAGAAAAAACAGCGCAGCAAAGCCGACCAAGGCAGGCAGGGTGATCCGCCACGCGGAACGCCCGTCCGGTTTTGAATTTTCCGTCATCCCGAAGTCACCTGGCTGAGATTTCGTTTGATCGCCCCGGCATTCTGGACCATGGCATTCAGAACCTCGTCGCGGGTACCGAATTTGACCACTTGCCCCTTCTCGACCACCGCCAGATTGTCACATTCCGAGATCGCCTGAGGCCGGTGCGTCATGATGATCGCCGACTTCCCGGCGGCTTTCAGCCCGCGCACTGCGGCATTCAGCGCCTCGGTTCCGTCTGCGTCCAGCGCCGAGTTCGGCTCGTCCAGGATCAACAACACCGGGTCCCCATAAAGGGCGCGGGCCAGTGCGATGCGCTGTTTCTGACCGCCCGACAACTGACTGTCATTGCCTTCCAGAAACGTGTCATAGCCCTTTTCAAGAGACAGGATCAGCTCGTGCGCGTTCGCCTTTTTGGCGGCATCGACCACGGCCTGAGAATCGGGGTTCTGGGACATGCGCGCAATGTTTTCGGCCACTGACCCGTTGAACAGGGTCACTTGCTGCGGCAGATACCCGATGTGCTGACCCAGATCGTTAGGGTCATATTGGTCCAGCGTTGCACCACCCAGACGAATTTCACCCGCGGCGGGGTGCCAGAGACCCAGCAAAGCCTTGGCCAGAGTGGTCTTGCCCGACCCGCTTTTGCCAATCACACCAAGCGCTGTTCCGGGTTCAAGGTTCAGCGTGACATTGCGCAAGGTCGGTGCAGTGGCACCCGGCGGGATGACCGTCAGCCCCTTTGCCGCCAGTTGCGCTGAAGGTGTCGGCAGCTTGGTCCGTTCAGCCTCGGGCGGGGTGTGGTCCAGAAACTGGTTTAGCGAGGCCCAGGCGGTACGGGCCTTTTCGACCATGCCCCATTGTCCGATTGATTGTTCGACGGGCGCAAGCGCGCGGCCCAGCAGGATCGATCCGGCAATCATCGCACCGGGTGAAAGCTCGTTCTGCAACACCAGCCAGGCCCCAAGCGCCAGCATGGCCGATTGCAGGAACAGGCGCAGCGATTTGGTCAGCGAGGTAAAGCTGCCGGTCCAGTCACTGGCCGCAATGGTCTGGCGCAACGCGTCCGAGCGCTGGTTCAGCCAGCGTAGCGTCACGTCCTGCTGCATCCCTTGCGAGCGGACAACTTCCGCCGCCTGTCGCGCGTGTTCGGAAAAGGCATTCGCCCGCGCTGATGCGGCTTGCGCCTCGGCCACTTTGCGGCGGGTCAGGGCCTGATTCAGCAGCGCAATCACGATCAGCAACCCCCCACCCGCGACGGCCAGCCAGCCCAGCAGCGGGTGAAAGATGAAAATCGCGGCCAAAAACACCGGGGTCCAGGGGATATCCATCACCGCCAGTAAAACCGGGGAGGCACACAGGTTCTGGATCGACTCGAGATCGCGCAGTGCCGTTGCCGGGGCTGCACGGGCCTGCGGGTTCAGCGACCGGCGAAGGGTGGCGTCAAACACCCGTGCGTCCAACTTCGACTGGAACCGCGCACCAAACCGCGCGACGATGCGCCCGCGCGCGAAATCCAGCATGGCCATCAGTCCATAAAGCAGCGCGACCAGCAAAAACAGTGCCGTCAGCGTTTCGACCGCGCGCGAGCCCAGAACACGGTCATAGACCTGCAGCATGAACAACGGCCCGGTCAGCATCAGCAGGTTCACGAAGATGCTGAACAGAAAGGCTAGCGCCAGAAAGGTCATACCCTGATTGCGCGTATTGCGCAGTTCATGACGTGGGGCAGCCGGCATTTGGTGCTGGGGTCTCAAAATATTAAATCCACATCAATCAGGTTGGGCCGGCGGTTAAGAAAGCCCGGCCATTGTTGCGAAGAACCAATCCTTTTTCGAGGAAGAAATTGCAAATCACAAGGCAAAGTAGCGGCGGCTTTCGGCCATTCCCTTGGCGAGCATTCGCCTTGCCGGGGAAATTCGCATAAGGTGGCGCGTCTTTGTTGTGGCCACCGGGCTTATCTTGCTGCCAGAAACTCTGACACGCGGGACAAGCCCTGTTTCAGGATTTCAGGACCGTTGGCATAGCCGATGCGCACATAGCCCTCCATCCCAAGGGCTGATCCGGGGGTGAACATCACGCCGGTCTCCTGCAACAGCTTTACACAGAAATCGCGGGAACTGATTGGCAGGTCGTATTTCAGCAGGGCCGTGGTGCCGGATTTTGGTTTGACCCAGGTGATTTTTGGTTCCTGCGCCACCCAATCCTGCAGGGTTTCCAGATTGCCGCGCGTGATCCGCTGGCTGCGGGCCAAAAGCTTGTCTTTGTTCTCTAGCGCCAGCGCAGCAAAGTGATCGTCGATCATTCCGACCGAGATGGTGTCATAGTCGCGGTGAATGGTCACCGCCTCGATCACCTCGGTTGGTGCGGCGATCCAGCCCAGCCGCAAACCCGCCAGTGAGTACGCTTTGGACATGCCCGCAGTGCTGATGCCTTTTTCGTAGATGTCGGCAATCGACGCGCTGATGCCCGAGCCGTCCTGATCGGTGCCCCGATACACCTCATCACACAAAATCCACGCATCCGCCGCGCGGGCAATGTCGGCGATGTCTTCCAACATGGCCCGGTCCATCAACGCGCCGGTTGGGTTGTTGGGGTTGTTCAGCGCGATCAGCCTTGTCTCTGGTGTCACAAGGGCGTGCAACTCGTCCAGATCGGGGAGGAATTCGTTTTCCTCGCGCAGCTGAAGATGATGCACATCCGCGCCGATGCTGGCGGGGATTGAGTAGTGTTGCTGATAGGTCGGCACCACGGCCACAACCCGGTCTCCGCGTGAGACCAGAGTTTTATGGATCAGCATATTGGCCCCGATCGTGCCGTGGGTGACGATTGTGTTTTCAACCGACTGGTTTTCATACAGCGCCGCAATGGCGCGGCGCAGCCGGTCGGACCCTTCGATGGCGCCATAGGTCATTTTCAGGTCCAGAAGCTCGGACAGGTCGGTTGCGTTTCGGCCTGTCAGGGTCAGCAATTCCTGAATGGTCAGGCTTTCCACGCAGGTTTCGGCCAGATTCCAGTCGCATCTGGTTTCCCATTCGTTCATCCAAATCTCGACGCCGAAAGGTTCGATATACATGGCTGAGGGTCCTTGAGTCGTGTGCTGCCTTGGCTGTCCTTAGATCAACGCCTCAAGCTGGTCCAGAACATCAACACTGACGGCCACGCCATTTTCTTGGGCTTCGGCCCGCCGTCTTAGCCGTCCGTCACCGGGAACGCGGGCGTCGCCATTGCCTTCGATTTCGGCGCAGATCCGGGCGATGTAGTCCGCAAACGCATCATTGCCAAATCGCGCCGGGTCCAGCGCGATCAATGTTGCGCCGCCCTTGATGTTCAGCGCGCCATGCGCCTCGCGCGCGTCGTTATTGACGGACAGGGTGCCGCCTGCAAGGGCTGCGCCCAAAACCTCAACCAGAAAGGCAATTCCGGCCCCTTTGTGACCGCCAAAGGGCAGCAGGCTGCGGGTTTCCAGAATGGCGTTCGGGTCCGCAGTCGGGTTGCCTTCGGTATCCAGCCCGGCGGGGTGCGGCAGGTCATGCCCTTCGGCAGCGGCCATCTTGATATCCAGAAACGCAACGGCCGAGGATGCCTGATCCCACACCACCGGTTCGGCCCCGTCGCGCGGGCAGGCAAAAGACATGGGGTTGGTGCCAAACACCGGGCGTTGTCCGCCCTGCGGCACCACCAAAGACAGTGAGTTGACCACGGCGAGCGCCACCAAACCCGCCTCGGCCAGAGGTTCCGTATCGAACCGCAGGGCGGCCAGATGGTGGCAATTGGCACAGGTGAAGGCGGCAATGCCATTCTCGCGCGCCATGGCGATCATCTCGTCACGGGCGGCGGTGGCTGCGATCTGATAATACCCGTTGTCCCCGTCGCCACGCAGAACACCCGGCGCGATGCGCTTGATTTCCGGTTGCGCGGACGGGTTGGCATAACCCGAGGTGAAGCTTTGCACATAGACCGGCAGGTTGCGCAGGCCGTGGCTGCGCGGCCCGTCGCGTTCGGATTGTGTGACAATATCGGCCAGAACGTCGCTGCCACGCTCATCCATACCGGCGCGGATCAGCACTGATTTGGCCAAAGACCGGATTTCGGTCAGCGAAAGGGTTCGTGTCGAAGCGTGTGCCACAGAAAAATCCTTTGCTTTCAGGCTGCAATTGGGGCCGGTTCGGATCTGGCCTGCGGCCCGAGCGTTGCATGTCTTTCATAGGTTTGAAAGGGCGACGCGCCGGTTTTCCGGGGCAGGGGGCAGCGATTTGAATTGAAAGCCGGGTCCAAAGAATGCTTAACACTTGGCATAAAGACGAAAACACGTGACGGGGAGAACCAAGATGAAGAAGATTCTTATGGCAACGGCGGCCGCCATTTTGATGGCAGCCCCGGTGCTAGCCGAGACCAAGGTGGGCATGATCACCACATTGTCGGGCGGCGGGGCCGGTCTGGGCATCGACGTGCGCGACGGGTTCATGCTGGCGATCCAGCAATCGGGCCGCGACGATATCGAAGTTGTCATCGAGGATGATCAGCGCAAACCGGATATCGCGGTGCAGCTTGCCGACAAGATGATCCAGTCCGAAAAGGTGGATGTGCTGACCGGTATCATCTGGTCGAACCTTGCCATGGCCGTTGTGCCCTCGGTCACGGCGCAGGGGAAGTTCTACCTGTCTCCGAATGCCGGACCCTCGCCGCTGGCCGGTAAGGGGTGTCACCCCAACTATTTCAATGTCGCATGGCAGAACGACAACCTGCACGAGGCTGCGGGCGCCTATGCCAATACCGCAGGCTATAGCAACAGCTTCATCATGGCCCCGAACTATCCCGCCGGGACCGACGCCCTGACCGGATACAAGCGGACCTTCGAAGGCGATGTAGCGAGCGAGGTCTATACCCAGCTGGGTCAGACCGACTATGCCGCCGAAATCGCGCAAATCCGCGCCTCGGGCGCGGACAGCGTGTATTTCTTCCTGCCCGGCGGCATGGGGATTTCCTTCCTCAAGCAATATGCCGACAGTGGCGTGGACATTCCGGTCGTGGGTCCTGCGTTCAGCTTTGATCAGGGGATTCTGCAAGCGGTCGGGGATGCGGCACTTGGGGTGGTGAATACGTCTCAATGGAACAAGGATATCGACAACCCGACGAACGCGGCCTTTGTCGAAAGCTTTCAGGCGGAATACGGACGTCTGCCGTCGCTCTATGCCAGCCAGGGCTTTGACACGGCGAACCTGCTGATCTCGGCCATCGAGGCCGCAGACGTGTCCGATGCGGACGCGTTCCGCGAGGCGCTGCGGGCCGCGAATTTCGACAGCACGCGCGGCGATTTCTCATTTGGTCCAAACCACCATCCGGTACAGACGATCTATGCGCGCGAGGTCGTTCAGGAAGGCGATGTCTTCACCAACAAGATCATCGGCACCGCGCTTGAGAACCATTCCGACGCATATGCTGCTGACTGTAGCATGTAGCACCACGCCCCGGGGTTGATCCCGGGGCTTCCCCTTCGTCCTTTGACCAACCCTCCCGGATCGGATTCGGGACACCGGAACGCGTGATGTCCACACTACTTGTTATCGAGCAGGTCCTGAACGGATTGCAGTTCGGTGTCATGCTGTTTCTGATGGCAGCGGGCCTTACCCTGATCTTTGGCGTCATGGGCCTGATCAACCTCGCGCACGGGTCGCTCTATATGGTTGGCGCCTTCGCGGCCGCTTGGGTTGCGGGTGCGACAGGTTCGTTCCTGCTGGCGCTGATCGCGGCTTTGGCGGCGGCGGCCATGGCCGGAACGCTGATCGAGACGGTGGTGATCAGGCGGCTTTACAAAGCGGCGCATCTGGATCAGGTGCTGGCGACCTTTGCGCTGATCCTGATCTTTTCCGAGGGCACCCGGTACGTCTTTGGGTCCTTCCCTTTGTTTCTGGATGTGCCCGATTACCTGTCGGGCCCTGTGACGCTGCCGGGCAATATCCAATACCCGCTATACCGCCTTGTCCTGATCGGGATCGGCCTTGTGGTGGCGCTTGGCCTGTGGTGGCTGACGGCGCGTACGCGTATCGGCATCCAGATCCGTGCAGGCGAGAATGATCGTGAGATGATCGCCGCACTGGGTGTCGATATTTCGAAGCTTTACACGCTGGTCTTTGCCCTCGGCGCAGCGCTAGCGGGGCTTGCCGGAGCCTTGGTCGGCGCGATCCAATCGGTGCAGGTCGGGATGGGCGAGCCGGTGCTGATCCTTGCCTTTGTGGTCATCGTGATCGGCGGCATCGGCTCGATCCGGGGCGCGTTTATCGGGTCGCTGCTGGTGGGGCTGACGGACACGCTGGGCGGCATCTTCCTGCCCGAGCTGTTCAAGCTGTTCATGGACAGCGGCGCGGCCACGCAAACCGGCTCAGCGCTTGCCTCGATGTCGGTTTATATCCTGATGAGCATCGTTTTGATCTGGCGACCCTCTGGCCTGTTCGGGGCGCGCGCATGATCTCGGAACGCCTTATCAACTGGGTCGTGATTGCGGGCCTTGTGGCGCTGCCACTTTGGGCGCTGAGCGTGGATGAGATTTTCACGATCACCCTGACCACCCGCGCCGTGATCCTGGCGCTGGCGGCGGTGGGTCTGAACATAGCGCTTGGCATCGGTGGCATGGTTTCCTTTGGACATGCGGCTTTCTTCGGGTTGGGCGGCTATTCGATGGGCATTCTTGCCTATCACGCGCAAACCTATGTGCCGCTGGAATTGGGGCCGTTCACGATAGAAGGCACGAAATCCATGCCGGTGATCTGGCTGACGGCGACGGTGATTTCCGCTCTGGCCGCATGGGTGATCGGGCTGCTCAGCCTGCGCACGACGGGCGTGTATTTCATCATGATTACCCTCGCCTTTGGGCAGATGTTCTACTACTTCGCCATTTCCTGGGGCACTTATGGCGGCGAAGACGGCCTGTCGATCTACGTGCGCAACGGGTTTCCGGGGCTGAATACGCTGGACCCGATCCAGTTCTTCGGGTTGTGCTTTGTTGCCTTGTGCCTGGCGCTTTTGCTGCAATGGTGCTTGCGCAATTCACCTTTCGGGCTGGCCCTGAACGCCGCTCGCCAGACTCCCGAGAGGGTGGAAACCGTAGGCCTGAACCCGATGCACCTGAAACTGGTGGCCTTTGTCATCTCGGGCGCGATCACGGGGTTGGCGGGGGCATTGTTTGCCGATCTCAACAGGTTTGTCTCCCCCACCATGTTCAGCTGGCAACTGTCGGGTGAGCTGATCATCCTGATCGTGATCGGTGGGGTCGGGCGGTTGATGGGGCCGGTCATCGGCGCGGTGATCTTTGTGGCGCTAGAGCACTGGCTGGGTGGCCTGACCGATTTCTGGCACGTCTGGCTGGGCACGATCCTATTGTTGATCGTCCTGTTCGGGCGCGGCGGGGTGATTGGCCTGTTGACGGGTAAGGAGGGCGCGCATGTCTGAGCCGATCCTTGCCACGCATGGCCTGACGAAATCTTTTGGCGCTTTGACAGCAACAGACGATGTCTCGATCGATCTGCAACCGGGTGAGATACACGCCATCATTGGCCCGAACGGGGCGGGAAAATCCACCCTGATCGGACAGATCAGCGGCAGCCTTGCCCCCGATCAGGGCCGCGTCGATTTGATGGGGCAGGACGTCACGGGCCTGAGCACGGCCGCCCGCGCGCAGGCAGGGTTGGGCCGGACATTCCAGATCTCGGCCCTGGCGATGGAAGACAGCGTTTTCGAGAATGTGCTTCTGGGGGCCATCGGTGCGACCTCGGGCGCTTGGTCGCTGTTTCGCCCGGTTACGCGCAAGGCTGACCTGAATGCGCGCGCGACAGAGGCGTTGGACCGTGTTGGGCTTGCCGATGTCAGGGATACCCGCTGCGCGGACCTTTCGCATGGCCAGCGCCGCCAGCTTGAAGTGGCCGTTGCCCTGACACTGAACCCAAAGGCCTTTGTCATGGATGAGCCGATGGCCGGGCTGGGTGCGGAAGGGTCCAAAGCGATGACAGGCTTTCTGGACGGGCTGCGCGCCGAGGCCCCCATTCTGCTGGTTGAACATGATATGGACGCGGTCTTTGCCTTGGCAGACCGGATCAGCGTTCTGGTCTATGGCCGGATCATCGCCACGGGCAGCGTCGATGACATCCGCAGGTCGCAAGAGGTGCAGGACGCCTATCTGGGAGACAGCGCATGAGCCTTCTGTGCGTTGAAAACCTGACTGCCTCTTACGGTCCGTCGCAAACCCTGTTTGGCGTAAACCTGTCACTGGATGCGGGTGAGGTTCTGGCCCTGATGGGGCGCAACGGCATGGGTAAGACCACCACCGTGCGCGCGATCTGCCGCATGATGCCTTCGGATGGCCGTCTGGAGTTTGCGGGGCGCGCGTTGCACATGTTGCCCAGCCATAAGGTGGCCCGTCTTGGGGTCGGGCTGGTGCCCGAAGGCCGGCGCTGTTTTCGCGACCTGACCGTGCGCGAAAACCTGATCGCAGCTGCACGCCCCGGCGAATGGACGTTGCAAACGGTGGGTGCGTTGTTCCCACGACTGGCGGAACGTTCGGGTCAGCGCGCCGCATCCCTGTCAGGGGGCGAACAACAAATGCTGGCCATCGGGCGCGCGTTGATGACAAATCCGCAGCTTTTGATACTGGACGAAGCCACCGAAGGTTTGGCCCCGATCATCCGGCAGGAAATCTGGGCCGCAATTGCCCGGCTGAAACGCGACACGGGCATGGCCATTCTTGTTATCGACAAGTCGCTGAAAGAGCTCTCGGCAATTTCAGATCGCGCGGTGATCCTGGAACGCGGAAAAACCGTGTGGCAGGGGACAATGGCCGAACTGACCCCGGAGATTTCGCAAAGATATGTCGGGATTTAAGCCTTGGGTTTGCGGCTGAGCAGCCCGTATTTCAACGCCCATGACCGAAATGACCGACGCTTGCGCTTGCCCTGTTTCAATGCCTGCTTTGCCTGCGCACCGCCTTTGCGGTTGAATTCGTACACGTCGATGACCCGTTCGGCGCAGCCGCAGGCTTCGCCCATTCCGACCTTGGCGAAATAGAATTTCTCGAACCGTTCCGGTTTTTGCATGGCACGCCTCCTACTGTCATTGAACCGATTTGGCCGCGACTTGCCAAATCACTTTGTCGAATGCGCACGAGGCAGAATGTGTCCAGTCAGCCGCCAATATAGGTCCCTTGCTTGGGTCGGTAGAAGATTTTCTGGTCATGCAGTCGGCCCAGAAGGTCATGCATCCGGCGCACCGTATCCTCAAGGTTTGCGCGGTCTTCGTTGGAATTCCCGGTAATTTCGGTGGCATAAGACGTCATCGCCTGTCGCAATGCCTGTTCGATCAGGTCCATATCCTCGACCGATAGTTCGAACATATCGTTGTATTGGGGCATTCCGGGACCTCCTGCCATGGGCGTGCAGGATCAGTTTGCCCTGAAAACCGCGTGAATTCCACCTGCGAACAAGCGGGTCTAGCCTTTGGGTATCCGGGCCGAATAGAACTGCGCAATTGCCTGCGTCCTGTTTTTGACCGAGAGCTTTTCGTAGATATTCGACAGGTGGAACTTTACCGTGTTTGTCGAAATCTGTAGTTCCTTCGACAATTCGCGGTTGGACATACCCTGCGCCAGCGCGTCGAGGATTGCGCGTTCCTTGCGCGACAGGCTTTCTATCGGGTCCTGCTGCATCTTCCGGACGTCGATGAAGGGGAACACCATCTTTCCGGCAGCAACCTCGGCACAGGTTTCCAGCAGCCCCTCGACAGCGCCGGACCGGGGGGCAAAACCGGCAGCCCCGGCTTGCATGGCCAGGCGCGGAATATCTCCGCCCGCTTCACCATAGACGACGAACCGTGGTGCGTTGGCCTGATCGCGTAGCACTTCGATCAGCTTGGCGGCCCCCAGAACCGGCAGCGTCCAGTCCACCACGCCCACGTGAACGGGCACACGCATCACCGTTCCCAGAAACCCCTCGGCAGTAGCGGATGTGGCCACCAAAGAGAATCGCGGATCCCGCTCAAAGATTTCCGACATGGCAGACAGAACCAACGGGTTGCTGTCCGCCAGCATGATCTCGATCGGAGGTCTTGGAAGTTCAACCATATGATTTTGCCCTGATTTTCCGAGAACCTACCCATTTGGGTGGGCCAATCTTTTGTATACCTCGGTATTTTTACCACTATGGGTAGGTATAAACCCATACTATTGGGCATCCAAAAGCAGTAGTAAGTTACGTTGCGTCATAGGGCAAGTCTGCGTTTTCTACACGGCAACAAAACAGTTCGGGCGCGCCGCCCGCTCCACAGCCGAGGATGACACAGTATGACATTCCAGATTTACCCTCCGCTCGAAATCCCCAAGACCCTTGCTGCGGGTCCCGGACCAGGCAACACGGATGCGCGCGTGCTTCAGGCCTTCGCCAGGGCAGGTGTCGCGGATCACATGCAGGGTGATGTGCTGCGCGGCATGATCGAGTGCAAGCACATGCTGCGGAAGATCTGGGGGACGGACAACGCCCATACCTTCGCCGTGGCCGGAACCGGCTGGAGCGCGCTGGACACCATGTTCTCGGCCGTTGTGCCCGGCGACAAGGTTGTGGCCTTTGCCAATGGCACCTTTTCCGGCATCGACGCGCTGACCCTGCGGATCAAGGCCGCCACGCCGCAAGAGCATGCCGCCAACCCCCTTGATCCCCAAGCCGCCAGCGTGACGGTGATTGACGTGCCCCATGGCCAGCCGGTGACAGGCGAGATGGTCGAGGCTGCTCTGGCCGAGCACAAACCCAAATGGGCGTTCATGGCGCATTGGGAAACCGGCTCGGGTCGCGTCAACGATCTGCGCGGGTTCTCGGATGCATGTCAGCGGCATGGCGCGATGGGTCTGATCGACGCGGTGTCGTCGCTGGGCGTCGATGATTTCTCAATCGATGACTTTCCGGGCATTGCCGGTTGGGCGTCCTGCCCGCAGAAGGGCCTGTGCTGCCTGCCGCTGACTTACGCGCCGGTCAGCTTCACGGATGCCTATATCGAGACACTGATGGCGACCGGAGCGTATTCTTACGTCCACAACCCGATCTTCGAGGCCCGCCATTGGGGTATCGTTGACGGGCAGGATGTCGAGAAAGGTACCTATCACCGCACCCATTCGGCCTATGCGGTGGCCGCGTTCCATGAATCCCTGCGCCTGACCCTGATCGAAGGTCTGGCCAAGCGGTCGATGTCATACCGGACCCACGAGCGCGTGCTGCGCGATGCGGTTATCGAGATGGGGTGTCAGGTCACCTCGGACATGCCCAGCCTCGTGGTGCTGAACCTGCCCCCGGAACTGGCGGGCCGCGAAATGGAGCTGGTGCAGAACTGTCGCGCCCGGGGCTTTGGCATATGGCCGACGCTCAGCGCGCCGGTGCAGGTGCGGATCGGCATCCTCAACCAATTGAACCGCGAGGCGGTCAGCCGGATCGTGCGCCTGTTTGCCGAAGCCATTCGGGAACTGGGCGGTCAGGTCGACGCGGACGCAATCGAAGCCCTTTTGGAAAGCCGTTACGGCACCTCAATCGCTGCATAATCAGGAGCGGATCAGATGGATATCCATGAATATCAGGCCAAGGAAGTCCTTTCGAATTTTGGCGTCGACGTGCCTGCGGGCGCGCTGGCCTACAGCCCCGAACAGGCGGCCTATCGGGCGCGTGAACTGGGCGGCGACAAGTGGATCGTCAAGGCGCAGGTCCACGCGGGCGGGCGCGGCAAGGCGGGCGGCGTCAAGCTGTGCAACACCGAAAACGAGATCTATCAGGCCTGCGATGACCTGTTTGGTCGCAAGCTGGTCACCCATCAAACCGGCCCCGAAGGCAAAGGCATCTACCGCGTCTATGTCGAAGCCGCCGTGCCGATTGATCGCGAGATCTATCTGGGGTTTGTGCTGGACCGCTCAAGCCAGCGGGTGATGATCGTGGCATCATCCGAAGGGGGGATGGAGATCGAGGATATCTCAGCCGACCGTCCCGAAAGCATTGTGCGGTCGATTGTTGAACCGGCGGTCGGGCTGCAGGAGTTTCAGGCCCGCGAGATTGCGTTCAAATTGGGTCTGGAACCCAAGCTGATCCAGCAAATGGTGCGCACTCTGCAAGGTTGTTACGCTGCCTTCAGCGATCTGGACGCCACCATGGTTGAGATCAACCCACTGGTCATCACTGGCGACGACCGCGTTCTGGCGCTGGACGCCAAGATGAGCTTTGACGACAACGCCCTGTTCCGTCATCCGCAAATCGCTGAACTGCGCGACAAAAGTCAGGAAGACCCGCGCGAAAGTCGCGCAGCGGATCGCGGTCTGTCTTATGTCGGGCTGGACGGCAATATCGGCTGTATCGTGAACGGCGCCGGGCTGGCGATGGCGACGATGGACACGATCAAGCTGGCCGGGGGTGAGCCTGCCAACTTCCTCGACATTGGTGGAGGGGCCTCGCCCGAGCGGGTGGCCAAAGCCTTCCGGCTGGTTCTGTCGGATGACAACGTACAGGCGATCCTTGTGAATATCTTCGCCGGGATCAATCGCTGCGACTGGGTGGCCGAGGGCGTGGTTCAGGCGCTGAAGGAACTGGACCTCGACATTCCTGTGGTCGTGCGGCTGGCCGGAACAAATGTCGAAGAAGGCCAGAAAATCCTCGCCAAATCCGGCTTGCCGATCATCCGCGCCACCACACTGATGGAAGCCGCCGAACGCGCCGTGGGCGCATGGCGCAACGATTTGTCCCAAAACACCAAGATGAGGGCTGTGTAATGAGCATTCTTCTCGATCGTGATACGCGCGTCATCGTGCAGGGCATCACCGGGCGCATGGCTCGGTTCCACACCAAGGACATGCTGAAATACGGCACCAATGTCGTCGGTGGCGTGGTGCCCGGCAAAGGCGGCGAAACCGTCGAAGGCGTTCCGGTCTTTGACACCGTCAAGCAAGCTGTTGAAGCGACCGGCGCAGATGCCAGCCTCGTCTTTGTGCCGCCCCCCTTTGCGGCGGATTCGATCATGGAGGCCGCAGATGCCGGTATCCGCTACTGCGTCTGCATCACCGATGGCATCCCGGCGCAGGACATGATCCGGGTGAAACGGTACATGTACCGCTATCCTAAAGACAAACGCATGGTTCTGACTGGGCCGAACTGTGCGGGTACGATCTCACCCGGCAAGGCGTTGTTGGGAATCATGCCGGGGCATATCTATCTGCCCGGCCATGTGGGGATCATCGGGCGCTCGGGCACGCTGGGTTATGAGGCTGCGGCGCAATTGAAAGAGCGCGGGATTGGTGTGTCAACCAGCGTCGGGATCGGTGGCGACCCGATCAACGGCTCGTCCTTCAAGGATATTCTTCAGCGTTTTGAAGAAGATGAAGACACCCATGTCATCGCCATGATCGGTGAAATCGGCGGCCCTCAGGAAGCCGAGGCGGCGGAATACATACGCGACCACATCACCAAGCCGGTGATCGCCTACGTCGCGGGTCTGACTGCGCCCAAGGGTCGGACCATGGGGCATGCGGGCGCGATCATCTCGGCCTTTGGCGAAAGCGCCAGCGAGAAGGTCGAGATTCTGTCCGCCGCCGGTGTGACCGTTGCCGAAAACCCTGCGGTGATCGGTGAAACAATCGCTCGGGTCATGGAGGCTGCGTGATGGTCAAACCTTCTGTTCTTGTCACCCGCCGCTGGCCCGCCGCCGTCGAGGCGCAGCTAGCTGAGAACTACGACGCGGTTCTGAACACCGGCGACAAACCCATGTCCCCGTCTGAGATCCGGCAGGCCCTGAAATCCTATGACGCGGTGCTGCCCACCGTCACCGACACGCTCAGCGCTGAGGCGTTGGACGTGCCCGGTGCGCAGACCAAGATCCTCGCCAACTACGGTGTCGGCTACAGCCATATCTGCGAGCCGTCGGCGCGCGAGCTTGGCATGACCGTCACCAATACACCCGACGTGCTGTCTGAATGCACCGCCGATATCGCCATGACCCTGCTGTTGATGGTGGCCCGCCGCGCCGGTGAAGGCGAACGGGAACTGCGTTCGGGCAACTGGACCGGCTGGCGGCCCACGCATCTGGTCGGTACCAAGGTCAGCGGCAAGACGCTGGGCATCATCGGGTATGGCCGCATCGGTCAGGAAATGGCCCGCCGCGCGCATCATGGCTTTGGCATGGAGGTGCTGGTTTATAACCGCAGTTTGGTGGACCCGGACGTGTTGGCGCGGTGCAATGCCACTCAGGTCGGGTCGATTGATGAGTTGCTGCCGGCTTGCGACTTTGTCTCGCTGCATTGCCCCGGCGGGGCCGCGAACCGGCACCTGATCAATGCGCGCAGGCTGGATCTGATGAAGCCTGACGCCTTCCTGATCAACACAGCACGCGGCGAGGTCATCGACGAGCGGGCGCTGGTTCAGTCCCTGACCTTCGACATGATCGGTGGTGCCGCGCTGGATGTGTTCGACGGCGAACCCCGCATTTGTTCGGACCTTCTGCACTGCGACAATCTTGTGATGCTGCCCCATCTGGGCAGCGCCACAAAGGAAGCGCGCGAGGCGATGGGGTTCCGGGTGCTCGACAATCTCAGCGACTTCTTCGCCGGTCGCACGCCCCGCGACCGCGTGATCTGAACTGTTCCCCAAACTTCCTCCCGCCGTGACCCGGTCGGGAGGCTTTTCTCAGGAGGTTTCCACGTGAACGCCCCCCACCGTTCCAATGGCTTTTTCACCCAATCCCTGTCCGACCGCGACCCGGAACTTTTCGGCTCGATCACATCCGAGCTGGGCCGCCAGCGCGATGAGATCGAGCTGATCGCGTCCGAGAACATC
>NZ_JBQFML010000014.1:0-53356 GCF_056531805.1 Ruegeria sp. K5 | reverse complement strand
ACCGAAATACTTGGTGATTGCTGCGGTCAGCGTCGTTTTACCATGGTCAACGTGGCCAATCGTGCCGATGTTGACGTGCGGTTTTGTACGCTCAAACTTTTCCTTTGCCATGATGGCCTCCTTTTTCGGTAATGAAGGGAGCCCCTGACCGGAGCTCCCTCAAATCTTCGCTTATGCGTATTTCGCCTGGATCTCGTCCGAGATGTTCTGCGGAACCGGATCGTAGTGGTCGAACTGCATGGTGAACTGGGCACGGCCCGACGACATCGAACGCAGGGTGTTGATGTAGCCGAACATGTTCGCCAGCGGAACGAACGCGTCGATCGCGATCGCGTTGCCGCGCGGTTCCTGACCAGACACCTGGCCACGACGCGAGGTCAGGTCGCCGATGATACCGCCGGTATATTCTTCCGGGGTGATCACTTCGACCTTCATGATCGGTTCCAGCAGCTTCGCGCCAGCTTTGCGCATACCTTCACGCATACACATACGGGCCGCGATTTCGAACGCCAGAACGCTCGAGTCAACGTCGTGGAACTTACCGTCCAGCAGGGCAACCTTGAAGTCGATCACAGGGAAGCCAGCCAGCGGGCCGCTGTCCATGACCGAGTTGATGCCTTTTTCAACACCCGGGATGTATTCCTTCGGAACGGCACCACCAACGATGCGGCTTTCGAACGAATAACCTTCGCCCGGCTCGGTCGGCTGGATTTCCAGCTTAACTTCACCGAACTGACCCGAACCACCCGACTGTTTCTTGTGGGTGTAGGTGTGCTCGACCGGCATCGAGATGGTTTCACGATAGGCCACCTGCGGTGCACCGATGTTCGCTTCAACCTTGAACTCGCGCTTCAGACGGTCAACCAGGATGTCCAGGTGAAGTTCGCCCATACCCTTCATGATGGTCTGACCCGATTCCAGGTCAGTTTCCACACGGAAGGACGGGTCTTCGGCGGCCAGACGGGCCAGACCCTGGGACATTTTCTCTTGGTCGCCCTTGGTTTTGGGCTCAACTGCGATCTCGATCACCGGATCTGGGAAGGTCATGGTTTCCAGAACCACCGGATCCTTCGCATCACACAGGGTGTCACCGGTGGTGGTGTCTTTCAGACCCGCCAGCGCGATGATGTCGCCTGCAAACGCTTCTTCGATCTCTTCCCGGTTGTTCGAGTGCATCATCATCATACGACCGATGCGCTCTTTCTTACCTTTGGTCGAGTTCAGGATCGAGTCACCCTTGTTCATGGTGCCCGAGTAGATCCGGGTAAAGGTCAGCGAGCCTACAAACGGGTCGTTCATGATTTTGAACGCCAGACCCGAGAAGGCCATCTCGTCGTCTGCACGACGGGCGATGTCACGAACTTCTTCCTCGTCGCCGGGCTTGAAGCCCATGTAATCGACAACATCCAGCGGGCTGGGCAGATAGTCGATCACAGCGTTGAGCAGCGGCTGAACGCCTTTGTTCTTGAACGCAGACCCACCCAGAACCGGAACGAACGCGATGTCCAGCGTACCTTTGCGCAGCAGGGCGCGCAGGGTCTCAACGTCGGGCTCATTGCCTTCCAGGTATTCCATCATCGCGTCGTCGTCCATTTCGACGGCCGCTTCGATCATCTTGCCGCGCCATTCGTCAGCCATGTCTTTCAGGCTGTCGCGGATCGGTGCTTTGATCCAGCTTGCGCCCAGATCTTCGCCCTGCCACAGCCACTCTTCCATGGTGACCAGGTCGATCAGACCTTCCAGCTCGGACTCGGCGCCGATCGGAATACCAACCGGAACAGCACGTGCGCCGGTGCGGTCTTCGATCATGCGAACGCAGTTAAAGAAGTCTGCGCCGATCTTGTCCATCTTGTTGACGAAAACCATACGCGGAACCTTGTAGCGGTCAGCCTGACGCCACACGGTTTCGGTCTGGGGCTCAACACCGGCGTTCGCGTCCAGAACGCAGACGGCACCGTCGAGAACCGCCAGCGAGCGTTCGACTTCGATGGTGAAGTCAACGTGGCCGGGGGTGTCGATGATGTTCAGGCGGTGCTTGGGGGTATCGGCGGTCTGACCGTCCTCGGTGCGTTCCCAGAAAGTGGTGGTCGCAGCCGAAGTGATGGTGATGCCGCGTTCCTGCTCCTGCTCCATCCAGTCCATGGTGGCTGCACCATCGTGCACCTCACCGATGTTGTGGGATTTACCAGTGTAATACAGGATACGCTCCGAGCAGGTGGTCTTACCTGCGTCGATGTGCGCCATGATACCGAAGTTACGGTACAGTTCGAGCGGATATTCGCGTGCCATTGGTCTAAGCCTCTCGGATTACCAACGATAATGGCTGAAGGCTTTGTTCGCCTCGGCCATCTTGTGGGTGTCTTCGCGTTTCTTGACGGCAGTGCCGCGGGACTGAACGGCGTCCAGCAGCTCGCCTGCAAGGCGCTCTTCCATGGTGTTTTCATTGCGGCCGCGCGCAGCGGTGATCAGCCAGCGGATGGCCAGCGCTTCGCGGCGCTCGGGGCGGACTTCAACCGGAACCTGATAGGTTGCACCACCAACCCGGCGCGAGCGAACCTCGACCGACGGTTTGATGTTGTCGAGCGCTTCGTGGAACACTTCGACCGGTGCGCGCTTGATCTTGGTCTCAACGCGGTCAAACGCGTTGTAGACGATACGCTCTGCGACCGACTTCTTGCCGTCGATCATCAGGTTGTTCATGAATTTGGTCAGAACCTTATCGCCAAATTTGGCGTCAGGCAGGACTTCGCGTTTTTCGGCGGCGTGACGACGTGACATATCAGCCTCTCCTTCTTACTTGGGACGCTTCGCGCCGTATTTCGAACGACGCTGCTTACGGTCTTTGACGCCCTGAGTATCCAGAACACCGCGCAGGATGTGGTAACGCACACCGGGAAGGTCTTTTACACGGCCGCCACGGATCAGAACAACCGAGTGTTCCTGCAGGTTGTGGCTTTCACCGGGGATGTACGAGATGACCTCGAACCCGTTGGTCAGGCGCACCTTGGCAACCTTACGCATAGCCGAGTTCGGCTTCTTCGGTGTGGTGGTGTACACGCGGGTGCAGACGCCGCGTTTCTGCGGGCACTGCTCCAGGTGCATGGACTTCGAGCGTTTTACTTTCGGCTGCCGCGGCTTGCGGATCAGCTGTTGAATAGTTGGCATTCCGGTTTCTTCCCCGTTTTGCAACACACATGACATGCACGCGGGTTGCGTGCGGTTAAATTTGCTGCACTCATGCGTCCACAAGCGCAAAATCCGCGAGCGTTCCCATTCCGAGGTGAACGTCGCGGTTGGTTATCAGAGGGCGCGAACGGCAAAATTGTCCGGGCCTTGACCAGTTCATTACTGAAATCGGTTATGGGGCGGCCCCCGGTACCGAGATGTCGCGCGTATTAAGGAGAGTCGGCCCAAGTGTCAACAGCGCACCCGGTCTGCAAGTCAACTGGCCGTATCGCGGCGATTTATCAGGGCGTGCTCCGGTTTGGCAATCGTTCCATTCGTTGCAGCCCATCGGATGCGCGGGCATAGTCGCCGCATCGGATGTCCCAGCGGGTGAATCATGCAAATCCTCGGCCTGTGCCGTTTTTCCTTTCCCGCCACTGACGGCTTTCAAATCCTGCATGACACGGTCGAGGACCGGCGGGCCTATCTATACAGCCCCGCCCGGCTGGAAGAACGGTTCCGCCTGTTCGAAACAACCACCCTGCCCTGTTTTCGCGAACAGACCGACCCGGATTTCGATCTGATCCTGCTGACCGGAACCTGTTTACCCAAACCCTTTCTTGAGCGACTGCAAGACGTGACGTCCGACGTGCGCCAGATCCAAATTGTCCAGATGGACCCCGCGCCGCACAAAGCTGTGGTTCGCGACGTTCTGAACACCGCACGCCAGACGCCGGATCAGCCCTGCATCCAGTTCCGAAATGATGACGACGACGCAGTCTCGGTGGATTTTGTCGAACGGCTGCGCCGGACGGCAAACGACAACGCAGGCCTGATGCAACGGTATGAGAGTGTCGGGATCGATTTCAACTCAGGCTATCTTGCGCGGTTCGGGTCGGATGGGATTCAGGCCACCGCCGTCATGCGCTCGCTGTTGGCCGTCGGCCTTGGGATGTTTGTTCAGGGCGGCAGCAGCAGAACCATATTCGACCGGTTGCACAACCGATTGGCCCGGTTCATGCCGGTGATCAGCCAACCTGATGCGCCGATGTGGGTGCGCGGGTTGAACGGGTTCAACGACTCGCCCCATGCGCGGACGGACAAGACCGAACTTCGCCCACTGACGCCGCAGCAAGCCGGGGAATTCATCGCCCGCTTTGCCATCGACTCCGATGCCGTGCGGGAAGCCCACAGCAAAAAACCGGACGACCGGCCATGATGCAGGTTATCGGTCTGTGTCGGTTTTCATACCCTGCCATTGGCGGCTTTCAAGTCATGCATGACACGATCGAGGATCGGCGGCGTTTTCTCTATGACCCGGTCAGGTTGGAGCAGCGCTTTCACCTTTTCGAAACGCTTGCCCTGCCCGGTCTGCGGCACCAGACGGATGAGCGCTTCCAGTTTCTGATCGTTGTCGGCGAGTGTCTGCCCGAACCGGCCCTGCACCGGCTACGCGACATCACGCAGGACCTGCCGCAGGTGCAGATCATCCCCAAACCGCCAAAGCGGCACCGCAAAGTCATGCAAGAGGTGCTGAATGCAGCGCGCAAGGACCCGGACCAGCCCTGCCTGCAATTCCGCCACGACGATGACGACGCCGTCGCCATCGACTTTGTCCAACGCTTGCGATTGGCGGCGCGGGACTGCGACGGAACCCTGAAACACCACGAAACGGTGGGCATCGACTTCAACAGCGGCTACCTGCTGCATTCCAGGGACACAGACATTCTTACCTCGCAGCTTCACCGACCCTTGGTGACTGCCGGGCTGGGGATGTATGTCGCGGCAGGCAACCCAAAATCCATCATGAACTTCACCCACAACAGGATCGGCCGGGTCATGCCCGTTGTCACCCTGCCGGACAGCCCGATGTGGGTGCGCGCATTGCATGCGCATAACGACTCTCCTCAGGCCCGGAAAAACCTGAATGACCTGACGCCTGTCCGGCCCGCCGATGAACAGATCCTGCGCCAGCGCTTTGCGATTGATCCGGATGCTCTGCGGAAGGTTCAGTCGTCCGATTGAAGCGACCGCTCGCGTAGCAGGGTGAACAGCCCCGCCACGACAACCAAGGCCGCACCCATCAGCGTGACGCTGTCCGGCCAATCCCCAAAAACGAGCCAGCCCAGACCCAGCGCCCATAGCAGGCTGGAATAGCGGAACGGGGCGACAAATCCGACCTCACCCACCCGCATCACCATCACGCTGAACGTATATCCCATCAGAACAAACACGGCCGCAGCCGCTACCAACCCACCGGTTACATGCGCAACCGGCACCCAGCCTTCGAACACCGAGATGATCGCCGCCGTCACCGTGATTGACAAGGACGTCGCCAGAGTGACCACCATCGAAGGCACCTGTGCCGACATGCGCCGCGTGATCAGATCGCGCACAGTAACCGACAGCATCGCAATCAGCGCATAGACCGCATACAGGTTGAACCCTTCGGGCCCCGGGCGGACAATCAGCAGCATTCCGGCGAACCCAATCGCAATGGCGATCATCCGCCGCCAACCGATGCTTTCATTGAAAAACAGCACTGCCCCCAGCGTCACGGTCAGCGGCAACGCCTGCAAAACCGCCGTCACATTCGCCAGCGGCATGTTTTTCAAGGCCGCCAGAAAGAAGAACGTGGCCGACAATTCCGTCAGACACCGCAGGGCAACCAGGATTTTGTCATGCCGCGGAAAGTTCAGATGCAGCGCCCCAAGATGCCGGGCCAGCAGATAGATCAGCACCGTCGCCAGCACACCTCGCATCGCGATCAACTGGAACAAAGGCAGGTCCTGCAGCGCAACCTTCACCAGTGTGTCGTTGACGGTAAAGGCCATCATGCTGCCCATCATCAACAGCGCGCCTCTGACATTGGGGGTCATTCTGGTCTGATCCAAATACAAATGCTTTTGGGCATTGGTCTTTCAGGTCGCTGAAATGTCAACTCATCAATCAATGATCTCGCCCAGCATGACGGTGGTGTGGGGAGACACCTGTCCAGGCCAAAAGGGCCTATCCAAAACCCGCAGCACCTGTAAACTGATTGGCACCCGATACAGCCGCAGGCTGCACCGGGCACGGCGTATTTGCCCACACTCGACGCAAATCGCCCGCTTTTCTCAAAAAAAATCCCAAAAATGTGAGGTCATTTTGATTACAGCCGAATATTGCCGTCTATTCGCCCGTTACAACAGCTGGCAGAACTGTTCGCTTATTGCGGCAGCCGGAGCCGTACCTGATCCAACCGACCTTCCAAGAATGCCGTTGCTATAGGTGTCGGCGCACTGAACAAAAAAAGGCCCCGCGCAATCGCGGGGCCTTTTTCAATTGTCTTAAGCGAAACTTACTCGCGGCTTTCCGGGGTTTCCACCAGAACATCCAGCTCATCCCCCACCATGTCGTCGTCGAATGCCGGGGCGGCCAGAGCAGCGGCGGCTTCGGCTTCTTCCCGACGGGCTTCGATGACCACGTTGTCACGCGACTGCGCGATGTGGCGGACGGCCTGAGTTGCACCACCGGTACCGGCGGGGATCAGACGTCCGACGATGACGTTCTCTTTCAGGCCAACCAGCTTGTCCTTCTTGCCCTGAACCGAAGCCTCGGTCAGAACGCGGGTGGTTTCCTGGAACGAGGCCGCCGAGATGAACGAACGCGTCTGCAGCGAGGCTTTGGTGATCCCCAACAGGATCGGCTCGCCCTGTGCTGGACGACCACCACGCGAGAGGGTCTTCTCGTTGGCCGCGTCGAACTCTTGCTTGTCGACATGCTCGCCTTTCAGCAGGGTGGTGTCGCCTGAATCCAGGATCTCCCACTTTTGCAGCATCTGGCGCACGATGACCTCGATGTGCTTGTCGTTGATCTTCACGCCCTGCAGACGATAGACGTCCTGCACCTCGTCGATCATGTAATCCGCCAGCGCTTCAACACCCATGATGGACAGGATGTCATGCGGAGCCGGGTTACCGTCCATCAGGTATTCACCCTTCTGGATGAAGTCCCCTTCGGCGACCGGGATGTGCTTGCCCTTGGGCACCATGTACTCGATGGTCTCCATGGACTCGTCAGCCGGTTCGATGCTGATGCGACGCTTGTTCTTGTAGTCGCGGCCAAAGCGCACGTAACCATCGGCTTCTGCGATGATCGCGTGATCTTTCGGGCGACGGGCTTCGAACAGTTCGGCCACACGCGGCAGACCACCGGTGATGTCCTTGGTCTTGGCACCTTCACGCGGGATACGCGCGACAACGTCACCGGCTTCGACCTGCTGACCGTCTTCGACCGACAGGATCGCATCCACCGACATCGGATAGTGAACCGGGTTGCCCGCATCGTTGCGGACCGGCTCGCCATCTTCACCGACCAGAATGATCTCGGGCTTGAGGTCGCTGCCTTTGGGGGCGGCGCGCCAGTCGATCACGATCTTCTGGGTCATGCCGGTTGCTTCGTCAGTCTCGTCGCGGACGGCAAGGCCCGAAACCAGATCGACATATTTCGCGGTACCGGCTTTCTCGGCGATGATCGGCAGGGTGTACGGGTCCCATTCGAACAGCTTGTCGCCACGGGCCACTTTGGTGCCGTCCTTGACGAACAGCTTGGAGCCGTAGCCCAGCTTGAAGCTGGCACGCTCTTCGCCGTGTTCGTCGTTGATCACCAGCTTCATGTTCCGGCCCATGACCAGGCTTTCACCTGCGGCATTGACCAGAATCTGCGGGTTCTCGAATGCGACAACGCCTTCCTGGTTGGCTTCCTGGAACGACTGCTGACCACCTTGCGCAACACCGCCGATGTGGAAGGTCCGCATCGTCAGCTGCGTACCAGGTTCACCGATGGACTGGGCGGCGATGATGCCGACAGCCTCACCCGTGTTCACCATGGTACCGCGCGCAAGGTCACGACCGTAGCAAGTTGCACAAACGCCTTCCTCGGACTCACAGGTCAGAGGCGAGCGGATGCGCATCGAGGCAACACCGGCTTCATCGATGGTGTCCGCCATGCGTTCGTCGATCAACTGACCTGCGGCCACGATCACCTCATCGGTGCCCGGACGCAGAACATCGTCAGCAGCGACACGGCCCAGCACACGTTCGGCCAGCGAGGCGACAACCTCACCGTCGTTCACAGCGGCTTCGGCAGTGATCGCGCGTTCTGTACCACAGTCGATCTCACGAACGATACAGTCTTGCGCCACGTCCACCAGACGACGGGTCAGGTAACCCGAGTTCGCCGTCTTCAGAGCGGTATCCGACAGACCCTTACGTGCACCGTGGGTCGAGTTGAAGTACTCGAGAACGGTCAGACCTTCTTTAAAGTTCGAAATGATCGGCGTCTCGATGATGTCACCGTTCGGCTTGGCCATCAGGCCGCGCATACCGCCCAGCTGTTTCATCTGAGTGACCGAGCCACGCGCGCCCGAGTGGGCCATCATGTAGACCGAGTTCGGTTCCTGATCCGACCCGTCTTCGGCCTTGGCGACGTCCGAGATGGTGCTCATCATCGCCTCAGTGACGCGGTCGTTACACTTCGACCATGCATCGACGACTTTGTTGTACTTTTCGCCCTGAGTGATCAGGCCGTCCATGTACTGCTGTTCAAAGTCCTTCACCTGACCGCGAGTGTCATCAACGATGCCCCACTTGTCGTTCGGGATGACCATGTCGTCCTTACCGAACGAGATGCCCGCCTTGAACGCTTCTTTGAAGCCCATCGACATGATCTGGTCACAGAAGATAACCGACTCTTTCTGACCGCAGTAACGGTAGACGGTGTCGATCACCTGCTGCACTTCCTTCTTCCGCAGCAGGCGGTTGACCAGCTCGAACGGCGCTTTGTTGTTCATCGGCAGCAAGGCACCCAGACGCAGACGGCCCGGAGTGGTTTCGTAACGCTTCTGAACTTCGTTGCCTTCGTCGTCGATCTGCGTGATCCGCGCGGTGATTTTGGTGTGCAGATGCACCTCACCGGCGTCCAGCGCGTGCTGAACTTCGTCGATCGAACCGAACACCTTGCCTTCGCCCGGCATGCCTTCGCGTTCCAGAGTCACATAGTAGAGACCCAGGATCATATCCTGCGACGGAACAATAATGGGCGCGCCGTTTGCAGGCGACAGAACGTTGTTCGTCGACATCATCAGAACACGCGCTTCCAGCTGCGCCTCAAGGCTCAGCGGAACGTGAACGGCCATCTGGTCCCCGTCGAAATCGGCGTTAAAGGCCGAACAGACCAGCGGGTGCAGCTGGATGGCTTTACCTTCGATCAGGACCGGCTCGAACGCCTGAATGCCAAGACGGTGCAGCGTCGGCGCACGGTTCAGCATGACAGGATGTTCGCGGATCACCTCGTCGAGGATATCCCACACTTCGGGACGCTCTTTCTCGACCAGTTTCTTCGCCTGTTTCACCGTCGAAGACAGACCCTTGGCTTCAAGGCGCGAGTAGATGAACGGCTTGAACAATTCCAGCGCCATCTTCTTGGGCAGACCACACTGATGCAGCTTAAGCTCCGGACCGGTCACAATGACCGAACGGCCCGAGAAGTCGACGCGTTTCCCCAGAAGGTTCTGACGGAAGCGACCCTGCTTACCTTTCAGCATGTCCGACAGCGATTTCAGCGGACGCTTGTTGGCGCCGGTGATCACGCGGCCACGACGGCCGTTGTCGAACAGAGCATCCACGGATTCCTGCAGCATCCGCTTTTCGTTGCGGACGATGATGTCAGGCGCGCGCAGTTCGATCAGACGCTTCAGACGGTTGTTCCGGTTGATGACGCGGCGATACAGATCGTTCAGATCCGAAGTCGCAAAACGGCCACCATCCAGCGGCACCAGCGGACGCAGTTCCGGCGGAATAACCGGGATCACGGTCATCACCATCCATTCGGGACGGTTGCCCGACTCGAGGAAGGATTCAACAACCTTCAGACGCTTGATGATCTTCTTGGGCTTCAGCTCGCCGGTTGCTTCGGCCAGATCAGCGCGCAGCTGCTCGGCTTCGGCTTCCAGATCGATCTGGGCCAGCATCTCGCGGATGGCTTCTGCACCGATGTTCGCGGTGAACGCGTCCATGCCATAGGCATCCTGTGCGTCCATGTACTCTTCTTCAGTCAGCATCTGGCCATAGGTTAGGTCGGTCAGACCGGGCTCGATGACGACATAGTTTTCAAAGTACAGAACGCGTTCCAGATCGCGCAGCGTCATGTCCAGCATCAGACCGATGCGAGACGGCAGCGATTTCAGGAACCAGATATGCGCAACGGGCGCGGCCAGTTCGATGTGGCCCATACGCTCGCGGCGGACTTTTTGCAGGGTGACTTCCACACCGCATTTCTCGCAGACAACGCCGCGATATTTCATCCGCTTATATTTGCCGCACAGACATTCGTAATCTTTGATCGGGCCAAAGATACGCGCGCAGAACAGGCCGTCACGTTCAGGCTTGAACGTCCGGTAGTTGATGGTTTCGGGTTTCTTGATCTCGCCATAGGACCAAGACAGGATCCGCTCGGGCGACGCCAGCGAGACCTTGATCTCGTCGAAAACCTTGGGCGGCGTCAGCGGGTTGAACGGGTTGTTGGTGATTTCCTGGTTCATTTGTTACCTCAAATCTTGCGGAAGGGGGGACGGGAGAAAGGGCCGCGCCCTTACTCCTCAACCTCCGCATCCAGGAGTTCCATATTCAGGCCGAGGCCACGGACTTCTTTAACCAGAACGTTGAACGATTCCGGTACGCCCGCTTCAAAGTTATCCTCGCCCTTGACGATCGACTCATAGACCTTGGTCCGGCCGGCGACGTCATCCGATTTCACGGTCAGCATCTCCTGCAGGGTGTAGGCGGCGCCGTAAGCTTCCAGAGCCCAGACTTCCATCTCACCAAAGCGCTGACCACCGAACTGCGCCTTACCACCCAGCGGCTGCTGAGTAACTAGGCTGTACGGCCCGGTCGAACGCGCGTGGATCTTGTCGTCCACAAGGTGGTGCAGTTTCAGCAGGTACTTGATGCCCACGGTCACCGGACGCGCGAATTGCTCACCGGTACGCCCGTCGAACAGAACCGACTGACCGCTTTCCGAGAAGCCCGCGCGCACCAGCGCGTCGTTGACGTCAGCCTCTTTGGCGCCGTCGAAGACCGGGGTTGCGATCGGAACACCGCGGGTCACGTTGCCCGCCGCCTCGATCAGGCCATCCTCGTCCAGACCGGTGATGCCTTCTTCGTAGACATCCTCGCCATAGGCCAGCTTCATCGCTTCGCGCACCGGGGTCAGATCGCCGGAACGGCGGTATTCACCCAAGGCGTCGTCGATGTTCAGACCCAGACCGCGCGCGGCCCAACCCATGTGGGTTTCAAGGATCTGACCAACGTTCATACGCGAAGGCACACCCAGCGGGTTCAGACAGAAGTCAACCGGCGTACCATCGGCCAGGAACGGCATGTCTTCCATCGGAACAACCTTGGAAATCACACCTTTGTTCCCGTGACGACCAGCCATCTTGTCGCCCGGCTGCAGCTTACGCTTAACGGCGATGAAGACTTTGACCATCTTCATCACACCCGGCGGCAGGTCGTCGCCACGGCGGACCTTCTCGACCTTGTCTTCGAAACGGGCGTCCAGAGCACGCTTCTGCACTTCGTACTGCTCGTTCAGAGCCTCAACGATCTGTGCGTCCTGCTCGCCTTCCAGCGCCAGCTGCCACCACTGACCACGGGTCAGGGTTTCCAGCAGATCTTCGGTGATCACCGACCCTGCCTTGACGCCCTTCGGGCCTTTGACAGCGGTTTTACCCAGGATCAGGCCCTGCAGACGCGCATAGATGTTGCGGTCAAGGATCGCCAGTTCGTCGTCCCGGTCACGGGCCAGACGTTCAACTTCCTCACGCTCGATCTGCAGCGCACGCTCGTCTTTTTCGACGCCGTGACGGTTGAAGACACGAACCTCAACGACGGTACCGTAATCGCCCGGCTTCACGCGCAGCGAGGTGTCGCGCACGTCAGATGCTTTCTCACCAAAGATGGCGCGCAGCAGCTTTTCTTCCGGGGTCATCGGGCTTTCGCCCTTCGGGGTGATCTTGCCCACCAGAATATCGCCCGGCTCAACATCCGCACCGATGTAAACGATGCCTGCCTCGTCGAGGTTGCGCAGCGCTTCTTCACCGACATTCGGGATGTCGCGGGTGATCTCTTCCGGGCCCAGCTTGGTGTCACGGGCGGCGACTTCGAATTCCTCGATATGGACCGAGGTAAAGACGTCATCACGCGCGATACGTTCCGAGATCAGGATCGAGTCTTCGTAGTTGTAACCGTTCCACGGCATGAACGCGACGACCACGTTCTTACCAAGGGCCAGTTCACCCATATCGGTCGAGGGACCGTCGGCAATGACCTCGCCCTTCTGGACGGTGTCACCCACCTTGATCAGCGGACGCTGGTTGATGCAGGTGTTCTGGTTCGAACGCTGGAACTTGCGCAGACGGTAGATGTCAACACCAGCGTCGCCCAGTTCCAGATCTTCGGTGGCGCGGATAACGATACGCTGGGCATCGACCTGGTCGATGATACCGGCGCGTTTCGCCTGAATCGCAGCGCCCGAGTCGATCGCAACCTTTTCCTCGATACCGGTACCGACCAGCGGTGCCTCGGCCCGCAGCAGCGGAACCGCCTGACGTTGCATGTTCGAGCCCATCAGAGCGCGGTTGGCGTCGTCGTTTTCAAGGAACGGGATCAGCGATGCAGCTACTGATACCAGCTGTTTCGGCGACACGTCGATCAGGTCCACATTCTCGCGCGGGGCGAGGGTGTAGTCACCGGCCTGACGGGTCGACACCAGATCGTTGATGAACTTGCCATCGGCATCCAGCGTCGCGTTCGCCTGCGCCACGGTGTGACGCATTTCCTCGGTCGCGGACATGTAGTGCACCTCATCGGTCACCTCGGCGTCTTTGACGACGCGATAAGGTGTTTCGATGAAGCCATACTTGTTCACACGGGCAAAGGTGGCCAGCGAGTTGATCAGACCGATGTTCGGGCCTTCCGGCGTTTCAATCGGGCACATCCGGCCATAATGGGTCGGGTGTACGTCGCGCACCTCAAAGCCCGCACGCTCGCGCGTCAGACCACCGGGGCCAAGCGCCGAGAGGCGGCGTTTGTGAGTAACTTCCGACAGCGGGTTGGTCTGGTCCATGAACTGCGATAGCTGCGAAGAGCCAAAGAATTCACGAACAGCAGCCGCAGCCGGTTTCGCGTTGATCAGGTCCTGCGGCATGACGGTGTCGATCTCGACCGACGACATACGCTCTTTGATCGCGCGTTCCATGCGCAGCAGACCGACGCGGTACTGGTTTTCCATCAGTTCGCCGACCGAACGGACACGACGGTTGCCGAGGTGGTCGATATCGTCCACGTCGCCTTTGCCGTCACGCAGTTCAACTAGCGCCTTGACGCAGGCCACGATGTCTTCGCGGCGCAGGGTGCGCAGGGTGTCCGGCGCGTCCAGAGCCAGACGCATGTTCATCTTCACGCGGCCAACGGCGGACAGGTCATAGCGTTCGCTGTCGAAGAACAGGGTGTCGAACAGAGCGGACGCAGCCTCGACGGTCGGCGGCTCACCCGGACGCATGACGCGGTAAATGTCCATGAGCGCGCTTTCGCGGTTCATGTTCTTGTCCTGCGCCATAGTGTTGCGCATGTACGGACCAACATTGACGTTGTCGATGTCCAGAACCGGAATGTCGGTGATACCCGCGTCGATCAGCTCTTTCGCGGTGCCACCGATCAGGTCGCCGTCCTTGTCGTATTCCAGCGTCAGCTCGTCACCAGCTTCAACATAGATCGCACCGGTTTCTTCGTTGATGATGTCCTTGGCGACATATTTGCCAACGATGTGATCGAACGGAACCAGCAGGTCGGTAACGGTGCCTTCGTCGATCAGCTTCTTGACCGCGCGCGGGGTGACCTTCTTGCCTGCTTCGGCAATCACTTCACCGGATTTGGCGTCAACCAGATCATAGGTCGGACGGGTGCCACGCACACGCTCGGGGAAGAACGGCGTGACCCAACCCTTCTTCTTGTCCAGCTTGTAGGACACGGTGTTGTAATACGCGTCCATGATCGCTTCCTGATCCAGACCCAGCGCATAGAGCAGGGTTGTCACAGGCAGTTTACGACGACGGTCGATCCGGGCGAACACGATGTCCTTGGCGTCGAACTCAAAGTCCAGCCAGCTGCCGCGATACGGGATGATGCGGCAGGCAAACAGCAGCTTGCCCGAGGAATGGGTCTTGCCCTTGTCGTGGTCAAAGAACACACCGGGCGAGCGGTGCATCTGGGACACGATCACACGCTCGGTACCGTTCACGATGAACGTCCCGTTCGGCGTCATCAGGGGCATGTCGCCCATGAACACGTCCTGTTCCTTGATGTCTTTGACCGATTTCGCGCCGGTGTCCTCATCGACATCAAACACGATCAGACGCAGAGTAACCTTCAGCGGCGCGCTGTAGGTCATGTCGCGCTGCATGCACTCTTCGACGTCGTATTTGGGCTTTTCCAGATCGTATTTCACGAACTCCAGAACGGAGGTTTCGTTGAAATCCTTGATCGGGAAAACCGATTGGAACACGCCTTTGATGCCTTCGCCGTCGGTGGGCTGCTCTGCATCGCCGGAGCGCAGGAAAAGATCATAAGAAGATTTCTGGACCTCAATGAGGTTCGGCATTTCCAGCACTTCGCGGATTTTGCCGTAATATTTACGAAGACGTTTCTGGCCAAGGAACGTTTGAGCCATGTCAGATGTCACCTTTCGATGTTCTCAGCGGGCAAAGACACCGTCGGGCCCCGGCATCTTGCACAATCGAGACAACACGTCCGGATCAATTCATGGCCACCGTCCCGAAGGCAGCCTCCCGATCCGAAAACCGTGTCTTAGAAAACGCCCCTTTGATTGAGGCCCTTTCTAAGACAGGTTCGGCTGGACCCGGATTTCTCCGGACCCAGCCAAATTTTGTGGCGCATCAGCGATGCACCTGTCGGATGGCTTAGGCCAGCTCGACTTCGGCGCCAGCTGCTTCCAGCTTGCCTTTGACTTCTTCGGCTTCCTCTTTCGAGACGCCTTCTTTGATCTTGCCGCCAGCTTCGACCAGTTCCTTGGCTTCTTTCAGGCCCAGACCGGTGATGCCGCGAACTTCTTTGATCACGTTGATTTTCGAAGCGCCGGCGTTCTTCAGAACGACGTCGAATTCGGTTTTCTCTTCCTCAGCTGCGCCACCGGCGTCGCCACCGGCTGCCATGACAACTGCGCCGCCGGCTGCGGGCTCAATGCCATATTCGTCTTTGAGGATGGTTTTCAGTTCTTGTGCTTCCAGCAGGGTCAGACCCACGATGCTTTCTGCGAGTGCTTTCAGATCAGCCATTTTATCAGCTCTTTCCGTTTACAGTGTGTGTTCCAACGTCAGGGGGTTTCCCCTACGCAGATCATTCAGTGCCAACCGCTTACGCAGCTTCCGCCTTCTCTTCGATGGTGGAAAGGATGCTTGCGATGTTGCTTGCAGGTGCGCCAATCGCGCCGGCGATGTTCGAAGCAGGTGCGCCAATGCAGCCCACGATCGAAGCAATAAGCTCCTCGCGAGACGGCATTTTCGAAACTGTTTCGACGCCTTTGCGGTCCAGAGCGTTCTCACCCATTGCACCACCAAGAATCTCAAAATTCTTGTTATCCTTGGCGAAGTCCTCGGCCACCTTGGCTGCTGCCACGGGGTCCTCGGAATAGGTCAGAACGGTCATCCCTGTCAGCAGGTCGGCCATGCTTGCACACGGCTTACCCTCAAGGGCGATTTTGGCGAGCCTGTTCTTGGCAACACGCACGGAGCCACCCGCGTCACGAGCACGTGCGCGAAGGTCCTGCATCTCGGCAACTGTCAGACCGGCGTAGTGAGCAACCACTACGACGCCAGAGCTTTCGAAGATTTGGCCGAGTTCCTCGACCACTTTCTCTTTCTGGGCTCTATCCACAGTTCTCTCCAAGTTAGGGGCGATACCTCACCCCGGCTCATATTTGCCGCAGCTTTCGCTCCGGCGTTCAGGTCCGTTATTACGGGATTGGCCAAAATGCGCCCGAGGGTGGGACCCTCAGAATTCTTTGGTCTTACCCGTCTCAGGCAGGGAATTAAGGGGCCGGATGGCACCACCCACCGTCTTGGACGAAACGAAAGAAAGCGCACGACGAATCGCACGCTTTATTCCGCAGGTCTACTTAGGGCAGACAGGTCCGGTTTCCAAGGGGTAAATTGCACGTACCAGCGATCTATCGCCCGTATGTCCGGTTCAGGCGGACCATTGACACGATTGCACCGCTCTTGTCTTGTCAGACCCGCCGCCGGGGCGCAGAAATTCAGACGCAGATTTGCGAGACCATGCCGACACTTACGATTTCCGAATACGACATGGCCCGCGAGTTTGCCAACGAATTTGCGCGCGATCACCTGCGCGACCACATCACCGGGCTTCATTGCGTCTACCGATCACATGGCTTCCCCGGTTCGCGCTTTGTGATGAAGGTCGAAACCCCGTCGCAGGACTACGCGTTGAAGATCGATACCATCTCACCCGAATCCGGACGGCTGCCCAACGAATTCCAGGTGCTGGCCCGCGTGCACGATCATTTCCGACGGCACGAGACCGCCCGCGTGGTCCGCCCGGTATTCCTGTCGCCCGGCGGCGCGTTCATGGTCACCGAATATGTCGACCGCCCCACCGCCGTTGATGTGATCTACAACAGCACCGACGATAAACAGGTTGCCCAGATCTACCGCCGCGCCGGGTCGTGGCTGCATCACCTGCACAGCATCCAGAAGCCGACCGACTACGCGTTCCGACCGCGCTGGATGACCGACAACATCCGCGAACTGTCAACACTCGTTCCCCCCGATATCGCCCGGATCAGCCAGCCCATGGTCGATGCTTTCTTGGCCGAAGCCGCGCGCCTTCGAAACCGGCCCGACCTGCGCGTATTCTCGCACGGAGATTTCCACGGCCTGAACCTGATCATGGGTCAAGGCACCACTATCGGGCTGGATTTCACCGAAGCACGGGACAAGCTGGCCGTCTATGATATCGTGGATTTCCTGAAAGCGGACATATTCCGGGACGGCCCCAAGCCCGAGGTTGACCGAAGCGGCATCCTGAAAACCAACAAGCAGATGTTCTTCAAACTCTACCGCCACCCCATCGACATGGAGATCCTGGATTGCTGCCTGCGGGGTCGCCTGCTGAAAGACTGGCTGCGCCTGTGGCGGCCGGATTTTATTTGCAGCCAGTTTGAAGAACGTAAACGCGACCGCCTGGAAACCCGCTTGCGGCAAATCTTTCTGTAACGCCTGAGGCAAAGAAAAACCCGGGCCGTTCGCACGACCCGGGTCCATTTTCCAATGACTGAAAGCCGGGGCTTATTCGCCCGCAGCCGCCGCCACGTCCAGAGTCACGCCCGGGCCCATGGTCGAGCTCAGCGCGATTTTCTTCATATAGGTGCCTTTGGCGCCCGACGGTTTGGCCTTGGCCACAGCCGAGATGAAGGCACGGACGTTTTCGACCAGCTTGGCTTCGTCAAAGGACGCTTTGCCAACACCGGCATGCACAACGCCGCCTTTTTCCGCCTTGAACTGAACTTCACCGCCCTTGGCTGCTTCCACGGCCGCTTTCACGTCCATGGTCACAGTGCCGACCTTGGGGTTCGGCATCAGGTTGCGGGGGCCCAGAACCTTACCCAGACGACCGACGATCGGCATCATGTCCGGGGTGGCAATGCAGCGGTCGAATTCGATGGTGCCGCCCTGAATGGTTTCCATCAGGTCCTCTGCGCCAACGATATCTGCGCCAGCTTCTTTCGCCTCGTCAGCTTTGGGGCCACGTGCGAACACAGCAACGCGCATCGCTTTACCTGTGCCGTTCGGCAGGCCGACAACGCCACGAACCATCTGGTCCGCGTGACGGGTGTCAACGCCCAGGTTCATCGCGATTTCGATGGTCTCGTCGAATTTCGAGGTTGCATTGCCCTTGACCAGAGCAACCGCATCTTCAACCGACAGGTTTTCCTTGCCGGCGACAGCTTCGCGCGCAGCGCGGGTACGTTTACCGAGTTTTGCCATCTTATTTCACCTCGATGCCCATAGAGCGGGCCGAGCCCAGGATGATCTGCATTGCGCCTTCGACGTCGTTGGCGTTCAGATCTTTCATTTTGGCTTCGGCGATTTCGCGAACCTGCTTTGAGGTCACGGTTGCCACGGTCTCACGACCTGGGTTTTCCGCGCCACGAGGACGGTTACGCTTGCCGACCGGCTTCAGACCAGCTGCTTTTTTCAGGTAGTAAGACGCGGGCGGCGTCTTGATGTCCATGGTGAAGGACTTGTCCTGATAATAGGTGATCACGGTCGGGCACGGAGCGCCGGGCTCCATGTCTGCGGTCTTGGCGTTGAACGCCTTGCAGAATTCCATGATGTTGATGCCGCGCTGACCCAGAGCGGGGCCAACTGGCGGCGACGGGTTCGCCTGACCTGCAGGAACCTGCAGCTTCATTGTACCAGCAAGCTTCTTGGCCATTTGGTTTTCCTTTCAACTAAGGTGAAACGCGTTCCACCCAGATTATGTTGCGTGGTTCGGACCAGGATCGCGATCCCAGCAACCTCCCACGAGAGAATCTCGCCCGAAGACGATAGAGGCGGCATTTATAGGGGAATGGTGGGGTTGGCAAGAGCATTGCTTCGCAGCGTACTGGAATTACAGTGAGTAAAAGTCGAATTTAAAAAATCATCCAAATGAACATTGCGCAGCGCATTCTAAAACTCATAGGCGGGCTTTTCTTGCTGTGGCTTGTCCTGTTTGGCGCAAGCATACATTTTGGCCTTAAAGCAAGGTCAGAACAGGAGGAAGCTGCGAAAGAACAGAGAATTCAGAAACTCCGCCGTGAATGGCAAGAGCTATGCGCCGTCGAAGACTGCGCTCAATTTCCTGTTGGTTACATTACCTACAAATTCGGGCCGGATCTGTACTATTTCCCGACAATTGGCTTGATGACCGAAAAACCACCCACTTTCACCGGTGGACTTTTGCCAGGCAGGTATGTCGAACTGGACGAAGAGAACAACACCAGACGCTCTTTCTCAGACAGCGGCAGTTTCAAAGTCTCCAGCTGCTGTCACTATCTTCTGGCGTTCTATGGGCTTGCCACAGGCATTCCAAAAATTCTTCGCGATAGTAGGGGCCATCGAATGGTTTCAACCATAACAAATTTCAATTCTCATGATCACCCTTACGGCCACAACAAGATCGGCCGCTGGCTTGATTTTGAGGTCGACGAAACACCTTCAATCCAAGCGGTCATCCGCGCTGATCAACCGTCTTTCAACGACGATTTTTGGCTTCTCTATTCTGGTGAGCCAAATGAGAAAGGAGGAAGAGATTTACGACTGTTGTCAAAACGCCCATTGATCAATGATAGGCATATTCTAGGCATGTGTGACTCATTGTGCACATTTGCAACAGTTTCATTGAAGGAAGCGACTGGTGGGACACAGCCACATATAACTCTCAAATGGATGACAATACCCAGAGTGAAGTCTTGTAATCCGGGCGGCTCTTCATACGGATGCCCCCTCTCTCTGGAAGCATTCGAAGAAGTCCCGCGCTTATTGGCCGTGATTGACGAAATGTTCGAGGCTGCGAAGAAGAAACCCTCAGTAGAGAACTGACTTGCACCCAAAGCACTTTTGCTACTCACTCGGCACCAAAGCAAATGCTGCGGTACCCACCTGACGCGCCATTCCGGGCACCTGAGAAAAATAAACAACGGACACGAGGTCATGGACTTTCAATACCTGATCGGCCTGGTCGGCATGGCGGCCTTTGCAATCACCGCCGTGCTGGCGGTCGCCCCGCGGGGCATCGACATCTACAGCGCCTGCTTTTGGGGATCGTGACCGCGATTGGCGGCGGCACCATTCGCGACATGGTGCTGGATGCGCCGGTGTTCTGGTCGATGGATCCGAACTATATCTGGGTGGCGCTCATCGCCAGTCTTGTGACCGTCTATGCCTACAGATTTGCCCGGCAGGAGTCTGTTTACCGCCTCATGCTATATACCGATGGCCTCGGCGTGGCGCTGTTTGCAATTCAGGGCGCAAACAAGGCCTGGGGGTTGGGGTTCGGATTGCCGGTCGGGCCGGTGATCCTCGGGGTGGTTACGGCGGTTGGCGGCGGCATCATACGCGACGTGCTGGCCGGGCAACCCACATTGCTCATGAGCCGGGATATCTATGCGTTTCCGGTATCCGTCGGATGCGCCCTTTATGTCCTGCTGCTGTATCTGGTTCCGGAGCACTCGACCGCGTCAGGCGTCATCTGCGCAACCTTGATTTTCGCCATGCGGGCCGCCGTCATTCACTGGGACCTGCGATTGCCCGACTGGGTGATGGTTCAGACCAAACGCAGCTAAAGGCCGCTTGGTTCACAAACAAAAACGCCGCGAGCCCAAGCGTCGCGGCGTTATACAATTCGTTGAGAGCCAGCTTAGCTCTGCTTTGTAACCTGCGTGAAATCCAGTTCCACCGGCGTTTCCCGACCAAAGATCGAGACCGAGACCTTCAGCTTCTGGTTCTCGTCGTCCACGCCTTCGACCATGCCGTCGAAATCCTCGAACGGGCCGTCGTTGACCTTGACCTTCTCGCCTACTTCGAACGAGATCATCAGTTTCGGCGCTTCTTCGCCTTCCTGAACGCGGTTGAGGATCTGGTTCACCTCGGCGTCGCGCATCGGCATCGGGCGGCCTTGCGGGCCCAGGAAACCGGTGACGCGGTTGATCGAGTTGATCAGGTGATAGCCCTGATCGGACATTTCCATATGCACCAAAACGTAGCCGGGCATGAAGCGGCGTTCGGTCGTGACTTTCTTGCCCCGGCGCACCTCGATCACCTCTTCGGTGGGCACCAGAACCTCGTCGATATCGTCCTCAAGGCCCTGTTCAGCCACCGACGTGCGGATCTGCTCTGCGATCTTCTTTTCGAAATTCGAAAGAACGCTGACCGAGTACCACCGTTTCGCCATGAACCTGTCGTCCTTGTTTGCCGTCAGGGCGGTGCAAGCGCCCTTCATTGAAATTCTATCGCGTGACCCGGAATAAAAAGCGGCGCGCAACCTGATTCGCCGCACGCCCATTCCGAATAGTCATGTCACCTACTCTGACACGCCGTGCTGTGCAAGGGGGCAGTGGCGTTTCCGCCTGCCCGGACCGGCTTAGCTGAACGCGCCCAGGATCAGTTGCAAGCCGCCGCGAATACCCAGATCGACCAGCGCAAAGAACACAGCCGTCAGCGCCGCCATGATGAACACCATGACCGTGGTCAACAGCACCTCACGCCGGGTCGGCCAGACGACCTTGGAGACTTCGGCACGGACTTGCTGAATGAACTGGATCGGGTTGGTGGTGGCCATGTGGCTTGATCTCTCTGCTAGCGGATAGGCCGGACATAGCCGGGCATTGCGGCAATTTCAAGGGCGGTTCGGATCAACTCTGCCTGCGCGATGCGACCCGGTTACGGCTTGGGCTTGTCGTCCCATTCATCGCTCAGAATCCGGCGGGCGTCGCCTTCGGGATCTTCATACTGGTTCGAACGGACGGTGTAGACAAACGCGACCAGGCCAACACCCCCCAGAAACAGGGAAATCGGGATCAGATAGGCCAGTACTTCCATTCGGGGTTACCTCAGCCGCAGGGCGTTCAGGGATACGGTAATGGACGAGGTCGACATCGCCAAGGCCGCGATCAGGGGCGTTGCCAAGCCGATCACCGCCAGCGGCACCGCGATCACGTTATACACGGTGGCAATGCGAAAGTTTTCGCGAATCCGTTTGGTGGCTTTGACGGCGGTGTCGCAGGCATCCGCGATGGGCGACAGATCGGTGCCCAACAGAACGATATCGGACGCCACCCGCGCGGCGTCCAAAGCAGAGGCCGGAGAGATCGAGACATGCGCCGCAGCCAGCGCCGCCGTGTCGTTCAGACCATCGCCCACCATCAGGACGTGCCGCCCCTGATCGCTGAGCTCCTGAATGCGCCGCGCTTTGTCCTGAGGCAGCGCCTCGGCAATCCAGTTTTCGATACCCAGCTTATCGGCCAAGGCCTGAACCGCACCTTTGGAATCGCCCGAGATCAGGATGATCTGCTTGCCCGACCGCGCAAACGCCTCGACCGCTTCTGCTGCGCCGGGGCGCAGGGCGTCCGAGAATGTGAAGGGCACGGGCGGGTTTGATCCGACGGAAAGCCAGGCCGAGGTCTGAGCCCCTTGCGCCCCTCCGACCCAGGCCGCGCGGCCCAATCGGACACGCTGATCGCGATACAGGCCTTCGGTGCCATATCCGGGTACTTCGACGATTTCCTTCACTGCGGCAGGTTTGACCCCGGCGGCACGCGCTGCCTGCGCCAATGCGACCGAAAGCGGGTGGGCCGATGCCTCGGCCAAGGCCAACGCAATTTCCAGGTCAGCGCGGGAGTGGTCGCCCAGATTGGTCAGTTCCGGCGCGCCGGAGGTCAGCGTGCCAGTCTTGTCGAACACAACCGTATCGACCTCGGCCAGACGTTCCAGAGCGGTGGCGTGTTTGATCAGCATCCCCTTGCGGAACAACCGGCCCGAGGCGGCTGTCGTCACCGCAGGCACAGCCAGCCCCAAGGCGCAGGGGCAGGTGATGATCAACACCGCCGCCGCGATGTTCAACGCGGTGCGCAGATCGCCGGAATAGATGAACCAACCAACGAAGCTGAGCGCCGACAGAATGTGAACGCCCGGCGCGTATAGCTTGGCTGCCTTATCCGCCAGCGACGTGTACCGGGACCGCCCGGATTCCGCGATGGCAACCAGATCGGCCATCCGGTGGAGTGAGGTATCTTCGCCCACCGCCGTGGCCCGGATGGTCAGCGGGCCGGTCAGGTTGACCTCACCCGCGCTGACACTCTGGCCCGCTTCGGCAAAGACCGGCAGAGTTTCACCGGTCAGCAAAGACCGGTCCAGCTCGGACCGCCCCGAGACGATCTGGCCGTCCACTGGCATGCGCCCACCGGGCCGCACGAGGATCAGATCGCCCACGGTCAGGGCTGACACGGCAACCTCTTCCTCGACCCCGTCGATCACGCGGATGGCGCGCGGCACCTCAAGCGCCGTGAGTTCCTCGGCCGCGGACCGTGCGGCTGCGCGGGTCCGGTAATCCAGATACCGCCCGGCCAACAGGAAGAAGGTCAGGGTCAGGGCGGCGTCGAAATAGGCATGTTCACCGCTCAGGGCCGTTTCCCAAAGGGACGTCATCAAAGCCAACAGGATGGCCAGAACAATCGGCACGTCCATATTCAGGCGACGAACCCGCAAGGCCGACCAGGCATTGGCAAAGAACGGCTGCGCCGAAAACGCAATGGCGGGCAAGGCAATGGCGGCTGAAATCCAATGGAACATGTCGCGCGTCGCGTCCGTCGCCCCTGACCAGACCGAAACCGACAACAACATCACGTTCATCGAGGCGAAACCGGCGACCGCCAGCCGCATCAGCAGATCCCGACCCGCCTTATCCGCACTGGTCGCGGACAGGGCGCCCGGATCCAGCTCATGCGCCTCATACCCGGCGCGTTCCAGCACCGGGATCAGCTCCGCCGCCCGCGTCTCGGGCGCGGCTTTGATCATGGCGCGTTTCAGAGTCAGGTTGACCCGCGCATCCTCGACACCGGGATGTGCGTTCAATGCGCGTTCGACATTCGCAATACAGGCCGAGCAGTGGATGCCCGGCAAGGACAGCGCAATCTGCACATCCTCGGGGATCGGACGCGCCGGTTCCGACGGAGTCGCAATGCACCCCGGGCAAGCCGCCGTCCCGGATGTGATTTGCGCCGTCACTCCGTTAGCCTTTCACATATAGCGGTACGCGCTGCGTGAACTCGGCCCCTGCATGATCGCGTGCCACAAGGCGGATATTCCAATTCCCCTTGCCCAGCGTCGCAGGCGTCGCATAGGCGATACCGTCAAAGGTAAAATCCGGCGAGAAGTCATCCTTTACATGGGTCGCGCGACCCACGACCGCCTGCAATTCGGCCACTTGAACCGGGGCCCCCGTGGCATCGGTAATGTGCAGGATCAGCAGGCCGCCCTTGGTTTCGGCCCGGACCTCCCAGCCCAGCGCCTGTTGTTCCTTCAACCGCTCATTGAATTCCTGGCTGGCGACGTAGGAGTTCTTAACCTCGAGCCCCGGAAATGTTTTCACCGCGTTATAGGCCAGCAGCAGGTTCACGGCGATAATCACCCCAAAGGCGCCGACGAATACCGCCAAAGCGTGTTTCCCGGTGAATTTGCGTTCTGTCATGATCCGTTCCCTCGGCCATTGAACGTGGTGTCTTTGTAGGCGCGCTCGCCGCTGGTGATGTCTTCGACCCAAATCCGAACCGGCGTCGTTTCCGCTCCCGCTGGGCCAGCATCGCGAGAGGCGGTGATGTACACGCGCACCAACTGTGCTGTGTCGGCCGTGACATTCACAGTATGCAGGTTTGTGCCTTCAATCTCCAATCGCATCGACGGATCACCGGCAAGCGACAGGCTGAACAGGCGGTCTTCGCCGTGTTTGTTGCGCAGACGCACATCATAGGTGTTTCGGATGGTGCCGTCGGACAAGGTCACGAAGGTCGGGTTGCGAACAGGTGCCACCGTCAGATCAATATCGGACCGGATGAACAGCGCGAACAGCAGCGCGAACCCAACCAGTGACCACAGCGCCGTATACATGATCGTCCGGAACCGCAGGATGTGCTTCCACACATTCTTGGGCGGCTTACCCGAGCGTTCGTTGGCCTCATCGCTCAGCGCCATATAGTCGATCAACCCACGCGGTTTGCCGATCTTGGCCATCATGTCATCACAGGCGTCGATGCACAGCGCACAGGTGATGCATTCCAACTGCTGGCCATCCCGAATGTCGATCCCCACGGGGCAGACATTCACGCAGGCCATGCAGTCGATGCAATCGCCCAACTCGGAATCGGCAGTGCGTTTGCCTTTACCGCGCGGCTCACCCCGCCATTCGCGGTAGCCGACGACCAGAGTGTCTTCGTCCATCATCGCGGCCTGAATGCGCGGCCAGGGGCAGGCATAGATACAGATTTGTTCACGGGCAAAACCGCCAAACAGGAAGGTCGTACCAGTCAGGATCAAAACGGTCGTGTAGGCCACGGGGTGCGCATTGCCGGTGACCAGATCGCGCAGCAATGTGGGCGCGTCGGCGAAGTAGAACACCCAGGCCCCGCCGGTTGCGAGGCCGATCAGGAACCAGGCCGTCCACTTCGTCAGCCGCAACCGCGCCTTGCGAAAGTCCATCTTCTCTTGCCGGTGCAGGCGCAATCGCGCGTTTCGATCGCCTTCGATCCAGCGCTCGACCAAAATGAACAAGTCGGTCCAGACCGTTTGCGGGCAGGCATAACCGCACCAGACGCGACCAAGGGCCGAGGTGAACAGGAACAACCCAAGACCGGCCATGATCAAAAGCCCGGCCACAAAGTAAAACTCATGCGGCCAGATCTCGATCCAGAAGAAATAAAACCGCCGGTTGGCCAGATCCAGCAGCACCGCCTGATCCGGCAGGCTGGGCCCGCGATCCCATCTGATCCACGGGGTCACATAGTAGATACCCAGCGTGACAATCAGGATAATCCATTTCAGGTTCCGAAACGGGCCGGATACGCGTCTTGGGAAAATCGGCTCGCGCGCGGCATACAAGCTGGGGGCGGGATCGGAATCGCTCACTGGCTGGCTCCAAATGGGTCTTCTGCTAGCGTCTTCTTCCAGATCATGTCCGCGCAAACTTTGACATGGGTCAAAACGCGCATCGAACAAACATCTTTTATCACATGCTACCAGATTGCCGCTTCAACCAGGTCACAAATGTCTTCACAGCCGGCCTAAGCGGCGTTTTTGCAGTTAAAACATGGTATCCGCTGGGGTCCGGCTCGGCATACAGCTCGATCAGACGCCCGGCGCGGATGTCGTTTTCGACGAAATGTCGCACCGTTGCGGTGACACCCTGACCGGCACGCAGCCCATCCAGCAGCAGGTTTCCGGGCAAAGACATACGCCCGGCCAAAGGCGGATGAGTCACACCACGCTTGGCAAGCCATGTGGATGCCTCGGTTGTGCCCAACTCCTCCAGCCAGGGCAAATGGGCCAGTTCTTCCGGCGTCCAGCTGGTTTTGCCCACCAACAGGCCGGGGGCAGCGACAACGACAAAGGGTGTTTCCAGCAACATCTCGGACTCGACACCCGACCATCCGCCCGCCCCGTAGCGGATCGCGACATCGACGCCTCCGGGCGTCAAGGCAACCAGATGCGGCGATGGGTCAATCGCCAGGTTGATCTGTGGGTATTCGGCCTGAAACGCCGGTAGACGCGGCATCAGCCACGACGCCGCAAAACTTGAGGTCAGCGATACGTGCACCGGACGCGCCTCGCCCGATTTCATAAGCTCTTCCACAACGGTGCCGATGGATTCAAAACCCAGATGCAGGGCGCGAGCCAGCTGTTCGCCTTCGGCGGTCAAGGTCAGGGATTTGCCGTCACGCTGAACCAACGCGACGCCCATGTGTTTCTCAAGCGCGCGCAATTGCTGGCTTATAGCAGCATGGCTAACATTCAATGCCTCGCCAGCCTGAACGACGCCGCCCCTCTCTGCAAAGGCAGAAAAGGCCCTTAATGAGGCCAGCGGGGGTAGCTTCAGCCAATTCACGTGTAATCCCTGCTTACATTTTGGAACGCTAATTGGTTCGCATTTTTTGCCGGAGAACACAATCTTGTTGTTATCCGCAACACAGCGAGAGGAGGGAGCTCATGCTCTCGATTTATGCCAAAGCGATATTGAACGCGACCAGACTGCACCAACCGGCAACTACCCCGGCCGCGCACTCAGAGGCGAAGCCAAAGCTGATCGCCTTGCCGCCGGTGGGTCATCCCTTGTCGAAACACGCACCCAGATCGGTTCAGAAAGACACAAGCAGGGTTCTGACACATCTGCCCTCGGGGCAGTCCTGCCCTCAGACCTGAAATAGGCACCGGCTGTTCAGGAAACGCGCGAACAGATGGAACAGCCGGTGCCGGGACCTGTGGGCAGCGAACCGCCCTCAGGTATTCTTTTGCGCTTACTGACCGCCGCCCAACTGGTGGACATATGCGGATACGGCGCGGATCTGCGCCTCGGTCAGGCGGGTATCCCAGTTCGGCATCACGCCAAAGCGGCTATAGGTCACGGTCTCGGTCAGCGCCTCTTCGCTGCCGCCGTACAGCCAGATCGCATCCGTCAGGTTCGGAGCACCCTGGAACATGTCACCTTGACCGTTTTCGCCGTGACAGGCCGAACAGTTGTCTTCGAACACAACCTTGCCCGCCTGTGCAGCCGCATCGTCGGTCTGCGCGTTGGTCAGCGACATGACGTACTGAACCACCTGGGTGATCTCTTCCTTCTCGAGGATCTCACCAAAGGCCGGCATCTCGGAATAGCGCGCATCGTCGCTTTCTTCGTTCCGGATGCCATAGCTGACGGTGAAATGGATATCCTCCATCGTGCCGCCCCACAGCCATGCGTCATCCAGCAGGTTCGGGAAGCCCGGCGCGCCCTGGGCACCCGAGCCATGGCACTGCGCGCACCAGGTCCGGAACACGGCGCTGCCCGCGTTGACGGCATATTGCTGAAGCTCAGCATCCTTCGAGATATCGTCGAGCGGCGTATCCACCAATTGGGCGTTCAAAGGCGCGTTGGCCTCTTCAAACGCGACCAGTTCCTTTTGCACCTCGGCGCGCGAGGACCAGCCCGTCACACCCGCCGTTGCCGATTGCACAAGTGGCCAGGCCGGATACATGATGGTGTAGATCACACCCCAGAAGATCGTGGCGTAGAAGGTCCACAACCACCAGCGGGGCATCGGGTTGTCGAATTCCTCGATCCCGTCCCAGCTATGGCCGGTTGTATTCGGATCGCCCGGCTGTTTTTCAGGTGTCTTGCTCATGGCCGCGCCTCCTTGGGTGTGGCGGGTTTGTCTTGCTGGGCGGGGGCATCGGTGTGCCGGAACGGGATGTTGGCGGTGTCCTTGTATTCCTTGCTGGCACCGGGGCGGAAAACCCAAACCACGATGCCAAGAAAGAAGGTGAACAGCAGCAGCAGCATCCAGCTATCCGCGAATTGCCGTAAGAGTGTATATTCTTCCATCATACCCTCCTGTTATCGGCTGGCTGCCGGGGTGAAGGTCGAGAAATCGACCAGCGTGCCCAGCATCTGCAGATAGGCAATCAGCGCATCGGCCTCGGTCAGATCAGACTGACCGTCGAAGTTGCGCACATTGACCTTGTCGCCATAACGCTCCAGCAGCCCGTCATAGTCGCTGTCCGGATCAGCCTGCGCGCGGAAGTCGGCCACGGCGTTTTCCAGCATTTCTTCGGTGTAGGGCGTGCCGACCACGGCGTTTGCCGCCATGATGTCGCCGATATATTCACCGTCGATCTTGCGACGTTCCAGGAAGCCGTATTTCGGCATCACCGATTCTGGCACCACCGATTGCGCATCGCGCAGGTGGCGCACATGCCAGTCGTCCGAGTAACGGCCACCGACGCGAGCCAGATCAGGCCCGGTACGCTTGGACCCCCACTGGAACGGGTGGTCATACATCGATTCAGCCGCCAGCGAGTAGTGGCCATAGCGTTCGACCTCGTCCCGCATCGGCCGGATCATCTGGCTGTGGCAGACATAGCAGCCTTCGCGCAGATAGATCTCACGACCCGCCATTTCGAGTGGGGTGTAAGGGCGCATGCCCTCCACCTTCTCGATGGTATTCTCAAGATAGAACAGCGGTGCGATCTGCACGATGCCACCGATGGTCACGACCAGAAAGCTGAAGATCAGCAGGAGGGTCGCGTTGGTCTCGAGGATCTTATGTTTGTCGAGAATTGCCATTGCTCCGGCCCTCCTTATTCAGCCGGGACCGCGACGGTCAGGCTGGCCTCACGGGCCGGCGCTTTCCGCACAGTCATCCACAGGTTGTAGCACATGATCACCGACCCAGCGAGGAACATGACCCCGCCCAGACCGCGCACCACATACATCGGGAACTTGGCCGCCACAGTGTCGGCGAACGAGTTCACCAGGAAGCCGTTGGCATCCACTTCGCGCCACATCAGGCCTTCCATGATACCGGTCACCCACATCGACGCGGCGTAGAGCACGATGCCGATGGTGGCGAGCCAGAAGTGCCAGCTGACCATTTGCAGCGAGTAGAGACGCTCGCGCTTCCACAGGACAGGCACCAGGAAGTACAGCGCACCGAATGTGATCATGCCGTTCCAGCCCAGCGCGCCGGAATGCACGTGACCAATGGTCCAGTCGGTGTAGTGAGACAGCGAGTTCACAGCGCGGATCGACATCATCGGACCTTCAAAGGTGGACATGCCGTAGAAGCCGACCGAGATCACCATCATCCGGATCACCGGGTCGGTGCGCAGCTTGTCCCACGCGCCCGACAGGGTCATCAGGCCGTTGATCATGCCACCCCAGGACGGCATCCACAGGATCACCGAGAACACCATGCCCAGCGTCGAGGCCCAATCCGGCAGCGCGGTATAGTGCAGGTGGTGCGGACCGGCCCAGATATACAGGAAGATCAGCGCCCAGAAGTGGATGATCGACAGCTTGTACGAAAACACCGGACGTTCGGCCTGTTTCGGGATGAAGTAATACATCATGCCCAAGAAACCGGCGGTCAGGAAAAAGCCCACGGCGTTGTGGCCGTACCACCACTGGATCATGGCATCTTGCACGCCCGACCAGACGATGACCGATTTCGAACCCCAGATGCTGACCGGGATGGTCATGTTGTTGACCAGGTGCAGCATGGCGACGGTGACGATGAAGGCCAGGTAGAACCAGTTTGCCACATAGATATGGGGCTCTTTCCGCTTGATGATCGTGCCCAGATAGACCGCCAGATAAGCGACCCAGACGACGGTCAGCCACAGGTCAACATACCATTCCGGCTCGGCATATTCCTTGGACTGGGTTCCGCCCAGAACGTATCCGGTAGCAGCCAGCACGATGAACAGCTGATAGCCCCAGAACACGAACCACGCGAGGTTTCCACCCCACAGCCGTGCGGCGCTGGTACGCTGAACCACATAGAACGAGGTTGCGATCAACGCGTTGCCGCCAAAGGCAAAAATCACCGCCGAGGTGTGCAGCGGACGCAGCCGTCCAAAGTTCAGGTATCCCTGCGCCCATTCGAAATTGAGCGTCGGAAAGGCCAGCTGGAACGCAATAAAGGTCCCTGCAAGGAACCCGACCACGCCCCAAAAGGCGGTTGCGATCACGCCGTAGCGGATCACGTCATCCATGTACTCGCCCGAGCGATCAGTGAGAATATCTGGCTCATCCGTGTTTCGAAGCGTCCAGATGAACAGACCGCCGGCGATGACCATCACCAGAATCGCATGCACCTGATACGCCAAATCGCGTGCATAATTGGACCCGATCGCGGCAAATACCACGACCAGACCAAGCACGATCAGCTTGATGTAATTCGACATATTGCGTCCCTTTACCGTGCCCCGCGCAATTTGCGTGCCGCGCGGAACCTTTTTGACTGTTTGCTGTATTGAAGAAATGCAGCCTGGGCTGCTTTGATCTGAGTCAAGACAGACACCCGTTTTCTATGACACGCATACCTCTATGAATGGGTTATCTGGTCGCAGGGGACCGTTGACCCCAAGTCAAGAGGTCGATATGGCGTATAAATCTCTTCTCACAATCATGACCGAAACACAGGGCGCACAGGCCACGCTTGCCCAGTTGGCGGCACTGGCCGAAGCGCAGGATGGTCATGCCGAGGCCCTGTGTCTGGGCGTCGATCGCAGTCAGACAGGCTATTACTATGCCGGGGCAAATGCGTTGATCCTTCAGGAAACGCTCAGCCGGGCCAATGCCGAAGCGGATGAGTTGCTGGCCTTCGCTAAGGAGTATCTGCGCAAAACCGGGGCCCGCTGGTCAGCCGAAAGCGGTGTGGCCCAGATCGCAGATATTGGCCGCCATGTGGCACATCGGGCGCGGTTTTCGGATCTGGTCGTGCTGCCGCATCCGTACGGTGAGGATCGCGGCGCCGAGGCCGAACCGATTATCGAAGCCGCCATGTTCGAAGGCCACGCGCCTGTGCTGGTCGTCCCGAATACCGCCCGTCCGATGTCGGTGCCCAAGCGCATCATGATCGCGTGGAACGAAAGCATCGAGGCGATGCGCGCCGTGCGCCGCGCCCTGCCCTTCCTCAAGGCGGCTGATGTGGCCCGTATCGTGGTCATCGACCCGCCGCGCCACGGGCCTGACCGGTCCGATCCCGGCGGGATGCTGTCCCAGATGCTGGCGCGGCACGGCGTAAAATGTGAGATTGAGGTGCTGAGCAAGACAATGACCCGCGTCTCGGACATTCTGAACCGGCACGCGATGGATACGGAATCCGACATGATCGTCATGGGGGCGTATGGCCATTCCCGCTTTCGCGAAGCGATCCTTGGCGGCGCAACACGCAACATGCTGGAACAATCCGCCGTCCCGGTTTTTCTGGCCCACTGAACCACGCTGCGGGCCTGGAGCTTTGAAAGCTGCATCAAGTACGACCGGCTGCAGGTTCGGGCGCACATGAACGTACAACCGTTTCGCGGCACCTTCTGTCACACGGGCTGCCGCCTCTTCACATGCCCGCTAGTGCGGTGAAACGATACTGGCGTGGTGCGCGGACACTCCCTACCTCGGTTTCAAATCGACGGAGGCACAATGCGCACCTTTATCCCAACCCTTGCCGCTGCGGTCATCTTAGCTGTTCTCATCGGCGCAGATGTCGCCAAACCTCTGGGCGCTCACCCATGGTGGTCACAGAAGACGCTGCTGTTTGGCGCGCCGATCGGGCTGATCCTTGCAACCCTGCTTGCACGCGTGTCGGTTCCGGTAACAAGGCTAGCTGTTGCCGTGGTGCTCACAGCGCTCGCTTTTGGTGTTGCAAAATACGGTCAGACCCAATTCGCCGCCTCATATGCCGAAGATGCCCTGGCGGGTAAGCTGTGGTACTTCGGATGGATCGCGGTCGGAGCCACTGCGGCATCCCTGTTGACCTTCCTGATGCAGATGACCCTGCCTGGATCCGCTGGTCGAACGCCATCAGGCTCGGGCAGCAAGATCAGCTAGGCCAAAGCGAACCCAATCGGGTCTAGCCAACGCGGGTGCCTGATCTGGTCAGACCAGGAACCCACCATCCGAATCGTCCCCGGCCTCATCCATCAATCGGGCCATGTCAGGAATAGTCACGTGGCGTTTGCCTTCCAACGCAATCACCCCGTCCTTTTTCAGGGCCGAGATCTGACGGCTGACCGTCTCAAGCGTCAGACCTAGGTAGTCGGCCATCGCCTCGCGGGTCAGAGGCAGGTCAAAGACAATCGCCCCCGACAGCCCCTTTTGCGTGATCGATGCATCGCGACGCGCAATGATCGACAACAGGCTGGCGATCTTTTCCCGCGCGGTTTTGCGCCCCAGAACCAGCATCCATTCGCGCGCGGCGTCCAGCTCGTCCAACGTCATCTGCAACAGGCGATGCGCGATATGCGGCGTCGCGTTCATCAGATCCTCGAACGGTTTCTTGCGAAAGCAGCACATCACCACGTCCGTGGTGGCCTGAACGTCATAGGCCGCGGCGTCGCGCCCCGGTCGGCCCACAAAGTCACTGGGCAGCAACAGACCCACCATCTGGGTCCGGCCATCCTCCATCGTTTGGGTCAAAGAGGCGATTCCCGACACGACCGAGCCGACAAAGTTCATCTGATCGCCCGACCAGATGATCGTCTGACCCGCCTCGAAACTGCGGTAATACTTAATCTCTTCAAGGGCTTCCAACTCATCCGCATCACAGCGTGCACAGACGGCCCGGTGACGAATCGGGCAGTCTTCGCAATTGGCGTGATCGAACTGTGCTTTAATTGTCATGCGCGTTCCCACTTGATCTCTGTCAAAGCAGCCAAGTCGTTGGCCTCATAAGGTTATCGTCATGATAGATAAATCACAATTGGCAAGGCTTGGACTATTTGACGCGAAAGTGCCGCGTTACACGAGCTACCCAACCGCCCCCCACTTCAGCAATGACGTGGGGGCTGACCGTTATGGCGACTGGATTTCCGCAATAAAACCCGGAAGCGCCGTCTCGCTGTATATCCACGTCCCCTTCTGCCGCCGGCTGTGCTGGTTCTGCGCCTGCCGCACGCAAGGAACGCAGACGGATAACCCGGTCATTGCCTATGTGGATGTTCTGAAGGCCGAGCTGGACTTGCTGGCCGCGCGCCTGCCAGACGGCGTCGTGCTGTCGCGCCTGCATTGGGGCGGTGGGACGCCGACCTTGCTGAACCCGGACCTGATGCGCGAACTGGCGCAGCATATCCTGGGCATTGTGCCGATGGGCCCGGATGCCGAGTTCTCGGTCGAAATCGACCCGAACGAAATTGACGATGCGCGTCTGGATGCCCTGGCCGAGGCAGGCATGAACCGCGCCTCGATCGGTGTGCAGGATTTCGATGATGAGATTCAAAAGACCATCGGGCGCATTCAAAGCTATGACACCACCCGCGAAGCGGTCGACATGATCCGCGCGCGCGGCATTACCAGTCTGAATGCCGATATTCTGTACGGCCTGCCCCATCAGACCAAAGCCCGCATGACCGAAAGCGTGCAAAAGCTTCTGTCGCTCAGCCCGGACCGCGTGGCGCTTTATGGCTATGCCCACGTGCCGTGGATGGCCAAGCGGCAGCAGCTGATTCCATCAGACGCGCTGCCGACGCCCGAACAACGGCTGGACCTGTTCGACACTGCCCGCCGCCTGTTCATGTGGGACAATTACGCCGAGATCGGGATCGACCACTTCGCAACACAGGAAGACGGCCTGACCCGGGCTTTGAACGCGGGGCAGCTAAAGCGCAACTTCCAGGGCTATACCGACGATCAGGCCGAGGTTTTGATTGGGGTCGGTGCCAGTTCGATCTCGCGCTTCCCGCAGGGCTACGCACAGAACAATCCGGCGACCTCGGCGCATACCAAGGCGGTTCGCGACGGGCGGTTTTCAACCTCGCGCGGGCATCTGTTCAAAGCTCAGGATGTGCTGCGCGCCCGGCTGATCGAAGCGCTGATGTGCGATTTCAAGATCAACTCGGCCGAGATTCTGCGCGACTACGACGTCACCGCCCAAGAGTTGCGCGACATGTACAGCGCGGCGAATACGGCTTTTGACGGGTTGCTGCGCATCACCGAGGACGGGCTGTTCATCCCGCCCGAAGCCCGCGCCCTGACCCGGATGATCGCGCGGACCTTCGATGCCTACGACCTCAGCAAGGCCGGGCATAGTTCCGCCATCTGACCCAAAGACCGCGGGCGGCTTTTCCGCCCGCCTCGCGAGATTTCGAACAGGGGCTTGACGCAAGGCTTCTGTTTTCCCCAAACTTGGGGTGTGGCCCGTTAAACTGGTCCGCAATTCGAGGCAGGTAAATTCGCAGACATCCCGTGCCGACGCTTTTGCGTTCGACATCCCTTTTCGTGCAGCCACTCTGCAACCTGAAAGAGGGACAGCACATATGCGCGTTTTCACCGTCCTGGGCCCCAGTCAATCGGGCAAATCCACTCTGGTCGAGGCCATCAGCCGCCTCGACGGGCGCCCCACAACATTCGACGTTTCCGGAACCGTGCATTTGCACGGTTTTTCTTACTTGGACGAACCATGGTGCGCGGTTGACGTTGATGGCGGCGGCGATGCGCTGGCTTATGTCGGCCCGGCCATGGCGATCTCGGACGCGGCAGTTGTCGTCGTGCCGCCCGACCCGGACGCGGCGGTGCTGTGCGCGCCGTATCTGAGACTGGTCGAAGAGGCCGGCATCCCCTGTTTTCTGTTCATCAACCGGATGGACAACCCCAACGGCCGCATCCGCGACATCATCGCGGCGCTGCAAACCTATTGCACCAATCACATCGCATTGCGCCAGGTCCCGATCCGCGAAGGGGAAACGATCATCGGCGCGGTCGATCTGATTTCTGAACGCGCGTGGAAATATCAGGAAGGCCAACCCTCGGCCCTGATCGAATTGCCGCAATCGGTCGAGGATCGCGAGCAGGAGGCCCGCACCGAATTGCTGGAAACCCTGTCCGATTTCGATGACAACCTGCTGGAGCAACTGATCGAGGACAAGCAACCCCCCAGCGCCGAGGTCTATGACCTCGCCGCGCAAGTCCTGCAGAACCACCAGTTGATCCCGGCCTGTCTGGGGGCCGCGAGCCATGGCAATGGCCTGACCCGGTTGATGAAAGCCCTGCGGCACGAAGCGCCAGAGTTTGATATTGCCGCCGGGCGTGACGAAGCAGCAGACAATGCCCGCGCCATCGCAGGCTTTGCCGATGTGAAGAAACATATCGGCAAGATCACCGTTCTGCGTGGCCTGGGCGACGGCGTCAAAGCGCACGAGGCGTTGGGCGGCGAAACCGTGGGCAACCTGACCACGCTGGACGCAAAAACCCAGATCAATGCGTTGGAGGCCGGGCAGATCGGTCTGGCGGTCAAATCCGATCACCTGAATCCCGGTTTTATTTATGACAGCCGTGCGGCAACACCGTTGCCGGATTGGGCCGCGTCGCACCCTGTTGCGCACCGGCAAGTCGTCTCGCCCGCGCATGAACGCGACGACGTGCGCCTGTCCAACGCCCTGACCCGACTGGTCGAAATCGATCCGGGTCTTCAAATGGAGCAGGATGAACTCAGCGGTCATTCCGTTCTGGGCTCGCAAGGGCCACAGCATATGCGGCGGGTGACGGCGAAGCTGTTAGAGGATTTCGGCATCGAAATCGAAACCAGCGCGGTCGAAACCGCCTATCGCGAAACCATCCGCACGCAGGTCGAACACCGGCATCGGCATCGCAAGCAATCTGGCGGGGCCGGGCAGTTTGCCGATGTGGTCATCTCGGTCGCGCCGCTGCCGCGCGGGTCGGGCTTTCAGTTCGAGGAAATCGTCAAGGGCGGGGCCGTGCCGAAGAACTATATCCCGTCGGTCGAACACGGGGCCAAGGACGCGCTGGTACAGGGCCCCGAAGGCTTTCCGGTGGTGGATGTCAAAGTCACACTCAGCGACGGAAAGCACCACAATGTCGACAGTTCGGACTATGCTTTCCGCACCGCAGGCAAAAACGCCGTCCGCGAGGCCTTGCCCGAAGCCAAACCCGTGGTCTTGCAACCGATCCTGACCGCCGAGATTCACCTGCCGTCGGATTTCGTCGGCGATCTGGTGCCAACGATCAGCACGCTGCAAGGGCAGGTTCTGGGGTTCGAGGGCAACCCGAACGCCTCGGGCTGGGAGATCTTCAATGCGCAGCTTCCGGCCGTCGCACAGGATGAGCTACACCGCACCCTCGCCAGCGCCACGCGCGGGACCGGTTGGGTCAAGCTCAGCTTTGATCACTATGAGGAGCTGCGCGGGCCGGTTCCCAAACCCGCCGACCGGGAAAAGGCCAGCGCCTGAGAAACGCGTCGGGCGGGCGTCAGCCCGCCGCCGCAATCAACTCGCGCGTATAGTCTGTTTGCGCGTTTTCAAACAGGTCTTCCGCCGCGCCCATCTCGATCACATCCCCGTTGCGCATGACAACAACGTTGTGGGACATCGCGCGCACTACCTTCAGGTCGTGGCTGATGAACAGATAGGCCAGCCCATATTTCCGCTGCAGATCGCGCAGCAAATCGACGATCTGAACCTGCACCGTCATGTCCAGCGCGCTGGTCGGTTCGTCCAGAACCAGCAGTTTCGGACGCAAAACCATGGCCCGCGCGATCGCGATGCGCTGACGTTGCCCGCCCGAGAACTCATGCGGGTAGCGATCCATCGACGCCGGGTCCAGGCCCACTTCGGTCATCACTTCGGCCACCAACTCACGCGGGGCACGATGGGGATCGACCTTATGGATGGCCAGCCCCTCGGCGATGATCTGCTGGCAGGTCATGCGCGGGCTGAGGCTGCCGAACGGGTCCTGAAACACGATCTGCATATCCTTGCGAAGTCGCCGCAACTGCCGCGTGGACCAGCGGCGGACGTTCTGATCGCGGAAGGTAATGCCGCCTTCTGACGCAATCAGCCGCATGATGGCCAGCGCCAATGTGGTCTTGCCCGAGCCACTTTCGCCGACGATCCCCAATGTCTCACCCGCCCTTACGCTGAGCGTGGCGTCATTAACCGCCTTCACATGACCCACGGTGCGCTTCAGGAAACCCCGCTGGATCGGGAACCAGACCTTCAGATGGTCCGTGCGCGCGACCTCTTCTGCGTCATGTGCAACAGGGTCCGGGTGGCCCGAAGGCTCAGCCGCCAGCAGCTTGCGGGTATAGGGGTGTTGCGGGTTGTCGAAAATCTCAGCCGTAACACCGGTTTCAACAATCTCGCCATCCTTCATCACGCAAACACGATCCGCGATCCGACGGACGATCCCCAGATCATGGGTGATGAACAGCATCCCCATATTCTCGGATTTCTGCAATTCGGCCAGCAGTTCGAGGATCTGCGCCTGAATGGTGACGTCCAACGCTGTTGTCGGCTCGTCCGCGATCAGGATGTCCGGCTTGTTGGCCAGCGCCATCGCGATCATCACTCGCTGCCGCTGTCCGCCGGACAGTTGATGCGGATAGCTGTCCAGACGTTCTTCAGGATCACGGATACCCACCTTGGTCAAAAGCTCCACAATCCGGTCCCGCGCCGCATCGCCTGATAGCCCCTGATGCAAAGCCAGCGACTCGGCCATTTGCTTCTGGATCGTGTGCAGCGGGTTAAGCGAGGTCATCGGCTCCTGAAAGATAAAGCTGATATCGTTGCCGCGCACGCCCATCAGCGTGTCCTCGGACGCGCCGATCATCTCCTGCCCGTCATATTGCACCGAGCCTTCGACAATCGCGCTGTCGCCCAGCAAGGACACCGTGGACAGGGCCGTCACGGATTTGCCCGACCCGGATTCACCCACCAAGGCGACCGTTTCGCCCCGATCCACGGTGAAGGACACGCCTTTGACGGCCGCTGATACCTGACCGTCCTGCCGGAACGAGACTTTCAGGTCCTGCACATTCAACAGCGACATTTTCATACGCTGATCCCCCCAAGCGCTGCGTGCGTGAAACCCACCCATACGGCACCGAGCATCGCGCCGACCTGCAGCCAGGTCGGGAAAGACCGTTTCGTTGCAAAGATGACCGCGCTGGCGATCAGAACGGCTGTACCCGGCCCGAACAGCACCAGGAAAAACAGGCCAAAGACGTCGTATTGAAACGGGCCGTGGGGGTGCGTGGTAAAGAACTCCCAGCCGAGCCCACCCATCACCAGAATGATGTATCCCAATGCCACTAGCCCCGCGACAAGGATGAGGCGTTCCATCGGCCTGTTGATCACCTTTTCGGTCATGAGAACGTCTTTCTGGGATCAAACGCATCGCGGACGCCTTCGAAAATGAAGACCAGCAGCGACAGCATGATGGCAAAGGTGAAGAACGCGGTGAAGGCCAGCCACGGGGCCTGCAGGTTCTGTTTCGCCTGCAAGGTCAGCTCGCCCAGTGACGGGGCCGAGGATGGCAGGCCGAAGCCCAGAAAATCCAGCGACGCCAGACCACCGATGGTGCCGGTGACGATGAATGGCATAAAGGTCAACGTGGCGACCATTGCGTTGGGCAGCATATGGCGGAACATGATGGTCATGTTGCCCACACCCAGCGCGCGTGCGGCACGAACATATTCCAAATTGCGCGCCCGCAGGAATTCGGCCCGCACAACGCCCACAAGTCCGGTCCAACTGAACAGGATCATCAACGCCACAAGCAGCCAGAAACTTCGCCCCAGAATGGCGAACATGATGATGATCACATAAAGCGACGGGGTCGCCGACCAGATCTCGATTATGCGTTGGAAGATCAGATCCAGCCAGCCGCCAAAGAACCCTTGAATCGCGCCCGCGAATATCCCGATCAGACTGGCCGCACCGGTGACAATCAAAGTGAACAGGATCGACAGGCGGAAGCCGTAGATCACGCGGGCCAGAACGTCTCGCTTGGTGTCATCCGTTCCCAGCAGATTCTGCCCGTTGGGCGGCAACGGGGCCGCGCCCGGGCGATCAACGCTCGTGTTGTAGGAATACGGGATCAGCGGCCAGATGGCCCAGCCGCGTTCGAACCCGTCGGCCTCAAACGTGCCCGCATCAATCTGTTCGATAATACCCTCGGGATCGTCAAAGCACGCATCCAGACCACCGCTGTCGATCAGACACATCACCTCGGGGTCGCGATAGATCGCTTCGGTCTGGAAATCTCCGCCAAACTCGGTTTCGGCGTAGAAGTTGAAGATCGGCGTATAGAACTCGCCCTGGTATTTCACCAAGATCGGTTTGTCATTGGCGATGAACTCGGCAAACAAGGACAGCCCGAACAGGACCGAGAAGATGAGCAGCGACCAGAACGCCCGGCCATTGCGCCGGAAATTGCGCCAGCGGCGCTGATTGAGGGGAGAAAGCGCCATCTACCCCTCCCGCTTTTCAAAGTCGATACGCGGGTCGACAAGGACATACATCAGGTCACTGATAATGCCGACGACCAGCCCCATCAGGCCAAAGATGAACAGGGTGCCAAAGATCACCGGATAGTCCCGGGCCACGGCGGCCTCGAAACCCAGCCGTCCCAGCCCGTCCAGCGAAAAGATCGTCTCGATAATGATCGATCCGCCGAAGAACACACCAATGAACACCGCCGGGAAACCGGCGATCACAATCAGCATCGCGTTGCGGAAGACATGGCCATACAGCACTTTTCCTTCGCTCAGCCCCTTGGCGCGGGCGGTCATCACGTATTGCTTCTTGATCTCATCCAGAAACGAGTTCTTGGTCAGCAGCGTCAACGTCGCAAAGGCCGAAATCGTCAACGCAATGATCGGCAAAGCGATGTGCCAGAAGTAATCCGCGATCTTGCCAAACAGGCTGAGGCTGTCCCAATTGTCCGAAGTCAGCCCCCGCAGCGGGAAAATCTGCCAGTAAGAGCCGCCAGCAAAAAGAACCAGCAGCAGGATCGCAAAGAGGAACCCCGGAATGGCATAGGCCACGATAATGGTTCCGCTGGTCCAGGTGTCGAATGTTGACCCATCCTTTACGGCTTTTCGGATGCCCAGCGGAATGGACACCAGATAAGCGATCAGCGTCGACCACAGACCCAGCGAGATCGATACCGGCATTTTCTCAAGCACCAGGTCAATCACACTGATCGAACGAAAGTAACTCTCGCCGAAATCCAGCGTCAGGTAGTTGCCCATCATGTTCAGAAACCGTTCGAGCGGCGGCTTGTCGAAGCCGAATTCTTTTTCCAGTTCGGCGATGAATTCGGGCGGCAGACCACGAGCGCCGACATACTTGTCGTCGAATACGCCGCCTGCGGGCTCGGCCCCGGCGCCCGCATCGCCGCCGCCTGCGAACCCGGCGAACACGTCCCCCTGCCCTTCGATCTGAGCAATGATCTGTTCGACCGGCCCGCCAGGCACGAATTGCACCAGCGTGAAGTTGACCACCATGATGCCCAGCAAGGTCGGGATGACCAAAAGCAGGCGTCTTAGAATATAGGCGCCCATCTTAACGCAGCGCGCCTTTCGCTTTCAGCGCGGCTTCTTTCTCGGGGTTGATCCACCACAAATCCAGATGACCAAGCGAGTAAGGTGGCAGGTTTTCCGGGTATTCATACATGTCGTAATAGGCCGTCCAGTAGTCCGCGATATATCCCACGGGGATTACGAAGAACTCATACCGCAGTGCCCGATCCAGCGCCATAAGGGCTGTGTCCTGATCTGCCTGATTGTCCGTCTCGAATGACGCGTTGATGATTGCATCAACCAGCGGGCTTGCCAGTCCCGCAGGGTTGAACAAGCTAAAGGCCGCTTCCTCGGACCCGTACATCTGCAGCAAGCCGCCGCCGGTCGAGAGGAACGTGCCATACCGGGTCGAATACACCATGTCATAGTCGCGTTCCCGGCTGCGCAGGGTGTATTGGGCCGGATCGACCTTTTCTGCCGACGCATCAACGCCCAGCGCCTGAAGGTTCTGCACATAGGTTTCGATCATCGTAGCTGTCGATGTGGGCAAATTCGATGGGTAAGGGATATTTACCTTCAGGGTCTGCCCCTCGGCGTTTCGGCGCAGGTTGCCATCGCCAACCGGCCATCCCGCTTCGTCCAGCATCTTGGACGCCTTGCGCAGATTGCGACGGTCGTTCAGCCGCGCCGAATTGGATTCATGCGCCATGATCGCCGGTTCGGACAAAAAGTCCGCAGGTACGACATCCCCCAGCGTTTCCAGAAACGCCAGTTCATCCCCTGTGGGAACATCCTGCGCCTCCAACGGCGTGCCTTGGACAAAGGAACTGCGAGGTGAGTTCAGACCGAACAGCAGGGATTCGTTTGCCCATTCGAAATTGAACGCCAGCGCCAGCGCCTTACGTACGTTTTTGTCTGCAAACTGCGGTTTGCCCAGATTGAACACAAAACCAGACGGGGTCGGCGGGCTGCCATCCGCGATCTCATCCTGCACAACCGAACCTTCGGTCAGTTTGGGGAAATCATAGCTTGTCGCCCAGAGCTTGGGATCGCTCTCGATCCGGATCGTGTATTCACCGGCCTTGAAGCCTTCGAAGGCTGCGGTCTGGTCTGCGAAGTATTCGACGCGAATGGTGTCGAAGTTGTTTCGCCCAATATTGAACGGCAGATCCTTGCCCCAGTAATCGTCACGCCGTTTGTACACGATCCGACGGTTAATGTCGTAGCTGTCCAGTTTATACGGACCCGACCCAACGGCCACTTCCAGGCGGGGTTCGTCCAAACGGCGCGAGTCGTCCGCCTCGAACCAGGCTTTCGAAAACACCGGTGTGGCCCCAACGGTTTCGATCAAGCTGCGCCGCGTCACTTCGGGGTTAAACGTGAATTTGACCGTGTGGTCGTCCAACGCCTCGGCCCCCGTGACCATGCGCCCTACCGCTTGCGCGTATGACGGCAACCCCTGTTCGATGAACAGACGGTGGCTGTAAACCACATCCTCGGCCGTAACCGGCGTGCCATCCCAGAACATCGCCTCGGGCCGAAGGTGGAAAATGACGTAGTTTCGGCCTTCGTCATATTCCAGGCTTTCCGCAAGGACGCCATAATACTGGCCCACACTGTCATCTGCACTTTCGAACAGGCGATCATACTGAATGGTGGTCAAGGCTCCGCTACGGCCTTTGCGCGAATAAGGGTTCAGCGAGTCGAATGTTCCAGACGCCGCCAATGACAACTCTCCGCCTTTCGGCGCATCCGGATTGACGTAGTTCAGATGCGGATAATCGGCCGGATAGTCCAGATTTCCAAAGTAGGAATACCCGTGGCTGCGCGTGATGTTCTCGTCATTCGCCTGCGCAATTCCTACCGATCCAAAAGCGGTGGTTGCCATCATTCCCAGAACCGCCCCCCAATGCCGAACGGTCATCTCGCGCGAAGCAGGCAGGAGGGGTTTCATATGGCTCGTCCTCTGGATCGTTGTCATCTTCTATGTCGGTCCGGCTAGCTAAATCGCCAGCCTTGGATGATTCAAGTTTAGAATGCGTGAACGCTTTGTGAAGATTTTCGGCACAAAAAAAGCCGCTGCACAAGGCAACGGCTTTGGGATTTTCACATTCGTGAGGGCAATCAGTTGCCGATGGTCTGCAGGTAAGCAATCACATCCGCGCGCTCTTGCGGCTTTTTCAGGCCCGCAAAGCTCATGGTCGTGCCCGAGATATAGTCGCTGGGGCGTGTCAGGAACGCGTCCAGGGCTTCGGGTGTCCAGTTGCCGCCATGCGCAAGCATGCCTGCCGAGTAACCGCCAAAACCCTCGGCCGTGCCCAGCGGACGGTCCACTACGCCGTACAGGTACGGGCCGGTGCCGTTTGCGCCATCTTCCAGCTTGTGGCACGCGGTGCACTTGCGGAAGACTTTTGCGCCTTTTTCGACGTCGGCGGCGGCCAGCAGATCCTCGAATACCACCTCTTCGCCGTCGGCGCTTTCGCCCGAACTTTCGGTTTCGATGATATATGCGGCCTGCGCATCACCGTGGCCACCATGCGAATGGTAAAGGATGTCGCCACCCCATTTGGCAAGAAGCAGCACCAGGAAAGTGCCGAACAGGCCTGCTGCGGCCTTGGTAACTGTCATCGTGTCGAACATTGATCGCGTGTCCATTTCAGCTGTCTGTGCAGGTGTCTAAGGCTTCCCCTGACGAGAGGCAAGGTATAGACACCGCGACGAAACGCCCAATTCTGGAACTTGTTGCACGGAATCGACCAAATGACCAATCGCATTGCTTTTCAAGGCGAACCCGGCGCCTACAGTCACGAGGCCTGCCGCAACGCGCGCCCGGAAATGGAGGCTCTGCCCTGCCGCACCTTCGAGGATGTGATCGAATCGGTCCGCTCGGGCGAGGCTGATCTGGCGATGCTGCCGGTGGAAAACACGACCTACGGGCGGGTGGCCGATATTCACCGGCTGTTGCCGCACAGCGGTCTGCATATCATCGAAGAGGCGTTTGTTCGGGTTCATATCAACCTGCTCGCTGTGCCGGGTGCAAAACTGGAAGACATCACCGAGGCGCACTCGCATCTTGTGCTGCTGCCCCAATGTGCAGGGTTCCTGCGTGAACACGACATTCGCGGACGCGTCAGCCCCGATAACGCACGTGCCGCGCGCGAAGTGTCCGAGGCCGGTGACATTCATTCCGCCGCGCTGGCCAGCGAACTGGCCGGAGAGATTTACGGCCTGAACGTCTTGGCCCGCCATATCGAGGATCACGGCGACAACACCACGCGCTTTTTGCTGATGTCCCGCCAGGCCGACCTGTCTCGCCGGGGGGCGCATGAGATGATCACCAGCTTCGTGTTTCAGGTGCGCAACATCCCGGCCGCGCTGTACAAGGCCATGGGCGGCTTTGCCACCAACGGCATCAACATGACCAAGCTGGAAAGCTACATGCTGGATGGCTCGTTCACGGCGACGCAGTTCTACGCAGACATCGTCGGGCACCCGGACGACCGGAACGTGCAACTGGCCATGGACGAGCTTGAGCACTTTACAACCAATGTCGAGATCCTGGGCGTCTACCCGGCAGCGCAACCGCGCGGTTGATGCGGGGTTGTCACGGTCGGGATGAATTGAATTCTGACCGCCGGAACCGCGAACCGCGCCCTAAGCCCCGTGCTTGTGGCGCTGCTCCAACTCGCGGGCAAACTCGCCCAAGCGGATCTGAAACTGTTTGCGGAACCGGGCCTGACCCAGCTTCATCGATTGCAGCAACAGCCGGGCGGGCAGGGATTTGGCGCTGAGCGACATTTCAACGCTCAGGCGGGTTCTGCGTTGTGACAGGGCCAGAAAATCAACCGTGGTGATGCCGCTCATACCTTTGCTGTTGGCTTCGAACCGCATTTGCGCGGGGCGGTCGCAATCGGTCATCACCACCGACATCTGACGCGGTTTGCCGCGCAGTTTGAACTCGGTCTCCCAGGTGGTCCCGGCCTCGACCGGGGCGTCTTGGGTCGTGCGCCGAACATCGATGCCGCGCCGCATGGCCATACGCTCGAACCGTTCGAAATCGGCAACCATTTCGAATACCGAATTGATCGGGGCTTCGATATCTTCGCGCGCTGAAAACTGCATGTCTGCCTTTGCTGCCTTTTGTCCAGTTTTTCCTTAGTCCAGCGTGTCCGCAAGCCAGTTTTGCAACAGAAAATGCGCGATGGCCCCTTTTCGAGCGGGCAGCAGGGTTGGATGCTCGCCTGCGAAAGCCTGCATTATTTCCGTTTTGCTGACCCACATCGCGTCTTCAATCTCGACCGGATCGATCACGATGTCACGCGACAGCGCCTCGCCCGCGCAGCCGAACATCAGCGAGGCCGGGAACGGCCAGGGCTGGCTGGACAGGTACGAGACCGCACCGACCGGCACGCCTGCCTCCTCCATCACCTCGCGCCGTACGGCGGCCTCAAGCGTTTCGCCCGGTTCGACAAACCCAGCCAGCAGCGAATACATCCCCTCGGGCCAGCCGGGCGAGCGGCCCATCAGCACCGCGTCACCATGGGTGATCAGCATAATGACAACCGGATCCGTACGCGGAAAATGCTGCGCGCCGCAGGTCGGGCAACTGCGCTGCCACCCGGCCTGCGAGATTTCACTGGGCGCGCCGCATTTGGCGCAGAATTTATGCGTTTCATGCCAGCCGATTACCGCCTTGGCCGTCGCCGCCAGTTCGGCATCAAGGGGCGACAGGCGGGTCATGATCCGGCGCAGCTCGGCAAAGACATGGCCTTCGGGCAGGTCGGGATGTTGCTGTTCGGTCCGGTCGACAAACGCGCCAACACCGGTCAGGTCCAGCCCTTCGGCGGCCCAGTTCGAAATATCCAGCGCAAACAAAGGAGCATCTGAAGCATCCAGCCCCAGAAAGATCGGGGCAGAAACAATCCCTCCGGGTCCACGTGTGATCAGGGGATGAGACATGGGCTGCAAAGCCAACCGATCCAGCCTGTCACCCTGCACCAGCAGTTTACCGCGCCACAGCAGAACACATCTGGCTGCCGGATCGCCTTGTGCTTGTGACAACTTCTCGGCGTCGCCCCGAATATGGGCCGCACGGTTCAGACCCGCGCCACCGAAAGTCACCTGTTCTGCATTTATCATCACCTGCCCCTTCGGCTTTGCTGACAGGGCTGCCATGACTGCCCCGGCGTTGCAATGGCCTTTCGCGGTGCCGGGCCATGCGCGGCCAGAGGCAATGCTTGCACAGGCCTGGAAACATTGGCATTAAGTCTACCAATTGTTGATTTTGATTTAGCACCAGCATCCAATAGTAGAATTCAAGAGTGAAAACTGGACCTTTTAGACCGGGTCAAACTGAAAGTTCGGATGTGCATATTCGTATTCTCGCGACAACTGATCTGCACATGAATCTGACCGGTTTCGACTATTACTCGGATCAGCCGGACCCCACGATCGGATTCACGCGAACCGCCAGTCTGATCCGCGCAGCACGAACCGAAGCAGACGGCGCACTTGTTTTGCTGTTCGACAATGGCGATGCGCTTCAGGGCACGCCGCTGGGCGATCAGGCGGTACAGGACCCTGACGGCCATCCAATGATGCAAGGGTTTGCGTCCCTGCACTATGACGCCGTCGGGCTTGGCAATCACGATTTCGGCTTTGGGCTGGAGGTGCTGGACACTGTTCTTGATCAGGCTCCATGTCCCGTCCTGTGCAGCAATATGCGCCGCCGGTCTGGGGTTTCGCAACGCTGGCAGGGCCATGCGGTGCTTGACCGATCGATTTCGCTGAACGGGCAAGACATTCCCATCCGCGTGGGCGTGTTGTCGGTTTTGCCCCCTCAGACCGCGCAATGGGAAGCGCATCATCTGGGCGATGACATCACGATCGCGGACTGTCTGAAAGCGGCGCGACGCACCGTGCAGACCCTGAAATCGGCGGGGTGTGACCTGGTCATCGCGCTGGCCCATTCCGGCCTCGGTCAGGTTCAGGATGTACCGGGGTTGGAGAATGCCGTGATCCCGTTGGCCGCCATTGACGGCATTGATGCCCTCGTGGCCGGGCACACACACCTGACCCTTCCCGGCAACGACCATCAGGGGCTGGCCCATGTCGACCCTGAGGCCGGATTGGTCCATGGCAAACCGGTTGTCATGCCCGGGTCTGCAGGAAGTCATCTGGGCGTGATTGATCTGAACCTGTCCCACTCTGCCGATCTCGGGTGGCAAGTCACCGACCAGCAGGTCGGGTTGAGACCGCTTCGCCAAAACAAACCCACCCCTGAAACGCCAGAGGATCCCGACATGGTCCGGCTTTTTGCACCCGTGCACGCCCGAACCCGCACCAAGATGGCCGAGCCGGTGGCGCGAATCGCACAACCGATGCACAGCTATTTCAGCTTTTGCGCCGTTGATCGGGGGTTGGCATTGGTGGCCTCGGCGCAAGCTGCTGCACTACGCCCCTATCTGTCCGGCACTGCACTGGCCAATTTGCCCATGTTGTCCGCCGTTTCGCCCTATAAATGCGGCGGTCGGTCCGGGCCGCGCTATTATACCGATGTCCCGGCGGGCGAGGTTTGTTTGCGCCACATTGCGGACCTTTACGTCTTTCCGAACGAACTGAGGGCGGTGAAGGTCAGCGGCGCTCAGGTGCTGGACTGGCTTGAGATGTCGGCGGGTCTTTTCAACACCCTGCGTCGCGACGCCGAGACCGATCTGATCGACCCCGGTCGGGTTGGGTACAATTTCGACCTTCTATTTGGCCTGACCTACCAGATCGACCTGTCCTACCCGGCCCGGTTTGACGCTCGGGGGCAGTTGATCGACAATTCTCACCGCCGTATCCGGCAGGCCAGAATTGACGGGTCTACGCTTGACCCCAATCAGGATTTTGTGGTCGCGCTCAACAATTACCGCGCCAATGGTGGCGGGCATTTCCCGTTTGTGGAAACGGCTGAGCCGATCAACCTGCCCGCAATAGATATCAAGCGAATCCTCCGCGATTATCTGACCGGGAACCTGCCCGCCGACCCGCTGTCTCAGGCGGTTCATCCGTTTTCGTTCACGCCGCAGGCCGGGGTTCAGGCAATCCTCAGTACGGGGCCCGGCGCGCTGAAGTACCTGCCCGAATTGCAGAACTACGACCCTATCGTTCTGGACCCGGACCCGCAGGGGTTCGAACGCATCCGGCTGACACTCTGACGGGTTGTCATTTTCCCCAGGCTTCCCTATATCAAGCGCTGAGAGGTTGGCGCGGGCGAGCGCCTCGCCAACCTGGTCAGGTCCGGAAGGAAGCAGCCACAACGAGCCCCGCTTGGGTCGATGTCCAACCTCTCACCTTTCCCCCACGTATCCGCTCATCAGCACAATCAGGCAACCAACCGGGGCCAGATTGCCGAATTCCGGCGGGCAAATGCGCCGATATGGCCGATCTCTTTCACTCCGAACTCCTTGGGTGACAACAGGTGCCGCCGCGCGTCCGGCCCATACAGATCCGCCAGACGCCATACGGCTTGTGGCGGGACGGTCTGATCGTCGTCGCTGGTGAACAGATCTACCGGAACACCCAGATCCGCCCAGCGCGCCAGTGGCAGTTTTTGCCCGATCTCAGGCACATAATTCAAAGGTGCGGTGCACCACCTGCGCCATTGCCAATAGACAGAGCCCGGCAGATCGGCACCGAACCCAATGGCTTTGCCGGGCAGATACCCCAGGGCTTTCACAAGCAGCGGTACATGCCCATGCCAGAACGCCCAGGCCAACCCCCGATAGGGCCATGGGTGATCGGACAGCGTCACCAACCCCGAGCAAACACAGATCATCCGGTCGATCTGGTCGATATCCGGCTGAATCGGCCCCAGCATTCCGCCGACGGAATGACCAATGCTCCACTGCCGGGCGTCGGGAAACCTTCGGCGCATCTCGGCCCGTGCTGCGGGCATATCGATCAGGGCCCAGTCCGACATCGTGACCTGCGAGTCGCGCATGGGGCCGGAAACAGAGTGACCGAAATCGCGATAGTCGTACGTCAGGCAGGCCATGCCACGCTCGGCAGCCAACCACCGGGCAAAGTGCTGGTAGTAGTCGCGCGGCACACCGGTCGCCCCGTTCAGTACCACCACCGTTTCGGGATCAGTAAAAGGCCGATACAGCCGCGCCGACAGGTGCGCCGGGCCAGCGGGAAACTGAAAATCCTCGATCTTCACGTGCTGTTGCGTGTCCAACATCGAACCTGCGGGCCTTTCTGAACCAATCGGTTTACCTGCCCAAGAGGCACAACAACCCGCAGCCGAGTCAACCCCGCTGCCACTTGACCACACGTCGCCCGGCACAAGACATGTGTACGCGACACCCAAAACCGCGCTTGACTCAGAACGCGAACAGACGCTAGCTGTTGTGTGATGGTTTCCGATCCACACAATAGGTCGGGATGAAAAGGGAACACGGTGCGGTTCTGCCCGGTCAAACCGGAAGGAACCAAGGCCGCGACTGCCCCCGCAACTGTAAGCGGTAAGCGATGCCGGAATGCCACTGGCCGAAAGGCTGGGAAGGTCGGCAAAGCAACGACCCGCAAGTCAGGAGACCTGCCATCATCAACGTAACCGAAACTCGGGCGGGGTGTCCGGGCAGGTCCTGACAGCGTTTCTTCTGTCTCACCTGTATCATCCCCCGTCCGCCGCGCGGAGGGCGCAGGATGATCTGGAAGACAAAAACCCACGAATACGTGGCGACCATTTGCCAACGCACAGGCGGGCCCTGCCCCGCAATGGCGCGCATGGCACGCGCGCTGGCCGAGGCAATGAACAAGGCCGACCACGTCACCAGCGAAGGATTCGAAATCGAAGGTAGCAGCGACCTGACGCATTGCGCGCAAGGGTGCATGGCCCGCTTTCGCGCCGGACCAGAACAGATACGCATCTTCTGCGGGACCGAGGCGGACACGCCGATCCAAACGCTGGATACCTATGCCGACCTGATTTTTAACGAGACATGCGCGGCCCTTCCGTCCGGGGCCTTGCCAAGAACGCCTTGCGCCATGCTTGAGGTCTTGGCCCTGAGACCTTCAAGACCAGTGCAGGAACCGGCGCGGGTATCAGCCTGAGCGCGCATCCAAAGGTGCGTGGGTCGCTTTCGTGGCCCATGCCATCTGCTCGTCGGTTTCCACCGCGCAGGGGCGCAGGGCCCGCAACCGGGCCAGCGCCTTGTCTGCCGGTTCCCCGCATTCCAGCATCAGGCGCAAGACCACCATACCGGATCGCCCGCACCCACCCCGGCAATGCACCAGCACCCGGCCACCGCCGGACAAAGCCTGCCGCGCCGATGCGCTGACCGACCCCCACCGATCCTGAACGGCGCGCGGCGGGGCGCCAAAATCCTCGACCGGCAAATGAACCCATCGGCTGGCGCGGCCCTGAATGTCACTGCCAAAGGTCCGGGCCCCGTCCTGCAGCATCTCAACTTCCGTGGTCATCGAGATCACAAGACCGGGTTTCCAATCCGCGATTGTATCCAGATCGCCCGCATAATCTCCGCCGCGTCCCGGCATCGAGGTCAGCGCAAGTGTTCCGCCTCCGACTTGCAGCGCGTAGACGACCAGTTGCGACATCAAAGATTTCCTCCCAAACCCAAGCCTGCTTTTAAAATGTGCTTCAAAAATACTGAGATTCCAGTTTACGCCGATCTCGGGTCTTTCCAAACCAAATTTCGCCAACCGCGCGGTGGACGCGGGCTGCAGCGACCACTACGCTGCGACGACGTCCCGAATCCGCCAGAGCAGACATGACCGACACAGACAGCCCCGCCTATCAGGTTCTCGCCCGCAAATACCGTCCGGAAACCTTTGCTGATCTGGTGGGTCAGGACGCGATGGTGCGCACGCTGAAAAATGCGTTCGAAGCCGACAGGATAGCCCAGGCCTTTGTCATGACCGGCATACGCGGCACCGGCAAGACAACCACGGCGCGGATCATCGCCAAGGGTATGAACTGCATCGGGCCGGACGGCGCTGGTGGCCCCACGACCGAACCCTGCGGTCAGTGCGAGCATTGCGTGGCCATCATGGAAGGCCGCCATGTCGACGTGATGGAGATGGACGCCGCCAGCCGTACCGGCGTCAATGATATTCGCGAAATCATCGACAGCGTCCGCTACCGCGCCGCCTCGGCCCGCTACAAGATTTACATCATCGATGAGGTTCACATGCTCTCGACCAGCGCCTTCAACGCGCTGCTCAAGACGCTGGAGGAGCCGCCCGAACATGTGAAGTTCATCTTCGCCACCACCGAGATTCGCAAGGTCCCGGTCACGGTCCTGTCCCGCTGCCAGCGCTTCGACCTGCGCCGGATCGAGCCCGAAGATATGATCGGTCTGCTGCAAAAGATCGCCAGCGCCGAAGGGGCCGAGATTGCCGAGGACGCGCTGGCATTGATCACCCGCGCGGCCGAGGGGTCTGCCCGCGACGCAACCTCGTTGCTGGATCAGGCGATTTCTCATGGCGCAGGCGAAACCACCGCTGACCAGGTGCGCGCCATGTTGGGGCTGGCCGACCGTGGCCGGGTGCTGGACCTGATGGATATGATCCTGCGCGGCGATGCCGCCGGGGCCCTGACCGAGCTTAGCGCGCAATATGCCGAAGGGGCCGACCCGCTGGCGGTGCTGCGTGATCTGGCCGAGATCACCCATTGGGTCTCGGTCGTCAAAATCACGCCGGACGCAGCCGAGGATCCGACAGTATCCCCTGACGAGCGCGCCCGTGGCCAGCAGATGGCCGACGCCCTGCCCATGCGTGTGCTGACCCGCATGTGGCAAATGCTGTTGAAGGCGCTGGAGGAGGTCTCGGCCGCCCCCAACGCGATGATGGCCGCCGAGATGGCTGTGATCCGTCTGACCCATGTGGCCGATCTGCCCAGTCCGGAAGAACTGATCAAACGTCTGCAGGATACACCTGCGCCACCAAATGGCGGACCGGGCGGCGGTATGCCGACCCACGGTAACGGCACTGCACCGGTTGAAGCGCGCGCAGCACCGGCCTATGCGCCTGCGCCTCGCGGGGCAGGGGGTGCTCCGGTCGCGGCGCTGGCCCAGGACACGCAGGCCGCTTTGGCGCGCTATCCCAGCTTCGATCACGTGGTCGAGCTGATCCGCGTCAACCGTGATGTGAAACTGTTGGTCGAGGTCGAAAACGGCGTGCGGCTGGTTTCCTATCAGCCGGGACGGATCGAGTTCACGCCCGCGCTGCAGGCCCCGAACGATCTGGCCCCACGGCTGGGTTCGGCTCTGCAGCGGTGGACAGGCAATCGCTGGGCCGTGGCGATTGTGTCCGATGGCGACGCGCCGACGATTGCCGAAATTCGCGACAGGGCGGAACTGGCGCTGAAGGAAGAAGCCTCGGAGCACCCGCTGGTTCAAGCCGTTCTGGCGCATTTCCCAAAGGCCAAGATCACCAGAATAGAAACCCCCGAACAACGCGCGGCACAGGTCGAAACCGAAGCCCTGCCAGAGGTCGAGGATGAATGGGACCCGTTCGAAGAGGATTAAGTCGACCCCCGCCCCATGACCGAGGAGCCTGATGCGCACAACCCCGCTGCACCCCAAATTCGGCCTGATTGTTCATGACGTCGACCTGCGCGAGGTCACGCAGGATAACCTCTACCCCCAGATCCGGCACGCCTTCGAAACGCATTCCGCCCTGCTTTTTTCGGGGCAGAGCATCTCGGATGACGATCACATGCGTCTGGGCGAACTGTTTGGGCCGCTGGAAAACCGGGAACAGATGGCGGCGGGGCGCGATGTGGAGTTTCAGGTGTCTGAACTGTCCAATCAGACAGAGGACGGCTTGCGCGCCCGCGACGATCTGCGCCTGCTGGATTTGCAGGCCAATATGCTGTGGCACACAGACAGCACATTCCTGCCTACCCCTGCACTGATCAATATTCTGACCGCCCTCGTGGTCCCACCCAGCGGCGGCGAGACGGAACTTGCCTCGACACGCGCTGCCTGGGCCGAGATGCCCGGCCACCTGAAAGAACCGCTGCAAGACGCCATCATCTGGCACAGGCTGTCGCATTCCCGCATGAAAATCGATGCCGATCTGGCAGCCCTGCCCCGGATGACCCGCTGGCCCGATCGGCCCTGGCGGGCAATCTGGCCGAACCCCGTGACGGGCGAAGAGGCCCTGTTCATAGCATCCCACGCCTTCGCCATCGAAGGGCTGGGGCACAAGGAAAGCCAGGCCATTCTGGACGAGGCCATCGCCTTTTGCACCCGGCCCGAATATGTCTATTCGCATCAATGGACCGCGGGCGACGTCCTGATCTGGGACGAGCGGGCGACGCTGCACCGTGGGCGGCCTTGGGATTACAACCATCCGCGCACGTTGCGGTCGATCTGCTGTTCCGTAACCGAAACGGACGGGCTGAACCGCGTTCGCATGGTGTGATCCGATTCCCGGAACACTCCCGCGCCCGCCACGGGCCATCGGCTGACGCCGATGCCCCTGAGCGGCCTTGGGCCCG
>NZ_JBQFML010000013.1:0-58097 GCF_056531805.1 Ruegeria sp. K5 | reverse complement strand
CGCAGCCGGTCGCCGGGCAGAAGAGTGCCCTCGCGAATCTCGTCCAGCAGGCGCTGATACGCAGAATTGCCTTGTGGACCAGGTTGTAAGGGAGCGTCCTGAAGGGTCATCGCAGGCTCTCTTGTCATCTTGCGTCCAGTTGTATACACATGGATACGTTATAAGTCAACGAAGCTGGAACGCTTACCTTGCACAGCCAAACCAATACCCCCTCTCTTCTGACGAAACAGGCCGTCACGCTCGGCCTGGCGGTGTTGGGCACTGGGGTATTTTGGGCGCTAAACCTGCCGCTACCCTTTCTGTTCGGGCCAATGAGCGCATGTTTGATTGCAGCTCTTGCACACGCACCGATGCAAGGCTTTGGACAGGTCTCGGTTGCCGCCCGCACTATACTGGGCGTGGCGGTAGGGGCATCGATTACGCCGGCTCTGTTTGCTGAATTGCCGAAAATGGCCGCGTCAATTGCGCTGATCCCGTTCTTCATCCTGCTGATCGCGCTGGTAGGTGTGCCATTCTTTCGCAAATTCTGGGGCTTTGACTCCACAACGGCTTTCTACGCAGCCATGCCGGGCGGTTTGCAAGACATGATCATTTTTGGCACTGAGGCCGGGGCCAATCCGCGTACCTTGTCCTTGATCCACGGTACGCGCGTGCTGATCATCGTGACGTTGGCCCCCTTGTTCCTCACCGTGTTCTATGATGCCCAACTCACCAATCCGATTGGCGAGCCCGCGCACAACCTGCCAATACATGAATTGGCGCTGATGGTTCTGGCCGCCATTGTCGGCTGGAAAGGCGGAGAGCGGATCGGCCTGTTCGGGGCGTCAATCCTGGGGCCAATGATCCTGACGGCAGCCTTGTCACTGGGCGACTTCATTCATACCCGACCGCCTCGCGAGGCCATCCTTGCAGCGCAGTTTTTCATTGGCTGCGGAATTGGTGTGAAATTCGTAGGTGTCACATGGGTCGAACTACGCCGGGTAGTGGCAGCGGGCTTCGCCTATGTCATTGTCCTTGCCGTCCTGGCAGCCGCTTTCACCGCCGTTGTCACCACCTTGGGACTGGGCCAACCTGTCGAGGCGTTTCTGGCCTTCGCGCCCGGTGGGCAGGCAGAGATGACGGTGCTGGCCATCGTCTCGGGCGCGGATTTGGGCTTTGTGATCACCCACCATCTGACAAGGATCGTGTTAGTGATCATTGGTGCGCCCATCGCCGCAAACCTTATTCTGCGTTGGTCCAAACCTCGGGGTTGATCATGTGGATCGGAGCGCCTTCGGCATAGGCGTTCACCTGATCGAAAATATCCGCGAATTGCAGGTCGAACTCATCCTCAGTGACAAAGCCGATATGTGGGGTCGCGATCAGGTTGGGATGTGACAAAAGCGGGTCGGTCGGATCAATCAGTGGCTCGGAATCGAACACATCAATCGCCGCTTTGCCGGGGCGACCGACGTTCAGCGCCTCAAGCAAAGCACCAGGTGCGATCAGCCCGGCTCGCGAGGTGTTCACAAACAGCGCCTCCGGCTGCATCTGTGCGAAATCCGATGCGGTGATGATCCCGCGCGTATCCGGTTTCAAGCGCACATGGACCGAGATAACATCGCTGCTGCCAAAGAACGCTTCACGGCTGGGCGCGACCTGCGCGCCATCCGCCTGCGCACGCGCCCGGCCTTCTACGGATGACCACCAGACCACATTCATCCCAAAGGCCTCGGCATAACTTGCAATGGCGCGAGCAATGCGGCCATAGCCATAGAGCCCCAACTGACGCCCCCTCAGCGTCTTGCCCACGCCCGCCTGCCAGTGCCCTGCTTTGACCGAGGCCATTTGTGCGGGCAAATTCCGCATCCCGGCCATGATTAACGCCCAAGTAAGTTCGGCTGCAGCATAAGACGGCGTCCCGCCATGCATGTTTGAGCACAGCAGCACGTCGTGATCTGTGCAGGCCTCAACATCGACATGAGGATAAACGCTGCGCTGGCTGATCAGTTTCAGGTTTGGTAATTTCTCCAGCAAGGCGCGGGTGACTTTGGTACGTTCGCGGAACAGGACAAGCACCTCTGCGTCCTGCAGTCGTTCGGCCAGAGTGTCAGCGTCTTCGACATGATCCGTCCATACCGTCACCTCATGAGCGGTGAGTTTCTCAAAACAAGGCAGGCCACGCAGCGTGCCAAACCAGTCATCAAGAATGTGGACCTTCATCGGCTTTCTATACCCTGCTCGGTGTTCAGTTTTCTTGGCGTCGGGACAAAATGCGGTGCGTCAAGGGCGGCCAGAGCGTTTCGGACCCGTTCGCTTTGATCCAGCAGATGGTTGAACTGCTCATCACACCCGGCGATCGGCGTTGGGTATTCTGCCATATCTCGCCGCAAGGCCGCTTGCGCCAGCTTTAGTTCCAGACGCGCGATACCGAGGCATTCCGAATAGTCGACCATCGTGACCTCCTCTTTTGTATACCATAGTATACTTTATGGCTGCCACCTAATCAACTCCCGTCCCAAACAGATTGCGGCACATAAACATGCCCGTCAGCCAACTTGCGCGCAGTTCGAACTAAGCCCGCCGCGTTCACGGTGAAACCTTCGTCGGTAGAGAAATTGACCAGCACGTCTATTTTGCCCGAGGCGTGTTCCAGAACAACTTCGGCTGGGCTTTTAGTGGGGCGATCCAGCAAACCGTCGGCGACGGTTCCGGGCGTCAAAGCACAAGACGCCATGCATTGCGCGCCGGTGACCGCCATGGTCGGGTGGGTTTTCCACGGCATGAAATACCGCACCGCAAGCGTTCCGCACTCTCTGGCCGGAGCAACAAGGCCGAACTTAGGGGTGACCGATTTGGACACATCCCCCATACCCATCCGCTGGCCTGCTTCGATCCTAACGGCCTCCATCCGGTCAAAGAACGCGCGGTTTGCGTCCAGCTCCTTGGCGCTCTCATAGCCCGTCAATCCGAAATCTGTGGCGCGGGCGATAGCCATCGGCATAGCGACATCCATGCAGGTCAGTTCGACGCCCTGAACTGCATCGCGCAGGTTGCCCGTAGGCAGGAACGCTCCGGTGGCCGAGCCCACCACGCCCATGAAACTCAACTGCACCGGCGCTGAATGACCGGGAACGCCGGCGATCTCCGCATCACCCTCATAGGTCAATTCGCCCCCGGGTGTATTCACCTTGGCCACGACCCGAGCCCCAGTGTTGACGGCCCGAATGCGAACTTCAGTTTCATCGCCCTGCGGTTTGAACAGGCCCATCTCGATAGCCGCAGGGGCAACCCCGGACAGGATGTTGCCGCAAGTCGGTTTGAAATCGACCAGCTTGTCCTCGACCGAGACCTGAGCGAAGAAATAGTCGATATCGGCCCACTCATCCTCACTGACCGACAGCATCGCGACTTTTGTGGTCACCGCCGCGCCGCCGCCGATGCCGTCGATGTTCAGCGACTGCCCGGAACCAAGGGCGGCTATCAGCACCTCGGCTAGCGCGTCCAGATCCTCGGGCAAATCCGAGCGACGGAAATACGGGCCTTTCGACGTGCCGCCACGCATCAGCATATAAGGGATTGCGGTTTGAGTCATTTTGAACCCCTCACTTCAACGGCCAGGGCAGGCTGACCATGTCCTGCAACAGACCCGGCGGGAAATCGCGGTTCAGAGCGCCCGCCATCAGGCACATGAACCCGATGCCGCAGGCGGTCAGGATCAGAGTCATCTGCCAGCTGGACCCGGCGCGGATACGGAGAAAGGCGATCAGGAACCCTATCAGGGCGAGGATGAAGCCCACCACCCACGTGGCCGCGATCAAACTGGCGAACCATGCCAGAGTGGACCACAGACCGTGGGGTGCGCTGGCGTCTTCACCGGCGATTTCCTTGTCGGCAAAGATCGCGTCACCCTCGGGCCGCCGCATCATCTGGATCAGAAGGATCACGCAACAGAACAGCGAGACGCTGCCGATCACCAGCGGGATGATCTTGTCGGTCATATTGTAGTCGGGGATCATGTTGGCGTTGACCAAAGCGACGATCAGATAGGCCATGATCACCAGCAGAAAGATAAGCGGCGCGCGTTTGGTACCGGCCTGAACATCACCCTCGGCCATGATCATCTTGGCCTGCCGGATACCCAGAATGACCGAGACGACTGTGACCACGATCAGGACGATCACGATGGGGCTGAATACATACTCCATCCCCTCGCCAAAGCTTTTGCGGAACCGGAATGAGGCGATCTGGAACGCCTGATTGGTGAACTTCTCAACCGGGTTCGACAGAACGAAACCGATCAGGAAGGCGGGGCGCGACCAGTCGAAGCGGCGCAGGAAGATGCCGATCAGGCCGATCACGAACAAGGCCAGCAGGTCTTCGAAGTTCTGACCGGACTGGAACGCCGCAAAGCTGATCAGCATGAACAAGAACGGGGCCAGATAGGTGAAGCGGATGGTCGTCAGCTTGGCGATCCCGCCCGATGCCGCGATGCACAAGATCGTGCCCACGACGTTGGCCAGCGCCAGCAACCAAACGATTGAATAGGTGATGTCGAGATTGTCTTTCAGCATGCTTGGACCGACCTCGATATCGCCAGACCCCAGCAGGGCCACCGCGCCGATAAAGATCGCCATTGAGCCGGAACCGGGAATGCCAAACAGCAAAGTTGGCACCAGCCCGCCGCCCTCCTTGGCGTTGTTTGAGCTTTCCGGGCCGATGACTCCGCGCACTTCGCCTTTGCCGAAATTGCTTTTGTCCTTGGTGGATTGAACCGAATGGCCATAGGCGATCCAATCGACGACCGAACCACCAAGACCGGGTATGACGCCAACAATCACGCCAATGATCGAACAGCGGACAGAAAGCCAGATATTGGCCGCCCAGTCTTTGACGCCGTCCAGCCAACCGGCGCCCAGTGAGGCCCCTTTGGCAATCGACCGATCTTGACGCAACAGCGATACGATCTCGGGCACGGCAAAGATGCCCAAACCGACGATGACCAGTTTCAGGCCATCCGTCAGGTAGGGAATGTCATAGGTCGCCATACGGAGTGAGCCGCCCGCGTCGGCCTCACCAATGGTACCGACCATCAGGCCCAATCCGGCGGCGGCGACGCCTTTCAGTGGGATACGCCCGGCAAGGATCGCAACCATAGAAAGGCCAAGAATTGTGATCATCAACATCTCGGGCAGACCGAAGGCAAGAACGATAGGCCGCGCGATCAGGATGAACATAGTCAAGAAGGTCGCGCCGACCAGGCCGCCGAACAAGGATGAGGAAAAGGCAGCCGACAGCGCCCGCGCGGCCTCGCCCTTTTTGGCCATAGGGAAGCCGTCCAGCACCGTCGCTTGCGAGGCGGAACTGCCGGGAATGCCCATCAGGACGGACGCGAATGTGTCCGAGGTCGGCACCACCGCCACCATGCCGATCATCAGTGCCAGACCAAGGATCGGGTCCATTCCAAACATGAAAGGCAGCAACAGCGAAAGGCCGGCAATGCCTCCAAGCCCTGGGAAAACACCTACAGCCAGCCCCATAACGACGCCGAGCACAAGATAACCCAATACGATAGGTTGCAGGATAAGACCCCACGCGTCACCAAGCGCAGGTAGAGCGGTGGCGAAAACCTCCATAGCGGCCGCCTTTCATTAACTGTTTTGTATGTAGAGAAACGCGCGCCCTTCGTTGGGCGCGCGACGACGTGTCAGCTTAGTTCAGCTCGACGCCGTAGGCCTCTTTCAGCCAGTTCAGGACGTATTGCTTGGCATTGTCGTCCACATTGGTCGCCGTCTGCAGAGCAGATTTTGAGCCTTCGCCGACAAAAACAGGATACTTACCAACGCGTTTCGAGGAGATATCAGCAAAATCGCCTCGCTCGGTCACAGCTTGGAACGCTGCTGTATAGGCATCGACGACCTCTTGCGGCGTGTCACCGGGCAGGAAGGCCAGCTTCTGAACCGGGAAGCCTGCCACGAAGAAGGCTTTCCACGCATCCCAAGCCTCACCGCTGGTTTCGCAACCATCTGTGGCCTCGCAAACCTCTTTAAAGGTCGGAATATCCGGGAATGTCGGGTCGCGCACGATATTGCCATCCGCATCCAACGCGCCCCACGTCATCATCGGAACGGCCTGACCAGCCTCGACCAGCGGGGCCGAGCCGCCCAGATAGCCCGAGGACGTTTGGTAATCGATATTGGCTTCACCACGTTCGAACATCAGGCGGCCATCACCGCGGCCCTTGATGCCAAAGACAGGCTCAACATTCATGCCCAGCATCTGCCAGGCCAGCAGCGGCACAAGGTCTAAACGAGTCGCGCCCTGCGAGCCGTAGATGAAGTTGGTGTCTTTCAGCGCATTGGCAGAACCATCAAACTTGGCTCCATCCTCGGCGTTCAGATAGGCAACGCCACCGGTACCCGACGCCATAACCGGAATCCAATCGTTGTATTCGTAGCGCACACGCGGGTCGCTCAGCAGATACGGGAACTGTGTTGAACCCGACGTGCCAAACAGCAGGGTGCCATCGTCGTGCTCCTGCTCCTGAAACCAGTTCGCACCTTTGGTCGATCCTGCACCGGGCATGAACTTAACTACCACAGTCGGCTGACCCGGCAGCGCCTCGGACAGAAGCGGGGCAAAGAAGTTGGCCCATTTGGCCGACCCGCCCGTTTCCGAGAACGGAATGACCCATTCGATGGTCTTGCCCGAGAAATCGACCTCGGCAGCGGCAGGTGCGGCGAGTCCGGCGGCGGCAATCAGCCCCACGACGGCGCGACGGGTGAAGTTGGAAATGGCCATTGGTTCCTCCCTGTTGACCAGACAACCACGTCAGCGCCCTCCGCACCACCGTGATTGCAAATAGAACTGTGGGGTTGATTCCCCCTCCCATCTGGCAATCATGGAGCGCCAACCTTGCGCGAAACTTGCAGGAGCCCGAATGCGGATCGTCATCGTCGAGGATAACGAGACCCTCGCCAACGCCATTGCCTATCGCCTGCGGGACAGGGGCCATGCCGCTGACGTGCTGACAGATGGTGTCGCGGCCGATTTGTATCTGGAACAGGAAGGCGCAGACCTGATCGTTCTGGACATCAACCTGCCGGGTCGGTCAGGGCTTGAGATCTTGCGGTCCCTGCGCAACCGGGGCGACAGCGCGCCTGTCATCCTGCTAACCGCACGTACCGAGACCAGCGACCGTGTTTCCGGTCTGGATATGGGCGCTGACGATTACCTCGTGAAACCCTTCGAAATGGACGAACTCGAAGCCCGCATCCGCGCGCTGTCCCGTCGCAAACAACTGGATTATGGCGCGCGCGAGACCATCGGAGATCTTGAGTTCGACCGCACCGCCCGGCAGGTGAGCGCAAAGGGCCAAATTCTCGATGTGCCGCGTCGGGAAATGGCTGTGCTTGAATGCCTGCTGGAACGGCGGGGCAGGATCGTCCCCAAAAGTCAGTTGACCGATTACGTCTACGGCGTGGGCGCCGATGTCGACGATTCAGCCGTCGAGCCGCATGTGTCACGACTGCGCAAACGCCTTCAGAACCTTGGCATCCGGATCAAGACCGCCCGTGGCCTTGGATATCTGCTAGAGGTGCAGAAGTGATCCGGCACGGCTCACTCAGGCTCAGGCTTTTCATTCTGATCCTGACGCCATTGGTGCTGCTCGCAATCCTGCTTGGATACTGGCGCTACACCGTGGCCCAGAAAACGGCGCAGGAGTTATTTGACGACAGCCTGCTATCCGCCGGTCTGGCCATTTCGCGCGACGTGGCTGTGTCAGAAGGCGATGCCTTGTCGCCCACCACGCGCAGCTTGATCCGCGATGCGTCAGGCGGGGAGATTTTTTATCACGTGACCGGACCCGGTGGCATCTACGTCACAGGGTATGCATATCCTCCGGCCGCTGCAAACCCGTCAGAGCAAGACGCATACCAGCCGCAATTTTTCGAAGCAGTTTATCGGGATGAGTCGGTGCGCGTGCTGAAAATGACTGAGCGGGTCACGTTGGATAACCTGGTGGGCGATGCGACAGTCACAGCGTGGCAACGCGTTGCGGACCGCAACGCTTTTGCCAACGAACTGTCGATCCGCGCCGCGATCCTGATGGGTATTCTGCTGGCCACCCTTGCCGTTGTCGTGTGGTTCGGGGTCGCACGCGGGTTGCGCCCCTTGCTGGATTTGCAGGATGCGATCGACCTACGCTCACCTGACGACCTGAGCGAAATCAGACGCCCGGTCCCGGTCGAGGTTCATGGAATTGTTCAGACGTTGAACCGGCTGTTTGGACAGGTCGAGCACAGCATCAACGCCCATCAGGTGTTTATCTCAGAAGCCGCGCATCAATTGCGAAATCCGGCGGCTGCGGTCCAGTCCATGGCTGAGGCATTGCGCGATGCAAAAACAGATGAGGACAAAGACAAACGGATAATCGAGCTGGTGGCAGCGGCAAAGAATTCGGCTACAGTGGCGGAACAACTATTGTCACTGGAACGACTGCGGCAACCTACGCATCAGGATCAGATGGACAAGATTGATTTCCGTGCGGTTGTGGAAGAGGCCTGCGCTGACATGGGCGTTCATATCCTCACACAAGGGATCGATTTTGAAGTCACATTGCCAGAACCAACAATCTTGGTCTCGGGAGATCGGATCTTTTTGGCAGAGGCTATCAAAAACCTGCTGGACAATGCGCTTAAGCACGGCGGCGCTGAACTGAGTCGAATATCAGTTGTACTGCGTTGTGACGCGGGGAACGTCAAACTAACCGTATCTGATGACGGAACCGGCCTTTCACCCGACCAAAGCGAAGCCGTTTTCAGTCGATTTTCGCAGCTGGAATATTCCGAAGGTAGCGGTTTAGGGTTGTCGATTGTCTCAGCTGTCGCGAAGCGTCACGGAGGAGTGGTCGCAATCAACCAAGTCGAGCAAGGAGCAAGCGTTACGCTCGAGCTTCCCATAGCCCTATAGTTTGTTTCTATTTCTGCCCGGAACCCGAAACCTTTCATAATCAAAGAGAATTATTGCGATTACAGCGAATGACCGGTTTCCGCCAGTTTCATTAGAATAACAATGCGTTCTTGCGCAAACAGTAAGGGCGCAGCCTGCTCCGCTGCACCTGCTTTGGGTCATCGGCATATGGACAATCCAAACGCCTCTGGCTGTAAAGGGTAAGACGCTGCCTTCCCACTCGGGCAACCCTATTAGACAACACCGTGTCCTCGGCTACGCCTGCGGGCCGCACCACTATTGTCGAATAGCATTGCCTCGCCCCCATCCGCGTTCGCCACGTGGCAGATCAGCAGGAACAGGCGCTTTCGGCGTCTGATCTGCAAATCAGCCCTGATTTTCCCAAAAAGAAGTCAGGATCAATGAGATCGGTCCAGGTGTTAGATGAAGGAAGTGAGGCGAAAATGGAAAGGTTCTGTCGCTGGTGGCAGAACTATGTGTCGCCTTACACAAGCACTGTGGAACGTCACTGATTCCTGACTCAATCGGCGCACAAAACCTCAATAAATGGGCAAATCACGTCATTCAATTCTGACCCAAACGTCAAGCATTTCTGACCCAATACCGGTAGCCCCTATTTATTGACACTGCGGCCAAGGTGTGTGGAGAGCCCATTTTGACAAATGCTGCGCGCGCACGAGCGACTTCGAAGCTCTGATTGCTGCCTTGGGTCTGCGCAAGGATCACACCTTGTAGAAGCCAACCAGACTATCTCCACGCTACGGTGCGGTCCGCCTAAGCTGCCATTGAAGTACTGCGACACAATCGCCGAAAGAGAAATTTTTTGTGGAAATTAATGCGAACTCTCCTCAATCGTCACGCAGAACTAGATCTTTTGACAGTTATTCGGTTTTCACCGAAAAACCAAAACAGACCCGCCTGAGGACGGGTCTGTATTTCGGCCGAACGATGTTTTGGGAGGAACATCGATTGGCCGTTTTGGTCTCGCCAGAGGTTCAACCAAAATGCTCTTTGAAGCGATCGATACAGCGGCGGAAACCGTCTTCGAAATTTCCGTTACCGGGATGGTAGACACTTTCGAATGATATCACCCCATCATAGGCGTCGGTTTTCAGAGCATCCGCCATCGGCTGAAACTGATCGGCCAGTTGGCCTTCGCCCATTTGTTTGACCGTCAATGTTGCGCGGGGCGTGTCGACTTGAACGTCCTTGATGTGGATGTGCCCGAGATAGCCATCTTTTACCTCGTCATACCCAGCAGGAAACGCTTGTTCGTGACACCAGCAATTGTTGGCCGGATCCCAAAGTACCTTTAACGTGTCTTTGGCATCCAGATCATCGATCAGCTTACGGGCGGTGTAATTCGAATTCACCATGGTCCCGTTGCCCGTTTCGACGACCAAAGTCACTCCGCCGTCCTTGGCAACGTCAATCGCCGGTGCAATCAGGGGCAGCATCGCGTCCCATGCACCCTTGGCGACGTTCCATTTTTCTGCACCTCCGGACCCCCACAGAATCTGCTCTTTCTTCGGAGTCATAATGCGCACCAATGGGCCGCCGACCACATGCGCCATGTCGATCACGCGCTTCAGAGCATCCATATGCTTGCTATGCAGGTCGTCCCCTGGTTTGTTCGCCCCGGTCATTCCCGCGAAGATGTGGCGCGACAGACAGGATACAGGCTTGCCCCGATCCCGAAGCAGCGCGTCAATTTCCCTGATCTCATCCGCAGAGTGATCGCCAACCTCCGTATCGCCGACAAATTGCAGTTCGGCATATTCGAGGTCAAACTCATCCATCACATCGACCGCGTGTTTCAGGTCGCGACTGATGCCATCACAGATAACGCCAAGTTTCATGTTCTTGTCCTTTCTCAGCGATGCAACTCAGCGCCGACAATGTCTTCGATCACGCGGGTGCAGGCCCAGTTGTCGCCATCGGGGAATTTGGTTTTGCCAGCATGGAAAATCTGCATGGCAGATGAAGCAGTATGCATTGGAACGCCGAGCTCTTCGGCCAGATCCAGTGAGATGGTCAGGTCCTTGTGCATGGTGCCGATGCCCGAGCCAGTGTTTTCGAATTTACGGTCGATGATGTTCTCCAGCGCTGTGTTGGTGCATCCGCATCCCGCGCCAGAGGTCGAAAAGACCTTGAACAGGTTTTCGCCCTTCACGCCCGCCTTGGCGGCAAGAACCGACGCCTCAAATGTTGCCGAAAAGATTGAACCGATCAGAGTCTGCAGACATGCTTTTACGGTCTGACCTTGGCCGGGCCCGTCCCCTACGCGGTGAATGGTGGCCGAGACCGCCTCCATCACTGGTTGGAATTCGTCCAGTACGGTATCAGGGGCCGCAGCCATCATGGTAAGAGTGCCGCCCTGCGCACCCGGAAAGCCGCCAGAGACAGGGCTATCGATCAGGTGAATGCCAGAACCGGCCACGGCCTCACCAATCTCGCGGGCTTCACGCGGTTTGATCGTGGCTGTCAGAATGACCGCCCCGCCCTGCGCCATGTGACGGACCAGACCGTCTTCACCAAGAATGACAGCCTTGGCCTGGTCGCCATTCATGACCATGACATAGACAGCATCCGCGTTGGCCCCCACATCTGCCACGCTGGTAGCAGGCACTCCGCCCATTTCACCTAGCGTCTTCAGTCGCGCCTCACTCAGATCAAACCCCGTGGTTTCGAACCCGTTTTTGATTAGGTTCCTGGCCAGCCCGCTGCCCATGTCTCCCAATCCTATGACACCTACACGTTGCATAATTGTCTTCCTAATGTGTCGCCCGGCTTGGCCGGCGTTGAGGTTTGGCGCCCAAAATTTTTGGGCGTCGATGTGTGCGGGGATTTCAGGCTTTGGCTGACCAAGGCCGGGCAGGTCCGGAAGACACCCCGCTGCCCAATTCTGTGTCGTTACGGTCCCATCACCGCGTCCGGTATCCACATAACCAGTTGCGGGAAGATCGCGATCAAAATCAGCACCACCACATTTGCCAGCAGGAACGGCGCGGCCCCGACGAAAATCTTTCCGATCGGCATACGGCAGATCGCAGCGCAGACATTCAGGCAATTTCCTACTGGCGGTGTGCATGCACCAACCGCGAGACCCGAGACCATCACCACACCAAAATGCACGCCGGAAACGCCCAGCTTTTCAGCAACCGGCAACAGAACCGGTGTCAGTAATAGAATGGCGGGACTAACGTCGATGAACGTACCCGCCATCAGGATCAAAATGGCTGTCAGAACCATGAAGGCGACCGGGCCAAGTCCGAGGCCCGAAACGAAATCGGCCAGTTGATTGGGTACACGTTCCAGCGCCAGTACAGTGATGAACACCTGACTGAACGCGATGATCATCATGATCTTGGCCGACATGATGATGGCGTGGCGCATGGCTCCAGGCAGTTCTTTGAGAACGCCGAAGCCGACGATGAATAAGCCGATGATCAGGCCATATACTACCGCAGCTCCGGCAGTCTCGGTCGGGGTCACAAAGCCGAAGACCACCGAGCCCACGATCAGGATCGGCATCAGCGCCACGGCGGCAGAACGTCTGGTCTGCCGACCGGCTTCAGCCAATGTGAACGGTACGTCTTCGGTCGGGTAATCGTTCCTCTTGGCCAGCACCCACACGACGATCAGCTGAAGTAAACCAACCATGATGCCGGGAATGATCCCGCCCAGAAACAGGCGACCGATGCTTTCTTCCGCGGCGACAGCGTAGATAATCATCGGCACAGACGGCGGGATGATCATGCCCATGGTGGATGAGGCCACCGTGATCCCCGCTGCGAAACTCTTGGGGTATCCGCGTTTTTCCATCTCGGGGATCAGAACGGACCCGATGGATGCGGTGTCGGAAGCGGAGGAGCCAGAGATACCGCCAAAGATCATCGAGCCAACCACGTTGACCAGACCCAAACCGCCCTTCAGGCGACCGACGAAGAACATGGACAGATCCAGTAGCCGCCGCGTGATGCCCCCGGAATTCATCACCAAGCCCATCAGGATGAAGAAGGGCAGTGAAACCAGCGGGTAGTTGTTGATGCCAGAAAAGAAGCGCTGCACAACGAACCCAGTCGCCGCAGGAGCCTCGATCAAGAAATACGCCAGCGATGCCAACCCCAGCGAATACGCAATCGGAACGCCGCAGACCAACAATATTCCAAGTGTGGCGAACAGGATCAGCATGTCAGTCCTCCGGCATCCAGAGAACATCGATGGAATCCCGACCGCCCAGTGTCAGAACCACACGAACGAAGCAGTAGAACACGGCAATCGAGCAGGAGATCGGAACAATGATGAACACATAAGCCTGAGGCATCCCGAAGGGTTGCCACATGTTTTTGCCTGGCCCCGCGATCCAATCGATGGACAGCCAGACCAAAGCCGCGTTCATCACTCCCACAAGGACAAGCCCTGCCACGTAGAAGGCCATTTTGACGTAGTAGGGCATCATGTCGATGAAGAATGTGATCGCGATATGCTCACGCTTCGTAATCGCCACGGCACCGCCCAAGGCCGAGGTGCAAAGAAACGCGATCTTGACCTGTTCGTCGACGCCGTAGATCGCCATGTCAAAGGGGCGCATCAGGACTTTGGTGACGACAATCACCAAAAACACCCCAAACAGCACGACCATCAGCGCTTCGATAACGCGCGTCAGTACACGGTCAATTGCAGAGAGCGTATCCATAAACCGGTTCCGTTAAAAAGGGACTCCGGGCGCAGAGTTAAGGCGCCCGGAATTGCCGTTTCAGATTAGCCGCAGGACGCCGCTGCAGCACGGGCAGCGTCAATATCATCCATCGTGAAATGACCTGCGTCGATCATCTGTTGATAGACTGGCGCAACGGCTTCCTGGAAACCCGCCAGGGCTTCGGGCGTCAGTTCGTTGATCTCCATGTGCTTGCCGAGTTCGCCGACGATGTTCGTTTCAGCATCGCGATACAGCTTGTCTGACATCGCCATCGCTTCGACCGCAACCTCGTCAAAGGTGGCCTGTAGGTCTTCGGGCAAACCGTCATACCATGCCTTGTTGACGATCAAAGGATCGGGGCCGGTCATGTGGTTCGACAGCGTCAGATACTTCTGCACTTCGTGAATATTGAAGTCCCAGATATTTTGCGGCGGGTTGTGCTGCCCGTCGATCACACCTTGTTTGAACGCCTGATATGCTTCAGAAAACGGCATGGCGACCGGAACAGACCCGATGGCCGTGCCCGTGGCGATCATCAGATCAGATTGCGGTTCGCGAATGCGCAGACCTTGCAGATCATCAACCGATGTTATTGGCTGAACGTTGTTGGTGTAGGCCCGGAACCCTTGGCTGATACCGGTGGCAGGGATGTGATATCCGTTCGCCTCGGCACGGGCCTGAACGCCCTTGGTGAAATCCGAACCCACCAGACATTCCATCTCATCCCAATTCGCGACGAGGAACGGCAACTGGTACAGGTTGAATGCCCCGGACGCGTCGGCAAAGAAACCGCCACGCGTGCCCTGCAGCAAACCGGCCGTCACCTGATCCATCATTTCACGCTCATTACCAAGCGCGGCACCAAAGAAATTCTCGACTTCGATACGACCGTCCGTACGTTTTTCAAGTTCGGTCTTGAACCAGTCCATGGATTGCGAACGGATCGAGGTTTCTGGCTGCTCATTGCCATATTTAAAGGTGAAATCCGCCGCCAGTGTAGTATTGGCCGTCATTATTAGGCCGGTTACCCCGGCCAGTAATTTAGCTGTGTAGGTCATATTATCCTCCCTGAACGGGACTCGATCCCGTTGCATGACGTTGGGATAAGCCCCCTTACAATTCGGTGGCAAGAAAAATTGCATCAAATGACGGTAATGATGGTTTTTGATGTTCTTAGAAGTTTATTTGAGGATGATTTTGATCGGGAATGATGTTAGCAGAGGCTTATGAGCGATGAAGCTGTAATAATCCCAAAGAAGGCACGTGTCTCCGAGATTGCGAGGATTGCGGGGGTCGGTACCGCTACGGTTGACCGGGTTTTGAACAACAGATCTAACGTAAAGCCTGAGACCCGCCAGCGTGTTTTGCAGGCCAAGCATGCGATCGAATCCGGCGCTCAATTGGACCAGCCTGCGCGGCCCTGGCGGCTGAAGATATTTCTGCCAGAGGAAGCCGGGCCCTCGACCGAATTTCTGGGCGACTGTTTCCAAAGTGTTTTTACCAATGGCCGCGCCACCGTCGAGTGTGTGTTTTCAACGAAACTGGAACCATCTGTGTTGGCGCGAAAACTGAGAGCCTGCGCCGGGCAGGGAATTGATGCAGTTGGCTTTCAGGCTTTGGATGATCCGCGGGTTCGCGACGCAGTTGAAGAGCTGCACGGTTTGAATATTCCCTGCATACCTGTCGTCTCCGATCTGATCAGCCCAGTTCTGGGCCAATTTGTCGGGACGGACAATATGGCCGCAGGACGAACAGCGGCCTATTTTATGGGTCGGATGCTACGGCAATCCGGAACCGTCGGCGTGATTTCCGGCGAGCAACTGTATCGCAACCATTCGGATCGCGAGATGGGGTTTCGGTCAGCCTTGCGAAGGGATTTCAACCACCTCCGCGTTGTGGGCACCTATATCGGCCACGATGATGTGCAGGAAAATCGCGTAGTGGTGGGCCAGATGCTGGACGAGCATCCTGGGCTGCTGGGCATTTATAACGTTGGCGGTGGCAACGAAGGCATTGTTGCGGCTCTGGCTGATCGCGATTTGACAGGGGAAATCATGCTGATCGGCCACAACCTTACGCCGAAGACGAGAAACTACCTGCTGGACAGATCAATGGATCTTGTCATCCATCAGAATATGCAACGGATCGCTGAACAAGCCGTTCAGACCCTGATCGCGACACTGGAAAACCGGCCCCATCAGGCTGAGGTCGTTCCAGTTGAAGTCATCACCCGTGAAAACATCAACGGCGCCACCTTCGGCTGATGTTCACAGGTTTTCAGATGTGCAGAGATCAAACGGAATAACTCCAACCTGTTCCTGGATTGGTTTTCCGGTCAGACACCGAGACATCATCTGAGTCACGCGATCAGCAACCTGATCCAGCGGGTTGTTAATCACCAAATCGATACTGCCATCGGCAAGCGCGGCTTCGGTAACCGGTGTCCGTTCATGGCAGATGTAGACAATCTCTCGCGATTGCCCTGCCTCGCGCAGCGCTTTCAATGCTCCGGTCACTCCGCCTCCGCAATGATAGACGCCGGAGAGGTCTTTGTTGGCCCGCAGCAATTCTGCTGTCGCTTCATATGCGACTGCCGCGTCATCCAGATAGACCACAGAGTCTCGAAGAGGTTTCTGCGGTGCAAATTCGCGCATGTAGCTTCTGAACCCACTCTCAAGCGCTTCGTGCCCCAGATACCTGTGCGACCCGATAAGGATGCCAACCGCGCCTTCGGTTCGATCAAGACGCGCCATCGCCCAACCTGCCGTCCGCCCCGCTTTTCGACTGTCGATCCCGACATAGGCAGTAATGTGAGGCGAAGACAGCGGCGAGAGCAATGCAATGACAGGGACATCAGCGCTGGCGATCGCACGATTGATCTCCGGGTGATCAATCGCAACCAAGCCTATGGCGTCTACCTTGCCGTGCATTTCGTCAATCGCAGTTGCAAGCTCGGACGGCGACAGACTTTCTACATACCGGACCACAACATTTGCCCGGATACTGCGCAACTGCTCTGCTTTTTGCTGCAACTCGATTGCCAATTCGCGATAAAACCACTTGCTTTCCTTTTGAAGAATAAAGCCCAACCGTTTAGCTGGAGCCATCTCCTCAACTCGGCGCCGCAACAATCCTGCCGAGCGATACCCCAACGCTTCTGCCGCTGAAAGAACCCGCGCAGTTGTCGCCGCAGAAACCGGCGCACGCGCATTCAGAACGCGGTCTACTGTTGCGACGCCTACCCCCGCCTTTTCTGCGACGTCTTTGAGTGTGACACGGGCCATAGCACGCTCCATGATAAAACGTATCATCTATTTTACAGAATATTCTGAGAGAAATGATAGAAAATATCACGACAGGTTTGACGATTCAGGCGCTCCTCGGTTCTGCTCGGCAACAGCAATGTAGAAAAGGAACCTGATGTGCTGCAGGACAATACCATTCCTTGGCGGGATTATTCGCTGACGGGCCGGGACAGCGGTCCAAGCTTTGCACCTAAACAGTGGTATTCTACTCCAGTCCCCCGGAAACGGATGAAGGAACTGATGAAGCGCCGCGATGCTCCGGCCCTGATCGACTACGGGATCTGGCTGGGATTTGTGTTGGCAACCGGTGCTCTGGTCATTCTGACCTGGGGTACGTGGTGGGCAGTGCCGTCTGTCATCCTCTACGGGGTGTTTTATGGATCCTGTGCCGACAGCCGTTGGCATGAATGCTGCCATGGGACTGTATTCAAAACGCCTTGGCTGAACACTGCAGCCTATCAGCTGGCCTCATTTATGTCGCTGAAAAACCCCTATCTTTGGCGGTGGAGCCATACACGCCATCACACGGACACGGTGATCGTCGGAAAAGACCCCGAGATTGCGTTTCCACGGCCTCCGCATCCACTCAACATCTTATGGAACATGCTGCATCTGCAATCTGGCTGGAGTGAATTGAAGAAGATGTTTCGGTTGTCGGCTGGTCGTTTGACCAAAGATCAGAAAACCTTCCTCATCGAAGCCGACCGTTCTAAGGCGTTCTTGGCGTCGCGTGTTCACCTCGCAATCCTCGCAATGACATTTGCTTTGGCAATGGTGCTGCAATCATGGCTGCCCATTGTACTGATCGGCGGTCCCACTTTCTATGGTTCGTGGTTGCATCACCTGTTGGCGTCACTACAGCATGCCGGGCTGGCAGAAGACGTCCCGGATCACCGATTGAACTCGCGAACCGTCTACATGAACCGGTTCTTCCGCTTCGTGTATTCGAACATGAACTACCATGTGGAACATCACATGTATCCAATGGTGCCGTTCTACAATCTCCCGGCCCTGCACGAAGAAATCAAAGGCGATTGCCCACCAGCTTACAAGGGAACACTGACCGCATTTCGCGAAATGCTCCCAGCCATTCTGATCCAGCGGCGCGATCCGTTCTACTTTGTCGACCGCAAGCCGTTGCTGCCCAAGGACGCTAACCCCAGCCCAGAATACACTCGACCAACAGCCATAGCGGCCGAGTGACCCACTCCCCGGAATACAGGAAAGCCTATGACGAACTGGACCCGCGCCTGCGCTTGCGATGACATCGAAACCGAAGATCTAATCCGTTACGACAATGGCGATCGTACCTTTGCCATCTACCGAAGCCCCGAGGACGAATTTTACTGCACAGACGGCCTGTGCACCCATGAAGAAGTGCATCTGGAAGACGGTCTGGTGATCGATCATCTGATCGAATGCCCCATGCACAACGGCCAATTCGATTATCGCACCGGCGAGGCAAAGCGCTCACCGGTCTGTGTGAACCTGAAAACCTACCCAGTTAAGGTCGAAGACGGAGATGTCTTTATCGATATCGGGTGACGTCATGAAACGTATCTACGACTGGGACGCGAAGTTCTCACTTAGAAACTACACCGCTTCCGACCTTCGTGCGCTAAAGGGTATCCGCAAGCTGGTTCAGACGACGGCGAATACAACCGAAGAGGCAGCAGCCGCGAAAGATGCCGGAATTGACTTGATCATGGGCAATGCCCACAACACGTCCACCGTGCGTCAAGGCGCGCCTGAATTGTTCTTCACCGCTGCACTCGGTCTCCCGGACTTTGCAACCGAAAGTGACGTGCTGACCGCCGCGTTTGAGGCCATGAAGGATGGTGCCGACAGCATCTACACGGCAAGAGGACCGCACATCGTTGAACTTTTAGCGCGCGAAGACATCCCCGTGATGTGTCATCTTGGCCTGGTTCCTCGCAAATCCACTTGGCGGGGCGGCCTGCGCGCCGTTGGTAAGACTGCGGAAGAGGCTATCGCGCTTTGGAATGCGTTTCGCACAATGGAAGATGCCGGAGCCTTTTCGGTAGAGGCTGAAGTAATCTGTGACCGAGTAATGGCTGAGATTTCCTCGCGTACGTCGCTGATAACATCGTCGCTCGGTTCGGGTCCCGGCGCAGACATCATCTACCTTTTTCAAAATGACATATGCGGAGAGCAACCTGAAAGCCCGCGCCACGCACGCGCCTTTGGTGATCTCAAATCACTATATGAACAGATAAAACACCAACGCCGAGTTGCACTTACGGCGTTCAGGGAATCTGTTGAAGAGGAGCAATTTCCAAACCCATACGAGTGCGCAACAATCTCGGACGCGGAGTTTGAAAGTTTTATTACACGACTAAAATAATCTATTTGGCTAAGGAAAGTTGCACCCAGAACCACATTTTGAGAACCGGAATTATCACCCAACGATGATCGATGTACGTTGGTCCCCATTCGCGACGGGCAGCAAAGAATTTTGTAATCGCGTACAAGTACCTTTCCCGCCCGACCAGCAGGGCGTTGTCGTCGCAACCCACCAGCAGCTGTCGTTCGAGCAACCGCAGCGAATTCGAACTTTGTCCCGCCCACTTGCCACATGACACTAGAAGTTGAACGTCCGGAATGTGCGGAAAGCGGTCATTCGCTGCGAATGCCGCAGGGATCGGCAGCGTGCGAAAAAGCGGACCTTCGCAAAAGCAGCTAAGGAACGATTGGGTGCCGCTCATCATCAGTTCGGTGAATGCAGCGCGGCGAGACGTTTGCAGAGCGTCCCACCAACTTGGACGCAGGAACATGTTGTCGGTATGGAGGAACAACAGCCTGAGTAGCACATCAGCCTTTCGACCGTCAGCAACTCCCGCAAACGAACTCGCAAACGCGCCAGCCGGTCCAACTTCGCTACCAATCCAGCCAAAACAGAAATTGTCTGGCCATTGAGCGACGTCACATTGACCGTAACGTGATCGTAATCTTCGCCGGTTCGGCCAAGCCGCTGTAACGGTTTGCCCTGAACGTCGTATTCGGGATGGAAGGCGCCGCAAGCCACGATAGGAAGGACGCGATCGAACCGGACCGCAAGAAAGTGAAAATCGTCTCGGGCGCCCGAAAGAAGTCGTTCGTCGAACTGTTTCTTCCATCGATCCACGTCGCGCATACCGATCTTCACGCCATTCTGAAAGTTCTTTAGGTGGGTTTGGATCAGTCTTTGTTGAAGGAACGGGAGCCCGCGGTCCAAATCTCGCTGCACCGAAATACCCTTGAGTTGCGCCTCCTTCGCAAACCGCTCATAGGCGATCGCCCGGTAGCTAAAGAGAAAAGCTGTGTCCTTGTTCAGCGACACAGTCTCCCCCTCAATTGGCTTGAACAGCGCCGTATCATGCTTATTGCAGAAGCCGGGGAACAAAGACGCATTGTTAACGCCGACCCTTCGGGGCGAGGGTTTCCCCTGGGTGTCGATCATGTCCTTCATCGTGGGCTTTGCAGTAAGAACATGGCCGGCCTCCGAGATTTCGGCGAACGGCACGCAGGTTATGGATGGCCGCTTCGAGATGGAGAGCTTTCTCAAAGAAGGCAGGTCGTGAGGATGACATTTCTACACAACCTATGACCGAACGTCAGTGCCTAATAATTGGTGCAACTAAACTACAAGGGCACTTTGCTTACACCACGAACTGCACGACCATCCGTTTGAGCCTTAGCAAACGGTTACGATCGGGAATTGGAACGACGTAAAGCCGACCTTCAATGAGGGCGCACAAAAGTCGTCTTACACCAACCCGGTGCGGTGCGGATTGCTCAGATCGCGAGCGTATTCTTGCAATGGTCTCAACTCATTCGCTGTTTTGCGTACACTGACCATGATCTTCGAGGTTTTCTGATCCATGTGCGGACAGTTCATACTTCATCGTGGGGAAATGTAGAGCGAGCGTCCAGACTTCGTTTTCTTTGATATGGATAAAGGTTACACCATCAAGGCCATGCGCGATCGTCGCAGACCCTTTGATGTCGTGAAACACTAGTTGCGCGTCTGCGCCTTCTTCGGGTTGTGAAATTCTGATCTCGTCGCTTGTTACATCTGATAAGCAGTGAAACTCCATTCCGCTTGCAACGGCACTCGAAGCACAGGCTACGCCGCTCATCAGAACCAGTTTTCCCAGCATAATACACCTCGTTTCACGTTTTCTTCTTACGACCATCGAACACGTCGTTTTCTATAGTGTTCACGTCGGGTTTGCCGAAGCTGACGCTAATCCTCAGCCCGGGATCGTTGTTATTGGCTGAAATCTTAGCGCCATGCCGTAGGGCGACGGCTTTGACAAGCGCCAGACCCAGGCCGTTTCCGCTTTCCTTACGAATCCCATCGACGCGGTAAAACGCGTCAAATATCTTATCAAGAAGCGGGCCGGGTACGCCAAAGCCATTGTCTGAGACCTCCAGCACCACCGAGTCGTTGCTGGCCACAAGCGAGACACGTATCCAGGCCTCGGGTGGGCAGTATTTAATCGCATTGTTGATCAGGTTGACCAGAAGTTGCTTCAGCATCTGCTCATCACCCCGGACCAGTATGGTATCGGCGTTAAAATCCGCTGTGATGTTCATCTGCTGGTCTTCGGCCACGGGCAGGAAGGTCTCAACCGCATCAGCGACCAGGGCACTCAAATTAACGGTCGAGAACGGCCGTCTATAAGTACCGGCCTCGATCCGCGATATCCTGAGAATGGTGTCGAACACGGCGCTGAGCCGTTTGAGCTCTTGTTCCAGTTCAAATAATTTTGGCCGTGGGTCGCCGCCATAGTCCAGCTCCGCAAAAACCTGCTGCAGTGCCAGAAATCCGTGGGATAGAGGAGTCTTTAGATCGTGGGCGATGGTGACGGCAGTGGTCTGCGTGCTGATCATCAAACTGGACAACCGGTCCAGATGGCGGTTCATAAGACGTGACACCCGATCAATCTGATCGTTAAGGCTTGAAACCGGAAGGCGGGCCTCAGTATTCCCTTTGGAAACCATGTCGAGTGTTTTTTCAATGCGCCTGAGCTTGCCGTAGCTGTAATAACTTACCCAATAGCCAAGCCCGAGAACGACGATGGTGGTTGCAATGGTGAGGAGCACCAGGCTTTCCCATAGAGTGGTTAATGCCTGGTTCATCGATGCCATGCTGCGTGCGACGACAGTGCGATACCCGAGGTAGTCGGATGCTCTGAGCAGATAAACAGGGCTACCGCCCCCGATCTCAACAAAATCAGGGTCAACTTCGTGCCAGCCATTTGTTTCGGGTATCTTGGCCACAGTGCCTGCAAGAGCAGAGTTATGCTTGTCGAACAGCGCAATTATATGCAGCGTGGTTCGGTTCGGGCTGTTCAGGTGGTCGACCGCGCGCTGGAGCGCGTCTGTGCCGCCATCCAGCAGGATTTCATGCAGCAGCAGTTCCTCTTCCAGAATTTGCTGCTCGAGATTGGCCCGCAGCGTGTCTTTCAGCGCAACATAGGCAGCGTATCCAAACACCGCCGTGATGACCCAGACAACAAGCGCCGCATAGCACGCGGTTCTAAACGGCGCCCCCGAGAAAATACTAGCGCGGTCCATGGAGGCTGTACCCGACATTTCGAATGGTATGCAAAAGCGCGACCTCGAACGGTTTGTCGATTTTGGTTCTGAGACGGCTGATATAGGTCTCGATCACCGTCGAGTTCGGATCGAAGTTGTAATCCCAAACTTGTTCGAGGATCATGTTTCTGGTCACGATCCTGCCCGAGTTGCGCATGAGAAGTTCCAACAGCGCGAACTCTCGTGGTTTCAGATCGATGGTTTGATCCTGTCGGCGAACCAGACGTTTCAGCAGATCCATCGACAAATCCAGAACGCGCAATTCCGTCGCCTCGACCTTGTCGGTGCGCCGTTTCAGCACGCTCTGCAGACGGGCCAGAAGCTCTGAGAAGTGAAAGGGCTTGACCAGATAATCATCCGCACCTTCGGTCAGACCTTCGACGCGATCACTCACGTCGCTAATTGAGGTCAGAAACAACACCGGCGTTTGATTTTGCGCCGCGCGCAGCGCTTTCAATATCGACATGCCGTCCATGCCGGGCAGCACCCGGTCAAGGATCACCGCATCGCATTGGTTGTACAGGCAGTATGACAGAGCATCGCGTCCATCCTCGAACCACTCAACCGTAAACCCGCTGGAGCGGAGCCCCGAGATCACGAACTCTGCGGTTTTGACATCGTCTTCGGCGACTAGAATTTTCATGGTTCCGGCTTTCAATCACATTGCAGAAAGCAACGCTGACGCAACAAGCCCTCGTACGGGTGGTTCAGGCACATTACTGCGCCTGAACCGTCGGCGCGAGGGGGTCATTTATAAACTCAACGTCTCTTCGACGGCTTTTACCTGAAGACGGGCCAAACCCAGATTGGCGGTCTTCTTGTCCAGCGCCACATAGACGAAGATATTCGGGTTCTTTTCCAGGGGCCTGATCAGATGGAACTGCTTGCCCAGCGTGATGAGGATATCCTCGATCACGTCATTCAGCTTCAGCGCATCGATTGCCTGCAGTTTGGCGCGCATGACTTCCACATTCGCCGCCCCAGCGGTTTCAAGGTCGAACTTGGCGCCACCTTCGGTAGCAAGTGTTAGACCGGTGTCACTGTCGACCAGACAGGCGCCGATCAAACCTTTGATTTCACTGAGTTTTGATATGTCCAAAGACATCATCTTCTCCTTCGTTAAGTTAATACCAGCAACTCTTTTTCTGTCAGAGGTGCCATTTAGCGGCTCAGATTCTTCATTCGCAGGGCCGGTGCCTGGGATCTTGATCTTGTATGTCCGGACCAGCCCAAACCGTTCGCCAAACCGCGTGGCGACCGACAGAGAGCTTTGCTTGTTTTTTTCCATCGTCTTCACTCACCGGTTCTGGGTGGAAAGTTGTCTCCGGGGTATGAAAGCAGCATCGTTTAGAACATCTCTGACGTGGTCCGCGGCCTTGCGCCCGGAGTCATCACGCTGTTTGTATGGTGCAGCAACGTGTCTATGAGTTGCTCGTCGATCTGCGGAAGCGCTCTTTGCGCGGCGGCACGCCGACGCGGCAAAGCGAGCGTGGTGGCCTGCAACCGAAACGTCGGCGCAGGTTGTATCGGCACAATATCCGCAGTCTGCCATAACAGCCGTGCAGCGCTCAGCACCGACCAATACCCAAACGGTGTCTGACACGCGAGTAGCAGAGAGATCGCATCGCCTTTGCCACCTGCAAGGACGCACCACAGGTTGGTGCACTCAAAGCTGACATATGCGATCGCGCAGATGATGATGCTTAACATGCTTGCCTACGACTCATACAAACCGACAGATGAGTGTAGAGGCGATATTCAGTTTAACTGAATTATTCAGAATCTTTAAAAATATGTAAGATTGGCCTGTGCAGGTCCGCTTATCAGTCAGGTAGCTTTCAAGGTTCCTAAATTATCATTTAGTATCAATTATTAAAGAGATTCTCTCTACATCTTTCAGCGCGAATCCCTGACGCAACGTAATGATGTCCAGAACTGTATCCTACAGAATGCAGCGCACTTTCCCGCAATACATTTGGTTCTGCAAAATATAAGATTTGACAACCCCAAGGCTAGCATGCACTGCCTTCAGCAGCCCGCCAGGTCACAAAATAGGCGACCTCCTCCACTGCGCCGAAACACCCGGAGAAGGCCGCCACGAGGATTGGCCGGGTTCTTGGAGTGAGTGGCATCGTCAGATGCCGGTGTGCCCCGGTTTGGGCGGGCTGTGAACCCACCAACCCTCGAAGTTCTGCTAATCAATCCACCCAGGCATCATGCGTGTGCTTTCTTGCAGTTACTTTTCACCAAGATCAAAATCATGACAGATTTGCAGGTTCTGGTTCTACGCGTCTACTTCTTGCGCTGCGCCAATACCGCACTCAGCCCATCCGGTATCCAACGTTTCTGAGCGTGACGATCCGCTGGCCTTCGGCCCCGATCTTGCGACGCAACCGGCCAACATAGACGTCGACTACATTTGTCAACGGGTCCTCGTGCACCCCCCAGACAGAATTCAGGATGCGTTCACGCGACAGCACACGGCCTGTGTTGGTAAGAAAGAGCAGCAGCAGATCACGCTCTTTCTTTGACAGCTTGATTTCTTGCCCTGCTACCGAAACCTGAAGCGAAGTCCGATCAAACTTCAGATCTCCGCAGATGATCTCGGTCTCGCTGAGATCGCGAGCATAGCCGTTGGCGCGGCGATGTAGTGCCTCGACCCGCGCGATCAGCTCGTCGAAGTCGAACGGCTTGGGCAGGTAATCGTCAGCGCCGATCTTCAGCCCTTCGACCCTTTCTTCCGGGCTATCCAGAGCAGTCAACATCAGGATCGGTGTCTTCGATTTGCGGGCGCGAAGCTTGCGGCACACATCTTGACCTTGAATGCCCGGCAGCATCAGGTCCAGAAGAATAACGTCATAGGTATTTGTCGCGGCAAGCTCCAAGGCATCTTCACCATCCGGAGCGTGATCCACCGCCCAGCCCTCGGCGGACAAACCGCGCCGTATGAAATCGGCAACGCGGGCCTCATCTTCGACAAGCAAGATATTCATGACGTGCCTCAACTCTTTCGCTGTTCGAAACTGCGCCGACAAAATCAGGTTAGCCCTGATGTCCGCGCATCAACCCCTTTTTTGCATCGTGCCGGTTTGAACAACTTTCATCCGCGCAGCCTTTGGCAGGCTTATGACGACCCGCAGCCCGCCCTCTGGCCGATCCTGAAGATCGACAGCTCCACCATGCGCTTCGACGATGGATTTTACCACCGGCAGCCCCAGGCCGCTGCCTTCGATACCTTGCCCCGACGCGTTCGAGCCCCGAAAGAACCGATCAAAGGCCTGGGATTTCTCTGCCGCGCTTAGCCCCGGCCCGTCATCCTCGATGGCTATCGTGCACGAAGCAAGCCCCTCGTCCAGCTTGACCCCGATCGTCGGCCCTCCATAGCGCCGCGCATTCTGTAGCAGGGCCAGCACGGATTGGCGGAGACGCACCTCATCGACCGATGCCATCACTTTGATGTCGAGGCTATCGAACCGAACCGGGTCGGGGAACATTGCGACAGCATCATGAACGATCTTGCGCAGGTCGGTTTGCCTGCGATCCAGCCTCAACTGGCCGGCCTCAAATCGTGCAACGGTCAGCATGTCATCTACGATCTGATTGGTATGCTTTGCTGAATCCCGAATACGCGCCAGCGAATCCGAGGCCTCGTCGGGCAGGGAATTCGACGTCCGCAGGGTAACATCGGCCTCGCCCAGAATAATGGCCAGGGGGGTGCGCAGCTCATGGCTTATGTCCGCCATCAACCGCTTGCGGTTTTCCTCGCCGGTTTCCAGCTTATCGATAAGCTGCTGCAGCTCGGCCGTTCTGGTGGCAACGGTATCTTCAAGCCGCCGCTTCTGCTCGGCGCGGCTGGCCTCACGCGCGGCGAGGCCCTCGGCCATGCCGTTCAGCACGGTGCCCAGTTCGCGAAACTCCAGACTGCCACCAAGATGGACCGGCTCGGAATAGTCGGCCTTGCGCAGGCGACCGATGCCATCTGCCAACCGTGTCAGCGGCTTTCTGATCTGCCGGTTGAACGATACAAGCCCCACCAGCAGGACCGCGATTGCGGCCAGAACAATCATGTAGACCAACCGCTCGTTCCATTGCCGAAAGGCGATTGCCTCGGCCAGAACATCCTCGACCTCCTCAATCTCTTCATCCAGCGCGGCCTGAATCTTCTGATCAAGCGCGTCATCGATATCTCCATCAAGCAGACCCGCCAGGCGTTCTATCTGAACAAAGGTCTCAATCGGGTTGCCTTCGGCTGAGAGGCTTGCGATGGCCGCGTTGACGGATTCGATATCATCCTCAATCTCATCAAGCAGTTCCAGTTCCTCAATCTCTTCGTCGCCCACCATCTGAATCTCACGCGCGATGGTCTTACGGATCGCTTCCAGAGTCTGGGCGATCTTTGCCCGCAGTTCGACTTCACTCACCCCGTCGTCCCGATCCCCGATAAGCAGCGCATCGCCGTGCTGCTTGAACAGGCGGTAGAGGTCCGCTTCCAGCCGCAGATGCAGCCCATAGGATTCCTGCGCCAACTGTATCCGCGCATCCCACCACCGGGTTTTTTCGAGGCTGTATAAGGTCAGGCCCGCCAGCCCCCCAAGAAAACCGACAAGAACCATTGCATAGATACCAAACAGGGTAGATGAGCGCATGTCAGACGACCTTTGAGTTCTCTTCCAGATTAAGAGGGATGGTTTCTTCGACCAATATGATCGTAGCACCGGACAGAGCCCGCAGCGTCGCAAGCAAGTCAGCCTGATGGGATTTGCACAATTCCCACCGCACCGAGGCGATGACAATGACATCTGCCTTGCCAAGAACGGCGCGGGTCAAGTCCAGCCGCAATGTCTGATGCGGCAACAACCCATTGCCGTTTTCTGCCAGGCGCTGATCAAGACCGCGCGGCGCAGACAGCAGATCAGACAAGCCAAAGCGCCGCATGACCTCTGATATCCTCCTGTCGCCAGGCCGCTTCCGGCACATTAGGCTTGCCGACCAGCGCAAACTGCCCTGAAGGCCGATATGATCATTTCCGACAAAGGCCACTTTGGGGGCCTTGTCCTGCCTGCTGAAGCGCACGTTGATCCCCGCGCGCCGGTCGAGCCCCGCGATACACCGCGCGATGGTCAACGCGTGTTTACCTGTCAGAGTCGAGACGGCGCTATGTCCAGCCATGAACGCGATGGGCGTCTGATCAACTTCTCCGGTGATTTCGATTGCAATGGGGCCGGTGCAGGGCGTCGCTTTCCGCAGCACCTCGGGTTCCGACAGCAGCCTCTCGGCCTTTTCGCGCGCCACACGCCACGCGCAATACTGGTCCCATGCCCCGGCGAGCCTCTGCAGCGGATGGGCGACCAGCGCAATGACCGAAAGACAGGCAGCAACCGTGGCTGGCGATATGCCGGTTTGGCTGGCTTGCCAGAGCATCAGAAGACCGGCAAAGGCTACACCCATCTGCAGCGTTGCCTGAAGACTGGCGGTTCGCCCCCTGCGCGCCAGAGCATCGCTGCGAAGCGATGCGCCTTGAGCGTTCAACCTGCGCAGCTCTCGACCGGTGCGGCCCATTAGGTCCAGTTCCGGCGCAATCGCGATCCGTTCGATCATTGAAATTGCGATATTTGCCCGGCGACTGCGCAGATTTCGATGCCGACGTCCCAGATGCCACGCCAAGGCCGCCATCACCGCAACAGAGAACCCCAGCGCAGATACGCCGCTGATCGCAAGCGCCGGGCTCAGCACATAAAGAATGGCGGCAGCGCCTGGGATCACTATGGTAGCAGACCACACATCAGGCAGACCGCGACCAAACCAGAGGCGGGCGGCCGAAAGATCTCCAACGAAACGCAGAGACAAAGCCCCCAGCCGACGTTCTTCGTGGCGGGATTTCGGTAGGCGGGCGATCTTCCGATACAGAACCTGACGCAGCGAGATCGCGTAGCTCTGGCCCAACGCCTCGGCGCGGTATTGCGATATTAGCAGACACAGCGCCGCGACGACGCCTGCCATTGCCAGTTGCGCGACGGTTTCCACGGCCAGGACATTGCCACCGTGCAGTGTTGCGAACGCATCCCGGGTGGCAAAGGCGGCAACGGCCAATGCGCCCGCCTGCAGGATGCTGCTGGACACCACCAGGACCGCATCGATGATGCGGTCCCTTGTGGCCAATCCGGGGAGGAGTTTCATGCGGCCACATCTTCAGGTGCACGGCGCATCAGCGGCACGACATGCCGGGTGATGATCTCGGGCGACCACAGGTCTTCGCGCGACAGGATCGGGCGGCCCGTGACCTCGATGGCTTCGGCAGCGGCCAGAGGCGAGCAACTGACCATCCCCGAAATCGCAAAGGGGCTGAGACCCGCCTGATCCAAAACGGTCACACCGCCAAGAGCGCTCAGCGCATCTGGGGCAGCGAATAAGATGCCATCCAGACGGTCGCGAATGCGCGAGGATTGCAGGATGGCCCGGGTTTCCTGTTGGAACACACCATCGGCAATTTCAACCACCACAACCTCGGCCCCGCGCGCGGCGGCGGTGGCAACCAGCGTGTCAAAGCCGGCTTCGATCTGCGCCAGGGGCATACGGTAAGTAGTGGCCATCCCAACATCCGTGAAATCCAGAGCCGGAGCGCCGCCGTCCTCAAAACTGTTGAAGTCGCCAAAGGCGCCGGTTCCGGTGGCTTTGATCCCGGCCACGGTAAAGCCCGACCGCATCAGGCCGTGCCCAAGGCTCGACGCGGCGGTTGTTTTGCCAGAGTTCATTGATGCGCCAAAAACACCGATGACAGTGACCTTTTCATTGGATGGCAGGCTGGGCAGAGCATAATCTGCCACGTTGATCACCCGCCCCTCCGCAGTCGTCAGAAGGCCGAGAGGTTTCAGCCGGGTGGGGTCTTCCATACGGACATGGGCCGCGTCCACCCGCCCGGCGACGCCGCCGCCTGCCACCAGATCAATCAGATCGTCATCAATGATTGCAGTGGCCAGAAACTGATCTGGCGCATAGCGATCCCCCAGGCAAAGGACGACGAAATCGCCCGGATAACTGGCCGAAGCGCGGCGCTCGGCCAATTGGATTTTCTTGTGGTGCCCGATCTCAGCAATCTCGCACAGGATCAGATCACCCGCCTTTGCGGCGTCCATCCGCGTGGAAAGTCCGCGCACGTCGGATCGATCGACCCTGCGGGTGGTAAAGGCCCATTTTGCAATGTCGCAGGCAAAAGGAGAGGTTTGGGGAAACTGTGTCATGCTTAACTCCGTGACTGGCTGTTCGATGCTTTCGTTTTGCCAGCGCCATGTGAGAAAAATCGCAAAACCGGATGAAACTACGGCGTGTGATCAGATGAATGACAGATGAACGCGACGGGCCTAGATCAATCGTCATCCTTATCATCATCGTCGCCGTCATCGCGGTCATCATGGCCACCGTCATCTCTATCGCGCTCACCGTCGTCTCCGTCTTCGTTTTCCCGCTCGCCCCGATTACCCGCGTCGGTCTCACGCGTGCCTCGGTTGTCTTGACTGTCCTTCCCGTTGTCCCGTCCACCACGCAGTTCCATGATCGTGATGCGATTGTCTGCGTTGCGATCTATATCCTGAAGCAATTTTCTTGCCCCCGCCGTCCCAAAGGCGGCGACAAGCTCATCAAAACTCAGAACACCATCCGCGTTCGTATCCACCGAGCGAAAGCTTGCAGTTTGCGCCTCGGCCGTGCCGACGTGCCCCAACCCGACGCATAGAATACAAGTCAGAAGTATGACGCAGACCGCGTGACAGATTGCCCCCGGCCAGCGCTTGGTCCTACATCCATTCCCCGACACAAATGTTCCTTTGCCCATCGGCCCTTCGCGGGAACCAGTGTTTTCTTAACTCCAGTAGGGCAATATGGCGCGTGCAAATGAAGCGCGCATATTCAAAAAATGAACAGAAAATGAACGTGCGAGAGGAATTTCAGAAAACGCATTGATGCAATGTCGGTTGGAAAACCTGTTAATAAGGCATCGGCGTCGCGACTTCGCGCCACCGTGAAACTTGGCTAGCCTCGGTCGTTAGCGCGATCAAGGACGAGTCTAAGTCAGGTCAGGTCTTCGATCCGCGCATCAGGGGCGTTGCGCTTGACGGATTCGATGCCGTTGTCGCGTCCGGATGCACTTGTATAGCTTTCGCTGGTCCCGATAACCTGGCCATTGCTGGCTTTCAGGTTGAACATATGGCCACCGGATTTGGTTTCCTTCCGCTCATACCTATCGTCGTTCGGAGCGTTTGTTTTTACCGATGCGACGCCGTTTTCGGCGCTGGCCTTTTGGACATACCCTTCACTGGCCAGAATGATCTCTCCATTTCCCGCCTTTAGCCGGAAACGGTATTCTCCGGCTTTGTCTTCGTAAATTTCAAATTTTCCTGCCATGTAAGCCACCTTATTGTTTTAGAATCCAAACGCGTTACGACGGTGCGATTTTCGTCAGCCAGTCACAAGAAGAAATTTGTTTTGTGGAACTTCAGCTTAAGGGGCGACCGCAGAGTCTGACAAACAAAGGACCTGTTGGTTCCGCGCTGACCCGGATCATCCACGCGTTCAAGGATTTCCACCTGTTGTTGATGGAATACAATGACACGCTGTAAGATCACCTGCATTCGCATATGGTATGAAATTATTCTCAGACGGAACGCACACTTCAACTGCCCTAATTCAAAACAAGCAGTCCTACCCCAAAATCAGAGCTATGCCGCAGATCGTGAAGTCGCTTGGGATCTCCGCAAAAAACATAAAGCCCCAAAACGCTACGAAGGCCTCATGTGCATCACCAAATGCGGCAATAAACCGAGGTCGTGGCAACTGATAGCTGCGGGCAAGTGGGATGCGGCCGCAGCATTCAAACGCCGTATAATAAGTCAGCTCTGGGCCGCCCTAATCCGTGCAAGCTGGTCTGATCTCCAAAATGCCGCGGTTGCTCCGATGGCAGCAGGAAGCCCGTGTTTCACAGGGCTTTATTGACGCACTGCGGGACGTTCTCGACGTCCCACACTCTGAATGACATAGTTTCTCATAGTGATTGGAAACGGAATGAGACAATGATGGCAGTCGATGAATCTTTTTGGCACAGATACTACGACATTCCTAACCAAGCGCGATTTGTCGAATTGGTGGACACCTTTTACGATACGAACGCGTCATTTGCTAACCCCCGAAAGCAGTTTCGTGGACGCGATGAGTTAATAAATTACTTTCAAGGTGCTGGAGAGTTTGCAAAGCTGACACTTTCCCCTACCGAGATATGGGTCAAACCCGGTGTCACGGCGACGGAGTTGGATTTTACGGCTGAGGCAACGCAAGACATCCCAAATTTAGTTACTGGTCCTCTCGAAGCCGGGCAGATAGCCAAGATAAAAATGGCAGCAACCTATCGGATGAAAGAAACTTTGATCGTTCAGGCGTTTGTGTTTTGGGGCCTAGAAAGCAGCTGAAAATAAATTGGAACGGGAGCTTTTTCCGCGCTGTGATTTCTTCCATCATCTGATTTTGCGAGCGCAGCGAATGGCCGGTTTGAGGGGCCGCGCCGCAACGAACTGAGACACGGGCGAACGGCCGCAATGGGCCGAATGTCACTTTTCGCTATTAAGGGAATTTAATGATCGTCAATGGTGGCTATCATCCTTCACGCCTCATTCCTTTCGTGGGCCAGCGGGATTTGGACAAGCCAAACGCCCCTGGCCGTCAGGGTGAGGGCGCTGCCCTCCCCCTAGGGTAACCCTATTAGACAGGCCGTGTCCTCGGCTGTGCCTGCGGGCCGCACCACCCCTATCGAATAGCGTTGCCTCGCCCCCTCCCGCGTTCGCCACGTGGCAGATTAGCAGGAACAGGCAGCTTCGCTGTCTGACCTACAAATCAGCTCTGATTTTCCGATATGGATGTCAGATCAAACCATAATGTCTGCGGGAGTATGAAATCGGGGCGGCGTGTTAGTTGATGACTCAAAGATCAAATTCAACTGATATCCAACGTTGGGGGCGCCTTCCGATGTCGAACGTTCACTGAATTTCTGGTCCAACTGTGACGGTTGGGTCAGGTTCGTGTGACGTTCAACAAGCACCAAGTGGCGGACCGAGGAGGATTCGAACCCCCGACCCCTTGATTCGTAGTCAAGTACTCTATCCAGCTGAGCTATCGGTCCGCGTTGGTGAGGCGGTATTTAGACCCGGGGCGGTGGACGTGCAAGTCGATTCTTCAAAAAACTTTCAAAAAGTCACGTCGCCGCGGGGAAGCCTTATTTCAAAGGTTGTTCCGCTTGCGCTGGTGTCTTTCAGAAGCAGATCTCCGCCATGGCCGCGCACCAGTTCCTGTGAAATCGCAAGGCCCAGACCCGAGCCTCCTTTGCGGACGCCGCCCTGAAAGGGTGTGAACAGATTCTCGCGCGCCTTTGGCGGCAGACCGGGGCCCGTGTCGCTGACTTCGATGCACCAGCTGGTCTCGAACTCGCATCCGGCGATGGTCACGCGGCCGGGTTGGCCTGATGCGACCAGGGCCTGTCTGGCATTGCGCACAAGGTTCATGATGACGCGGAACAACTGCTCGGGGTCGGCGCGTACGACCAGGTCCTCGGGGACTTCGTTGACGATTTCGACGTGGGCATCCGCAACGGCCAGTTGTTCGCTGGCCGCCACATCCGCCGCCACGTCTCGAACCCGGACCATTGTCAGGGTCGGCGCGGGCTCTTCAGCGCGGCCGAAGGCCAGGGTGCTTTCGCACAGTGAGACGGCCCGGGTGATCGAGTTGACCAGTTTCGGCGCCAGACGACCAACCAGCGGGTCATCGCTGGATTCGATCCTGTCGGTGAACAGCTGCGCCGAGGTCAGGATGTTGCGCAGATCATGGCTGACCTTGGCGACGGCTCCGCCAAGTTGCGCCAGACGCTCGCGCTGCTTCAGGGCCTGGGTCAGATCGGTCTGCAAGGTTTTCAGTGCCTCTTCCGCCTCGCGCAGTTCCGTGACTTTGGAGGCAGGTGCAATGATACCCCGCGCGTCCTCAGGCGCGCTGGCGTAGCGCTGCATGTAGCCGACAACGCTTTTGATCGGACGCACAAGGACGACACGAACCGCCAGAAACAAAAGCGACGCCGTGATGATCGAGATTACAAAGGACAGGCCGAGAATCCGAAGGCCGTAATCCACCATCGCCATGCGCAAAGGCGCGCTGTCGATGGTCACCTCGATCAACAGCCCGGCCCCTTTGACCGGCTCTCCGATCACGCGAACGACTTCGTTTTCGACCGTGAAGATACGGTTCACCGCGTCGCGGATCAGAATCCAGGGGCCCGCATCGCGCAGATCATAGGTGTTGGTGATCTGCTCGGGGATTGGCGAGGACAGCATCAGCTGCCGGACCTCGTCACGCCGCAAAACCACGTTATAGACACCGGCATTGGCCAGCAGTTCGGCCTCAAGCTCATCGGCCAGCATGTCGTCGGCCAGCAACGCGAGCGAGGCGATCTGCGCACGCTCAAGCCTGTTCAGCAGAAAGTCTTCGCGAAAGCGCGCAATCGAGGGGACAAAGATCAGGATTTCGGCCAACATCACGAAGACCGTCGTCAGGATCAGGAAACGGCCCGAAAGCGAGTTCAATTGGCGCTCCTTCTTTAGGTCAGGGGATCCAGCGCTGGACGAACCTGACCACTCGTTTAACTGTCTGATTCTCAAACAGCCTCGGCGAGAAATAAGCACCCGCCACACGTTTGTTAAGCTCTCCTATCGTCGGATAGGGGGAAACCATCGCGGCGATCTGACCCATCTTAAGGTTATTGGCAAGCGCAAGAGACCACAAGTTGATCAGTTCCCCGGCTTGATGCCCCACGATCGTTGCACCGACAGGTCGGCCTTTTACGACCATAACCTTGATAAACCCTTTCGTCTTGCGCTCGGAAATGGCGCGGTCGTTGTGGTGATAGTCGAACCGGGCGATTTCCACCTTCTCCCCATGCTGTTCGCGCGCCTGCGCTTCGGTCAGGCCAACCTGGGCCAGTTCCGGGTCGGTATAGGTTGCCCATGGGATATGCACGGTCTTGGCTTTGGATGGCAGGCCAAACAGCGCGGATCGGATGATGATACCGGCATGATACCCGGCGACATGGGTGAATTGCAGCCCGCCGGCGACGTCGCCGATGGCATAGACCTTGCGGTTGCTGGTGCGCAGAGCGTCATCGACCCTGATACCCGTCCGGGTGCGGTCGATCCCCGCCGCCTCGAGGTTCAGGCGTTCAACGTTGGCCTTGCGTCCGGCGGCCATAAGAAGGTGGGTACCGGCAAAGACCTCTCCGGTTTCTGTCACAACCTCGACCGCGCCGTCTGCGCCCCGGATCTCGGCGACCATCGCCTGTTCGCGGATATCGACGCCTTCCGCTTTCAGGCTATCCAGCACGATTGCGGCGGCCTCGGGGTCATCCTTGCCCAGCGCCTTCAGGCCCTCGATCACCGTAACTTTGCAGCCCAGCCGGATATGCGCCTGCGCCATTTCTATACCGATGGGGCCGCCGCCGATGATCAGCAGGTGATCGGGCTTTTCGCGCAGGTCAAAGATTGTCTCGTTGGTGTAGAACGGTACCGTCTCCAGACCCGGGATCGGAGGCACAAGCGGCGATGAGCCCGTTGCGATCACCACGCGGCGGGCGGTGATCACATTGTCCCCCGCCTGCACCTGCGTTGGCGACAGGAAGGTCCCAAACTCGCGAATGACCTTCACGCCGAAACCTTCGAACCGGCCCTGACTGTCCATCGGTTCGATCTGCGCGATTACGTCATGTACGTGGTCCTTGGCAGCCCCATAGTCCACCTGTGGGACGACATCCGACACCCCAAAGGGTGATGCGTGGGCTTGCGCATAGGCGGCCTTGCCACTGGCAATCAGCGCTTTGGACGGGACGCAGCCGAAATTCAGGCAATCGCCACCCATCTTGTGACCTTCCAGCAGAATCACGTCGGCCCCCATCTGGGCGGCCCCCGCAGCCACGGACAGGCCACCTGACCCGGCACCGATCACCAGGATATCGGTCTTCAGTTCGGTCATGAGTCAGGCGTCCTTTTTGCCGCGCAGGGCTTTGATCACAATCGGCAGAGCAGCCAGCACACACAGACCAATGATAGGCCCGATCACAAACGGCTCCCACAACAGGGACACGTCTGGGGTTTCACCCCGGTCGAACACCCCGCCCAGCCCGACGCCGATCCAAGTGTAGACAATGCCGCCCGGAATGATACCCAGCGCGGTTGTGATCAGGAAGTTGCGGAACTTCACGCCGACCAGCGCGGGCACCAGATTGGCGACAAAGAAGGGAACGACCGGAACCAGCCGCAACAGGAACAGGACCGAGATCTCATTCTCACGCAGCCCGTCTTTCAGCTTTTTGACCGTACCTTCCGAGGATTCCAGCCGCGCCGTCAGCGACTCGCCCAATCCCCAACGCGCAGCCAGGAAGATGGCAGATGCGCCAACGGTCGCTGCAAAAACGTTGAATACCGTGCCCGCGAACAGGCCGAACAGGAACCCGCCGGTCATGGATGCCACAGCCGCGCCGGGCAGCGAGAATGCAACGATCACGATGTAGATCGCCACAAAAGCGGCCGCCATTGCCCAGTAATTTGCATCGCGCCATGCCAGCAGCGCCTCGCGATTGTCGCGCAGGGTCTCGAAGCTCAGGTAATCGCCAAGCGTAAAGAACCCGACCGCAGCAGCGGCAAGGATAACAAGCAAGGGGATATGACGCGCAATTCCGCTGCGCGGTGCCTGGGTCGTTTCGCTCATCTGGCCATCCGGCTTTGTCTGTTTCATTCCTGACCCAACATGCGCTGCCCGAAGGCCAAGCAACAGGGCCCTCACGCGGCCTTGAACTATGTGGCAGTGAATGTGAGGGTTTCGGGCGCAAAACCCGGAATTTGAAACCTTTTCCGGGGCCGGGATACAGAATTGTTGCAAAAGGCGTCAAAACCCCGGTCTTGGGGTTTGACTTACCCCCCGCTTAGCAGTAGAGGACGGGCTTCGAACACTAGGGCCAGGCGAATCCGCGCCGCACCCGGCCGCTATAGATTGGAGACGGAGCGATGAAACGCACCTATCAGCCTTCGAACCTGGTTCGCAAACGCCGCCACGGTTTCCGCGCGCGCATGGCCACCAAGGCCGGCCGCAAGATCCTGAACGCACGCCGCGCACGCGGTCGCAAATCGCTGAGCGCATAAGCCGCTCACCGATCAGGTTGTGAACATGACGCCGCCGGAGGCCCCTGAGGATGGTAGAAACCACCCCCGGGAAACGCCCCCGGCGGCGTCCGTTTGCGCGCCTGTATCTCTGACGGTTCTCAAAACCCGATCGGATTTCCTGAAAGCGGCACGCGCGCGCCGACAGGGCACGTCGTCGATGATGGTGCAGGCCCGCAAGCGCGCACCTGACGAAGCCCCGGGGCTGCGCGTTGGGTTCACCTGTTCCAAGAAAGTGGGCAACGCTGTTGCACGCAACCGCGCCAAACGGCGCTTGCGCGAGGCTGCAAGGGCCGTTTTGCCACAACATGGACAGGACGGGTGGGATTACGTTCTGATCGGCCGCGCCAATGTCACGGCAGATCGCCCATTCGCGGCGTTGCTGGATGATCTGCGATACGCGCTGCGCAAAATACATGCGCCGCGCAAGTGACCTTTCTCTCCCATATCATCGCGCTGCCAATCCGGGCATACCGGCTGATCTTCAGCCCATGGGTCGGATTCAACTGCCGCTATCAACCGACCTGCTCGGCCTATGCGCTGGAAGCGCTTGAAAAGCATGGCCCGATCAAAGGCGCATTGCTCGCCGCGCGTCGCATTGGCCGGTGCCACCCCTGGGGCGGCGATGGCTATGACCCGGTGCCCGAAAAGACCACCAAACCGCCCGACTAGAACAGCGCCAGATTGCCCCGGTCAGTGAACTTTCGGGTCGGAATGACTTCGCGGTCCAGTTTGCCCGTCAATGTGTGGTGCAGGTCTTCATAGAACCGCGACGAATCGAAGTACCAGCTATGGGTGGCCGATGGGCCGTCCGGATAGTCATCGCGATTGTCTTTGAAATACGCGCCGCAATACAGGTTCACGGCCTTTTCCGGATGATCGTCCGGCATGCCGACACGCCCCAGCCTGCGCGACACGCCGACCCGTTTGACCTCGGACACCGACAGCACCTCATCAAAGGGGCTGTAATAGCATGTCAGCCGTGTGCAGTGGCGCATCAGGGACGAGGTTTTGGAACTGCCATCCCGGAACGACTTTGCCGACACATCCGCCGCGACGAAAGCGATCTGGCTGGTCATCCAGCTGTGTTGTGCGATTTCGTGGTCATCATCGGCAAAGTCCATCGCCTCGCGCACCAGAAACGTCCCCATGGAATGGGCCAACACATGGATGTTGTATCGGCAATCCGGCGTCTGCATGCGCGACAGACGTCTGATCCCATGGGTAAACAGCTTGTCTGCCGAGCGCCGCGCGTCGGCCCGGTCGGAACTGTAACCCAGTACCGATCCGTCACTGGGCCAGTCAAAGCTGACAAGCACGCCTTTGAAGCCATGCGCCTCCAGCCCCTTGCGGATTTTCCGGTGCCGCTCCAGCATCTCGTACTGTTCGGTGTTGAAGCCGTGCACAAAGATGACGATGTTGCCCTTTTCATCATCCGTCGCACCGGCCTCGTCCTGAACTTTTCCGACCCATTGCGACACCGGAACTTCGTGTTTTCGGGCCGGTGTCTTCACGTTCGACGGAATCGCCAGATACCGCGCTGTGCCCAGTTTGTTCAAATAGTGATCTCCGCTGCGCCCGCGGACCGAGAAAAAATAGTCCATTACTAGCTCCAACTCCAAATCCCGCGAAGATAGCATAATCGGGGTGGTTTCCCAAACCGACGAACGCGCAACACCTTGCCCGGACCAACGGTCCGCTGTAACCACGGCCCATGTTTGATGATGCAGACGATATCCACCCGCTATTCGCCGGCGCGCCCTCGACCACCGAGTTCAAGAAGCTGCGCAAGCGCATCGTGCGCCAGACGCGCGAAGCGATCGAGCAGTATGACATGGTGGACCCGACCGCGCATGACAAGGACCGCAAGCCGCCCCGCTGGCTGGTCTGCCTGTCGGGCGGCAAGGACAGCTATACGCTGCTGGCGGTTCTGTATGAGCTGAAATGGCGCGGCCTGTTGCCCGTGGATCTGCTGGCCTGCAATCTGGATCAGGGCCAACCCGGCTTTCCCGCAACCGTCCTGCCCGAGTTTCTGGAGCGTATGGGCGTACCCCATCGGATCGAGTATCAGGACACCTATTCCGTCGTCATGGACAAGGTCCCGCAGGGGCGCACCTATTGCGCGCTATGCTCGCGCCTGCGCCGCGGCAACCTGTACCGTATTGCCCGCGAAGAGGGATGCTCGGCCGTGGTGCTGGGCCATCATCGCGACGATATTCTTGAGACCTTCTTCATGAACCTGTTCCACGGTGGGCGTCTGGCGACCATGCCGCCGAAACTGGTGAATGAAGAAGGTGACCTGTTCGTCTATCGCCCCCTCGCCCATGTGGCCGAAGCGGATTGCGAGAAATTCGCCAACGCCATGCGTTACCCGATCATCCCCTGCGATCTGTGCGGCAGTCAGGACGGGTTGCAACGCCAGCAGGTCAAACAGATTCTCGACCAATGGGAAAAGAACAGCCCCGGTCGCCGTCAGGTGATGTTCCGCGCCCTGACCAATGCCCGCCCCTCGCATCTTTTGGACCCGAAACTGTTCGATTTCGCCAATCTTGCGCTGAAACCGGACGAAAAAGCCGAAAATTCGGATGAAATTCCTCGGTTGCGTTAACGACTGACTCAGACTGATTTCCTACGGTTGGCCCGTGCGATCACTGCCAGGGGCCAAAAGACCGATGCGGAACCGACCTTCACTTGACCGTCTGGCGCGTAGCCTGACGTCCCTTCTGAACAGCTCTTCCGCTTTGGCATTTGTCCCCGCTCTCAGCCTTGGTGCGTTCTGGATCGGGGGTGAGCGTGCTTTGGTTGCAACAGCACTTGGCCTTCCGCTGCTGATCGCTGGGGCCAGCACGCTTGAGGCGAAAGCCGGGCGCGGGCAACACTCGGGCGGTCTGCTGGCCAATGATCGGTTCGACATTGAACTGAGCGGGATATTTGATCGTTCAAAACAAAGCGGCGATGTGTCGGCCTGCCTTGCCATCGCGCTGGATGACCACACGCAGATCCTTGATCTGCACGGGCAGGCAGCGGCCAACCATATCATGGAACAGGTCTGCGCGCGCGTCCTGTCGATGATCCGTGGCCAGGATATTGCAACACGTCTGGGCGAAAACAAGATCCTGATCGCCCTGCGCCCGTCGCAACATTTGGACCTTGAGGCCTGTATCCAGATGTCAGGGCGCATTCAATCCGCCGTCGAAGACCCTGTCATGCTGAATGGCACAGGTATCTATGCGTCCTGTTCTATCGGCTTCTGCCTGAGTTCACGAGAGGCGGACGGTGCAGCCGAAAACTGGAAAGAGGCCGCGATCAGCGCCTTGATCGAGGCACAGCAAAACGGCCCCTCAACGATTCGCGCCTTTTCCTCGGACACCCGCCGCCGGTCGCGCATTCGCACCAACCTGCGGAAAGAGTTCGACGCAGCCCTGAATGGCGGCGAAATCCGACCGTGGTTCCAGCCGCAGGTTTCGACCGATACAGGCCGCGTCACGGGGTTTGAGGCTTTGGCCCGGTGGGAACATCCCCAAAAAGGCGTGCTGGGGCCGCATGTGTTCCTGCCCTTTGCCGAACAGGCCGAATTGATGGAACGCTTTGGTCAGGCCATCCGCCACCACGCCTTTCAGGCCATGCGCGACTGGGATCAGGCCGGGGTCATCGTGCCCCGGATCGGCATCAACTTTTCATCTGACGAGTTGCGCGACCCCGGTTTGATTGACCGCCTCAAATGGGAACTGGATCAGTTTGACCTGACACCGGACCGTCTTGCTGTCGAGGTTCTGGAAACCGTGTTTTCCCGCCGACCGGACGATGTGATCACCCGCAACGTCACCGGCCTTGCGGCGCTGGGATGCTGCATTGATCTGGATGATTTCGGCACCGGCCATGCCTCGATCGCGTCGATCAAACGGTTCCACGTGTCCCGGATCAAGATCGATCGATCCTTTGTCGCGAAATCCGATCAGGACCCAAGCCAACAGCAACTGGCCAGCGCGATCCTGACCATGGCCGAACGGCTGAAAGTGGAAACTCTGGCCGAGGGCGTCGAGACACCGGGTGAACATGCCCTGATGGCACAACTGGGCTGCGATCACGTTCAAGGGTTCGGGATCGGAAAGCCCATGCCGTTTGAAAAAACGCTGGACTGGATTGCCGCACATGGCAACAAGGTCAACGGTGTTCCGAAGATTGGGCGCCAAACGGGGTCATAAGGCGAACTTTAGGCCGATCAGACCCCTGCCGTGACGAAATAACAACCGATTCCGCTTGACCTTTGGGCCTGCACTCTGTTGAACCCTGCGGGTGTCTTTCACTGCTCAAGGTGGCTGTCCCAGATGGACGATCAGAACAAGAATCTCATCCTCGCAACCGCGCTCAGCTTTCTCGTGATCCTGGTCTGGTTCGTGCTGTTCCCCCCGCCGGAACCCACACCTGCCACCGATCAGACCGAGATCGCCGCCACCCAAGAGTCCGAGATTCAGACACCCAGCGCAACAGCGACCGGTGCTGTGGGCGAAGCGACCGCCGCCACCGAAGAGACACTGCCCGAAGAACAGGCCCCGCGGGTCGCGATTGACACCCCGCGCCTGAAAGGCAGCCTTTCGCTGTCGGGCGGGCGCATCGATGAGCTGTTCCTGAAAGACTACAAGGTTTCCATCGAAGACGGCGCGCCCATTGTCGAGTTGCTGGCCCCGGTGGGATCAGACTCGGCCTATTACGCGCTTTATGGCTGGGCTCCGGGCTCGGGCGTGAGCGGCACGGATGTCCCCGGCCCCAACACCCTCTGGACGCTTGAGCAGGGCGAGACATTGGGCGTGGACACTCCGATCACGCTGGCCTGGGACAATGGCAACGGCCTGACCTTCCGCCGCACCGTCTCGGTCGACGAAAACTACATGTTCTCGGTGACCCAATCGGTTGAAAACACCACCGCAGCCGAGGTCAGCATGGCCCCCTATGGCATTCTGGCGCGGCACGGCATTGGCGAAGATGGCGACCTTCCCGGCCTCAAGAACTTCTTCATCCTGCACGAAGGCGTCATGGTCATGGCCGACGGCGTTCTGGATGAAATCGACTATGGCGATGTGCGGGACTTCGACATCGACCCCAACGAGCGCGCGCAGGCCGAGGTGTTTCAGGTCAAGGAAGGCGGTTGGGTCGGATTTACCGATCACTATTGGATGACCACGCTGATCCCGGCAGAAGGCGCAACGTTCAAGGCAGCCGCCAAATACGACGCCCGCCGCAAGATCTACCAAACCGAAACCGTGCTACCCACCCTGACCGTCGCGCCTGGCGCGACCGAGCAGGTGACGACGCAGCTGTTTGCCGGTGCCAAGGAATGGGACACCATTCGCGAATATCAGGCGGAAGGCGTGCAGAAGTTCATCGACAGCATCGATTGGGGCTGGTTCTACTTCCTGACCAAGCCGATCTTCTGGCTGCTGCACAACATCAATGTGCTGATCGGCAATATGGGTTGGTCGATCATCGGTCTGACCCTGATCATCAAGGCGATCCTGTTCCCGCTTGCGTTCAAATCCTACGTCTCGATGGCGAAGATGAAGGAATTGCAGCCGCAGATGGAGGCCCTGAAAGAGGCCGCTGGCGACGACCGTCAGAAGATGCAGCAGGGCATGATGGAACTGTACAAAAAGGAAAAGGTAAACCCGGCTGCGGGCTGTCTGCCGATCCTGATGCAGATCCCGATCTTCTTCTCGCTGTATAAAGTGATCTTTGTCACCATCGAACTGCGTCAGGCCCCATGGTTCGGCCCGTTCCAGGACCTGAGCGCACCGGACCCGACCTCGATCTTCAACTTCTTCGGCTTGCTGCCCTGGGCGGGACCTGCACCCGAAAGTTTCATGGCGCTGATCTTCATCGGTATCCTGCCGCTGCTGTTGGGTATCTCGATGTGGCTGCAGCAAAAGCTGAACCCGGCCCCAACCGATCCGACGCAGGCGATGATCTTCGCGTGGATGCCATGGGTCTTTATGTTCATGCTGGGCGGGTTTGCCAGCGGGCTGGTGGTCTACTGGATTGCGAACAACACAATCACCTTCACCCAGCAATATCTGATCATGCGCAGTCAGGGCTACAAACCTGACGTGTTCGGCAACATCAAGTCCGGCTTCAAGCGGACGCCCAAGACGGACGGAAAATGAGCGGGACAGTCTCAGCCCTTTGGCGGCACCCGATCAAAAGCCATGGGCGTGAAGCCCTGGATCAGGTCACAGTAATCCCCGGGCAGACCATGCCCGGGGATCGCGTTTGGGCCGTCGCGCACGAGGCGGCGCAGACCGATGGCACCAAATGGGCGCCTTGCGTCAATTTCAGCCGTGGTTCAAAGGCACCCAAGCTGATGGCGATCTCGGCCCGGATGGAAGGGGACCGCGTCACCTTGCATCACCCCGAACGCCCGGATCTGAGCTTCGCGCCCGATACGCAGCAGGATGTGTTTCTGGACTGGGTCAAGCCGCTGATGCCTGCGGATCGCGCAGCTTCGGCCCGGATTGTCCGGGTACCGGGGCGCGGCATGACCGACAGCGACTACCCCTCGATCAGCCTGTGCAATATGGCCTCGCATCGCGCGGTCGAACAGAAACTGGGCCGCGAACTGTCGCCCAAGCGCTGGCGCGGCAATATCTGGTTCGAGGGCCTGCCCCTGTGGGAAGAATTCGACTGGCTGGGTCGCGACGTGCAGATCGGTCAGGCCGTATTCCACATTCGCGAACGCATCACCCGCTGTCTGGCGACAACAGCCAATCCCGAAACGGGTGAGCGGGACGCAGATACCCTGGGCGCGCTCAACAGTTGGGATCATCAGGATTTCGGCGTCTATGCCGAGGTCATTCAGGGCGGCGAGATCCGCCTTGACGATAAGGTTAACCTGCTATGACATCGCTGCCCTTCCCGCTTGCCGAAGACCCGGACGAGTTCGCGCAAGAGCGTGGGCGCAAGCTGTTCGCCGGGCCTTCGGAATTTGTCAAAGGGGTCGTTGCCATGAACGGCCTGCCCGCCCCCGACCGGCTTGAGGTCTGCTTTGCCGGGCGTTCCAACGTGGGCAAGTCCAGCCTGATCAACGCGTTGACCGGCACCAAGGGTTTGGCGCGCGCGTCGAACACGCCCGGCCGCACGCAGGAAATCAACTTTTTCACCCAAGGCCCGGAACTGTATCTGGTGGACCTGCCCGGCTATGGCTACGCCAACGCGCCGGTCAAGGTGGTGGAGAAATGGCAACGGCTGCTCAAGCAATATCTCAGCGGCCGCCAGACCCTGCGCCGCGCCTTTGTGCTGATCGATTCGCGCCATGGGGTGAAGCCGGTCGACGCCGAGATCATGAAGCTGCTGGACACCAGCGCCGTGACTTTTCAATGCGTCATGACCAAGGCCGACAAGGTCAAAGCCAACGACCGTCAGAAGGTTCTGGATCAAGTGCGCGCTGCGCTGTCCAAACACCCCGCTGCCTTCCCTGAAATCGTGCTGACCTCGTCCGAGAAAGGCGACGGAATTCCCACCCTGCGCTCGATCATTGCACATCTGGAATAGCTTGGCCCTTGGCAGCGCCGTGCAAACCTCCTAACACGGAACGCCAGAGGGACTTAGCCATGAAGACACGTGACATGAACCGGGATTGGATCGCCACCGCCGCCACCTTGAACAGCGCCCTGCCCTATCTGCAGCGCTATGACGGGGCCATCGTCGTCATCAAGCTGGGCGGTCACGCCATGGGCAGTGACGAAGCGATGGAGAGCTTTGCCCGCGACGTGGTTTTGATGCGGCAGGTGGGTGTGAACCCGGTGATCGTGCATGGCGGCGGACCGATGATCAACGCGATGCTGGGTCAGTTGGACATCCAGTCCGAGTTCGTGAACGGCAAGCGCGTCACTGACAAACCCACCGTTGAGGTGGTCGAGATGGTGCTGTCCGGCCTTGTGAACAAACGCATCGTGCAGGCGATCAACGGTCAGGGTGGCAGTGCCGTGGGGCTCTCCGGAAAGGATGCCAACCTGATTGTCTGCGATCAGGCCGATCCGTCGCTTGGGTTTGTCGGATCGCCGTCCGAGATGAACCCGAAAATTCTGCACGATCTGTTCTCACATGATGTGATTCCGGTGATTGCACCTCTGGGTGCGGGCAAGAATGGCGAAACCTTTAACATCAACGGCGACACCGCAGCCGGGGCGATTGCATCGGCGTTGAAAGCGGATCGCCTGCTGCTGCTCACCGATGTATCCGGTGTGAAAAACGCAGGTGGTGAGGTTGTGACCGAGTTGAAAGCCGGTCAAATCCGCGAGATGACGATGGACGGCACCATTGCGGGCGGCATGATCCCCAAGACCGAAACGGCGCTGGACGCGCTGCACAGCGGCGTGCGGGCCGTGGTCATTCTGGACGGGCGCGCACCCAATGCGGTCCTGCTGGAGCTGTTCACCGAGCACGGCGCGGGTTCGCTGATCCGGCCCGACTGATCCAATCTGCGGAGGAGAGATGACCGGATATCCCCCACCCTCCTCTTACATGGCGGCAATCAGCTTTGGCTGGGTGGGGCGCGTTGCGCATCAAGCGGGTCTGATCGTCATGGGTGCGACCCATCCACGGATCAGCGGTGCCAAAGGGCTGGACGGGGGGACTCTGGTCTTACTCGGGGCGGGTTCGGCTTTTTGGCCGGTTTTGAAAGCGTCTCCCGAATGGCAGGGTCCTGATCCGGTGGACCGTTGGTCCAGGCGTGTCATCGGCGGGATGGCACAGTCACTGGGCGCAGAGGCCCATTTCCCATTCGGTGGACCGCCTTACGCCCCGTTCATCGACTGGGCGCTGAAATCCGGACGCACCTTCAGCAGCCCGGTTGGCGCATTGGTTCATGACACGGTCGGCATGATGATCTCGTACCGTGGCGCGCTGCATTTTGTGCAGGAATTCGACATCCCCGAGGTCAACGCCGCCTCGCCCTGCCTTACCTGCCCGGCCCCCTGCACGACGGCCTGCCCGGTCGGGGCGCTGAATGCCGAAGCCTTTTACAGCGTCGATGCCTGCCATGACCATCTGAATACGCCCGAAGGGCAAAGCTGCTTGACCGGCGGATGCCTTGCCCGGGTGGCCTGCCCACTTAGCAGCGGCGCGGGCCGCGACCCGGAACAGTCCGCCCACCATATGAAAGCGTTCCACCCGTCATGACCCGCACTCTGATCCTGACCCGTCACGCAAAATCCAGTTGGGATTATCCAGCGCTTGACGATCACGACCGCCCGCTGAACAAACGCGGGCGCAAGTCGGCCCCGGCGATTGCCGGATGGCTGCGCGAAAACCGGTGGCTACCGGATGAGGTCATCAGCTCCACCTCAGCCCGGACGCGCGAGACATGGGACAGGATGGGCCTGTCGGCTGAAACGGTCGGCTTTACCCGCACCCTTTTTCATGCCGGGCCAGACGAGATGCTGACCGTCCTGTCAGGCGCAATAGGGGAAACGGTGCTGATGCTGGGGCACAATCCGGGCATCGCGGGTTTCGCGCAGCACATCGTGCGGCACGGCCCCGATCACGCCAGGTTCTACGATTACCCCACCTGTGCGACAGCGGTTATTCGGTTCGACATCACAAACTGGGCAGATGTAACATGGCGCAGCGGGGCGGTATTGGGGTTCACCATTCCGCGCGAGTTGCTGGAATAGAAAAAGGCGGGGCATAACCCCGCCTTTCCAAAATCTGATCCGGTTCAGTGCCCCAGGATCTGGCTGAGGAACAGCTTGGTCCGCTCGCTCTGCGGATTGTTGAAGAATTCTTCCGGTTCGTTCTGTTCCACGATCTGACCGGCATCCATAAAGATCACGCGGTTGGCGACCTGACGGGCAAAGCCCATCTCATGCGTCACACACAGCATGGTCATGCCTTCCTCGGCCAGTTCGATCATGGTGTCGAGCACCTCTTTGATCATCTCCGGGTCCAGCGCCGAGGTCGGTTCATCGAACAACATGATCCGCGGCATCATGCACAGGCTTCGCGCAATCGCCACACGCTGCTGCTGACCACCGGACAGCATACCGGGATACTTGTCGGCCTGTTCCGGAATCTTCACCTTTTCGAGGAAATGCATCGCACGCTCTTCGGCCTCTTTCTTGGGCGTCTTGCGCACCCAGATCGGGGCCAGCGTGCAGTTTTCCAGAATGGTCAGGTGTGGGAACAGGTTGAAGTGCTGGAACACCATGCCAACCTCGGACCGGATCTTGTCGATGTTTTTCAGGTCATTCGACAGCTCGATCCCGTCCACCACGATCTTGCCTTGCTGGTGTTCTTCCAGCGCGTTCAGGCAGCGGATCAGGGTGGACTTACCCGACCCCGACGGCCCCGCGATCACGATCCGCTCGCCCTGATTGACGGTCAGATTGATGTCACGCAGCACGTGGAAGGACCCGTACCACTTGTTCATGTTGTTGATTTCGATGGCGACCTCGTCGCTCACCTGCATTTTCGAGCGGTCGATTTCGCGTTCTACTGCAAGTTCAGACATGTGTTGAACTCCTTAACGATGATCCGTGGCAAGGCGACGCTCGAGCCACTGGGAATATTGAGAGATGCCGTAACAGACGACGAAGAACAGAAGCGCGGCAAAGCCCAGAAGCTCCCAATAGACGCCGTTCCATTCGGTTGACGCCAGGATCGGACCCCGGATCATGCCCACCAGATCGAACATCGAGATGACCGAAACCAGTGTGGTGTCCTTGAACAGGCCCACGGCCACGTTGACGATACCGGGGATCGAGATCTTCAGAGCCTGCGGCAGGATGATCAGCCGCATCGCCTGCGGGTAATCAAGGCCCAGACTGTCTGCTGCTTCGTACTGCCCACGTGGAAGCGCGGCCAGGCCGCCGCGGATCACCTCGGCGATATAGGCGGCCGAGAACATGGTGATCATGATCACAACGCGCAGGAACAGGTCGACCGTGCTGTCAGGCGGGAAAAAATAGGCCAGCATCACCGAAGCCACGAACAGCAGCGTGATCAGAGGCACGCCACGGATGAATTCGATGAAGATAACGCAGACCCACTTGATCAGCGGCATGTTGGACTGACGGCCCAGCGCCAGGGCAATGCCCAGCGGCACCGACAGCGACACACAGGTCACGCCCAGCATCATGTTCAGCATGAAGCCACCCAGGTCACGGCTGGGAACAGCCGAAAGCCAGGCGTTTTCTGACGCACCTTCCGGGATCAGCGCCCCGCCGACATTCCATATGATCAGCGCTACGACAATCGCGCCGAAGAACCCGGCGGCAAAGCTGTTTTTGCCCAGTTTCTGGAAAACGGCACCTGCTGCCACACAGCCCACCAGCGCAACCAGTGGCGCAAGGATCGTGCCCCCCCAGATCAGCCAGAAAGCGATGAACGGGTACAGGCCGGTAAAGATCAGCAGCTTGCGCGGCAGATCGAAGAACAGCACCGGAGCAAACGCCACCAGCATCAGCACAAAGGCCAGATTCGGGCGCCAGTAAGCTTCAGCCGGGTATTTGAACCCATAGATCAGCTGCGGCCAGCGTTCCGTCAGAACCGCGAAACAGGCCCCGGTCTTGCCCGCCAGAATCTCGCGGCATTCCGCCAGCGAGTTTGCATTCCAGACCCCGTTGAGCATCCATGGCAGGATGTTCTTCAGCAACAGATAGATCAGGACCAGCGACAGCAGTGTCAGGATGGTGTTGGTGACGCCCGAAAACAGGTTCTCGCGCAGCCATTTGATGGCACCCGTCTGGTTTGCAGGCGGTGGCGAGGGCGGGATTGTCCCGTCGGCCACAAAGGCGATCGGATTTGTTGATTGATCGGCCATGGCTCAGCGCTCCTTCAACTTGACGGATGCGTTGTAGATGTTCATCACCATCGAGATCGTCAGCGACGCCGTCAGGTAGAACAGCATCAGCAGCAGAACACACTCAATCGCGCGACCGGTCTGGTTTAGCGTGATACCACCCAAGGTCGCGGTGATATCTGCATATCCCACGGCAATGGCCAGCGACGAGTTCTTGGTGATGTTGAGGTACTGCGAAATCAGCGGCGGGATGATCACCCGCAACGCCTGAGGCAGAACCACCAGGTTCATGATCCGACCCGGACGCAGGCCAAGGGCCGCAGCAGCCTCGGTCTGACCTTTCGAGATCGCCTGAATACCCGCCCGCACGTTTTCAGCGATAAAGGCACCAGTGTAGATCGACAGCGCGAACCACAGGGCGATCAGCGGGCCACCGACCTTGATACCACCGCTGAAGTTGAAACCCTTCAATTCGGGGATGTCCCAGGTCAGGCCCATCAGAACCATCAGAACGACAAGCGGACCCAGCCAGATGGCCAGTTTGATCATGAACGTCTGGGGGCGCTCGCCAGTCTGTTCTTGTTTCAGCGTGGCGCGTTTTTCGACTTCGTGCGCAGCGAACCACGATCCCACCAGACCGGCAATCACGAGTAGCCAGTTCAAAATTGTCGCGCCAAACAGCCCGTTGGTGAATTCGGGCCGCGGGATATAGACACCCCGGTTGGTGAATGCGAACGCATCGAACAGCATGGTCGAAGACGGGTCTTCGCCCCGGAACGCCCTTGGCCCCGGCAGCACGGCCGTCATGATCGTAAAGATGATGATGATCCAGATCAGAACCGGGATGTTCCGGAAGATCTCGACATAAACCGCCATCAGTTTCGACACGAGCCAGTTGTTGGACAGTCGCAGAACCCCCGCGATCACACCAAACACCGTGGCAGTGATACAGGCCAGGAACGCGACCAGAAGCGTATTGAGAATACCAACAATCGCCGCGCGTCCATGCGAGGATTGGCTGTCATATTCTATCAGTCGCTGGTTGATGTCATACCCGGCTGAGTCGCCAAGAAAGGTATAAGAAATATTGAGCCCTGCGGCTCGAAGATTCTGGATCAGGTTATTGCCAAGATACCAGATGGATAGCGCAATAACGATGGCCGCAATCACCTGAAAGGTCAGCGATCTGTAGCGGGTATCGTTTATGAGCATAGACAACCGAAAATCAGCTTTCGGTGGGTCAGTCATAGTCGACATGTTTTGGGATCCCCGTAGCTTGTGGACTGTTTTTACCCCGGCGAGGTTGTCCCCGCTCCGTTTCTGTCCACAGCAGTTATAGTAGAAGAGGGCGCAGGTTGCCCTGCGCCCTCTCCCGTTGATGACTTAGCGGAACGGCGGCGAGTACAGCAGGCCGCCTTCGGTCCACTGAGCGTTAAGGCCGCGTGCCAGACCGATCGGAGTTTCTTCACCGATGTTTTTGGCAAACACTTCGCCGTAGTTACCACCGGCTTTGATCGCCTTAGCAGCCCAGTCAGCGTCCAGACCCAGCATTTCGCCCAGGGTACCTTCGGTGCCCAGCAGACGGTTCACTTCCGGGTTGTCAGTGCCGCTCGACAGTTCGTCGATATTGGCCGAGGTCACCCCCAGTTCTTCAGCCGAGATTAGCGCGTTCAGGGTCCAGCGGACAACATCGCCCCACTCGTGATCGCCGTGACGGACCAACGGGCCCAGCGGCTCTTTCGAGATGATTTCGGGCAGCAGGACGTGATCACCGGGATTTTCGAACGTAGCACGTGTCGCGGCCAGGCCCGAAGCGTCGGTGGTGTAAACGTCACATGCGCCAGCCAGATACTGCTGCTGCGCTTCTGCGTTGGTTTCGATCGGAACCGGCTCGTAGCTGATGTTGTTGGCACGGAAGAAATCAGCCAGGTTCAGCTCGGTGGTGGTGCCAGTTTGGATGCAGACAGTTGCGCCGTCCAGTTCCTTGGCCGAGCTGACGCCCAGTGCCTTTGGAACCATAAAGCCCTGACCGTCATAGTAGTTCACACCGGTGAATTCGAACTTCAGGTCAACGTCACGGCTGAAGGTCCAGGTGGTGTTCCGGGCCAGCATGTCGATTTCGCCAGACGCCAGCGCGGTAAAGCGAGTCTTGCCGGTGGTCGGAACGAATTCAACAGCGTTCGCATCGCCTAGAACAGCAGCAGCTACAGCACGGCATAGCGAAACGTCAAAGCCCTGCCATTCACCATTCGCGTCGGGTGCCGCAAAGCCAACCAGACCGGTGGTCACACCACAGTTCAGAGTCCCACGCGCCTTGACGTCGTCAATGGTACCCGCCACTGCTGCGCTTGCGGCCAGACCGGCAACTGTTGCCGCGCCCAAGATTACGGATTTTTTCATTTTTACCTCTTCCTGATTTTCCGCCCTTTGAAAGGCGGCTCTGTCCGGCAAGTGGATGCCGGTAAGGTTACCCCAAAGGTGTCTCCCCTTTAGTGGGCATGAGTTTGGGCGCAATCATAAACAAACGTCAAGGGCCGGATCAGTGAAAACGATGGATCTGGCCCGCTGGTTCATGCACTTACGCCCAAAAATCAGGTTGTGACGGATCAAACTGACAGGTCGAAGAACCTCTTGGCGTGCAGAAAGGCGGCTTTCTTTACCTCACTGGCTGCATGGGCCTCGTCGTCGTGGCCCCATTGCTCGATTTGCCAGTCCTCATCCAGACGCGAAATGCGCCATATCTCGTCCGGATTGCGCCAGTTCATGGCCGCAGCAAAGCCCAGGACCAAGGACCCGGACAGGCTGACCAGATCGTGGAACGCCGCCAGCTGGAACGCATCCATGTCATGCACGCGGGCGCGCAGATGCTGCAACGCCTCTGGCGATTGCGGCTTGTGCAGGACACCCGCGACGGGGATCAACCGGGCTGACAAATGTTCAGCGGCCCAGTCCAGCGCCGGGTCCCATTCCGTGGCCTGACGCATCTGCAGCTCTTGCGGGTGCGTGGCGCGGTAGCACAGCAGATCAGAGTCGCCGTAATCCGCCAGCATATCCGCCACTTCGCCGTGCTGAATGCGCACCTTGTCGATGGCGGCATTGGCCGAGCGGGTGAAGGGCATGGTGGCAGGGTCCACCTCTTTTTCCTGTGCCTCCCATTCGGCAGCCACGGCCTGAGCCATCGCATGTGTCGGCAGGATCAACGCCGCTTTGGCCGGGGTCTTGACCCGGCGACCATCCAATTCGACCGTGTGGCCACCCTCGGCCTCGACCACGGTGCTGTTTGTCCAGAAGCGTTTCGGTTTCCAATCGCTCATGTCTCAGGTCCAAATCGTGTCCAGCGCGCGGGGCAACTGGTCGAAGGTTTCGATCATACAGGTGGCAGAGGTCAGCGCTGATGAATCGTGATAACCCCAGGACACACCGATCCCGGCAACTCCGGCAGCGGCGGCCATGTCCATGTCATAGCTGGTATCCCCGATCATCACCGCGTTCGCCGCCTCGACGCCGGTTTCCGCCAACGCGGTCTGCACCATCGAAGGATGCGGTTTTGACGGGTGATGATCGGCCACCTGCCGGGTCACAAAGTAACGCTCCAGCCCATGCGCCTCGATCAACGCGTCCAGACCGCGCTGAGATTTGCCGGTTGCGACACCCAAAAGGATTTCGGGCACCGCATACAGGGCTTCAATCGCCGCGCGCGCACCAGGATACAGCGGCGAACTGGCGGCACCCAGGTCCAGCCGGTGGGCGTGGAAGGCTTGCTTGTAGCCCTCGACCAATTGCGCCTGCACCGCGTCGGACTGATCCGGCGCCAGCCGCGCAATGGCCTGTGGCAGGGACAGGCCGACGATCGACAGAATCGCCTCTCGGGGCGGGACAACAACCGAAGCCGCCTGAAAACTGGCGGTCATGCAATGGACGATGCTGCCCTGACTGTCGACCAGAGTGCCATCGACATCGAACAGAACCAGCCGCAGGGGTGCGCTCATTGCAGCTCCTCAAACGGGTCGTCGGCGGCAAGGTCTTCGGTCCAGCCGAACGTGTCCCAACTGTGCTTCATATGCTCAGGCAGGGGCGCTTCGATGGTGATCGGTTTGCGCGTCATCGGGTGCTGAAAAGACGCACGCCGCGCGTGCAGGTGCAGCTTCTTGCTGATGATCCCACCCAATTGCGCGCCCCAGCCATCGCCGAGGTTTTCCTGACCCGATCCGCCGTATTTCCCATCCCCGATGATCGGATGCCCAATCGCGGCCATATGGGCGCGCAGTTGGTGGGTCCGGCCAGTGATCGGCTCCATTGCCACCCAGGCGGCGCGCCCCGCCACACGGTAGAGCGTTGCGTAATGCGTATGGGCGCGTTTTGCACCCGGCGTGCTGTCGATGTCGCCCATATGCACCGGGATCATCTTCTCGCCCTCGCCCTGCTTGCCATGGCCTGCGGCCTTGACCAGACCGGTCTTGATCTCTCCCAGATAAGGCGTGGGCACACCTGCGACCAAGGCCCAATAGATCTTGCGCGTGTCGCGGTGCCGGAAGGCGGCGGTCAGCCCTTTGGCGGCCTCGCGCGTCCGCGCCAGCAGCAGAACACCGGATGTGTCCTTGTCCAGACGATGCACCAGACGCGGGTTTTCGTCATAGCCAAAGCGCAACGCTTCGGACAGGCTGTCCACATGACGTGTCTGGCCGCTGCCGCCCTGCACCGGCAGGCCATGCGGCTTGTTCAGTGCCAGAACATGATCGTCGCGGTAAATCACGCAGGACTGGATCATCTTCGCATCCGCGTCGGACACGCTCCGCTTGACCTCGGCTGGTTTGTGATCCGCGTCGGGTAAGGGTGGCACGCGCACGACCTGCCCCACCTCTAACCGGGTCGAGGCTTTGGCCCGGCTGCCATCCACGCGCAACTCGCCCTTGCGGCACATCTTTTCGATGCGCCCCTGGCTGACATGCGGGAACAGGCGGCGCAGCCAGCGGTCTACCCGTTGATCTCCGTCGCCGTCTGCGACCGTAATCATCTGTACGCCACTCATGCCATTGCCCCTTGCGCCGCGCGGCTGACCCGCCCGGATTGCGCTATTGCCAGTGTCCTAGAAAACATGCGCGTCTGTCGCCCGCAACGGCGCAAGAGTCAAGCAATCAGCGGCCCGTCAGATGTTCCGGAAATCTCCGTGCCGCCCGGCCCCGTCCCGGAACCGCCCCGCGCCTGCGGTGCCTTCGCGGCGGATCGCTTCCAACCCGTTGGCCCATTCGAGCTTCAGCCCATCGCGCACAGACATCCCGCGCGTTTCGATGATCGAGCGTCGGTCAGCCCGCACCGCCTCTTGCGGGAAACGCGCGATGTCATGGGCCATGGCCTCGGCAGCGGCCCGCGCCTCGCCATGGGGCACAACCTTCTCGGCCAGCCCGATGCGATAGCATTCCTCGGCCTCGACCTTGCGCCCGGTCAGCGCGATTTCCAGCGCCTTGCCCTGCCCGACCAGACGCGGCAGGCGGACTGTCCCGCCATCCATCAGGGTCACGCCCCAGCGGCGGCAAAAGACACCTTGATAAGCGGTTTCGGCCATCACCCTGATATCGCACCACAAGGCAAGCTCCATCCCGCCCGCCACGGCGGCCCCCTCTATCGCACCGATCACCGGTTTCGACAATTCCAGACGCGATGGCCCCATTGGCCCCAATGTCGACGGGGCTGATCCTATGGGAAAGCCGTGTCTCTCGTAATACGCTTCACCCAGTTCCGGATCGGCCAGGGTTGCGGCCATCTTCAGGTCCCACCCTGCGCAGAAATTGCCGCCTTTGCCCCAGAACACCGCCACCTTGGCGTCGCTATGCTCAAACTCCAGAAAGGCATCGGCCAAGGCCTTCGCGTGATCGGCATCCACTGCATTGCGGGCCTCGGGCCGGTCATGAATGACGGTCCAGACATCCTCGGATTTTTCGATTGATACGGGCATGACGCGTCCTCCCTTGCAGTCACTGACCCAAGGGAAACCCGAGTTGCGCCACCTGTCTCCTGTGACGCCACGGCAGCAGCGGACCTGACCCTGCGTTACCCGCTGTTTCGCTGCGACCGCAGCTTGGCAAAGTAATCCAGTCGTTTCTTCAACTCACGCTCGAACCCGCGCTCGACCGGTTGATACAGAACGGGCCGTTTCATCGTCTCGGGAAAGTAGTTCTGGCCTGAAAAACCATCTTCGGCATCATGATCATAAGCGTAACCTGCGCCGTAACCCTGATCCTTCATCAACGACGTCGGCGCATTCAGGATGTGTTTGGGCGGCGGCTCGCTGCCCGATTGCTTGGCCAGCCGCATCGCCGCCTTGTAGCCCACATAGGCCCCGTTCGATTTCGGGGCCAGCGCCAGATAGACCAGCGCCTGCGCCAGCGCCAACTCTCCCTCGGGCGAGCCGAGCCGTTCGTAGGTTTCCCACGACTGCAAACAAATCGCCTGCGCTTGCGGGTCGGCCAGCCCGATATCCTCGACCGCCATACGGGTGATGCGCCGCGCCAGATAGCGCGGGTCCTCGCCGCCGGTCAGCATCCGGGCAAACCAATATAAGGCAGCATCAGGGTCTGAGCCGCGCACCGATTTATGCAGGGCCGAAATCAGGTTGTAATGTTCGTCCCCCGACTTGTCGTACTTGGCCGCGCGGCGCATCAAACGCGTCGACAGCGCATCCGGGTCCAGCGGTGCATCGACCTTCCAGGCAGCCACCTGTTCAATCAGGTTCAACAAGGCACGTCCGTCGCCGTCGGCCATTTCCTGCAACGCATCGCGTGCCGCCGGTGTCAGAGGTAAGGTTTTGCCCAGTTCCTTCTCGGCCCGTTGGGCAAGACGCTCCAGATCGAAAAGGCTCAGACGCTCCAGCACCAACACCTGCGACCGGCTGAGCACAGCGGCGTTCAACTCGAAGGACGGGTTCTCGGTCGTTGCCCCGACCAACAGGATGGTGCCATCCTCCATATGCGGCAGGAACCCGTCCTGCTGGGCTTTGTTGAAGCGATGGATCTCATCCACGAAAAGCAAAGTACCCTGCCCGTTCTGACGTCGGATCTTTGCCGCCTCGAACACCTTCTTCAGGTCCGGAACGCCGGTGAAAATCGCGCTGATCTGAACGAAATGCAGATCGGTTTCCTGCGCCAGAAGTCGAGCGATCGTTGTCTTGCCAACACCCGGCGGCCCCCAGAAAATCAGGCTGGACAGGCTGCCCGAGGCCAGCATGACGCCCAAGGGCGCATCCGGTCCCAACACCTGCTGCTGCCCGATCACCTCGGCCAGCGTTTGCGGGCGCAGCCGATCCGCCAAAGGGCGATGAGGGGCCGGTGCAGGCTCGGTCGCGCCAGTGTCGAACAGGTCGCTCATGACGTTACAGCCGGAACCGCAGTGACAGGGTGCGACCGCCGCGCTGGATCGTCATCTGCACCCGACGGCTGGGATCGGTCAGTGCTTGCACAACGTCGCGCGGTCGTTCAATGGCGGCACCGTTGATCGCGTCCAGAACGTCCCCGGTGCGCAGTCCGGCGCGGGCACCATATGGCCCGGGATCAATGACCACGACCCCGGTCTGCGTCAGGCGCAGCCCCAGCCTTGTGATAACCGCCGGGTTGACCCCTGATACCTTCAATTCGGGCAGCACCGTACGGTCGTCCAGAGTGGTTTCTTCAGCGGCAGGTGTTTCAGGCGCTTTGATCAGGGCCACTTCCACGTCATCGCGATCCTCGCCGCGCAACCGGGTCAGAACCGAGGTTCCACCAACCCCGGCAACGGACATGCGGAATTTCATCTCGGCGGGAGAGTTCACCTCATCCCCGTCCACGTGCGTCACCACATCGCCGACCCTCAGACCGGCCTCGGCCAGTGGGCTAAGGTCATGCAGATCTGAAATCACCACGCCCAATGGGATGGCCAGACCCAGCGACTCGGCGATATCAGCGCTCATATGCTGGCCAGTGATCCCCGCCCAGGGGCTGACGAAACTGTCATTGCCGGCCTGCGCCTGCCGCAGAAACTCGGCCACCAGATTGGCCGGAATGGCAAAGCCGATCCCGTTTGACCCGCCCGAGCGGGTCAGGATCGAGGTATTGATCCCGATCAGATCGCCATTCACATCAATCAGCGCACCGCCCGAATTGCCCGGATTGATCGCCGCGTCGGTCTGAATGAAATACCCCCGCGCATTGCCCGTGGCGGTCCCGGTCCGCGCCAGACCCGAGATGATGCCCGACGACACCGTCTGCCCGACCCCGAACGGGTTACCGATGGCCAGCGCAAGCTCTCCCACCTCAACCTGATCCGAGTCCCGCAGGTTCAGGTAAGGCAGGTCAGACGCATCCTCTAGCCGCAGAATGGCGATGTCGCTTTCCTCATGCCCCAGAACAACCGTCGCCGAAAACTCACGCCGGTCGGTTGTCACCACGCGGATTTCGGTCGCCGAGCCCACAACATGGTAATTCGACACCACATAGCCGTTATCGGACAGGATCACGCCCGAACCCAGCGAGTTTTGCACTCGCGGCTGCGGGGTGCCAAAGCCGCCACCAAAGAAATCCTGAAAGAACGGGTCCGAGAACAACGGGTTGGTGCGCCCCTGCCGGACGATCTTGGCATAGATGTTCACAACCGCCGGGGCGGCTTGTTTGACGACCGGGGCAAAACCCAGACTGATGTCAGCCTGGGACTGCGGAACCCGTGTTTCCGCCGTGGCAAGTGATGCCGACAAAATGGAGAAAGCTAAAACTGTCGCGCGCAGCATTCCGACCTCAATCTTCAGAGACCCGTAGGATATGCGGCCACCGGGCCGGTAATGCAAGCGCGGCATCCGTGACCGCGTTCGGGAAAAAGAAAACCCCCACGTCCGGGACGCAGGGGTCTGACAGTCAGATCGTCGGATCGACTTATTCTTCTGCGGCCTCTTCGGCAGCAACGCGGGCCTTGTCGGCCGCGCCTTTGGCATCGACGTCACGATCAACGAATTCGATGATCGCCATCGGCGCCATGTCACCATAGCGGAAGCCAGCTTTCAGGATGCGGACATAACCGCCCTGACGCTCGGCGTAGCGGGGGCCCAGAACTTCGAACAGCTTGGCGACGTCTTTGTCTTCTTTCAACTGTGCTGCGGCCTGACGGCGGGCGTGCAGGTCGCCGCGCTTGCCCAGAGTGACCAGCTTTTCGATGATCGGGCGCAGTTCTTTTGCCTTGGGCAGAGTTGTTTTGATTTGCTCATGCTCGATGAGCGAGCCAGCCATGTTCGCAAACAGCGCCTTGCGGTGCTCATGAGTACGGTTCAGTCGGCGGTAACCACGTGCGTGACGCATTTTTCAGTTCCTTCTTTCGCGTTTTGCTTTGTCTGGCACCCGATGCGTGTCAGGCGCTCTCCTTGGGGCATCATTGCCCTTGTTGTCCCCGGTAGTCCGGGCATTTGTTGTTGCGTGTGCCGGGCTGGAGCCCGGCCTACGGGTTGGTCCGAAGTAGGGCGGGCTTCCGGCCCGCACCACTTCCAGAACGCTCCTCCG
>NZ_JBQFML010000012.1:0-68846 GCF_056531805.1 Ruegeria sp. K5 | reverse complement strand
CCCATACCGAACCCGGAAGTTAAGCACTGCCGCGCCAATGGTACTTGGGCTTAAGCCCCGGGAGAGTAGGTCACCGCCAAACCTAGTAAAAGCCCATATCTCTCTTACGATCAAAAATCCCTCAGCAGTAAAACCGAATGCCAATGAAGGCTGTGTTGTTCCGGCGCACCCGCGCTTTCCAAGGAACGCTCGGTTCCATATCGACACGCATTGCATTCGACAAATCAGCGTTGTTCGCGGAATATTGCACGCGTAACCGAAGCAAACTGAAAGTCGTGTTTTGAAGGTCGTGATCCATCAGGGGTTTCACAAAACAGGCACCAGAACCCTGCAAACGATGTTGTTCAGGAACCGGTCCCTGTTGGAGGATCGACTGAACGTTCTAATCCCCCGCGATCTAAAGGGAGCAGGGTTTTCTGCGCGGCGCTATTCCCTTGTTCAAAAGGACCAAGTCCTCAGGAAATTCCGCCAAAGGGTTCGGCATGCTCTTGAGCCTTTCGACGGGCGGACAGACACACCTCTGCTTATCAGCAGCGAGGAGTTTGCCGGGATGATTCCGGGGCGCAAGGATGTGTGGTCCTATTCTCAGACTCACGTTCTGGCAGAAACTCTGGTCGATGAAATCGACCGGTTTTCAGATGGTACTGCGCGTATCACCCTGTTCTTCACGACCAGAAATGCCAGCGACTGGGTGCGCAGTGTCTATTGGCAGAACATCCGCGCGGACAGGATTCAGCAACACCTTGTGGAATATAGCGAGCGTCTGCGACAAGCTGCGGATCTTGACGGCGTGGTGAACCGGGTAGAGGAGGCTGTATCACCCCGTGCGGACGTCGTGCGCCTCAACGTGTCCGGGCTTGATGATCGCCTTTTTCCCGTGACCAAGGCGCTGTCGATGCTGAATGTCAGGTCCGATGATCTGTTACCCGTCAACAACCTGAATGTTCAGCCTGATGAAGCGGCAGAGTATTTTCTGGAACTGAACCGATCAACCATGACCGACGAAGACGTGGCGGCGGCAAAGCGCGCCTATCTGGACGGTTTGAAGGCCGCAAGGCGGTAATCCGCAAACCGTCTGTCTGAAAGGTCAGAGGGAACGCTTCCGCTTTGAAGCAATGAGTTCCAGAATTTGGTCCCTGGTTCGCTGAATATGGGTTTTCAACAGCTCACAAGCCGCGTCTACATCGCCGGACCGGGCCAAAGACAGAAGCTGGTGATGCTCGATTTTTGCGGGTTCCCTTTGCTTCATCACGCTCAGATGCATGCGGATGTATCGGTCCGCTTGCGTGTTGATCCGGTCGAGCATGTCGCGCGTCAGTTGCCTGTCGGCGCCTGCATAAAGGGCCGAGTGGTATTGGTGGTTCAGAATACCCCATTTGCCGACGTCATTCTGATCGAAGGAGGCGTCCATCCGGTCCAATATCTCGGCGCAGCGCGCGAAATCCATTTGGGTCATATTTGGAATGGAGCGGCGGAACAGGTCCACTTCGATCAGGGTGCGCAGGTCGAATATCTCGCCAATTTCCGTCAGAGAATGCTTGATGACCGAACCACCGCGATTGGTGGACCATTTCACCAACCCCTCGGCGTTCAGCCGTTTCAGGGCCTCGCGGATGGGCATGCGTGAAACGTCGTATTCTTCGGCCAAAGCCTCTTGCCGGATGGTTTCGCCCTCGGCCAGTTCGCCGTTCAGAATGCGTTCCCGCAGGTCATCTGTGATGATGTCCGGCAGGCTTTTCTTGGTGATTGCGCGGGTCCCAGGCATGTCAGGTCCTTTTTTGATTGGCGTTGGTGGCAATCGACGGCATCGTCACGCGCCCCACGTATCTGACAGTCGATAGCCACCCGGCCAGGGGTCCTCGGGGTCGAGCATGTGTTGATGAACCCCGGTGATCCAGCCGCGCCCGCTGATCTCGGGGAGAATTGCGTTGCGCCCTGCGACCTTGGTGGTGCCAAGAATTCTGCCGGTAAAGCGCGACCCGATGATGGATTGCGCGTCGAATGTCTGGCCCGGTTTCATCTGACCTTTCGCCAGCATCAGGGCCATGCGGGCCGAGACCGCCGTGCCTGTGGGGGACCGGTCGATCTTGCCCGGTTGGATGGCGACGGCGGATTTGCCCGCCAAACCGGTTTCCGTTTCGCTTAACGGGCCACAGAAGGCGCAAAAGGATATATGGGTCCAATCCGGGTTATCAGGATGGTTGAACCCAAGCTGTTCTTTGGCTGCGTTGGTGATCCTGACGCCCAATTGGGCAAGTTCCTTGGCTTTGCTTTCGATGATTTCAAATCCAAGATCCTGCGCGTCAACGACGACAAAACTGTCACCGCCATAGGCTGTATCGACCGTTATCGTGCCAACCCCCGGAACATCCAGCGAAACCGCGATCTGATCGGCAAAGCTGGGCAGGTTCTGCACGAAGATGCGCTGTGTTTTCCCATCCCGGCATTCCGCCCGAACCTGCACCAGACCGCCCGGCGCTTCGAGCGTCAGGTGGGTTTCCGGTTCCTGCATCGGCAGGATACCCGAATCCAGCAAAACCGTTGCCACGCAGATCGAGTTCGACCCGGACATGGGGGGCGTGTCCTCGGGCTCCATGATGATAAAGGCGGCATCGGCGTCGGGGTGTTTCGGGGGCACCAGCAGGTTCACGTGACGAAACACTCCGCCGCGCGGTTCGTTCAGGACAAAATTCCTGAGCGTCTGATCCTGCGCGATGAATGTGCGTTGGTCCCAAAGCGTATCTCTGGGCGGAGGTGCGACGCCGCCGACAATGACGTCGCCAACCTCACCCTCGGCATGGGCAGAGATCACATGGATCGTTTTTGTGCTGCGCATCTTGGGCCTCCGGGGTCAGAACCGCGTTGCAGAAAAGGGGGACAGGTCGATTGCGGGTTTGGCATCCATCACCAGATCCGCCACAAGCTCGGCCGTTCCGGCGGATTGGGTCAGCCCGAGATGGCCATGGCCAAATGCATAGTGAACCCGCGGGGCCTTGGGCGCGCGGTCGATGACCGGCAGGCTGTCTGGCAATGAGGGGCGGAACCCCATCCATTGCGTGCCGCCACTGATATCGAGGTCGGGCAGGAACTGGCCCGCTTTTGCCAACAGGGTGTCGGCCCGTTTGAAATTCGGTTTCAGGGACAATCCGCCAAGCTCGACCGCGCCGCCCACGCGCACGCCGCCATTTATGCGCGTCGCCACAAACCCATGGCCGCTGAAGGTCAGATGCGTGCGCAGATCGAACGCACCCTGTGGTAGGGTCGTGTTATACCCCCGCTCGGTTTCCAGGGGGATTATGTCCCCCAGCTGCCGGGCCAGAATATGAGACCACGCGCCAGCTGAAATCACCAGATGTCGGGCGTGAACTTGCCCCGACGGGGTTTCCAGAACAACCCGTTCCCCTTGCTGCGTTACCGATGACACGGGCTGCACATCAATTCGCCCGCCGCGTGCCTGAAATTGTGTGGCGAGATGTTCGGTCCAGGCTTTCGGGTCCCTTGTGTTCATCCAATGCGGCGTGAATCCGGCATGGGTGAAGCGGCGGCTCAGACCGGGTTGTATCTCGGCAATCGCCTCGGGGCTGTGGAGCAGATCGAAATCCACCCCATGATCGCGCCGCAGGGTCCAGGCGGATTGACTGGCGCGGAATTGCGCGACCCCTTCATAAAGTTGCAACTGACCGTCGCGCTGTATCATCGCTTCGCCATCGACCTCGGCGATTTGGCGTTCGGTCGCCAGGCGGCAGTGCTTCATCAGCGCCCCCTGCGCCGCCAGCGACGCGCGATAGCGATCCTTCCAGCTAGATCGCCAAAAGCGCAGCATCCAGGGCGCGATCTGCGGCGCGTAGGACGGGGGCACCGAAAGCGGCCCAAGGGGATCGAGCAGCCATTTCGGTGCCTCGCGCATGATGCCCGGCTTGGCCAGCGGCTCGATCTCGGCAAAGGCGAAGGCCCCGGCATTGCCTTGCGATGCGCCTGCGGCGACCCCTTCACGGTCCAGCACCAGAACATCGCGCCCGCGCCGTTGCAGTTCCAGCGCGATGCTGATGCCGATGATCCCGGCTCCGACGATGACGATGTCAATTGGGTCTTCAGGCGGCATTTGTGCTGTCCGTTTCAGGCGTGTCAGATCGGGATACCCAGTTTGAAGGGGTCATTCTCGGCGAAGACGAGCGTGCTGTCTGCCATGATATGGGCCTGCCCGGTCAGAGTAGGGATGACGCCGCCATTTGGGCCGGGCTGATAGGACAGGCGGTAGGGGCTGCCGATGACGCTGTGCTGCACAATCTCGGCACCAGGGGCCAGCAGACCATCTGCCGCAAGACAGGCCAGACGCGCGGAACTGCCGGTGCCACAGGGCGAACGGTCATAGTTGTCATCGGGGCACAGAACGAAATTCCGGCTGTGAACGCCGGGCGTAGCTGCGGCATCCTGAAAGATGACATGATCCACGGGCTCTCCGCCCTCACCGCCCACGGATTGCGCGATGCAGGCCTCGCGAATGGCGATCGTCATATCTGTCAGCGCGCGGATATTTTCGGGGGCGACGGGGATCGGGCTTGGGTCGACGATGAAGAACCAATTGCCGCCATAGGCGACATCGCCGGTGACTGGTCTGTATTGGGCGGTCTTCACGGTGACCGATTTGCGCACCCTACGGCTTTCGACATTGGTCACGCTCACGGTGTTCGCGTCGTGGAGGTCGATTGTAATGACGCCCGCAGGGGTCTCGATCTTGCTTGTGCCAGGTGTGATCCGGCCCAGATGGGCCAGCGTGACGCCCAGCCCGATGGTGCCGTGCCCGCACATGCCCAACACCGCGTCGGCATCGAAATAGATGACGCCGGTGACGCAGTCGGGATTGACCGGCGGCACCAGAAGGGCTGCAACCATGCCGGGCTGTCCACGCGGTTCCAGCAGGACGGATTTGTAGAACGCCTCATGCTCGGTCGCCAGCCGCTGCGCGCGCTCGGCCAGCGGGCCGGTGCCCAGATCCGGCGCGTTGTCGAGGATCACCCGCGTGGGCATTCCGCCGGTATGGCTGTCGATCACATGCATTCAGCGATAACCCCGCCCTGTTTGGACCAATCGGCGAACCAGTTGCGGAACAGGTCATATTGCTGTTCGCAATAGTTTCGCTGTGCGTCCGTCAGCGCGTCGGTTTCATTGAAATGCAGGCGGTATTCCTCCTCGCCGTTTAACACCAACAGGTGCTTGTAATAGAGCACCAGATCGGTGCCCTCATCAAAGCTGGCCAGAACGCCAAACGCCTCTTCCAACTCACGCGCGCGCATCCGGGCTTCGGCATGACCTTCGGCGGCTTTCTGAGCCAGCGCCGCCAGCAGCAACGCCTCTTTCGGCAGGGCGGTGCCGATGCCGGTGATGGCCCCGGTCGCGCCGCAGTTGACGAAACCATGATAGACCTCGGTATCGACGCCCACCATCAGGGTCACCTGATCGTCTTGCGAGGTGATGTGCTCGGCGGCATAGCGTAGATCGTCCTTGCCTCCGAACTCTTTGAACCCGACGAGGTTGGGGTGTTCGGCGCGTAGGGCAAAGAACAAATCAGCCTTGGTGGCAAAGCCGTAGACCAGGCTGTTGTAGATGATCGCGGGCACATCCGGCGCGGCGCTGAGGATCGCCTTGAAGTGGTTTTTCTGCGCAGCCATGGAGGATCCCCGAGACAGCACACGCGGGATCACCATCAGGCCAACGGCCCCCACTTTCTGCGCGTGGGCTGCGTGGGCAACCGCGGATTTCGAATTGATCGCGCCGGTGCCCACAACAACCGGGATACCGGCAGAGGCCAGCCGTTCGACCCCTTCCATACGCTCGGCATCGGTCAGCAGGGGCCAATCGCCCATCGAGCCGCAATAGACCACGGCGGACATGCCTGCCGAGATCATCTCTTTCCCCTTGCGCACAAGGGCGTCGTAATCGGGTGTCCGGTCCGCTGTGCAGGGGGTCATCAGGGCGGGCATTGTGCCCGAGAAGATGGATTTCGTCATCGCAGGGTATCTTTCAGTGGCGGTGGGTCAGTCGGATTCCCGGCATTCATAGTGGATATTGGATCCAAAATCTAGGAATCTGTTGTTTTCCTGCGAAAGGCCCAAGGGGTTTGGGCAAATGGCCGCCGACTTATACCCAAGCCCGCAAACGGCTTGCCAGAAAATCGACCCTTTCTCGGACGGTATCCGAGATAACCCCGTTGCGCGGTGCGTCTTGCAGGGTCGTAAGCCATTCTGCCTTGGGGTCCTGCTTGCGTGTCCTGCCGCGAAAGCTGAGCTGACGCAGCACGGCCTGGGCTGCGTCAGGCAGATGATCGGGTATGTCGTGCCCGGCCAGAATGCCCCATACACCTGTCCAAAGGCGGCCGACGGTCCACGGGTTGTAGCCGCCTCCGCCCAGCACCAACAGGCGTGGTGCCAGCCCGGTAAGGCCGCGCAGAACATCCCAATGGGCGTTGTTGGACAGCGACAGATGCGCCAGCGGGTCATCCTCGACCGCGTCCGCGCCGCATTGCAGGACGATTGCATCGGGGCGGAACGCGGCAACAGCAGGCAGGATCAACCGGTCGCGCACCAGTGCCATTTCGTCATCATGGAAGCCGCGCGGCACGGGAAGGTTCAGGGCGTTGCCGCCTGCGTCATCCTCCAACTTGCCAGTCTTGGGCCACAGGTTCTGTTCGTGGACCGAGATCATCAGGCAATCGGGATCGCCGCCAAAGCCGACCTCGACCCCATCGGGATGATGTGCGTCGATATCGACATAGGCCAGCCGCCGTACCCCATGTGCGCGCAGGCTGAGCATCGCAAGCACCGGGTCGTTGAGATAGCAGAACCCATTGGCCCGATCCGGCATCCCGTGATGGGTTCCACCCGCTGGATTGTAGATCACGCCACCGTTTGCCAACAGTTCGCCAGCCAGGATCGAGCCTCCGGCGGCTGTGGCAGGACGGCGGAACATCTCGGTAAAAATCGGGTTCGAGATTGTCCCGATGTTGAACCGCGCCTTTTGGTCCGGGGTGACGGCTTGCAGATGCTCGGCCTGTTGCAGGGCCTCAATATAGTCCGGGTCATGCCACGCCGTAAGCGCCTGGGGTTTTGCACGGGGCGAGCGGATATACTGCGCGTCCGGCAACCAGCCCAGGGCACGCGACAGGTCCATAACGGTCGAGACCCGAGGGATCCTGAGCGGGTGCCATGTGCCATAAGTCGAGTGGCGATAGATTTCCGAGCCGATGAAACGCGCTGTCATGACGGCGTAGTTAGCGCGGCGGTTGTCCTTGAAAAGGCAATCGGGCTTTCGCCTAAGTACCCCACGCGATCAGAAATCCGGCACGTAGAGTTGGGAATAGGCGACCCGCACCAGTTCGACCGTTTGTTCGCTGCGTCGCTCGATATGGCCGCGCAGGGCAGACACCGCCCGATCCACGTCGCGCGCCTTTACCGCATCCAGAATGATCCGATGCGCCGACATCGAGGTCTGGTCTGTCTCGGCGTTCTCGCGCCGGTCCCGCAGCAGCCTCAGGTTTACGATGCGGACATAGCGGATGCGCTCATTGACGTTATGCAGCAGCTTCAGCAACTCTTGGTTGCCGGAAAGCGCTGCCAGCTTGATGTGGAACTCTTCATCCATGCGCAGAAGCTCATCCAGATCGTGGCAGACGGAATAGGATTTTTCGACCTCGTCCAGATAGGCAATGACCGCGTCGATCTGCTGATCCTCGGCCCCGCCGATGGTGCGCAGCAGCGCCTCGGTCTCAAGCGCGCAGCGCAGTTGGTACAGTTCCAGTACTTTCTCTGGTGTCAGCGGGCGGCAGAAAAACCCCTTGCCCAGCGAAAAGGTCAGGAACCCTTCGGCCACCAGCCTGTTGAGCGCCTCGCGCAAGGGCGTCCGGCTGATGTCCAGCCGCTTGGTCAGCGACGTTTCGTTCAGCCGTTCACCCGGCTTGAACTCGAAGTTGACCGCCATCCGGCGCAGGGCCTGGTAGGCGCGTTCGACATTGCCTTCGGATTTGGACATGGATCTCCTGCCATTCGGTTGGACGTCTTTTACCAAAGACTGCCCCATAATAAACATTAGACTTCACAGAAATCTACAATCCTGTATACAGATCGGCATATCGCTGATTTCAAGCGATTCCCGGCAAGTTGAGAGCACATGACGACCAAGGAAGAACAGGTTGTAGTTGTTGGGGCGGGCATTGTTGGTGTCTCGACCGCGATCTGGCTGCGACGCAAAGGTGTTGAGGTCACGATTGTTGATCGCAACCCGCCGGGTGATCCAAACGCGACATCTTATGGGAATGCCGGGGTGCTGGCTGCGTGTTCCGTTGCACCGGTGACCGCACCGGGGCTGATGCGCAAGGGCCCCAAGATGGCGCTGGACCCGAACTTTCCGCTGTTTCTGCGCTGGTCCTATTTGCCCAAACTGATGCCGTGGCTGCTGAAATACATGTCGCATGCCAATGACAGCGACACCCGGCGGATCGCGGCCGGCCTGACGCCATTGACCAGCGACTCGGTCGAACAGCATCAGGCGCTGACCAGCGATACCGGTGCGGCGGATTGGGTGCAGACCTCGGATTACAGCTTTGTCTATCCGACCCGTGCGGCGTTCGAGGCCGACAGCTATACTTGGGCGCTTCGCAAGGTGGCCGGGTTCGAGCCCGAGGTGCTGGAAGGCGGCGCGGTTCACGAGTTCGAGCCGAACCTGTCCAAGGATCTGAACCTGCTGGCCGTCATGCGCGACCATGGCTACAGCCGCGATCCCGGTGCCTATATCGCCGCGCTAGCGGCCGAGGCGGAAAAGCTGGGCGCTGTTTTCCGTCAGGCCGAAGTTGTCGATTTCGAACTGACCGATGGGTCCGTTTCGGCGGTCGTCACCAAAGACGGCACATTGCCCTGCAGCAAGGTGGTTCTGGCGACGGGCGTCTGGTCAAAACCTCTGGCCCGCAAACTGGGCCTGTCCGTGCCGCTGGAAACCGAGCGCGGCTATCATATGGAATTCGTACTGCCGGAAAACGGCCCGTCGACCCCGCTGATGGTAACAACCGGCAAGTTTGTTGCGACCCCGATGGAAGGCCGGTTGCGCTGTGCCGGTATTGTCGAGTTTGGCGGGCTTGAGGCCGGGCCGTCCGATGCCCCCATCGCCCTGCTGAAACGCAAGGTTCAGGAAAGCTTTCCGAACCTCACATTCGAAAGCGAAAAGACCTGGCTGGGCCACCGGCCCGCGCCATCAGACAGCCTGCCGCTGATCGGTGAGATCGGCAAAACCGGCGTGCTGGCCGGGTTTGGGCATCATCACATCGGCCTTACCGCCGGGCCCAAGACCGGGCGGATACTTGCGGGGCTGATCACAAAAGACCGTACCAATATGGATCTGGGCGTGTACGATCCAATGCGGTTCTGAACCAAACTTCAACGACGCCCCCTGAAGGGGCACAAAAGTCAACAAGGGAGACAAACATGTCAAAAACACTTACCAAACTGGCTGCCAGCATCGGCGTGATCACGGCCTCTGCGGCGGCAGTGTCGGCGGAAACCTGGGACCTGCCGATGGCCTATTCGGCCACGAACTTCCATTCGGTAACGGGTGCCGTTTTCGCGGAATGCGTGACCGAAGGGACAAGCGGTGCGCTGACGATCCAGACCCATCCGGGCGGTTCGCTCTATGCAGGGGCCGAAATCAAGCGGGCGATCCAGACCGGTCAGGTCAATATTGGTGAGCGTCTGCTGTCCGGCCACCAGAACGAAAACGCGCTGTTCGGCTTCGACTCGGTGCCCTTCCTGGCGACGTCTTTCGAAGATTCCGAGAAACTGTGGAAAGTCGCCAAAGAGCCGCTGTCCGAGCTGCTGGCCGAACAGAACATGCACCTGCTGTATTCGGTTCCGTGGCCGGGTCAGGGCCTGTATTTCGACCGCGAGGTCAACTCGCTGGCGGATGCCGAAGGTCTGAAATTCCGCGCCTATAACTCGGCTTCGGCCCGTATGGCGGAACTGGCGGGTATGCTGCCGGTGCAGATCGAAGCGGCTGAAATCAGCCAGGCCTTTGCCACCGGTGTGGCGCAGGGCATGGTGTCGTCGGGCTCGACCGGCTATGACCGCAAGGTCTGGGAAAGCCTGTCGCATTACTATGGCGTCGATGCCTGGATGCCGCGCAACTACATGCTGGTCAATCTGGACGCGTGGAACGGCCTGGACGATGCCACCAAGGCCGTCATGAACGGCTGTGCTGTGGCCGCCGAATACGCGGGCGACTGGCGTTCGATCCAGTATACCGAGTTCACCGTGAACGAGCTGGCCAAAAACGGCATGACCACCGGCCCCGCAAGCGAAGCGCTGGCCGCTGAACTGCGCGCGATCGGTGAGACCATGACCGCCGAGTGGCTGGAAGCTGCAGGCGAAGCCGGGCAGAAGATCGTCGACGATTTCAACGCCGCGCAATAAGCCCGGCCTTGCTTCTTTCCCCGGCGGTCCTGATCGCCGGGGGTTTCTTATGACCGGCATGGCCAATCACGACACGGGCCTGTCAGCCAAACGGGGGGACCTACCATGGTGATCTTCTCAACCTTGCGCAGCGTTCTGGATGCGATTTATCGCTTTGCAGGCTATCTTGCTGCGTGTTTTCTGATCATGATCCTTGTCTTCGTGACCCTGCAGATGGTGTCTCGTTGGGGTGGAGAAATCATCACCGGCGCGCCGGACTTTACCGGCTATTGCATGGCGGCGGCCTCGTTCCTTGCACTGCCTTATGCGCTGAATGGTGGCGCCCATATCCGCGTCAGCCTGTTGCTGAATGCGCTGGGCCGGTTCCGCAAGCTGGGCGAGATCTGGTGCTGGGCCATTGCCAGCTATCTTACCTTTCTGTTTGCGCGTTACGCGATCAAGCTGACTTACGAAAGCTACCGCTTCAATGACATCAGCCAGGGGCAGGACGCCTGGCCCATCTGGATTCCGCAGATGTCCATGGTCATTGGAACCGTTCTGCTGGCGATCTGCGCGATCGACAACCTGATCACCATCCTCGTGACCGGGGAAGACAACATGCGATCCTCTGCGGTCGACGCACACGCGGAGTAAGCCTGATGGAAGAAGTCTATCTCGTTACCATTTTCCTGTTCGCCCTGTTCCTGTTGCTGGGAACCGGGGTCTGGGTGGCGCTGGCGCTGTTTGGCGTGGCCTATCTGGGGCTTGAAATGTTCACCTCGCGCCCGGCTGGCGATGCGATGCTGACGCGGATCTGGACCGGCTCGTCCAGCTGGACCCTGACGGCGCTACCGCTGTTCATCTGGATGGGTGAAATCCTGTTTCGAAGTCGATTGTCGCAGGACATGTTCCGCGGCCTCAGCCCCTGGATGCAGCGGATGCCGGGCGGTCTGGTCCATGTGAACATCGTCGGCTGCACCATCTTCGCCGCCGTGTCGGGGTCGTCCGCTGCGACGCTGACCACAGTTGGTAAAATGTCGATCCCGGAACTGCGCAAACGCGGCTATCCCGAATACATGATCATCGGCACGCTGACCGGTGCGGCCACGCTGGGCCTGATGATCCCGCCCTCGCTGACGCTGATCGTTTATGGCGTGGCGGTCGAACAGTCGATTTCGAAGCTGTTCATGGCGGGTATCCTGCCGGGCATCGTTCTGGCCGGTCTGTTCATGGCCTATGTCGCCGGCTGGTCCTTTGTGCGCCGGTCCGAAGTGCCCGAGATTGCCGACCGCATGACATTTGGGCAGAAGCTGAATGAAAGCCGGTTCCTGATCCCGATCATCCTGCTGATCCTGGTGGTCATCGGGTCGATGTATGGCGGTTTTGCCACCGCGACCGAGGCTGCGGCCATCGGTGTGCTAGGCGCATTTGCACTGGCCGCGATGCAGGGATCCCTGACCAAACAGGCCTTTATCGAAAGCCTACTGGGGGCCACGCGCACCTCGGCCATGATTGCCTTCATCCTGATGGGCGCCATCGCCCTGACGCTGGCCATGGGGTTCACCGGCCTGCCGCGCGCCCTGGCCGAATTCATCGAAGGGCTTGAGTTGTCGCGGTTCTCACTGCTGATCGCCCTGATGCTGTTCTACATCGTGTTGGGTATGTTCCTGGACGGTATCTCTTCGGTGGTGCTGACCATGGCGATTGTGCAGCCGATGGTCGAAGGCGCAGGCATCGATCTGATCTGGTTCGGCATCTTCATCGTGATTGTCGTCGAAATGGCGCAGATCACGCCGCCGATTGGCTTCAACCTGTTCGTGATGCAGGGGATCACCCGGCACGAGATGGGCTATATCGCCAAGACCGCGTTGCCGCTGTTCCTGATCATGGTCGTGATGGTCTTCATCATGATCGGCTTCCCGGAACTGGCGACCTATCTGCCGGACAGCATGGTGAGTTCAGCGGGCCGATAACCGGCCCGCCCCCCCGATTTACCGATAGCCACCCAAGAGGTGCCAAACCATGACGAAACCGAAAATTCTGGCAGCCGTGGACCTTGTCCACAAGGACAGCGACGCCGCAGTGATCCACGAGGCGATCCTGCTGGCCAAGGCCCATGATCATGAGGTCGAGGTTGTTTTCGTGATCCCGGATCAGGAAAACTCTTACGCGCAGAACTACATCCCGGCGGATATGCATCAACAGGTTGTCGATGACGCCGTGCGCGATCTTCAGGCCTATGCCGCCGGTTTTGACTGGCAGGGCGTGGTCCATGACAGTCAGGTGCTGCGCGGTGTTGTCTATGAAAAACTGATCGAACATGCCGACACGCTGTCCGCCGGTTTTGTGGTGATCGGTGCCAGCAAACCGTCGGTCACTGATCTGCTGATCGGTCCGAATGCGGCCCGCGTCGCCCGCTATGCCGGGTGCAGCGTGATGGTCGTGCGCCCGCGCTAAGACACGAATAACCCAAAAAACTCTCACACGGAGACGACCGTGAGCGATCACAAAATCGAAGCCCTGCGGGTCCACCGCATTCTGATCCCTGCCAAGGCCGTGCATTCCCACGGCTCGGGCGATGTTGCGGGTATCAACGTGGCCATTCTGGAACTTGTCACTGACACCGGGATCACCGGTTGGGGTGAGGCCTCGCCCTGGCCCGTGTTTACCGGCACAGCCGAAGGCAACGCCGCCGCGCTGCACGTGCATCTGCGTCCGCATCTGATCGGTCAGGACCCGGTGCAGGTCGAGAAACACATGAACATGGCCGAAAAGGTGCTGGTCGGCCATCCCGAGGCCAAGGCGGCGTTGGAAATGGCGCTGCTGGACATCACCGGGCAGATCACAGGCCTGTCCGTTTGCGAACTGGTCGGCGGCAAGATGCGCGACAGTATGGGGATGAGCTTTTCGGTCGCCAACCCGGATTTCGACGCCGATCTGGATGACATTGCCGCCATGTGGGACGACGGCGTGCGCATCTTCAAGTTCAAGACCGGCTTTGCCGATCACAAGTTCGATGTAATGCGTGTCGAGAAACTTCGCGAGATTTACGGCGATGAAGTCGATATCCGCATCGACTACAACCAGGGTCTGCTGGCCTATGACGCGGTGCGTTGCATCCGCGACCTCGAAGCCTTCCGCCCGACCTTTGTCGAACAGCCCGTCAAGATGCACGAGCGTGAGGCGCTGGCCCATATCACCCATGCCATCGATACGCCGATCATGGCGGATGAAAGCGTGTTTGATCCCAAAGGCGCGCTCTATGGCGCGCAGAACCGGATTGCCGATATTTTCTCGCTGAAGATCATGAAATCGGGCGGCATTCGCCGCGCGCTTGAGGTGGCAGCAATCGCGCGTGCCGCCGGGATTGAAATCTATGGCGGCTGCATGTTCGAAACCGGTCTGGCCCATGCCGCCGGTGCGCATCTGATGGCGGCTGTGCCCGATCTGGTGCTGCAATGCGAGTTTTACATGGCCACCTACTATGCCGCTGACGACATCCTGACCCAGCCGTTCCCCGTCAAGCACGGGCGCGTTCACGTGCCGGACGGGCCGGGGCTGGGCGTTGCGGTCGATCCTGACAAACTGGCGAAATACGCCGTCGCCGAAACACTGACGTAACTAAAAAACTGCGGATTTATTGTATACAGTCCTGTGCGCAAAAATCCGGCTGAGAAAGGTTCAAACCAATGACCGATGCTGACACCCAGCGCATGAACGGCGCTCAGATCATTCTCAAGATGCTCGAACTGCACGGTGTAAGCCACGTATTCGGCCTGCCCGGGGAAACCACAATCGGGTGGTACAAAGAGTGGCGCGAACACTCGAATATCGAATTTGTGCTGACCCGCGACGAACGTACCGCATCCTACGCGGCCGAATCCTATGCCAAGATCACCGGACGTCCTTGCGTGCTGGAAGCGCCAAGCCCTGGTGTAACTCACTGTACGCCGGGTATTACCGAGGCGTATCTGAGCTCGGTTCCGGTGATCTATTTCAGCTCGGACATCCCGATCAATCAGGACAAAAAGCACGGGCTGACCGGGGTCGATCAGACCAAGCTGTATGACAGCATCTGCAAGGAAAGCTTTGTTCTGACCAATGCCAGGGAAATCCCGTTCCTGATGCGCCGGGCCTTCCGCGTGGCGACCTCGGGGCGTCCGGCGCCGGTGCATATCCGCGTTCCGATCAACATCTTCGGGGAAGAGGCCGAGATCAACGATCTTTATGCCGAACCCGAATACAGCACCTATCCGGCGCATCGCCCCGTGGCCGATCACTCGAAAATCCGCGCGGCGATCGATGTGCTGCTGGCAGCCGAGAAACCGGCGATTGTTGTGGGGCAGGGCGGGCTGATTTCAAAGGCGTCCGAGGCGATCCTGGAACTGGCTGAACTGCTGCAAATCCCGGTCGGGACCACCACACCCGGCAAGGGTACCATCCCCGAGGATCACCCGCTTGCCCTGCGCGTGATCGGCGGGCGCGGCGGCATGGAGTATTCCAACCAATATGTGCACGACGCCGATACGATCTTCTTCATCGGCTCGAACACGGACAGCGCCGCCACCGATCACTGGAAGTTGTATGGCGATCCCAAGGCCAAAACCTTCCTGCATCTGGACATTGCCGAGGCGCATGTTGGCAACAACTTCCCCGTCAAAGTCGGTCTGGTCGGCGATGCCCGCGCGACGCTGGAATACATGAATGTGCTGATCAAAGCCGATCATCCCAACCTGACCCGCCCAAAGATCGACCTGAACCCGATCAAGAAGACGGCGCTGGACAAGGTATTCAACTCGAACATTCCGATGCCCGAGGGCACGATTTCACCGGTCAAGCTGTCTCAGGTACTGGACCGGATCATGCCGGACAACGCGGTGGTCACGTCCGAGCCGGGCGTCAGCGCGATCTACCCTTCGGCCCTGCTGACCTTCCGCAAGCCGGGGCGGCGCTATATCACCAACTATTCGATGGGGGCGCTGGGCTATTCGGTGCCTGCGGGGCTGGGCGCGATCTATGCCAATGACGGGCCGGTTATTTCGTTCACCGGCGACGGGTCGTTTGGGTTTGTCATCGGTGACATGGAAACGCTGAAACGCAGCGGCAGGAACATCACCGTCATTCTGACCCGCAACGATACCTTCGGCTGGATCCGGGGCGAGGCCATTCTGCTGGACGACGTGGATGAGCCTTGGTCAACGGATTTCGGTCGTGTCGATTATTGCAAAGTGGCTGAAGGCTTTGGCTTCAAGACTGCCCGGATCAAATCCGAAGACGATATCGAGCCGATCCTGTCCGAGGCCATCGCCAACCCCGGCGCAAACTTCATCGAGATGATGGTTCCGTCGCAGGACAAGATCGTTCCGTTTGTCCCCAACTGGGTGCGCGCGGCGCGGGCAAAGAACCTGCCGCATTTCTATTGATGCCTTCGGTCGGGCGCTCGCGCCCGATCCTTTCAACACAGACCCCCCGGCTTTGTTCCAGGCCGGGGGGTCTTTTGTGACTATAGATCAGGACTGACCTGCCAGCCCGAGCAGCGGATCGTCCAGATCGACCGGAAAGCGATCCGGCACCAGCGCCTGATGGAACCAACGAACGAAGCTGTAGATTGAAAACACGGGCAGGCCGGTCAGTTTGCGCACATCCGCTGCGTAAGGCGACATGTTGGTGCATTCCAGAATGATCGCGCCGATATCCTGATGCTCGGTCACCAATTGCCGCGCGGCGTCGCGCATGTCTTCGCGGCAGGCGGCAAAATCGATCTCGGGCGCGTCGCCCAGAATGTCGCGGGTAAAGACCCGACCGCCCTCGGTTCCGACAATCGGCGTATCCAGCGGGACATTCGCGGCCTGCAGATGCGCGGGTGTCAGCGTTTCCTTCGAGATTGTCAAAATCCCCGGACGTTTGCCGGGCGGCAACATGGCCTGCACCATCGGGGTTTGCATCAGCGATGAGGTGGCAACCGGAACCGGCACCGCCTCGGCCAGTTGATCCTGTACGATGGACAGGAAACCGCAATTGGTGGTGATGCCGTCGCAGCCGGTGGCAACCAGCTCTTTCGCGGCATCAATGAACAGCCCGACCAGTTCGCGGGCGTCATTGCGGACAACCTTGTCCGGCGTTGCGCTGCGGACGACGCGGTATTGCACCGGAAAAGGCCATGTGGTCGCGTTGCCGATATCGCCTGGAATGCGCGGAAACTGAGTTTCCAGCATCAGGATGCCCAGATTGGCCCCGAACACCGTTTTACCGCCATGCAATTTGTGCATATTCGCCTCGTCATATGTCGAACACAGTTGAACACCGTTCTGTATACAGCCTGCCGTTAAGTCAACCATGAATGGTTTGCTTGCCATGTGTCGAGACAAGCGTCGCCGAGAACCCCGCGTTTGAACGTCATGTTGACGCATATCCCCGCTTTGCTGGTTTCTTCGAACACCACTTGAAACTTGAATTCCGGCTTTGGGTCTTGCTGCCGACTGGCCAGCGCAACGCTTAATCAAGCGCGTCACTGGTTTTCAGCGATATACGGATGATCACGAACTCGGCCGGGCGCAGTGCAGCGACCCCGATCAGCATCACCAACCGGCCGTTTGCAATATCCGCCTCGGTCATCGTGTCCCGTCCGACGGACACGAAATACGCCTCGGATTCCTTTGCGCCCGCCAAGGCCCCCGCGCGCCATTGGGTGCTTAGGAAATTTCCCACCGCCTGCGCGACACTGGACCAGAGCTTTTCGTCATTCGGCTCGAACACAACACATTGGAGCGAGCGGGAAATGGATGCTTCAAGAAAGATAAAGAACCGGCGGACAGGCACGTATTTCCATTCCGGGTCCGACGACAGTGTTCGTGCGCCCCAGACGCAAATCCCGCGCCCGGGAAACTGACGAATGCAATTGACGCCGGCCTGGTTCAGAACGTCCTGTTGGTTTGCGTTCAGATGGAACTCGACATCCACGGCCCCGTTGATCGCCACACCCGCCGGTGCTTTCCAGACGCCGCGCGCCGAGTCCACGCGCGCGTAAACGCCACAGACGGCCCCGCCCGGAGGGACAAGAACCTTGTCGCCCGTCTTAGGATGTGCCGCAACAATCCAGGGGTAGTAGATCGCTGCATAGTCAGACGCGCGCCGATTGCGCGGAGACAGCGCGTCGGACCGCAAATCTTTCACGCCGCGCGGCGTATCGAGCACTGCAAACCGAAAACGATTGCGTTCGCAATGTGCGATGACTTCATCCTGTATCGTAATCTCGGGCAGCGTGTCGTTTCCGATACCCGGCGCATGGACAATCGCGACAGACTGATATGCATCACGCTCCAGCGCCGCGAGGCCGCGATAGTTGGTCGGGTCTGTGATCACCGCCCCTGCCGCGTCGGTCCTGCCTGCGAACTGGGCGGCGGTAGGTCTTTTACCCTCCTGCCCCCCTTTCAAAGCGCCGCTGAACACCAGACCGGCAGGTGTTTCAGCCTGATCGGACAGATCGAGCGTGATCAGCGCAGATGGGTTTTCCGAGAGTTTCTTGCGCCAGAAATCATCGCTGTTCGTATCCAGCGACAGGTCATCGAAGTCTTCGACCAGAACGGGCCGGGGTTTGCGTTTGGAGTCGTCGAAAGGATCGAATAGGTCGCCGGAAAACCCGTGTCCGAAATATGCGACCTGCAGCCGAAATCCGATGGGCACTGGCCCGTCTGCACCGCGCTTCTGTGCGCTCGACGGCAGGATGCGGACCCAGATGGCGTTGCCGAATTGACCGGGGCCGCTTGCGCTCAGACGGTATCCGGCCGCGTCGATATGGGCCGTTTCCGCGCCATCTCCGACGACCCGGCAGACCACGCAACGCTGCCCGCCATTGTCGAAAAACGCTTTGACGCTGAATGGTACAAAGCGGTCTTCGGCGAACACATCGCCAAACACACGCAGGTACTCCCGGTACGACGTGATCAGGGGCGGCCTCAGCGGTCCGCGTTCGGTTTCACCGATCATGGCCGTGGTACTGGTTTCAACACCTTCGACGGGCCTTGGGCCCCGGCTGACTTCTTCAACGAAAACACCGGGGGCAAGATATTCTGGCATGACAGAGATCCAATCGGTTCGCGGGGTTCTGACGGCGGCGTTGTCCGGCGCCGCCGGTCCGGGACATCAGCGGGACGAAAACTTCCAGTTGCCTTGCAGGGACTTGCGGGCAACGCCGCTGTGTTCAAGCGCGGTCAGGGCTTCGTCCAGATCCGCGTGTGAGCATCCAAGAATGGTTTGCAGTGTTTTGGCAGACAGCCCCTCGCGCCGGTTTGTTGTGGCCTCAAACAGCAATGCAAGCGTGCGTTCCCGAAGCGTCAGTTCGGCCTTTACCGGTTTCTCGCCGCGCAAGGATTTTGCCCATTTTGCGGCCTTGTTGGCCAGCCCGATCATGTCGGCAATACTTTTGGCGGCACCGCTGATGGTCCCGACGGCGACACAAAACGCAAGGATCGCGGCCAGATCCGGCGTGAGCCCGCCCAGAAAGTTCTCTTCTTCATTGGGGCGGTCAGGATCAAGCAAGGCCCTGACATCGTCCAGATCTCCGCCCTGATCCGCTTGGGCAATTGCGGATACAAGTGTTGGATCGTAACTCATACGCGGTCCTCCGAAATGAATTTCAGGTCAAGCGCGCCAAACTGCTGCGCGAGGTCAAGAAAGACCGGCTGCCCGTTCAGGTGGTTGGCCGTGTGAAAGGCGGTCCATTTCCCTTCGATTTCACGTAGGTTGTTGGTCAATCGCTGGGCGCTGCCGACCTGCTTGAATTCATCATAGAGGCACCCGGATAAAACGGTTCGCAACAGACCGTCCCGGAAGGTTTCAAACGCCTCGGGTGTGACCAGCAGATAGGTGCGCAGGGCCCTTAGCGATTGATGCATATCGGCGGACCAAAGGTTTTGATAGGCGCGCACGGACCGCCCCAAAGCCGGGCTGCGATAGTCGGGAACAACCCGCGCCATAATATGATTGATGTAGAGCAGCATGATATCGCAGCGGGTCAGCCCATCCGGATGGCTGGCCGTTTCGGGGGTTGTCCCCGGTCCAAGCCCCATCGCCTCGGATTGTACTTGCTGCATCGACCAAAGGCCAAAGAAGGTCAGGTTCCAGCCCAGGAATGAATCGCAGATAGCCTCGATGGCAATCCGAGGCTGACCGTTATAGACCTCAAGCAGACATGCGAAATGCCCGAAAACGCTGAAGCAATCGGCGGTGATTTCCGGGTTCCAGCGCGCCAGTTCCGGGGGCAGGATCAAACGCGCGTGCGCGTCCACCGGCTGCGTTCTTTCAGTGGGTGGTGCCCCAATTGCTGCTGACGCCGCACCAATTCTTTGGCCTTGATCCGCACCGGGAATGTCGACGAATTGATAGACCACCTGCGCAAAACCCTTTGGCAGTTGGTCGAACAGCACATGGCCGATCTCGTGCAGAAGGATCAGATTGGCGACGCTGCCCACCAGGTCCTCAAAAACGCGCTGGTCCATCGCCCGGGCCTCATGAGCAAGCTGCATCAGGACCGGGTCAAACACACGGTTCTTCGATAGAACGACCGACAGGATCAGCCATGTCGCCAGTTGCCTGAGCTGAGGGTTACCCCCGGAAACACCAAGCAGAAATTGGGTCAGAGTCAGGGTCATAGCCGTGCGAAAATCAATCTTCACCGCATGGCAGCCATTGCGTTCAAGCACGGAAAACCCATTGCGCGCCTCGCCTACAAAGACGAAAACTTCAGGCAGTTCGATGCTTTGGCCATAGAGTTTGTGCATAACTTCGGGCAGGCGCTCCCGCAGACGTTGCAACGCCAAAGCCGAGCCGTTCTGATACGCAATCAGGTAGTCGCATTCGCACGCGTGAACGGTCGCCCGGCCGGTTGGGAATGGCGACATATGGCTGTTCTCGGCCCGGTTCTGACCGAGATTGGCCGTGATCCACGCAAGGTAACGCGCATGTGCCTCCGGGATCGGGCCGATATCATCCAGAATGACGTCAACGTTCGGAAGTCGCATAACGTTCTCCCTTCTCGCGACCCTTTCGCACCGCGAAGCGTTGAGGGTTAAGTCGATTGGTCGAAGCTTGGTGCCATGCTTCCCTAAATGACGATCGAACGCGACCCCTGTCAACGTTTCAGGTGTTTTTGGATATTGGGTAAGGTCGTACTACCGGCGGTTCAGCCAAACCAAGACAATGGGCTTGATGTAGTGGCGGAGACGAAGGGATTCGAACCCTCGAGACGGTTTCCCGCCTACTCCCTTAGCAGGGGAGCGCCTTCGACCACTCGGCCACGTCTCCGCCGACGGGTATATCCGTGCATGTCACCGAGATACAAGGTCGATTCTTAGCCTCATGTCATTTTTCTGAGCTCAAATCTCCAATCCGAAACGCTCGATCCCAAGGCGCTGCGTCTGACATGTTGGTTGGGCGTTTGGTTGGCACGGAAGTCCTTGCACCAAGGCCCGCACAACACTGTCTGGGAAGGGTGTTTTTTTGAAATACTTGCAAAGAATGCGATGTTTACGGCATATTTGTCTGTATTTAACAAATAAATGATAGCGCAAAGACTTTACGCAGGGGGCAAAAAAACCGGGCAGCGGGCGTTGAACGCTCGGACATTACCTTTGGGGGAAGGAAAGACTGTTGGCCTGGTTAAAAGTGTTTTGTGTTGCGGTTTGCCTGCTGATCATTCCATCTCAGGTGCTGGCGAATATCGGAACGGTCGTGGCGGTCAAACCGGGGGCCGAGATCACGCGTGACGGAAACCGGCAGCCGTTGAAGATGGGGATGGAGGTCGCCTCGGGCGATGCGATCTCGACGGATCGCAGCGGTGTGGTGCAGCTGATTTTCGTGGACGAGACGAAGATCGCCATCGGACCCAATGCCAGCATGGTGCTGGACGTCAAGATGCTGCGGGGAAATCGCAAGGCCAAAAGCTTTGCAGTGCAGGCGCTGGGCGGCAGTTTCAGGTTCATATCCGGCAAAAGCCGGAAACGGGCGTATTCCGTCCGCACGCCGACGGCGACCATGGCCGTGCGGGGTACGATTTTTGACATATGGATCGCGCCGGGCAATCAAAGCTCGATGCTGGTGTTGCAGGGCACGGTTCAGATGTGTGGTCTGAATGGCGGGTGCCGGTCTACAGGTCGGCAATGCAGCCTGTATGCCACCAGTCAGCGTGGCCGTGTCGGGCGTCCGATCGATCAGGAGCAATATGACAAAGCGATCCAAAGCGGCTTCCCGTTCATACAGGCGCAGGAACGGCTGCTTGTCCCGCTGCGGGTCAATATCGAAGGCTGCGCGCGCGAGGCTGCTCCGGTACGGCCCGAGAAACCTGATGGGCCGGAGAGGCGCGAAGCGCGGGCGCGCGAACCCGAGCCATCGCGGCCCTCGCGGCCCGAACCGGATCCAACGCCCGATCCCCCTTCGACAGGCGACCCCGGGACGCCCGGACCAGAGGGCGGCGGCGGTGAATCTTCGCCCGCCGCGCCTTCCGGGGCTGGTCAGGGCAACCCAACCGGTCAGCCAGAACGCGAATCCGAATAGGGCCGGACCTTGACCCTTTCGCTTGTCCAGCGAGGTTGATGTGACCAAAAAACCGCAGGAAAAGAACGGTCGGTGGCGCGTTTTTCGGATCGTGGGGCTGGGGCTGATCCTGTTTGGCTGTTTCATCCGGGTTCTGGACCCGTATCCCGTTAGGATGTCGCGTCTGGTGTATTTCGATATTCTGCAACGCCTGTCGCCGCGCGCGTTTAATCCTGATCTGCCCGTGCGCGTGGTGGATATCGACGAGGCCGCGCTTGAGACATGGGGTCAATGGCCCTGGCCACGCACTTTGCTGGCGCAGATGGTCGAACATCTGGGGGAATATGGCGCCGCCGCAATCGCCTTCGACATGCTGTTTGCCGAGCCGGACCGGTATTCCCCCGCGCGCCTGTTGAACGATCCGGCATTGTCCGGCGTGCTGTCCGTGGATCGCACGGCGGCGGATTTGGACAATGATGTTCTGTTCGGGGCCGAGATGGCCAATTGGCCGGTCGTGCTTGGGGTTGCCGCGCGGCTGTCCGGCGAAGACCAACCTGTTTTTGCCAAGGCCGGGATCATAGAAATCGGGGACCAACCGACCGAGGGGCTGGTGTCCGTGCCGCAATGGACCCCGCTGGCCCCGCCACTGGATCAGGATGCGACAGGTATCGGCGGCGTCAATGTTTCGCCCATGGGTGATACCGGCGTCGTGCGCCGGGTGCCGGTGCTGTGGGGCGGCCCCGACGGCGCGCTGCCTGCGCTGGGGATCGAGGCGCTGCGGGTTGCGATGGACGAGCCGGTCATTCTGGCCGAAGGCGCGCAGGACGAGACAGGCATTATGCTGGGTGTCGAGATTGGCGCGTTTATCCTGCCCACCACCGAAAACGGCGAGGTCTGGATCAGATACCGCCACGAGAACCCGGCGCTTTATCTTCCGGCCAACAGGATCATGCAATCCGGGGACGACCTGGAAATGCGCGCCCAGATCGAAGGTCGGATCATTCTGGTGGGCACCTCTGCGGCGGGTCTGTTCGACATGCACCTGACGGCGCTGGGTGAATCCGTTCCGGGCGTGTCGATCCACGCGCAACTGCTTGAGCAGATCCTGACCGATGAGATGATCAGCCGGTCGGACGTTAACGCCGCGCTGGAATTGCTGGCCTTTGCGTTGCTGGGCCTTGTCGTCATCGTTGTCATGACGCGCCGGGGCGCGGTGGCCTCATTCGTGGCCGGAGGGATCTCGGCGGCTGTTGTTCTGGGGATCAGCTGGTTGGCCTTTCGAAACCATCTGGTGCTGTTCGATGTCACCTTCCCGCTTCTTGGGGGTATGGCCAATTTCGGAGTTCTGGCCGGGTATCTGTTCGTTTCGACCGAACGCGAGAAGCGGGTGATCCGCCGCATCTTCTCGCGTTACGTATCACCGGAAATTCTGCACGAGCTTGAAGGCTCGGGCCATGCGCTTCAACTGGGGGGTGAGACACAGGACATCACCGTGATGTTTTCGGACATCCGCGGGTTTACGCCCCTGTCGGAATCCGTGTCGGCGACCGATCTTGTGGCCATATTGAACGAGCTGTTTTCGCAGGTCGGGGATCAGATTCTGGCCCAGCAGGGCACTATCGACAAGTTCATCGGCGACGCCGTGATGGCGTTCTGGAACGCGCCGCTTCCGGTTGCGGATCATCCGACACGGGCGGCGCAGGCTGCGTTGTTGATGCGGCAGGCGCTGGTGGCGTTCAATGCGTCCGAGGTCATGCGCGGGCGACCCCCGATTGCCTTGGCAACCGGATGCGCAACGGGACGGGCCTGTGTTGGCAACATCGGTTCGCGGCGGCGGTTCAACTATACCGTCATCGGGGATGTGGTGAATGTCGCCGCCCGGCTGGAACAAAGCTGCCGCCATGTCAATTATGACATCGTGATCTCGCGCGCGGTTGTTGATGACACACGAACCGAGCTGGCGGTGCTTGAGGCCGGGTTTGTGGAACTGAAAGGCAAGGCCGAACTGGAACCGGTTTACATTCTGGTCGGTGACAAACCGGTTCTTCAAAGCGCGGCGTTTCAGTCCTTGGCCGAGACGCACAAGTCCCTGATCGCGTCCATTCGGGACGGTGCATCGCACGATCTGGTCCGGGCGAGGTGTCAGGACTGTGCCAGCCTTGCAGCGGACATCGAGCCGGGACTAAGCGCATTCTATGACGCGCTTCCCGGTCGGGCGGCGGATTTCAGGTCGGATGTGCAGTCAAACCAGGTGTTGTTCAGCCACCGCGCCGCAGGGCAGTGACGGCTGTTTTTGCAAGATCGGTCGGGGATCAAGACACCCGGTGGCCTTGGCGACCACCGGGCCATTTTCGTCGACTACCGGAAGACATCCGCCAGATCGGATACGCTGACGCCCTCTTTGATCTCCTTCAGGCGGGCGAAGATCATCGCGATGGCAACACCGGTCCACCCGTACCCAATTGCTGATCCGATGCTTTCCGAGATGATTTCTGCCCCTTGCGAGTCGAAGGACAGCAACGCCAGGCCAAAGATGAAACCGATGGCGGCGGCAAACAGGAAGATGCACAGGACAATCAGGATCAATGCGCCGACAATGGGCCAGCGGTAGTTTTTGGTCAGTTCCGCGCTGCGCCCGATGGCGCCAAACCCGGCCCGATCAATGACGATGGCGGGAACCACGACCGAGAAAACCGCGTAAAGCCAAATGCCCGGTACCACCAGCATCACCCAGCCGATGATGGTCAGGATACCGGTGATAATCGACAGGATTGCAATCGCGGGCAGGTTGTTGAACGCCGAGGCGAAATACCGCCCGATCTGAGCCGGGCGGTTGAGCTTGGTGTCATAGGCAAACTGGATCACCATCGCCGAGGTAAAGGCAACGGCAACCATCGACACCAGAACCAGCCCGGCAAAAGCGGGCCAGAACGCGGCCCAGTCAATATCGGCGGCCGGCGTCGTTTCGAACGAGCTGTCAAACAGCCACAGGCTGAGGACCACATCGACAAGCGCGGGAATGAAGCCCAGCAGCAGAACGATATGTATCTTGCGGAAGAAAATCGAAAACGTGTCACTGATCACAGTGCCAACGCCAAAGGGGATGTGAATGTGCTGATTTGTTGTGTCGGCCATCGTCAAGTCCTGAACAAAGATCTTTGGGTTCCGGGCCAATAAAGCCGCGCGCCACCGGTCATCCGCAAGAGGAAGTCGCGACTAAAGCTTCGCCCTTGGGTAAAACGGCAACAGGGGCGCCTAGGCGTCTTCGTTTTTCAAGGTGTGGTGTTTGTCCTTGCGTTTGTCACCAAACAACTGGCGCTGTTCCAGAAACGCGCGCTGGGCTTTGTAAAAGGCTTCAAGAAAGGCTTGATGATCCTGTTCCGGCACCGGATCGGCATAGTCGATCTTGCGGCGTACCTGCGCGAAAATCGCGGCCAGGGTTTCCTTTTGACGCCTGTAAGCCTCGGGCCCGCTTGCGCGATTGGCATTGCGCAAAACAGATTCCAGCGTCTGCAATTCAAAGGCTCCGTAATGTTCCAACTGATGCGAGAGGAACCTGTAGGTCGATTGCGCATTGGTCCGGGGCCGCATGGCGTTGGACATGTCCTGCAACAGAATGGGTTTCGGCAGGTGGATGACATAGGTTCCGGCGATGATGTCCCCAAGACGCTGGCGGCGTTTGTTGAACAGGGGCACGGCCAGAACGCCCAGCACCCAGGCCAGCGACAAAAGCGATGGCACAACCGCCTCGGTCGTCAGCGTCAGAACCAGCGTGCCGGGCAGAAAGATCTCGGCCTCTTTCATCAGGTTGCGCACGACCAGAGACTGTGTGGTCAGGGCCTGGCCATCCGCCGCGACCACTTTGATTTTCATCAGCCTCTTGCCCAGCGTCTGGCCGTTCCAGATCAGTTCGGACGCGGCGTAGTAGGGGATGCGGGTGATAAAGAACAGCATCGCGCCAATGGCCATTGCGGTGCTGGGTGTCACCAGATCGAAGGCAGCGACAAGCAGGAACAGGGCCACGGCCGCAGCGACGGTGATCAGCAGATCGGTGAGCTGCGCTGCGGTTCGCACGCCAACGCCCGCGACCCGAAAGAACAGGGGCACACCTTCGGGCGGCAACAGACGGTCCAGCGCGGGTTGGGTCATGACCGCTTCCTTCCACCCAGCACAAACCACGCAAGCCACAGCGCGCCGACGCCCCAGCCGACTGCAATTCGGGTTGATCGATCCTGAACCAACTGCCGACCGAACCCTTCCAGCAGCGCCGCAACCACCAACATCAGGGCCGCGATCACAGCCAGTTTGACCGCATCATGGCCTGCCGCGCGCAATGCTGCGCGCCGCGTGTGATGGCCGGGAAACAGGACGGCGAGGCCCAGCTTCAACCCGCCTGCGGCTGCGATACAGATCGCCGACAGCTCGGTCACACCATGGATGGACAGCCACCCGAACATGTCCCAGCCCAGCCCCCGGTCAATATGCAGGGCGTAGAAGACGCCCAATATCAAGCCGTTGTAGAACACCAGCATGACCGTTGGGGCACACAGAAACGCGCCCAGCCCGAAGACAAAGATGGCGATACGGGTGTTGTGTGAAAACAGATATGTCGCAAAGGCCCCAAGGCCCGAGGTGTCATCTTCGCCGTAAATGGCCGTCCGCAGATAGTCGGTGCTGGCATCCGGTCCGCGCCCTCCGGCCAGTTCAGAGGGCATGAAAACGTAAAACCATTCGGGGTTGTCGAAATAGAAGAAATACCCCGCAAGCGCCCCCGCCGCCATGCACAAAAATCCCAGCAGCGTCACCCTCCACGAGGCGCGCATCGCCCGCGGGCCGCCGCTGGTCAGGAACCTGCGGATGGTCCCGCCCAACCGTTGCTGCGGGGCGTAGACGCTGAGGTATGCACGGCTGGTCAGGGCTTCGAGATATTCCAGCAAGGCGCGATCCAGCGAAATCTCACGTGCGATGGACAGGGATGTGGTGGCCTGACGGTACAGATCGGCCAGATCGCGGGCCTCCTGAAAGCTCATGCGGTGCAGGCCCTGATTTTCAGCCTTGTCCACCAGATCGGACAATCTGAGCCAGTCGCCTTCGCGTTCCCGCCGAAACCGGGCCGAGCGGATCAGGTCGCTGTCAGCCATCAGATCATCTCTCGCGCTTTGATTTCCAGATAGGTCGAGATCAAACGGGCCGACACCTCGCCGGGTTCCGCGTCAATCACCGTCACACCCAACTGGTGCAACCGTTCCAGCACAAGGCGGCGCTCGCGTAGCAATTGCCCGGTCGAGATCGTCTCGGCCACGCCATCCATATCCTCGGCGGCCTGATTGACCTTCGTTTCAAGGATGGGATCGTGCAAGGTGACAAAGACGATCAGATGCCGCTTGGCCAGAACGCTGACGTTTTCGACCATCAACTCGGCCGTGGTCGTATCTACGAAATCCGAAAACACGATGATCAGGCTGCGTTTCGGGGTGCGCCCGTTCAGCTCGGTCATCGCCAAGGTGTGGTTGGTCTCGACGCTTTCATAGCTGAGCTCGGCGGTGCGGCTGCGCAGCCGGTTGAACGCGGTGCGCCCCGGTTCCGGCGGCAGGAACATGCGCGGCTTGGCGTCATAGGCATACAGCCCGACCAGATCGCCCCCGATGGCTGCGGCCCAGGCGGTGGCCAGCGCGGCGGTGATGGCGTGGTCGATCTTGGGCAGGCCTGCGACCTGCTCTCGCATCTGATAGCCGTTATCCAGCGCGATGATCACATGGTGGTTGCGCTCGGCCCGCACCTCTTTGGCCACAAGCGAGCGATACCGGGCCGAGCGTTTCCAGTCGATCGAACTGGCATCCATGCCACGCACGAAATCGCGCAGTTGGTGGAACTCGGTGCCTTCGCCGATGGCGCGGTTTTCTTTCACGCCGAACAGGCGCGATTGCACGGTCGTCGAAATCTCACCCGACATGACGCGGCGGATATTGGGAACAACCGCCACCGACAAGCCAAAGGCCAGCTTTGGGACAAGTTCGAACAGTTTCAGCCTTGATGGCCAGGACAGCCACAGGTTGGACAGCGCCCATGTGCCCCGCTGGCTGGCGCGAAACGGGATCTGGGCAGTTCCGCCCGACAGATCAAACACCGACGGTCCGTCCAGTCCGGCGGGCCAGTCCAGCTCTCCCCGCATCCTCGGCGCGGCGGGGGAGACGGACAGATCAATTTGCCCCTCTTCGCCCACAAAGATATCCGATATCGGCTCGACCGAGACAGACCGGCGGCGGGGCCAGGACAGCAACAGGTCGAGGATCGCCAGACCGCACAGCACAAGCCACGGCAACCCGGCGATGGGACGCGTTGCGTCGCCCAGGACGATCGCCAGCAGCGTCAGGCACAGCGCTGCGCAGGCCGCGATCAGCAATATGCGGGATGGCCGGATCAGCGTGGGGCCTCGATCTGGTTGAGGATGTTTTCCAGCACCTGCCGCGCGCCGCGCCCTTCGATCTCGGCCGAAGGGGACAGGACGATCCGGTGTTGCAGCGCGTGGATGATCAGGGTTTTGACGTCGTCGGGGATGGCAAAGTCGCGCCCGTTCAGGGCCGCCGTGGCCCGCGTCGCCCCGGCAATCGCATCAGCGGCGCGTGTCGAGGCGCCAAAGGCGATATCAGCGCTTTCGCGGGTCGCGCGGACCAGCCGCAGGATATAGGCAAGAATGTCGTCATCCAGCACGATCCCGTCGATCAACTGCCGCGCCGCCGCCATGGTGGGCGCATCCAGCAGCGGCTGTACGGTCTGCGTCGCGCTTAGAAAATCCAGCGGCTCATTGGCGTGCTGGCGCAGGATCGACAGTTCCACATCCTCGGGTGGGAAGGTCAGGTTCACCTTGAACAGAAACCGGTCCAACTGCGCCTCGGGCAGGGGATAGGTGCCTTGCTGTTCAATCGGGTTCTGGGTGGCGACCACGATGAATTCCGAACCCAGAAGGTGGTCGGTGCCGTCAATCGTCACCATCCTCTCATTCATCGCCTGCAACAGCGCGGCCTGCGTTTTGGGCGGGGCGCGGTTGATCTCGTCCGCCAGCAGGATCTGGCTGAAGACGGGGCCTTTGGTCAGAACAAACTCGCTGGTCTGGAAATTGTAGATCGAGGTGCCCAGCACGTCTCCCGGCATCAGATCGGGGGTGAACTGGATGCGCCCGAATTGCAGGTTCAGCGCCCCTGCAAAGCTTCGCGCCAGCAGCGTTTTGGCCGTGCCCGGAGGACCTTCGAGCAGCACATGCCCGCGTGCAAACAAGGCCGTCAACAGCAGATCGACGACCTCTTGCTGGCCTTGCACAACTTTGCCGATCTCGGCCCGCAGGGCCTCGGCGCGGGCGAACAGGTCTTCAAGATTCATCGGCAAGGTGCTCCAGTATCATTTCGAATTGGTCAATGTGGGAAATGGCGTCTGGCGCCGCCAGATGCGGGGGCAGGGCGCGAATGGTTTGGATCAGCGCGTCCAGTCGGGCCGCGAGGTCAGGTTTTCGGGCTCGGACATATTTCAGATAGGCCTCTTCCGGTGTGCCCATGATCTTGTAAGTGCTGCCGAACACCGCCGCCGCGCGGGCGCGCAGGCGGGTATCAACATAATCGGACAGCATTGCACCGTCCTGGTCTGTCATACGCATCAGCCGTGCCCTTGCGCGGTTGGCCATGCGTTTGCCGGTGCCCAGCGTTGGGGCGATATCGATCACCGGGCCACTGCGCACCCCGCCCCGCCAGATCGCTAAGGCCAGCAACAGCCCTGCGCCGATCCAAAGCGAGCGGAACGGTGGTTCAAACAAACGCTTGAGGTCGTCCCACGTGCGTTCGCGGGCCTCAACGAGTTCTGGCGCGGTCAGCCAATTCCGATCGCTGTAATCAATGATGATGCGCTGATCGCCCGCGATTTCGGGCAGAACTTGCGCCGCGATCCACGCATTGTCGCCCAGCGTCAGCCCGTGATTGTTCAGCAGATCGGGGTCGGACAGGATATAGACCTTCTGGCCGTCCTCGGACCCCGGCAGAGGGCACGCGCCCAGCAGCATCTCTCCGGCCCGTCCGACGATTGGGTCACATCCGCGCCCGGCGAAGGTTTGGGCGGCGTAGATACGGGCCTTCAACTGCGGGTCAGCGGCCAGTGCGTAGTCGGAAAACGGACGGCGCGCCAAAACCATCGGCCCGACATCAGGACCGGCAATCTGGTGCAGGATGGTCTGAATCTCTGCGCGCGGAGACATCAGAAACGGATGCCCGAACCCGGTCAGGCGCATTCCGCTGCGCCATTTGGGCAGGATCACCAGGCTGGGCACGGATTGCGCCTTGTCGCGGATCACCTCAATCTCCTGATCGAACTCATCCGCCTGAAACAGCAATTCTTCTTTGGTTCTGGCCGCGTCCCGATCTGTGTCCAGACGCGTGTCATAGACCGGCTGCACCAGCAGACCCACGGTGCTGCGGTCCAGAGGCCAGCCGCCCGTAAAGCTCTGTGTCATGTAGGACTGGCTGTTCAGCCAGCGATCCAGCCCGTCAAACCCGCTGGCCGACTCGCGCAACGCGTATTGCCGCCCGGCCATGACGTACAGAAAAATCCCGACGCAAACCGCGACCACAACGCCCACGATGACCCAATCCAGCCGGATGCGATCGGTAGGGGGCAGGCTGGTCGTGTCGCTCATGCGGTGACCTCGCGCAGGACGGGTCTGATCCGGTTCAGAAGGGCCTCGAAATCGCCCTCGGTGATCGAGTGATGGCCGAAATTAATGCGTTCACTGGCCAGAACCAGGGCGCGCAGGTCGGGGATGTACCAAAGCGTCTGCGGCATGCTGCGCAGGGCCTCGCGATGGGTCCAGCTGCGTTTGAACAGCACTTCGTTTTTGGACAGGCAATGGCTCAGCGCCAGTTGCGCCAACCCGGTGACCGCCAGATCGCGATCTTTCAATTTCAGAAGCGCGTCAAGATCGGGAATGTTCTGCCTGGTGTCCGATAACTCTGGGTCGTCCCGCCCGCCTTTGCGCCGCGCATTGCCCACGGATTTGCGGAACGAGACCGAGGTCTTCCCGGCAGTGTTGTAGATGAACAAGGTCAGGAAAATCAGAATGACCGCAGCCAGCCCGCCGACGATCCAGCGGTTGTCAACGGACAGCTCGACAGTCCGGTCGGGTTGCGGCGTTGCATCTGTGTCCAGCGGCGGCGCGGGTTGCGTGGGGTCGAAATAGACAACATCCGTGTCGATCCCGCGATACCGAACGGCTTTCAGATAGTCCTGTCCCGACGCGCTCAGATCCGGTCGGGAAAGCGTGGTTTCCTGCGCGCTAGCAGGGAAAAAGGCGCATAAGAAAAACGCTGAAACAATGGCAAAACCAGATCTCATTCCGGTATCGATAGATCACTCTCGCAAGGCAGGCAACAACCTGTGCGGAATTCTCGTATGGATTGTTCATGACCTCGTATCAACTCGGTCTACCCGGTCTTTTTGGCGCTGAAACGCAGGTGAGTGGCATGGCTCAGGCGTTCAGGGTGCCGGGCATCTTATTCCGGTTCCGCCGCGTATAGCCCAAGCTGGTGCCTGCGCTGATGAAACCGCTCAACCCGTTCGACGATTTCATCGCTGGATACCGCGATCACGAAGGACAGAAGCGTTTCCAGCAAGGCGATGGTCGACACAGAGGACGGGAAATATTGCGGCGTGTCGGCTGCCACGACAAATCCGTGCTGCGCGTTCAGGATCACCGGGCTGGCAGGGCTGTCCGAGATACCGACAACCGTCAGCCCCTGCTGGCGGGCAAGTTTGATCGCATCGATCACCTCGGTCCGGTAGGGATGGCAGGTGATCGCAATCAGCACGTCCTGTTCATCTGCCCAGGCCAGATCATCCACCGGGGTCGAGCCCGAGCGGGGAATGGCGTGAAACTGCTTCATCCCGGTCGAGGCCAGATAGGTAAAGTTCCGCGCGTTTGAATTGTTGACGCCGACGCCCAGCGTGAAAATCTGACGGCAGTTCCAAATATCTTCGGCTGCAGCGCGCAGCCGGTCGGCATCGATACCGGCAAATGTCTCTTCAATATTGCGGATCGTGGCACCGATCATGTCGGCGTAAAGGCCACCCATCTCACCGGATTTGCCGATTTCCTGCAACCAGCGGGCGCGGTCGGGAAACGAAACCGTCCCCTGCCGGATGGCCTGCCGGAACGGGGCACGAAAATCCTCGTAGCCTTCGAAGCCGACCTGCCGTGCCATGCGGACAAAAGTGTTGGGTTTGACGTTGGCGGCCTCGGCAATCTCGCGCACGGTGGACACGCCCACATCTGTGGGGTTTTCCAGCACATAGCGCGCGGCTTTCTGGGCCTCGGGCGTCAGGGCGTCCCATTCCTCGGTCAGGCGATCCAGGACGATTGATGATACATTTGTGTCATTCATGATTGACGATGGTACAGTTGTGAAATTAGCCTGTCGAGCAGAATCGCAGGCCGGGAAACGCGCATCGACCTGTGGCCCAACTCAGGAGACTAAAGGATGAGTCTGCCCGACACAATGAAAGCCATGGTGACCATGGGTCACGGCGGTCTTGAGCAAATGGTGCTGCACAAGGATTGGCCGCGCCCCGAACCCGCGGCGGGCGAAGTGCTGATCCGCGTCGCCGCCTGCGGGCTGAACAATACGGATGTGAACACGCGATCCGGCTGGTACTCGAAGACCGTAACTGATGCCACAACCGGCGGCGCGTTCGAGGAAGTCGGCGAAGACGATCCCACCTGGGGCGGCGCGCCCATCACCTTCCCGCGCATTCAGGGGGCCGATATCTGCGGTCATATCGTTGCCGTGGGTGAGGGTGTGGACAGCGCGCGTATCGGACAGCGGGTGATAACAGACGGCTGGTTGCGCGATCCCGACGATCCGCAAAACATGGACAAGGCCGGATACTACGGGTCCGAGCGGGATGGCGGCTTTGCCGAATATGCCACAACGCTTGCGATGAATGCGGTGCCGATCACGTCGGACCTGTCGGATGCGGAACTCGCCACATTCTCTTGCTCGTACTCAACGGCCGAAGGGATGCTGACCCGGGCCAATGTGACCAGCGCAGACACGGTTCTGGTGCCGGGTGCATCCGGCGGCGTTGGCGGCGCGCTGGTGCAACTGGCCAAACGCCGGGGCGCGCGTGTCATCGCGATGGCGTCCGAGGCCAAGCACGAGGACGTAGCCAAGCTGGGCCCCGACATGATCCTGCCCCGCGCGCCTGACAATCTGCGCGCGGCTCTCAGAGCTGAGAAAATTACCGTTGTCGCCGATGTGGTGGGCGGGCCGTACTGGCCGAAACTGATCGACATTCTGGAACGCGGCGGGCGCTATACCTGCTCTGGGGCCATCGCTGGCCCGATGGTCGAGTTTGATCTGCGCACCTTCTACCTGCGCGATCTGACCTTCACAGGCTCGACCGTGATTGACCCGCAGGTGATGCAGAACCTCGTGAAATACATCGAAGCGGCTGAGATCAAACCCGCCCTCGCCGCCACCTATCCGCTGGAGGAATTGCGGGACGCGCAGGCCGCGTTCATTACCAAGCAACACACTGGCAATATCGTGGTGATCCCATGACACTGAATGATGTGCTCGAAGCCGCGCGGCAACTGCATCAGGCGCATCCCGACCTGTCTGCGTTCGGGGCATGGCCCACGGATTTGTCGCCTTCCCCGTTGACGGCCGATCATATTCCGGCGGCTGATCTGGTGAAGGACTTTGAAATCGTGGGCAGCGATCTGACCCAACCGCTTATTTCTGCCATCTGTGCCACAACGCATCTGGCGCAGTGGAAACAGACCTATACCGAAGACGAGGTCGGCGCGGATTTCCTGCGACGCTATGGGTATTACGAGCTGTTCGGGCCGACGGGTCATTTCCACTCGACCCAATTGCGCGGCTACATCGCCTATTGGGGGCCGGGGCTGAATTACGACTGGCACAGCCATCAGGCCGAGGAAATCTATCTGACCCTTGCAGGCGGTGCCGAATTCAAAACTACCGAGGATACGGGTATTTTCGGGACAGATCAGACCCGCCTGCATACCAGTTGGCAAAGCCACGCGATGGTTACAACCGATCAACCGATCTTGACCTTTGTGCTGTGGCGCGGAGAGGGAATGGGTGATCTGCCCAGAATGGATGCGGCATGAAAATCAATCGGATACGCGTCTATCAGACCGGGCTTCCGTATGTCGGCGGGGCATATGCCTGGGGGGCTGGCAACGCCATCGAAACCGCCACCGCCTCGGTCGTGGTCATCGACACCGATGCAGGGTTGCAAGGCTGTGGCGAGTTCACGCCCTGCGGTGAAAACTACATGGTCGCCCATTCCGAAGGCGTGGGTGCGCTGGCGCGGCTGGTGGCTCCGCATCTTCTGGGCGAAGATCCGCGTCAGGTGGCGCTGATCGAGCAGTTGATGGATCATCTGGTGCAGGGCCACGGCTATGCCAAGGCCCCGTTCGATGCGGCCTGCTGGGACATTCTGGGGCAGGCCTGCGATCAGCCGGTCTGGATGCTGCTGGGTGGCAAGCTGACCGACGGCGCGCCAATGTACCGGGTTGCGCCGCAGAAGGCGGTGGATGAGACCGTGGCCGAGATGGATCGTTACCGCGATCAGGGCTACCGGCAGTTTCAGGTCAAGGTGGGCAGCGACTGGGCCACCGACATTGACCGCATCCGCACCACGGTTCCCTTGCTGAACCCGGGCGAGAAGGCGATGGCCGATGCCAATCAGGGCTGGCGCGTGGACAACGCGATCCGGGTGGCCCGCGCCACGCGCGATCTGGATTTCATTCTGGAACAGCCCTGCCGCACCTATGAGGAATGCCAACAGGTGCGCCGCGTTGCCGAACAGCCGATGAAGCTGGACGAATGCGTCACCGGTATCCACGCGGCGCAGCGCATCGTCGCGGATCGCGGGGCCGAGATCTGTTGCCTGAAAATCTCGAACCTCGGCGGGATCAGCAAGGCGCGGCGGGTGCGGGATTATCTGGTCGACAACCGCATCCCGGTTGTCAGCGAGGATACATGGGGCGGCGAGATCACATCCTCGGTTGTGGCCCATTTCGCCGCCTCAACCCCGCCAGAGTACCTGCAGAACACAACTGACCTTATGAACTACAACACCCGATCCACCGGCATCGGCGGCCCGACTGCCCGTGACGGCAAGCTATACGCGCCCGACACGCCCGGACTGGGTGTCAAACCGGATTTCGAAAGCCTCGGCGCGCCTTTGGCGGAGTACGCGTTATGAGACCACAGGCCGTTGCCACTCAGATGATCGACGACGCACGCGTGCGCGTGACGCGGTTTGACTTTGCGCCCGGTGCGGAAACCGGATGGCATCGCCATGCGATGGATTACGTCATCACGGCGATTACCGATTGCCACATGCGTTTGGATCTGCCGGACGGAACGGTCAACGAGGTGACCGTGCCCGCCGGAACCGCTTATCGCCGCGATGAAGGGGTCGAACATAATGTCATCAATGCCGGGGATGCCCCGATGTCCTTCGTGGAAGTGGAATTGAAATGAAGATCTCCCGACTTTCGGTCTATCACGTCGATCTGCCTTTGGAGCATCCCTACTGGCTGTCCGGTGGGCGGTTGAAGTTCGAAATGCTGGACGCGACGCTGGTGAAGATCGAAACCGATGCCGGCCTGACTGGCTGGGGTGAGGGTACCCCGTGGGGCCACACCTATGTGCCTGCACACGGGCCGGGCATTCGCGCCGGGATTGAAACGATGGCGCCTTTCATCCTGGGCCTTGATCCACGCAAAGTTCTGGATGTGGAACGGGCGATGGATCTGGCCTTGCCGGGGCATCTCTATGCCAAAAGCCCCATCGACATGGCGTGCTGGGATATTGCCGGACAGGCGGCTGGGCTTCCGATTGCTGATCTGATGGGTGGCGGGTCCAGGACACCGCGCCCGATTGCGTCCTCGGTCGGGGCCAAAACGGTCGAAGAAACCCGCGAAGTGATGGAACGCTATCGCAGCCGGGGCTATATCGCCCATTCGGTGAAGATTGGCGGCAATGTCGAACGTGATATTGCGCGGGTCCGCGACGTCGAAAGCATCCGGCGACCGGGTGAGATTGTCCTCTATGACGTCAATCGCGGCTGGACCCGGCAACAGGCCCTGCGGGTCCTGAGCGCCTGCGAAGACCTGAATGTGATGTTCGAACAACCCGGCGAAACGCTGGACGATATCGCCGCACTCTCGGGCCAGCACGCCTCGCCCGTGTCGGTGGATGAAAGCCTTGTGAGCTTACAGGACGCTGCCCGCATCGCGCGTGACGGGATCGCCGAGATATTCGGGATCAAGCTGAACCGCGTCGGCGGCCTGACCAAAGCCGCGCGGATGCGGGATATTGCGCTGGCCCATGGCATCGACATGTTCGTGATGGCCACGGGTGGCAGCGTGCTGGCTGATACCGAAGCGCTGCATCTGGCAGCCACCATCCCGGATGACAATTGCCATGCCGTCTGGTCCTGTCAGGACATGCTGACCGTTGACATTGCAGGCGGTCGCGGCCCCCGCAATGTCGACGGCCACCTGCATTTGCCCGAGAGCCCCGGCCTTGGCGTACACCCGGATGAAGACGCGCTGGGCGATCCGGTTGCCGTTTACGAATAGACACTGATTTTATTGAATATGGAGATCGCGTGACATGCTGAAGATCAACACTCAATCCGAATGGATCGACCGCGCGAAGGCTGTTTTGCCCGCAGGCGGGTTCGGGAATTTCGATCCGGGCATCATCATCTCGCACGGCGAGGGCAGCCGCGTCTGGGATGAGGACGGCAACGAATATATCGACTATCTGATCGGATCGGGGCCGATGCTGCTGGGCCATGGCCACCCCGAGGTGATGGAGGCCGTGCTGGAGCAATTGCCCAAAGGCATGACCTTCTTTGCCAACAACTCCAAAGGTATCGAACTGGCCGAGGCCATCATCGACGCGGTGCCCTGCTGCGAACAGGTGCGCTTTGTCGCTTCGGGCGGCGAGGCGGATATGTATGCGATCCGGCTGGCGCGGGCCTATACCGGGCGAGACAAGATCCTGAAATTCGAAGGCGGCTATCACGGCATGAGCGCCGAGGCGCAGATGAGCCTGGCCCCCAGCCGTCAGGTCAATTTCCCGCAAGCCGTGCCCGACAGTGCCGGTATTCCGCAAGGCGTGGCCGATCAGATGCTGATTGCGCCTTACAACGATCTTGAGGCGGTCGCGGCGCTGCTGGACGAACATGACGACATCGCCGCCGTCATGGCCGAACCGCTACAGCGGATCATCCCGCCGATGCCCGGTTATCTGCAAGGGCTGCGCGAATTGTGCGACAAGCATAACGTGCTGCTGATCTTCGATGAAATCGTCACCGGCTTCCGCCTGGACTATGGCGGGGCGCAGGAGCGGTATGGGGTTACGCCCGATATCTGCACCCTGGGCAAAATCACCGGCGGCGGCTTTCCTTTGGCAGCGTTGGGCGCAAGTGCCGAGATCATGAAGCATTTCGACAAGGCGCAGGTCGGTCAGGAGGGATGGCTGATGCAGCTTGGAACCCTGTCCGGCAATCCCGTCGCGTCGGTTGCAGGTCTGAAAACGATGGAGATTCTGCGCCGCGAGGGGACCTATGACCGTTTGCGCGACATCGGTGCCCGGTTGCAACAGATGCTGACGGGCGCCTTGGATCAGGCCGGTATCGCGCATCAGATTTGCGGGGACGTGACCCTGTTCGACGTTTACTTCACCGACAACGCCTGCCGAGACTATCGCAGCGCCAAACATGATGACCCCAAGCATAATGTCGTGTTCAACGAGGTTCTGCGATCCCATGGTGTGTTCAAATCACCGGGCAAGCTATACCCGTCACTGGCGATTACCGAGGCCGATCTGGAGCAGACGCAGAACGCCATTCATCACGCGGTCGCAGCGCTCAGCGAGACTACGCAAGGCTAGAAAATAGTCGGGTCGCTGTTGTTTCCAACAGCGACCCTGCACCTTCTGAATGTCGGGCTCAGCCTCGCCCCCTCGAATACTTATTAAAACACCAACTATCTGAAACTCTTCGATACATTTCGAGACTGATCCAACTTTTCAGCCGGTATGATCACAGTCTTGCCGCAATCTGAGACGTGGAACAGTGAATTAGTTCACATTGGTTAAAATTATCAGGAGTTTCTCCAGTCGAAGAAACCGGGGCCTGCGTTTTTCAACAGGATTTCGGCCATTGCGCGTCCCATCTCGGCCCCATCCTCGATGGACCCAACGGTATCCTCGGAAATCGCTTCTGATCCATCGGGGCGCAGAACTTCACCGCGCAGGCGCAGTTGGCCCTCCTGAATCTCGGCCAGACCGGCGATGGGGGTTTCGCAGGATCCGTCCAGCGCCGCCAGCAGGGACCGTTCAGCGCTGAGGCGCTTGCTGGTTTCAGCGTGGTGAATGGCCTCCAGCAGAGCGGCCGCGCGGGTGTCATTGCTGCGCCGCTCGATCCCGATCGTGCCTTGTGCAATCGCGGGCAGCATATCGTCTGGCGAGATTGCGGTTGCCGGAACCTCATCCATATCCAGCCGCCGAATGCCCGCCATCGCCAGAAAGGTGCAATCCGCCACGCCATCAGCCAGCTTTTTCAGCCGGGTCTGAACGTTGCCGCGAAACTCGACGACATTCAGATCCGGGCGGCGGTTCAAAAGCTGCGCCCGGCGGCGCAGGGACGAGGTGCCGACCACCGCGCCCTCGGGCAGGTCGTGAATCGATTGCAGATGCGGCGAGATGAACGCATCCCGCACATCCTCGCGCGGCAGGAACGTGTCCAGCACCAGCCCGTCGGGCTGTGCCACCGGCATGTCCTTGGTGGAATGCACGGCGATGTCGATGTCCTCGCGCAGCATCGCCTCTTCGATTTCCTTGGTGAACAGGCCCTTGTTGCCGATCTCTTTCAGCGGGCGATCCGCATCAATCATCGCGCGGTTGTCACCGGTGGTCTTGATCACAACGATTTCGAACGCGTCATCGGTCAGATCAAACGCGTCACGCAGCCTTTGGCGCGTCTCGTAGGCCTGAGCCAGAGCCAGCGGCGAACCTCGGGTCCCAATTCTGAGAGGTGATGCGGGGGTGGGCAGGGTCAAAGTCATACGCACAGCTTTAGTCGCGTCACATTGCCCTGACAATGGGGGCAGAGCTTGACAAATTGCCACTGAGCGCCGACCCGTTGCCAAAACCTGATTTCTGGGGATGACAATGGCCGAGACGAAAAAACTGCTGCGGGCACTGGCGGGTGAAGTACAGGATGTGCCGCCGATCTGGATGATGCGTCAGGCCGGTCGGTATTTGCCCGAATACCGCGCGACCCGGGCGCAGGCGGGGGATTTCCTGTCGCTTTGCTATAACCCGGATCTGGCGGCCGAGGTCACATTGCAGCCCATTCGCCGCTATGGGTTCGACGCGGCGATTCTGTTTGCCGACATCCTTTTGGTACCGCAGGCGCTGGGTGCGGATTTGTGGTTTGTGACAGGCGAGGGGCCTCGTCTGTCGACGATCACGCAGCAGTCGGAATTTGATGCGCTTAGACCGGTTGAGGATATTCACGAGACCCTGTCGCCGGTCTACGAGACGGTTCGCATCCTGTCGCGGGAGCTGCCATCCGAGACCACGCTGATCGGATTCGCAGGTGCACCCTGGACGGTGGCAACCTACATGATCGCCGGGCGCGGCACGCCGGATCAGGGGCCTGCCCATGCGCTGCGGGAAGAGAACACCGTATTATTCGAGGCGCTGCTGGAGCGGATTACCCTGGCGACGATCGAATACCTCTCGGCCCAGATCGAGGCCGGGGCCGAAGTGGTCAAGATCTTCGACAGTTGGGCCGGATCGTTGAAAGGTGAAGCCTTCCGGAAATATGCGGTCGAGCCGTGCCGAGTGATCACTCAGGCGATCAAGGACCGGCATCCCGGCATCCCGGTTATCGGCTTCCCGCGTGAGGCTGGTGACGGTTATATCGGGTTTGCACAGAAGACCGGCGTGGATTGCGTGGCGCTGGACAACTCGGTCGCGCCCGATTGGGCGGCAGAACATGTGCAGGTGGATGGCTGCGTGCAGGGCAATCTGGCCTCGTCCCATATGGTGACCGGGGGGCAGGCGCTGGTGGATGAGACGCGGCGCATTGTCGAGGCGTTCTCGAAAGGGCCGCATATCTTCAACCTTGGGCATGGGATTACACCGGATGCGGACCCCGAGAATGTTCAGTTGATGATCGACACGGTGCGCGGGCGGTAAAGGGGAAGGGGGCCAGCCCCCTTCTTGGCCTGCGGCCAATTCATCCCCCGAGATATTTTTAGCCAGATGAAGGGGCGGATCCGCGCTGCTTGTCTAGCTCGGCTCTGATGCCCGCGCTGTGTTCGCCGCGGGTTGGGCTGGGTTTGGCAGTCCAGGGGTGGTTCGGGAATCGCGGGGCGGCGGCGGCTTGCAGGGTGCCATCCACCGTCTGCCAGGTTTGGCGGCTTGCGTTCATCGGGTGTGTCAGGGCTTCGGTCGGGCTGAGCACCGGGGCGACGCAGGCATCGGTGCCCTGAAACAGCGCCGCCCAGTGATCGCGCGGGTGTTTGCAGAACAGCGCAGCGAGGCGTCGGGTTTGATCGGGCCAGAGGGCCGGGTTGAATTGTTGGGTGAAGTCGGGATCGTCGGTCAGGCCCATGAGGTGCAGGAATTGGACGTAGAACTTGGGTTCGAGGCATTGCACCGTAACATAGCGCCCGTCTGCGCAGGTGTAGGTGCGGCTCCAATGCGGGCCGTCCAGCATGCTTTGGCCCCGGGTACCGGACAGGTTGCCGGTTTGCCGCATGGTCATCAGCAGGTTCATCATATGGGCCGAGCCATCATAGATGGCGGCGTCGACGACGGTGCCTTGCCCGGTCCGTTGCGCATTGATCAGACCCGCCAGCAGGCCCGACACCAGATAGAGCGCGCCGCCGCCGATGTCGCCGACCAGTGTGGCGGGGGTTTGGGGCGGCGTGTCGGGTGTCGAGCCGTACCAGAGTGCGCCCGACAGGGAGATGTAGTTCAGATCATGCCCGGCGGTTTGCGCCAGCGGGCTGTCCTGCCCCCAGCCGGTCATCCGCCCGAAGACCAGCCTGGGGTTGCGTGCAAAACAGGCGTCGGGCCCAAGGCCAAGCTTTTCCATCACGCCGGGGCGAAACCCTTCGATCAGGGCGTCGGCGGTGTCGATCAGGCGTTTGGCCGTTTCAAGATCGTCGGGGTCCTTGAGGTCCAGCGCGATTGACCGTTTGCCCCGGTCCAGAACCGACTGGTCCGGCATGCCGGGCGTGGGGTTGCCGGATTTGCGGTGGATGGTGATCACATCGGCACCCAGATCGGCCAGCAACATGGCGGCAAACGGCGCGGGCCCCAGCCCTTCGATTTCGATAACACGTATTCCGTTAAGCATTCGGTTCCTCCATGGTGCGGCCTTCGGGGTATCGGCAGGCGGGCAGGGGATCAATGCGTTTCTGGCCACAGCGCAGTGGGCGATCAGGGCGGTGTGCGTCTCACTCTGATTGACCTTTCGGCAAAAATGCTCAGAACACTGTGCGGAAGTGACCTGTTCCGCGTGCGGATCGCGGGATATGGTCGGCCAAAACGGGGACCGTGCATGACCGCCATTTTGTCCATAAAGGATTTGCGCAAATCCTATGCCGACGGGTTTGAAGCGCTGAAAGGCGTGTCGCTGGATATCGAAGAGGGTGAGATTCTGGCGCTGCTGGGGCCAAACGGGGCGGGCAAGACCACCTTGATCTCGACAGTTTGTGGTATCACGACCCTCAGTTCAGGGTCGGTGACCGTTGGCGGGCATGACATTCAGACCGAGTTTCGCTCCGCCCGCAAGATGATCGGACTGGTGCCGCAGGAGATTGCGCTGGAGCCGTTCGAGAAGGTCTATAACACAGTGCGGTTTTCGCGTGGCTTGTTTGGCCACGGCCATGACAGTGCGCGGATCGAGGAAATTCTGCGCAAACTGTCGCTGTGGGACAAACGCAAGAATGCGATCAAGGAACTGTCCGGTGGGATGAAGCGCCGGGTGTTGATCGCCAAGGCGTTGGCGCATGAGCCGCGTGTTCTGTTTTTGGATGAGCCAACCGCCGGGGTCGATGTCGAGCTGCGCAAGGATATGTGGGAGATCGTGGCCGAATTGAAACGGGCCGGTGTCACCATCATCCTGACCACCCATTACATCGAAGAGGCCGAAGCCATCGCAGATCGCGTCGGGGTAATCGACAAGGGTGAGTTGCTGCTGGTGCAGGACAAGGACACGCTGATGGCGCAAATGGGCAAGAAGCAGATCGAGGTCATGCTGACCGAGCCCATCACCGACATTCCCGACGCTCTGGCGGCACATAATCTGGTTCTGAACGGCAATGGCGACGCGCTGGTTTATACCTATGACACCCATGCCGACCGAACCGGGATCACCACGCTGTTGAATGATGTGGCGCAGGCCGGGCTTGTCTTGCGGGACGTTCAGACGCGGCAATCCAGCCTGGAAGAGATTTTTGTCAATCTGGTGTCGGGAGAGCCTGCATGAACTGGTCAGCCGTTGCCGCCATTTATCGATTTGAAATGGCGCGGTTTTTCCGCACCCTGGCGCAGAGCTTTCTGTCGCCTGTCCTGTCCACGTCTTTGTATTTCGTCGTTTTCGGCACCGCCATCGGCAGCCGGATTCAAGAGGTCGAGGGCGTCTCCTACGGGGCCTTCATCGTGCCGGGGCTGATCATGTTGTCGGTGGTGATGCTGTCGATCTCGAACGCCTCTTTCGGTATCTATTTTCCCAAGTTTCTGGGTACGATTTACGAACTGCTATCCGCCCCCGTGAACTTTATCGAGATCGTCATCGGCTATGTCGGGGCGGCGGCGACCAAGGCGTTGTTTGTGGGAATCGTGATCCTGATCACGGCGACCTTTTTTGTGGATATCCGCATCGAACATCCCTTTGCCATGGCCGCGTTTCTGATCCTGTCCTGTCTCAGCTTTTCCTTGCTGGGCTTCATCATCGGCATCTGGGCCAGCAATTTCGAGCAGATGTCGCTGGTCCCGCAGCTTGTCGTGACCCCGCTGATCTTTCTGGGCGGGACGTTCTATTCGATCTCGATGCTGCCGCCGCTGTGGCAGACCATCACCCTGTTCAACCCGGTTGTGTACCTGATCTCGGGCTTTCGGTGGTCGTTTTACGGGCTTGCAGATGTGCCGATTGTGTTCAGCCTGCTGGCGATTGTGGCCTTCACCGGGATCTGTCTTGGCGTCATCGGATGGATCTTCAAAACCGGTTGGCGCATCCGCAGCTAGGCCACTGGCGGGCGTTGCATTTTTGCCCATTGGTGTCAGGAAATTGTCTCACGTCACGTTTTGCGATCTGAGAGTCCCTTGTTTAGACGTTGGGGGCACTCTACATCGGCACGCATGAAACTCAGCCTGCCGTTTGTCAAAAAGCACCCCGTTGTGGCCGTCGTGCGCCTGTCTGGAGCCATTGGTATGGCCGGGCGCGGGGCGTTGAACGATACCTCTCTGGCGCCCGTGCTGGAGAAGGCGTTTCGCAAGGGCAAACCGGTTGCCGTCGCGCTTGAGGTCAATTCGCCCGGTGGATCGCCGGTGCAAAGCTCGCTGATCGGGGCGCGGATTCGGCGGTTGTCAGACGAACTGAAGATCCCCGTGATCGCGTTTGTCGAGGATGTTGCTGCCTCGGGCGGGTATTGGCTGGCCGCGGCGGCGGATGAAATCTGGGCCGACGACAGCTCGGTTCTGGGATCAATCGGGGTGATCTCGGCCGGGTTTGGGGCGCATGAGTTTCTGGCAAAGCAGGGGTTTGAGCGGCGCGTGCATACGGCAGGCAAGTCGAAATCGATGCTTGATCCTTTCCGGCCGGAAAAGAAAGAGGATGTGAAGCGCCTGCAAGGCCTGCTGGGCGACATCCATGAAAACTTCATTGCCCATGTCAAAGCCCGCCGGGGCGACAAGTTGGACGAAAACGCCGATCTGTTCACGGGCGAGGTCTGGCTGGCCAAACGCGCGCAGGAATTGGGTCTGATCGAAGGCATCGCCCATCTGAAACCCAAGATGCAGGAACGGTTCGGCGAGAAGGTCAAATTCCGTCGCTACGGTCTGCGCAAACCCATCTGGTCGCGCATTGGGGCCTCGCTGGCGCAAGACGCCATTGCAGGGTTAGAGGAGCGGGCGGCCTACGCGCGTTTCGGTTTGTGACGTGATCATCAAGATTGTCACTTTGTTTCTGGTCGCCATGGGTGTTTTGGCGATGTTCGGCAAGCTGCGCTTTCCGGGGCAAAAGCGGTTGAGTTCCGCAAAATGCCCGCGCTGTGGCCGGTTTCGGATCGGCAAGGGCCCGTGCGCCTGCGAAAAAGGAGGCCGGACATGACGGCATGGCTGCTCTCCGGCCTTGGGTTGGTGATCCTGCTGCTGGCCGGCGATGCGTTGGTGCGCGGTGCGGTGAACCTGAGCTTGCGGCTGGGTGTACCAGCGCTGATCGTCAGCCTGACGATTGTGGCCTTTGGCACCTCGGCCCCCGAGTTGCTGATTGCGATCAGTGCGTTGAAGGAAAACGCGCCGGGGATCGCTTTGGGTAACGTGGTCGGGTCCAATACCGCCAATATTCTGCTGGTGCTGGGTGTTCCTGCCTTGCTGGCGACCCTGCACACCAGCGAGTGTGACAGTCGTAAGAACTATGTGTTCATGCTGCTGGCCAGTGTGTTGTTCATCGGTCTGGCGTTTTGCGGGGTCTTCAATCTGGTCAGCGGTGCCATTTTGCTGGCCGCGCTTGGCCTTGTTCTGTGGAATGCGTTCCGCGAAGCCAAAGCCCACCGCAAAGCCTGCGCTGATGCCGAGAACGGATGCGCCGAGGACGAAGAACTGGACGGTCTGGAAGAGGCCGACCCGGACATGCCGTACTGGAAGATCTCGATCTACCTGATCCTGGGTCTGATCGGCCTGCCCATGGGCGCGCACTTGCTTGTGGACAATGCCACCGTCATCGCGCGGATGTACGGGATCAGCGAGACGGTGATCGGGTTGACGCTGGTTGCAGTCGGAACGTCTCTGCCCGAACTGGCCACAACCGTTATGGCGGCGCTGCGGCGTCAGGCGGATGTGGCGCTGGGCAATGTGATCGGGTCGAACATGTTCAACCTGCTGGCCATCGTCGGCATCGCCACATGGTTCGGCAACATCCCCGTCGACCCGGAATTCCTTGAGTTCGATCTGTGGGTCATGCTGGGCGCATCGCTGCTGTTGATCCCGTTTGTGTTCTTCAAACAGGACATTTCCCGGATCTGGGGTCTGGTGTTGACTTTCCTTTATGCGCTTTATGTCACCACATTGCTGATGTGACCTGACAGAAAGAGGTAGCCCATGACCCGAGCGTTAGTGACCGGAGCCGGTATCCGTCTGGGCCGCGCCATGGCGCTGTATCTGGCCGGGCGCGGGTATGATGTGGCTGTGCATTACGCGACGTCCGAAGGACCGGCGTCAGAGACCGTTGCGCAGGTTGAGGCCCTTGGCCGGAAAGCCGTTGCGCTGCAGGCTGATCTGCTGGATGAGACTCAGGTCACCGCCCTGCTGCCACGCGCGGCCGAGGCGCTGGGCGGGCCGATCACCTGTCTGGTGAACAATGCCTCGATCTTTGAATACGACAATATCAAAACCGCAACGCGCCAAAGCTGGGACCGGCACCTCGACAGCAACCTGCGCGCGCCCTTTGTTCTGACACAGGCGATGGCCGAGCAGGAATTGCAGCCCGAGACTGATGCGCAGGGTGAGCCTGTAGCGACCGGGCTGATCGTCAACATGGTCGATATGCGGGTGCGCAAGCTGACGCCCGAGTTCATGACCTACACCATCGCCAAGATGGGCCTGTGGGCATTGACCCGGACGGCGGCGCAGGCGCTGACGCCTTCGATCCGCGTCAATGCCATCGGGCCGGGGCCAACCATGCAAGGCCACCGCCAGTCCGAGGCGCATTTTCAGGCGCAGCGCGCCAACACCGTGTTGGAGCGCGGGGCGAATCCTTCGGATATCACGGCAGCTTTGGGTTATTTCCTGGATGCGCATGCGGTCACAGGACAGCTTTTGTGCGTGGATGGCGGGCAGCATCTTGGGTGGCAGACGCCGGATGTGCTGGGGGTAGAATAAGCAATTCCCGTGCAAGTTTTGCACCGCTCTCATTCGTGTTACCTGTCCGTTACAAAAATGTCTTTTTTTTCATGCACTTGCTAAGTGTTCAAAAAAATAACATTTAAAAACAATATGATATGGCATTGCCTATTTTTTGTGCAACTTGACGAAACAGCAAGGAAACAAGGAAAAATCCAGCCTCACGGAAACTTATCTTCACACTTATCCACAGAAACCGTGGATTTGTTTTCTCTTGAACTGAGACGCACAAGATTGCAGCCATTGTCAGGGAATCATATCTCAGGGCCATGACCTCCCACAGCGAATCAACTTCGGACACTCAGCCAACCGGCTATGCCTGCATTCAGCGTTACGTGAAAACGCTGGATAGCTCGCCCGGTGTGTATCGGATGCTGGATGGGGATAGTCGGGTTCTCTATGTGGGCAAGGCGCGGAATCTCAAGGCGCGGGTGTCGAATTACACGCGCCCCGGGCATTCGGGCCGGATCGAGAAGATGATCGCCGCGACCGCCTCGATGATGTTCCTGACCACACGGACCGAAACCGAGGCGCTGCTGCTGGAACAGAACCTGATCAAGCAGCTCAAGCCCAAGTACAACGTGCTGCTGCGGGATGACAAAAGTTTCCCGAACATTCTGGTCGCCAAGGATCATGCCTTTCCGCAGATCAAGAAACATCGCGGCGCGAAGAAAGAGAAGGGTGCCTATTTCGGGCCGTTTGCCAGTGCAGGCGCAGTGAACCGGACTCTGAACCAACTGCAAAAGGCATTTCTGTTGCGCAACTGCTCGGATTCCATGTTCGACAGCCGCACGCGGCCCTGTTTGCTGTATCAGATCAAGCGCTGTTCTGGGCCGTGCGTGGACCTGATCAGCGAGGCCGACTACCGCGAAAGCGTCAGGGATGCGGAACGCTTCCTGTCGGGGCGGTCCACCAAGGTGCAGGAGGAACTGGCCGAACAGATGATGGCCGCGTCCGAGGCGATGGAGTTCGAACGCGCCGCCGGTCTGCGCGACCGTATCCGGGCGCTGACGCAGGTGCAGACGTCTCAGGGCATCAACCCGCGCGGCGTGGCCGAGGCGGATGTGATCGGCCTGTACATGGATAGCGGGCAGGCCTGTGTTCAGGTGTTTTTTATCCGGGCCAACCAGAACTGGGGCAACAAGGATTTCTATCCGCGCGTGGGGGCCGATGTGTCGCCTGCTGAGGTGATGGAGGCCTTCCTTGGCCAGTTTTACGACAACAAGGAACCACCCCGGCAGTTGATCCTGTCGGATGGGATCGAAAACGCCGATCTGATGCAGCAGGCACTGACCGAGAAGGCAGGCCGCAAGGTAGAGATTCTGGTGCCTCAGCGCGGCGAGAAACAGGAACTGGTCGCCGGTGCCCTGCGCAACGCGCGTGAGTCACTGGCCCGGCGCATGTCGGAAAGCGCCACGCAGGCCAAGCTGTTGCGCGGCGTGGCCGAGGCGTTTGATCTGGACGGGCCTCCAGCGCGGATCGAGGTTTACGACAACTCTCACATTCAGGGCACCAACGCGGTGGGCGGCATGATCGTGGCTGGCCCCGAAGGTTACATGAAAAACGCCTATCGCAAGTTCAACATCCGCGGCGACGACCTGACCCCCGGCGATGACTTTGGCATGATGAAAGAGGTTCTGACCCGCCGTTTCACCCGCCTGCAAAAGGAAGACCCCGACCGCGACAAAGGGTTATGGCCCGATCTGCTGCTGATCGACGGCGGCGCGGGGCAGGTGAGCGCCGTGCATGAGATCATGGTCGAACATGGCGTCGAGGATATTCCGATGGTTGGCGTCGCCAAAGGTATCGACCGTGACCACGGCAAGGAAGAATTTCACCGCATCGGCCAGCGCCCCTTTGCGCTGAAACGCAACGACCCGGTGCTGTATTTCATTCAACGCCTGCGGGACGAGGCGCACCGGTTCGCCATCGGCACCCATCGCGCCAAACGGGCCAAGGCTGTGGGCGCGACCCCGCTGGACGAAATCCCCGGCGTGGGGGCGGCGCGCAAACGTGCCCTGCTGGCGCATTTCGGCAGCGCCAAGGCGGTCAGCCGGGCCAACCTGGCGGATCTTAAAGCGGTCGAGGGGATCTCAGCCGGGTTGGCGCAGAAGGTTTATGATTTCTTCCACGACAAGGGCTAAGTCCGCCGCCCGCGCCACAGGATATAGAGCCCCGAGGCGACGATCAGTGCGGAACCGATCCACATGGTCTGGTCCAGACGTTCTCCGAACATCACCACGCCCAACGCCACACCGAACAGCAGGCGAGAATAGCGGAACGGCGTGACGGCTGCGACCTCTCCGGTGCGCATGGCTTTCATCAGCGATGCATAGGCGATTGTTCCGAAAGCCACGGCTCCGGCAACGTGCAGGCTTGTGTTCAAATTCAGCGCTGCGACCGGGGCCTGTTCCCAAAAGCTGTAGGCAAACCCGGCGATGATTACGCAGGCAAAGCCATAAAAGCCCAGAACTTCGGTGCCCAGACTGGCCGGGGCCGCACGGCTGGCCAGATCGCGCCCGGCAAATCCCAACATGCCAAACACAGCCAGCAGAGACAGCAGCGTGAAACTCTCGCCGGTTGGTTGGATGATGATCACAACGCCGAGCAAACCGACGAGAATGGCGCTCCACCGTCGCCAGCCGACGGTTTCGCCAAACAACAGCGCGGCGCAGGCGACGACGACCAGCGGGGTGGCCTGCAGGATCACGGTGGCCGAGGACAAGGGGGTCAGCGTGAAGGCCAGTATGTAAAACAGGCGTCCCAATATCTCGAACACGGCGCGGATTTTCATCGCGGGCGACAGCACGTCGGGCTGCCATAACCGAGTGCCACGCGCAAACGCGACACTGGCAAAGATCACCGCACCGCCCGCACCGAACAGGACCAGGATCTGCCAGATCGGCAGCGTCTGGGCGGCAGCCTTCAACAGCGCGTCCTCAAGCGCGAAACACGCCATCGCGCCGATCATCCACGCGCTGCCCGTCAGGTTCGCACGCGCATCGGTTTGAATATTTGGGGTCATATGTCGCCCTTGGCCAAGTCACCCGCAATCTGACGCCATTCCGACCTGGGGCCAAGAGGCAATGCGGCCCCGCACCAAACCCGCAGCGCTTTGAACAACCGCCTGTGATTGGTGCAGTTTTTTGCGCGTTCGTCTTTTCTGTCCTGACCCGGCGATGTAGGGTCTGCGCATGAAGTGGAACTTGCCCAATATTCTGACCCTGCTGCGCCTGCTGGCGGCACCCGGTCTGGCCGTGATGTTTCTGTATTTCACCCGCCCCTACGCAGACTGGTTTGCCCTGATCCTGTTCATGTCGGCGGCGATTACGGACTGGTTCGATGGCTATCTGGCCCGCGCGTGGAAGCAGGAAACCAAGATCGGAGCGATGCTGGACCCGATTGCCGACAAGGCGATGGTGGTGATCGCGCTGATGATCCTTGTGGGATACTCGACCGAGCATTGGACCCCGTGGCTGGTGCTGCCCGCCACCGTGATCCTGTTTCGTGAGGTCTTTGTCTCGGGTCTGCGCGAATATCTGGGGGATGTGGCCGGGACGCTCAAGGTAACAAAGCTGGCAAAATGGAAGACCACGGCGCAGATGTTCGCCATTGCAATTCTGTTTTCGCAGGGGATCTTTGAACACTACTTTGTGATGGCTACGTTCGGCATGGACGCGCCGACCATCGATCAGGTTTTGACCGGCCAGATCGAGGATGTAAACAACATCGCCTGGACGTTGGAGGGCATGTATTGGTCGGGTCAGATCGGGTTGTGGCTGCTTTGGATCGCCGCGACTCTGACATTGATCACCGGCTACGACTACCTACGTAAAGCCATGCCCCATCTGAAGGAGAGCTAAGCGATGGACGTGCTGTATTTCGCCTGGGTGCGCGAACGCATCGGCCTGCCGAAAGAAAAGGTCGCGACCGAGGCTGCGACCGTGTCCGAGCTGGTCGCCGAGCTTAGCGCACGCGAAGATCGCTATGCCGCCGCCTTTGCCGATATCTCGGCTCTGCGCGTGGCGCTGGATCAGGAATTGTCCGACTTCGACGCCCCCTTGGCCGGGGTGCGCGAGGTGGCGTTTTTCCCGCCCATGACCGGTGGCTGAGATGCGGATCGCGGTTCAGGAAGCGCCATTTGATCTGGGGGCCGAGGCCAATGCTTTTGCTGCCGGTGACGACGCCAACGGCGCCATTGTGACCTTTACTGGGGTGGTGCGCGATCTGGCCTCGGGCGATCTGGATGTGATGGAGATTGAGCATTATCCGGGCATGACCGAACGCGCCCTGACCAAGATCGCGGAAGAGGCGCGCGCGCGCTGGTCATTGGGCGATGTGCTGGTGATTCACCGCCACGGACGGCTTGCTCCGGGCGATCGCATCATGATGGTCGCCACCGCCGCGCGGCACCGCAAGGATGCGTTCGAGGCGGCTGAGTTTCTGATGGACTACCTCAAATCCCGCGCGCCGTTCTGGAAGAAGGAAATCACCGACTCCGGCGCGGAATGGGTCGCCGCCAAGGATGAGGACGAAGACGCGCTGACCCGTTGGGATGGAACGTCGCAACTCTCTGAGTCTTGATGCGAAATTTCTGAATCAATGCAGCGTGACCCGACACGTAGCATTGGCCCGAACACCGTGTATTGCTGATCCAGTGTCGGCAGTGCGGGACCAAGTTGTCGTTAAACCCACACGCGCCAATGTCAGCTTCAAGAATGTGCTGGTCACGAAACACTCGGAAATAGCAGTGTTGCGGATCAACGAGCGGGAGTGGTGGCCGAGCGTCAGAAGAAGCCGCCAGTGCCGTCGGACGGGGCTTCTCGCGATTGGTGAGGTACTGGCTAGGGCGAAGGACAAACAGGAGCGTCGAGAGGCACGGTAGAGGGGTCTTGACCTGCGCCACGTGCCAGAACGTCAAGCTGTAATTCCAAGGTCTGCTAGTAGCTTACCAATTTTCTCAGCGAAGCCCCACAACACATTCACGGACTTTATCCGCTCCTCGATTCCTTTGAGAACGCTTCCGATCACAGGTTTAGAACGCTTTCCGGCGATCTGCTCCGACAGGGTCCCGAGCAGTTCGCCTACCTCGTGCTTTTCCTCTTTCGTGATCTCATCGGAATCGACCACAGCTTGCGCGAAGTCTTTGATGGTGTGACCCAGCTCCTCAGCGTCACTTCCTTCCGTGATCGTTATAACTGCATTGATCTTCGCTAGGTCACCAGTGTTCAAAACGCCCACGGATGAATTTGAGATGGTGATATGGTTGTTTGTCATGGGGCGGCTCATTGCTTGGGATAGCGCGCTAACCGGGATTCTACCACCTCCCAGAGGAATGCCCGTCACCATGTCCATTTCATCCATGGCATGGTTCATCATAGCAGCGTTCATCAGGAAGCCACGGTAATTGTTTTCTTGCAGGATCGCATTGCAGGACAGGCACAGATACAGCCCGTTATCGTATTCGTAGAGCGCTGGCCGTTCACATTGACCACATTTCATAGGTTCACTTTATCCTAAGCCAGTGAGGCCGTCATCAACCACTCGATACAGGTGAGTAAGTCGCGCTACTGTATTTCTGCGTGCAATGTTGTTCGAGACCAGCTCTGGTTTTTGATCATAGCGCGAAAAACCGACGTTCGTTGTTGCCGCAGCATCTGACACCTAGGGCTTATAGCCGACACTTCCTAAAGAGCGCCGTACAGATCAGTACTCCTGTACCTAATCTCTTTGCTCCAAGGATGTTTGACTGGCGCACATCTCTGATGTTGAGCGCTCGCCTTGCTATTGATCCAACTATTACGGTTGAGTCAGGTTCGTGTGACGGTCAACAGCTGGCAAGCGCGAAGGTCTCAATTCTGAGGAAACTCCTAATCCGCGTTGTTGATGCGTCCGCGCAGTTCTTCGGCCTCTTGCCGGGCGGCGCGCAGGCCGTCCATGGCGGCGGCGAGTTCCGCTTCGGTCTGGGTCAGCTGGTTGGTCAGTTCGGCTTCGCGCTGTTGCAGGTAGGTGATCGCCTGATCGCGGGTTTCTTCGGCCTCGTGCAGCTCCTGGCTCATCCGGTCCAGATCGGCCACGTCGCTTTGACGCACGCGGGACAGGCGGTGGGCCAGCCAGTTGGCGAACCAGCCCATGCAGAAGGCCGCGAACAGGATGACGGCGGTGGCGATGATGAATTCGGTTCTGTTCACTCTATTGATCCTCTGCATCCGCATCCGGTGCGGTCGTGTCGGTCTGGTCCGGCTCGGTCGCGCCGGTTTCCAGCGCTTCAAGCCCGGTTTCGGTGTTTTCGACCGGTTCCGGGCGGATCAGGCGGAACTCGATCCGGCGGTTTTCCTCGCGGCCCGCTTCGCTGTCATTGTCGGCGATGGGCTGCGTTTCCCCATACCCGACGGCGGTATAGCTTGAGGTCGGAATCCGCCGCCCGCGCAATTCGTTCAGGATGGATTGCGCGCGCGCCTGGCTGAGTTGCTGGTTCATTTCTTCGCGGCCCTGACTGTCGGTATGGCCCTGGATTTCCAATCGGATCGGGCCGCATTCGCGCAGGATATCGGCGATCTGGTTCACCGCATCGCGCGAGTCCGCCGCGATTGTGGCCGAGCCGGGCTCGAACGCAATTTTGCTGGCTTTCTGTACCTCGGCAATCCGTTCCTCGCACAGCTCGGGATCGGGCAGGGCGTCCTCAGGTTCCGGCGGCGGTACATAGGTGATCGACAGGGTGAAATCCTGCGCTTCGCCCAATTTCTCGGACAACATCCCGGCGATGCGGGCCTTGGCGTCTTCGTCATGGCTGTTGCCGCTCAGGTCCACTGATTCCGGCGTCACGGTCAAAGCGCCGTTTTGCAGAAGCGAAAGCGCCTCAAGCCCGGCCAGAACACGGACAGGCCAGTCTGCGGGCAGATCAGGAACGACGCGGGTGGCTGTATAAACCTGTTCCGACCCAAAGGCGGCGCGAGCATAGCTGTCGGCCATGTCCCGCAGGGTTTCATCGCCCACGCGCCCGCGCAATTGCACCAGTCCTTCGGGGCTGCGTGTGGCTGAAAACTCAATCGGGCCTGTGGGTTCTTCGTCCTCGGGCTCGGGCAGTACGGCGTGCAGGGCGAAGACCTCGGGCAGGGCGTTTTCCAGTTCGCCCACCACACGGTCAAACAGGGCGGGATTGGTTCCTTGCGCGGCAATCAGGGTGATATCTGCATCGGACAGGGTGATCGATCCCTGCCCAATCTCGGCCAGCGCCTTGATGCCAAGGGTCGCCGCGTCTGCCCAACGGGGCGACGGCACACCCAGACCGATGGTGCAGGTATATGTCGTGCTCAGACCGGCCTGCTGCGCGGCGGCAATGATCTGATCCCGCGCCTCTTCATCCTGGGCCGAGCAGGCGTCAAACTGGCCACCATCCGCGCCGATCAGGTAACGCAGGGTGAACGGAGTGATGACGGGGCGCGGGGCCGAGATCGACAGGCCGATGCGCAGGCTGGGCGGCGCGGCGCGGGTCAGGTCCTGTTCCAGCTGTTCTTTTTCGGCCTGGCTGTCGGCAATGGCGGTCACTTTCACCAACCCCGGGCTAGCCGAGATCTTTGCACGCGGCAGGCGCGACAGGGCGCTGACCGCATAGGCGATCGCCTCATCCCAACCATCGGGTTTCGGGTAGTCGGCAGTTTCCATCAGATCCGCAACAGGGGCCGCGCGATCCAGATCGCTAAGCCTGTCGACAAGGTCATCGCGGCTTTCGCTGGCCGGGAACAGGCCAATGACCGAGATGCCGCTGTCATTGCGCAGAATCTCGACCGAAAAGCGCGGCGCGGCCAGCGCGGTGGTGGCGGTGACCTCCATCTCGTCGATGACGCGCGAGGTATCGACCTCGGTTCCCGCAGCGGTCAGGGCATTGAACCGTGTGGCCTCGTCCGGTGCGATGCCGGTCAGCACCACGCGCAGCCCGTCTGACTGAACTTCGGCCCAGTCATGGCCCTTCAGGTCCAGGGCTCGCCGCACAGCAAATTCCGAGCTTTCCTCGATCTTGGTGACGGCAAAACCGGCCGCCAGCAGTGACACCCCTGCGGATACAAGAAAGATCAGGGACACGGACAGAAAATACGGCAGACGCATGTGCGGGCTAGTGACTCCTCAGGCGTTTGGGCGGACTCTTACAGACCCCGGCCCGCAGGTGCAATCAGAGCAGCAGCGCGACGCAGAGGAAGATCAGCGGAATAAGGCCGGTGTCGCGGTTCGACTGGAACAATTGCAGCAGCTTGGCATTGTTTTCCAGATCCAGACCGCGCAATTGCCACATCATGTGCCAGCCCATCGCCCATGGACCGCCAAGGGCGATAACCAGCACCAGAGTCGACCTTCCGGGAACCAGCGCGTCGATGATCGCCAGTCCCATCAGCGAAACGGTGGCGGCCAGAAAATATTTGAGCCATTTTGCCGTATCGGTCCCGAACAGCCGCGCGGTGGATTTAATGCCGACCAGTTCGTCATCCTCGGCGTCCTGATGGGCGTAGATGGTGTCATAAAACAGCGTCCACGCGATACCCGCCAGATACAGGGTGATTGCGGGCCAGCCCACTGATCCGGTATGCGCAGCCCAGGCCAGCAGCGCGCCCCAGTTAAAGGCCAGCCCCAGAAACACCTGCGGCCACCATGTAAAGCGCTTGGCAAACGGATAGATCGCCACCGGCAGCAGCGACAGCACTCCCATCGCAATTGCCGCCTGATTGAAGCTGAGCAGGATGCCCAACGCCAGCAGACATTGCAGGATCATCCAGCCCATCGCCTGCCGCACCGTGACCTGACCTGCGGGCAGGGGGCGGGACCGCGTGCGTTCGACCTGCGCGTCGAACTCTCGGTCGGTGATGTCGTTCCAGGTGCACCCCGCCCCGCGCATCAGGAACGCGCCCAGCGCGCATCCGATGGCGATCCACAGATCCTCCAACCGCGCTTGCCCGTCATGCAGGATGGCCAGCGCCAGACCCCACCAGCAGGGAATCAGCAAAAGCCATGTTCCAATGGGCCGGTCCGCGCGGCTGAGCCGCAGGTAGGGGCGCGCGAAAGCGGGGGCATAGGTGTCGACCCAGTTGCCGGATACGGCATCGGCGACCTGACCATCTGGTGTTGGGGCATTGCCTTGCATATGTAAGGTCTCATGAGTGCGAAGATCAGACTGTATGTAGAGCAGCCCCTGGGTCAGGGGCAATCGGTTGAATTGACGCGCGAGCAGGCGCATTACCTGTTCGGCGTCATGCGCCTGTCGGTTGGCGGTCCTGTGGCGTTGTTCAACAGCAAGGATGGCGAATGGCTGGCCGAGGTTGCCGAGGCCGGAAAGCGCGGTGGTGTTCTGACCTGTCAGCGGCAGACCAAGCCGCTGCAATTGCCGCCCGATCTGTGGTTTCTGTTTGCGCCGATCAAAAAGGCCCGCACGGACTTCATCGTTGAAAAAGCAGCGGAAATGGGCGCGGCGCGGATTGTGCCCGTTCAGACCGAGTTCACCAATTCCGAACGCATCCGACAGGACCGTTTGCAGGCCCATGCGGTCGAGGCTGCCGAACAGTGTGGCGGTACTTTTGTGCCCGAGGTTGCCGATCTGCAGCGACTGGATCGTGTACTGGACGCGTGGCCCGAGGGGCGTCAGTTGATGTTCTGCAATGAGGCCGAGGTCGGCTCGGCCCTGCGTCTGGCGGCCCAGGAAAAAGGTCAGCCATGGGCCATTCTGGTGGGTCCCGAGGGTGGGTTTTCGAACAAGGAACGCGCGCGCCTGACAGCGTTGCCCTTTGCGCATGTGGTCAGTCTTGGCCCTCGTATCCTGCGCGCGGATACAGCGGCGGTTGCGGCGTTGACAATGTGGCAGCAGGCGTTGGGGGATTGGAGCTAGAATAAAATTATGAAAACACATTATCGAGACTGGCTGGTTTCCGAAGGATATGCGGAAAATACCTGTGTTGCTCAAATTCATCGGGTTCAAAAAGTCGAAGAGCATTACGGTTCGTTGGACGAAGCGTCTGACCACGGGACATTGAGCGATATCGTTACGGCTTTGAGTTATTCGTCTGCGGATCAGCGGAGCGGTAAAGATAACCCGTCGAAGATTCCCATCAACGGCAATTTGCGAAATGGGTTGCAATCTTACAAGAACGCGGTTCAGCGCTACGCACGCTTCCTGCGCGAAAATGAGCCTGACAGCAGATTGACGAAACCGAATGACGCCAGAGAGTCTATCGGAATGCAAGCACCCGAGAGACAGCGGTTTGCGCTAGAGCGGGATATGCAATCGGCGATACGGCAAGAAATCTCGTTGCTTGACGCCGGCCTTGAAATTGTTGACGACGGGGCCGAGCGGGCTGTGACCTCGGGCTTCATCGATATTCTGTGCCGAGATACGGACGAGAAGCTGGTCGTTGTAGAGTTGAAGGCTGGCAAGACGGATTCAAAGGTTGTCGCTCAAATCTTGGGATACATGGGTGATTTGGTGGAAGAGGGCGAAGACTCGATCCGGGGTATTATCGTTGCACATGAATTCGACAAACGCACTTTGTCTGCATCAAAGGCTGTCCCCAATTTGAAACTGGTCCGTTACTCGGTCTCGTTTACGTTCGAGGCTTTGTCATGAGCTTTATCCGACCCGAAGCAAAACAGGCCCTTTGGCGCTGGCGCGAAGTGTTGGTGGCCGGGTTTGTCCTGATCCTCGGCCTCAGTTGGATTAGCGGGCCCGGTGGATTGCTGGGCTGGCTCGGCTGGGTGCTTGTGGCCGTCGCGGTGGCGCTGGCGGTGATCGGGGTACAGCGCGGGCGGTTCCGGACCGGGTCGGGCGGGCAGGGTGTTGTCACCGTCGACGAAGGTCAGATCAACTACTTTGGCCCGCTGGACGGTGGCATGGTCGCCACGCGCGAGATTGAGCGGCTGGCGCTCGACCCGACCTCGACCCCGGCGCATTGGGTGCTGGAACAACCGGGCCAGCCTCTGCTTCACATTCCTGTGAATGCCGAAGGGGCCGAGGCGCTGTTCGATGTCTTCTCGGCCCTGCCGGGATTGAAAACCGAACAAATGCTGGCGGAGTTGAACGGTGGCGCGAGCCATCCGGTGGTGATCTGGGAACGCACCCCCTTACGGCCCGCGCATCTCAGGCTGCATTGACACCGGCGCGGTTTGCCCCCACGACTGACCAACCAGACAGACACATCAGGATCGGAGCGCGATTCATGTCCATCCCCCAGTCCGGCGGCGGACCGATCGAACGTCATGAGCAATTGGCCGAATACCTGGAATCGGGCTGCAAGCCCAAGCAGGATTGGCGCATCGGCACCGAGCATGAAAAGTTCGGCTATTGCAAGGACACCCTGAAGCCGCTGCCATTCGAAGGCACTCGGTCTATCGTGGCGGTGCTGGAGGGTCTGCGGGATCGGCACGGCTGGGCCGAGGTGCGCGAAGGCGGCAAGCTGATCGGTTTGGAGAAAGACGGGGCGAATGTCAGCCTCGAACCCGGTGGCGCGCTGGAGCTGTCGGGGGCACCGTTGGAAACGATCCACGAGACCTGCGACGAGGTGAACACCCACCTGCGCGAGGTAAAGGACATCGCTGACGAGATCGGCGTAGGTTTTATCGGTCTGGGCGCGGCTCCGTTCTGGACCCATGATGAGATGCCGCTGATGCCCAAGGGCCGCTATCGGCTGATGAACGACTATATGGAGAAGGTCGGCACCATGGGCCGCGCCATGATGCGGCGCACCTGCACCGTTCAGGTCAATATCGACTTCGGGTCCGAGGCCGACATGGTGCAGAAACTGCGCGTGGCGCTGGCGTTGCAGCCGGTGGCAACGGCGCTGTTCGCCAACTCTCCGTTCTTCGAGGGCAAGCCCAACGGCCAGAAAAGCTGGCGCAGCTATATCTGGCGGCATCTCGATGATGCGCGTACGGGCATGTTGCCCTTCGTGTTCGAAGACGGGTTCGGGTTCGAGCGCTACGTGCAATATGCGCTCGATGTGCCGATGTATTTTGTCTATCGCGACGGTCAGTATGTGAATGCTCTGGGCATGTCCTTCCGTGACTTCCTGCAAGGCAAGCTGCCCGCATTGCCGGGCGAAACACCGACCCTGTCCGATTGGGCCGACCATCTGACCACCGCCTTCCCCGAAGCGCGGATCAAGAAATTCATGGAGATGCGCGGCGCTGATGGCGGCCCGTGGCGCAGGCTTTGTGCGCTGCCTGCCTTTTGGGTTGGTCTGACCTACGATCAGGGCGCGCTGGATGCAGCCTGGGATCTGGTCAAGGGCTGGGATGCCGAAACCCGCGAAGCGCTGCGTGTTGAGGCCGCCAAGGACGGGCTGCAAGCGCGGGTCGGCAACATCAACATGCACGATCTGGCGCGCGAGGTCGTGGCGATCTCGGAATCCGGGCTGAAATCCCGCGCCTTCCCCGGCGCAGGCGGTCTGGTGCCGGACGAAACCCATTTCCTGAATGCGCTGAAAGACAGTATCGAAACCGGCAAGGTTCCGGCAGATGAATTGCTGGATCACTATAACGGCGACTGGAACGGCGATCTGACGCGGGTGTTCCCGCAGTACAGCTACTGACACCGACCTAACACGCCGAGCAGCCCACCTTACCCCTTTGGTGAGGTGGCGTGCGCGTCGTAAGCTGCCGTGTGGTAACGCAAATTGTGATCGCCTGTGGATTGAAGGCGTTCATCGTTCGTGAATACAAGCGTCCTAGTAATTGCGACGACCTTTCCCCAAAGGATGCCCTGAATGCCCCGCATCAGCGAATTGCACTACGCCGACCCGTTTGTCGTTTCCTCCGGCGTGAATGAGTTTGTCGAAGTTGCGCTGGGCGCGTCGGAAGATCCGGCAGATTTCACCGTTTCGCTTTACAACAGCGACGGCACCGTCGGGTTAGAGATCGCGCTGACCGATCCCGGCGTCGTAGTGACAACCGACCCGGACAACAATGAGCAGGTCTTTGTCATCTCGGCGGATAACTTCACCTTCCTGCTGACCGACCCCGATGCGCCTGTTCCGGTGAACGATACGATCTTCGAAGCGGTCGCATTGACCAACACAAGCACCAATGAGGTCATCGACTTCTATGACATCGGCAACGGCACGCAGAATATCACCGCAATCGATGGGCTGGCTGCGGGGGCGACGTCCGAAAATCTGGTTGTTCTGACGGGTCCCGGCTCGACCACCACATCCTTGCAGTTCAACCAGCCCAACCCGAACACGCTGGTTCACGCCGATGTTTCGCCCGGTGACAGTGGTGCCGCCTGTTTCACGGCGGGCACGTTGGTGGATACGCCACACGGGCCCCGCCGTATCGAAACGCTTGAAGCGGGGGACCTGGTGAACACCGTTGATAACGGCCCGCTTCCGATCAGCTGGATCGGGGGCAGCACGGTGTCCGGGCGCGGTCGCTTTGCCCCGATCCGGATCAGCGCCGGAACACTGGGGGCCAAGGATGACGTTCTGATTTCACCCCAGCACCAGGTTCTGATCACCGGCTGGCAAGCTCAGCTTCTGTTTGGCGAGCATGAGGTGCTGGTTCCCGCCAAGGCGCTGGTCAATGGCGCGACCGTGACGGCCGTGCCCTGCGATATCGTGCGCTACATCCATATGATGTTCGACCGCCACCAATTGGTGACCACCAGCGGTCTGGTGTCCGAAAGCTTCTTTCCCGGGCAAGAGGGGTTGGATGGCTTGGGCGGTGACGCCACGGATGAGATCCTGACCCTGTTCCCCAACCTGCGCGACTGCCCCGAAACCTATGGCGAGACCGCGCGCCCGGTGCGGCAGAACAGAACCACCGCTTTGCTGCGCTGCGCCTGATTGCCCGGCCCCTCTTGCTTTCACGGTCCGCTGTGATAGCAGAGCCTGAACAGCAGTCAGGGGCCAAGGTCAGGAAGCGTCATGGACGATCTCAAGGCAAAATATCTGGGTCAGATCGCCGAAGCAGGCGACGAGAACACGCTCGAGTCGATCCGCGTCGCCGCCGTCGGCAAAAAGGGCGAGGTCGCGCTGAAGATGCGCGAACTGGGCAAGATGACCCCCGAGGAACGCCAGGTCGCAGGCCCCGCGCTGAATGCGCTGAAGGATGAGATCAACTCGGCCCTGTCCGCCAAGAAAGCAGCACTTGCCGATGCCGCGCTGGATGAGCGTCTGCGCACCGAATGGCTGGACGTCACCCTGCCGACCCGCGCGCGCCGTCAGGGCTCGATCCACCCGATCAGCCAGGCGACCGAGGAACTGACCGCGATCTTTGCCGAGCTGGGTTTCTCGGTGGCCGAAGGGCCGCGGATCGAGACCGACTGGTATAATTTCGACGCCCTGAACATCCCCGGCCACCACCCCGCGCGGGCCGAGATGGACACGTTCTATATGCACCGTGCCGAGGGCGACAACCGCCCGCCGCATGTGCTGCGCACCCATACCTCGCCGGTGCAGATCCGCTCGATGGAGAAGCAGGGCGCGCCGATCCGCGTGATCTGTCCGGGCGGCGTGTACCGCGCCGACTATGACCAGACCCACACGCCGATGTTCCATCAGGTCGAGGGGCTGGCGATTGATAAAGACATCTCGATGGCGAACCTGAAATGGGTTCTGGAAGAGTTCGTGAAGGCGTTCTTCGAGGTCGACGATGTCGAACTCCGCTTCCGCGCCTCGCATTTCCCCTTCACCGAACCCTCGGCCGAGGTCGATATCCGCTGTTCCTGGGATAACGGTCAGCTGAAGATCGGCGAGGGCGACGACTGGATGGAGATTCTGGGCTCGGGCATGGTCCACCCCAAGGTGATCGCTGCGGGTGGGATCGATCCCGAGGTCTATCAGGGCTTTGCCTTCGGGATCGGGATCGACCGTCTGGCGATGCTGAAATACGGCATTCCGGATTTGCGCGCGTTCTTTGACAGCGATCTGCGGTGGCTGCGCCACTACGGGTTTGCGGCGCTGGATATGCCGAACCTACATGGTGGTTTGTCTCGGTGATCTATCACTTTCTGAGCGTCAATCGCGGAAGGTACTTGTGCCGGGAGCATGGGTCGTTTTGCGATAGTTCTGATGGTTATACGACAAATTGCCCGCTATGTTCTGCCGAGAGCAAATGTACTTGGGAAGTAAACCGAGTTGACCGCTCGTTGCAGATTCTTGGAAATGTACAAGCTCGATCACAAAGAGGTTTGGCGGTCGCGTCTGGGCTCCTTGGGGCTGCAAGTTTGGTTGGTTTGGCTGAAAAGATCACCGGATTGGGGATGCTCAAAAGCAGTGATCTTTTTGCACCCGGCCTATTGGTTGGGCTTTCTACACTTTTGATTGCGATCTGGCTCTACTTGCTTTCGATGAAGCACATGGATGTGACGGTTGATGGGCGATTTGAAAAACTCGAATTGAGCCAATGGGAGAAAAAGATCACTGGGTTCATCGGGCATGTTGAGCGACTACAAACCTACGCCACTTATTTTCTCGGTGCTGCGATACTAACCTTTTCGTTAAGTCTTATTGTGCCGCCTGTTTGGGTTGAACTTGTAACCTATTGGCACAGGATAAATGGAAACATGGGTTTCTGAGTGCTGTTGCGCGGAGTAAAGGCCGATAGGCCGCCGCGCCATCGCCAGACCGCCCGCACGGGCTGGCGATTTGTCTCCGTCAGCGCTCCATTTGAACGACGCACGGATTTGGCCAACATAAACTGCCCAACATAACCGTTGGATCGCCATCCCGCGGTCTGGCGATGGCGCGGCTTGTTACAGGCTCGCACGGGGTTGTGACGTGACATGGCGCGCGGGCCGGGTAGGGTCGGGCGCATGATCTATCGACTACTCTGCCTTCTGTTGCTGACCGCCACCCAAGCCGCTGCTGTGGAGGCCTGCCATGGCGATATCGCCTGTCAGGTCGGCGATCGCTCGTATCATGTGCTGGAGCCGGACGGGTGGGATGGCGAAACGCCTCTGCCGGTGCTGCTGCATTTCCACGGCTGGGCGCGGCAGGGAACCGTGGTGGTGAACCATCAACGCATCGCCGGGGCGACCAAGCTGCGCGGCGTGTTGCTGGTTGCGCCCAACGGGTTGGGTAAAAGCTGGGATTTCTGGACCTCGGACACCGACGACGTACCCTTTGCCGACCGGGTGCTTCAGGACGTCGCCAAACGCTATCCGGTTGATCCCGAACGCATCTATGTCTCGGGCTATTCCTTTGGCGGCGCGATGGCGTGGCGTTTTGCCTGCCAGTCGGGTGACGACATCGCCGCGCTGCTGGGGGTGGCCGGAACCATCCGTCAGACCGAAGACTGCCCGCAGGCCCCGCGCCAGGTGCGCCATGTGCATGGGACGGGTGACACGGTGATGGATTTCCCGTTTGGGCCGGGCGGCGACACCACCTATCCGGTGGCGCTGTGGCGGCAGAAATACGGCTGTGACACCGCCACTCCGACCGGGGATTGGAGCGTGGTGCCGATCCTGACGCTCAGCCGCGTGGAATGGACCGATTGCGCGAAAGGCCATGTGGTGCTGGACACCCATCCCGGCGGCCATTTCATCCCGCATGGCTGGATCGGGCGGCAGTTGGATGAGATTTTGGGCCGCACCCCCAGCTATCCGTGACGCGCAGCGCTTGCACCCCGGCGTATTCTTTGCCATTGCCTGTGCCAAACGGATGTTTGCCCAAGAAGGCCGCTTGCAATGAAATTCACTCTGTCCTGGCTGAAAGACCACCTCGACACTGACGCTTCGGTTGATGAGATCGCCGAGGCGCTGACCGATCTTGGCCTTGAGGTCGAAGAGATCGTGAACCCGGCGGATCGGCTGGCAGGCTTTACGCTGGGCTATGTGAAACATGCCGAGAAACACCCCGACGCCGACAAGCTGCGCGTCTGCAAGGTGGACACGGATGAGGGTGAGTTGCAGATCATCTGCGGTGCCCCCAACGCGCGCGAAGGCATCACCGTCGTGGTCTGCAAACCGGGCATGTATATCCCCGGTCTGGACCTGACCATCAGCGTCGGCAAGATCCGTGGCGTTGAAAGCTTTGGCATGATGGCCTCGGAACGTGAGTTGGAGCTGTCGGACGAGCATGACGGCATCATCGAGCTGCCCTCGGGCGAGGTCGGAGACCGGTTCGTCGACTGGCTGGCCGAGAATGAGCCGTCCAAGGTCGATACGATGATCGAGATCGCGATCACTCCGAACCGCCCCGATGCGCTGGGGGTCGAGGGGATTGCCCGCGATCTGGCCGCGCGCGGGATCGGGACGCTGAAACAGCGGGACTACACGCCGGTGCCCGGCGATTTCGACAGCCCGATCAAGGTGACGATTGACGATGACACGCTGGATGGTGCGCCGCATTTCACCGGGCGTCTGATCCGTGGCGTCAAGAACGGCCCTAGCCCGCAGTGGTTGCAGGACCAGTTGAAGGCGATCGGGCTGCGTCCGATCTCGGCCCTGGTGGATATCACCAACTATATGACCTTCGACCACAACCGCCCGCTGCACGTGTTCGACGCTGACAAGGTACAGGGCAACCTGCGGGTGCATCGCGCCAAAGGCGGCGAAAAGCTGGTGGCGCTGGATGAGAAAGAATACACGCTGCAGCCGGGCATGATGGTGATCTCGGATGACAAGGGCGCGGAGTCCATCGCCGGTATCATGGGCGGTGAGGAAACCGGCTGTACCGAAGAGACTGTGAACGTCTTTCTGGAAAGCGCGTTCTGGGATCATGTGCAGATCGCTCTGACCGGGCGGGCGCTTAAGATCAACTCGGATGCGCGCTATCGGTTCGAACGTGGTGTTGACCCGGACTACACGCTGGAAGGGTTGGAACACGCGACGCAGATGATTCTGGATATCTGCGGTGGCGAGGCGTCGAACGTGGTTCAGGCGGGCAAAGCGCCGAACCACGCGCGGGCCTACAAGCTGGATGCGGCGCGGGTGCAGTCTCTGGTCGGGATGGACATCGCCGAGAGCGAGCAGCGCCAGACCCTGACCCGCCTGGGCTTCCGCCTTGAGGGCGAGATGGCGCATGTGCCCAGCTGGCGGCCCGACATCATGGGCGAGGCCGATCTGGTGGAAGAGGTCGCGCGGATTGCATCCCTGACCAAGCTGCAGGGCAAGCCGCTGCCGCGCGTGACCGATGGTATCCCCAAGCCGGTGATGACCCCGGGACAGCGTCGCCAGTCAATGGCGCGTCGCACCTGCGCTGCGCTGGGCTATAACGAATGCGTCTCGTACACGTTCATCGATCAGGCCTCGGCGGCGCTGTTTGGTGGTGGCGATGATGCGACGCAGTTGGAAAACCCGATCTCGTCCGAGATGAGCCATATGCGCCCCGATCTGCTGCCCGGTCTGTTGCAGGCCGCTGCCCGCAATCAGGCACGTGGTTACGCAGATGTGGCCCTGTTCGAGGTTGGTCCGGTCTTCCATGACGGCGAGCCCGGCGATCAGAAAACCCAGATCACTGGCCTGCTGGTCGGTCGTAGCGGGCCCAAGGACGTGCACGGAGCCTCGCGCCCGGTGGACGTATTCGACGCCAAGGCGGATGCCGAGGCGGTGCTGGCCGCCATTGGCGCGCCCGCCAAGGTGCAGGTTCTGCGCGATGGCGATGCCTGGTGGCATCCGGGCCGTCACGGCAAGATCTGTCTGGGGCCAAAAAAGGTATTGGGCGTCTTTGGTGAACTGCACCCGCGCGTGTTGCAGGCGATGGACATCAAGGGCCCGGCGATGGCCTTTACCATCTGGCCGGATGAGGTGCCGCTGCCGCGCAAATCCGGTGCCACCCGTGCAGCCCTTGAACTGCGTGACCTGCAAGCGGTCGAGCGCGACTTTGCCTTTGTCGTGGATGAAGGCGTCGAGGCGCTGACGCTGGTGAACGCCGCAGCAGGTGCGGACAAGGCGCTGATCGAGGATGTGCGCGTCTTTGACGAATTCATCGGCGGCAGTTTGGGTGAGGGTAAGAAATCGCTGGCCATCACCGTGCGTTTGCAGCCGACGGATGCAACGCTGAAGGAGAAAGACATCGAAGCGGTGGCCGAAAAGATCATCGCCAAGGTCACCAAGGCCACAGGCGGCGTTCTGCGCGGCTGATCGCCCCCGACATGATCCGACAAAAGCGCGCCATCCGGCGCGCTTTTTTGTTGTGGCGAAACGGCAACACCTGAAAGCGCCTCGAAACAAAGGGTTGAGCAGAATCACCCTCGGCCCCTACATCCGGCCCCCTGACGCAATCAAACTTCGGAGTCTGCCAGATGCCAGATCCCAGCCCTGCGCAAGCGATACCCCATATCTGATTGCCCGCCGGTTCTTCGGCGGGTGTGTTTCCCGTTGGAGAGCTGTCATGAAACGCCAAGACATCTCGATGATTCGGCAGATTCTGCCGCAAGAGATGCCCTTTCCTTACTATCCCGACCGGCAGAGCCCATGGTTGCTTGGCCAGGTCATGGATGCCGAGGCCCCGGTCTCGACCCTGAAACAATCGGGACTGTCCCGTTTGCTGTCACGCCCGCTGTTGGCACCGATGATTGCACAGTGCGGTGGCGTCCTGCGGCGGCATGATGTGCTGGCGGTGGCCCATGCGGACCGTGCGATGCGGTTTGACGGGCTGAGCCCGGCTGCGCTGTCGGGGCTGGAGGTTTCCTATCAATCCCAGTGGATGGATTTCTGCCTCAGCTTCGACTGCTGGTCTGGCGAGCAGACTACGCGCAAGGCGCATAACCTTGTCGTGCAGTTGGGGTTCCCGACCGAACATGCCGCGCTGCTGTGGAAATACGAACAGCGCTGTGCTGTTGGTGCATATCAAAGCTGCTGGCACCCGATCCGGACCGAAGGTCGTCCGACCCTTGCCTGGTGCCGTCTGGACGTCGATCTGACCAGCGGCCATTGCCTGATTGAAGAGGTTCAATCGGACTGGTTGCGCTTTGTCGGCCGTGCGCGGCAACGGTTGGAAAACCGCGCGCCACGCTCGCGCGAATTGCGGCTGACCTCGGAATATGAGCAGGCGCTGCGGCGGAAATACGCGAAAATCTGGGCCGAGGTGATGATGCTGGCGGTTCTGATGCTGCTGCGCGAGGAATTTGCCGTGCGCACCGTCTGGATGCATCAGCCCGGTCCGGGCGCAAAGCTGAAGGCGATCACCTGGGGCCGGATGCCGCCGCGGTCGATCTACACCAAACTGCCCCGCAGTTTCGGGTTCGAACCGACGCGCGAAACTCCGCCCTTTTTGGGCAGCAAGCAACGCAGTGCGGCCCGCAAGGTGGCTCGGAACGATCAGCCGGTGTTCTGGCGCTTGTCGTTCTGAGCGACCCCTTGGGTTGCGCGCCCTTTCGAACTAGGGTCGCAGCAAGAAATCAAAGGAGGCACCCATGGGCCTGAATGTCTATCTTTCCGGAGAAATCCACACCGATTGGCGTGAGCAAATCATTGAAGGGGCGCAGGGGCTGGATGTCACGTTCAACAGCCCGGTCACAGATCATGCCGCCAGCGATGATTGCGGGGTCGCCATTCTTGGGGCCGAGCCGAACAAGTATTGGCATGACCACAAGGGCGCAATGGTCAACGCCATCCGCACCCGCAAGGGCATCGCGGATGCCGATGTGGTCGTGGTACGGTTTGGCGACAAGTACAAACAGTGGAACGCGGCCTTTGACGCGGGCTATGCCGCCGCGCTGGGCAAGTCACTGATCGTGCTGCACGGCCCCGATCACCAACATGCCCTGAAAGAGGTCGATGCCGCCGCCCTGGCGGTTGCGGAAGACCCCCGACAGGTGGTGGAGATCCTGCGCTATGTCCTGACCGGCAAGCTGCCGGGCTAAGGTGAAACAACTGGTGGATGCCTGTGACGGGCATCCACCAGTTGCGTTCACTTAGTCACGGGCAGGCGTAACCAGTCCTTTTTGCACCGCAGGTCGGTCCAGAAACCGATCCAGATAGGGCGCGAGATGGGCGTGGTCATCCCATCCCAACAGCTCTTTGGCGCCGTAGAAGTCCAACCCGCGCAGCCAGGGTGCGATGGCGATATCGGCAATCGAGTACTCACCGGCAATCCAGTCCTGCCCGTCCAGCTGCGTGTTCAGCACATTCAGCAGGCGCTTGGCTTCGTTCACATAACGCTCGCGCGGGCGGGGGTCTTCGATCTCGCTGCCAGCAAATTTGTAGAAATATCCAAGCTGTCCAAACATCGGGCCGATGCCGCCCATCTGGAACATCAGCCATTGGGTGACGCGATGCTTGTCCGCTGCGGTTTGTCCGATGAACTGGCCGGTTTTCTCGGCCAGATACAGCAGGATCGCACCGCTTTCGAACAGACCCAAGGGTTCGCCATCGGGGCCGTTGGGGTCGATGATCGCAGGGATCTTGTTGTTGGGGTTCAGCGACAGGAACGCGGGGCTTTTCACGTCGGCATCGGCCAGAGTGACCTTGTGCGCCTCATACGGCAGGCCGGTTTCTTCCAGCATGATCGACGCCTTGACGCCGTTTGGTGTGGGAAAGGAATAGAGTTGGATTCTGTCAGGGAACTGCGCAGGCCAACGGGTCATGATCGGGTGTGTTTCGGCATCCAGCATTGAGGGGGCTCCTGTTTTGGATATCGTCAAACCTAGGCAGCACAGCGCGATCTTGAAAGCCCCTGCCTGTGTGCAACGCCGGTCAGTACCTGTTTGCTGGTGAACAACGGGGAAATCCCGCGCAACTCGCACCTAGACCAAAACGCGGTTTTGCCTCACAATTTGGCCAATCCCGCGCATAAGACGCGGGTTTCTTGTTGGACAAAGGAGATGCGCGTGGATGAGGTCGTAACACAGGTGGGTGCATTTGCGCCTGTGATCATGAACGCGGTGAAGGCACTGATCGTTCTGATCATCGGTTGGATTGTTGCAGGTATGATTGCTGGCGTCGTGCGGCGTCGGATCAACGCGACCCCGCATATTGACCCGACGCTTGGCAATTTCATGGCCAGCCTGGTCAAATGGGCCATTCTTGCGATGGTCCTGGTGGCTGTGCTGGGGATTTTCGGGATCGAAGCCACAAGCATCGTCGCCATTCTGGGTGCTGCATCGCTGGCGATTGGTCTGGCGCTGCAAGGGACACTCAGCGATCTGGCCGCAGGCGTGATGCTGGTGGTGTTCCGGCCCTATAAGCTGGGCCAATACGTGGATATTGGCGGAACAGCCGGAACGGTCAAAGACCTGAACCTGTTCACGACCGAGTTGGTGACGCCGGACAATGTGCAGATCATCGTACCAAACGGGCAAGCCTGGGGGTCTGTGATCACCAACTACTCGGCCCATGACACGCGCCGCGTCGATCTGATCTTTGGCATCGACTACGGTGACAGCGCGGATGAGGCGATGAAGATCATTCTGGACGTTGCGAACGCGGATGAGCGCATTCACAAGGACCCGGAACCCTGGGTGCGTGTCACCAATCTGGGTGACAGTTCTGTTGACCTGACGGCGCGCCTGTGGTGCGCGGCGGCAGATTACTGGGATGTGAAGTTCGAACTGACCAAGACGATCAAGGAAGCCTTCGACGCCAAGGGCGTGTCGATCCCCTATCCGCATTCGGTGGAGATCCAGAAACAGGGCTAAGGCCTCCCGCCTGTCGTTCGGGCATTCAAAATGCCCTCTTCCCGTTGGGCCCGGCGCAGCACAATCGTTCGGGGCCTTTTTTTTTTTTTGGGAACGTACAGCA
>NZ_JBQFML010000011.1:0-74797 GCF_056531805.1 Ruegeria sp. K5 | reverse complement strand
CGGCAGCGCGCCGCAGGCGCGCTGCCGGGCCCAAAACCCAAGAAGGGTCGGCGAAGCCGGGCCGCCGCGGGTGCGGGAGCCTTTGGTCTGTTTAGGTCAGGTCCTTGTAACTGATCTCGCGCGTGTCCGCTCCGGGGCCTGCTTTCTCACGACGCATGATCAGACGGTTCAGCGCGTGGATATACGCCTTGGCCGAGGCTACGACGGTATCTGTGTTTGCAGATTGGCCGGTGGCGATCATGCCGTCTTCTTCCAGACGCACCGAGACGGTGGCTTGCGCGTCCGTGCCTTCGGTCACCGCGTGCACCTGATAGAGCTGCAAATGCGCTTTGTTGGGGTAAATCGCACGGATCGCCTTGAAGGTGGCATCGACCGGCCCATCCCCATGTTCGGTTGCGATGATGTCCTTGCCGTCCATCTCCAGCTCGACCGTCGACTCGGCCTGTCCGCCAGTGCCGCAGGTGACCTTCATCGACACCAGTTGCAGGTAGTCATCCGCCTCGTCCAGCGTCATCAGGGCGATCAGGTCGTCGTCAAAGACCTCTTTTTTGCGGTCGGCCAGGTCCTTGAAGCGGACAAAGATATCGCGAAGCTGGTTGTCCCCGACCTCAAAGCCAAGCGTCTCAAGTTTGTCGCGCAGGGCGGCGCGGCCCGAATGTTTGCCCAGCGGCAGGGATGTGCCGGTAAGGCCGACATCTTCGGGGCGCATGATCTCGAAATTGTCACGGTTCTTCAGCATCCCGTCCTGATGGATGCCGCTTTCGTGGGCAAATGCGTTCTTGCCGACGATGGCCTTGTTGAACTGCACGTTGAAGCCCGACACGGTGGCGACCCGGCGCGAGATATGCATGATCTTGGTGGTGTCGATACCGGTGTGGTAGGGCATGATATCGTTGCGCGTGCGCATGGCCATCACGACCTCTTCCAGCGCGGTGTTGCCCGCACGCTCACCCAGACCGTTGATGGTGCATTCGATCTGACGCGCGCCGCCGATGACGGCCGCCAGCGAGTTCGCCGTCGCCATGCCCAGATCGTTGTGGCAGTGGGTCGCAAACACGACCTCATCCGCGCCGGGGACGGTTGCGATCAGACGCTTGATCAAATCAGCCGATTCCAGCGGTGCCGTGTAGCCCACCGTGTCGGGAATGTTGATCGTGGTCGCACCCGCCTTGATCGCAATCTCGATCACACGGCACAGGTAGTCCCACTCGGTCCGCGTTGCATCCATCGGCGACCACTGCACGTTTTCGCACAGATTGCGGGCATGGATGACGGTGTCGTGGATTTTCTCGGCCATCTCGTCCTGGGTCAGGTTCGGAATGGCCCGATGCAGCGGAGAGGTGCCGATAAATGTGTGAATGCGGCTTTTCTCGGCGTGTTTGATCGCCTCCCAGCACCGGTCGATATCGTTGAAATTGGCGCGGGCCAGACCACAGATGCGGCTGTTCTTGGCGCGCTGGGAAATTTCGGTGACGGCTTTGAAATCGCCTTCCGAGGCGATGGGAAAACCCGCCTCGATGATGTCGACGCCCATCTCGTCCAGCAGTTCGGCGATCTCCAGCTTTTCTTCATGGGTCATGGTGGCGCCGGGGCTCTGCTCGCCGTCGCGCAAAGTGGTATCGAAGATCAAGACGCGGTCTTGGTCGGTCACGTTGGTCATGGGATTTCTCTTTCTTCTTCTGTCCTAAAGCCTATGGCGCGCGGGCGTCCTCCTCTGAGCGGGCGCGCCGGGTGGCACGCTCAGAGGCGGATTAGGATCAGTAGGCCACGCAGCGACGTACCGCCAAGGGCGGTGTCGATAAAAGGGATATCTGCGCGGTTGATCATGGGCGAAACTTATACAGAGCAGAAGGGGAATGAAAAGAACCAATTTTCAGGCTTTGCGGATTTGCCCCGGTTTCTTTTGCTTTGCGTGTTGAACCCATCTGTGCTGCCGCTAGGTGGGGCGGTATGAAGACAGCTTTGATCATTGGTGCATCCGGGGGGATCGGCGGCGCAATCTGCGACCGGCTTGTGGCACAGCGCGTGGCGGTGACCGGCCTGTCCCGGTCGCACGACGGGTTCGATCTGACCCGGCCCGAGGTGGCGTTGGCGCGTCTGGATGACCTGCAGGGGCCGTTCGATCTGGTCCTGGTCGCGTCAGGCGCATTGGAGATCAATGGCGCGCAGCCCGAGAAAACCATGCGCGCTGTGACGGCGCGGGCCATGATGGATCAGTATGCTCTGAATACGGTCGGCCCTGCGCTGATCCTTGGCCGGGCGCATCGGTTGCTGCCGCGCGACAGGCGATCCGTGATTGCGGTTTTGTCAGCGCGGGTCGGATCGATTGGCGACAATCGAATGGGCGGGTGGGTCAGTTATCGCGCGGCCAAGGCTGCGGTTAATCAGGTGGTTCACACGGCGTCTATCGAGTTGGCCCGGACGCACAAACAGGCGATTTGCGTCGCCTTGCACCCCGGAACGGTCAAAACCGAGTTCACGCGGAAATACCTAGGCCGACACCCCGCTGTCGCGCCAGAGGAGGCTGCTGAAAACCTGCTGCGTGTGACGGGGGCGCTGACCCAAGACGACACGGGTGGGTTCTTCGACTGGGCCGGGAAGCGGGTGCCCTGGTAGCAGGTCAGTTCTCTGCGGGGGCCTCGGTTTCCGGTTCCCCGGCGCTTGGCGCATCCGGTTCTGCGTCTGGTGTGCCCTCGGTGGGTGCCGCATCTTCTGACGACAGGGCGTCGTTGTCCCAAAGGCCCGATTGCTCTTGCCCGTTGGCATAGCGCATTGTGCCCTGTCCCTGACGTTTGTTTTCGAAAAAGCCGCCCTCATACACATCGCCCGAAGCATAGGTTGCCACGCCTACACCGGTGATTTTGCCGTCAAACCAGTCGCCGGTGTAGGTAAAGCCGCTGGGGGCCGTGATCGTTCCCTTTCCATGGCGAGCGCCATCGATGAAATCGCCCTCGTACACCGTGCCGTCGGCAAAGGTTGATTTCCCTTTGCCTTGCCGCGCACCGTCGATCCATTCGCCTTCATAGCGATAGCCATTGGCAAAGGTGACCGTGCCGGTGCCGTGGCTCAGGGCGTTGCGGAACTGGCCTGAATAGACCGTGCCATTGGGGTAGGTCGCCGTGCCGCGCCCCTCAAAAACCCCGGCAATCCAGTCGCCGTCATAGACGGTTCCGTCGGCATATGTGCTTTGGCCCTTGCCGTGCGGCAGATCTGCGCTCAGCTCACCGATATAGGCCGAGCCGTCCGGATAGGTGATCTCGCCAAAGCCTTCGATCTGGCCTTGCGACCATTCCCCGGAATAGCGGTAGCCATCGGTGCCAACGAAGGTGCCCTTGCCATGGCGGCGGTCGTCTTCATAATCGCCCTCGTAGACGCTGCCATTGGCGTAGGTTTCTTTGCCCTTGCCTTGACGGCGGCCTTTCGCAACTTCGCCTTCGTAGACATCGCCATTGGCCAGCGTCATTCGCCCGGTGCCGGTCATCAGGTTCTCGACCCACTGGCCGTCATATTCCAGACCGTCCGACTGGATCCAAAGACCCTGCCCATGGCGTTGGCCCTGCTGCACGTCGCCGTCGTAAACCGACCCGTCCGGGTAGGTGATCCTGGCCTTGCCCTGCATTTGGCCATCAGCCCAATCGCCGTCGTAGACATAGCCGCTGGGGTCCGTGCGCGTGCCCGTGCCATGGTGGCGCGAGTCCTTAAATTCACCCTCGTAACGCACGCCGCTGGCGTATTCCGCGACACCGGTGCCGTTGATGCCGCCACCTTGCCATTCGCCTTCGTAGGAACCGCCATCGGCATAGCTGATCTTGCCCTGACCCTCGGGCTTGCCTTCGGCGAATTGCCCGACATAGACCGACCCGTCGGCAAAACGCGCCGTGCCCTGGCCCTGAATGACGCCTTCGACCCATTCGCCGGTATATTCAAACCCGTTGGGTAGGCGGTAGGTTCCGGTGCCATGGCGCAGCCCGTTTTCGAACGTGCCCTCATAGACGCCGCCGACCTCGTCATCCTTGGTGATCACCGTCCCGTCCTGGGCAAATGCGGCTGTCATCGTCAGGGACAGAATCCCGACTGTGAGAGAGTTGCGGATCAGCTTCATGTATCGTCCTGCCTGCCCGGTGATCGTTTTCGCTTTGGTTGGCGCAAAAATAAGGGACCGCACAGGTCAGAGCAACGGCTTTTGCGGCATTGGTCTTTCACTCGCGCAACGATCTGCTAAATGCATTAGCACCAACGAGGGCAAGAGGGCAGCATGGCCGACCGTTTCCGCATCACTCTGGCACAGCTTAACCCCACCGTGGGCGATATCGAGGGCAACGCAGCCAAAGCCTTGGCCGTGTGGGAGCAAGCCCGCGAGGCCGGGGCCGATCTTGTGGCGTTTCCCGAGATGTTCATCACCGGGTACAACACGCAGGACCTGATCCTGAAGCCGGTCTTCCACCGTGCCGCGATGGCAGCGGTGCAGGATCTGGCCGCGCAATGCGCGGATGGTCCGGCTGTGGCGATTGGTGGACCTTGGGCCGAGAACGACAGCCTGTTCAACGCCTATCTGATCCTCAAGGGCGGGCGGATCACCAGCAAGGTTTTGAAACATCACCTGCCGAACGAGACGGTTTTTGACGAGGTGCGCCTGTATGATTCCGGCCCTCTGGGCGGGCCGTATTCGGTCGGGAACTCGCGCATCGGCAGCCCGATCTGCGAGGATAGCTGGCACCCGGATGTTGCCGAAACGCTGGAAGAAACCGGGGCCGAGTTTCTGCTGATCCCCAATGGCTCGCCTTATTTCCGGGACAAATACGATGTGCGCCTGAACCATATGGTCGCGCGGGTGGTCGAGACCGGCCTGCCGCTGATTTACCTGAATATGGTGGGTGGGCAGGACGATCAGGTGTTCGACGGTGCCACATTCGGCCTGAACCCGGGCGGAGAGCTTGCCTTTCGCATGCCGGTTTTTGACGAAACCGTCACCCATGTGGACCTTGAGCGGGGCGATGACGGCTGGCGGATTATCCCCGCCGAGATTGTGCCTCAACCCGATGCGTGGGAACAGGATTACCGCGCCATGGTGGAATCCTTACGCGATTATATGGGGAAGACCGGTTTCAAAAAGGCGTTGCTGGGTCTGTCGGGCGGTGTAGATTCCGCTCTGGTCGCGGCCATAGCCGTGGATGCCATCGGGGCAGAGAATGTGCGCTGCGTGATGCTGCCGTCGGAATACACCAGCCAGGCCTCACTGGACGATGCCGAGGCGGTCGCCAAAGCGCTGGGCGTGCACTACGACTTTGTTCCGATCTCGGACAGCCGGGCTGCGGTAACGGATACGCTGGCCCCCCTGTTTGAAGGGCGCGACGCGGACCTGACCGAAGAGAACATCCAGTCCCGCCTGCGCGGTGTGCTGCTGATGGCGATCTCGAACAAATTTGGCGAGATGTTGCTGACCACGGGCAACAAATCCGAGGTCGCGGTGGGCTATGCCACGATCTATGGGGACATGAATGGCGGCTACAACCCAATCAAGGACCTCTACAAGACCCGCGTGTTCGAGACCTGCCGCTGGCGCAATGCCAATCACCGTGCGTGGATGATGGGCCCGGAGGGTGAAGTCATTCGCCCCTCGGTCATCGACAAACCTCCAAGCGCGGAGCTGCGCGAAGATCAGAAAGACAGCGACAGCCTGCCGGATTATCCGGTGCTGGACGGTATTCTGAACATTCTGGTGGATCAGGACGGTTCCATCGCCGATTGTGTCGCGGCCGGATATGGCGAACAGGACGCCCGCAAGGTCGAACATCTGGTCTATATCAGCGAATACAAGCGGTTCCAGTCTGCCCCCGGCACCCGTCTGACCAGCCGTGCGTTCTGGCTGGACAGACGCTATCCCATCGTGAATCGCTGGCGGGATCGGGGCTGAGGCCGATACGCGGCCTTGTTTCTGAAAACAGTTCCGCATCATGACCTTATATTGTTTCCATTTGTGGGTCATTGAGGCTGAAATCATGGCCCCAAAGGGGTTCTTAACCTTGTTCGGCTGACATTTTTCTGCCACATTTATGCTTGGAAGTTGCCCAATGTGGGGCGGATGTGACGCATTGCTGTTAAGTTCGCAGTTTTTCGACAAGTGATTTTTGTCTCGTGCGGCGCATCCGGGGTTGGATGTCTGAGTTAATAGTGTGGTGTTAACATGTACGAGGAATACGATAAGTCTCTGCACGCGCCGTGGCAGTACAGAACGATGGAATCTCCGGCGCAGGAACTGGATGAAGAAAAGCTGGACGCGGCCATTGCTGACCTGCTTGGCGAACAAGCAGCGGAAGACAAGGCCGAACCATCGCAGCGGCTGGAATTTCCCGATCTGAAATCGCAAAAAGAGGTTTCGGCGCAAGCCGACGCAAAAGAGGCCGGATTGTCGGCGTCACTGCGTCAGAAATGGGCTGAACTGTCCGGCGCCGCCTAACTCTGAGTCAGAACCTGAAGTGACCCGCCGGGCGTATGCTTTGGCGCGGCTGCCACACGTCCGCACATTTGATAGGGCTGTGCTGAAAACCTGTTGTCAGGACCGGCAAGTTCAGCATCCTTGTACTCTGATAAATTGAGTATGAGCGGTAAATGCCCGGTCCCAAACCGACCCCATTTGAATCCGATCTTTCCCTGCCAAAATCCGTAGACACCGTCGTGATCGGCGGCGGTATCATTGGCGTTTCAACCGCGCTGGAACTGGCCGAACGGGGCGTGTCCGTCCTGTTGTGTGAAAAGGGGCAGATCGCGGGGGAACAAAGTTCGCGCAATTGGGGTTGGGTGCGTCTGGGGATGCGCGACCCGCGCGAAATTCCGTTGATGCAGGAAGCCACCCGGATCTGGCAAAACCTGGACAATCGTCTTGGACGGCAAACCGGATACGTGCAATCGGGCATCCTGTTCGGTGCATCAGGGGCGCGGGAGGCCGGCAATCTGCAATGCTGGTTGCGCCATTTGGACGGATTGCAAACCGGGGCGCGGATTGTGCCAGCGTCTGAACTGGCGGAAATGTTGCCCGGCTATACCGGCACACTCGATTGCGCGCTGCACATGCCGCAGGACGGGCGCGCCGAGCCTCAGCTTGCGGCACCTGCGATTGCCGAAGGGGCCCGCGACCGGGGGGCGGCGATCATGACCAATTGCGCCGTGCGCAGCCTTGACGTGCAGGGCGGACGCGTTGCCGGCGTGTTCACGGAACGCGGGCGCGTGGCCTGCGACAGGGTGGTGCTGGCAGGCGGCGCGTGGTCGCGCTTGTTTGCGGGCAATGCAGGCATTGATCTGCCGCAGCTGAAAGTGCTGAACACCGTCCTGCGAAGCTCACCTGTCGAGGATGGGCCGGACACAGCGCTGTGGTCCGATGACTTTGCAATCCGAAAACGCGCGGATGGAGGGTATTCCATCGCCTCGGCCCATCAAAACACCTATGACATCGTACCCGACAGCTTTCGCCTTGCATGGCAATTCCTGCCTGCGTTTTTTCAGGAATGGAAATCCCTGCGCTTTCGGCTCTCTGGTCGTTGGAAGGCCGAGGTGGCGCAGGACCGGTCGTGGGTGCCTACCGACGTGACCCCGTTCGAGCATTGCCGCGTTCTGGACCCCGAACCATCGCCGAAGACCCTGCGCACATCCTGGGCCAACGCGATAAAGGCCTTTCCGGCGCTACAGCAGGCCGAAGTGGTGCAAAGCTGGGCCGGGCTGATCGATGTGACGCCCGACGCGATCCCGGTGATCTCGGGCGTTGAGGATATCCCCGGCATGTTCATCGCCACCGGGTTTTCGGGCCATGGCTTCGGTATCGGGCCCGGTGCAGGTCGCCTGATGGCCGATCTGGTGATGCAGTCCACGCCCTGTGTGGATCCGGCCGCCTTCCGCCTGTCGCGTTTCACGGATGGCTCAAGGGTGCGGCCGGACCCCGGGTATTGAGGCGTCAGCCCATCATCTGATAGCTGACCGGGACAAAACGGAACCCTTCGCCGCGGGTCTCGACATACCCGGCAGCCGGGAACGGCATGTGATAGCCGATCATCGGCACCTTGTCGGCGGCCAGCAGACCCAGGATTTTGCGGCGGGAGTCAGTGGCTGCAGCCTTGTCCATGTCAAAACGAACCTCCCATTCGGGGTGCGCGAAGGACCAGACATAGTGATTGGCAAGGTCTGCCGTCAGGATCAGCCGCTGGCCATTGCTTTCCAGGTGATAAACCATATGGCCAGGCGTATGGCCGAACGTCGCCATTGCCGTCACACCAGAGACAACGTCGCCGCCATCTTCGATGAACGTCATTTTCTCGGCCAAAGGTGTGACTTTTGCCGCGACCAGATCACCGACCCGGTTGCCAGCCTCCTGCGCGGACCAGAAATCATATTCCTGCGCGGCGGTGACATAGCGCGCATTGGGGAATGTCTCAGCGTCATTGGTGGTCATACCGCCAATGTGGTCGGGATGCATATGGGTGATGACAACGACGTCGATCTGATCCGGTGTCACCCCGGCATCTGCAAGGGCCGCCTGAATGCCGCCCTGACCAAGCCCGGTGTCGAACAGAACCAGCTCGGCCCCCGTATTCACCAGCGTCGGCGTAAAGAAGAACTGCGCAACGTCGGGCGAAATGAAGTTTTCCGCCGAGACGCGTGCAAAGTCTTCGTCTGATGCACCGCCGCCAAAGATCTCTTGCGCACCATCGCGCGGCAGACTGCCGTCCAGCAGCGTTGTGACGGTGAAGTCGCCCAACTGGAACGATCTTGCAATGGTCGAGTTCGCCTTGGTCTCGGCCCCGGCTGCCAAAAGCGGGGTTGTTGCGGATGCAAATGGAAGGGCTGCGGCGGCGCCCAGGGCCGCTCTGCGTGTTAAGTTGATGGCCATGTCTTCGTCTCCCTGTCAGAACGCCAGATAATAAGTTAGTTCGTTGCGGGTCGTGCGCCAGTGTATAGCCCGGTTTGGCGCGCAATTGGATGAACATTACGTGTTCCATGGTTTTCGCCCCGCGATCTTGAAGCTGGGTATGGTGCGAACGATCCGAAACCCCTGCTGGACAAAATCGCGCCTTTGTGACAAGAGCCGCGCCAACAGGAGACACCCATGACAACCACCCGTTTCGCCCCGTCGCCCACCGGTTACATCCATGTGGGCAACCTGCGCACCGCCCTGATGAACTATCTGATCGCCCGCAAGGCAGGCGGTACGTTCATCCTGCGCATCGACGACACAGACCCCGAGCGGTCGAAGGAAGAATATGTCGACGCGATCAAGCAGGATCTGGAATGGCTGGGGCTGCATTGGGACAAGGTCGAGCGTCAGTCGGACCGTCTGGACCGCTATGCCGAAGCCGCCGACAAGCTGCGCGAGATGGGCCGGTTTTACGAGGCGTTCGAGACGCCGACCGAGCTGGATCTGAAGCGCAAGAAGCAACTGAACATGGGCAAGCCGCCGGTCTATGACCACGCCGCGCTGAACCTGTCGGACACTGAAAAAGAGGCGCTGCGGGCCGAGCGGGGCAACGGCGTCTGGCGGTTCAAGCTGGATCATGAGCGGATCGAATGGACCGATGGCATTCTGGGCGACATTTCCATTGATGCGGCGTCCGTTTCGGACCCGGTGCTGATCCGTGGCGACGGTCAGGTTCTTTATACGATTGCGTCTGTGGTCGACGATACCGAGATGGGCGTGACCGACGTGGTACGCGGTTCGGACCATGTGACCAACACGGCGACGCAAATTCAGATCATCGAGGCGCTGGGCGGAACTTGTCCGCGTTTCGCGCATCATTCGCTGCTGACCGGCCCGCAGGGTGAGGCGCTGTCGAAACGTCTGGGCACGCTGGCCCTGCGCGATCTGCGCGAGCAGGGCGTGCAGCCTATGGCGCTGCTGAGCCTGATGGCGCGGCTGGGGTCGTCTGATCCGGTCGAGCTGCGCTCGGACATGGCCGAGTTGATCGATGGGTTTGATGTGAACCGCTTTGGGGCTGCGCCGACCAAGTTTGACGTGCAGGACCTGTTCCCGCTGACCGCGAAACACTTGCAATCGCTGCCGCTGGCGGAAGTTGCTGATGCTGTGGCCGATGCGGGTGTTCCTGCCGAACTGGCCGAGCCGTTCTGGGCCATGGCGCGTGAAAACATCACCGCTCTGTCCGATCTGAAAGGCTGGTGGGAACTGTGCCGGGATGGGGCCGAGCCCTTGATCGCGGATGAAGACCGGGAGTTCATCTCGGACGCCATGGCGCTGCTGCCCGAAGGCCCGTTTGACGGAGAGACATGGGGTGCCTGGACCAAAGCAGTAAAAGAAGCGACGGGCCGCAAAGGCAAGGGCCTGTTCATGCCGCTGCGCAAGGCGCTGACGGGGATGGAGCGCGGGCCTGAAATGGCGGCGCTGCTGCCCTTGCTGCAGGTGATCCGCGCGCGGGGCTGAATGCCCCTGACAATTTAGAACTTGAAAGAGGCAGGCAATTCGTCTGCCTCTTTTTGTTGTTGTGGTTGGATGATCTTCACCGACGCGCGCTGCAGGCGGTCATCCACAAAGGCACTCTCATCCGGTTTGAGTTGTTGGTGGCGCGGATACCTCGGTTCGGCCCGGTCATTCAACACAGGTGCGTCCCAGCCATCGGTCGTGGCAAAGAACCGGTCCACCCCGTCTGGTCCGAAAATGCGCAGGTATCCTTGCACGACAACGTCAATGTAGCTGAGCAGTAAAGGATGGTGATTGGTCGGCGCATTATGCCGGGCTTGCGGGACGGCATAGACCGCGATTTCAACGTCATGGGTCAGCGGATGTGTAACCGATTGTGTCACGGGTATCCGGTCATAGGCCCATTCCCTTTCATCCAGCGCGGCCCAGTCGTTCTTGGGAACATGCGCGATCATGCCTTCGATCTCGGACTCGGGGTCCGGGACCGCCGTCAGAAAGGCGACCGGGCGCAGTTCGGTGTGTTTCCAGGCCCGCCGCCAGCCCTTCAGTTTTGCCGGTCGTGGGTCGGGAAAATCATGGGTGGCCAGGTTCACAAGGCTGCCATAGCCAAAGAAATAGGGGTCTGCCATCTGCGAACGCGCCTTTCGATCGATTGATGTATGTCAAACCGCTTTTTTCCCGGACATGCAATAAGGCTGCATCATTATGTGAGGGAGGCCCATATGCGGATTACCAAACGAACGAATATTGCTGTGCGCCTGCTGATGTATTGCGCGGCGCACCCGGAGCGGCTGGTGACGAAATCCGAGATCGCCGAAGTGTGCAACATCTCGGAAAACCATCTGGCGCAGGTGATCAATCAACTGGGTCAGTTGGACTATCTGAGCACGCAGCGCGGCCGGAATGGTGGCATGTCTCTGGCACGCCCGGCGGATCAGATCCGCATTGGTGCCGTATTCCGGCATGTGGAAGGATCGCTGCCGATTGCCGAGTGTTTTGCGGATGCCGACAATACCTGTCCGCTGACCGACGCCTGCCGCTTGCGGGTGGCCTTGCAGGACGCCGCCGAGGTGTTTTACGCATCGCTCGACGACATCACGCTGGATGCGCTGGTCTGCGATAATGATCCGCTGCTGAAAATCCTGCAGCCGGTCGCCTGTATGCGTTAAGCTCAGTCGCTGGCGCGCAGAATGCGGGCGGGTCGGACGGATAAGGGGCGCAGCGCAAAGATCAGCCCCGCGACAAGGGTGACGATGACCCCTGTGATCACGATGCCCAGTGCCGAGGGCCAGATCACCGCGAACCCGGTGTCGAAGATATAGGTCGCCACAGCCCAGCCGCCCAAGATACCGACCAGCAGGGCGACGAAGCCTGCCGCGGCACCCAGCAACATCGCACGCAGGGTGAAGCTGAGCAGAATGCGGCGACGGTCGGCCCCGATTGTTTTCAGGATTGCAGCCTCGTACCGTCGGGCCGGTTCACCGGCAGCGGCTGCGCCGATCAGCACCAGAAACCCAGTCAGCAGCGACACCCCGGCCCCGTAGGATGTCGCCGAGGCCAGCCCTACCAGCAGGCCCGAGACACGGTCTATGGCATCGCGCACCCGGATGGCGGTGATATTGGGAAACTGACCTGCCAGATCGCGCAGGATCGCGGCCTCGGCCTGCTCCTCGGCATAGACGGTGGCGATGAAACTATGTGGCGCACCGGCCAGCGCCGACGGGTTCATCGACATGATGAAGCCGATGCCGGCGGTCGAAAAATCAACCTCGCGAAAGGATGTAATCGTCGCGGTGATGTCGCGGCCCAGAATGTTCACGGTCAGCGTATCGCCAAGTTTCAGGCCCATTTCCTCGGCCTCTTCGGCGGCAAAGCTGATCTGGGGGTCACCTGCATAGCCCTCAGCCCACCATTCGCCCGCCGTGATGCGCGCATTCTCGGGCGGGAGGGCAGAGTAGGTGATGCCCCGGTCTCCCTCCAGTACCCAGTGGCTGCCTGCAACCTCGCGGGCGGGCTGGCCGTTGATCCGGGTGATGATCCCACGCAGCATCGGGGCGCTTTCAAGGCGACTGACAGCGGGGTCGGTTTCCAGACGCTCGGTAAAACCGGGCATTTGATCCTTCTGGATGTCGACAAAGAAATACGAGGGCGCAACGTCCGGCAGATTGCCCGAGATGGCATTGCGCAATGTACCATCGATCTGGCCCACGGCGGCAAGCACAGAAAGGCCCAGACCAAGGGACAGAACCACAGACTCCGCGCCTTCGCGTGGGTCCGAGATGGCGGCCAGCGCCCATCGCAGTGGCGGGTGGCCGCGCGACCACGGAACGCCCTTGCGGGCCAGCCAGCGAATTGCGAAAGCGGCCAGTGACAAAAGGAACAGCGCCCCGACCAACCCGCCACTGGTCCAAAGCGTCAGCCGCGCCGAGCCGCTGAACCACGCCGCCGCTGCGATCAGAATGGCCAGACCCAGCCCGGTTGCCAGAACGTAAATCAACCGGGGTATCTGCCGGGCCGAGGTCAGGGCGTCGCGGAACAGGGTGGCGGCGCGCACCTTCTCGGTTCGGGCCAGCGGCCAGAGGGTGAACAGAAACGCTGTCAGCAAGCCATACAGGGCAGCCTCGGCCAGGGGTTGGGGATAGATCGAAAACACCGCCGGGACGGGCAATTGGCTTTCGATGATGGGGGCCAGCAGGACAGGGGCCAATCCACCCAGGGCCAATCCAATGACGATGCCGATCCCGGACAACAGCCCGATCTGGATCATATAGGTCTGAAACACGGTCGCCCGATCCGCCCCCAATGTGCGTAGTGTGGCGATGGTTTCCGTTTTCTGCGACAGGTACGCCCGTACGGCGGCGGACACGCCGATACCGCCCACGGCCAAGCCAGACAGGCCCACCAGAACCAGAAAGGCGCTGAGCCGCCCGACGAATTCGGCAATGCCGGGCGCTCCGTTTCGGGCATCCGTCCAGCGCATTCCGGTGCCTTCAAAGGTCTGGGCGGCCTCGGTTGCGGTTACCTCAAGATTGGCTGTTTCCGGAAGGTCCAACCGGTATTTGGTCGAAAACAAAGTGCCGGGTTCCAACAAGCCAGACGCGCTAAGATCTGCGGTGCGAACCAGCGTTCTGGGGCCAAGGCCAAACCCGTCTGCGGCCCCGTCAGGCTCGGCGGTCAGGGCGGCCCTCAGAACGAAATCCTGCGTTCCCAGCGCAAATACATCGCCCACCGAAAGGCCAAGCCGGTCCATCAGGACCTGTTCCATCACCGCGCCCGGTAGATCGTTGTGCCCCTCCAACGCATCAGACAGCTGCATGTCAGGGTTCAGCCCGACCTCACCAAGCAAGGGATAGGCGGCATCAACGGCCTTCACCTGCGTCAACGCGCGCTCGGTGCCCGTTTCAAGCGGGGCAACCGCCAGTGATCGGAAATCCACAACCTCCGAGACCGCCTCGGCGGTGTTTTCCATCCATGCACGCTCTTCTGCGGTGGCAAAACGGTAAGTGAATTCCAACTCGGCGTCGCCGCCCAGCAGTGCCGCGCCTTCCTGTGTCAGCCCGGTCTGGATGGCGTATCGGACCGATCCCACAGCGGCGATAGCCGCGACCCCAAGGGCCAGACAGGCCAGAAAGATACGAAATCCGCGCAGGCCTCCGCGCAGTTCCCGCCGCGCCAGCCGCCCGGCCAGTCGTAGGCTCATTCTGCAGCCTCTTTCCGTGCATCCTCGGCAATGCGCCCGTCGCGCAGGCGGACAACGCGGTCGCACCGGTCGGCCAGTGTATGGCTATGGGTCACGAGGATCAGCGTCGCGCCGTGTCTGTCGCGCAAGCCAAACAGCAAATCGACAATGGCGGCCCCGTTTGCCTCATCCAGATTTCCCGTGGGTTCATCCGCCAGCAGGATCTGCGGGCGCGGGGCCGAGGCCCGGGCCAGTGCCACGCGTTGCTGCTCACCGCCCGACAACTGCGCCGGATAGTGGTCGCGCCGATGCGACAGGCCAACCGAATCCAACTCGGCCTCGGCCCGGGCAAAGGCATCCTTGTGACCGGCCAGTTCCAGTGGCGTGGCTACGTTTTCCAGCGCAGTCATGGTCGGGATCAGGTGGAAGTTCTGAAACACCACACCCATCGTATCGCGCCGGAACCGCGCCAGATGATCCTCGTCCATCCCGGTCAGGTCCTGCCCCAAGGCCGTGACGGAGCCTCCGGTCGCCTGTTCCAGCCCACCCATCAGCATCAGAAGGGATGACTTGCCCGACCCGGATGGCCCAACCAGCCCCAAGGTCTCACCCTGCTTTACCGACAGCGTGATGCCATGCAGAATATCCACACGCCCGGCATTGCCATCCAGCGACAAAGCGGCATTTTGGAGCGAAAGAACAGGCTGAGTCATAGGTCTTTCCAAATGGAGGCAACACTTGTGGGATATGGAGCGGATACGACTTTGCGCAAGACTTTGATCGCAGGCCTTTTTGCAAGCTGCGGTTTTGCGGCCACAGCCGAACCTGTGATTATCGCCGCATTGGGGGACTCGCTGACGCAAGGCTATGGGCTGGTTGAAGAGGACGGGTTTGTTTCGCAACTGGAACGGTGGCTGCAGGCGCAAGGCGCGGATGTCCGGTTGATCAATGCGGGTGTTTCGGGCGATACCACGGCCGGTGGTGCTGCGCGAGTGGACTGGACCCTGACGCCCGAGGTGGATGGGATGATCGTCGCGCTGGGCGGCAATGATCTGCTGCGCGGGATCGACCCGGATGTGTCTCGATCAAACCTCGAGAAGATCCTGACCACCGCGCAAGCGGGGGAGGTTGAGGTGTTACTGGTGGGCATGCAAGCCCCCGGCAATTATGGCCCGGACTACAAGCAGAGCTTCGACAGCATCTATCCCGATTTGGCGCAGCAGTATCAGACGCTTTACGCAGACAGCTTCTTTGAAGGGCTGACGGCGGTTGACGATCCGAATGCTGTTGGCGCGTTCATGCAGCCCGATGGCATTCATCCCAACGCCAAGGGCGTCGCCCTTATTGTCGAGGCTTTGGGGCCAAAAGTGCTGCAACTGGCCAACGAGGTCGCAGAACAAGGGTAGCTCATGCCGGGACGGTTCTTTCTGACGCGACCTATCGCCGAAATCGCCGATTTGCTTGGTGTTTCGGCGGATGTCCCCGAACAACCGCCCCGCAGCAACATCCAGCCTGGTCAAGAGATGCTGGTGCTGACGCAATCCGGGCTGGTACCCATGCGCTGGGGCATGATCCCCGTCGGTCGGGTCAATGCCCGAGGGCGCCCGGTGATGGAGACCATCATCAACGCCCGCTCCGAGACCGTCTTCGACAAGACCGCGTTTGAGGGCGTTGGCCGCGCAGTTATCCCGGTGGATGGGTGGTACGAATGGACCGGAGAGAAACGCCGCAAGACCGCATGGCGTATCTTGTCTGCTGACGGTGCGCCACTGTTCTTCGCGGCGATTACCGACACCTGGCAGGCCCCAGGCGGGTTGCAGGTCGATCAGTTTGCCGCCGTCACCTGCGAGCCGAATGGCGACGTGAAACCCATCCACCACCGGATGGGTGTGCTGCTGGATCGCGCAGGCATTGATTTATGGCTGACCGGCTCGGAAGATCAGGCCAAACAGTTAACGCGCCCGTGGCCAGACGGGCTGTTGCATATCGAAGAAGCAATAGATGTTGACTGGTCCGCGCCCTGACCAGCCGGTCAGACCACGGTTACAACCGTTCCAATCGGAACCCGGTTATACAGATCGACCACATGCTCATTGAGCATCCGAATGCACCCGTTCGAGGCCGCCCGCCCGATGGTCTGCGGCTGTGTCGTCCCATGAATGCGGAAATACGTATCGACCCCGTTCTGGAAAAGATAGAGCGCACGGGCGCCCAGCGGATTGTCCCCTCCGCCCGGTTGCACATAATCGTTGTCTTTGAACTTGGCATAAGCCACCGGATCACGTTCGATCATCTCATCTGTAGGCCGCCAGGTGGGCCATTCCTTCTTGACGTCGATGGTCGCGGTGCCCGTGAACTCCAGTCCCGCCTTGCCGACACCGCAGCCGTAACGGATCGCCTTGCGCGGTTCGGTCACGTAATAGAGGTAGAAGGATCGGGGCACGACCAGCAGCTGACCGGGAACGAATTGCTTCTTGATCCGCACAAATTGCGGCGTCGGATCATACTCGACCGCCTTTTTGGCGCTGGCGATACCCGGCAGCAGGCTGGCAGCCGTTCCGGCAAGAAACACACGGCGTGTGAACATGGGTGAGCCTCTTCAAATGACCAATGCAATCATGACTATACTGTCAGGATGATAGCAAATCTGGTCATTTCTAGGGCAAATATAACGGAAACGTGATGTGTTCCGCTTGCGCGCTGCGCCGCACGCAAAAAAAGGGTGAGGATTGCGCCTCACCCCGTGACTGGCTTAGGCCAGCTCGATATTGTCCGCGCTTTCGCGACCGTCACGACCCGAGCGCAGCTCGTATGTGACTTTCTGGTTGTCGGCCAGACCTGTCAGGCCCGAACGCTCGACAGCCGAGATGTGAACGAAGATGTCTTTGCCGCCATCTTCGGGTGCGATAAAGCCGTAGCCTTTGGTGGTGTTGAACCATTTTACGGTGCCTGCGGGCATATCCGTTGTCTCCTGATTGGTGCTGCCCACGTGGATGCGGCAGCCTGGCGTCGTAGTCTGGATCGAATGACTGAGCGCCGTAGAAGGAGACAGTAGGTCGAAATAGAAAAACGTAAGCCCTTTGCATATGGCATTGGGGTGGGCATGTGGCAAGGGTGGAATGCCGCTACTACGCTCACTTCAACACTCTAAGGACGAACTCCGTACTAAACCAACTCCGATATTTCTTTGTTGCGTTTGATGTCCAAAGAAATTGGATCAGTACCCACAACTAGGCCTCGTTGTTTTAGTAACTCCAAGGATTCGCTGAATGTCGCTACGTTTAGACAGAAGTGGTTTTTTAGTGTATCGACCTTAATGGTTTTCTTGCCCCAACGGCCTTGCCGCTTGAGGGTGGATAGAATGCGCCGAGCCCCAACATCCATAGACATTCGGTTTGTAAGGCCTATAATGGACTGTTCCATATCTTCCAAAGCACTACTGTGGTGCTCTATTCCAAAATAGTGGCTGTGTGTATGTTTTACGGAAGAAATATCGGAGGAGCCAATCATGACCACCTCATATTTTTCCTCTTCTGGGTATTGGCTTTCATACCTTGAGTAGACCTCGGTTGCTTGATTGGGATCGCGCCCCACCATCTCCCATGTTACAAAATTGCCGTCATTCCAATCAAACACCAAAATCCAATTATTGAGTGAACCTTGAGCATTTCGCTCCATCTCGCTCATCGTCTTGATGATGTTCTCATTTACGTGGCTAGAAATTGAGTCCGCAGACGCAGTTTGACCAATTATCGCCTCCGAGTTTTCACGATCTCGCTGCAACTCGATTTCGAAGTCAGGTGGAAGTTTCTTGTCTTGTTCTAGAAAGTGCAGTGCATCAGAGAATTTCTTGAAATACCCTAGAACTATCTGATCGCCTTCGCCTTCCTTCAGTCGAAAGCCATAAATCACGGATGTTCTTTCGATGCTTTCAGACCAGTAGTGCTGCAGAGTACTTCTTATTTGGAGTTCCAGCTTCAAGCCGCTCGACGATAGGATGATATGATGTGCGCGATAGCCTGAATCGTCTCGCCCCCAATCTCGGTAGTCTGTCTCGCGTTCAATCCGATATTGATCTGTACTTTCGAACTTATCCCTCAGAAAATTTGCCAAGCTATCAACTGAGGCGTTGTCACCTACTACAATTCTACAGCCGCCGATGTCCTGCAATTGTGTCAATCGGACGCTAAACCTTCTCAGTTTTCTTAGTATCTGCGGTTTGCGCTTCAAGCGTTGGGCAATGTAGTACTGCTGATCATATGTTTGCAGCCATTCTTGCAGAAGCAACGTGAGCCTTGTCAGGGGATCCAGATGAGATTTTCTATAGTCTTCAAAAACATAGTCTAACTCTAAGGCGATCTCATCATAATCGCGCGTCTGGTCACTTAGAATTTTTCCTGATTTGTCGATTTTGGTCTTAGACGCCATAATAACCTTGGATCATTAGTGTTTGGAACGTCACGTGGCACTTCGCTTTCCTCGGTACACGCAACGGGAATGTCGCTTAGATGTGAGGTCAGATCACCGCGCAAACTTCTTATGCTTCAACCGCTTGGGCTCCAGTGCGTCCGGCCCCAACCGCCGCTTTTTGTCCTCTTCGTAATCCTCGAAGTTGCCCTCGAACCATTCCACATGGGCATCACCCTCAAACGCCAGAATATGCGTGCAAATCCGGTCGAGGAAGAAGCGGTCGTGTGAGATCACAACGGCGCAGCCTGCGAAATCGACCAGCGCGTCTTCCAGCGCGCGCAGGGTTTCGACGTCGAGGTCGTTGGTCGGTTCGTCGAGCAAAAGCACGTTGCCGCCCTCTTTCAACAGGCGGGCCATGTGGACGCGGTTGCGCTCACCACCTGACAGCAGCGAGACCTTCTTCTGCTGGTCGCCGCCCTTGAAGTTGAAGGACGAGCAATAGGCGCGGGAATTGACCTGCGCGTCACCCAGTTGGATGATCTCGGCCCCGCCGGTGATCGCCTCCCACACGGTGTCGTTGTCTTTCAGGTCGTCGCGGGACTGGTCGACATAGGACAGCTCGACCGTGTCGCCCAGCGTAATGGTGCCGCTGTCGGGCTGTTCCTGCCCGGTGAGCATCTTGAACAGGGTCGATTTACCGGCACCGTTGGGGCCGATGACGCCGACAATGCCGCCGGGGGGCAGGGCAAAGTCCAGCCCTTCGATCAGTTGCTTGTCGCCCATGTGTTTCGACAGGCCCTCGACCTCGATCACCTTGCCGCCAAGGCGCTGGCCGTTGGGGATGACGATCTGCGCGCGGGTCAGTTTTTCGCGCTCGGACTGTTCGGCCAGTTCGTTATAGGCGTTGATCCGGGCCTTGGATTTGGCCTGACGGGCCTTCTGGCCCTGACGCATCCATTCCAACTCGCGCTGCAGGGTCTTCTGCTTGGACTTGTCCTCGCGCGCTTCCTGTTCCAGCCGTTTGGCTTTTTGTTCCAGCCATGCGGAATAGTTGCCCTCGTAAGGAATACCCCGGCCACGGTCGAGTTCCAGAATCCAGCCGGTGATGTCATCCAGGAAATAGCGGTCGTGGGTGACGATCAGGATGGTGCCTTTGTAATCGATCAGGTGCTGTTGCAGCCAGGCGATGGTCTCGGCGTCCAGGTGGTTGGTCGGTTCGTCGAGCAGCAGCATGTCGGGCGCTTCCAGCAGCAGCTTGCACAGCGCCACGCGGCGTTTCTCACCCCCCGAGAGGTTGGCGATGTTGGCATCGTCCGGCGGGCAGCGCAGCGCCTCCATCGAGACGTCGATCTGGCTGTCGAGGTCCCACAGGTTTTCGGCGTCGATAGCGTCCTGCAGGGTGGTCATTTCCTCCATCAACTCGTCCGAGTAATTCTCGGCGATCTCCATGGCGATTTCGTTGAACCGGTCGACCTTGGCCTTTTTAGCGGCCACGCCCAGCATGACGTTTTCGCGGACCGACAGGCTTTCGTCCAGTTGCGGTTCCTGCGGCAGATAGCCGACCTTGGCGCCCTCGGCTGCCCATGCCTCGCCGGTAAAGTCGGTATCCAGACCGGCCATGATCTTCATCAGCGTCGATTTACCCGCGCCGTTGACGCCGACAACACCGATTTTCACGCCGGGCAGAAAACTCAGGTGGATGTTTTCAAAGCACTTCTTGCCACCGGGATAGGTCTTTGAGACACCCTGCATGTGGTAGACATATTGATAGGCGGCCATGTCGCGTCCTCTGGGTCGGGGAAATTGGGTTGGGCGGTGTGATAGCGGATGCGTTGGGTGGGGGCAATGATGCCCGTCAATGATTGTTGAGTGGCTGAAACACCTCTAGGTAATCGTTGATGAGTGCGGAGAGAAGCTCTGTGCGCGGTACGTTCCGAAGATCGTCAGGAACAAAGTCGTTCTCAAAATTAAGTTCACTCTGACCGAGTACCGGTCTGTCACCAAAGGCAGGGTCCAAGTAATAGTGCCATATCAATATTAGCATATGTCGCTGGCTATTGCGGGGCTTGCTGTGTTCATCAAGTTCTACGCGCGCCAAGCCCAACTGTTCGAGCACTTCGTTTTTTGGAAGTTTTCCAGCTCTCAATGATGTGTAGAGCTCCGGCCTTTTGATTTTGATAAGCAGCAGACCCGGCACCAACCATGCCGCGTACTTCCCACCCCAGTCAGTGTCTATTGGAGCGGCAATGGAAGCCAAAGCACACACCCTTTCCGCTTCGCGAAGTGTCAATTCGCGAGTTGCTGAACCGTGCTTGGTGTAGAGGTTTAGTAGACCGACACCTTGAGTGTTCTTGCTCTTGGTATGTTCAGCGACGAGGGCTAAATACTTTGAAAGTGTTGTTGCTGATGCCTTGCCTGTTTCTAATGGCAGTTTGAACTGAACGTGAATGAATTTCTGTAGATAGGCATTTGCGTTTGTCTGTCTTCCATACCGAGCGCGAACTGAGTTCTGTAATTCCTCTAGATTTACGCCCAAAACGAACTGGACGCCTGCCACGTCGAAAAAGTGTTTGATCGTTTCCAGAACGGAGAGTGCAAAGTCGGGTCGACAACGATCCAGTTCGTCAATCACAACGATCAGTTTTCGGTTTGGCGCTCCGCTGGCATCTGGCTCGGTCAGATCGACCAGTGCCCGTCTGAAACCCTCCATTGCCGCGCGTTTACCATTTTCTAATTTCCAGAAATCAGTCACGGCTTCATCAAGCTCACCGGCAACGGTTTTGATCGCGGCCTCCGCCAATTCGTCTGCTTTGGTTACTAGACCCGCAGTCACGACGGACGCGCCGGTACGAACAAGTGCGCGCGCGAGGGCAGGGGCGACCTGCTTGGCTGTCTTCCAAGCCTTTTGAGCCGCTTCGTCGTTCGTTTCTTCGAACCGTTCGGCAATCGCTCCGGTCAACGCAATCAAAGGATCGTCCAGAAAGTCATGTTTGAACGCGTCGAAGTAAACGGTTTGGGTCGTGTTTCCTTCTCGCTTCAGATGCTCGCCCACCCAGCACTTTAGGAAGAATGACTTGCCGGAGCCCCATGCTCCGTCCAAAGCGATCACAAGTGGGTCGTCGATGCGCTCGACCAGTTCCGACAACTTGTCGCCGGTGGGTTTGCGTGAGAGTTTGTCGTGCTCGTCAAACCCATCTTTGTATAGCTTGATCTTGGGTTCGGGGATGGTCAGGCGCATGTTTGGTTCCAATTCACAAATCAATCAGCATTACTATTAGCGGCTGCCGCAGGAACGGCCAGACTGCTAGATGAGGGGAGGTGTGAAAATCTCGGAGCCTTTGATGTCCCTGAAAGATCTCATTGCTGGTTGGGCACAGTCGGGACGTGTTGAATGGATCGGCCTTCGGTCTGAGCGGCGGTCGGAGGTGATTATTGTGGACGAGGCCATGATCTCTGCCGATGGGTTGGACGGCGACCGCAGTCGCGCAGGCAAGCGGGCGGTGACTCTAATTCAGCAGGAGCATCTGGCGGCGATAGGCTCGTATCTCGGGCAGGGGCCGGTTTCGCCCGACATTCTACGGCGCAATCTGGTGGTTTCCGGGATCAATCTGGCGGCGCTCAAAGGGCGTGAGGTGCAGGTGGGCGAGGCCATCTTGCGCTTTACCGTGATCTGTGCGCCGTGCAGCCGGATGGAGGAGGCGCTGGGCAAAGGGGGTTATTCTGCCGTGCGGGGGCATGGTGGTTGGTGTGCGGAAGTCCTCCGGCCCGGGCGCGTCAAGCTGGGTGATGCGGTGCAGCCGGTTGATTGACAACGCCCGCCAGTTCTGAACATCAGCGTGGGATGGAGCGATACGACATTCCATATGCGCGGCCCGGGCAGGTGATCGGGCTGTTCGGCGGGTCCTTTGATCCGCCGCACAAGGGCCATGTGCATGTGACGCTTGAGGCGATGAAGGCGTTTGGGCTGGATCGGGTGTGGTGGCTGGTGTCTCCGGGCAATCCGTTGAAGGAGCGCGGACCGGCCCCTCTGGCGCAGCGGGTCAAGGCCGCGCGGGGGGTCATACAGCACCCGGATGTCGAGATCACGGATATCGAGGCGCTGACAGGAACGCGGGCGACGGCGGACACTCTGGCGGCGCTATGCCGGTTATATCCGCAGGTCAAATTTGTCTGGCTGATGGGGGCCGATAATCTGGCGCAGTTTCATCGCTGGAAAGACTGGCGGCAGATCATGGACAGCGTGCCGGTGGGTGTGGTGGCGCGTCCGGGGGATCGGATCAGTGCCCGGATGTCGCCTGCGGCGCGACTCTATGCCCGCTACCGGATCGACGGGCAGGCGCGGCATTTGCTGGGGCGGGCACAGGCTCCGGCCTGGTGTTTCGTGAATGTACCGATGGTCGATGTCAGCTCGACCGAGTTGCGCAATCGCGGCGATTGGCGCAACGGAGTGTTGCCGGAATAGCCACATCACCTGCATATTATCATGCGATGGTTGTCTGATTTTAATCTCTGGGATTTTAATTGCCCCATGGTTGATCGCATTTCACGACGGTTTTTTCTGGGGGGTATCGGGGCGTCCCTGATCCCGGCGACGGGATTGGCGCAGGCCCCTTTGGTCTCGCTTCGGCCGCAGGCGCGCGGGCCGCAGCTGACCGGCGCCGAACGTCTTGTCCGGGCGGCCGGTCTGAAAGGCGACGTCGTGTTCGCGGTGGCCGATGTTGGCACCGGTGCGCAGCTTGAGGCGTTTCAGGGCGAGATGGGATTGCCGCCCGCCAGTGTGGGCAAGGCGCTGACCGCGCTTTACGCGCTGGACGTGCTTGGACCCGATCATCGCTTTGAAACAAGCCTGATCGCGGCTGGGCCAATTGAAAACGGCATATTGCAGGGGGATCTGATCCTGGCCGGCGGAGGTGATCCGTTGCTGGACACCGACAATCTGGCCTCGATGGCGGCCAATCTGCGCGAGGCGGGCATTACCGAGGTGCGCGGCGCGTTCAAGGTTTATGACGGCGCGCTGCCTTTCGTGTTCAGCATCGACCCCGGACAGCCGGATCATCTGGGCTATAGCCCGGCCATCAGCGGTATTTCACTGAATTTCAACCGGGTTCACTTTGAATGGAAACGGGACGGCACCAATTACGACGTCACAATGGACGCCCGCACCGCCAAGTATCGCCCGGATGTTGACGTGGCGTCGATGCGGGTCGAAGGGCGCAGCCTGCCGATTTACACTTATCAACCCAGTGCGCGGCAGGACCGCTGGTCCGTCGCCAAAGGAGCCTTGGGCAACGGCGGTGCCCGTTGGTTGCCGGTGCGCAAACCTGCACTTTATGCGGGGGATGTGTTCAAAACTCTAGCCCGTGCCAACGGGATCGTTCTGGACCGGGTTGAAGTCACGCGCGAGGCGCCGCAAGGCACCACCCTCATTGTCCATCAAAGCGATCGTTTGGACAGTATCCTGCGCGGAATGCTGAAATACTCGACCAATCTGACAGCCGAGATGGTGGGAATGGCAGCGACCAAGGCGCGCGGAGTGATGCCGCAGGACCTTGCGGAATCGGCGGCAGAGATGAACCGCTGGGCGCTTGAGGTCTATGGGGTCGATCAGATTGCAATGGTGGATCATTCCGGGCTGGGCGACGCATCGCGCATGGCACCGGAGGCTTTGGTTGCGGCCTTTGTTCAGGCGCGCAAGGCCGGGGCGCTGCGCCCTTTGTTGAAGCCGTTTTCCCTGACCGACAAGAATGGCACGCCCGTAAAGGATCACCCGATCAAAGTGGATGCCAAAACGGGAACGCTGAACTTCGTTTCAGGTCTGGGCGGCTTTCTGACAACGGCGGATGGATCGGAGCTGGCCTTTGCGATCTTTACTGCAGATGTCGATCACCGCGCGACGATCCCTCGTGCCCTTCGCGAACGCCCCGAGGGCGCGCGCGCCTGGAACCGGCGGTCGCGCAAATTGCAACGGGCGCTGATTGAGCGCTGGGGCGCGCTTTACGGCAGTTGAAGCCGTCAGACCACGTGACGGGCGCGTGCCCCACGCTCGATGGCGGCGGCGTGCAGGCGGTCGATGCTCAGCTCATACCGGATTTCTTCCAGCAGGCGCAGCTCGGTCTCGGCCAGTGATCCGTCGGCGGCCGCCACGTCGCAGGCCAGCGCATAGGCGGTTTCATTCAGACGCTCGGGCAGGTTGTCCCGGATCAGGCCAAACAAGGCGTCCAGACCATCCTCTTGCTCGAACAGGTCGAACACGATTTGCGAGACATGCCGGGTGCGGTCCGCGTCATACCCGGCAAAGACCGGCAGCATGTTCACCGCGCCCTGGATCTTGACCAGCTCAGCCGTGCGGATGTTTTCGTCCGATGCGGAGACCGCGACCATGATCGCCACAAGGCAATCCTGCGGGGACATGGGATGAGGGGTTTGATCGGTCATGAGCTACGTCCTGATTGAAGGCCTTCAGAGGCGCACGATAGGCACCGGTGCGCGCGGGTTCAACAGCTTGTTTGGTCGCAGATCGCGCGCCGTTAAGAATTTGAGAGGACCTGAGCGGGTTGGGTCATCCCGGTCTCGCACGTCATTGTCAGTCGAACGTGGAGACTGATGAGAAGTCCGAGGCGATGCGGATCATACCCGACAACTTGCCCTCACCGATCTTGATGCCTTCGCACTGCTGTCCGATCAAGGCGGCAGGGACCGAGGTTGCAGCTTGCAAGGCGTCCTCCAACGGGATGCCGACTTTGTTGACCATCACGCCCAGAGCTGTGGTCAGATCCAGATCAGCGCCTGCCAAAGTGCCATCCGACAAGGTGAGTATCCCGTCACGACGCAGGATCGTACGCCCGTTCAGTTGGAACTCGGTCGTGTTGGTCCCGGCCACAGCCATGGCGTCGCTGACCAGATACAGCCGACCCGGCCCGCGCTTGGCCGCCCACGCGGCGCGGATTGTCTCCAGGTGAACGTGAACGGCATCGGCGATCAACCCGGACGACGCCGCACCATTGGCCAGAACCGCGCCCACCAGCCCCGGTTCGCGATTGCCCAGCTGGCTCATGGCGTTGAACAGATGCGTCGCACAGCGCGCACCAGCCGCGAAGTAGCGCATGCAGGTGTCGAAACCGGCGTCTGTGTGCCCCAGCGAAACCAGCACTTCGGCCTCGGTCAGCGTGCTGACCTGTTGCTCGGACACCGATTCCGGGGCGATTGTGACTTTGAGACACGGCAATTGGGCGGCGGCAGACAACAAGGCATCAAGATCGTGCTGCTCCATCGGTCGGATCAGGCTGGCGTCATGCGCGCCTTTTCGGGCAACCGACAAATGCGGCCCTTCCAGATGCAAACCCGCAATGCCGGGAATACCCGCGCGAACGGCTTGGATGGCTGCATCTATGGCAGCCTGAGTTTTGTCGGCGGTATCCGTAATCAGTGTCGGTAGCAGAGAGGTGACCCCCAAACGACGATGGGTGCGAGCCATTCGGCGCAGCGTGTCCACCGAGGGATCGTCATTGAACAACAGCCCATCGCCGCCATTGACCTGCAGATCGACATAACCGGGGCTCAGAATATCGCCGCCAAGGTCAACGACACGTCCCGCGTCGAAGATGTCCGTATCCGGTCCGAACTCTGCCACGTGCCCATCGACGACCCGCAACGCGTGGTTCTGCCACAGCTTTGATCCGTCAAAAACAAGCCCATTCCGGAATGTCGCCACATCCTGTGTCATACCGTTTCCGTTACCTTGTTCAGATGCCGCGGCGTGTCGGGGTTGATCCCGCGCTGGACCGCCACGGTTTCAACCATCCCGTAGAACGATACGATGGCTGCAATCGGGTCGGTCAGCCAGTGATCGGTTCGCACATAAGGCAGACGCGTCGCCGTGTTGACCTTGTCGGACAGGGCAAACACGCGCGCGCCTTTGGCGGCCATTGCGTCCGCCGTCTGCGCAACACTGTCCTCAGCCGCGTCTGCGGCAGCGAAGGCGATCACGGGAAAGTCCTGCTCGACGATCGAGACCGGGCCGTGCAGCACCTCGGCCGAAGAATAGCTTTCGGCGTGGATCAGGCAGGTTTCCTTGAACTTCAGCGCGGCCTCGTTCGAGATCGCCCAGCTAGGCCCCCGACCCAGCGTAAACAGCGACCGGCCGTCGACGGCCTCTGCCGCAGCGGACCAGTCGCATTGGGTCGCCGCCTCCAGCCTTTCCGGAAGGGTCTTGATCGCAGCGATCAGTGCGGCGTCCTTTTTGATTTCGGCAATCAGCCACAGCCCCGCGACCAGCGATGTGACGAAGGTTTTCGTTGCCGCGACGCTCAGCTCGAGGCCTGCATGGATCGGCAGCGTGGTGTCGGCAATTCCGGCCAGTCGGGAGGCCGAGTTATTGGTGATCGCAACCGTAAATCCGCCGGTCTTGCCCAGCACTTCGGTCATGCGCGCAATGTCGGGGCTTTGCCCGGATTGCGAGATCGAGATGCACAGGGCGCCCTTGGCTTCAAGCGCGACATCGTAGATCGAACTGACGGATGGGCCGACCGATGCCATGGGGCGTTTCAGGATCAACTCGCTGGCGTATTTCAGATAAGTGCAGGCGTGATCCGAAGACCCCCGCGCCACGGACAGCAAATAGCGCGGGTCGATCTGCCGCGCCGTATCGGCGGCTTGCGTGATCGCGTCATCGCCCTGGGTCAGAAGCCTGTCGACAGCGCCGGGGATTTCCAGAATCTCGCGGCGCATCTGCGTGGTTTGATGTGGCATTCAGATCGGCCTTTCCGGTCTACAAGCGCAATTCGGCGACGAAATCGTAGGCATCGCCGCGATAGATGGAGCGGGTGAGTTCCGCGACCCGCCCGCTGTCAAGGAATGAGGTGCGTTCGATCCTCAATCCGGCATCCCCTTCGGCAACATCCAGCAACTCGGCCTCGCGCGCTTCCAGATTGATGGCCGAGATTTTCTGCACCGCGCGCGTCGGGCGGTTGCCGGATTTGGCGAGCAGATCATACAGGGACGTGGACACCTCGGTCGGATTGGGTAGCAAATCCAGAGGCAGCGCGGCGCGTTCCAGCGCCAGCGGACGCCCATCCGCCTCGCGCAGACGATAGATGCGCGAGACCTGATCGCCTGCTGCAAGGTCCAGCGCCGCCACTTCCTCAGGCGTGGCCATGAACACGCCGCGTTCCAGCCAGCGAGAGGTCGTCTCCATCCCCCGCCGGGTCATGTCTTCGGTGAACGAGGTCAGTTGCTTCAGCGACTGTTCCATCCGTGTCACCGGTTCGCGGATGAACGAGCCCGAGCCTTGCCGCTGTTCGATCAGCCCTTCGCGCACAAGTTCCCGAATGGCTTTGCGCACGGTGACGCGGGACAGGTCGGTGATTTCGGCCAGTTCGCGTTCGGGCGGCAGGGACGAGTTCGGTGGTAGGATTCCCGAGGCGATGCCTTCTTCCAGACGCCGCCTGAGCTGCACATAGCGTGGCCCGCCGGTTTCGCCGAGCCAGGTTTTCGACCGCAGGAATTCGATGGCGCTCATGCGATGACCTCCTCAGCGAAATCGCGGGCCAGTGACAGAGCGCCGTCCAGAGGCGACTTGAGCGGTTGGGTCACGCCGTCCTGCATCACGGTCGGTAAATAGGCGCGGAATTCCGGGCCGATCCCGCCGGTCAGACAGACGGGAAGTCCGGGTGCCCAGCCAATCTGTTTCAGGCTGCGTTCAATCTCACCCGCGCCGGCCTGCATGGTGGATTGGGCAAGGTGATCGCCATTTGCCGCGAGTTCGGTGACGGTTTTCGCCAATTCGCCAAACTCATGCGGGCGGGCGGTTGCGGCGAAGCGAACAAGCCCTGCAGGGGATTGGAATTGGGTCAGAAAACGTTGGGCCATGGGGGCGTCGGGAATGCGGCCATCCACGCTTTCCAACGTCAGGCGCAGGGCGTTTCGGCCGATCCATTGTGCCGAGGCTTCATCCCCAAGAACAGGGCCCCAACCGCCTGCGAATTTCGCGGTTGCACCAAACTGCGCGGCGTAAAACGACCCTGTCCCGCAATGGGCCAGAACGCCGTCTTGCCGCCCCAATGCACCGCGCAAAGCGGCGCGCCGGTCGTCTTCGATGCGCAGGTGCGACAAGGGCAGGGCCTGTCGCAACCGATCCGCGATGGCTGGCCCGGTCACGCCTGCCAGCCCGACAAAGGCCGGTGTGTTGTGGATCACGTCTTGGGGCAGGCCGGATTTGGCTGCCAGCAAGTCCAGACCTTGCACAATCGACCGGACGGTGCCGTCAAAATCGCTGGATACGTTGGCCGATCCGGTCTCGACCGAGGTCACGGTTTGCCCCTGCGCCAGCGCGATCCGGCACCGGGTGCCTCCGCCATCGATGGCGAGAATTGGGGTTTGAGATTCGGCAGCCATAGGAGACTCCATTAAGATACCTGTGCGGGTAAGTAAATACCTTTTAAATACCAAAATCGCAAAAACCGCCTGTTTTTTATCGCCAAGAAGGTCTCAAAAAGATTCTTGTGGACAAAAGGTATTATAAAGGTATTATTTCCGGAGTTGGAGGGGGGGAATCAGGTGCATTCCACACAGACAGAAGCGTTGCACGGATCGGCAAAGGGGCTGGATGCACGCCCGTTGGCCGATGTTGCGGCTGTGCTGGCGGATGCACAGATCGAGGCCGCGACGGCGGTCCGGGCTGCTGTTCCCGAAATTGCTGCCGCAGCGGCGCAGATGGCGGCGACCCTTCGTGGCGGTGGCGTCCTGCACTATGCGGCGGCGGGGTCTTCCGGGTTGATGGCGGCTGCTGATGCGCAAGAGTTGGGCGGAACCTTTTCGATTCCGCCTGCGCAGTTGCAGATACATTTTGCGGGCGGTTTGCCAACGGGCGTCGAAATGCCGGGCGAAACCGAGGATGATACCGCCGGGCTGGACCGTGACCTTGAGGCCCTGACGGCGCGTGACCTGCTGATCGGCGTTTCGGCCAGCGGCACGACGCCTTTTACCGTCGAAGCCGCCCGGATCGCCCGATCCCGAGGGGCCGCCGTTGTGGGGATCGCCAATAATGCGAGCTCTGCCTTGCTGGATCTCGCGGATCACGCGATTTGCCTGAGTACCCCGCCCGAGGTGCTGTCCGGCTCGACCCGAATGGGCGCGGGGACGGCGCAGAAAATTGCGCTGAACATGCTGTCGACGCTGATGGCGATGGAATTGGGCCATGTTCATGACGGGATGATGGTCAACCTGCGGGCCGATAACGCAAAACTGCGCGCGCGTGCCGCGTCGATGGTGGCGCGGATCGCGGGCGTTGATGTTGCTGCGGCATCCGCCGCGCTGGATCAGATCGGGGGGCAGGTCAAGCCCGCTGTTCTGGTGGCAAACGGGGTTGCCCCCGATGCGGCCCATGCGCTGCTTCATGAAACCGAAGGAAACCTGCGGGCCGCGCTGTCGCGGCTTGAATGACAATAACCTGGGAGGACTAAGATGAAACGCAATTCACTAACGCTGGCGCTGGCCACCACTGCCCTTGTGGCAACGGGGGCCTATGCCGAGGACGTCACGCTGACCATTGAAAGCTGGCGCAACGATGACCTGACACTGTGGCAGGACAAGATCATCCCGGCCTTTGAGGCCAAACATCCCGGCATCAAGGTCCAGTTCACGCCCTCTGCACCTGCCGAGTACAATGCCGTGTTGAACTCGAAGCTTGACGCGGGGTCTGCGGGTGATTTGATCACGTGCCGTCCCTTCGATGCCTCTTTGGCGCTGTATGAGGCGGGGCACCTGACTGATCTGTCTGATCTGGATGCGATGGGGAACTTCTCGGATGTGGCGAAATCGGCATGGCAGACGGATGACGGATCGGCCAGCTTCTGCGTTCCGATGGCGTCGGTGATTCATGGCTTCATCTACAACAAGGATGCCTTCGCCGAACTGGGTCTTGAGGCTCCGACCACCGAAGATGAGTTCTTTGCGGTGCTCGATGCGTTCAAGGAAGACGGCAATTACATCCCGATGGCCATGGGCACGAATGACCAGTGGGAAGCGGCCACTATGGGTTATAACAATATCGGCCCGAACTATTGGAAGGGCGAAGAAGGACGTCTGGCCCTGATCGCGGGTGAGCAAAAGCTGACTGACGCGCAATGGACTGCGCCTTACGCGACACTGGCGCGCTGGGCGGATTATCTGGGCGACGGGTATGAGGCGCAGACCTATCCGGACAGTCAGAACATCTTCACTTTGGGGCGCGCGGCGATCTATCCCGCTGGCTCGTGGGAGATTTCGGGCTTCAACGCGCAGGCCGATTTCGAAATGGGCGCGTTCAAGCCGCCGGTCCAGAATGCGGGCGACACTTGCTACATCTCGGATCACACCGATATCGGTATCGGCATGAACGCGGCCAGCGAAAATTCCGAGGCCGCGCGCACTTTCCTGGCCTGGGTTGCCAGCCCTGAATTCGCCGAGATCTTTGGCAATGCCTTGCCCGGTTTCTTCCCACTGTCCTCGACCCCGGTCGAGTTGGAAGACCCGCTTGCAAGGGAAATCGTCGGGTGGCGTGGCGAGTGTGAAAGCACGATCCGTTCGACCTATCAGATTCTGTCGCGCGGCACGCCGAACCTTGAGAATGAAACCTGGGGTGCCTCGGTTGCCGCCATCAAGGGCAGCGCCTCACCGGACGAGCTGGGCCAGCAGCTTCAGGATGGTCTGGCCAGCTGGTACGCCCCGCATCAGTAAACCCACCGCTGTTGCACACATCCCGGGCGCATCTGTCGCCCGGGTCCTTCTACCCCCGGAGATCGAACCATGAACCCCGGCCGCATTCGCTGGCATATCGTCGTATTCCTTGCGCCAGCCGTGATCGTCTACACCGCCGTGATGATCTTTCCCCTGTTCAACACCCTGCGTCTGGCGCTGTATTCGCGCATCGATCAGGAGAGGGTGTTTGTCGGGCTCGACAATTTCAGAACGCTGTTCTTCGATCCCATCTGGGCCGAGCAATTCTGGAACGCGCTGGGCAACAATTTCTGGTTCTTCCTCATTCACATGCTGGTACAGAACCCGATCGGCATCGCGTTGGCTGCGCTGCTCAGCCATCCCCGCCTGCGGTTTGCTGCGCTTTATCGGTCGGCGATCTTCATCCCCACGATTCTGTCCTTTGTAATCGTCGGCTTTGCATGGAAGCTGATCCTGTCACCCATCTGGGGCATCGCGCCATCCATGCTGGATGCGGTCGGGCTGAAATCCCTGTTTGCGCCGTGGCTGGGCAAAGAGGAATACGCCCTGACGACGCTGGCGCTGATCTCGGTCTGGCAGTTTGTCGGTATTCCGATGATGCTGATCTATGCCGCCCTGCTGACCATACCGGAAGAAATCCTTGAGGCAGGCGAGATTGACGGCATCACGGGCATGTCGGCGTTCTGGAAGATCAAGCTGCCGCTGATCCTGCCCTCGATCGGGATTATCTCAATCCTGACCTTCGTCGGGAACTTCAACGCGTTTGACCTGATCTATGCCGCGCAAGGGGCGCTGGCCGGGCCAGATTTCTCAACCGACATTCTGGGTACCTTCATGTACCGCACCTTCTTCGGCTTCCAGTTGCAACTGGGCGACCCGCATATGGGATCGGCCATCGCAGGGGCCATGTTCGCGATCATTCTGGTGGGCGTCTGTATCTACCTGTTCGGTATCCAGACCCGGATGCGGAGGTATCAGCTATGAGCAAGGCGCGCACGAACCCGCTGAACGCATTCGGGATGCATGGGGCGCTAATCCTGTACACGCTGATCGCGCTGTTCCCGGTCTTTGTTATCCTGATCAACAGTTTCAAAACCCGCAAAGCGATCTTTCGCGAGCCGCTGGCCTTGCCCGATGCCGACAGTTTCTCGCTGATTGGCTACCAGACAGTGATGAAACAGGGGGATTTCTTCCTCTACTTCCAGAATTCGATGATCGTCACGGTCGCGTCGCTGTTCTTTATCCTGCTGTTCGGCGCAATGGCGGCTTATGCGCTGAGCGAATACCGTTTCAAAGGCAACCTGCTGATGGGCCTGTATCTGGCGCTGGGCATCATGATCCCGATCCGCATCGGCACCGTTGCGATCCTTGAGATGATGGTGGCCACCGGTCTGGTCAACACGCTATGGGCGCTGATCCTCGTTTATACGGCGCAAGGGTTGCCGTTGGCGGTGTTTATCCTCAGTGAGTTCATGCGGCAGGTTTCGGACGATCTGAAAAACGCGGGCCGGGTTGATGGGCTGTCGGAATACGCGATCTTCTTCCGGCTGGTCCTGCCGTTGGTGCGCCCGGCCATGGCGACGGTTGCGGTGTTCAACATGATCCCGATCTGGAACGACCTCTGGTTCCCGCTGATCCTTGCCCCGGCCGAGGAGACCAAGACGCTGACGCTGGGCTCGCAGGTCTTCATTGGCCAGTTCGTGACCGACTGGAACGCGGTCTTGTCGGCGCTGTCCATGGCGATCCTACCGGTGTTGATCCTGTACGTAATTTTCTCGCGGCAATTGATCCGCGGTCTGACTTCGGGGGCTGTCAAATGATCCGTGTTCTTGTTGCCGGTCTTGGGAATATGGGCCTGAGCCATGCGCTGGCCCATCACCACCATCCGGAGGCCGAGATTGTTGGTCTGGTGAACCGCAGCGGGGAGGTCTCGCATCCCGATCTGGCCGGGTATCCCGCGTTTAACGATTTCGAGGCGGCTCTGGCGGACACCACTCCGGACCTTGCCGTTATCGCAACCTATACCGACACCCACGTGGACTATGCCTGCAAGGCGATGGAGGCAGGGGCGCATGTGTTTGTCGAAAAGCCTCTGGCCATGACCGTGGCCGATGCCAAGCGGGTTGTCGAAACCGCGCAGCGCACCCGGCGCAAACTGGTCGTCGGGTACATCCTGCGTCATCACCCGTCGTGGATTCGGTTGATCGAAGAGGCGCGGGGGCTGGGTGGGCCATATGTCTTCCGCCTGAACCTGAACCAGCAATCCTCGGGTGCTGAGTGGGAGACGCATAAGGCGCTGATGCAGACCACCAGCCCGATAGTGGATTGCGGCGTGCATTACGTCGACGTCATGTGCCAGATCACCGATGCCGACCCGGTGCGCGTGCATGGCATGGGCCTGCGCCTGACCGACGAGATACCGGAAGAGATGTACAATTACGGCCAGTTTCAGGTCGTCTTCGCCGATGGCTCGGTCGGATGGTACGAGGCTGGTTGGGGTCCGATGATGTCCGAGACGGCGTTTTTCGTGAAAGACATCGTGTCGCCCAACGGATCAGTCTCAATCACGGACGGCAATAAGGGCGCATCCGCAGATATCGATGGTCACACCAAGGTCGGCAGCATTCTTGTGCACAGACCAGATGGTGACACTACCGTCGAGATGCCGGATGAGCCGGGCCATCAAGAGCTCTGCGATGCCGAGCAGGCGTACATGTTGCGCGCCATCACGGACGACATCGACCTGACCCGCCACATGAACGACGCCGTGCAATCCCTGGCCGTATGCCTGGCTGCGGATGAAAGCATTCGCACCGGCCAACCCGTTTCGCTGAAGGAGGACGCCACATGACCGCGCTGACCTTGAAAGATGTGAACAAGTCCTTTGGCGAGGTTCACGTTCTGAAAGACATCAACCTCGACGTCGAAGAGGGCGAGTTCGTCGTTTTCGTCGGCCCCTCGGGCTGTGGCAAGTCCACCCTGCTGCGCGTGATTGCGGGGCTTGAGGATGCAACCTCGGGCGAGGTGCGGATCGGCGATGAGCTGGTCAATCTGACCCCACCGTCCAAACGCGGGATCGCGATGGTGTTCCAAAGCTATGCGCTCTATCCGCATCTGAACGTGCGCGGGAACATGACGCTGGCGCTGAAGCAGGAAGGCCAGTCCAAGGCGGTGATTGAAGAGCGTATCGCCAAGGCCAGCAAGATGCTGGATCTGGGCCCCTATCTGAACCGCTACCCGTCCGAGCTGTCCGGTGGGCAGCGTCAGCGCGTGGCCATTGGCCGGGCCATTGTGCGCGAACCCAAGCTGTTCCTGTTTGACGAACCGCTGTCGAACCTTGATGCGGCGCTGCGCATGAACACGCGGTTGGAGATTGCAAACCTGCACCGCCAGCTTGGCGGGTCGATGATTTACGTCACCCATGACCAGACCGAAGCGATGACCCTGGCCGACAAGATCGTGGTCCTGCGTGACGGGCGCGTCGAACAGATCGGCTCGCCGATGGAGCTGTATAATAACCCGGCCAACCAGTTCGTTGCCGGGTTCCTGGGCTCACCTTCGATGAACTTTTTCCCCGCCGGGTTGATGCAGGAAGGGGATGACCGGACCATGGGTGTGCGCCCCGAGGATCTGGTGCTGGACGACAACGGCGCGCTTCAGGCGCAGGTCAGCCATGTCGAGCATCTGGGCGGTGACACCAACGTCATTGCCAAGGTTCAGGACCACCAGATCACCGCCCGCCTGTTCGGGCAGCATCGGGTCGAAGAAGGGCAGGACATCCGCCTCGCCTTCGATCCGCAGAGCGTTTACATGTTCGACCAAAGCGGCGCGCGGTTGTCCTGAGCTTTGATCAGGTCTTGCGCCCTTGCCAGCCCAGCAGGCTGAAACAGGCGAACAGCACAGCCGCGACGCAGACGATTGAGGGGCCGGCGGGCGTGTCGAACACATAAGCCGCCCTCAGGCCGACAATCGATGAGGTCGTCCCGATAAGTGCGGCAATCACGGCCATGGACTCGGGCGATCGCGCCAGACTGCGGGCTGCGGCAGCGGGAATGATCAGCATGGCGGCGATCAGCAACACGCCGACCACCTTGATCGCAACCGCGACTGTTACCGCCAGCGACAGGGTCAGGATCAACTGCTCGCGTTTGGGATTGTAGCCGCTGGCATAGGCCAGTTCCTCGTTCAGCGTCGCGGTCAGCAGGTGGGACCAACGCCAAGAAATCAGGGCCACCACCAAAGCGGCTCCACCCCAGATGACGGCCAGATCGCTTTTGGAAACGGCCAGAAGATCTCCAAACAGATAGGCCATCAGGTCGATCCGAATGCCGGACAGAAATGAAACGGCGACCAGACCGAACGCCAGTGCCGAATGGGCCATAACGCCCAGCAAAGTGTCCATAGCATAGCCGCGCCCGGTCAGGAGTGTGACCGTTAAGGCCATTACAAGTGCTACCGCCAGCGCCCCAGGGAAAATGGACATTTGGAGCGCCAGTGACAGAGCGACGCCCAGTATGGCGGCATGGGCCGTCGCGTCGCCGAAATAGGCCATCCGACGCCACACCACGAAGCATCCCAGTGGCGCGGCCGCAAATGCCACGCCAATTGCGGCGTGCGTTGCGCGGGTCATGAAATCATCAAGCATTATTCTGCAGCTTCCTGAGAGTTCGAGCCATGATCGTGATCGTGATCATGGTCATGACGATACAGCGCCAACGCGCCCCCCGTGCCTGTCCCAAACAACGCCCGGTATTCAGGGGCCGAGGCGACCACGGCGGGCGAGCCTTCGCAGCAGACATGACCGTTCAGACAGATCACGCGGTCCGACGCGCTCATGACCACATGCAGTTCATGGCTGATCATCAGGATGGCGCATCCGGTTTCCCGGCGCACGTCTTCGATCTGGCGGTAAAAGGCGGCAGAGCCAGGTTGGTCCAGCCCTTGAGTGGCTTCATCCAGCAACAGAACTTCGGGTCGGTTGATCAGCGCACGCGCCAGCATAACCCGCTGAAACTGACCGCCGGACAGCTGCGACATCTGCCGTTTCAGCAGGTCCGAGACACCGGCGGTTTTCAAGGCCGCCGCGCAATCCTGTTTTGAAACCCGATCCGTCAGGCGCATGAACCGCTCGACCGAGATCGGCAGCGTCGGATCGATATGCAGCTTCTGCGGCACATACCCGATCCGCAGCCCTTTTTTGAGCGTGATATGCCCCGCAGCGGGTTGGGTCGCGCCGATGATAGCGCGCAGCAGGCTGGTTTTGCCCGACCCGTTCGGACCCACGATGGTCACGATCTCGCCCGGCTCGACGGCCATGTTTACGTGGCGCAATACGGTGTTTGCGCCGTAGCGGACGCTGAGATCCTTTACAGAAACCAAAGTCATGATCAGGCTTTCTCGGTGCAATCGGGGCAGATGCCTTCGGCTTCGACGACGGTGCGTTCGATCTCGAACCCGACGGCGCGCGCGGCAGCGCCTAGCGCGCCTTTGGCGGGGGCGGAATACGCCTCGGCCACGGCATCGCATTTGCGGCAGATCATGAAGGCCGGGGAATGCGAAGCCCCGGGATGCGCGCAGGCGACAAAGGCATTCAGTCGCTCGATCTTATGGGCAAACCCATGCTCGACCAGAAAGTCCAGCGCACGATAGGCCACCGGCGGTTGCGACCCGAAGCCTTCTTCACGCAAACGGTCGAGAATCGCATAGGCCCCAAGCGCCCGATGCTCTTGCAGCAACATTTCCAGAACCTTCTGGCGCACAGGTGTCAGGCGCAGCCCTTCTGCCTGGCAATGCGCCTGGGCATTGGCCAAACCGGTTGCAACGCACGAGGCGTGGTCGTGCTTGTTGAACCCAAGCAGGGTGGCTTCTTCAGCCGTGGCGGGCGGTGTCTCACTTGTCATGTTATTATATATCATGTATTTCGCTGGTAACGTTATAAAATCACATAGGGTTCCCGATGTCCAGAAAGCTCCTTCCCGTTTCGATCACAGCCGCGTTGATGGGGGGCACGGCGATTGCCGATGTGCCGAATGTGGCAGTTGATATTGCGCCGGTGCATTCGCTTGTGGCGCGGGTCATGCAAGGCGTTGGCGAGCCGGACCTGATTATCCCGGCTGGGGCTTCGCCGCACGAATACAACCTGCGCCCATCCGAAGCTGAAGCGCTGCAAGAGGCGGATCTGGTGTTTTGGCTGGGTGAGGATCTGACGCCCTGGATGGAAAGCGCGGTGGAAACACTGGCCGAAGGTGCAACTGTTACGGCGTTGCTTGACGCCGATGGCACCGTTCTGCTGGATTTCCGTGAAAGCGCGCTGTTTGAGGCGCATGATCACGGGGACCATGATGATCATGATGATCATGACCACGAAGACCACGCGGATGACGATCATGACGACCATGATCACGACGATCATGAAGATCACGCCAAAGACGAAGACCATGACCATGATCACGAAGATCATGCGGACTCGGATGGTCACGACGACCACGATCACGACGACCACGATGATCATGCCGACGCCAAGGATCATGATGACCATGACCATGAAGACCACGCGGGACATGATGACCATGACGATCACGACGGCCATCACCATGGCGCGCATGACCCGCACGCCTGGCTGTCGCCCGAAAACGCCGGAACTTGGTTGAACGTGATCGCGGCCCAACTGTCGGCGGCAGACCCTGACAATGCCGGTGCCTATTTCGCCAATGCGGCCGCCGGCCGGGAAGAGCTTGAGGCGCTTTCGACCGAGGTTGCACAGATGTTGGACCCCGTTCGCGGTGGCAGTTTTATCGTCTTCCACGATGCCTATCAGTACTTTGAGGATGCGTTTGATTTGCCCACCTCGGGGGCGATTTCGATTGGCGACGCAGCCGACCCCAGCCCCGCGCGGATTACCGAGATTCAGGGCAGGATCACGGAAGAGGGGATCGATTGCGTTCTGGCCGAGCCGCAATTCAACCCGGGGATCATTGAAACCGTTCTGGGCGGCACCGACGCAAATACCGGCGTCATCGACCCGCTGGGCTCGGACCTTGAACCCGGCGTGGACCTGTACCCTCAGGTCATCCGGAACATGGCAAAGACCCTGGCCGAGTGCCTTTAATTCCTGATCATCCCGGACAATGCCGAGAGAGTTGTCCGGGATATCCAAAGTTGGGGGTGACGCGGGTTAATTGTTCCCTTTCGTCAAAAGTGGCGTTGCCCCCAACAACCGGCTGAGGCCGGCTGATAACCCTGGTAAATCCTGCATTCCTACCACGTGAAGTTGTGCCCTTGATTGGCGCTACAGCGCGGCTGATAAGATTTTCTGTTGCCGAAACCGGTTTCGGCAACAAAAAATGTAGACATGGGAGCGAATCTTACAAATCGGCAATACGAAACGGCGGGTGAAAATCCGCAGTCTTCGCGCCGTGTAAAGATCGATGAACTTGCGGCCCGTCTGGGCTTGTCCAAAAGCACGGTTTCGCGGGCTTTGAACGGTTATCCGGACATTTCCGAAACCACCCGAAAGCGGGTCGAAACCATGGCGCGCAAGCTTGGGTATCGTCCGCTCAGCCACGCGCAGGCCATTCGGACCGGGCGTGTTCGTGCGCTGGCCATGGTGCTCAACACAGATGAGCCGGACGGTCACAACCCGTTCCTGCAAGAGTTTCTGGCAGGCGCATGCGAGGCGGCCAGCGGTTTCGGCTGGACCATGACGATTTCAACGGCGCATTCGGAGCAGGACACGCTCAAGGTGCTTGGCCGTCTGGTCGAGGAACACAAGGCAGACGGCTTTATCCTGCCGCGTACTGCCGTCACCGACGCGCGGGTTCGGTTCCTGCGCAATCTGGGCGTGCCGCATATCCTATACGGACGCACCGGCTATGGCGGGGCCAAAGTGCCGGATGATATTTCGTGGTTCGATATTTCGGGCGAATCCGCGATGCTGAAGTCGGTTCTGCGGCTGGCAAGCCATGGGCATACGCGCATCGGCTATGTCGGCAGCGATCCCAAGTTCAACTACAGCCATCTGCGCCGGGACGGGTATATCGAAGGGCTGCGCATCGCCGACTTGCCATTCGACCCCGATCTGATCCGTGAAGGCGCGCGAACACGCGAAGAGGGCGCGATCGAAGCGCGTGCCCTGATGGCGCTGGACCGCCCGCCAACTGCAATCATCTTTGCCACCGATCTTGCGGCGTTGGGCTTCTATCCCGTTGCCGCTGAGCTTGGCTTGCAGATTGGCCGGGACGTTTCGGTGACCGGATATGACGGCGTTCCGGAGTGCCAATACGCCAACCCGGCCCTGACAACCTTCAGCGTAGATTCTCGCGCCGCGGGTGAGCGTCTGGCCACCCTGCTTATCCGTCAGATCCGGGGCGAAGCGCCGGGCACCCTGCGCGAGCTGGGTGAGGCGATGCTGATCGAACGGGCCTCGGACGGTCCGCCGCTGCTGGGCTCGGACGCGCTGGCAACGAAAATCAAAGAGACGACAGAAAGTAAATTGGGAGGAAACCAATCATGAAACTCACGCCGAAAGCAGCCAAGCTGATGTTAGGCTCATCCCTGGCACTGGCACTGACCGCGCTGTCCGTGCAGGCGGATACGATCCGCTTCTGGACCACCGAAGAACAGCCCGAGCGTCTGGCCAAGCAGCAAGAGATGGCCGATCAGTTCAAGGCCGAAACGGGTACGACGGTCGAGGTCATTCCGATCACCGAAAGCGATCTGGGCACGCGCGCAACAGCCGCGTTTGCCGCCGGGGATCTGCCCGATGTGGTCTATCACCCGCTGCAATACGCGCTGCCCTGGGCCGAGGCCGGAATTCTGGACACCGAAGCCGCAACCGAAGTGATCGAAGAGCTGGGCGCAGATACGTTCGCTCCTGGCGCGTTGGGAATGGCGGCGTTTAACGATGAAACCGCATCTGTTCCGGTGGATGGATGGACCCAGATGGTGGTCTATCGCAAGGACCTGTTCGAAGGGGCCGGTTTGGATGCGCCGGACAGTTTTGCGGGCATTCAGGCCGCGCTAGAGGCTTTGCATAACCCGCCCGAGATGTATGGCTTTGTCTCGGCTACCAAGGTTGACGAGAACTTCATGAGCCAGGTGCTGGAGCATGTCTTCCTGGCCAACGGCGTCTCACCGGTTGGTCCTGACGGGTTCCAGCCGCTGGATGAGGCCAAGACTACCGAGGTTCTGGATTTCTACAAAGCGATCTCGCAAGCGTCTCCTCCGGGTGAGCTGTATTGGAAGCAGTCGCGCGAGCTGTATTTTGACGGCAAAGCCGCGATGATCATCTGGTCGCCCTTCATTCTGGACGAACTGGCTGGCCTACGTGACAGCGCGCCGCCAACCATCAACGACGACCCGACCTCGCGCGATCTGGCCAGCAAGACCGGCATCGTGACCAAACTGTCCGGCCCGTCGAACCCTGACGGTGCGGCTTGGGGTGATGTGCGGTACTTCGGCATCACCAACGACGCGGACACCGACGCGGCGATGGAGTTCGTGAAATTCGCGATGGACGAAGGCTATACCCAAACGCTTGCCATCGCGCCCGAGGGCAAATTCCCGGTCCGTCGCGGCAATGCCGACAACCCGACCGCGTTTTCCGAGGCCTGGGCGGACCTGCCCGTGGGTGTCGACCGCAAAGCGCCGCTGGGTGAGTTGTACGAACAGGCCATGATCGACGAGATCGTCGGCGGTCTGGATGTGGCCCAGCGTTGGGGCGTGGCCGAAGGCCAACTGGCGCTGGCCTCGAAAATGGTCAACAGCCAAGCGATCAACCGCGTTGTCCGTCAATATATCGACGGCGAAATTGACGCCGCAGCTGCTGTTGCAGCCATGAACGAAGAACTCGCCAAGGTCGAGTAACGCCACCTTCCAATGGCACTGCAGCGGCGTTCGCGCCGCTGCCCCCATCCCTTCGAGGTATCCCAAATGTCTTCGGCCACCCCACCGACCGGAACCGGGGCGTTAGCCAAACGCGAGGCGCGTCTGGCCTGGACGCTGCTGGCTCCGACCGTGATCAGTGTATCGCTTGTGGTGATCCTGCCTTTGCTGGCGATCATCTGGATCAGCTTCAAGCCCTTCACGCTGTCCGACCTGCGCCCACCCGCACCTGTTGTCCGCGAAAGCCTGCGCGGATCGGGCGACGATCTGCAAATCGAATACCGCCTGCGCAATTCCAGCCAAGAGATCGCCATCGAAGGCGTGACCCTCAGCGATGTGTTGCCGGACGGCGTTGCACCAATTGGCGAAGTCGCAGCACCCTGCGCCCTGAACGGGCAAGAGTTGTTCTGCGATTTCGGAACGCTGGAAGGCGGTCAGCGCGAGCGCATCCGCATCCCTGTCTCAGTCGATGGCGACCCGGACGTGTTCGAGGATCTGGTCGAAGGGTCCGAACCGGCCACCACCGGCAGCGGGCCGAGCGTTCTGACGAATTTCGATTTCAGCCTTGAAAACTTCGCCCGCGTGTTTGATGGGTCTGAATTCTGGGGCGTGCTGTGGGTCACCCTGTTCTACACGGTCTTTGGCACCATCGGCGCGTTGGTCATGGGCCTGTTCGCGGCGCTGCTGCTGAACAAGAGCTTTCGGGGGCAGGGCTTTATCCGCGGCCTGTACCTGTTCCCCTATGTGGCGCCTGTCATTGCCGTGGCCTTTACTTGGGTGACGCTGTTCGATCCCTTCTCGGGCTCGGCCAATGCGCTGCTGGTGCAGATGGGCCTGACCAGTGATCCGATCAACTTTTTCGGCGAACGCCCTCTGGCCCTGATCATGGTCACGGTGTTCGAGATATGGCGCTATTTCCCGTTGTCATTCCTGTTCATCCTCGCGCGGATGCAATCCATCGACTCCAGCATGTATGAAGCGGCGGATATGGATGGCGCTTCGCCCTTCCAGAAGTTCTGGCTGCTGAGTATACCGCAACTGCTGGGCATCCTGTCGGTGCTGTTCCTGCTGCGCTTCATTTGGACGTTCAACAAGTTCGACGACATCTTTCTGCTGACCGGCGGCAATGCGGGCACCCGCACGCTGACCGTGAATGTTTACGAGCAGGCCTTTGCCGTCTCGAACATCGGGGCGGGCGCGGCGGTGGCCGTGGTGATCCTGATGTGCCTGATCGCGTTCAGCTTTGTTTTCTTCAAATTCATCAGCCGTGAGGAGGGTTTGTGATGCGCAACGGCTTTGTCACCGGCCCCGTACTGGGCGCGCTTTGGTTGGTGGTGATTGCCACCACCATCGCGGTCACCATGTCCTTCGCAACAGGGGCGGCCTTCCGCCCACAGGTTCTGCTGAGCCTGATCTGGGGCGCGGTCGCGGGTCTGGCCTATGTCCGGTTCCCGGAACGCCATGCCCCGGCACGTCTGGGCGTGTCGGCCCTGTTGGGCCTGTCCTGCCTGACCGGCTTTGGCCCGGTTCTGATCGGATCGGACACCACCCTGCAAGCCACGCTGATCACCGTGATTTCGCTTGCGGTGGTGATGCACCTGTCGATGGCGGAAATCCTGAAAGAGCTGCCGTTCGGCGAACTCACCCGCCATGAATTCGAGGACGCGGTGATCCGGTTCTGCACCGGCTTTGGCTACATCTTTTTCACCGCCATTGTCATCATCCCATTCTACGTCATGGTGATGACCAGCCTGAAATCACAGCAGGCATTGCTGCAAAACCCGCTGGATTTCTCGGTTGATCTGTCACAGGGCTGGGCGCTGTTGCGCAGCTATACCGAGCTGTTCCGGGACTTCAACTTCGGCACCTATCTGTGGACCTCGTTCTACGTTTCGGTCCTGACGGTGTTCATCACGCTGGCCTTCAGTGTTCCGGGGGCTTACGCGGTGGCGCGGTTCCGGTTCAAAGGGCAAAAGGCGTTCTCACGCTCGATCCTGCTGATCTATATGGTGCCGATGATCGTTCTGGCGTTGCCGATCTACATCGCGTTCTCGCTGACCGGCCTGCGCAACTCGATCCTTGGCATCGTGATGATCTACCCGGTCACGACGATCCCGGTCGCGCTGTATATGCTGCAAGGCTACTTCCGGGGTCTTCCGACTGAGGTGGAAGAGGCCGGTCTGATGGATGGCCTGTCGCGTCTGGCCGTGATCTGGAAGATTACCTTGCCGCTGAGCCTGCCTGCGCTGGCATCTGTGTCGCTTTACGTCTTCATGATCGCCTGGAATGAATTCCTGCTGGCCTTCATGCTGCTGGACGATCCGTCGAAATTCACCCTGACCCGAGGGGTGACGATGCTGAACTCTTCCGAAATCCCCCGACAGCACCTGATGGCCGGTGCGGTGATTGCCACAGTCCCGATCATGGCGCTGTTCCTGGGGCTTGAACGTTTCATGACCAAGGGCCTGACTGCGGGGTCTGTCAAAGGATGACCGAAATGAACCAACATACCAACCCCGACCGCGAGGCGCGCAACATTCTGGTTGCCAATGATCGCGGCGGTTACACCATCCCCACCGAAGGGCTGTATCCCTATCAGTGGAACTGGGACAGCGCGATTGCCGCACTTGGTTTTGCCGAGTTCGACATCGACCGCGCCTGGGTCGAGCTTGAGACGTTGTTCTCGGGCCAGTGGGATGACGGCATGGTGCCGCATATCCTGTTCCACCAACAGGATGACGGCTATTTCCCGGGCCCCGATGTGTGGGGCTGCCATGGGCCGATCCCGTCCTCGGGTATCATCCAGCCGCCGATTGCCGCGACGATGGCGCGCAAAATCTGGGAACAAGACCCAGACGCGGGTGAGGCGCGCATCCGGGCGCTGTTTCCGGCCATGCTGGCCTGGCATCGCTGGATCGTGAAATGGCGTCTGGACGAGCATGACGCCGTATGCACCACCCATCCCTGGGAGGCCGGTCGCGACAATGCGCCCGACTGGGACAAGACCATGGCGCGCATGGACGCATCCGATGTTGGTGAATACCAGCGCCGCGATACAGCCCATGTGAACAGCGAGGATCGCCCGACCAAGTTCGACTATGACCGCTATATCAAACTGGTGCAGATCGGACGCGATGCCCAATGGGATCAGCAGAGATTGCTGGCGGACAACCCGTTCCGCGTGGCTGACCCGACCATGACATTCACCACATTGCGCGCCGCGCGGGATTTGCTGGCGGTCAGTGAGGCGTTGCATCTGAATGCCGATGGTTTGGCGGATGACATAGCGCGGCTTGAGGCCGGCGCGCTGTCGCTGTGGAACGAGGATCTTGCGTCCTTCGACTCGCGCGATGCCCATTCGGGCGAATGGTCGGGCACTGTGTCTAACGCGTCCTATATGTGCTGGTTCGCGGGTGTCGACTCGGATGCCATGCTGGACCGGATCAGGACGGTGCTGAACACCGTCCCGCATCCGGTGCCAAGTTACGATCCAACCATGCCCGGCTTCGACGCCCGCCGCTATTGGCGCGGGCCGACCTGGGCAATCATGAACATGATGATCGGCTTTGGCCTGAAAGACATGGGCCATACAGCCGAAGCAGACCACTTGCGCCGCAAAACGGCCGAGCTGATCTCGAGTTTTGGGTTTGCTGAATACTTCGATCCAACAACCGGCAGCCCCGCTGGTGGTAACGCATTCACCTGGACAGCCGCTGTCTGGCTGCACTGGGCAGGGAGGTCCTAATGGGTAGCATCGAACTTAAAGGCGTCGAAAAGTGGTTTGGCACCGCGCAGGTCATCAAAGGCATCGACTTGCAGATCGAAGAGGGCGAGTTCGTCGTGTTTGTCGGCCCGTCCGGCTGCGGCAAGTCCACGCTGTTACGCATGATCGGCGGGCTTGAAGATATCTCGCGCGGTGAGCTGTTGATCAACGGCAATGACGTCACGGATCATCCGCCCTCCAAGCGGGGCCTGACCATGGTGTTCCAGTCCTATGCGCTTTATCCGCATCTGACCGTGGCCGAGAATATGGGCTTTTCGCTCAAGGTCGCAGGGGTCGCCAAGGCCGAAATTCACGAGCAGGTCGGTAGGGCGGCCGAAGTTCTGAAACTGGAACCGTTTCTGGAACGGCGGCCCAAGGATCTGTCCGGTGGCCAGCGGCAGCGCGTTGCCATCGGGCGCTCGATCGTGCGGGATCCGACCGCGTTTCTGTTCGATGAACCGCTGTCGAACCTCGACGCCGCGTTGCGGGTCGAGATGCGGTACGAGATCGCGAAACTGCACCAGAACCTCAAGCGCACGATGATCTATGTGACCCACGATCAGGTCGAAGCGATGACGCTGGCAGACCGGATCGTGGTGCTGGAATACGGCAAGATCGCTCAGGTCGGTACGCCGCGCGAATTGTATGAGCGCCCGGCCAATCTGTTTGTCGCCCAGTTCATCGGCAGCCCGAAGATGAACATCATGCCCTGCACAACGCGGGACGGTGCCTATCATCTGGATAATAGCGGGTCCGGCACGTTCGACCTATCGGGCGAAGCGACCCGCGTGGGCATCCGCCCCGAACATATCGAGGTGGTCGCCCCCGGTGCAGGTCAGACGGATGGCACAATCGAGGTGGTCGAGTATCTGGGTGCCGATACGTTCCTGATCGTCGATTGCGGCTTTGAAGAGAAAGTGACGGTTCGTCTGAACGGCGATACGGATCTGACCGCAGGAACCGGGATCGGGCTGCATTTCCTGCCCGAAAAACTGCGTTTCTTCGATGCGGACGGGCAGGCTGTCGAGGGTTAGGGCAACGGTAAAAATCGGGTGCCCCGACGCGCCGATCACCCGGCGCGTCGCTGACACTGGTGTCTTGCGGCGGTTGCGCATGGTGTCGCAAAGTGCAAGTTGCGCCTGTCTCCGATAAGGATATTTGTATCATGGCCCACCCGCCGATCCTTTGGTCTTTTCGCCGCTGCCCCTACGCAATCCGGGCGCGCCTTGCGATCCTCAGCGCCGGTGTGCAGGTCGAATTGCGGGAAATCCTGTTGCGGGACAAACCCGAGGCCTTTCTGGACACATCACCATCGGCCACGGTTCCGGCCCTACGGATGAAAGACGGGGTGCTGGATGAAAGCCTTGAGGTTATGCTCTGGGCATTGAACCAGAATGACCCGGCCCGTCTATTGGACATGCCACAGGCAGGTTGGGATTTGATCGAAACCAATGACGGCCCGTTCAAAACGGCTTTGGATCACACGAAATACGCAACGCGGTATCCGGATCTGGACCCCGCGACCGAACGTGGGAAAGCGTCAGCGCATCTCCTAAAGCTTGATGCGCAACTCACCGGACAGCGCTGGCTGTTTGGCGAGCGTCCAACGCTGGCCGATCTGGCCATTTTGCCCTTCGTGCGCCAATTCGCTTTCATCGACAAGCCGTGGTTCGACGCGCAGCCCTGGCCGAATTTGATCGGTTGGCTGAAGCGGTTTCTGGAGAGCACATCTTTCGAACAGGTTATGACAAAATACCCGACATGGTCAGAAGGGGACGCACCTGTTTGGTTTGGCTTATCGACCCAGCCGATGCACGGGTCGCGGGAAGCCAGCGTCTGACACGCGCCGACTGACGCCGGGGCGCTATGGCTGCTGTGCGTTACGATCCAAGGCGGAATTTGGTCGGCGTCATGCCGGTCTGGCCGCGAAAGAAACGCGTGAAGTGGGACTTGTCTGAATAACCAAGCATGAGACCGATCTCGGCAATTGTCCTCTTGTTTTCTCTAAGATGCTCTTTGGCCACATCGACACGCAGCCGTTTGACCTCGCGGGTCAAGGTTGTCCTTTGGTGCCTAAGGGCTTTCAGTAACCGCTCGGGCTGTATGCCCAACAGCCCGGCCACCACCTCTGGCCCCAGATTGGTTTCGTCCAGTTTGTCGCGCAGGACGGATCGCAAAGCAGCCACCACAGTTACTTCCTCGTGCCGCCGGGGTGAAAACTCAGCGGTGGTGGCATCTTGTGAGACATGGTGCAAAAACAACCATTCCACAGGAAAGCTGATCTGCATTCCGGGATCGGTTCCAAGACCAACCTCAATCCCCTTGTAGCCAATGGGCAGGCCATTGATGTATCTGCTTTCCCATCGCACTCGGGACGGATCCCATGACGATCCGACGACGGTCTGCAAGAGGCGCACATAGATGGCGGCGCCGAAGCCGGTCACCTGAACAGGTGGGACCGTTGGTTCCTGTTGCCTCTGGATCCGATAGATCGCCTTGTCCGCGTCAATGACAAGGCTGTGCCTTACAGAATTGGACTCGCGCGGGACAAGCCCCACGAAACGGGCGAAAAACTCGAATAGGGTATGTGTCGATTGCAGGGCCTGAGCGAACGGAGGCCACGCCTGCAGGTCGAACGTTTCCCCCACGTTCAACCCAAGATACCGATCCCCGGCCAAGTCCGCGAAGGCATTTATCAGACCATAGACAAGCTCTGAATGGACATAGACAGATGGGTCAGACAGCAGCTCAGCCTTCAATCCGACCTGATCCAGGGCGGGTTGCGGATTGATTTTGCGGTCAGTGAGATATTGCAAAAACGGAGCCGCCAAAGCGAGGCGGATAAAGCCTTCGCTATGTTCCGAAATCGTGGAGTTGAAAGGCAAGCTTGTCACCCTTTGTCGGTTTGCTCAGTGGCCACTTTTACAGTCACATTCGAACATCCTAACTCGAAACTGGCAACCGGACCAAGAATTTCCGGGCTACAGTTAGGAATTGGTGAATATGAAAGGGAGACCCTATGCCCGGCTTACAATTGCCCCTTCGCACAACGGTGATCTTTGCGGCGGCCCTGACACTGTCGGCGCCCGCACAGGCTCAGGACCAAGCGGAACCTCAAACGCTGTTTACCAACGTCCACGTCTTTGACGGTGTCAACGAACAGCGTATCGAGAATGCCAGTGTTCTGGTCGAAGGCAATCTGATCACGTCGGTTTCAACGGATGCTATCGATGCCCCTGATGCCATCGTGATCGACGGCGGCGGGCGCACGCTGACACCGGGCTTTATCGAGAACCACGCGCACCTGATGCTCATGGGGCCATCGATTGCTGAGATGGAAACCAACTCGACCTGGGAGGATTTCGCCATCCACGGGACCCGGATGGCCGAAATGTACCTGATGCAGGGCTTCACGACCGTTCGCGATGCCGGGGGAGCTGGTGGCGGGCTGCGGCGCGCAATAGACGCCGGCCAGATCGTCGGCCCCCGCTTTTATCCTTCCGGGGCATTTCTCGGAACACGTGGTGGTCACGCCGATTTCGCATCCTTCACATCTCCGCCGGGCGGGGTGACCAACTTTGGCACTCTGAATATGGCCCAACAGGTCAACGGTGTTGACGAAATTTACATGTATGGCCGCAACAACTTGCGCATGGGTGCCACGCAACTGAAGTTCATGCAATCAGGTGGGGTGATTTCGGCATTCGATCCATGGCAGTTGCTCGCCGGTTCGAAGGAAGAGATCGAGGCTGCTGTTCAGGTTGCCAACGAGTACGGCACCTATGTCATGGCACATTCCTACCGCAAAGAAGCGATCATCAATGCCCTGAATGCAGGGGTTAGAACCATTGAACACGGATTTCACTTTGACTGCGAAATTTCTGCTTTGATGAAAGAAAAAGGAGCGTACATCACGACGAACATCACGGCATTTGATCCGGGCCTTCTTGACGTTCCGTCCGTGAAAAACAACCCTAACAGTTTGAGGAAAGCCAAATCGGCCTCGGCGACCTTCGAAGCCTATATTCCCAGCATGAAGGAATGCCCGGCGCCGCGCGGATTCCAAACCGATTGCGTGGGCTCAGTTGAAGCGTGCAACATCCAGATCGCCTACGAGAAACATTTGAACAACCATTTCTTCGGCCCCTATGCGTCGATGGTAACCCTGACTTCGGTAGGTGGCGAGATCGCGGCACTTAGCGGTGATTTCATGAACCCCTATCCGGAAGGAAAACTGGGCGTGATCGAGGAAGGCGCCTATGCCGACATCCTGCTGATAGACGGCAACCCGCTTGAGGATTTCTCGGTCGTTGGCACCGGCGACCAGTGGTTCGGCGCAGACCCGAGGCCCGAAAGCCCTGAAACGATCCGTCTGATTATGAAAGACGGCGTGATCTACAAAAACACTTTGGATTGATCGGTAGATAGACGTTGGAGAGTTTCATGCGCCAATGGCTTCAAGTTTTTGCGATCGCAACGCTAGGAATGGGGTGTCATTCCGCCATGGCGGCATCCGGCACTTCGCTGGACTGGTCTGATCTGCCGGATCCATCAACACAGATCTTTGACGACCCGTATCGCGATCTTGCCCCCGAACAGTTCGACGATGTCCTTTTCGTCGTGCGCCTGCGCGGCAGATTGCAACAGAAGGCTGGCAGCGTTGAGGAAAGACAGAAATGGCAAGAGCTGCTGACTGAAACCGAGGGCGCATTGTCGGCAGACGGAATTGATGTCGACTGGCTGCTCGATCAGCGAGAGGTTGTGTCAGAACGCCGAAGAAAGGCTGGCACACAAGGAAATCCGCAATTCGATGGCCAGACAATCACACTTGCCGGCTTTGCCATTCCAGCCCCGACCGATCCTGACGGGCGATCTGTGGTGTATCTGGTTCCGGAACGTGGGATGTGCAGTCACATGCCCCCGCCGCCGCCGAACCAGATGATCCGCGTGCGGTTGAACGGCGATTGGACGCCCAGCTATTTTCATGAACCGGTGAGACTTACAGGAACGCTGACGATTAACCCTTCGGTTCAAAACATGATGGTCGTGGATGGCTTGATGCCCATGAGCGCGACTTTCCAGTTGGAGACGGATACAGTCGAAACGCTGGAGACTGAGGCAGACAGGCTGGAATGGAAACAGCGTGCCGCCGATCGCATTCGCGCGGCGGGTAATCGCAAAACGGGTGGGGCGCGCGCATCGGAATGATCAGAAGCCTGCTTGCCTTATTTTGTTTTGCTTTTGCTGGTTCAGCTATGGCGCAGGGATTATCCGGACCCTCTTCCGTCGAAGCTGATCTTGAGCCCGGAGATGGTCTGACCGACCCGCAGTATCGCTCGGATTTTCCGCGTAACATCGCTGCTGGCTGGTTCCAGTGGAAGGACAGGCTGGCTGAGGACGGGTTTCGGTTCAACATTGATTACCTGGCGTTGGGCCAAACAACGAATGCCGATCCGGGGACCGGTGAAGCGGCCAGTGGAATTGCGCGTATCTATGGCAGTTGGCAGGCGACTAAACGGGGTTCGCTGACGTTCAAGATCGAAGACCGGCACAGTTACACGGATGTTTCCCCGCAGTTTCTTGGCTTGGATGGCGGCGCACGCGCGATTACGGGAACAGCATTCAACGACAACGGTTTGCTGTTGACCAACCTGTTCTGGACCCAAAGGGCCAGAGATGGCTCTTGGACATTGCAAATCGGGCAAATCGACGTGACGGACTTTGTGGATATCTACGGGCTGGTCAGCCCTTATAGTGGGTTCCAGAACCTGTCCTTCAACACCAACCCGACCATTAACACGCCCAATCAAGGTCTTGGCGTTGCCGGTGGGATAAAGCTCAGCAAAAACGTCTATGCCGTCGCCAGTGTCTCTGACGCAAACGCCGACCCGTCTGATCCAAATTTTGATGTGTTCAGCGATGGCAAACTCTTCAAATCACTCGAACTTGGCTACACCTCTGGCTTTGATCGCATCTATTTCGACAATATCCACCTGACCCTCTGGCATGCGGATGCCGCCGACGATGGCAGCCGTCCGGAAGACTATGGTGCCGCGTTTTCCGCGGCCTGGTTTGTCGACAACAGATGGATGCCATTCTTTCGGGCCGGGGCCTCAAAAGGGACGGCCGCGCTTTATGACCGGTCCGTCTCGGCCGGTTTGGGCTATTACGGTCGCAATACCGATTTGGCCGGGCTTGGCCTGAATTGGGCCGAGGCAAGAGGCATAGACGGCACACAGTTCACGCTTGAGGCATTCTATCGCTTTTCAATCTCACCCGGGCTGCAGATCACACCGTCGCTGCAGTTCATTTCCAACCCGCTCGATAACCCCGATCAGGACAGCATCACGCTGTTAGGTCTACGAACCCGGATCGTTTTCTGATGCCGGTATCACGCAGCATCTGTCTTGGATTTCTGTCTGGAGGTACCGCAATGAAGACCCTGTTGACCGCAAGCATAGTCGCTTTTGCTTTTGGTGGCGCATTGCACGCAAGCGAAGAAAGCAAGACATGGGACGCATCAGATGAAGCGAAGCAATTTGTGCAGGACACAATCGTGCTTGGCATGTTGGCCAGCCCTTACGGGACCGGTTGGACCGAGTATGAGCAGCTGCACACTTACTTCACACGGGCCCGGGAAAACGGCATCACGGGGCATGAGATGACGCTCGCTGCGGCGGATATGTCCTTTGAGACTTTTCTTGAACAGCATTACCATTTCCGCGCGGCGATGGCGCAGCAACCGGAAAACTACCTGATCGTGAACGAAACCCGCGATATTGAAGCCGCCCATATTCAAGGAAAGACGGCGGTCATCTGGAACAGCCAAACGGCCACGATTCTGGACGGCGATCTAAAGAAGATGGCCCTGCTCAAGGATATGGGGATCAAGAGTATGATCCTGGCCTACAATGACATCTTCCGAACCGGATCAGGGCAATTGGCGGCCTACAACGGGCGCGACATCGGGCTGACCCCTTGGGGGAAGTCTGTCATCGATGAAATGGTGCGGTTCGGTATCCTGCTGGACCTCAGCCATACCGGTTCCAAAACGGCCAATGACGCCATGGATTACATGGATGAGACCTACCCCGGTGTACCCTATGTTTACACGCATTCAGTCCCTGCCGGTCTTTATGCGAACGAACCCAATGCCACGCCGCGCGGGTGTTATCGGGCCATTCCCGATGATGAGGCGCTGCGCGCGGCCAAATCGGGGGGATATGTTTCTCCGACATTCACCGAATGGATGATGGACGGTGTCTGGCCCGAGGATATCTCTCCCAAACAAGCCGCTGATATGATCGACTACTACGTTCAACTTGTGGGCGTCGACCATGTCGGGATCGCAACGGATGACATGTTCTCGCTCGAACTGGTCGTGGAGTTCGCGACTGCAAACGCGAGCATGTACGATGACGGAGGGTACATGATCGATGCCTTCAACAAAGGGGCGACCGGCAACGGCGAACTTGCCAAAATTCTGGCCGCGATTACCGATGATCTTTGGGCGCGTGGCTATTCCAACGAAGACCTTGCAAAGATCTATGGCGGCAACAAGATGCGGGTCTACGCGCAAGTCTGGGAAGGCAAACCGCCCGAGCAGTTTCTGAAGGAATACCCCGAGCGTTTGCGCCTCAGGCAAGAGCTTCGTGATGGGTTCTATTCGCGATAGAAACGCAAGCGTGTGCATGAAGCTGGTCGACTAGGCGTGGCCAATTTCATTTTGGGCAAGTTGGCCCGGCTCTCAGCCTTTCAACGCATCGACAGCCGTTTTCAGCCGCGTGTTCGCCCACAGGTTAGCTGCCGCCGCGGAACGGATATCAGAGTTGAACAAACCCATCGGACCCATCACCGCGGGCCGGAACCCGCGCGCAGAAACCGGCGAGGTGACTGTCAGGCAATCCACTGGTGCAGTGCTGGGATGGGGATGGTGGGTGATGAGAGACTCGAACTCCCGACATCTTCGGTGTAAACGAAGCGCTCTACCAACTGTTACACAGACGCTCCGCTGTCTGAGCTAATCACCCGTGACGGATTGTGCGTGTTTTCCCAAAGCATCAACTGCGGTTTTCTCAGGTGAACCCTCGTGGTTCGAGTACGACACTTACTGTAACGGAATCAGAGGTCAAGTCGTTACATGTACGAGAAGGAGAGTTTGATAGGCTTACAAGTTGCTATCGAATTGCTCTGACAGCCACCAAAACAAAGTCAGACAAACAAACTACTAGAGGCGAATTTAGCGATTGCTTCCAACGAGGACGCCAGTGTAGCCCCAAGTTTCGTCTTACCAAGAGTAGGCAACTCGTCGGTTCCGGGAGGCTAAAAAGATATCTAGGGCGAGGCAGAATTTCGCTGCTTGCAATCCAACCACACAAAAACCGTAAAAGCTGGCAGTCGTTTTTTGGTTGCTTGCCACTGCAGCACTATCACGGCATGGTTGCAGAAAATTTGAATACGGTACCTTCAATGAACAGTATTTCGTTTGACGTGTTGATAGACGACACACTCATGAACGTCACAACTACGTCCCAACTGAAAGATGTAGTAAATAAACATGTACTGAGTTTGGTGAATAATTTTGAGGATGGAAAATGGAGATATCCTAAATTTCAAAGTTACCTTTGGGACAACATTGCTCAGACAGCGCTCTCAGAGAATGAACGATCTGCTCTGATAGACAAAAGCCATTCTAGCCTCATTGCCTCAGCAAAGAACTTGCGGCTCACAGACAAAGACAATATCGGCCAAGGAAGCGAGATTGCGGAAGTTTTCTTGTATGGTCTGATGAGGCATCGTTTCGGCGCTCTGCCGGTAGTCCCCAAGATATTCTACAAACAAAATGTTCAAGACAACGCCAAGGGAGCCGACAGCGTTCATATTGTAGTAAATGAGGACGACTTCACGCTGTGGTTTGGAGAAGCAAAATTCTACAACTCGATAGCGGACGCTCGACTAGACTCTATTGTAACGTCGGTTCTGAATTCGCTTTCAACTGACAAACTGAAAAAAGAAAACGCGATTATTACAAATATCTCTGACCTCGATAGCCTTCCTCTTTCATTGACCTTACGCAACAAAATCAAGGCCGCTCTAAACAACCGTGAATCGATTGATCAGCTTAAACCGAAAATTCACATTCCTATTCTTATTTTACATGAATGTTCCATAACGTCCAAAGCAACGGACATGGATGATGACTACAAGAATGAGATTACCGAACACCACAAAAACCGAGCCGACGCGTATTTCAAGAAGCAAATTCTTAAATCAAATCAAGTTTATAAATACAGTGATTTGAACTTTCACATCATCCTTTTCCCAGTCCCGAGCAAGAAGACGATCGTTGACGCATTCGTAAAAGCCGTAGCCTTTTACAAGGAGCAGGGCTAATGGACGAGTTTGAGGTTTGTCACAAAATAAATGAACTTCTTTCGCAAAAGAATGAAGTAGCCGCTAGAAACCTATTGATACGTTTGCTGGCTGACCTGAACCGCGAAGGAAAGCCTTATGCACCGGTCGTAAACCATATGATCCGTGCCACGGGTCTATACCCTTACTTGCAAGTAAAAAACGCGACATGGGATCAAAAGTTCGTCCATCAAGCGTTTGAAGTCGACGTCGGTCGACAATTGGCTACGCTGCATCGAGAACAGTCAAATGTCCTCGCAAAGCTGCTAGACGGCGAAGACATAGCGGTAAGTGCACCGACGAGCTTTGGAAAGAGCTTCATAATCGATGCCTTCATCGCGGCAAAGCAGCCAAATACAGTAGTAATTATTGTCCCTACTATTGCTCTAATGGACGAAACACGGAGACGGTTGTTCAAAAAGTTCTCTGAAAACTACACGATAATTACGGCTCCGGATACTCAACTTGGGTCAAAGAACATTTTGATTTTCCCTCAGGAGCGTGCGTTTGGATACCTGTCGACTCTTTCTGAGATTGATTTGCTGGTAGTTGATGAATTCTACAAAGCTAGTCGAATACATGATCGGGACCGGGCACCTTCTCTGATCAAGGCGATCCTCAAATTATCAAAGAAAGCGAAGCAGAGATATTACCTTGCTCCTAACATCAAAACTCTAAGTGACAATGCCTTCACCAGAAACATGGAGTTCTTAGAAATCCTCGACTTCAACACCGTCTACTTGGAAATAAACGAGCTGTATAAGGAGTTTGGTGACGACGAGGAGCGGAAGGGTGAAAAGTTAGTTGAGATAATTTCTCAAGGTGCTCAGAAGTCATTGATTTACGCTGGCACATACTCAGAAATCGAAAAAGTTTCAAAACTTGTCATTGATAAGATGCCGACTGTCGATCGAATCTATACTACGCATTTTGCAAGGTGGCTTCGGGAGAACTACCAATCTGACTGGGCGCTAGCGGACCTTGTCGATCGCGCCATAGGGGTCCACAACGGGAGCATGCACAGGTGCCTAAGCCAACTCCAAGTAAAGCTCTTCGAGTACGAAGACGGGTTTGACAGCATTGTGTCGACTTCCTCAATTATCGAGGGTGTAAATACCTCTGCACAAAACGTTGTAATCTGGCGCAGCAAGCTAGGAGGAAGTAATCTAAAAGACTTCAGTTACAAAAACATCATTGGTCGCGGTGGCCGTATGTTTAAGTACTTCGTTGGAAACATTTTTTTGCTGGATGCCCCACCTGAGACAGAGGATACCCAGTTAGAAATCGAATTCCCAGAACAAATTCTTGGGACTTTGGACGAAGAACACGACGCTGATCAACTCACCGAACCCCAAGTCGACCGAATTATTGAATTCAGAGACCAGATGTCAGCAATAGTGGGAGCGGAAAACTTTTCAGCGATTAGGCGTCAAAACCTTCTTCAAGACAGTGACGCAGAGTTCTTGCTTCGACTGGCTACCGATATGAAGGAAAACAAGGAGGAATGGCGTGGCTTCGGTTACCTTAACTCAAGCCGACCAGAAGACTGGGAGAGGATGTTGTATAAGGTCCTGAGGTTGAAACCCGGAAATTGGGATGCCCAGTTTGGCAAATTGGTGACTACAACGAAAGTGATCTCACAGAACTGGGATCGGGATTTGTCTGAGATAATCGGTTCTTTAAGACAAAGCGGGATTCAGATTGATGAGTTCTTCAAGCTTGAGCGTACCATCACCTTTAAGCTCTCGGCTCTACTCAGCGACACAAATGAACTACACAAAATGATTGTCGATCCAGAAGTCGACGTTTCGTCGTTCATTGGAAGAATGAGCCGCGCTTTCCTACCCAATGCCGTATATCATCTTGAAGAATATGGATTGCCAAGAATGATTTCGAAGAAGATTGATGTCGCTGGTGTAGTCAATTTCCAGGACCCAAACATGGACCTTGGTAGCGCATTGGAACGGTTCAAAAGTATCGGCTTAGAAGAGGCCTTAGGCATAAAGCTACTGGGTCCATTCGATCGCTATGTCGTTAGGTTTTTCTTTGATGGCATAACTCTTGACGAAAGAGTTGGTACTCTTGGCACGAACTAGATGCCGAAATAAGGCGTGGCATTGGTGCTGATTCAAACACAGCTCTCAAATCCCCATAGCCCTAATGCCGGGTCACGAGCTTGAATTCATTCGGGCTGGTGGGTGGGTCTAATACCGGCTTAATAAATAGTCCATTCAATGCTTCAATTTTCAAACAATATCTGTGGGCAGCAAAGACTGATTTTAAGTTCGTTGCTCAAGATTGAGCCCAGAGCCAATATGGTAGTAGGTAGGGCATCAGGTGTTTCTAGCTGCCTGCGATGCTTCATAGTGGAGGTCAACCAAGTGACATTGCCGTCTATATCCAAGTAAAACCAGCCGACGGTTATTGATACCAGAATCCAAAAACCATAAGCTGGTTGCTTTAACACCTATTTCAGCACTGGCATTCCACATCCGCTGACAGGCGGGTCTCATTGACGATCCGATAGACCGATCTTTGGGAAATACTCAAGCGCTGGGCGATCTCGTGTTTCTTATACCCCTGCCCGAGCAGCTGCAGTACTTCAGATGTCTTCATACGTGCCGTTGGCTTCCTCCCTTTGTATTTACCCTCAGCTTTAGCTTTGGCGATCCCCTCTCTCTGCCTCTCCAGCATCATCTCTCGTTCGAACTGAGCGATGGACCCGAGCACATTCAACATGAGCTTGCCTGTAGCTGTGGACGTATCAAGGGACATATCGAGTACCCTCAGTGCGACGCCTCTCTTTGTGAGCTCATCCACGATCTCGCCTAAATGCCTGACTGAACGAGCAAGGCGGTCAAGCTTGGTGACAATGAGGACATCTCCTTCTCTGCAGTAGCTGAGAGCTTCACTGAGCGCCACTCTACGGGCAACAGAGGAGACTTGTTCTGAGTAAATTTTCTCGCATCCAACTTCTGAGAGTGTCGTCTGCTGGGCTTCAAGTCCGGCTTGTTGTTCCAGTGTAGAGGTTCTTGTATATCCAATGATCATGTTGGTGGTTCCTTTAGGTTCTAAGATGTTGAGTCAATTCCCTGCCAAAAGCAGAAACCAACTTCATTGCCACCATTTCCGCCACCCTCAGCAGATGGACACAGAACCTTGGCCTATTGGCAGCATTTTTGTCTGGAAACAAAGGGGTGGGGGGTTTCAGAAACCGACTTCAAAAAGGAGGGGGTTTATTGTTCTTATTATTGCCTCTGATAAACAGCACCTCGGTGGTCTCGAAGGATGCCAGAACCTATCAACTCCAAGACTTGAATTAGTCATGAGCAATGTTCAGACTTGCTGCCTGATGACCGATAGGTTTTCAAACTCGGTGAACTGATACATGAAACAGGATAAGACAATGAAAGATGTCGAGTACGTTCGAGAAGTACTGTCTCAAGACTACGATTCAGAACTCCCGAGTGAAATTCCTTATCCTTTACTTGATACCGTCATCGAAGCAGAAGAATTTGATTACCTTTCTGGTATGGTCGAAGGAGAGAGACCAAACGGTAGTCAAAGCAGAGAGGGTAAAGACTACCTATGGTTCAATCATGGTGAGAAGTCGATTTTGACCCACCGTTTTATCGCGGCATTAACAATAGGGAAGTGGGTTCCTCGAGCCTTCCACGTGGACCACATTAACCATGATCCCTCTGACAACAGACCGCAGAATTTGCGCATTGTGACGCCTCGTGACAACGCTGGAAATAGACGCAAGGTGCTTCTGTCAGAACTTGCAGACCTTGATGCTTTGGCTGCGGAGTTAGCGGAACGCAAAGAACAGGTAACCGAACAAACACAACCTGTGCCCGAGATTGAGGTCGCTGAAGAAATTAGAGAACCAGTTGTACCGCCTCCGAGGGTCATCCGTGATGAACCGAGAGACAGTTATGAAACACATCCTCAAAGTTGGATGGGATCGCCTAAATACACTGGCGAGACAAAGCCAGCAAAGTACGCTGGTCCATATGGCGGTGCGTGGTACAAGACGTCGCTAGGCTCCTGGCATCTGCTTTTTGAGACGCCAGCTGAACTCAAAGAGGACAGTAATTAGTTTGTTTGGCTTCGGCTAGATCAGTCTCTCTACATCGAATAGGTCAACACTAACTTCATTCTCAATACGGTGTGCTTTACACCTAGAGCTCTTCAAAATGTGTAACCTTATGATTACGCATGGTGGCCTATGCTGAATTTTTAGAAGTAGTTATAGGTAGCAGCTTCTATCAAGTAATCCTCAACATTCTCTAAGTGATGCTGAGGAAATCGATTTAGGTAGATGCTCCTAAGCAGTAAATCCTCGGCATACTCAGGTTTAACGGCATTAAGTGTGATTTAAGTAGCTGCTCCAATAACGTACTCTCAACCGTCACTATGCCAAACGCTAGGTGTCACTCGTTGACCAACTAGGTAACGTTTTTGAAGAAGTCCTGAGAGCTCTCTGAGTGTAACCTCATACTACTAAAGTATGCGGAGGGCGGATTAGCTTCAAATTGACAATCATCGAATTGGCCCGAGTCGACCGATTCGGTAACGATATTGTTGATCCGCTCAAAGTCCTCTTTTGTGGGTATGCGACATTGCAATCGGTCGGCCTTGAGGGACAATCTTGCAGACCGTTCAGGGTCGGTCACAGAGCAATCCTCAGCTTCCACACGGAGCATTTCGATGTATTGCTCTTGAGAATCCAAAGGTTTGTTCATACGTTTCTCAAGAAATTGCCTACGCTTTGGTGTCATGGGGGCTGGCTGCGATCTATTGTGGTCGATCTCTGCCAATTCCAGTTCCTCACCATCAAGGACACGTCTAAGATAGGTCTTAATGGAGACCCCAAACTGCTGCTGAGTATATGCATTTGCAGCTTTGGCAAAATTCATTCGACCATCAAGCCGTGGCTCTGCTTTAAGCAGTGATGGGTCACGCAGAATGTTTCTGAGCCCAGAATCAACATCAACGAATGAGAGGATGTGCTTCATAAGTCCATATCGTTCGATCGGTGGCGCAGAATAGATCATCTCTGCAAGGTCTTTGGCGCGAACGTAGTGTCGTTCATTCCGGCGAGCATTCTCGGATTTGCGACCACCCCTTGAGGTGTTGTGCGTGGCTGCCTTTTGGCAAACTCTAGAGCAGAATTTTTGGTTAGACCTCTTTGGTTCAAAATTATGGTTGCACTGCGGGCATGACTTCAGCTCCACCAAAGTGGTTGTTAACGTGGTCATTAAGTTGTCCTGTGATTAGGTTGGCGCTGGGCGCAAACGGACCTATCGCTACGCTGCTGCTAAGGTATTGCTGCTAAAAAACAAAAAATCCGTTGTGCTTCCTTAACGGTACAGTTGAAGACCTCTTACCTTGGACTGATCCAAAGGAGCCTCATCAATAATGATCTCGTACCCGTCCAGCAGACCCATCTGAGCAACGTCAGCAAGGTTATTGAACATGGCGTGAGTGGTGACGACGTTGTGCCCCGAAGTATTGTCCTCAGTTGCAGATACTGTCGTTCCCAAGAGGATGTAAAAAAGGCCGCAAGTGTTTTCACTGCGACCCAAAGTTTCATTATTCTATTCAGATGCTGCAAACGCTCAAACACAGATAGAGATTTGTCTCCAAGCCCAATAGGAGCTGTCGATAGATCAAAATCGGTTACGCTTCCTTGACGGTACACTTAAATGCATCTTGCATTGGATCAGTCCAAGGGAACCGCTCCGATGAGACTCCCTCCAAGCTCCTTGTGTAGGACCTCGAATGTACTCCTTATGACTCCGTGTAAATCCGCTCTTTTCGCATAAACGCTTATGCCGATGTCGTCTTTGTTGGAGTGACCCACGATGAGATTTCTTGCTTCTCGGGAGACGCCAGCATTCACGAGAGAAGAAACAGCAGTTCTCCTGAACGAGTGCATATCCCAAGTGGAATTATCTCCATCAAGGTTCTTTCGGGCTTTCTCCAATGCCTTCCCTAAGTAATGACTGGGGTATCTGTCGTAACCACCCAGTGCGATGCGAGGAAATAACCTACCGATATTATCTGGGCAACTTGGCTCCACAACGGTTGCCCTGTTGGTTGCTTCCCTCAATAGCTGACAATCCTCAGCACCAATGATCATTACATCTCTTATTCCGGCTTCTGTCTTGCTCTGAGGGATGCTGATTTTGATATGATCCCCTTTGTCCTCAATGTCCTTCAAGTACCTCGAGCAGATTTCATTGAGTCTGCATCCAGTAACCCATAGCAGTCTTACTGTGACATACATCTCGAACTGGTACTTGAGACCACTGTTGCCAGAGATGTATTGCAGCAGCTTTTGAGCTTCATCTCTAGTGACAGGCCTCAGTTTTTTAACACGTGGGTCCTTCTTCCTTCTTTGACCTGCCACACGCCTCAGGAGAGAGCCAAAGGGGTTCCGCATATCGGGATCAACCAAACCCCAATGATCCAGTACACGCCAATAAGAAGCCAAGCAAGATTGGCACGATTGAAGAGAGCGACCTGAGAGTGCTTGCCCAGTTCGCTTGGAGGGAGTGGCCTTAAGGTGCTCAATGAATCCCAGGGCCAGAGAGCGGTTAATGTCCGTGACCTGTATGTTTCCAGAGTACGCCTCAAATGTCCGAAGGTGTTGGCGATACCTAACCTTTGTGCTGCTATTTATCCCGTCCGATTCAGCTAACCACCTGTCGGCGGTATCTCTCACAGTATTCTCACGTTTCGGAATGTTTGGGCGAATTGCTTGAGACGGTGTTTGTCCTTCGGTGATCGCTTTAAGGATTTGCTCAAGGACTTTTGGGCGGCGCTTCAAGGCTTCTGCTAGGTCCTGAGTCCCCAATCCTCTGACAATCTCTCGTTTGCCAACAGTGTTTTGGTATTCTGTCGGTACAGCCACCCTGAGAGCGTACCCTTTGCCTCTAAGGAACAATCCTCTGGGTAGTCCAGCACGGTTTTGAAGTTGCGATTCCCGTACATTCATCCTCAATTGGTCTCCAAGTTCTCGTTACAAGAGCCTGAGTAAACCATTGAAAATAAACGGAATGGTGGGTGATGAGAGACTCGAACTCCCGACATCTTCGGTGTAAACGAAGCGCTCTACCAACTGAGCTAATCACCCGTGACGGTGCATGTAGCCAAGCCTGCGGGCGGGCGCAAGAGGGTGGGGTGGAATTTCTTGAATAGATTTGTTTCACCGGGAACGGTGGGAGGACCGCACGCCCAATGCCTGGGCCTTTGGCCAAAAACGTTGTCCGATCGAAGTTTTTTCTACCTTATCCAAAGTGCGTCAGGAAACGCGCTTGCGTGGTCCATGCAGCCTCCGATATTCCCAAACAGGATGGTAACTTTCCAGTCGGGAGTTTTAATGGCCCTTTCAATGGCCCGCCGAACAGTTTTTGCCTCTATGGTTCTGATCGCAGTTCTGCTGGCTCCGATACGGGCTGGGGCAGAGGGGATATTGGTATTCGCTGCAGCCAGCCTGAAAACCGCGCTGGATGAGATTGCGTTGGACTACACGCAGCAGACGGGCGTGGATGTGATCGTGTCATATGCGGCCTCGTCGGTCTTGGCGCGCCAGATTCAATTGGGTGCGCCGGCAGATGTGTTTATTTCCGCAAACCGGGATTGGATGGACGCGCTGCAAGGGGGCGGATGGATCGACCCTAAATCGCGGGTGGATCTGTTGGCAAATGGGCTGGTTCTGATTGGACCGGCGGACCGGGCGTCGGATGGACAGCTTGCCCCCGGATATGATCTCTCGGGTCAACTGGCGGGCGGTTATCTGGCTATGGCTTTGGTGGACGCGGTGCCTGCGGGCATTTACGGCAAAGAGGCGTTGCGGACTCTTGGCTTGTGGGATGCGGTGCAGGGGCAGGTGGCGCAATCGGACAATGTCCGCGCGGCGCTGGCTTTGGTTGCAACCGGCGCAGCCCCGCTGGGGGTTGTCTACCGATCTGATGCTATCGCTGAAACGCGTGTCGGCGTTGTGGGCACGATACCGTCCGAGGCGCATCAGCCGATTGTCTACCCTGCTGCTTTGACCGGTGCTGCCAACAAAGACGCCGCAGGGTTTCTGGATTATTTACAGACCAAGGACGCTGAGGTCGTGTTTCTGAACCAGGGCTTTGCCCTGCCGGGCGAGTGACGCAGATGGAGTGGTTGGGTCCGGCAGAGTTGGAGGCGTTGAAGCTGTCATTGCGCGTGTCTTTCTGGGCGACGCTGGCAACTTTGCCCTTCGGCATATTTGTGGCCTACGCGCTGGCGCGCTGGCGGTTTCCGGGTCGTCAGGTCCTGAACGGGTTGGTGCATTTGCCGCTGATCCTGCCGCCTGTCGTCACTGGATACCTGTTGTTGCTGACCTTCGGCATTCAAGGCCCGATGGGCCGGTTTCTGGCCGAGTTTGGAATTGTCGTCGCGTTTCGCTGGACCGGGGCGGCTTTGGCCGCAGGGATCATGGCCTTTCCACTGATGGTCCGCGCCATTCGCCTGTCGATCGAAGCTGTGGACCCACGGCTGGAACAGGCCGGGTCAACGCTTGGGGCCTCGCGTCTGATGGTATTCGCGACTGTAACTCTGCCGATGATCCTGCCGGGGATCATCGCGGGCTCGATCCTCGCGTTCGCCAAAGCGATGGGAGAGTTCGGGGCAACCATCACCTTTGTGTCCAACATTCCGGGGCAGACCCAGACCTTGCCCTCGGCCGTATACGCCTTCCTGCAGGTTCCGGGCGGTGAGGCCGCTGCGACCAGATTGGTGATCATTTCGATCATCATCGCCATGTCTGCGCTGCTGCTCTCGGAATATGTAGGGCGGCGCGCCGCTGCCCGGGTGGCCGGGACATGAGCCTTTCTGTTCGCCTGCAACACAGCCTGCCGGGGATCGATCTGGATCTGACCTTTGACGCGCCGCCGGGGGTGACGGTTCTGTTCGGACGCTCCGGGTCGGGCAAAACCACGGTGGTCAACGCCGTCGCCGGGTTGCTGCGGCCACAGGCCGGTCGGGTCGCCGTGGATGATTGGGTTTTGTTCGACACCGATCACCAGAACTGGCTGCCCCCGCACAAACGGCGTCTGGGCTATATCTTTCAAGAGGGGCGCCTGTTCCCGCACCTGACCGTGCGCCAGAACCTTGCCTATGGCCGCTGGTTTGCGCCGCGCAAGGCAAAGCGGGAAAACCCCGACAAGGTCATCGAGATGCTGGGGATCGGTCATCTGCTGGATCGCCGTCCGGCCATGCTGTCAGGCGGTGAGAAACAGCGCGTTGCCATCGGTCGGGCCTTGCTGGCCAGCCCGCGCCTGATCCTTGCTGATGAGCCTTTGGCCGCGTTGGATGACGCGCGAAAGGCCGAGATCCTTCCCTATTTCGAACGCCTGCGCGACGAAGTGTCGGTCCCGATCCTTTATGTTACCCATTCAGCGGCCGAGGTCGCACGTCTTGCGACGTCGGTGGTCGCGCTGCAGGACGGCAAGGTGGCGCGTCACGGTCCGGCGTCCGAGGTTCTGTCCGACCCGTCCGTCGCCCCTGCCGGTATTCGCGCCGTGGGGGCCGTGCTGCAGGTGCGGGTGCGGGAACATCATTCTGACGGTTTGACCGAGTTGGATGCCGGGGGCGAGCGGTTGTTCCTGCCGCGCATCGCGCATCAGGTCGGGGAAACCCTGCGCATTCGTATCCCCGCGCAAGAGGTTATTCTGTCCAGCAACCCGCCCGAGGGTCTGTCGGCCCTGAATGTGCTGAGCGGGCAGGTGGATTCGATCCGTGCGGGCGACGGGCCGGGTGCGATTGTGTCGGTAAAAACGCCAGCGGGCATTGTTCTGGCGCGGGTCACGCGACGCTCGGTCTCGGCGTTGGGTCTGCAGCCCGGCGTGGCGTGCCATACGGTGATCAAAACCGTTGCGCTGGCACCGCAGGATGTTGGCGGGCGGATCGTGCAGGACAAATGACAGGGGTTCCTCTGGCCGCTTTACTCGTGCTGCACGGCATCTATGTTATTGACAGAGAACAGAGTTCATTCAGGGTGTTTTGCCTATGAGACTTTTAACAGCTCTTTTGGTCACAGGCGGGATGGTTATGCCCGGTTTGGCGCAAGCTGTCGGATTTGGCCTGAGCGTTCAGCCCCAGTACCGGACCGAGATCACTCAGGTCGGTGAGGGAACCTACAGCGTCAAAGCCATCGGTTCGTCCGCCCCGGTGAACTATTGGTGCGGCATTGGGGATTTTGCGATCCGTTCGCTGGGCGTGCCGAACAACCAGCGGATTTACATCTCGAAAGCCTATGAGCCGGGTGTGCGGACGGTTGAGTTCTCGCTGACCCCGCCGCCGGGTGCGGATACGAACCCCGGATACTCGATCACCGTCAAACGCGTGGGTGAGAATATGTCGGCTTCCTCGGCGCAGAACTACTGCTATGACAACTTCATAGATTTCGGGTTCTGAGCTTTAGATCCATTTCGCCAGCGGCGGCAGGCTCATTAGCACGGCATCCGGGTCGTGCCCGGTTTCCAGTCCGAATTTCGTGCCTCGGTCATAGACCAGATTGTATTCGGCGTAGAGGCCGCGATGCACCAGCTGCGTCTCTTTATCGGCGTCCGAGAATAACTGCACCCGGCGCTTTTCAACCAGCGGCAGGAAGGCGGGCAGGAAGGCTTTGCCGATGTCCTGCGTCAGGGCGAAATCGGCCTGCCAGTCGCCGGTACAATAATCATCCATAAAGATACCGCCAACGCCGCGGGCACGTTTGCGATGGGGGATGTAGAAATATTCGTCGGCCCAGTCTTTCAGTCGCGGGTAATGGCCGGGGCCGTGCGGGTCCAGATGCGCCTTTTGCGTCGCGTGGAAATGGGCCGTGTCCTCATCATATTCGATGCAGGGGTTCAGGTCTGATCCACCGCCGAACCACCAGGCGTGCGGGGTCCAGAACATGCGCGTGTTCATATGCACCGCCGGGACATGGGGGTTCTGCATATGCGCCACCAGACTGATGCCCGACGCCCAGAACCTTGGGTCTTCGGTCATTCCGGGGATCCCCTTGCGCGCCGCCATTGCCTGCTGCGCGCGTTCGCCCAGCGTGCCATAGACGGTCGAGACATTGACCCCGACCTTTTCAAAGACACGCCCACCGCGCATCACCGACATCAGACCGCCGCCTGCGTCCGAGCCATCGTCGGAGTGGCGGGTGGTTTCCTTGACCTCGAACCGACCCGGTCGGGCGTCCGAGAACGGGCCTGTGTCGTGGCTGTCTTCCAGCGCTTCAAAGGCGGCAACAATGTCATCGCGCAGTTGACGAAACCAGGCAGAGGCAGTGGTTTTTTCTGTATCGAACATTGGGTCTTAGTGCGCTGGCGCGGCAACAGGATCCAGCAGGGTCCGGCCGCCGTCGATTGTCAGGATTTGCCCGGTTATGAAGCCGGCTGCGTCGGATGCGAGAAACTGGGCCGTTTCCGTCAACTCGGTGGGCGCCGCAATGCGGGCCAGCGGGGTATGTTTTTCAATGTCATCCCGAAAGTCGCGGTTTTCCTTGAGCGTGGACTGCAAGGATGCACTCATGACCGATCCCAGCGCGATGGAATTCACGCGTATCCGGTTCGGAGCCAGTGCAACGGCCAGCGAGCGTGTCATCTGATCCAGCGCAGCCGTAGACACTGAATAGGCCATCAGATCGGGATGGGTTCGGCGGGCGGCAATCGAGGACAGGTTGATGATCGATCCGGCCGGGTTTTCGTCTTCGTCCCCGGCCTGTTTGATCATGCGCTTGGCCACCAACTGGCTGAGACGCAACGCGGGCATCAGGTTCTGGTTCAGCAGCGAGCGGACCGAGTCGTCATCGGGGTCCAGCGGATCGGACGGGATCACCTGCCGCGCGCCGTTGATCAGAATGTCCACCTGATCGAACGCGTCCAGCGTGGCCGACAGAAGGTTGGCGATGGTCAGTTTCTCGCGCAAATCGCCTGCAAAATAGCGGATATTGCTGTCATCTGCCTGCTCGCCCAGTTCCTCGACCAGACGCTTTTCGTCCATATCGGCGAACATCACGTTGGCCCCTGCATCGGCAAAGTGGCGTCCGATGGCCAGCCCGATCCCATTGGCCCCGCCTGTGACGATTGCTGTCTTGCCAGCTATGGAAAAGGACATCCGAATCCTCCTGAGTTGGGGGGCAGGTTAACGGGCCTCAGCGTCGAGGGCGAGAGGCATGAAAGACCTTGAACCGATTGTCACCGGCAACCTCTTCCACATGCGCGAAAGTCTCGGCCAGCGTGGCCTCGTAGGGCAGGTGGCGATTGGCGACCATCCACAGATCGCCATTGCGGGTCAGGTTGCGGGCGGCAGCGGTGATAAACCCCTGACCCAACGTGGGATCAGCGCTGCGCGAGGTGTGAAAGGGCGGGTTCATGATGACGGTATCGCAAGGCTCGCTGGCCTTCCACGTCACGGCATCCGCCCAGTGAAACACGGCCCGGTCGTTGGTCACATTGGCGCGGGCACAGTCGAGCGCCGTGTGATCCGCCTCGACCAGATGCAAGGATGTGATGCGGTCGCGCTTCAGCAATTCGGCTGACAGGTACCCCCAACCGGCCCCCAGATCGGCAAAGCGTGGCCCCAGCTTCGCGGGCAGGGTTTGCAACAGAAGCGCCGAGGCCGGATCAATGCCATCCGCCGAGAATACGCCGGGCGCGGTCCGATACCCTTCGACCACCTGCGCGTTCGGCGCGGCCCAATCGGCAAAAGCCTGAGGCTCGGACCGGAACCAGAATATCTTGCCATGTGCCTTGGACAGCGGCCCATCGACAGGCACACGCTTGCGTACATCTTTCAGGATACTGTCCACGCCATCGGTCTTGGCCCCGTCAACAACAACCAGGCCGCCGGCGCGGGTGCAGGCCTGATGGATCAGCGCGCGGGCCAGAGCTTTGGCGCGGGGCAAGAAAACAATTGCGTCGTTGCAGGGTGCGCCCGCTTCGGGCACTGCGGCGAAACCCAGCGACGCAAAGTGATCGTGAAATGGTTTGAACGGCTGCACGACCTGCGTATCACGCGGCAGGTCGGACAGATCCTGTTCGGGCGTCGGGCCGATCACTGTCAGCGGGTGCGACAGCGTCAAACCGCTTTGCAGGGCGAGATCGAGGCGAGGGGACATCTTCGAATGCGTCGAACAGCAGCGCGGGGCTTACTCTTCGCGCTCCATTGTACATTGCAGCGGGTGCTGATGGCGGCGGGCAAAATCCATCACCTGACCCACCTTGGTTTCGGCAATCTCGTGGCTGAACACGCCGACGACGGCGACGCCCTTCTTGTGCACGGTCAGCATGATCTCGAACGCCTGCGCATGGGTCATGCCAAAGAAACGCTCAAGCACGTGAACCACAAACTCCATCGGTGTGTAGTCGTCATTCAGCAGCAACACCTTATAGAGCGGAGGACGCTTGGTCTTTGGCCGCGTCTGAACCAGAACGGACGAGTCGGCATCGTCATCCGATTTGTCAGACATCATCCAGGGGTTTTCCAGCATCGCGCGCTTCTGTCCGATTCAGGCATTGGGTTTATCTGAGCGCTTATATAACGTCGATGGGCGCAGAGAAAAGAGGAAGAGAGCGTATTCTGAATGGTGGAAAAACTGACCACAATCGGGTTCGACGCGGATGACACCCTTTGGCATAACGAACGGTTCTTTCAACTGACGCAGGCGCATTTCGCCAGCTTGCTGAAAGACCACGCCGACCGCGATCACCTGATGGAGCGTCTTCTGGCCGCCGAGAAACGCAATATCCGTCACTATGGTTACGGCATCAAAGGCTTTGTCCTGTCGATGATCGAAACGGCGATTGAGGTGACCGAAGATCGTGTGCCTGCATCCGTGATCCGTCAGTTGATCGAAGCCGGGCAAGAGATGTTGGCCTATCCGATCGAGTTGCTTCCCCATGCCCGCGAAGCCGTTGAGGCGGTCACCAACGAGTACCGCGTTGTTTTGATCACCAAGGGCGATCTGATCGATCAGGAGCGTAAACTGGCCCAATCGGGGTTGGGTGACTTGTTCGACGCGGTCGAAATTGTCTCGGAAAAGACAGCCGACACATACCGGTCGATCTTCACCTCACATGGCGATGGCCCGGCGTCGGCGATGATGGTCGGCAACTCGATGCGGTCAGATGTTGTGGCCCCGATTCAGGCTGGTTCTTGGGGCGTTTACGTGCCGCATGGTCTGGTGTGGGAGGTCGAGCATGCCGACGCCCCCGTCGATGATCCGCGATTCCGCGAGCTGCGGGATTTGGGCGATCTCAGCGATCTGATCCAGGAACTCGGGTGATGTTGCCATTCGGCCTCAGTTCCGAAAAATCCGCTTTGGGATACGCCCCGTTCCCGCCAACTTCGCCGATGTAGTAGGGCCAGGGTCGCGTCGCGCCTAGATATAGCTGCGGGTGCGGGCCATAACGAAACTGCGAAAACCGCAGCTTTCGGTTTATTTCACACCGTCCCTGTGTTAGCCTTTCTGACAAGCAGAATAAATTTTAGCTGACCGGGAAAACCCGGCGGCGCGAGGCAGACAGAGGCAAAGATCGTGCAGATTCGGCGGACAGTTCCGGCCCGAATGGGCTTATTTCTCATCGCATTGTTGATGGTGCTTTCTTTTGCGCCGCTTAAATCTTTTGCCGCACCCTACGCCGCCATGGTGATCGATGCCCGCACGGGCGAGGTTCTTCATTCCCGCAATGCGGACACCCGGCTACATCCGGCATCGCTGACAAAGATGATGACGCTGTATATCGCGTTCGAGGCGGTGCGGAACGGCGAGATCACATTGGATACCCCGGTTCGTATCACGCGGGCTGCGGCGGCAGAGCCACCTTCGAAACTGGGCCTGCGCTCGGGCCAGACCATCGCCTTCCGGTACCTGATCCGCGCGGCGGCTGTGAAATCGGCCAACGACGCAGCAACCGCCATCGGCATCGCGCTCAGCGGGTCCGAGGCCGCCTTTGCGCGTCGCATGACCCGCACGGCCAAGGCCATGGGCATGAGCCGCACGACCTTCAAGAACGCACACGGGTTGACCGAGTCGGGGCATTTGTCCACCGCGCGCGACATGACCACGCTGGGGCGGCATCTGCTGTATGATTATCCGCAGTACTACAACCTGTTCTCGCGCCAATCGACCCATGCCGGGATCAAGACGGTTCCCAATACGAACCGCCGCCTGCTGGCTGCATACCGGGGCGCGGACGGGATCAAGACAGGCTACACCCGTGCTGCGGGCTTCAACCTTGTCGCCTCGGCCAAGCGTAAGGATGAGCGTATCATCGCAACCGTGTTTGGCGGCAAATCCAGCGCCTCGCGCAACGCCAAGGTGGCCGAACTGCTGGATATGGGCTTCCGCCGTGCGCCGTCACGCGCACCGATCCGCAAACCTGCGCGGCCCTCTTACGCGGGCAATACGGGGCTTGGCGGCTCGACTCAGGTGGCCAGCATCAGCGGCGCGCCCAAAGCCAGCCTGCGCCCGGTTCTGCGTCCAAGCGCGGCCACGCAAGTTGCCAGCGCAATCGCCGAGACGGCAGATCAGGATCGTGACCGTATCCAAAGCGGCATCGCTGCGGCAATTGCCGAGGCTGATATTGCACCCACCGCTCCTCCGGTCGAAAGCTCGGACACACGCCCTGCATTGCGGCCCGACAACCTGGTTCTGGCATCGACACAACCTGCGGAACAGCCCGAACCCGAGCAGGAGGTCGTCACCCGCCTGTCCACATCCGGCGGGCATCTGTGGGGCGTCAATGTCGGTCGCTACACCACGCGATATGAGGCCGAGAAGATCTTGCTGAAAACAGCGCTGTCGGAAATGACCACGCTGGAGGGCACGCTGCGCAAGGTTAACCAAAGCTCGAAAGGGTTCGAAGCAACGTTCCAGGGCATGACCCGCGAACAGGCCGATCTGGCCTGCCGCCGGTTGCAGGCGCGCAATGTTACCTGTTTCATGATCGGGCCGTCATAAGACCCGGCATATTCTCTCCTGATGGGTCTGGGCTGCGAGGTTTCGCAGCCCTTTTTTCATCCGGGCATGTCAGTCGAACACATGGCCATGTTCATACTGCTCGTCCTGCCCGGCGGCTGCCGTTAGTGCGGCCACGTTGTCCTTGGTAAAGAACCCGTCATAGTGGTGGCAGCGTTCGATATATTCGGTGATCAGCAGCGTGTTCTTCGAGTGTTTCGAAAAGATCTGTTTCAGGTTCGGATCGTCTTTGCATTCGCCTACCACATGCGCCAGGAACGGCACGCCCTTGTCTTTCAGGGTATTAACGACGAAATCGACATTCTTCTCACCCGCGCCATGATCGCCGTCTTGTATCTCGACCGCCATGTGGTGCAGGCGGCGCCCGAAATTGCGCACGAAATCCTCGGTCGGCATCGGCAGTTTGGCGAAGGAATTCACAAAGGACGGCGTGTTGTTGGCGGTGAACACCTTGGCCGGGGATTTCTTGTCGTCATCCACATTGGCGTTGCGGTTCACATTGGTGGACGAGTTCATGTCGAAGATGTTGTACGCGCCCCAGAAGTAATAAGGCACCATGGTCAGAAATTCGAGGATCGCGTCCTCACGCTCACCCGCCAGAACCCGCGTGGCAAGGTGGTCGATCCCCAGCATCAGCGGCCCAATCTTGCTGTCCTCGGCAAACGCGGCCGCCTCATCCAGTTTCGCCTTCTCGGCATCGCTGAGCAAAACGCGATCCCCGAGGCCCAGACTGTCTGGATCATTGAAATCCAGCGTCGAGTAACCGACCCGATTGCAGGTGAAATCGGACGGGGTGGTAAACCGAAACCCGTCCAGCGTGTAAAAGGGGTTCTCGGTGTCGCCCGCATACTCGAACCGAATGTTCTGATCTTCCAGCGTCTTGGTAAGCGCGCCTAGATCGCTGGCGGCAAAGACCTCGCCCACATACCGGGTTTGGGGCGTATTGCGGGCCAGCGGATACATGCGGTTGATACGCGGGATGAAGTCTTCAAATGTTTCGCTCAGCGGTGCCATCACCATCAGTGCCGGGTAATCGGCATGTGAATGCAGGACCGAGAACTTGTGTGTCCTCCCCAAATAGCTGGCCGAGTGGCGATAGGGCGTCATCACATACAATTCGACCAAGGTATCGAACAGAGCGGCGGTTTCGACCTGTATGACAATCGCCCGCATGGGGCCAACCTGATCCGCGATCCCCGAACTTGTCCGCCGTTCATAGACCATCGGCAGGTATTCGTGAAAGAAGTCCGAGTTCTTCTTGTCGCCTCGGGGTTCATAAGACATCAGATCGAAAGACATTGGCGCCTCCTTGCGGAAATCTGGCTGCAAGCGTGTTGCTGCAATAACGGTATTCAGAACATGCACTTGCAGGCATGCTAGGCGCTGAACCCCGTTCGGGCAACAGCCAGACCCTGGACCGCCTGGATTACGGCCAGATGGCTATCTGGTGAACTTTGTCACCTCGACCCCGCCCGCAATCAGGTTTTCCCGGACCGAGCGGGCGATCTGCACTGCCGTCGGCCCGTCGCCATGCAGGCAAATCGTATCGATTGAGGTCTCAAGCCGTTTGCCGGATTCAGTGATGATCGCGCCCTCGCGAACCATGTTCAGGATGCGCGGCCCGGCGATATCGGCATCATGGATCACCGCGCCGGGCAAGCTGCGGTCGACCAGAGTGCCGTCGTCGTTATAGGCACGGTCGGCAAAGATCTCGCCCACCCATTTGCAGCCAAGCTCGCGCACGGCCTCTTCCTGTTTTGTCACCGCCAGCACCATGATGATGATTTCCGGATCGACATCCAGCGCCCCCTGATAGCAGGCCCGCGCCATGTCGATATCGACCGAGCACATATTGGCCAACGCCCCATGCAGTTTCAGGTGCCGGACCTTGGTGCCAACAGCAGCCGCCATCCCCATCGCCGCGCCCAATTGATACCGCACCAGATTGCGCAGGCTGTCATGGGGCACTTTCATATTGCGCCGGCCAAAGCCCTGAAGATCAGGAAAGCCGGGATGTGCGCCGATGCCCACATCGTTCTCGGCGGCTAAGGCCATCGTCTTGGCCATCACGTCCCAGTCGCCCGCATGAAACCCGCAGGCGATATTGGCAGAGGTGATGATCTTCAACAGGCTTTCGTCATCACCCATCTTCCATGGGCCAAAGCTTTCGCCCATATCAGCATTCAGATCCACGCGCGGCATCTAACGGTCTCCTTGGTCGGTGGCAGAGATCACTCCGCCGATCAATTGGTAGGACAACAGGTCCGGAATGTCATGCGGGTCGCGCACCAGCGGTTCAACGCGCCCCGGCAGGTGGGCAAGATCCGCCCGAAAGGCCGCATCCAGTTCTATCGCCTGATCCATCGTCACGAATTCGAACCGGATCGTGCCACCTGCGGGGGTTTGCGCGGCGCGCGGCATATCGCAGGGCAGAATGGTTGCAATCCGGGGGTAACCGCCGGTCGTCTGGCATTCGGGCAGCAGGATGAACGGGTTGCCGGTTCCGGTCATCTGGATGTCGCCGGGGGTGATGACCTCGGACAGGATGTTCAACTGCCCCTTCGCGGCGAACCCCTCACCGTCGCTCTCCATCTGCACGCCCATCCGGTTGGCGCGGGCACCCCGCCGGAACTGGGTTTGCGTGAAACGGCCCAGCGTCGTGTCATCAAACAGTGGGGTTTGAAAGCTGGCCACAACGCGCAATGTGCCGCCGTTGAACCGGTCGCTGGGGGGCAGCTTGCGTCCGGCCTCGCCTGCATCCGGCCCCGCGGGAAGCGTATCGCCCGCCTCGACCGCGCGCCCGATTTTAGCCGTCAGATGGGTCGCGCGTGAGCCAAGAAACACCTCGGTATCGATGCCACCACCCACATGCAGGTAGCCATAGTTGCCCCGCAGGGTCGCACCAATCGTCAGGCGTTGCCCGGGTTCCAGATGATGAGATGCGTTCCAGACTACAGGCGCGCCATCGATACTGGCCTGCATAGGCGCGCCGGTCAGCGCGACCCGCGCGGGCTGAGTGGCTTCGAACTCGCCCCCCATGCCTGCCATTTCCAACGCGGCCAAGTCCGGGCTTTGCCGCAACAAGGCCGCGCCTTCATGCAGCGCCAGAATGTCGGCCGCCCCGGACCGGGACAGCCCCTGATCCAGATACCCCTTGCGCCCCTGATCCTGAATGGTGCCTGCGGGGCCGATACGTCTAACAATCAGGCTCATGACGCAATCTCGTGACACGTTGCGCCGCCAAGGCCGTCTTCGTTGTTCGAGCGAATGTTCTGCAACTCGTCACGCGAAACGGGATCAAACTGCAATTCGTCGCCGGGCCTCAGAGTGAAGGTCTCCTCCATCTCGGGCCGGAAACACCGGAACGCAGTTTGACCGATATGCCGCCATCCGGTCGGGGTGGGGCCGGAAAACAGAACAAACTGCGAAATCGCAAGGACCAGAGCCCCCTCAGGCACCATCGGGTTCAACTCTTGCAGGCGCGGTATGTCGAACTCGGGCCCAAGGGGGCCGAGGTAAGGCTGGCCCGGCGCAAAGCCAATCGTCAGAACTCGCACGCGGGACTGGCTGAGGCGGCGAATGGCCTCGGCGGTGCTCAATCCGGCGGCGGCTGCCGCTTCATCCAGTTGCGGGGCAAGATCGGTACCGTACACAGTCGGAACCCGCCACAACCTGCGCCCCGTCGGCAAGGGCGTCGCATACCAATCCTGCTGTTCCAAAAGCTGATGGAGGCTGGCTGTGATTTCACCGTAGGTCAGCTGCTGCGGATCATACCGCACATAAGCCGACCCAAGAGACGCCGAGGTCTCAACAATCCCGCTCAGGCCCAAGGCATCAAGCGCGGCCCGAAACGCCAGCGCGGCCCGGTTTGCGGTATCCGACATAGTGTCTGCAAACGTCACCAGGGCTCCGTCAAAGCCGACATTGCGTATAGCAGGAAAAGTGGGGGTGAGGGTCATGTCCGTCCCGCATCATCGTCATTGCTTGTTCCCTGGGAACCAGAGCGCATCGCGCAGAGATGCGCAAGGTCGGGTGCGGTGTCAGGGTGGCTTTTCAATGCCATCCAAATCTTTCCTGCGCACTTCATGCCGTTGGGCGCGGGAAACTATCCCGATTCATCGATTCATGCGGTGTTGAGCAAGGCCGATTCACCACACCGAGTCGCGTAGCCTAGTAGTCGGTGGCCATCGATGCCCTATATATAGTGGTGGACTGTGTAGGCCTTGGTTCGGAACAGCGACTGCGAGGCCCCACAAGTACCCCGCAGGTGCAGAGATTGGTGTTTGGTGGGTTGCCAAACAATTGAAAAGTATATATTTTCCCTGAGTATGCAAAAAAATGCGCCAGAATGCATTTTTCTGCTTGCGGCTATGAAAGGTTATGCTTAGAACGCCCTTCACCGGCGCTGCTGAGGCGCTCGGGACGCGGCGGGAGCGGCGGAGACGCATCGGAGAGACGGTGGGCATTCGGAGGTTTTTGATTGGGCGGTAGCGCTGAGTGATT
>NZ_JBQFML010000010.1:0-81668 GCF_056531805.1 Ruegeria sp. K5 | reverse complement strand
ACAACTCGGCCGGAATGTCATGCCGATCCGCCGCTGCATGGATTTCTTTGACGATACGCTCCTGCGACCAGCCGCCCGAGGATCTGCGAGGCCGCGGTGCCTTGCCCGCAATCTCGATCTTTTCCTGTGGCTTGGATTTTGGCGCTTCTGGTTCTTCGTCAAGCGTGTACTCACGCATCCGGATTGGCCGAACGACGCCATTGACGATCTCTGCTCGTGCGCCGTTCAGAAACACGCTGCCATCCGGCTCGTATTCGATGACTTGGGAAAACACGGTGGTTGCCAGTGCGCACCAAAGTGCCGAAGACAGAGCGACGCGGCCGCATTTGGCCTTAAGGAGCTGCTTAACAATAACGTTATCTGATTTGATTTCGTGTTGTTTTGAACGAGATGGCTTGCGTTGCCTTAATGCCGCCGCACCTTTTTTGTAGGTTGCGGATGTGTTTCGGGTGCAGATCCGTCTGAGCCTGAGCGCAATCTCTCTTCGGTGTAGCACCACATGCATCGAAGAGAGCCTACTGTGCAAAGTGCCAGGCTCGGTTTTGGTGCAATTTGCTGTGTCGAAGGCAACTGTGATCACCGTTAAGCCTTTCTAAGAATAGGTCAGTAATTTTTACATAATTACTATTATAAGGTTGAGGTTCCGATCATCTGAGCAGCAGGAAATTGGATGCCGGGACACAGCACTGAGCCCTTCGCGGGCTTCGTAGAAAGCCAGCGTTCAGCTTGGATCAATCACCTGATGGTCTGACCAAAGTTTCGGGGATGTCCTGCTCGGCGCTGACGCTGGTCATTGCTGTGCGGCCGAAAGCTCAGACACGTTGTTCAGGGTCGCTCCCATTGACTCTGGCGCGGTGCTGTCCGATCTAGGATCGGCATCTAGGACTACTGTTTTTACCATAGTACAGTTCTCTTTTGATGTTGGAGGAATGCCCGGATGGATTTGGGGCGTTTCTTGTCCTGTCGGTTGTTGGCGCAATCGACAGGACCGCTCATTGCTCAGTTATTTCGCTCCATTTTCTGCAAGTCGTCGCTCAGTCCTTTCGTCTAGCCGCACCAGGACCCGCGTTTGCCGCCCGAATAGGGTCGCGCGAGACCTTCGGACATCAGAGTTTTCCCTATCTCCTGACCACCTGAACGTCCGACCGCGAGGAAACGGTCATGCACGTCCAGGTCTGGTTGGATAACCAATTCTATCTGCCCACTGGTCTGAATGATCTCCGTCAGGCGGTCTTTGGCTTTCAGACCCAAAGCTCTCTCGGCCTCACATTGTGCGCGGAAGGTCTCAGGTGTGTCGAAACCGATGAGGCGGTAGCGGTCATCACCGTGGTCGATGGTGTCACCATCAACGGCAATCACCTCGGATGCGCTCAGGGTCTTTGTTTGTTTTGATGGTTCAATCCAGACCGCAACAAAGAACAAAGACGCGAGTGTAGCGCTGAGAAACAAGAGCCGTTTCATGTGCCCTGCCCCAGTAATTTGATGAGCCAGGTTCTCGAACGTGCCAGATCAGGTTTTGGATTTCGCGTCCAAGGCCTGAGCTGCTTCGAGACCCTCTGGGGTAATCGACTCGATCGTATAGTCTGATTTGACGCAGAGAATGCGCCCATCACCAAATTCCTGATGATGCTTGAAGAGACCCGGCCAAAGATCGAACTCTCTGGGCTCAGCGCCCGCTCGAGAGATCTTCGACTTGCACAAGGCCCCGACATAGTTCGGCGAGCTGTAAATGCAGTGGTACTTAGGTCGTCCAAGGGAAGCGAGTCCGATAAATTCGTAGCGGCATGTAAAGGGAACCTGATCCTCTTTCAGGCCCCGGACCATCTCAATGGTTACCACAGTGTATTGTCTCTTGTTGTCCGCCATGACGACCCCCCTATGGGCCGTCTTCTACATCCAAAAGTTGTGGACTAAAACACAATCTACGTCAATATAAGAAAGTACGCCAATATACGATATTGGATTGTCAGGCGTATATTGGCCGGATATTGCTTAGGCGATTCGCAAGCAGGAGAGACCATCTTGAAACACTCAAAATCCAGGAATAGAACTCGCGCGAAGGTCCTTGCAGTTGCACTCGCTGCACTGCCGGCCACGCAGGCCAGTGCCTATCCAATTGACTGTGCCATATTCCTTTGCCTCGCCGGAGGTTGGCCAAGTTCGGCTGATTGCGTCGCAGCCAAGGAGGAGTTCATTCGGCGCATCACGCCCTACCCGGTCGAACCTCCGCTTCAACTCTGGCGCTGTCCGATGAATACGTCACGCAGCCCCTCGGACTTGGGTCCTATGGAACGGTTGGAAGCCATCAAGCGCACCAGTGCTAGCCCAGTTCCAGAACTTCCATCGGATGACACCGCCAAGCCATTACTGGTAGACGCAGCGATCTCGATAAATGAGATCCAGTCACATCACGGCCAATACGGTGACGGTTTCCAAGCCACCCCGATCAGCGTCGATCTTTCCTCTTCCGATTTCGACGTTGTGAGGTCCATCAGGGTTTGGGATGTGCGCCACTACAGCTATCGCCGTCGGTCGCGAGAGGGCGACTGCGAGCGTTCACTTGATCTTGTCGTTGGCAGCTATGATGACAACGTAAGCTTCCAATGGTCCGAGCGCGCTCCTGCCCCAATCCCTTCTTGGCTGCCACTGGGCAATCGCTGTGAACCTCCCAGCTACTTCCGTGGCGTTGGTGTCGAGTGGACCGATACATTCGGGTTCAGCGATTATGAACTCATCCGATACTGAGGTGCTTACCTGCGGCACAACGCATTGCTCCTGACTATGCCACCGAAATCGCCAGCCGTACTTATAAACCAGGCCGTTTGGCCCGGAGGAACACCCTAAACCCTAAAACAAAAAAACCCCGCAAGGCGGGGCCTCAGCGGGGATCTTCCTAAGTCACGTTTGATCACCTGATTTATAGGAAACTCCCAGATTACTGACAAGGACAAACGCATCTGTGCGAACGGTTTTTCTGTGTTTATTCGCTGAGGTTTGACCCGCTTTGCTTCAAGATTGAGAAGCAGAACATGAAGCAAATCCCCCAAAACAAACACACCACCGCGCGACACTCCGCGGATCTGCCGGGGTCACGCCCAGTGAGGTCGAAGCCATGAGTTTCCGTCAAATCTCATCTGCCCGGTTTCAAGACGCGAAGCGCTTCCACAACGGCCTTCCCGAGGGCTGGAACCGGGACCGGTTTCGGCAGCTCTGTGTGTGCCATGCCCAGATCAGAGGCGCATCCGCCCAGTGTATTCGCACCTTAGAGATCATCATCGATATGATTACGCCATGTGCGTTTCGCGATCCGTCTCAAGAACCCTTTTGCTTCGCGCGACAGGAAACACTGATTGTCGGGCGTGGCGTGACAGATCGAACAATTCACAACCATGAACGCGAAATGGAATCCATTGGTCTGATTGAACGTAGGCTTGGTGCAAATGGGGCGCGCTGTAAGCGCAAGGGGCTTGGCCTCTTCCTGACCCCTGCGCTGAACCTCATACCTGAGATGCTCGACGTAGAAGCACAGAACAAGGCAGACAAGAAAGAACATGACGAATTGCGCGGGGATCGGTCACGCCTCTACCGATATGTGAAACACAGCCTGGAAATTCTTAATTCACTCCCCTGCCCTCCTGAAGTCGCTGAGGACATGAGGAAGGCGTTTCGGTCCTGGCCGCGCGCAGACAAGCTGAAATACATGTCGCTGGATGGGCTCAGATCACATGTTCAGGCGGCTCATGACCTTTGGAAACGGATCGAAGATCATGTCGCAAAACCCGGTGAAATTTCGGGTGAACCCGAAGCTCGCTTCGGGTCCCATATACAAGACCAAATTGAAAAGAAAATTCTGTCCTGTAACGCCAGTGGCGAAGTGACAATGTCCTCGGCTAAAGCCTCGGAACCAGATTGTTCCGGCTCCGGGCCTGACGGCCCTCCGAATTGCTTAGATAGCAATCATCCGACGGATACGGCATCACGCAAGGCCAATAAACTACCGCGGGTGAATAACCGCATCCTATATGAACTGGCCTCACCCGAGCTGCGCATGCATATCGATATCGCCGGTGGCGTAGATCAGAATTCCAGCCCGTCGCTCTACGCGATTGAGACCGGCGTTTGGTCGCGATTGTCGGAGATCGGCGCCAATATCTCCGCCTGGCATACGGCAATTGACCGTTTGACCGTGATGGGTGCAATCCTGGCCGGGTTGATCACAGACGCGAGGCTGAGCGATCCACGGTTGCCGCCAGTGGTTAATCCGGGCGGATATCTGCGCGGTATGGTGCACGCAGATGAGCGTGGTGAATTGAACCTGATTTCCAGTTTCATGGGCCTGTTGGCGCGAAGAGCCCGGGAGGAGGAAGACGGGCTTTGGCAAGACCACGAGAACGGTTTGTAGCAGTGAAGGATTATGCGCTGCCAGCTTTTCCAATTCATGCGTCTCATCAGCGATTTTCCGCTCTGTTTCCGCCTCCAGAACAGAACTGTATTCAAATCTGCGATTGGGTACGGGAATTCCCGAGTGGCTTGTTCAGCTTTAGGTTGCTAATCGGCCTCGACGGCAACGCAGAACAGAAAGTCGATCTATGAAAATCGCGGACATTGGCAATTCTGAACTGGATTTCAGGCAGACCGGGGAGGCGCGCCTTCAGGAAATTTGTTCCAGGTTCGGACTGGAGAATGCGTCCTACGCCCATATCGACAAGCATCACAACGTTGTCCACGGCTGTACCACGTTCCCGGCCGAATGGGTCAGGCACTACGTCGACAACGACATGGTCCTGGTCGATCCCCTCATCCGGTTTGGCGCCGCAATGATCGCACCAATTGATTGGGCTGTGTTTGATGATCAGCGTGAACACGCACCGCTATTCGATGCAGCGAGAAAATTTGGTGTGGGTCAGCACGGACTATCCACTCCGGTTATCAATCCGTTTGGGGAGCGTGGCGTCTTTACGGTTACCTCCAACCTGCGCCGTTCCGACTGGGACGCCTTGGTCGGGAGTATGCTCCCTGCCCTTCGCCACGAAGCGCAGGTCCTGCATCTACTCGCGCTCGATGTGATTGATACGGTTTTCAACTTTCCTACGGATGCGTTGTCCGATCAGGAGATGGATGTTCTGAAGATGCTCGCATCAGGATTGATCCCATCCGTGGTTGCTGGCCAGACGGGGCTCTCCTCCAGAATGGTGCGTGCTTTGACGTCTTCGATCGTCACAAAACTCAAGTGCCGGACAACGGAACAGGCCGTAGCGCGTGCGGTCACTACCGGTATTCTCAAATGGACGGATTTTTTTGCGGACCCGGTCGCAGAAATTGCAGATGCTGAAGGATATACCCTTTGCGGCGGGATCGTGCGTTGGTCTGGCAGGTCTCACGAGTTAATCACCTTTGAAGAGGGTCGAACGGTGCGGAATCTGGATAGCTTTCAGTCTGTCGAGATCACGGACCTCGCGAGAGAGTTTAACTTGAGTGCAAACGAGGTGGTCGAGGAACTTGGGTGTAACCGTGATCAAAGATTGTGGATCAGGTATCTCTGAATTCGGCAAAAACGCATTGCTTCATCTTTGAAAAGACCGCAGGCGCATGTTTCACATTATTTCTCTTACAGGCCGTCCTTGTTGCAACCAAGTAGAAATGTCACCAAGAGGCGGAACAGGAGCAAGGCATAGCGGCCCGGAGACCTCAAATATCGAGGGTTGATAAGCCTTGCGTGTGGGTGCTGGAGTTCAGTTGTTATTTGCGTTTTGTGCGCTTTCGCCCCTCTTCGGAAAGAAGGTGGATTGGCAGGCCAATGAAGATGATAGCCACAACAACGATGAAAACAGCCAAGATTGGCGCATAGTGAGCGAGAAGATAGATGGCTGGAATGCTCGGGAGTAATACACCCAAGAGAACAACGATGCTTATATAAATTCGGATAACCGATGCCGTTGCCCACGCCCAGAGCCGGGTCTGCTCTATGCGAAGTACAATTCCCGAAAGCCTATCGATGATAGAGTGCATGCCTCAAGCATATGCTTACATGGCACAGTTGCCACCTTTTTCTAAGTTAATTTCTGTTTCGAGATCAGTGATTATTTCTGTTCCATAACACTGTCTTGGGCGATCTTTGTACTGGCCCGCTTTGTCGGCGGTCGGCCGGGCCTCCTAGCGCCTGATAGGCCTGTCGCCTCCACCGGCGCGGTTGCCGGGTTTGGGACGGCTCCCGCTTCCGCCTCCCAGGGCCGGACGAGTGCCGCCACCAGTATTTCCAAGGGCAGGGCGCGTACCGCCGCTGGCGGGTGGTGTAACAGAGGGTTGATTGATTTGCGGTTGTGGGCTCGGCGCGGGCCCGCTGTTCAGCACACCTTCACCCTGCTGGCGGGCATTCAGGTCGCGCCGTAGCTCATCAGTACGGGATGGCTTGTTCTTTGCGGGCAGCGTGGAGGGATTGCCGTCCGCTGGGCGCCGGGTGTCGCTGATCTCGCGACGGGCTTCCCTTTTGCGGTCATCATCGGGACGCCAGACAGTGTTTCGGGAGTTTTCGATATCGATATCGATATTAACATCCCCGTCGATGTTCGGACGTGTGTTCGGGTTGCCGATGATCGGGCGTCCGTTCCATCCACCGCAGTTGCGGCACCCCCAGTAGTAATATCGGTCATCATCATCATCGAAAATCCCGCTTATGAGATAGACTGTGCCTGCCGCAAATAAGATGTTGCGCAGTGCGTCGCCGGTCGTGTCTTCCTGCTCCACGTAAACTGTTTCGGTGTCATATTGCGGGACATAGACAACCTCCGGATCAGTGGGCTGAATAACGACAGCATCCGTTGCATCTTGCGTCACCGTCATTTCATCACCCGAAACAAGCGTGCCAGCATTGATCGCAGTCTGACGCATAGTTTGTACGGCGGCCAAGACGTCCTCTGTCTGCGCCAGCATCGCCAGCCCCATGGTTTCGGTCCAGTCAATATTGGCCGCCATGCCTGATATGACCTCGGGAAAGCCAATGGCCAACACCTCCACACTTTCGTCAAAGCCTTCCGCCTCGATCCGCGGGGTCAGCTCATCGGCGGTGGTACCTTCGTTCTCGGCCAGAAGGCGTTCTGCTTTCACCACTTCGAGGGGCTGCGTCGCCGCGATGAACAACTGGGTCAGGACGGTATCGGGAAAGAGGGCAACGGGTGCGACAAGCGTTTCAAGTTCCGCTTGCGTCAACAAATCCGCGTCTTCTGTCGCATCGGTTGTTTCTGCTGTGGTTTCAACGCTTTCATCTTGCTCCGAGACAGCGTTCTGCGCATGCGTGGCTGTTGCAAAAGCGGCCAAGTAAGCAACGCAAAGAAGATTCAGTTTCATCGACATGGCTATGTCCGACCCCCTCGTCCAAAACGGTAGTGCACCCCGAGTAGCTACAGAGTGGATCACTTTTCGATTTTGCTGATTTTCGTTCCCTGAAGGCTCGTGCCTGCCATCAGACCTTCCTGGCCGAAGACTATGGGAACGATGTCTCCATTCAGGTCACTTGTGCCCATCGATGCCGACCAACCTTGGTCGCCACCAACCAGCGTTGGACCAGTACCTGCTTCCCAACCATTGTTGCTGCTAAGGTATTCGAGAGCCGTGTCATTTAAAAAAAACATGGCGTAAGAGAATTGCTGAACGCCCGCCTGAAACCCATAAGATGCGCCCGCAATATTGTAGTATCCGGTCGTGCTGCCGTTTTCCCGCAATGCTCCCTCGCCATATTGGCCACCAACCATCAGCCCACCCTTAGTAATCTTGGGAAACACTAAGACTGCAACAGCCTTATCAGACAGCTCTTTGGTCTCAGGTGAGCTTTTATAGAGCTGAGTAAGGACCTCATTTACGCCATCGTCAATTTGAGCCGCTGTCATGCCGTCGGTCGCATCCACAACAGCTTCGCTTGCCGTCTCTGCGGTGTCTCCGACTTTCTTGGCGACGCCAGAAACGCCCTCTGTGACTTTGTCCAATAACTTCTGAGCATTCACGGGTTGCCCCAATGACAGATGTACAAACCCAGCTATCGCGATTGCTGTGATTGCTTTTGTAAGTTGCATTTCTTCCTCCCACTTGACTTGCCGGTGCATCACTTGCGCCGTGCTAAAAAGCCTTCTTGCCAGGTACGTTGACAGCCGGGCTTGGTCGTTACGTAAGCCGTTTCTGCCATTGGGTCCTCAAACAGAAACCCCCCAAGTCAGACGTCGTCCGCATGTCATTTCCTTGAACTCCAGCACGGCAAAACTGCACCGGTCGCGCGATTGGAAAATGACGAACATTCAAACATCAAACACCATGCGGAAGCCCTGATGTGTGGTGGTGCTATCTCGTGTGTTTCTGGACCGGGCCGCAATTCGATACCGCCAGCAATAGGTCGCGTGGCAAAGGTACGATCCGCCCTTCAGCAGTCGAAAACCTTTCATCCGATCGAGTTTCTTGCGAACGTTTTTCTTCAAAGAGGGAATTCGGTATGGATCAGCAGTCCATTCCCAAACATTCCCAACGACATTATAGAGACCATAGCCATTTGGCCTGAATGACGAAGCAGGTGCAGTTGCTGCGTAGCCATCCAACTCAATGTTCCGATGCGGGAAAGTGCCTTGCCAGATGTTGCAGGGAAAGAAATCGCGATCATTCGGGTCTTCTTCACCCCAAGAATATCTCACATCCCCCAGCCCGCCGCGCGCCGCATGTTCCCACTCCGCCTCGGTCGGCAATCGGCCACCTGCCCAAGTTGCGTATGCCCGGGCATCGTTCCAGGAGACCTGTACGACAGGGTGATCCGGAAACCAGGCTCTCTCAAACGTGCCGGGACCGTTTACGTCAAGCCAGTTGGCGCCTTCAACGCGACGCCACCATTCCGTACCTGCGACACCAAGAGGGTTGGGGGTATCATCCGGCACATCGAGCCAGAATACAAAGGACCATCCAATTCTTTGTGCATCCGTGACGTATCCTGTTTCATCGACAAATCTTTTGAACTGCTCATTGGTGACTGTGGTCGCACCAATGCGAAACGGCTTGAGCGGCTTGGACCGCCGCGTCTCTTCACCATCGTTAGGTATCAAGGGGCGTGCGGTGCCGACGATTGGGCGGCCGCCAGGGATTTCGAGTGTCCCGTCCAGCATCGGCGCTGCGGCACCAGCTCTCAGCGCGAATATTCCTGCGTTCGCATTATTTTGAGGACTTGGGGCACAGCAAGACCTAATCGTTACCGACATGGACATGCCCCTGTTGCATAGCTTTGATCATAGGTAATTCAGCTTTTTTGTGATCCAGAACAGGATTTCTGCCAGAGCGGAAATCGCTCCAGCCCCTTCGGTAATCACCAGGGCTGTGCCGGACGCACCAAGCTTTGTCGTCTTGTCACTTAGGTCGCCCGGAATGTCTGCGATCACGATGTATTCTGAAGATCCGGCCAGTTCACGAAGGGAGGGGAGGCCGCTCCTTGTATCAAGTGCTCCTTCACTTGTTGCAGGGGGGATGTCTCGGATGGTTGTTTCAAACTCCTGGCCCGGAGCACTGCGCATCGCGAACCTGATTTTGTCACCTGCGGAGACGTTCCCAAGGCTGCTCAGCGGCAATGTCGCAATCAGCACGCGATCTCCCGGAACCACAAAATTGACTGCGCCCTGAAGTGTTGTGACCCGGTTTCCGGGCCGTAGTGACAGCCCGGTGACCAAACCATCAGCGGGCGCGCGAACAACCGTCTGTTCAAGCGCCCATTGGGCCTGAGCCAGCATGTTCTCCACTTCGACGACGCCCACATCAACGCCGTCCACCTGCGCAGCGATACGCCTCTCAAGGCCCGCTTTTCGGGCCGCCGCCGCACGCGAGTTCGCCTCAAGTTGCTCAATTGTGGAAACGGCTTCCTGCAGCTGGAACTCTGACGATGCGCCCCGTTCTGCAAGGCGAATGATGTCGTCGCGACGCGCGACGCCGAATGTTAGCTGGGCTTCGAGGGATGCGATATCAGCCTCGGCGGCCGTCAAGTCATGGCCCAGTTGGTCCGCTTCGGCCTGCGCAGAAGAAAGAGCGGCTTCAAGCCTGGCCACCTCGGCAGAATATTCCGTGTTGTCGATCCGAAAGAGGACATCGCCCTTGGCAACCGGTTGATTGGGCTTCACAGCCACTTCCGTCACCGGACCAGAGACGTTGGGCGCTATGTTGATCACTGCGCCCTGAACAGATGCGGTTCCTGTTGGTGTCGTATGATTCAATGCCCCGATGACAACCAATGCGATTAAGATGCTGCCGCCATAGATGACAGTCTTGGAAACGGCGTTCCAAGGGAGCAGCCGAAGCTTGGAGAAGACGAGCCAGGCGAGCCCGAAATATAGTGCTAAAACAATCAGCATTTATTGTGCCTCATCAGGTATTCATCCTCCAATCAACTCCCCGGGCAATAGGAAGGCCATTCACCCGGGTTTCCTTATTTGGGCGTCGGTTGTCGTTGTTTCTTTCACGGCATTAGAACGAGAGCTTCGCGCCGACTATGGGCCCGGAGAATGAGAGATCACTCACAACGTCTGAGTTCCCGATATTCCAGTCGAGATGGCGGTACCCAAAACTCAGGTTCCAATTGTTGATCTGGTAGTCGAACGTGATACCTGCCTGCCAGGTCAGATCGCTATCACCCCCGCCGACGTCGGTTATGAATGAAAAGGCCCAACGGTCAGCAAGGGGAAACAGGCCTCGCACACCTACTATGGCATCAGTGTTGGAGATTGACCCTGAAACACGCTGGGAACCGTTACCAACTGCTAGGTTCGCCGTCGTGTCCATGTCGAGGTATCGAAAGCCACCGAAGCCGACCAACTGACCATCCTGAGTATGCCTGAAGTCATACCCGACAGAGCCGGTGAATACGAAGCCTGTGACTTCAGCATCTGCACTGGCAGGGATACCGGGACCTACAGCGCTGTCTTGATCCGCGCTTACATCGAGGTACTGAAAATCACCTAACACTGAGATCGGCCCGTTGTTTGCCTCCAGTGCTCCCATCAGACCGAAATCAAGGTTTTCAAGTAAGTCTGAGAAACTCACGGTCATGCTTTCGCCGGTGACCGTGGTACCACCCAACTCAGGCGCCCAGAGATAGATAAACGCGCGGAAGTCCCAATTATTTTGATCAGCAAAGGATGGCCCTGCGACACACGTCATGATCGCGGTCAACGCGGTAGTGCTAATGAGCTGTTTCAAACAACTTCTCCATCTTCGTGTGGCAACTAGATGCCCGGCGGCCCAAGATCAGGCCGCCGGAGTTCTGTCATTGATTGGGAGAGTCCTTGCGGACGATAAAGGCATCAACTGCGGCCTGTGTTTCTGGCCGAATGTTCTCTATACCTTCGTAGGGCATTCCAAATGCGGGTGGTGTGTCCGGATAGTTCTCTTTCCGCGCTTTGTGCCGAGCCAGAATACGCACGAATTCCTGGCCACCCCATGCGCCGACTTCTGTCGAAACCGAGTATTCCTCGCGTGTATCGTGGTACAGGTTGTAGAATTTCGCCACGATCGGGTTCTCGCCTGGAGGCGGCAGCTTCAGCTTCAGTTGATCCTTTACAATGGCCTTCGGTTTATCATCTGAATAGATGATGACATGGTCACGGCGTCCCTTTTGTTCGTCGTCGAACAGGATTGACGCTGTCTGGTCCACACCATCTACAAGCCGGTCGCGTGGGATATACTCATCAGCCCCCGCGAAGCGTGCCAGCGTTGTATAGATATCAGACACATGGATGATGCTGTTCAGCATGCTGTCAGCCTCGATCATCCCGGGCCAACGGATAAAGGCGTCTGTACGTACACCCCCTTCGGTCGTATCGGATTTGCCTCCACGGAAAATCATTGGGGTATAACCGGATTGCGGAGAATACTTGGTGAAATGGCCGTTGTCGCCCATCACCACCACGATGGTGTTGTCAGCGATGCCCAGCGTCTCCATTTCATCAAACATGTCGCCCAGCCAACGGTCGACCAGCTGCATCTTGTCCGCATAAAGCCCCCCATTCGGAGACTGCGGCCCCTCGCGACCGGTTCGCGTGTTATCGAGCGGCAGCATCGGCCAGTATTGCAGGAAGAACGGCTCTTCCCCGCCCGCAAGGCGGGACAGCTCTTCCATCATTTTGTCCTGGAACGCCTGGTTCATTTCACCATATTTGGCGGCATTCCATCGCTCCCCTTCTTCCATCCGAATTTCACGGATCGGGCCTCCGGCTTCGCCTTCGATGACGGTCATCATGTGCGATGCGTCGGGTCGAAAGAATGCGTCCAAGGTGTAAGTGGGCAAGTAGTCATTGTTCGCGACCGACACGCCCTCTTTGATGGCGTCGTCGTTGAAGATCGTAAGCTGACCCTGCTGGTGCACCGCCATCTGGGCATAGTCAAAGCCCTGGTTCATGGCCCAGCTCTCAGCAATGTCACCCATGTGCCACTTGCCAACGTGGCTGGTTGCATAGCCAGCCTGTTTCAGAACTTCCGGCAGGATGACCTCATCACCCGGTAGGCCAAAGCCCGCGATATCAACGGCAGTGTCGCCCATTCCCATACGGACCGGCAACCGGCCGGTCATCTGTGCAACACGGGTTGGGGTGCAGGACGGCTCGGTGTACATGCGCACCAGACGCATCGCTTCGTCCGAGAAATCGTTTATGTTTGGCGTTTCATATCCACGCAGAGCATTCAATTCTGGGATGCCCATATCGCCAAAGCCCAAGTCATCAATCAGAACACTGATGATATTTGGCGCTTTGCCGCCGTTCGCCTCGCGAAAGCTTGCCAGCGCATCATCAACGGCAGCATCATCCTCAGCCCACTGTGCGCTGCGTTGCGATTGCAGGATGTAATACTCAGCGTCATGATTGATCGGCGCTTCCTGTGCCAGCAGCGGTTGCGCTGCCAAGGCAATAGGAGCAATTGCTAACCAGGTTAGTTTCATACTCTTACATTTCCTCTGATTGACTTTGCCAGTTCTCTACGGATGGTTTGGAGTGATCGATGATTGTACGCTCTGGAAGTGGGATTGGATTTCTTGTCTGAGCCCAATCAAGCACTCAAGCACATGTACATCTGTGGTGTGGTCTAGATTGCTCAGTTTGTGAATTTCGACAAAGTCGCGGCACATCTCAGCAAAAACTTCATCCCGCTGATAGAGTGCACAAACATGTTCGAACCCATTCTCGAAGCACTCTTCTAACCCAGCACTCCACAATTCTTCGATTTCCACAGCAGGCCTCCGGGAACTAGCGGACAAGGATTGAATATTTGAATGAGAAAATTAGGTATAGTTTTATATGGCATGTTACGGTTACACTGAACCCGTAACTTCATGATATTGTGTTGTTATTCATGGATTTGGGATTCGACATGCAAGGTCAAAGTAAGATCGTTTTGGGCAGCGATGAAGTTGTGGGTGCCTTGGACCGTGTCGTGTCGAGTAAAGCCTTCGCCGGTGCTGACCGCCTCAAAGAGTTTCTGAGGTACATTGTTCAGGAGAGTATTGCGGGGCGCGGCGACAAAATACGTGGAAAAAACATTGCTCAGGACGTCTATGGCCGGAAGTCTCAGAAGGACATTTCTACTGCGAATGTAGTGCGAGTCGACGCGGGTCGTCTGCGGCGCAGACTGGAAGTGTACTATTCAGACGAAGGGGCAAAAGATCCGCTGCGAATTCAAATAGCCAAAGGCGGCTACACGCCTCAGTTTGAAGTTGCACAGAGCCAAGAAAACGAGGCCAAATCAAATAGGAGTTATGTTCGACTGTATTTTCTTGGTGCCGGTGCATTTGGATTGTTGGCTATTGCTGCGATCACTTTGTGGATTTCGGTGAATGACCCAAACAAGGTGCCGAAGAACTCTCAGTCTGACTCTCGTCAAAACGCAGAACGAGCGGCCCTGTTTGAGGAGTCTCCCACTGCACTTCAAGCGCGCAATCTCGCCGAAGAAGCGCGCGGCTTGTTATTTCCGGCAACGCAGCCGACACGCCTGCTTGCTGCGCTAACGCTCTTTGAAAAAGCCATCGAGTTAAACCCGGATTATTTCGGTGGATATGCCGGAGCTGCGCAAGCCGCAGCTATGTTTGGTGGACTAGCCCCAGTTGGGCCAGACCGCGATCAGATGCTCGAGCAAGCGCGACAATACGCCGAGGAAGCATCGCGATTAGCTCCCGCAGAAGGCTGGAGCCAATCTGCCATGGCATTCCTTTTGATGTTCGAGAGGGATTTCGATGACGCAAACCGCTTGTCCAAGCGCGCAGTTTCATTGGACCCGGATGACCTGATCACACTTGAAATCGACGCGATCATCGCTTTTTTTTCAGGTGACTATGAAAGGGCTATCGCCAATTCAGACCCGGGTTTACACCTGAACCGGCGAGGGTCGCGTTTTCCTTGGCGAAACGTGCTTGGCAATGCGAGTTTCTACACTGGAAACTACAACGAGGCCGCAAAACACCTGATGGAAGCTGCCGCATCGGGTGGTCCGGTCAGTGAGATCAATACCGCGCATCTGATCGCTGCTCTACAGGCGTCGGGGAGAACACGAGAGGCGCAAAAACTAGTTAAGGAATACAATGAAGCCTGGCCAGATAGCCGGATCGAAGAACTCATGCTCCGCCTGTTTCAAAATCCTCGAGATGCAGAGAAGCTTATTGCTCAGATGCGACAGGCTGGATGGGTGCCCTAATCTTTCCGGCCAGCATAGTAAAAGCCCGACCCTTGAAGTTTGAAATTTCTGTCCAGGATCGTGGCAATCATTGCAATCCTAACCAAGAAGATTCCTTTGCCTGCAAAAGTGAAATTCAAGGTATTCGTCTAGGGCATTGGCCTTTTTGGTTCCGGCTGAAATCCCCGATTTCCAGCCAAGATGGTCTCAAACCGCGAAACTAATCGCTGTTTGCCTGATCAAAACCGGTCGCTGCCATCTCTCGTACTTCAATAGTTAAGAACCGTTCAAAACCAGATGTTGGAGCCCGCCCCGGCGCTTCAAACGGATTTGAAAAAGAAACGGTCATGAACAGGATCAGCCCGGAATAGGCTGCAAACATGGAGACCAGTGTTAAATTCAATGCCGTCGCGGGCCATGTAAAAAAGGCCGCTGATATCAGAACAATACCCACAAGAGCAGCCATACTGAACAACGCCCTTGATGCACCACGCGCTGCGTTCTCGCGCCGTTCCCGCAATTCAGATATCTCTCGCACATCTTCTAGCATGAATTGGTGCAAACGGGTTTGTTCGGAAGTTTCAGGGGTCATCCGCAGCAACAGGACATATCCTGTCTCCCAATGTTGCCATGCAAGTTCCGAAAGCTCTTTTTTACTGGCGAGTTGTGGCCATTCTTCTTCTGTGACGATCAAGGCATATCGGGCAAAGCTCTGCCGCAACTCATGTGTTTCGACATGCCCGTAACGTTCGGCGTCATGGTAGATGTCGCTAACCAGTGAAGCTTCTCGCGCCGCAGCTTGCGTAACATTGCGCACTCCCGCCAGGTCCTGCGCAAATACAAGCGCCAGAACCAATCCATGCAAGGCACCGATCCGAAACAGGACAGAGACTGCCAACTCACGTGTTTCGTCCTCCACAATCCATTTGCGAAAGGCCAAACGCGCGAAGAGATAGCTGACAAGCGCTAAGACAACAATAGAACCAACGAAGGTAACGGCTGAAAAATACTCAATTGGACCCATTTTCATCAGCCTCTGGACTAACTTTGAATATCAAGAAGGCTTGGAAACGGTTGCGCGGCGCGCCCGTATATCGCATTCCTTCGAATGCTGTGGAAAGCATGAATGGCGGCTATGAGGTTCAGCCTACCACTAGTCACTTGCGCACCTTGAAATTCGCAACAAAGATGGTGGCGATAGTTGTGATCGTGGCCACGAAAATCCCAATACCAGCAACAGTGAAGATCATCGTAAAGACCTTTCCCGCCGCGGTGATGGGCGCAATATCACCGTAGCCGACAGTCGACATGGTGACGACTGAGAAATACATCGCATTCAAAATGCTCCAGCCCTCGACGAGCACGTAAAAGCAAGTACTGACAAAGACCAGTGACGCAGACATTGCGAGCAAGTGCAGCGACCGTCCATCCGTTAACGCCATGGCCAAGGCTCGAAACAGGCCAAAATAATTGAATAGAAAGTTACTCAGCATTCCGGTTCTCGGCCATTGAAACGTTAGGCAGGCTCCAGTGTTGAACTGTAATTCTTGTGGCCCTGCCGATTTGCACGCCACTTTCTTACATCGACAAAGTCGAAATAGATCCCAATCACAGTTGGGAAGACGAAGATCACGAGCAGTGTTGAGGCCAGCAGACCAAAAGCTACCGCCGCCACCAATGGGACAAGGACCTGGGCCTGTGGGCTGGTTTCAAAGAGCATGGGCATCAACCCGGCGAAGGTTGTTGCAAAGGACAAAACCACGGGACGGAACCTATGGCGAACCGCGTCAATCGCTGCGTTCAGATAATCGCCATCCTCGATCTCTGATTCAAAAAACGTAAGGAACAAGATAGCATTATTCACTACGATACCCGCTAACGAAGCAAAGCCGATGAAGCTCGGCATTGAGATGTCGATACCGAGAGCAAAATGCCCAAAAATGGTCCCGATTAACGCAAAAGGAATGCTGAGCATAATCATGAACGGCAGGGTGTAGCTGTGGAACTGAAAGGCGAGGATCAGATAGACCCCGACAAGACCCGTTAGCAGCGCAGTAGAAATCGAGGCCTGCGTCTTCTGCTGCTCCTCCGTGGCACCCCCTATACCTATCGAGACATCGGGGTACGATTGTTGCAAATCAGGCCCAATTTGGTCTGTGACGAGGGCCGAGACAGCGGTTGAAGTAGTCGCTCGGCGGTCGATCTTTCCAATAATTCGGGAAATGGCTTGCCCGTTCTTTCTGGTGATCTGCGCGTAGGCTTGAGTAAGTTCAATGTTGGCAACGCCCGATAGTGCCACTTGCTCACCGGTTGGGATTGTAATTGGGAACTGCTCCAGATCGGCAAGTGTTGGTACTGAGTCGCCAAGCTCAACGCGGATTGCGACATCTGAAAACTGTTGGCGGAAGCTATCTGTCTCAGTTCCCGAAAACGCAGCCCGTAGTTGCGCACTTACGCCCTGTGGGGTCAATCCGGTGACATAGCCGAACTCCGTCAGCGAAAGTCGAATTTCAGATCGGCCCTTCGAAAAATCCTGATAGGCTTCGGTCACGTCATCTCGAGCGATCAGCCTTTTAAGTAGCTCATTAGTCGCAGCCTCCAAATTCTCAAGGTCGTGTGAGGCGAGTTCCACGTCCAGATCGTCTCCGCCGGGGCCAGCCGCGATCTGCGTGAAATTGCTCTGAACCAGATCCGGCAGAGGTCCCGTAGCTTGTTTCCAAAGGGCCAGTACGTCATTTGCGGCGACGTTGCGCAAATCGCTTTCAAGCAAATCTGCGGTAACAGTAGCCGTATAGGCACCATTGTCTTTGACGTCCTGATTGACCGAATACTGAACCAGAATACGTTCGACTAGAGGCTGAGCCTCTTCGGTTCCAGGCGTCAGCTCCGTGTCTACTTGCTGCAGACCCGAAATCAGTTGCGCCACAGAATTCTGAGTGCGCTCGATGGGTAAACCAGAAGCCAAGGCGATACGCGCCTCAATCGTGTCACCTTCGGTCTCTGGAAAGCCGACGACTTTAACTAGCCCGGATGCCAACATTCCGATGCTCAGGATTAGGATCGCAAAGACCGATCCCAAGGTGGCGTACCGCCATCGTAGCAGAGCCGAAGCGACTGGAATGAAGAACCCATCGCGCGAGCGATCCAACCAGCGTGGTACAAAACGCCGGGCATTTTTGACCGCATCGGCACGTGTATGAGCCATATGATGAGGAAGGATCAGAAATGCCTCAATCAGACTGGTGATCATCGTCAGCAGTAACACGATCGGGATCACCTGAAGCACTTTTCCGGTTTCACCAGAAAGAAACGTCAACGGGCCAAACACGCACGCAGTGGTTAGAAAGGATGACAGCACACCTGGCATAACTTCCGTAGCGCCTTTGATGGCAGCTTCTTTAGGCCCCAGCTTCTGGCGCCATTTCGCGATATTGTCCGCTATGACGATGCTGTCATCCATGATCAGACCGATTGCCATCAGCAATCCGATCAAAGAGATCGTGTTGATCGTCACCCCGACCAGACCCATGAGGAAAATACCACCGAGGAACGAAAACGGCAGCGAGAATGAAATCCAGATCGCTTCGGACACGGAAAAAAACAGGCACATGACCAAAACCACGAGCAGTAAACTCTGGATAGCATTGCCTAGAACCAGATTGATCTGGGTCTCAACGGTTTCGGTCAAATTGTTGACGACCGTAATTCGGAACGGCGCAGGATACCGCATTTCTTCTTGCGAAATTTTGTCAGACACCTGTGCAAAGGCCTTAATTGCGTCATCGGTTTTGCGTTTGCTGACCTGAATGATTGCGGCGCGATCCCCGTCAATTAAAGACTGCTGCTCTGGTGCGGCTTCAAACAATGTGACCTCGGCCACATCTACCAGACGCACGATCCCGCCTTCCGGCGTCTCCACCAGAACCAAGTTTTCCAGATCGGTTGCCGAACGGCGCGCATCGAAGTAGCGCAGGGTGATCTCGCGCCCCGTCGTTGCAACTGTACCTAAGGGCGCGCGTAAACTGCGCGCCTCAACAGCGTCAGCGACGTCCTTCGGACTTAGCCCAAACCGTCGCAATGCCAGTTGATCAAACGAAATACGGTATTCGGCTTCTGATATGCCCGTGACCTCTGCGGTCGCAATCATTGGCAAATTGGCCAATTCTTCCGCAAACGCGTCAGCGTATTGAATCAAGCCATCATGTGTTTCAATGCCCGAAACCGCTACAGATGCGATTACTTCCGTTTGACCAAGAATGCTGACCGACGGAAGTTCGGCCTCTGACGGTAGATCATTAATACTGGAGACTTCTGATGAGATATCGTTGTAAAATTGCCCGATATCTCCGTTCTCCGCCATTGTGAGGGTGGCCGTCGCCAGGTTTTCAACGGACAGGCACTCAATCTCTTCCAGATTGTTAACTGCTCCCAACGCCTCATCGAGAATAAGGCAGATCTGCTCGTCCACATCGCTGGCCGACGCGCCCGGGAACTCGACCGAGACCGAAACTTCGGACGCAGTGAATTCCGGGAAGCTTTCACGCTCCATGTCCAGCAGTGTGGATAGGCCGATTAAACAGACAGCGATCAGGGCGAGGTTTGCTGCGACGGGATGCCGTGTGAAATATGCGATCATGACTCTTCGCCTGTAAATTCCTCAACAGGCTCCAGCAACATACCAATGACTGCGGGTCGGGGGTCGGACAAGACGAGCTGATCGCCGATAGCGAGACCTTTGTGAACAATGACCTCGTCGTTCTGAACCGAACCAGTTTCCACCTCCCGCCGCTCAAGCCGGGATTGATCGTCCAGAACGTAGACAAAGCGGGCTGGTCCATCGGTGTGCAAAGCCGCGCGCGGGACACGCAGTGCTTCTAGCGCAGACGGAGCAGATATTTGGACTTCAACAAAGGTGCCATTTGAAAGCGGGGGCCCGCGTCTGTCGGGGTTTGGTACGCTTGGGCTTTCTATTCGGACAACCAGACCAACCGTTCCAGTTGTCGGGTCTGCGCTGCCGTCAAACCGAACAAGCTCAGCTGGCCATGCGTAAACCTCGCCAGCAACAGACATACGCACTTCTGCTTGAAGGTCAAAGCTCTGCAACACATCAAAGGCATCAGATACATCCATACCTCGAAGCGCCTCGGCGGGTTCAATACCTCTTAGCGTTGTGAACAAATTGCCAAGAACGCGAGTTTGGAATTCTGCCGTGACTTCCGATGCGGCGGTACTTTCTATTGTGGCTACGGTGTCACCGAAACGAATGAACTGTCCCGGTGACACCGATTTGGCTACAACACGCCCTGTGAGTGGAGTGGTAATGGTCGTGTTTGCCAATGCTCGCTCGGCTTCTTCGATTTCGACAGCACGGGTGTCGATCGTAGCCTGCAGCGAGGCGCGCTGCGCGGGGAGTAACCGCAGCGCATTTTCGAGATTCAAAACCATCTTTTCTTGCGCGAGCAAATTACCGATAGCCGTATCGACAACAGACTGAGATGCACTCCCGCGTTCCAACAGAGTTTCTTGCCGCGCCAACTCTGCCCTGCGTACATCCAAAAGGCGGGTTTCCAGTTCAATCGAAGCCTTCGTGTTATGCTCGGTCGCTTCCAGTTCATCCAATGCAGCTTGGGCGCTGTCTCGGGATGCAGTCGCCCTCGCTAGCGAGATTTCGTAGTCTCGGGGATCAACCCGCAAAATTTCCGTGTTTTTTGAAATAACTGTCCCCACCTCGAGTTCAGGAGACACGAAGGTTGCGCGCCCATCGACCTGCGAAATTGCTTGCCAGCTGTCCACGGCAGTGACGCGACCATACCCGGATGCGTTCGGCACTGCGGAAGTTGGGGTCAGCGCCATCGTGCGCACGACCGTTACTGTTTCAGCCGGAGGTGTTACTTCCGCCGCGTCTTCACTGGTTAGCCACATGAACCCGCCCACGCCAATTGCCAGAGGGGGGAGAAACAACAGGGGTCGGAAGTTCATGTGACTATTCCTCGGCTTCTTGAGGTTGAGAGGTTGTGGTCAGGCCCGTCCGACCAACTGCATCCGTTCAGCCTTTGAAATCCTCGGTCGGAACGCCCCCATGATCATCTCTGTAACCAAGGGGATCACGTTCGACATCCCAACCAGCTTCTCGGTGTTTTCACGGTCGAGAAAAGCCTTGCTCAGTTCGCCGTCTGGGATTGAGGCTTTAGCCATCTCCAGCAGTTCCGGCATCATCGGGACCAGAAAAACGAACGCATTGACTGTCAGAAAGGCCGTCATCGCAAGTTTGATCCGCATCCACCAGGCGCGTTCTGCAAAGCCAAAGAATAGGATCAGATCGACCAGGATTTTCAGACCCAGACCGGGCAGAATGAGAATGTAAGCGCTCTGCAGCTTGTAGTGGTAAATGACAGCAGCTGTTTCGGGAGATGGATGTGCGTTGATGGCCCCGATTACAATGTGGGATAGAATACCGCCCACATACATGATGGTTCCAATCTCAGCGATGAATGAGAGAAGCTTTTTCATGGAAATACAGCCTGATTAATTGGTGATTAACGGAACTCAAATGCCTCGGTGTGAATCTTGCTGCGTGGAACGCCTTCGGATTTGAGGTCTTTCATCAAACCGTCCACCATCGGCTTTGGACCACACATGAAATACTCATAGCTATCCAAGGGATCGGACAGTTTCTGCTTCATCATGTCTACGCGAGCAAAGTTCCCCTCGTCTGAGAACAAGGGCACCAGCGTGACGTTCCCCAATCGGGCAGCATGATCACGAAGTTCATCCAGAAAAATCGCATCCTGCGCTTCGCGAGCTGCATAAACCAGATGGATTTGTCGGGAATCCCCAGACTCCATAGCTCGGATTTTTGACAGAAACGGAGTTAATCCAATGCCACCGGCCAGCCAGATTTGCTTATCTCCAGCCTTCGTCGCGTCAAATCGCCCGTATGGCCCACGAACATTGACGTGACCACCAGGCTGCAGTTCTTCGCGCACCTTGCGCGTCCAGTCACCCAGAACCTTGATAGTAAATTTCAAGTGCCCATCACTGGGAGCGCTTGAGATTGTAAAAGGATGAGGCTCGCTCCACCCTTTGCCTGCAATCTCCACAAAGGCAAATTGACCGGGCTTGAAGTCAAGGTGCGGGCCTGTGGGTTTAAGGACGATCTCGGTGGCCCGTTCAAGCGCGTTAACAGCCTCGATTTTGTAGGGTGCCGCAGTTCTCTTGTTCATCCCGAAAATTGAATAGATCAGGCAGACCACACCGCACGTCGCTGCGGCCAGCAGCAGCAAACCGGAGGGGCTAAACTGCACAAAGAAGATCTGAGGTGCCGTGAAGAAATGTCCGATCACAAGTACATAAACAAGCGCCATGATCTTATGTGTGGGTCGCCAGAAGGAATATCGGATTTTTCTGTTCAAAGCGATGAACAGACCGATTACGAGAAAGATAAGTCCTAGCATCCCAAGCGGAGCAGAAGGAACCAGCGGGTTTTGCAAAGGATCAACGCCCGCCGGAAGCTCCTTTGGTACGCCAAAAAAATGAACAAGCGCGAACAGGGCGGCAAGCACCCCGACAACTCTATGGGTCTGATACATTCGATCCAACCCACCAAACCAGTCTTCTAGAACCGGAGCGCGCGTGGACAACACTACCGAGCACGTCATCAGGAGAAACGCACCCCCACCTAGCAGGGTCGTAGCGGTAGTTCTCGAGTCATGATCCGTTGGCGCAAACACGACATGCAGAAGCCCGAATACTGCGATCAAACCTAAGATCAACAAAACACCCTGCCGCTTGAGCATCGCCCGCACTCCTCATGATCTTGGCTATGAGCGCAGCACCTCAGCTATTTCGACTGATAAACACCGACTCAACCTGCTGCTTGACTTGTAATCGCAATACTTGCACTTACAATCTTTGTAAATGCAAAAATCACTGCAACACTTGCAGGATGCAAGATTAGGGATTAAGGCCATGATCAGGAGCGCATTCCTGATGACCCAAATGAAAAGCACAAAGCACATTCGAGAAAACAGTTTCGGGTTTCTGATCCAGACCTTAGCCCGCGAAATCGACGCTCGGATGAAGCACGCGCTGAAGGAAGTGGACGTCGACGTAAAGGTGTTCGCCAACTTGATGCTGCTTGCTGACGAAGATGGGATCAACCAGAGGGCTTTGGGTGAAAAACTCAATTTCCCGGACTATTTCACGAGCCGAAACATCGACGCGCTGGTCGAAGCTGGCTACGCTGAACGAAGGCCCGATCCGGACAGTCGTCGTTCGTTTCTAATTTATTTGACGGATGCTGGACGCGATAAAGCGATGCAACTTCCGAAAATCGTTCGGCAAGTAAACGACCAAACTCTTGAGATGCTTTCAACGGATGAACGCAAGCAAGTCGTCGGTCTTTTGAAAAAGATCGCCAAAATCTCAGATTCAACAATTGATTAATACTATCCCGAGAAATTGGTACAGAAATTGATTCTTGCATCTAACGATCTGCTTCGAAAGCCCTTCGGTTAGACTGAATATCTCCAATTCAGCTAGTTCAAGCGACACGTTTGTGCATGAACGCTCCCCTGATTGCTTTGTCTGAGATTTCCTGCCCCAGACCAGGCCTTTCCGGGACGCGATAACGGCCATTCTCCGGTTGGTAGTCGTCTTTGCACAGGGCAACCACGTCGGGATGTGTAGAGCGAAAGTGATGTTCATGGATGCAGAAATTCGGGATCGCCGCCTGCAAATGCAGCGCTGCTGCGGTCGAAATTGGCGAGCCGGCGACATGTGCTTGCACTGTGGCGTCAAACACTTGCGCCATGTCGCAAATCTTCTTGGCCTCGGTCAACCCGCCGACGCAGCAAATATCCGGCTGGATCAGCTGGATCGCGTGCTCGCGGAAATAGTTCATGAAACCCCAGCGGGAGTAGATCCGCTCGCCCGAGGCAATCGGAGTGTTCACCTTTTCCCGCACCAACCTGTGCGTCTCTGGGTTTATTAGGGTGGTGGGCTCCTCATAGGCGAAACACCGATATTTATCGCAAAGCGCGCCAACGGCGATGGCGCCAGGGGCATCCGTCCGACCGTGGTTCTCGACGATTATATCCACCTCATCACCACAGGCAGAGCGGATCGCGGCCAATCGTTCATCAACCAGCGCCAGCAGCGCATTCGGCACGATCCCCTCAAAAGCGGATTTCGGGATAAGATTTGCTTCACGGTCGTACATCGTGAAGTCGATCTTCACCGCGTCATAGCCCTGCGCCATAGCGTACTCGGTGATCATGGCGTAGTCAGACGCCTTGCCGAACGGGCCAATCCTATCGTCCCAACCAAATTGCAGCTGGCTGGCATAGACGCGCTGATCTTCGCGAAACTTGCCGCCCAACAGCTGATAGCAGGGCAGGTCCAGCATCTTGCCCTTGATGTCCATCAGCGCGATGTCGAGGGCACTGATACCCGAAAACACCACGCCGCCACCGCCTTGGCCCCAGATGCTTTCCTTGAACATGTGGTCCCAGATGACTTCGTTCTCCATCGGGTCCATACCGATGATCATCTCGGCCAGATCGGCCACCATGCCGAACCCCGCCGTCGAGCCGACACCATAGCCGATGCCGCATTCACCATCACCATAGATGCCTTCGTCGGTGTGGATGCGACAAACGATCGGATTGCGCATACCCTGCTGATCTCCGGCATCGAGGAAATAGACGTCAACTGATGTTATCTTCATGGGGTCAATCTTGCTTTGCGAGGTTAGTCAAACTCTGCCATATCCGCCTTGCGACGCGCCATTGAATGGAAGTTCTCCATTGTGAACTCGATTTCATCGCCGGTGGTCCAGTCAAAGAGTGCCCTTTCTATCTGTGTCAATGGACCTTCATAGACGTGGATAGCGCAGCTTTGTTCTTTGCCATCTGCCGTGATCGCGTGGATGGCTTCGGGCCCAAGGCGTACAACCTCGCCTGCCTTAACAATACGGTTGCCGCCGTGGCGCAGTTTCCCGGGTTCTTTCTTGTAAAGAACTTCGACCTCGGCACCGCGATAGACAGCGATATGTACCGACATGCAATGTTCGTGCGGTGCAAAAACGACATCCGCGCCGTAGCGACAGGTCCAGATCGAGCAGCTTTCATCCTCGAACAGCATAACCTCGTCCTCTTCCGTTGCCGCTATGGCGTCTGCCAGGTCATCCATCTGCGACAAACTTCCCTCCAGAAAAGCCCGAATAGCTGTGGAGCGATCCTCTGATGCGGCAGCTTGGCGGATTTGGTCGACAAGATCATCCAGGATTGTTGGGATCATGGTCTGTCTCCTTTCGCGTGTCATAGCCTCCTGTCTTTCAGACAAGTTGGTTCAATCACGCCTTAGCTTCATACTGCGCCAGTTGTGGCATTTCCACAGCTTTCGCAATAACAACGTGTTGGCTGGATCAGTCCGAAATGTTTAGATTTTTCAGTCGCGTCCCGCCATGTCAGATGAGTTGCACCTGCCGTTTGCACCGACCGCAGCCGCAAAGCGCGGCCCAACGGGCCGCTGCGATTGGAGCCACGCCAATCCTGTTGCCTCTAATTGAATTGGCAATCCAGAGGTCGCGAGCCGTGGGACACTAAGTAGGGTCAAAGTTTGGGCCACTAGATTCGGACAAAAAACGCGGCCCCATCAGGCCATAAATCTTCACACTACATCCCTACCGCACTGGGACCTGCAATTCCTTAGGTTTCGCACTCATCTCCTTTTCGCCGCGGCCTCATCCGAAACGATAACCGGTTCCATGTACAGTGGCGATCAGATCACCATGCGGCGCAATCTTCTTGCGAAGCCTTGCCACATGCACGTCCACTGTGTTCGTCAACGGGTCCGCTGTCGCACCCCAAACTGAGTTAAGGATACGCTCCCTACTCATCACTTTGCCTTTATTTGTCATCAGCATCGTGAGTATGGCCATTTCTTTGACGGATAGCTCTTGACGTGCACCATCAACACGGACGCATTGTGCGTCTTTATCCAGGATTATTGGGCCTACGTTTTCTTCCGGCTCACAACACGTCACCCAGGTCTTGCAGCGCCGCCTAAGAGCCGCAATCCGGGCCAATAACTCGTCAAAATCGAAAGGTTTGGCCAGATAATCATCCGCACCCTTTTCTAGACCTGCGATCTTTTCATGTGTCGATTCAAGGGCCGTCAGCATCAGGACCGGCGTGTAGTCCTTGCGAAACCGCATCTTGGTGCAAACTTCATGGCCCGAGATACCAGGCAGCATGATATCCAATACGACCACGTCGAACTCGTTTTCTCTTAATAGCTCCAACGCCGTTTCGCCATCTTGTGCATGAGTTGGTATCATGCCCTCGGCTCTCAATCCGCGCACCAGAAAATCGGCAATTCCACCTTCGTCTTCAACTATCAATATATTCATGAAACAGATCTCAATGGAGCGCGCAGTGGCAAGGATATCAGAACCTGCAATCCGCCGAACTCACTATCTGACAGTTTGACCAATCCGCCGTGAGCTTCAATTATGGATTTTACAATTGGCAAACCAAGCCCGTAGCCTGCATCGCGGTTCCCTCCCGCATTGGATCCCCGGTAAAAACGAGCAAATGCGTTTTGCTTCTCTGCATCACTCATACCTGGACCATTGTCTGCAACAGAAATCTCACATGTATCCTCGTTTTTACTAAGTGTTATGATAGTGGCTGTTGCCCCATGGTTATTGGCATTTTGAAGCACAGCCAGAAGTGCCTGGCGTAGACGAAGGCGGTCCACACTGACTGGAATAGACCCATCCGGTTCAGAAATTTCAGAAACAATTGGTGAGAGTGCAACCGCATCCTGGACAATCCTTGATAAGTTGCTCGCCTCTTTCTTGAGCTTCAGTTCGCCGCTTTCTTGCCTGGATATCAAGAGCAGGTCGTCGACAATGGCCGATGTATGCTCCGCAGCGACTTTAGAACGACGCAATGCCTCCTGGAGTTCACTAACCTCGGGCTCCCTGTTTCGGAGGGCAATGTCTGCTTCGCCGCGGATGATTGTAAGCGGCGTCTTCAATTCATGGCTGACATCAGCCAGAAGGCGTTGGCGCCCGCCAGACTGGACACGAGCCTCCTCTAAGAGCCGCTCCAGTTCACTCGTCCGCTGTTTCACGATGGTTTCAAGATCGGTGTTTTTGTCTTCCAATATCTGGTGGCGCTCACTCACCTTTGTGGCCATAGAATTCAACAGAGCTGAGACTTGATCTATCTCTTGACTTCCTGAAACAGCAATACGCTTATCTAACTCTCCGCGCTCCATGCCTTCCACGCCGCTAAGCAGTCCTTGAAGCGGTTTGGTCACGTTGCGATAGAAAAACCGAATTGCCGCAAATGCCAGTCCTCCAGCAACTACAATAAACGCACCGCCCATGGTTGTGGCCAAAAGTACCTCTTGGCGAAGCTCTTCCCGTGTTTCCGCAACTTCTTCCTGCTCCTCGTCTAACGCCATAGTCATCAAGGTGCGAAACCCAGCCTCTGTGTCGTTGCCGAGCAGACCGACAAACGCCATCCAGCGGGTACTGGCTTCGTTAAGTGTTTGTATCTTCGTCCGGCGTTCAAAGTGCCGGATCAATATCTCGAGCTTTGTTTCCAGGCGTTCCAGAAGTTCCAGCTCTTCAATTTCTTCCTCGCCAACCATCTCAATCTCAGTTGCGATGATACCTCGGATCCCCGCGATATCTGACCGAATTTGGTCAGCGAGCGCGCGTGTTTCTGTTTCATCATCAACGTCGGGCGTCAAAAGCGTATTGCCGTAGTGCTTGAATAGCTGAAAACCGTTTGTGGACAGACGAAGATGTGCCTCGTAAGAGGCCTGCGCCAGAGCCATACGCTCAATATGGTTGCTGGTCCGGTCAATAGCCCAAAAGGCCAGACCACCGCTCAGTAGCGCAAGGAGAAACACTCCAAACGTATATCCAGTTACTACACTGGTCAGGCGCATTTTCTGTTGTCTCCCTCTACTATGCCATGACTGGCATCCCGCTTCAGGTCGCTGCACCCGTCCGAGAGCCAAACCTCCGTACCCGGCGCCTCCCTTGCTCCCAAGGTGTGCACGATGGTCGCACTGTTATTTCCAAGGTTCGGCAGAAGCCTATCGCGGTCAGCCAAATGCGACCAGACATAGCTCTGAATCACAATGCAAACTGGCTCTGCCAGTATCACTTGAACTACGGAAATCCTCAGTTTTTCGGTCGCGGTAAGATTGGTACCTCGCTCGGTTACCGTCCCATCAAGACCACCAAGTCGGTCCATCAGTGAACCCAGACCATTCGCGCGCGCGCAGTCTTCTATCTCATGATCAGACGGACGACGCTTACAGCCAAGCGAGAGATTGCGACGAAGAGATCCCTTCAATAACGAAGGATCATCATTGACAAAACCAACCTGCAGTGTGGACCCAGATTCACCATCGAATTCCGCGGTCCAGCCGCTGGTCTCAGAACCAGATACGATGCAACGCATAGCGTCTACCGCGTCGTCAATCTCAAGGATCGAAAGACCAGTGATCTGGCCAGCTGGGCAGTAAAACCGTAGATCACCACCCTTCTTGAGCCACAAGCTCATCGGCGCGTCAACAGACGAACGTGATGGTTCCTCTTTGGTCAAGACCAAAAGCGCCTCGCAGCGCGCTCGCGCCACGCTCCAAGCTACATATCGGTCCCAAACACCGATCATTTCTTTGATTGGCAGTGCAGCAATCCCCAAAACTGCTAACGCTCCAGCCGTTGTGCCCGGCGCAACCTCAAAACTAAGAGCAGTCCAAAGGATGGCTGCTCCACCGAAACCAAGAGCTACATCAGGCAAGGCTCGTAACAATGAGACGCGACGTATGCGACTAACCGAATTATCTGCGACCGCCCTGCCCTCTTTTTTCAAGCTCTTCAATTCGCGGCGCAAACGCCCAAGCCGGGTTAGAGCCTCCGACATCATGATCCGTTCCATCGCAAAGATCGCCAATTTGGCTCTGCTTTTCCTCAATCGACTGTGGCGTCGGCGAAGAATTGTACCGAGACCAACCATAATCAGAACTGCAACCAGCAGTGGAAGTGCACCCGCAGCAGCCAGGCGCGGATCTAGCCACCACAGGCAAGTGAATGCTGCAGGCGCAACCAAGGCCCCGACAATCAGTCGATGTATACCCAATCCAACCCAGCCCCGGGCTGCGGTCATATCTCCTACAAAGCGCAAGGAGAGTCCGCCGAGGCTTCTGCGATTTCGAACTTTCTGTGGAAGCCGCGCAATCGCCGAAAAGACGACTTCGCGCAGTTCAATAGCGAAAGAATGTCCAATCGCTTCAGCCTTTGTTCGCGCAAGCGCATTGCAAGTTGCCGTGGCAGCCGCCGAAAAACACAAGAGCCCCACCAGCAAAAATGGAATATCAGCGCTTCCGTGCAGTGCTGCGAACAGGCCTCGTGTGGAAAATGCCGCCAGAAACAGACATGCCGCCTGCAGCACACCGAGCACCACCATGGCGAAAACTGCCCGACCTCGTGGCCGGGCAAGAGGGTTAGGAAGCCTCAAATCACTCATGCGGCAACCGCTCCATCCGAATGTGTCTCAACTCGTTCATTCCGCATCAGGTGAGCGGTCAAATCGGTAACGACGCCAGGGGTACACAGTTCTTCCCGTGTCAAGATCGGCACTCCGGTGACATGGCTTGCTTCCCGCGCACCAAGTGCCGACAGGCTGACCTTGCCTGAGATAGCAAAGGGTGACAGGCCGCAGGTCGAGAGCAACTGCGTGCCGCCGACAGCGCCAAGTGCATCTGGAGCTGCGAACAGCAGGCCATCCATGCGGCGGATGATTGAAGAGTCTTGCAGGATTTCGCGGGTTTCTTTCTGGAATACTCCGTCGGCAATTTCCACCACGGCCACCGTAGCACCACCTCGGGCCGCTTGCCCAACCAGCGTATCAAAGGACTGTTCGATATCTGCCAAGGGCACCCGGAAGGTGGAAGCATAGCCAGCATCAGTGAAATCACTCGCCGGGATGCCTGCATCCTCGAAGGCATTGAAGTCCCCGAAGGCTCCAGTACCTGTAGCTTTGATTCCAGCCACCTCATAGCCCGCGCGCATCAATCCATGTGCCAGACAGACAGCAGCGGTGGTTTTGCCCGCATTCATCGATGCGCCAAAAACACCAAACACCGTCATGTTTTCCGGCACGGTTGCGGCACCGATCGCATACCGGTCTATATTGACTACAATGCCGTGACGATCCGCCAGCGCGCCTATGGGGCGCAGCTGTGTTGGTTTTGACATCGCGTGATGAGCAGCTTCAACTGTGCCCGCCAAGCCGCCACCAGCCAACAAATCGAGCATGTCGCCACTTAGCTTTGCGGCTCCTAGGAACTGATCCGGAGCGTAGCGGTCTCCGAGACAGACCACCACGAGATCGCCAGGATACATCACTGACAAGCGCTGATTTTCTTGCTGGATCTTTTTGTGCTGCCCAATACTGGCGACCTCACACAAAATGAGGTCGCCAGCACGCAGGGTGGCTGGCGTGAGTGGGGCAAGCCCTGCGATGTCCGAACGCAACGCACGGCGTGTCGTGAACGCCCATTTGATTTTGTGCCGCACGGAAGCAAAATTGAGTGTCGCGTGGGTTTCCATGTGTTCCTCCTGAGCCGTGGATTGTATTGACAATCACACTTTGTCCGGAACGCGGTTGCAAAGCCTGACGCATGAATGACGCACACGTTAAGCAAATATTAACGAGATATGAACGAGCAACGGCCGTTGAAATTCCTCAGACCTGCAACAATGAAGAAAAGGTCAGCAGTGTTTTGTTAATAAAAAAAATGCTGTGGGTTAAGTCGTCGAACCACCGATCTTGTTGTTGAGAATCTCGAGTATTCTGTTTCTTTGTATTTTCCCTGATGGCCCTTTTGGCAATTCCGGCAAGACATGGACTTGATCGGGGGATTTGAATCGACCCAGCTTGGTTTCGCAAATCTGCAATAGGGTCAGCGACGTCAGTTCGGATCCGTCCCGGATTTTCACGGCGGCCTCAACGGTTTCACCATAGCTGCGACAGGGGCGCGCAAAAGCTGCGGCTTCGACAACATCGGGATGAGAATACAGCGCCTCGTCGATCTCACGTGGGGCGATGTTTTCGCCGCCTTTAATGATCAGTTCTTTCAGACGACCGGTGACATAGACATACCCATCCTCATCCATGCGCGCCAGATCACCCGTACGCAGCCAGCCATCGGTCGTAAACGTACCCGCAGTCGCATCCGGGTTCTTGAGGTATTCAAGCATGACATTCGGTCCGCGTACGACCAGTTCACCCTCGGTTCTATGTGGAACCGGTTGCTGGTTTAGGTCAAGAATCGCGACATCATTTCCATACCCAACACCTGGTGAGCCGATCTTGCGCACGCCCGGCGGAAGGGGGTTCGACAGGATCTGCGCAGCAGTTTCCGTAAGTCCCATGGTTTCGATGATGGGAACCTCGAACCGATCCTCAAAAGCGCGTTGCACATCAGGTGCCAGCGCAGAGGAAGCGGATCGACCGAACCGCAACCGCTGTCGCGTCTGGGCATCCGGGTTGGTGTCGGAATGCAGCAGATGAGAGATGATGGTGGGCACCACCGAAAACCACGTCGCCTGCGTATTCCCGACGTTGTCCCAGAACCGGCTGGCCGAAAAACGTTCGCACATGGCCAGCGATCCGCCCGAGACGAGCGTTCCCATCACCGTCACGCAAAGCCCGTTGATGTGGTAGATCGGCAAGACGCAGAAACCACGGTCCGCATCTGACAGCTCGTGCGCGAGGGCGGTGGTCCACCCACCAGCCAACAGGCTGGAATGGGTGTGAACGACGCCCTTGGGACGACCGGTCGTGCCGGATGTATACATGAGCAGGGCGTGATCGTCAGGCGTCAGGTCATACAGTTCGGCAGTGGCGTCACCGGCGTCGGCGACCTGCAATGCTTTGGTCACTGCGGGGTCGGCGGTTCGGTCGAACAACGCGGTTTGATCGGGGTGCACAAAGGCAAAGCGCGCGCCACTGTGTTCAAGGGCGTAGGCCACGGCACTGTCGCCTGCGACAAGATTGATCATCGTTGCCCGGAACCCGCCACACAGAACGCCGAACACAGCAATCAGCGCCTCACGGCAGTTCGGATAGACGAGGGCAACGCTTTCGCCTTTTTGCACGCCCAGGCGGGTCAACATGCTGGCCACGTTTCGCGCTGAACCGCGCAGTTCCGCCCAGCTTAGATCCAGCGCGCCATCGGGAAACACAAACCCGGCTCCGCCCTGATCGGCCCTCAGGTCCAGCCAGTCGCGGACTGTGCCTTTTGGCGGTTCCATCATTGCCCGGCCTCCTGCCAATACGCGCCGAAAACGTCCTCAAGCGCAGGTTCGCGGGGGGCGATTTCGCGCACGATTTTGGTGGTTTGGACGAAATGCCGCCAATGCAGATTGGTGTCGATCGAGTTCCCTCCCCAGCTGCCGCAGCCCATAGAAAGCGAAAAGGGCATCCCGTTGGTAAAGCTGCCACCGGTCGCAAAGGTATGCGCCTGATTGACGATGACCCGGCAAGTGGGCAACTCGCGGCCAAGCTCGACCGCGCGCGCGTCGTCGCTGGTGTGAATGCCGACCGAGTGCCCGGCCCCCTGATGGGCCAGAACGCGCGCTGCGGTGGCTTTCGCGGCGGCATAGTCCGAGGCCCGGTAGAGGGCCAGAACCCGGCTCAGCTTCTCTCCGGACAGGGGGTGATCGGGGCCGATCCCGTCGGTTTCGACCGCCAGATACTTGGTGCCTTCAGGGACTTTCCCGGCCATCCCCACGGCCTCAAGCATCTTGTCGGCGTCCTGAGCGATGGCTGACCGGTTCAGGTGCCCGTCCGGCCAAAGGCGGGAAACGATCCCTGCTTGGTCAGAGGCCGGAACCAGCGCGCCGCCCTCGGCAGCCATCGCTGCAACAAAGTCGTCATAGACCGCGCCCACCACAACCACGGCGTTTTCGGACGAGCAGGAGGTCGCGTTGTCGAAACACTTCGAGGCCGTGATCTTGGCTGCGGCAGCCGCCAGATCGGCGGTTTCATCGACTATAACCGTAACATTGCCCGCGCCAACCGCGACAGCGGGTGTGCCGCAGGACTGCGCCCGGTGCACGTTGTTCTGGCTGCCGGTGCAGATCACACGATCCGAGCCTTCCATCAGCCGTTGGGTTTTGGCCTTCGATCCCGGCGCCGGGATCATCTGGACCAGATCCGGGTCCAGCCCCAGCTTGTCAAACTCGGCGTGAATGAAGCTCAGCAGCAGTTCGCAGGATGCGACGCCCTTGGGCGAGGGGGCAACGACGATCGCGTTGCCGCCCTTCAGGGCATTGATAATGTTGTTGGCCGGAGTTGCGGCGGGATTGGTCGATGGGACCACCGCGCCGATCACGCCAATGGGGCGGGCGATTTCAGTGATGCCTGTTTCAGGATCGTCACTGATGACGCCGCATGTTTTTGCTTCGGCAATGTCGCGCAAAAGGCCCAGCGTCTTGCGGTGATTTTTGGTGATCTTGTCGGGGACATTGCCCAGCCCTGTGGTTTCCACGGCCAGCTCTGCCAGCGCCCGATTGCGCGCGGGTTCCATGATCGCCCAACCCGCTGCCAGCGCCGCCTTGTCATAAAGCGCCTGGCTGCCTGCGGCTTCATAGGCGATCTGCGCCTTGCGCGCCTGCGCCATGATCCGGTCAACTTCGGCGATCTCGGGGGCTATCTCGTTCTGAGCGTTCATGTTCATCCTCGATTTGTTGTCCGGGGCGGGTCGTGCCCGCCCCGATTGAGGTCGATCAGAGACCGGCCAGCAGTTCGTTCAGTGTCTGTTGACGCTGCGCCCACATCTCGATCACTTCGTCACGTGTCATGATGTGCATGGGCGAGCCGCCCGCTTCCATCTTGTTGGTGACGCGCGAGTTGGCGAACATCTCGGGGATTGTCGCCGCAAGCTTCTCAATCACCTCAGGAGGTGTTCCCTTAGGCACCATCACACCCCGGAAATTGACCGAGGAATTGTCAACGTCCAGCCCCTGTTCCATCATCGTTGGAACATCGGGCAAGAACGCGTTGCGCTCCAGATCGGCGACGCCGAGGATTTTGACATTTCCCGCCTCTTGCGCACGGAAGGCGTCGGACAGATTGTTGATGCCACCCATGACCTCACCGGCAATGACCGCCTTCATGGCCGCTGCTCCGCCGCCTTTGGTCGGGATGTAAGCCATCTTGGTTCCGGCGGCCTTGTCGATCTGCAGCGCGGCAATGTGGTGACCCACAAAAAGACCTGCGCCGGATACGGTCAGCTTGCCGGGATTCTCTTTGGCAAAGGCCACGACATCGTCCATCGAGTTGAATTCACTGTCGGCACCAACCACGAATACAGCCGGGTCTGCGCCCCAGTTCGCAATGGGCTCAAAGCTGTCTGCTGAATACTCAACACCACCCTTGATCGACTGGGCGATGAAATGCGGAACGTTATAGGCGGCCAAAGTGTACCCGTCCGGATCAGCTTGCGTGGCGAACCAGTTCCAGCCAACGCGCCCGCCTGCGCCGGGCTTGTTGATGATGGCAATGGGCATACCCAGCGCATCCTCATTCCCGGCGGTCATAGTGACAATCCGCGCCTGGAAATCGGTCGCCCCACCGGCCCCGTAGCTGACCATCATCATCAGCGGGCGTTCGGGATAGTCTTCGGCCATTGCCATGCCCGTCAGGCCCGCCAGAGCCATTGCTGCCCCTGCAATCAATCGTTTCATTTTGCCTTTCCTCCCTGATTTGGTTCGACCACGCGCCTGCGCGGTCAGAACAGAATTTCCCTTGGTGTGTAGACGTTCAAAAGCATCGCAAAGAGCCCGTACATGACTGCGACAAAAACCGCCGTGATGATCCCGCGTTTGATCCAGCTTTTGGCTTCGTTGTGGGGGGCGGGGTCGTAGATCGACAGCAGGATGAAGAAGGCGATGGTTGTTGCAGTGTAGAATCCCAGCGTTTTTGCGGCCCAGAACACGTAGATCAGTGTGATGATCAGGCCGGGCAGCATGTTGACGAACATTGTTCGCGTCACGCCGTTTCCGACTTTGGATAGTCCCATGACCGCTTTTCCGAATGTCCACCCGGCCAGCACCACAAAGACTGTTGCGATCAGACGCGGGAACAGGAATGCCTCGGCCGGTTGTTGGGTATAGCTAACCCATGTGACCCAGAGTCCCACGGCAAAAACCAGACCCGACCCGAAGATATGTTGCGAGCGGTTCATGCCTGTGCCTCCTCTTTGGTGGTGTAGCGGCGGCTGCGCAGCTCCATCCAGGCCGAGTAGGCAATCGAGGCTAAAACGACGGCGATCAGGAACAGGTTCAACCCACCAGTCAGGAAGTACGACGCCTTGCCGACGGTCGCGTCAGCGATCATTCCGCCTTGAATGAAGTTGGCTTCGGCGATTGGGCCAAGGATAAGACCCAGCACCAGTGGTGCGGCCGAAAAGCCGAAGCGTTCCAAAAAGAACATCCCAATGCCAAGGCATGCCATGACATAGACGTCGCCCATCGAACCCTGAACCGAGTATGCGCCGAAGACGGACAGTGCCAGAACGATAGCGGCCATAACCGATTGCGGGACCTGTGCGACGCGTGCTGCAAGACCAGCGACGTAAAGGCCAAAGATACACATCAGCACCTGCCCGATCAGCATCGAGTTGATGAAGGTCCACGCCACGTCCGGGTGATTATCGAACAGGTCCGATCCCGGGAAAATCCCGTGAATCAGCAAGCCACCCAACAGCACGGCAGCGGTTGGGCTGCCGGGAATGGACAGCGTTAGCAGCGGGACCAGCGACGGGCCGACCATTGCGTTGTTGGCCGATTCCGCGGCGATTACACCCTCGGAGTGGCCTGTGCCGAACTTGTCTTTCTCGGCCGAGAACTTCTTAGTTTGGTCATAGGCGACGAGACCCGCGATCTGCCCGCCAACACCCGGGATCAGGCCAATGATCGAACCTGTCAGCGTTCCGATGCTCAACGCGCGGGTGCGGCTGAACAGTTCCCTGAACGCCGCCATGATCGAGTGGCGCTGCACTTCGATCACTTCGGCGCCTGTGTTGTGACGCCCTTTAGCGAACATGGTCAGCACCTGCGGGATTGCAAACAGGCCAATCAACGCGGCGATGATGTTGATGCCGCCGCCAAGGGCAGGGTGGAAGATAAAGCGTTGGGCACCCATGATGTCGTCGAACCCGATCGTGGCCAGCCACAATCCTATACAGCCCGACAGAAGGCCTTTGACCACTGACGCGGAATCCAGCGTTCCGATCACCGTGACCCCCAGAATGGCCAGCCAGAACAGGTGCGACGGGCCAAAGGCCAGCGCCCATTTTGCCAGAACCGGGGTCAGAAAAATCAGCAGCAGAACGCCAAAGATGCCGCCCACGGCCGAGGCCAGAAACGACAGCTGCAGGGCGCGTGCACCTTGACCCTGTTTGGCCATCGTGTGTCCGTCCAGAGTGGTGGCAATATTGGCCGGAGCACCGGGGATCTTAAGCAGAATGGCGCTGACCGCCCCGCCGGCCACCGTCGAGGTATAGGCCGCCCCCAGCAGGATCAGGCCCTGCGCGGCCTCAAGTTGGAAGGTGAACGGGATCAACAGGGCCACCGCCATCGTTGGCGACAAGCCGGGTGTCGCGCCCAGGATCAGGCCGCCAATCGTGCCGCCCAACAGCAACAAAAACGACAACGGTGTGAAGACATCTCCGAAGTAATAAATGAATTCCATTCAGGGCCTCCCAACCCATCGGTCCACACTTTTACTTTGTTGACAAATCAGGGTAGGCGATGAAAATAGTATTGCAAATGTTTTCATAAATTCGACCGAATGGAAGAATATTATGGCTAATTATCAAAAGGGTAAGGTGGATATTGTAGCGGTTGCAAAGGCCGCAAAAGTGTCACCGTCAACAGTATCCCGCACATTTAATCACCCCAATCTGGTCAACCCTGCGACTCGGAAGAAGATCAACCGAGCAGTGCAAAGGTTGGGATACATCCGAAACCGGGCAGCGCAGACGATGCACGGCAAAAGGTCAGGCACAATCGGTCTAGTCGTCCCTACCATCAACCACGCGATTTTCGCCGAAGTCATTCAGGCCTTTTCAGATTCCATCGACAATGCCGGGTTTACCCTTTTGCTGGCATCACACGGTTATAATCTCGACCGAGAATACGCGATGGTCCGCAAGCTGCTGGAGCATCGGATAGACGGGGTGGCGCTGGTAGGGCTGGAGCATTCCAAAGCCACTGTTCAGTTAATCAAGCAGCAGAGAACACCGGCGCTCGCAATATGGAACTACTCAAATGACTGCCCGCTTCCGTGTGTCGGAGCCGACAATCGCTTGGCCGGGCGCCTTGCGGCAGAACACCTGCTTGCATTGGAGCACCGTGACATTGGGCTGATCTTTCCCAAAACCACAGACAATGACCGGGCGCAAAATCGTCTTTCTGCCGTACGTGACGCGCTTTACGAAAAGGGTATTTCCATTCCGAATGAACGTGATTCTGAAGCCCCGTACAGCATATCTCAGGCTAAGCAGGCGGCCACGTCTCTTCTAACTGAACGTACTCGCCCTACCGCTTTACTTTGCGGAAACGACGTCATCGCACAGGGCGCTTTGTTTGCGGCCCAAAAACTCGGCTTGAAGGTTCCTAATGACCTGTCAATCATCGGTATTGGAGATTTCAAGGGGTCCGCGGATGTTGAGCCAGGGCTCACCACTATTCGCATTCCAGCAACAACCATTGGAAAACTCGCAGGCGAAAGATTCACCAATTACATTATGTCAGACGATCCAGATCACTTCAGTATCTGCTGCAAATTGGAGTGCGTCGTCAGAGGAACAACTGGTCCAGCGGTAGTTTAGATTCAACGTCAGAACAAAATTCTGGTCAACCTAATGCGAATGCCAAACTATACTGAAGTTAAAACGTGGGGCTTGACCTGCATGCAGCAACAAGAAGCAAAATTACCGGAAATCTCTCCTGAAACAAGCGAAGCGATGTCGCCCATAAACCAGTGGCTTTTGAGCGCTGGTCGTGACAAGGCAAACGTTTGCGAGCTGTTAGAATCCCTAAATGTCCGTCTGACCGCACTCGATATCCCTCTTGTCAAAATGTTTGTCGGGGTGGAGCAACTCCACCCCGAACTATTTGCTGAAACCTATGTCTGGGATGCAAAGAAGGGTACGCAAATCCTTGCCCGGCCTCATGGAGCACAGCTATTGGATAGCTACAAAGATAGTCCTATTCCAAAAATACTTTCTGGTGTCCCGATGATACGGCTGCATGACTTGAGTAGTGAGTATGCTTTTGGGCAATCCCTCAAGTCAGACGGCGCCACAGATGCCGTCTTTATGAGTTTGCGCTTCAGTCAAAATCGTCCACAGGTTCTGTGCTGCGCAACAGATCAGCCTTCGGGTTTCACTCCAAAACACATCATGAAAATCGCATCACTCTTGCCAGCACTCGGATGTGTTGTTGAACTGCTCACAGCTCGCAGAACGGCTGTTCATCTTTTGGATGCTTACGTGGGGCATGACGCCGGTACCCGCATTCTGAATGGAGAAATCACGCGTGGGTCCGGTAAAACTCAAAGCGGGATCATATGGTTTTGCGACCTTGCCGGATTTACGTCAATGAGCGAAGCACTATCCAGTAGCGATTTGATTGGAATGCTAAATCAGTTTTTTGACGCTATGGCCAAACCGGTTGAAAAATACCAAGGTACAATTTTAAAGTTTTTGGGAGACGGCATTCTAGCGTTTTTTGCTTTGCCGGCAGACGTCGATGATCCTTCGAAAGTGTGCTCGTCGGTGTTAAATGCCGCGCGCGAAGCTTGCGAAAACGTAGATCGACTAAACTCCGACCGCAGTAATGTAGGAGATCCGCCGATTTCATTTGGGATTGGTTTGCACATTGGTGAAGTGCTTTATGGGAATGTGGGCGCGGTAAATAGGCTTGACTTTACCGTGATTGGGTCTGCCGTGAACTACACGGCGAGATTAGAAGCGATCACCCGCCGTACGAATTACCGCATTGTGGTGTCATCTGAGTTTGCGTCTCGTGTCAGCGAAACGTTGCCGTTGGTTGGCCTCTTTGAGTTGCCGGGCATTCGCGAACCGCAGCCTGTTCACGGCGTGTTGTCGTGTTAACCGCCATTCGATTGTTTCTTATGGAATTTGTTTCACGCCCGTTCGTTAGAAAAAGTACTTGATACCAATGTATGGACCATGCTGGTCGACGTCATAAGCAAATTCACCGGAACTCAGTGTGTCGCTATAGTCGACGCTAAAGTAACGATACCCGAACGTGAACGCTGTCTTCTCCCAAGGTTGATAGTCGAAACCAACATTTACACCAATCTGGAGGTCATTTCCACCGGCCCCAAAACCGCCAAGTTCCAAGGACCCAATCCCAGTCCATTTTTGGTTTAGCCGCCACATTCCGCGTATGCCGACGACTGGTTCTATCCAGCCCTGATCTCCGCCCAATGTAGGTGGGTTTCCCGGTCCTGGGGTAGATATGTCGATTTCCTGACGGATGGAGTTGTACCTCAGACCACCTTGGAGATCGATTGCATACCTTTGGCCGCTGCTGCCGTATTCGCCATCTGAAATACGGTAAGCCCCAAGCACACCAAACCATTTTTGACGAACGTCGACGTTTACCCCGGCACCAAGAGGGCCAGGCAGAATGGAATCCTGTTCGATCCCCACATAATTTGCATCCACGATGATGCCAAAATCCCCGTTCCATGCCTCATACCGGCCGGCTGCCGCGAAATCGAGCACATCCAGGACGTCACCAAGGTCCAGATCCAAATCCGCGGATTGTCCAGCCACGGTTGACGTACCCGTGGTTCGTAGGGGTGTGAACAGATAGAATGAGGCTCCATGCCGCCAGCCTGTTTCGTTTTGACCTGGCGCAGGTAGAGACTGAGCACGGGAAAGCCCGGGCATAGATAATACGCCGGTCAGAAATACGAGGGCGCTAATTGATCTGAGATGGAGCATCGGAGTTTCCTTGCATATTGGCGGCGCTTAGTAGTTGAACCTGAGACCTATCCCGGCACCTTGGTCGTAGGGTCTGTCAGCACCAATACCGACCAACACATCTGCGTAGAGTGCAATTCCAGGGCTGAGGTTCTTACCGATCTGGAATTCGGCGGTCGCGGGCCACGCGTCATTTTCCCAATCGTATGGCGCCTTGATATCTGCTTTGGCCCAATACCCGTCACCAAATGGCTGTAGCGCAATAAGGCGCATCGCAGTTTGGCTGACATCGGTCGAACCGTTATATGAAGCAAAGTGTTGGACCAGAGGGATCAGAGTCAGCCCAGTATTAGTGTTTGCAAAAGCGAACCCACCAAATGGGGCTATCTGATCCGACCCAGTGCCGATGCCTTCGTCAGGGTCACCAAAATCGAGGATCCACTCCAAACCAAGTGCGGATTTGACGGTCCATGTGTCATTCAAGGGTGTCTGTGAGGGAAAGTAGATCAGCTTGAAGCTTGTCTTTTCGAACCCGTTGAACCTTTCGCCAGTAGTATTCGTTGAATTGTAGTGGAGCTCGTATTTTAGTTTTAGATCGGGGCGTAACATGTATGCACCTTCGACAAAGGCATCCTGACGGTCTGCACCCCCTGCCAAATCGAAGTACTGATATCGAATGTCGGTGTTGTTAACCGCAGCCAATGGATTTGACGCGTTTTCCTCAGCTTCGGAAGCAGAGCCTACCACGACCAGTGCATAGATCAGAGGAACAAGACAATGGAAGTTGCGTAACATCATACACCTGGGAGAAGTTGGATGGTCAGGTTAGACGGCGACAGGTTCTCGCCGCCTTCTACCTTCATCATTGCCAGCTGGAGAAGACTTCTCGGGTCAACTCGCTTTCGGGACGAAGATTCTCAATACCTTCATACGGCACACCCTTGCCCAGCGGCAGATGCGGGTGCTTTGCAATGGTCTTCTGATGGCGCTTCACCATGTCTTGGAAAGATGCACCGGACCATAGTGAATACCCGACAAGCGGATGCTCTTCACGCGGGTCGCGATAGACATTGAACACGGGGGCCGCAGCGCCGGGCTGACCGGGGGCCGGCAAATGCATCTTGAACTCTTGCTTCACGACCGAGCGCAATACGGGCCCTTCGTACACATAGACGTAGTCACGACGCGAGTTGCCTTCACCTTCAAGTAACAGCGCCGTCTGGTCAATGCCGTCGATCACGCGGTCGCGCGGGATGCGGTCAGTTGCGCCTGCGATCCGCACGAAGGTCGTGAACAAATCCGAGACATGTACGATGTCACCTGCTGCACTGCCTGGCTCGATAGCGCCGGGCCAGCGGATGAACGCGTCAGTTCGCACTCCGCCTTCGAGGTGCTGCGTCTTTCCGCCGCGATAAATCAACTGGTTCAGACCGGACGTTCCTTCGTAGTGATACATCAGGCCATTGTCAGCCATAATCATAACAATGGTGTTGTCCGCCTTGCCAGTTTCATCCAGCTTAGCCAGTACTTCACCGATCCAGCCGTCCAGAACCTGCAACTTGTCGGCATGAAAGCCACCATTGCGGGAAACGGCCTGATCCGGATAAGCAAAATTCAGCGGATAGAGTGGCCAGTATTGCATAAAGAATGGGTCGTCCTGCGAGGCGAGGCGGTCTAGCTGTTCCAGTGCCTGACGCTGATAGCGCAGGTTCATTTCTTCGTATTTGGCCTGTGTCCATTCTTCGCCCGGCGCCATGTCGACTTCGCGAGCAAGGCCACCTGCTTCCCCTTCAACGCCGGTTACAAGACCGTAGGGCTTGAATCGCTCATCCAGCTGGAATTGGTTGGACTGTCCGGACGGATGGAAGCCAAGCATATTGTTGGCAACCATCGCATCCCGTGTCATCAGGCTGAGTTGAACCTGCTGATGCAAAGGGAATGCGGCCCAGTCAAAACCCTGATTGTGCGGGTAAGCCTGCTCAATATCGCCCTGATGCCATTTCCCGACATGAGCAGTGTTGTATCCTTCTTCCTTCAGGATCTCGGCAATCGTGACTTCTTCAGCTGCAAGACCTTCGCCAACCAGCGCAACTTTGACCTCTTCAACACCGGCGCGCACCGGATGACGACCGGTCAACATAGCAGTTCGTGTCGGTGTGCAGGATGGCTCAGTATACATTCTCATCAAGGACATGCCTTCGTTGGCAAAGTCGTTGATGTTGGGCGTGTCGAAACCTGTGACGTAGTTCATCGTCCGGTTACCCATTTGACCGAAGCTGACATCGTCGATCAGGATATACAGGATATTGGGCGGCTGGCCGCCATTGGCGTCGCGGATCTCGGCAAGTTTCGCCTCAATCTCGGAGTCCTGCGCATCCCATTGCTCGCCAAACTGTGCGCGTAGGAACTCAAACTCGCCATCATGGATGATAGGCGCATCCTGGGCAAAACCCGCGCCAGCCATCAGCACCATGGCTGTGGCATGTTTCAATATTGATCTCATCGGTATCCCTTCCCCTATGGATTACATCTTTCCTGCGCGCCGCAACGATTGGGTGATTTCATCCCGAAGACCATCCAGAGTATCGCGGATATCGCTAGCGAACTGGTTTAAGTTGCTTCCCGGCTCGATGTTCATTGATAGATACTCGTCACAAAGAAGCTGATAGTCGCGGCAGATCTCATCGAATTCCGTATCCACGCGCCGTAAATCCGCAATTGCGGATTGGTGATCGGGAAACAGGGTATCAAAGGCGTAACCTTCCAATTGCGATGGCTCATTCGATGGATCAACAAACTTCGCTGAGTTTTCGTCGAATTCACTTCTCACAAAAGGTTTATCGGGGCATAATACGGTGTAATCTAATGCGTAACTTACTGAAAACATGGAATTAACCAAAGACACATCTACTACATTGAATGAGAGCGGGTCACCTGCTCCCAAAGATGTGCGGGCGGCACTGCAGCGGCTTGTCAGGTCTTCAACTTTCGCAGGTTCGCAGCGATTGCAGGACTTTCTGGTGTATGTGGTCGAAGAATCGCTCAACGGTCGAGCTGACGAAATTCGTGCCAAGACTATCGCCTTGGATGTCTATGGTGGGACCCCTTCAGAGATGTCGCGCCGTGAAAACGTCGTTCGGGTCGACGCCGGTCGCTTGCGTCGCAAGCTTGCCGAATTCTATGCCGGAGATGGTCTCGAAGAAGGCATGATATTCGACCTGCCAAAGGGCGGCTACGCTCCTGAGATTCTGGTCAGGTCGCCCGAGACGCTTCAACCTCCTCCGTTTGGGCTGGAAATCAGAGCAAACACTTGGCGTCGCCCGTTCGTTGGAGTTGCCGGCCTCTTCGTTCTAGCCTGTTTTGTAGTTGCTGTTGCGTTGCTATCAACAAAACTAGTCGATCCAGTCGGCTCGCCAGTCGATGGCCTGAGTCGTGACGAGCGCAGCGCAATTTTTGATGCATCCCCTATGCGCCTTCAGGCTGTAAATCTGGCCAATACTGGTCGTGATCTGATCTTTCCGGCCTTGGAACCTGCGCGTCTTGACGCGGCCTTAACCATATTCAAGGGGGCAATTGAAAACGACGACACCTATTTCGGCGGCCATGCAGGCGCTGCGCAGGTCGCTGCGACAATTGCTGTGCTGACATCCGATGCCGACCTAGCCAAGGAAATGTTGAACTACGCCGACGCTCGGGCCAACAGGGCCATCGAGTTGGCTCCGGAAACGGGTTGGAGCCAGTCCGCAATGGCTTGGGTCAAGTTTGCCATGGGAAACTGGCCTGAGGCCATAGAATTTGCACAAAGAGCACAGCGTTTGGCACCACACGACGTACATGTGTTGGAGTTCGTGTCGCTGGTCCTGCTCTTTTCCGGTTCATTTGAACAAGTCGTAGAAATTAGCGAGGACGCACTCTCAAAAATCGAGCTAGAGCGGGGTTACGTGTTTCAGAACGCGATGGGGTCAGCAAAGTTTCATATGAAGGACTATGAAGGCGCCGTGTCAGCCTTTGAACGAGCAACGGAAAAAGGAGGCCCTGTCGGACCTGTATCCGTTGCTTACCTAATTGCGTCACATCAGATGATGGGCAATCAGGCTGAAGCTCGGACTCTATCGGAACAACTCTCACGCGAGTGGCCTGACAGTCGCGTGGATGCGCTATTCGAGAAGCTTTTTGCAAATCCGAAACACGGGGAAGACCTTGGTAATGCAATGAGACAGGCCAGTTGGAAGCCACCAGGCTAGGAGCGTAAATTCGAACTTTGGCCGCTAGATTTGCTCTCAATGTCATCGAGACCGAATGCTCAGCAACTGCACAATGCCTGATTCATGCGAAACAGACGATGTGAAATCGGCTTTCTATGTACCTTCCAACGGTCAAGTAAAACCTCTGGACGTCATGGTTGCTCTTAGCAAAGGTGCCCGTGCCTTGGGGGCTAGGTGTTCGAAGACACAAAGGTCAACCAGTTGGTTACGGGTCAGCCCGCGCGTGAGCGTGACCCATGCGCGAACCGCTTTTTCACAACAGGAGAATTCTGACGACTAGGGCTTCGAGCACACACCATATCGACTTGCATGAATCCGACACGCAATCAGACTGGCTCGAGAAACACGTCCTCCAGCATACTTTCTGAAACCGCTCCAGGTGCTCCGATTGCAACCAGACGGGTTTCGGGCTTGCGGTTACCCCACGGCTCCTCTCTTGCAATGTCGATGCGTTTGCCGACGACTTGCACTACTACCCGATGGTCCGGATCCTCTTCGGATAGCACAAACCCTTTCACCCGGTAGACCTCGCCAGGCAAACGCTTGATCGCGTCACGCAGTCCGGACAAGGGGACGGGTCGTTCGGATTGCAAGAAGGTCGTCGTGAACTGGGCAGAATGGTCATGGTTCGGACAACCACAGCCGGGACCATGTTCGTGATGATCTGGTACTTCGGTATCTAGCTGCTTGGCGGCAAAACGCCCCACCGACAAAAGGATGTCGAGCGGTACTTCAGCGTTAACGGCCTCCACAAGTCGGTAGCGACGGAATCTTGATCCAAGCCAGTCGTGAACCTTCTGAACAGTAGTACGGTCAACCAAATCAATCTTGTTGAGGATAACCATGTCAGAGAAGGCGATCTGGCGTAGTTTCAGCTCCATCTGCTCGGGCGCAGCAAATACTTGTTCAGCATCCACAAGGCACATGATGCTGTCCAAACGGATCATGTCCCGGAACCGTTGGTCAGTGAAAGTCATCGCAATCGACGAAGGGTCCGACACTCCACTTGCTTCAAGCACGATGTACTCCGGTTTTTCCGGGCGCGCGAGAACGGCCTCCACCGTTTCGATCAGGTCATCTCGGATCGAGCAGCAAACGCAGCCATTCGCCAGACTCATTACGTCATCTTCAACACCTACCACGAGGTCGGCGTCCACGTTTATTGATCCAAAATCATTCACAAGAACGGCCACGCGCAATCCATGGTTGCCGGTCAGGATGCGGTTTAGAAGTGTTGTCTTACCGGCTCCTAGAAAGCCGGTAAGAATGGTGACTGGGACAGCAGCGGTCGAGCCAAACTCAATCATGGCACTCACCTATTAGTCCTCGTCTCGCGGACCGATTACATCGGACACCTTGATCGTGAAGTTTTGGGGCCATTCCCCACCAGGCGCACGAAAGACATCTGACGGGTAGTATTCGCGCGGATCGATCTCCATATCCCGGTACTTCTGATCTTGTTGATCTGCGCGGGTGAGCCTTGGGTTCGGCAAGGTAACTTCGTCTGGAAGCTCAATGCGCCCGGCCTCAGCTGCCGCAGCCAGTTCGCGGAATGGCGGAACAGTTCCAGATTTTCCGGGCAACGCCGCCTTCCGGTACCAGATCGCATCTTTGGTAACGTTGACGACAGCCACATCAAGCCCCCATTGGAATAGTCCGTCGTAGTGAGCGCGAATGCCCGCCAGCATTTCGGCGTCGATGTCTTCGTCCTGGGTATAGTGTGTCACCATTCCCAAACGCGGCCTTGTGTCAGCAAAGAGCTTACCCACGGCATAGTGGGAGGTGTGATGCGTATCGATAGTATAGTTAAAAAGATCCTGTGGAATGCCGTATTTGTAGGTCATCAACTGACCAATATCCTGTCCCGACATTTCGGTTACAAAGACATCTACGCCTTCGCCGTATTTCCGTGAAAGCTCATCCGGGCGACCATCGCCGGTCCATACAAAGCTCAGACCGTTCCAATCGAGCCGATACCCGACTGCGCCGTCTTTGGCATGGCTACGAGGCCATGACCGAACTGTGACCCCATCCTGATCATATACGATGCCACCTTCTTGGCGGAAATCGAACTCGTTCACCTCGATCTCGTAACCGTCACCGATGGGGAACACGTCAAACGCTTCGAGGTGCCACTTGAGCATCTGCTGCATGCCCTTGACCATACCAGCAGTACCGAGTTCCGGTGTTCGACCGGACGGACCATGGATGCGCAACGGCGTGTAGCCACCCGACCACGCACGGAAGGGGTAAATATAGGGAATGTCGGCATAGTGATCGACATGCAGGTGAGAGATGAAGATGTCGTTGATCAGCTGTCCTGGCACCTGCATGGCAATGATGTTGCGTACACAACCGGATCCGAAATCGAAGAAGAAACGTTTTCCATTTCCAAGTTCCACCATGATGCAGGTACCTGCCTGATCTTCGCGCGGCGGATAAGGTGTCGAACCACAAAACGAGATGCGCATCTCATCTGGGCCCAACTCTTCACTGAGTGGAAAATAGTTTGCGTTTGAACCGGTCATGTACTTCGTCGGGCGGAAATACTCTGGCAGAGAGATGCCGCCTGCGGGCCGACCACCATACGGATTCTTGAGAGATTCACCGAGTGGGCCGTCGCCTTGGTGCGCCTCGGCACTCCCCGCCGCAAACCCCGCTGCCCCCGTTGCAGCTGCGCCAGTGGCCAAGCCCTTCAGAACGTTCCGCCGCGACGGATCTTCAATCTGGTCTGTCTCTTGGCCCTGTTTGTTTTCCTGGTCTTTCCCACTATCGTCTTTGGTCATGGATTGGTCCTCAGTTAGAGTCGTTATGAAGATTGCGCTTCACCATCCGGCGAAGTTCTTTCACGAGTTCAGATCTGATGTGGGCCCATTCAGCGCGCTCGGCGTCCGTGATTGATGCGTCTTTCGAAAACGCAGATGCTTTCTTCAGGTCTTCGATGACCTCGCCGAGAAGCGCGTCCGTTTCGATGCGCCTCGACAGCACATCGGAAAGCTCTGGAATTTCTTCAATCAGGTCCACCGTCACTGGAAAAATCCCGACACCCACTATCTATTCTCAAATCAAGATGAGTGCGGTTGACCGCAAAGGCCAAGTGAGTCACCGTGAGTTAGGGGTGAGTTGACATTGAACAAATCCAACGAATTGCCAATAAATCAACATGTTGGACAGCCTTCTCCGGAGCTCATCCGGGAAGCTCTGAATCAAATTGTATCAAGTGAAGGGTTTCAAGCCTCGCCCCGCCTGAAGCAATTTCTAACCTATATAGTAGAGGAATCTTTATCGGGTCGAAGCGATCAGATCCGAGGTAAAGCTATCGCTGTGGAGGTCTATGAGCGTCGCATTGATGGCACTGGCAGTCAAAACCTCGTTCGCGTCGAAGCCAGGCGGCTGCGTCGACTGCTACACGCGTTTTACGAAGATCACTGGGACGGTGAAGGTGTTCGCATCTTTGTCGACCCCGGCGGATACAAGCCTCGGTTTTCATACGAACCTACAATCGAAAACCGCGCGTCAGGTACTTGTGACAGCGATGAGCCTGATGGGTGGCGGCGTTCGCTGAAGCTGCTGCCAGCCGGACTGGGTGTTCTTGCATTAGTCGCTGTGCTTGGAATCTGGATGAGCCAGGATAACAGGGAGGTTGTGCCAACAACTCGATCCATCGAACAAGTAGAACGTGTGGCGCTTGGCGAACAATCGTTGACAAGACTCCAGGCAGCCAATCTTGCGGATCAAGCCCGCGGCATGCTTTTCCCCGTTTTTGATGTCAAGCGTCAGCAAATAGCGCTGGGAATGTTCCAGCACGCGATGGAACTCGACCCGGCTCTGTCCGACGGCTATGCTGGATCAGCGCAGGTCCTTGCGATCCTGGCGGTGTTGTCACCGGATGAAGCACAAAGGGATGATCTCTTCAATCAAGCCTCAGAAATGTCTGGAAAAGCGCTTGAATTGTCCCCCGCTGATGCGTGGGCAAACGGCGCAAATGGTTGGGTGCTGGCTGTCAAAAACCAGCCAAACGAGGCATTGAAATACGCAAGAATGTCCGTCGAACTTGCGCCGAAGAATGGCCATATTCTGGACCTTGCAGGCATCACTGCCATCATGGCTAACGCCCCGGAACTTGCCGCCGAAGTTAGCAATCCGGAGAGACCCAGATCAGGATCTGGCCGCTTTGGCGCAAGAAACATCTGGGGCGTGTCGCAACTTATGCTCGGCAACTACGAAAATGTTGTCGAAGCCTTTCAGGACGCCCCAGCCGCAGGTGCGCCTGTCAGCGCTCCTTCCCTACTATTCCAAGCTGTTGCACAGGATCAGCTGGGAAACTCGGAAGAGGCACAACGTCTCGTTAACAAAATGCGCAAGACTTGGCCCGAGTTTCCGTCTGAGTTTCTCACCGACAGGATTTTTCAAAACGACGACGCAACTCGCAAAGCAGTTTTCGAAACATTGAAAAAGTACTGACAAATCCAGCCGCGCGCAACTCATCGAAAAAATGATGCCTTGCACGGCTCCATTCGCTTAATGTGCAATTCCATACCTTTTTGCTCACAACATTTCCAGTTTCGGCTTTTATCAATTAAACATGATAAGTACCGCTTATCATGATATTTGAAATCTGACCCAAATTGACGCAGAATGGGTACATTGTCGGTTTTCCTTAACCAATGGACTCGCGACGGCATTGGTCCGTAACCCGTAGACCCCTGCCCCGATCCGGCAGCAAACCATATTAGATGCAGCACAGTAACCTGCAATTTTGTAAACAAGTACCGGCACAAATTTGGTCCGCGCCTACACTTAAAGGACCAACCCAGCATGAGGCCAACCATGAAAAATGGTGAAAACAAGCAAGAACAGTCTACAGGTTTGGGGAAATCGACATGAGGCCCCCTGCCCCATACCTCCCCGCCGCCGCCCCTGCCCTCTCGGACACAGATCAGGAGGCGCTCACTGATCTTTATGTGCGCGGCACACCGGAAAACACGCTGCGGGCATATGAACGGGATCTGCTTTATGTCACCGCCTGGAAGTCTGCGCGGTTCGCAGCGACGCTGGACTGGCCGGAATCTGAGGCCACCGCCCTCGCCTTCATTCTCGATCACGCCCGAGATCTGAATGACGCACCAGAAACGGATGTGGCGCGCGAAACCGCAGAAGCGCTGATTGCTCAGGGGCTGCGCAAGTCCCTCGCCTGCCCTGCCCCCTCGACGCTGGACCGGCGCATCGCCTCCTGGCTGGCCTTTCATCGAATGAAGAACCTGACCAGCCCTTTCGGTGCGCCCCAAGTGAAGCAGGCCCGTGCCAAGGCGCGCCGGGCTGCAGCCCGGCCCCCTGCCCCAAAATCGCAGCACCCGATCACCCGGGACATCCTCGAGCAACTGCTGTCCACCTGCCGTGGCAGCCGCCGGGATTGCCGCGACCGCGCCATCTTGATGCTGGGTTGGGCTTCTGGTGGTAGACGGCGCTCGGAGATCACCGGGCTGATGTTTGAAGACGTCTCGCTGAAGGAGTTCGACGAGAAAAGCCTGGTTTGGATTTCACTGCTGGAGACCAAGACGACAACCAAAGGTGAAACGCCGCGGCTGGTGCTGAAAGGCCGCGCCGCCCAGGCGTTGGTCCATTGGATCGAGGTTGGACAGATTAAGAACGGGCCACTGTTCAGACCAGTCTCAAAAGCGGATCGTGTGCTGAAACGTCGGCTTTCGCCGGACGCTATCTATCAGATCGTCAAACATCGCCTCCAGTTGGCGGGGTTGCAGGAGGACTTCGCCTCGCCGCACGGTCTGCGTTCTGGGTTCCTAACCCAAGCCGCACTGGACGGCGCACCAATCCAAGCTGCCATGCGCCTCTCGCTACACCGCTCCATGGCCCAGGCGCAGAAGTACTATGACGACGTCGATATCGCAGAAAACCCGGCGACGGACCTGTTGGGGTGAGGAAATACGCAATCAGCTCAATTGGCCCCCTGCCCTTCCCTATTTCTTGTCTTGGTGCGCAAGCCGTTTCTTCTTTTGTGCCAACTGCTCGTTATGAAAAGCTCAACTCGAGGCGGAGCATTCGGAAGAGTTTTGTGTGTATGCCTACTTTTTGCACAGCAGAACTTCATCAGCTATAAAAGCCCGGGAACCGCTTCAACGAGGTTTACAGCTGTAAACCATTTTGCTTTGATGCAAAGCGTATGTAGTTCACAGCTTTGTAGAACCCACAATATAAGCGAAAATCCTTGACTTAGGACAATGAATCACGCCTGTTTGTCTCAAGTGGCGCAAAAATGACCACATTCTTTATTTTGAGGCAACTACATGATTCCCGTGACACCACTTACGGCAGAACGACCATCGGCTCTCGCCACGGAAATTTCTGAGAGATTAAACTCGGCCATCCGGGAACATCTTCTTGCGGCATTTGCCCCTGACAACACCAAGTCACTACGCAACTTTGCAGCCCCAGAAGCGGCCGAACTCTTAGGTGTCTCAGGTCAATTCATGCGTAAGGTCCACGCAGAAGGAACGATTCCTGAACCAAAAGACGTACGTAGCGGTCGACGCTACTATACTGCCCATGAGCTTTGGGAGGCTCGCGAAACGCTTGAGAAAACCTCTCGCAAAAAGGGGCGCTATATCCCTCGTCGGACTGAAGGAGAGAAACTCCAAGTCTGGCAGTTGATGAACTTCAAAGGTGGCAGCAGCAAAAGCACCACAACAATTCACCTGGCCCATTATTTTGCGCTTCGCGGTTACCGTGTATTGGCCGTTGACCTGGATCCACAAGGCTCGCTTACATCCATGTGCGGCATCAGCCCGGAAATTGAGTTTGACGGACTGACGATCTACGATGCTATTCGGTATGAAGATCCGGTAGATATGGCGGACGTTGTGCTTCCGACATACTTCCCCGGTCTGTCTGTGGCGCCGTCTCGGCTTGTTCTTTCCGAGTTTGAGACAGAATCTGCCGTTCACTCCAACCCGGACCATCCGTTCTTTACGAGAATACGGAATGCCTTGGCCCAGGTAGAAGGCGATTTTGACCTAGTTCTGATTGATAGCCCACCTCAACTCGGATTTTTGACAATAGCCGGGATGGCCGCCGCCAGTTCATTGCTTGTGCCACTGACACCTTCGATGCTGGACGTGTCTTCGACGGCTCAATTCCTCGAACTCGCTGGTGCTTACATGGCAGTCATTGAAGATGCTGGCGCTACGCTCGAATACGATAACTTCAAGTTCCTGATAACGCGTGACGAGCCGACAGACGTGCCGTCTCAACAACTGGCTTCGTTCATGCGAGCACTGTTTCAGGATCGCGTTATGTCAGCTACGGCCCTCAAAAGCACTGCAATCAGTGACGCCACAATGCTCAAACAATCAATTTACGAGGTCGTGCGGTCGGAAATGACACGCGCAACTTATGATCGGGCAAAGAACTCAATGGATGCGATCGGCTCTGAGGTGGAGCAAATGATCCATCAAGCGTGGGGACGCGGCTAATGGCTAGAAAATCGCTTCAGGAGATGTCAGGGATCGCAAACACCATCGCGCGCTCTAGCCCCAAGGCCATCGACAAAACCCCAAAACCCAATGCCCCTGCACTTGGTGCGCTTCAAGGCTCTCTGGCCGCAATCAGGGAAATTGACCCTGCCCTGATCGACGATTGGGGCCCAGCCGATAGGCTTGGTGAGTTTACAGCTGTAAACACTGACGAAGAAGACGATAGCTTTGAAAGCTTGATATCGAGTATCCGAGACGGTGGCCAACAAGTTCCCATTCTTGTCAGAAAATCGAAATCCGACGGCCGATACGAGGCAATTTATGGGAGGAGGCGGCTGAAAGCCTGTCGTGAACTTGGCATTAAGGTCCGCGCCAATGTTCAGGATATCGACGATGCCTCGGCGCTACTCGCCAAGGGGCTTGAGAATGCTGCGAGGCGCAATCTTTCCTTCTACGAGAAAGCACGTTTCGCCGAGGCGATCCTGACTTCCGGGCATGACTCTGCAACGGTGCGGCAAGTATTGAACCTTTCGAAATCAGGGCTGTCTCACCTGACAAAAGTTACGCAACATGTTCCTGCAAAGATTGGTGACATGATCGGCGCAGCCCCAAAATCAGGCCGCCCAAAATGGACCATGCTTGCAGAACACTTCGTTGCAGGCAAGCTGGCGGGAGATGAAGCGGCAAACCTGCTTGCAACCATTGAGCCATCAATGTCGTCAGATGATCGGCTGGAAATGCTCCTAAAAGCAGCTGCCAAACGTGGTGCACGACAAAGAGAAGGTGCAGCCGAAGTCAGCCAAATTGAAGGAGTTACAATCAAATCCACCAACGGATCACTAACTGTTTCGGTCAAAAGGACCGGAGCTAACGCTGACTTCGCTAGCTGGTTGGACAAAAACATGGCTGAAATCATCAAGCGCTCACACGCTGAGTTTACAGCTGTAAACGCCGAGAAAAAGAACTGAGGACGAGCAGAAAGGAGGAAGGCAAACAAACAAAACCCCCGAAACCGGAGCTTCGAGGGCTGCTGCGCAAAGCGCAATTCTTAGATTAGACACCTAGAATCTAGCAGCACCCGAATCGCCACACAAGAAAAAACGCTCTTGAGCGAACGGGTAATTTTTGTCTGCCGATAGATAATCATGAAAACAGTAGCAGCATTGGCTCCAAATGGAGCAACCTTGTCGGGGACGGCAGGGCAGGGGAGTAGTACACCCAAAAAATGGATACTTCTTCGCGCCGTTGAAGAGGCCAGAGAACCTCTTGGGTTGAAATCCACAACTCTCAATGTCCTGAGAGCCATGATTTCTTTTGTGGGCGGTGATCAGATTACTGCGGACCAAGATGATCATCACATCTGCTTCGCTTCCAACGCGGCGATCGCCAAACGGACGCATGTCAGCGTGCAGACAGTTGAGCGTCATATCTCGACGCTGGTTGAGCTTGGACTTATCCGCCGCGTAATGAGCGCAAACGGTAAGCGATGGGCGCGCCGGGATCGACAGGGCAGGGTGGTCACCGCAACTGGGCTCTCCTTGATGCCCTTGTCTGAACGGCACCCTGAGTTCATCCAGGAAGCCCAGAGGCACGCTGATCGAGTTCTGGAGTTCACTGTACTCCGTGACAAGGTTTCCGCCGCTCTGGCACGCCTTAGGGAACTCGTAGCAAATGACACCGCGGTCTCCGAATTGATGACCACCGTACGCAATGCTCTGCGTCGCAAACCAGATGCGAATGTACTCTGCGAGCTATTGGCAGAAATCTCTGTGGAAATCTCAGAAATAACACAGACAGATACAGAAAATTTGAGGGCCAATGACCATGAAATTGAGGGGCATAAAGAGAACTCTTTGAATCCGATAGTTAAGAAAGAAAAACATTCTCAGATTCAAGTTTCTCCAGATCAAATGAAGCGCAGCTTTCCACGCTTGTGCTCCGAACTTCGCTTCGCCCGGGATCAGACGCATTGTGACCGCCTTATGGACGATATCGCCGATTACCTACGACTTGGTCAAACTTGGTATGCTATGAAATCGACACATAGCGCTGCTCTCCGTTTTATGGTTTTGGGATACATCTTCCAACGAGCGGAGAACATAAGATCCCACCAAGCCTATTTGATTTCTCTGACCTCCAAAATCGATGGGGGAGACACGCAGCCATTCGCTTTGTTGAAGCAAAACACAAAGAAACCACAGAAGAGAGGGCCGTAACTTTGAAATCTCATCTCGCTCATGAGCTCAGAGCAACAGATAACATTCATGCCAACGTCTATTGAGAATAGAGTGCCAATGTATTACATTGTACTACATACCGGAAACAGGTGATTGCGATGAGTACCAGCCCATATTCAATCCGTCTTGATGAAGACTTGAGAAAGTCTCTGGAACGAGAAGCTGCGATAGAAGATCGGCCGCCTGCGCAGCTCGCTGTACGAGCAATTAGAATGATGTTGGCATCCAAGGCCGCAAAGCGAGCAGCCATTGATGCAGCTGTCGAAAAAGCAGATCTAGGTAAGTTCATCACGGCAGATGAAATGAATGCCTGGATAGATAGCTGGGATACCGAGAATGAGCTCTCTGCTCCGGTCGCAAGCGGGCAATCCAATAGCCAATGAAAATTGTATTTCTCGAAGATACGGCCCGGGACATTCAATGGTTCCGCTACTACTACACGTCAGTTTTTCCTGAAGGCAGCGAAAGGGCACGAGCACAGCTCAAAGCCATTCAGCTTACTCTTGCAGCAAACCCGTATGCAGGTCACCCGAGTGACACACGCCAAGACGTACGGGAGCTTTCAGTACCGCGAACCCCATTTACGCTAATCTATCGTGTAATGCCAACCCAGATAGAAATTCTGCGTCTCTGGGATACCCGGCAGGGCACGGATTACTGAAACCAGGAGTTTAAATTGGTGGCATCAGGCGGGCAGGGTGGGGGGCAAGCAACCGAACTTATTTTGTTGTTCGACTGCTAGCTTCTGCACAATTGTCGGAAATGTGCCTGCACTTTCAATAGGTCGGACTCTGAATTTCAATCAGTCGAAGAGGTGACCTAGGAGTTTTTCGAGTTCTTCCCTCTGCTCGGCGTGCTTTATTGGGTTGTCCCGGATTAGGCGCTCCAGATTGAGAAGTTTCCAACGCACGGCGGGAAGATTGGCGGCCTGCGGTCGATCTATTACGGCGAAATCCGGCGCGCCATCCTGCAGACTGAGCAAGAATTGTCTGGTGGGTTTGTCGAAGCGAGATTGGATATCCGCAATCAGTTGGTTGCGCGTCGTCAGTAGGTCATCCAGGCCGACGGCTGACTTAGTCATGCCCTCGAACTCACGCACATAAGGTTGATCTAGGGCAATCAGGTTGGGATTCAGCAATTCGTGTGCCGGACGTGCCGAACAGGCGATGTAGATCAGGAAAGTCCGGAACAGATCATCCGTCAGTCCTTCGTGTTCATAGAGAAGCTTTACATCATAGAGATCGCGTGGATGCTGGCGATCCACGGCTGCGTGGAGCTTACCGCCGAACAAATCTTCGAATGAGACGATCTGCATTTCTGCATAGCCGAACGCGTCTGCTACAGCGTCGGAGACCGCCCGGGTTTCGGGGTCGTGAACAACGCCGCGCGTGACTGGCGAGGTCTCGATTTTGACTTCTGCACCTTCCAGACGCGCAAGCACGCGGGTGGCGCCGCCCCCACCTCCTTTTATTCTTTGAGCCTTGGCCCCGTTGATGCCCCTTTCGATCGACTTAGCGATACGATCCATGGCTTCGTTGATCTCGGCGAGGCTCTGTTCGCGCTCTTTGATCGGCAGATATGTCAGGTCGATATCAACCGAGAGCCGCGGTAGATCGCGATAGAAGAGGTTGATTGCTGTCCCGCCCTTGAGCGCGAATATCTCTTCCTTCGCGACGTAAGGCAATACACGCACGAGAAGGGCGACCTGGGATTCATAGTTCCTACGCGCCATTTTCTGCCTTTGTCGTGGCGAACTCTTCCGGTACCATGATACGATATCGCGGATGTATCCGGCCACCTTTGACCAATGCTCGATCCCCCGTCCCGAGGTTGAAGGCGTCAGCATCAAGTCGTTTGCGCCAGGGGTGATTGTGGCGATCCGCAAAAACGAAGAAGAGGCGCCTGATTTTTATTTTCTTGCAGCTCAACAAGAGCGCCGAGAGCAACTTAGGTCGTAGCGTCGTCAAGCCCTCGAACACCATGTCGAGGTTGTGAAAACTCTCATGGTCCGGCAATTCGTCCATGGCTTCCATGACCGCCCGTTCGGGGGCCGACATGCGCAGTTGCCAGTCCCACGGGAGGGAGTTTTCAGGTTTTAGGTCGTCATTTGTAACACCAGGTGCCTGGTCAGTGAACAGCGACGTATTGCGCGTTTCTATAGGTGCATTGAGTGGCAGCTTCGTGAGCCAGTTGGGTATTTTGTGGCCATAGATCCAGATGGGGGCGTTGTTTCCCAAACGCAGGTAGTGGTCGTAGCCCTGTTGAGAGAGAGCAGTTTTGCCGCCGACATGAATATCATAGCCCATGATATGTTGCACTGAGAGCAGGCAGGCCTTCCAGTCAACGGTGTTTGATGCGGACGGATTGGGAACAGGTCGGCGGAAAACGCCGCGGTGAACGCGTTCGAGCCAGCCCCGTTTTACATAGTCGCGAAAGGTTTCGTAGGCTATGCCATGGGCGGTGAGCCAGTTGGCATCGACGAGATACCCAGCGGGCACCGAGTCGAGAACTTTCTTCAGATTTTGCGATTTTCCAGCGTTCATGACGCCCTAAATCATATAATTTCAAAGAAAGGGCAAGAGGATTTCTTTGAAAAATACATCTTTAAAGCGTCTATAGCGCTGAAAATAACACATTATTAAAAACACAGCGCCATGCGGAAACCCATCGGAATACCCGGGATAAATGGAAGATTCCGGTGCCAAGGGCGGGGAGCTGACCTTCGCTGTCGGTGCGAAAAAGCCATTTGTACTCGTGCTTAGCGGTCATTCGACGACGGACAGCCTATAACATCAATCGGATGATCACCCTGATCGGGGTACGTGGGCATCTGACCGCCATTCCGGCCTAATCCGCGGCGAACCGTTCAGATTGCGCGGCGGGAAACGCCGATTAGAGCTCAATATCCACCCCGCTCCGGCGCAATAGGCCCCAAAAATGATTCAGAAACCTAAACCCCCAAAGGAAACCAGCAGAAAATCTCTAACGCCTAAAAACCAAAGAGGTTTCCACACAGCGTCGGTCGAATTCGTCCACAAGTTCGGACGTTCTGAGCACTCGAGTACTCAGACTTAGCTGCTTCAAATGACTAAGTTCCTTGGCCGCCCAAACGCGCCGCCTAGTGCCTAAATTCCATTGCTCAGGCGAGTTCTATACTTTGGCCATATCCCATAAACTGGTCAACACGGTCAGGTTACGCCAACAAATTTCGAAGTGGAAAATTGAGGCAAGGCGAAGACTGGTTGCGAGTACCGGTGGACCATCGAGCAACGAGGCAAACGGGCTATTTCGGAGACTTGCCGAAGATAACCCATTGATGACGATTGTGTTCATCTTCGGGGGGTGTCGGGACGACACCTTGCGGCGAAGCACTGTATCGGCGATCGGGCCGGTTCGCCGCGCCCAAGAACGAAATTGTTAGCGGACTACGAGCTACATGGTTCGGTCGTCATTCAATCGACAGAGGCGCGCGTCAATGGCCAAAAGTCTCTGCTACAGTTCTATCTGCAGTTTTCAGACCTCCGATCTGCGCCAACAAACTGACGATCGCATCAACGCCCGTACGGTGGCGCAGTGCAGAGAACACGAAAGGCCGGCCTTTCCGCATACGTGTCGCGTCGCGTTCCATCACTTCGAGCGATGCTCCGACATGGGGGGCGAGGTCGGTTTTGTTGATGATCAGAATGTCTGATTTCGTGATCGCCGGGCCACCCTTACGCGGGATTTCCTCGCCCGCGGCAACGTCAATGACATATATCGTTAGGTCCGCCAACTCGGGGCTGAACGTGGCCGACAGGTTGTCGCCACCGCTTTCGATCAGCACCACATCTACATCGGGGTGGCGCGCCTGCATTTCAGCAACAGCCGCGAGGTTGATCGAGGCATCCTCGCGGATTGCTGTGTGCGGGCAGCCGCCGGTTTCGACGCCAATGATCCGGTCCTGCGGCAGGATCTGCATCCGCATCAAGGCTTCAGCATCCTCTTGCGTGTAAATGTCGTTAGTGATGACACCCAGGGAGCAGACGTCACGCAGGGCTTCGGAAAGGGCGGCAGTCAAAGTGGTTTTGCCAGCTCCGACCGGGCCGCCAATGCCCACGCGGAGGGGGCCGTTCATACTGCTCATGTTCGAAAAATCCTTGAATATTGAGTTTCGTGCTGCATCGTGTCGATGTCGGTCATAAAGGTGGTTGAACTCAGCTCGCTCAAACCTGTTTGCTGCGCTGTTTCAGCGATATCGGCGCAGAGCGGCGTCAGGTCGCGGATCAATCGCTGCGCGTCGGTCTGACCCAGAGGCACAAGGCGGTTTGCGCAGGCGACCAGGTTGCTCATGAAGGCCTGCAGGAACATCTGTGTCACCAGCAGACGAGGCAGGTTCTGCATCCGCGCGGCGCGGCCCACCGCGACCGAATAGGTGAGGTGCTGTAGGTCCAACCCCCAGATATCTCCGGTCACGGACCCGAAGGCCCGACCCAGAAGATCGGTTTCCATAAGCCGTTCCGATCCAGCGCACATGGCGCGGGCGGTGGCGTCGATCCGGGCCAACGCGGGCCAGTCAGCGGCGTCATACGCGGCCACTAGAAACAGAGCGTCATTCCAGCCCGAGCCATGTTGCAGCACGGCCGCGACCCAGTCGCCTGTCTGGTCAGCGCTGGCGACCCAGCCCTGTTCGATCGCGGCTTCCAGCCCATGGGAATAGGCGAAGCCGCCCACCGGATAGGCCGGGGACAACCACTGAGTCAGCATCAGGATGTCAGCGTTAGTGGGTGTGGCCATGGGTCCTGCCATGACCATATGCGCCACCTTCAGGGGTAAATGGTTCGACAACTTCACGAATGTCGGCCCCCAGCTTTGTCAGCATGTCGCGGATGACGTGATCGCACTGGATCAGCAACCTGTCAGCTTCGATCTGGCAGGGCGTGTGCCGGTTGCCGATGTGCCATGCCAGTTGCAGCAGATGGTCGCCGCTGACTTCCAGCAATGCTTCGGGGGCGGCGATGATCTCGATCTCGCGCCCATCTTCGAGCACCAGAACCCCGCCATGATCCAGCGATTTTGTCTGGGCCAGATCGACCAAAAACGCCTCTCCCTCATCGGTTGCCAGCATCTTGCGGCGCAGAAAGCGCCCGTCATAGTCCAGCGATACTTGCGCATAGGCCGGGGTGTGGGTGTGATCGTGATAGATGCGGGCGGTTTTGATCGCGGTGGTCATCTTGGCCTTCTTTCTGTCTCAGAACATGAAATAGCGCTGCGCCATGGGTAGCACGTCGGCGGGTTGGCAAGTAAGCAATTCGCCGTCCGCACGGACCTCATAGGTTTCGGGGTCGACGTCTACCTGCGGCGTTGCATCGTTTAGCAGCAAATCCTGTTTTCCGATTTCGCGGGTATTGCGCACCGCGACGGTCTGTTTCGCCAACCCGAGCGTATCGCCAATCCCGTCAGCCTGCGCGGCGGCCGAGACAAATGTGATTGCCGAGTTCTCGACCGAGCGGCCAAAGGCGCCGAACATCGGACGGCTATAGACTGGTTGGGGCGTCGGGATCGAGGCATTCGGATCACCCATCTGCGCACAGGCAATTGTGCCGCCCAGCAGGACCATCTCGGGCTTCACGCCAAAAAACGCAGGGTTCCACAGCACCAGATCCGCGCGCTTGCCTTCTTCGACACTGCCAATCTCGTGGCTCAGACCGTGGGCGATAGCCGGATTGATGGTGTATTTCGCGATATAGCGGCGCACGCGCATATTGTCGTTTTCGCCGGTTTCCTCGGGCAGGCGACCGCGCTGTTTCTTCATCTTGTCGGCGGTCTGCCATGTGCGGATCAGAACCTCTCCGACCCGGCCCATGGCCTGACTGTCCGACGCGATGATGCTGAACGCGCCCATGTCATGCAGGATATCCTCGGCCGCGATTGTCTCGCGCCGGATACGGCTTTCGGCAAAGGCCACGTCTTCGGGGATGGATTTGTCGAGGTGGTGACAGACCATCAGCATATCCAGATGCTCTTCGACCGTGTTCACGGTGAAAGGTCGCGTCGGGTTGGTCGATGACGGCAGAACGTGGTTTTCGCCGCAGATCTTGATGATATCCGGCGCATGGCCGCCGCCTGCGCCTTCGGTATGGAAGGCGTGGATAGTGCGACCCTTCATGGCCACCACGGTATTTTCAACAAACCCGGATTCGTTGAGCGTGTCTGTGTGGATCATCACTTGCACGTCCATCGCGTCGGCCACCGACAGACAGCAGTCGATGGCCGCAGGTGTCGTGCCCCAATCTTCGTGCAGTTTCAGCGCGCAGGCCCCGGCCTTGACCTGTTCCTCTAACGCAGCGGGTAGCGAAGCGTTTCCCTTACCGGCAAAGGCCAGGTTCATCGGGAAGGCGTCAGCCGCCTGCAGCATCCGCCCGATATGCCAGGGGCCGGGGGTGCAGGTGGTGGCCAGCGTGCCATGTGCAGGGCCGGTGCCGCCGCCCAGCATGGTGGTCAGACCGGAATGCAGCGCGTCTTCGATCTGTTGCGGGCAGATAAAGTGGATATGGCTGTCGAACCCGCCCGCGGTCAGGATGCGCCCTTCACCCGCGATAGCTTCGGTTCCCGGGCCGATGATGATATCGACGCCGGGCTGCGTGTCTGGATTCCCGGCCTTGCCGATCTTGGCGATGCGCCCGTCTTTCAGACCCAAATCGGCCTTGTAGATACCCGAGTGGTCCAAGATCAGCGCATTGGTGATGACCGTATCCACGGCCCCTTCGGCCCGGGTGGCCTGAGACTGCCCCATCCCGTCGCGGATCACCTTGCCGCCGCCAAATTTGACCTCTTCGCCATAGACGGTCAGGTCGTGTTCTACCTCGATCACCAGATCGGTGTCGGCCAGCCGCAGCTTGTCTCCCGTGGTAGGGCCAAACATGGCGGCATAGTCAGAGCGTTTGATTTTTGCTGGCATCAGAGTGGCCCCATGACCATTTGATTGAACCCGTAAACCTTGCGCGCGCCGCTGATTGGGATCAGCGAGACCTCTCGGGCCTGACCGGGTTCGAACCGCACAGCGGTACCGGGGGCGATGTCCAGACGCAGGCCATGGGAGGCAGCGCGGTCGAATTCCAGTGCGGGATTGGTTTCGGCGAAATGATAGTGCGAGCCGACCTGAATTGGGCGGTCGCCGGTATTGGCCACCATCAGCGTCACCGGTTCAACGCCCGGGTTGAGCGTGATTTCGCCCTCGGCAGGGAAAAGCTCGCCGGGGATCATTTGTTTAGTTTCACCACCAAAACAACAGCGGCCAGCGCGACCACCGCGAGGCCCACGGCCAAAGCGGCATAGTCCGTGCCATGTGCATGGATATGCGTGCCATTATGCGCGGCGGCGGGGCCAGCCAGGATCAAAGCGGGGAAAAGCATACGGGTCATATCAGGGTTCCTTTGTCAGCGAATAGGGTTGTGGACAGTCACCAGCTTGGTGCCGTCGGGAAAGGTGGCCTCGACCTGAACCTCGTGGATCATCTCGGGCACGCCCTCCATGCATTGCGCGCGGGTGATCACCTCGGCCCCGGCTTGCATCATGTCGGCGACCGCCCGCCCGTCGCGGGCACCTTCGACCACTGCGTCAGTGATCAGGGCAATCGCCTCGGGGTGGTTCAGCTTGACACCACGGGCCAGCCGCTTGCGGGCGACCTCGGCGGCCATGGCGACCAGCAGTTTGTCTTTTTCTCGGGGCGTCAGGTTCATGTCAGATTGTCCAGCATCGGGGAAGCGTATTATTGTTCAGTTGCCACAGGACCGGCAGCAGCGCGCGGCGCAGGGCAAGGCTGTTTTGGGCCAGTATTCGGATCACCAGCAGATCACGGTGCAGCAAGCTGGCCCCGGCGGTGTCGGGCAGCATCTGACGGATCGCGTCCAACTGGCCTTGGGCCGTGGGTGAGGCGAAGGCGACCAAAGCCATCGCGCCTGCGTCGCCGGCGATATGGGGCTGGGCCAGATGCGTCTGCAGATCGCCGCTGAACCGCAAGGCGTCCAGAAACAGGGGCGCGCCGTTCCGGCGAATCTCGATCCGGTCGCGCAGGCGGATATCGGTCAGGCGTTCGCCCATGGCCATCCGCCCGAAGATCAGCGGCTCGACCATCAGCGCGCTGGCATCCGGGGCCAGATCGATTTGCAAACGGCGGTCAAGCGCGCTGCCGTCGAACAAGATCGTCTCTTGCGGCAACCAGTTCAGCCGCGCGCCCGGTGCGGCTATCAGGTGATTGACGACCTGCCCTGACGGGCCGGGCTTGGCCTTATAGGCGCGCTCGCAGGCCTGCGTGGTCAAGGTCAACGTTGTGCCTTTACCCGCCTGAGCCTGCAATCGAAACGAATCGCCGCCTGTGATCCCGCCCGCAGTGTTCAGCAACACGACGTCCAGCGCATCCCCGTCGGTTCGGGGGAACAGGCACTTGAACGATCCCGACTGGCGAAACTCGTCCAGAACTGAGGCTTTGCGATAACGCTTGACGCTCAGCCGAACTGCGCCCTGTGCGCGTGGCGGCGTCGTGGCCTTGGGGGGCGATATCGTGGCGTGATGTGTAATGGCGCACCTGCGGGACAACGTTCGGTGCCGCCTGTTTCAGCGCTTGTTTGTCAAAACTCTATTCCCGAACAGCGAATCCTGTCCGTTTTTCAGAGCAGCAGATTATTTCTTGGGCAATCCTCCGGACTTTCGCCGAAAATTTGAGCACAAGTGCCGAATGATCGGGAATGTCCGGCTGCCGATTTGCCAACTTCGCCGCAATGCAGAAACCGTATGGGTGCCCACCACGGGGAAAACGCCCAGGGGTGTGTGACGGCTGCGCGAATTGGACCTCGGACACAACCGCCACACGTAACGCAACATACAGTTGCGGGGATCAGGTAGTAGAAGACGGCGTGTCAACGCAAGGCTTCTGTGCTCGCCCCGCCAGGAGAATCTAATGACATTTCTCAAATCCACGCTCGCCGGATCGACCGTCTTCGCCGCCATGGTAACCGCTGCTTTGTCGGCAGAAGACACCATCAAGGTTGGCGTACTGCATTCGCTGTCGGGCACTATGGCGATCTCGGAGACCACGCTGAAAGACACCATGCTGATGCTGATCGATCAGCAAAACGCCAAGGGCGGCCTGCTCGGCAAGCAGCTTGAGGCCGTGGTGGTCGACCCCGCATCCGACTGGCCGCTATTTGCTGAAAAAGCGCGTGAGCTGCTGAGCGTGCATGACGTGGATGTGATCTTTGGCAACTGGACGTCTGTTAGCCGAAAGTCGGTTCTGCCGGTGATCGAAGAACTGAACGGCCTGCTGTTCTATCCGGTTCAATATGAGGGTGAAGAATCGTCCAAGAACGTCTTCTACACTGGTGCCGCGCCGAACCAGCAGGCAATCCCTGCGACCGACTATTTCCTGGACGAGTTGGGCGTTGAGAAATTCGCACTGCTAGGCACAGATTATGTTTATCCCCGCACCACCAACAACATTTTGGAAAGCTATCTGAAGCAGAAGGGCATCGCGGACGAGGATATCTTCGTCAACTACACCCCGTTTGGGCACTCTGACTGGTCCAAGATCGTGGCGGACGTTGTTGCGCTGGGTGCGGATGGCAAGAAGGTCGGCGTGATCTCGACCATCAACGGTGACGCCAACATTGGTTTCTACAAGGAACTGGCCGCTGCGGGCGTCTCAGCAGATGACATTCCGGTCGTTGCGTTCTCGGTCGGAGAGGAAGAACTGTCCGGTCTGGATACCACCAACCTTGTCGGCCATTTGGCGGCGTGGAACTACTTCCAGTCAGCGGATACCGATGCCAATGCTGAATTCGTTGAAACATGGAAAGCGACCATGGGCGACGAGCGCGTGACCAATGACCCGATGGAGGCGCATTACATCGGCTTCAACATGTGGGTGAACGCCGCGACCGAGGCCGGTTCGACCGAAGTCGACGATGTGCGCGCCGCCATGTACGGGCAGGAATTCCAGAACCTGACCGGTGGAACTGCTGTCATGCTGCCGAACCACCACCTGGCCAAGCCGGTTCTGATCGGTGAGATTCAGGAAGACGGCCAGTTCGACATCATCAGCGAAACCGATGTTGTTCCAGGCGACGCCTGGACCGACTTCCTGCCGGAATCGGCGGTTCTGGTATCGGATTGGAAAGAACTGGGTTGCGGTATGTACAACACCGAGACCAAGACCTGCGTTCAGACCCTGTCGAACTACTAAACGATACGCAAGGCGGGTGTGATTGCCCGCCTTGCCCCAAGACATCTCGGGTTTCATCAAATGTTACGACTATACCTTGCGGGCCTCGCAATCCTGTGCGCCTGCCTGACTGCCAACGCGCAAGAGGCCGATCTGCAACCGATCCTGAAAGAACATCAGGAGATCATCGCCAAAAGCTCACGCAAGACGATCAAACCGGCGATTGACGCGATTGCCAGCAGCGGGTTGCCACAGGCGCAGGTGATGCTTGAGACATGGGCCGCCAAGGACGTGTGGATGCGCAAGTCCGACGGCCTGTTCTTTGCCGGGAAAAAAGCCGAGGGGCGGTCGTATGAACTGACCGATTTCGATACCGGAGAGGTCGTCGGGACGTTTGAGAAATCCGACCTGAAACAGTTGAAACCCAATAGCGGTATCCGCGCGATGATCGGAACGGCTTTGGTGCAGTTCCAGTTGACCGATCCAGATCGCGCTCGGCGACAGGCTGCGTTGCAATCCATCCAACGCGATCCCGAGAGGGTATTGTTGGAACCACTTCGTGCGTCAATTGACGACGAACCCGATGCGGATTTGAAGGCGCAGAAGCAGCGGTTGGAACGGTTGTTGACCATTGGGTATGACACCGATACCGGCGCGCGTGTGGCTGCGATTGAAGAGATGTCCGACGATCTGGGCGTCGATGTTCGCGCGGCCCTGAACCCTTTGGTAGTGACCAAACGACAGGCCGCTGCCACGCTGCCCTCGGACATGAATATCGCCGCCGTGCTGCAACCCGACTCGGATGACCTGTCGCGCGATGTGGCTTATGATCTGCTGGTTGCCAGCGATCTGGCCGCACCGCGTGTTTCGGCAGACGACATTCGCGCCGCTCTGGCCGCCAATATCGACCGAGGTCGCGTGGGGGGTGTTCCGGTTGCGCAACTGAGCTCCGCCGCTGCCCGCGCGCAGGCGTATGAGGCATTGGCTGAGGCTGGGGCCGTCCCGGCCTTGATCACGCAAGCCGACATCGATGCAGCACTTGCCGCGCATGTGTTCTTTGATACCTACGCGGAGCCTTCACCCGACGTGACCGCCGCCGCCGCGCATGCATTGGAGCAGATTGAGTTGAAGGTCGGCCTGAACCAGACCCTCGACCTGACGCTGGACGCGATTTCTCTGGCGTCGATCTATTTCCTCGCCGCCATCGGCCTGGCGATCACCTTCGGCGTGATGGGCGTCATCAACATGGCCCATGGTGAGTTCATCATGATGGGCGCATACACCGGCTATGTGGTGCAGCAATTTATCCCCGACCACACGCTGTCGATCATCGTCGCGATCCCGATGGCCTTTGCCGTCACCTTCGCCATGGGCGTCGCGATGGAGCGGCTGGTGATCCGCTGGCTGTATTCGCGTCCACTTGAGACTCTGTTGGCGACCTTCGGTATCTCGATTGCGCTGCAACAACTGGCCAAGAACATCTTCGGCACGCAGGCAAGGCCGCTGACCGCGCCCGGCTGGCTGGACGGCGCTTGGGTGCTGAACGACGTGGTCTCGATCAGCTATATCCGTATCGCGATCTTTATGCTGGCGATGATCTTTCTGGGGCTGTTTTTGTACATCATGAAACGCACCCGGTTGGGGCTTGAGATGCGCGCAGTGACGCAGAACCCGCGTATGGCCGGATCGATGGGCATCAATCCAGGGCGGGTGAATATGCTGACCTTCGGGCTGGGTTCGGGCATCGCCGGGATCGCCGGAGTTGCAATTGGACTGTTCGCCAAGGTCACGTCCGATCTGGGCAGCGACTATATCGTGCAGAGCTTCATGACTGTGGTTGTCGGCGGTGTAGGCAATATCTGGGGCGCGCTGGCGGGGGCAGGCATGATCGGCTTCCTGCAAAAGGGGATTGAGTGGATGACCCCCTCGAACACCCTCGCGGCCCAAACCTACATGATCATCTTCATCATCATTTTCATCCAGTTCCGGCCAAGGGGCATCATCGCCCTCAAAGGCCGCGCGGCGGGGGATTGAGCCATGGACCGCAGCTTTGTTGCCAAAAACCCCTCGGTGCTGGTCTTTCTGGCCATCCTGTCCCTGTTCACCTTGGGCGTTACCGTCCTGCCCGAAGGGTTCGGGATCGGCGTGATCTCGACCAGCTTTGTCAAAACGCTGGGCAAGACCCTATGCCTGTGCCTGATCGCTGTGGCGATGGATCTGGTCTGGGGCTTCACGGGTATCCTCTCTCTCGGTCATTTCGCCTTTTTCGGGCTGGGCGGCTATATGATCGGCATGTGGCTGATGTACGAACGCACCCGCTTGATCGTGGTCGAGTCACTGTCGCAAGCCGACATTCCGCCCACCCCGTCCGAGGTGGTGGACGCCATCGGAACGCAAATCTTCGGCGTCGTCGGATCGTCGGACTTCCCGCTGATCTGGGCCTTTTCAGACAGTCTGTTGCTGCAACTGGCACTTGTCATATTGGTGCCGGGCCTGTTGGCGTTGATCTTCGGATGGCTGGCGTTCCGCAGCCGGGTGACGGGCGTGTACCTGTCGATCTTGACCCAAGCGATGACCTTGGCGCTGGCGCTGTACCTGTTTCAGAACGACAGCGGCTTGCGCGGCAACAACGGCCTGTCGGGCTTGCAGAACCTGCCGGGTGTCACGGCTTCGCAGGATGTGGTGTCGATCTGGTTCCTCTGGGCCTCGGCTTTGGCATTGGGGCTGGGATACATGCTGGCGGCATGGGTGGTGTCAGGCAAGTTTGGCTCGGTCATCCGGGGCATCCGCGACAACGAGGCGCGTGTGCGGTTCCTCGGCTACTCGGTCGAAGTCTACAAGCTAGCCGTCTTCACCCTGACCGCCTGTATCGCCGCCGTAGCGGGGGCGCTCTATTATCCGCAGGCGGGCATCATCAACCCCGAGGAGATGGCCCCGATCGCCTCGATATATCTGGCCGTCTGGGTCGCCATCGGCGGGCGTGGTCGCCTGTACGGCGCCGTCATCGGCGCGGCGTTCGTCAGCCTGCTTAGCACATGGTTCACGGGCGGGCAGGCACCAGATATCCCGCTGGGGTTCTACACGATCAAATGGGTCGACTGGTGGCAGGTGCTGCTGGGCGTGTCCTTCGTGCTGGTCACGCTGTTTGCTCCGCAAGGGATCGGAGGGCTGTTCGACCTCTGGACCAACCGCCGCGCACCACAGCGCCACGGCGCGGCCCTGGGGCCTGATGAAAGCGCGTTGCGTGAAAAGGAGGCCACGGAATGAGCACTCTGCTAGAGGTCAGCGGTGTGTCGGTTACCTTCGACGGGTTCCGCGCCATCAACAACCTGTCCTTCCAGATCGGCAACGCCGAGCTGCGCGCGGTGATCGGACCGAACGGGGCGGGCAAAACCACCTTTATGGATATCGTCACCGGCAAGACCCGACCCGACGAAGGCCGCGTGATCTGGGGTGAGAAATCCGTTTCCCTGTTGCGAATGAGCGAAGCCAAGATCGCGCAAGCCGGCATCGGGCGTAAGTTCCAGAAACCCACCGTGTTCGAAGATCAAACCGTGCAGGAAAACCTGCTGATGGCGCTGAAAAACAAGCGCGGCTGGCTGGGCGTGCTGTTCTATCGGCCTTCAGCAGATGATCTGGACAAGGTCGCGGATCTAGCCTCTGAAATTGGTCTGAAGGATGAGTTGACCCGCAAATCCGGCGAACTCAGCCACGGGCAAAAACAATGGCTTGAGATCGGTATGCTTCTGGCGCAGGAACCCCGCCTTCTGCTGGTTGATGAACCCGCCGCCGGGATGACCCCGCAAGAACGCGAACACACGACCGATCTATTGGTACAGGCCGCCAAAACCCGCGCCGTTGTTGTGGTAGAGCATGACATGGAGTTCGTGCGCCGCCTCAATTGCAAGGTCACAGTCCTGCATGAAGGCTCGGTTCTGGCCGAGGGCTCGCTGGATCATGTCACATCAAATCAGGACGTCATCGATGTCTATCTGGGGCGCTGAGCAATGCTGAATCTGACCGATCTGACCCTGCATTACGGGCATTCGCAAATCCTCAACGGTATCTCGCTGGAGGCCGCGCGAGGAGAGGTGACCTGCGTGATGGGCACCAATGGCGTGGGGAAAACAAGCCTGATCAAGGCGATCTCGGGGACGCATCCGCGCTCGGGCGGCGATCTGATACTAAACGGTGAGGCCCTGCCACCTCTGCCAGCCCATCGCATGGCGTGGAAAGGCGTGGCCTACGTGCCGCAGGGGCGCGAGATTTTCCCGCTGTTGACTGTCCGCGAAAACCTTGAGGCCGGCTTTGTCTGCCTGCCAACAAATGAACATTTTGTTCCGGACGAGATCTTCGATATGTTCCCGGTGCTGAAGAAAATGCAGAGCCGACGCGGGGGTGATCTGTCGGGTGGCCAGCAACAGCAACTTGCTATTGCCCGGGCGCTGATCACCAAGCCTCAGCTTTTGCTGCTGGACGAACCGACCGAAGGCATTCAGCCCAACATCATCCAGCAGATCGGCGAGGTAATTCGCCACCTCCGAACCAAAGGAGAGATGGCCACCATTCTGGTCGAGCAGTATTTCGATTTCGCTTATAATCTTGCCGACAAGTTCATCGTCCTGCGGCGCGGCGCGGTCTTGATGCAAGGCACGCGGGACGAGCTGTCGCGGGAACAGGTTCTGCAAGGCGTAACGGTTTGACATTCATAAAGGAACCAGCCCGTTGAACGGCGAGAAGCTTCAGGCTTTACGGGGCGTACTTTAGAACTCTAGCTACCTAGTGCGGACTTTAATGCAACATCGCAGCGGTGGATTCGTTACGCTGTGTTGGGTTCGAACAGTGTCAGATTCTGCATTTGCAACGGATGACCGGAATGTGGGCTGCGACCACAGAATGCCACCAACGCGTCGAATGTCTCTTATGGGCCGGGAATACGGGCAGGGGCCTATTCTGCGTCTGCTCCGAGGTCTGGAAGGAGCCCACTTTGACCGATGCTGCGCGATGCCCAAATGACAGCAATGCGCAGACAGCGTACTTTGAAAAGTCGCGTGGTTGCTCAAAGCCGACCCAAATTGCAACATTTTGATGCTGCAATCGCATCTCGCAGCTCTGCCCTTCGTGTAAAACGCAGAACGTCTAGAGTAAGCGTCTGTCGAGCGGCAAATGGATACTGCTATTGCATCATTACCTACGAGGGCTGCTGTCGGCTTGATAAAGGCCGCCACTCTGGAATCGAAAGCACTGGCGCTATGTCGCTTCCAGAGCCGCGTGAGTACAGAAAGGAGAGATTGCAAATGAGCGCTCTTGAATTCAAAAGAACGCTTTGTTGGCTTTTGGGACGGCCTAACCCAAAACTTTCAAATTCACCTGTGTGATAGCTTCCTCTCAAGAATTTTCATTCCAAATCAAGATACAAATTCCCTGTTCATACGTTCGACTACGAACTTGCATGGCTAAATATGTGGGAGAATGACATGGGCGCTTTTAACATTTTGGCATTCATCGGGTTCACCGCTCTGGTTGCCATCTTGTCCTATCTGTGGACGAGAGGGACAGATGAAGAGCATTCAGAAGGCTACTTTTTGGGGGGGCGATCGCTAACTGCGCCCGTCATTTGTGGCTCTTTGCTGCTAACAAATCTGTCAACTGAACAGATTGTTGGCTTAACCGGACAGGCCTATACGGAAGGTGTGCTTGTCATGGCATGGGAGACACTTGCCGCAATCGCAATGGTTGTGACTGCACTTGTGCTGCTGCCACGCTACTTGAAATCTGGAATATCGACGATTCCCAGTTTTCTTGAAGAACGTTACGACTCTCAGACGAAAACCATCACGTCATTGTTGTTTCTTTCAGGCTATGTCGTCGTCTTGCTGCCGATCGTTCTGTATTCGGGTGCACTTGCCCTTTCAACTATGTTCGACGTTCCGAACCTGTTGGGGGTGAATGACACAATCGCCCTTTGGCTTACGGTTTGGGCGTTGGGGATCATCGGGTCTATCTACGCGATTTTCGGCGGTCTGAAGGCAGTAGCGGTCTCGGATACGATCAACGCCGTTGGCCTGTTTATTGGCGGATTGCTTGTTCCCTTTTTCGGCCTCCTTGCGGTAGGCGAGGGCAGCCTGTCCGCTGGCATTTCGACACTGTACCAATCCAATCCGGAACGCTTCGACGCGGTTGGTGGCCCTGAATCGTCGATTCCCTTTGCCACCATCTTCACAGGGATGATGCTGGTTCAGTTGTTCTACTGGGGAACCAATCAGGCGATCATCCAAAGGGCGCTTGGTGCAAAAGATCTCAAGGAAGGGCAAAAGGGCCTGCTGCTTGCCGGTGTTTTCAAGATCCTGGGTCCGATCATCGTGGTGCTACCAGGGATCATCGCATACCAGCTGTTCAATGATCTCGAAGTCGGCGACCAGGCTTATCCACGGCTTGTCACCGAGGTGCTTCCCTACCCTCTGCGCGGGTTCTTTGCCGCAGTGTTGTTCGGCGCGGTTTTGAGTTCCTTCAACTCGGCACTCAACAGTTCGGTCACGCTTTTCGGTGTCGATATCTATCGGCAGCATTTCAAGCCTGATGCGACAGATGGACAAACTGTTTCAGCAGGTAAAAAGTTCGGCGTTGTCCTGGCAATTGCCTCTATGACGATCGCACCATTTATCGCAAATGCGCCGCAAGGTCTGTTTGGGTATCTGCAAGAAGTAAACGGATGCTATTCGATCCCGATTCTGACGATCATTCTGGTTGGTGTATTTACCAAGCGCGTCCCGCCTATCGCGGCGAAAATCGGACTTGCATCAGGTGTTGGCCTTTACATCATCAGCCAGTTCGGCCTCAAGAATATCGTCGGTGCAGAGAGCTATCCGCATTTCCTGCACGTTATGGCGGCCCTGTTCGTGCTGAATGTTTGCATCATGCTGTGGATTGGCAAGACACGTCCGATGGAACCGGCCTATGTCTCTCGTGAAAGTCACGCGGTGGATATGACGCCTTGGGCGTATGCGAAACCTGTCGGCGCGTTGATCACGTTGATCGTGGTTTCCACCTACTTCATCTTCACCTGATTAATCTTCAGCGTGAAAATGCGAACGGCCCCATTTTTTGGGGCTGTTCATGATTCTGAGGCTTCGGTCATTTTTCAGAACGGAGCGCATTTTTGAGACGAGGCGCCGTCAGGGACTTTTCACGGACCAGTTGTGCGAAGAAGGTGCGGATGGTTTTGAGTTTCGAGTTTTTCATGTCATCTCCTATTGGGCCAGGGGTTGTTGGTAACCCCTATCTAGAAAACAATGTCCGCCATTACCAATGCTCAATCATCAACGCAGATATGCATTTTATTCAATATTATCAATATACTAATATATATATCCTGCATGAATATTGTTGAATAAACATGCCAGAACTGTGCTGTCTCATGAAGGATCAGTGAGCCTCCCCAACTGAACTGGACCCCCGTTTTGTTTAGGAATCGATGAACCACGAACGGCAAACAAGAGACCGAAGCCAGAAGAGCTTGTCTCGAAGTTACGGCAGGTTGAAGTTTTGGTAGGGCAAGGCATGTCCCGTCTTGATGCGATCAGACAGATCGGAGTTGTTGAGCAAACCTATTTCCGCTGGAGGAAGACCGCAGTCCTGTTCAACGCGATCCTGAGACTAAGCTGATTGTTTTTGCGGGCAGTTCTTCGTTTTGTGAAGGACCAATTTCGATTGTTGTGTGACCAAATCAGCCAATTCTGGCCGGCAGGACCCGCAATTCGTTCCAGCCTGAAGAGCATCTTCGACACTATCAACATCGGTCATGGAACAGACTAGGTTGATTGCGTAGCGGAGGATTTCAGGCTCATCGTAACCATCAGAGAGTGGAGATGAGAATGAAATCCGGGAAACAGAAAGCATCGGCAGAGAGAGTTGTCAAAGACATCCGCGATCAAAGGCCGGACACTGAACTGTACTGACCAGTTGTGCAATCAGAGCATTTTGACCTTGCAAAGCAGACGTCATCCACACAGGATGAAGCGGGCTTTCGCTACATATTCCCCAATGGCTTCAACTTAGCTTATTCTTAGCACTTACAGCCTTATTTTGGTTTATTGCGCACCCAAGACGCGTCATTTTTCGAGCTTGTCTGACACGCTGTGATAAACCACATGCCATTCATTGCAGCGTCAATCCCAGGGAGGAGAAGCCCATCGCTAGAACCGCTGATAAGATCGGCTGCGTCATTGTAGAGATTGGCGAAACCCTCTAGATACCCCTCGGGATGCCCAGGAGGGATGCGCGTCCAACGGTCCTTTTCTTCGCCTAAATGAGAGCCGCCCCGTGTGAGGATTTGTGTGGCCGCCCCAAACCTAGTGAAACTCATTTGATTTGGGTTCTCTTGGTTCCACTCAATGCTGCCTTTATCGCCATAGATGCGCAATGTCAGGCTATTTTCGCAACCAACGGCAACTTGACTGGCCCAAATCATACCCTTGGCACCACCATCCAAACGTAAAAGGATGTGGGCATTGTCATCGACCTTACGCCCATCTACGAAACTATGCAGGTCTGCGCACAGCGCTTCCGTACCAAGCCCCGATACGAAAGAGAGCAGATTGAAGGCATGCGTGCCGATATCACCGATTGCGCCGGCCCCAGAGCGATATGGATCAGTGCGCCAGTCGGCTTGTTTGTTCTGGGCGTCCTCAGTAAGCCAATCCTGGGCATATTCAGCCTGAACCACACGTATTTTCCCCAGATCTCCACGTACAATCATCTCTCGGGCTTGCCGCATGAGAGGGTAACCTGTGTAATTATGAGTGAGGATGAATTTTGCATTTGAAGTGTCCACGGCAGCTTTGATTGCCTCAGCATCTTCCTGTGTCGCGGCAAGGGGTTTGTCACAGATCACGTTAATCCCAGCATTCAAAAACGCGATCGTCGGGCTTGCATGCATATGGTTTGGCGTCACAATCGCAACTGCATCAATCCCGTCTTCACGTGCAGCTTCCTGCTGGGCCATGACTTCGAAACTGTCGTAAGACCGCTCCGGCGCGATGCCCAGCTCCACAGCCGAGGTCGCCGCGCGTTCGGGGTTGGATGACAACGCGCCCGCGACCAGATCCCACTTGCCATCGATACGCGCGGCGATGCGGTGGACACCGCCAATGAACGCGCCTTGGCCGCCGCCGACCATTCCAAGTTTTAGCTTTTGCATATTCCTAGCATCCGTTTGATTTGCGCATCGTCACGCTCTGCTCCGGCGAAGTCGTCAAAGGCTTTGCCGGTCACTTCGATCAAGTGTTTTTCGATAAAGGGTGCCCCTTCGGCTGCGCCTTGTTCCGGTGACTTGATGCAGCATTCCCATTCAAGAACGGCCCAGCTGTCGTAGCCATAATGCGTGAGCTTTGAGAAAATCCCGGCAAAATCGACCTGGCCATCCCCAAGAGACCGGAAGCGCCCGGCGCGGTCGGTCCAACCCTGATAACCGGAATAGACACCCTGACGTCCGGTTGGGTTAAACTCGGCATCCTTCACGTGGAACGCATTGATGCGGTCGTGATAGATGTCGATGAAGGCCAGATAATCGAGCTGTTGCAGCAGGAAATGCGAGGGGTCGTAGTTGATCATCGCCGCGTCATGGCCGTCACATGCATCGACAAACATCTCAAACGTGGCGCCATCGAAGACATCTTCGCCGGGATGAATTTCAAAGCCGATATCCTGCCCGTGATCCTTGTAGTGGTTCAGGATCGGGGTCCAGCGGCGGCCAAGCTCGGCAAAAGCCTCCTCGATCAACCCGGCGGGGCGCTGCGGCCAGGGATAGAGATAAGGGAACGCCAGCGATCCTGTGAAACTGACCGTGTGCATGAGGCCAAGCCGTTCGGAGGCGACGGCGGCCTTCATCATCTGATCCACGGCCCATTCCTGCCGCGTCTTGGGATTACCATGCACGACCTTAGGCGCGAAGGCGTCAAAGGCTTCGTCATAGGCGGGGTTCACGGCCACCAATTGGCCCTGAAGATGGGTCGACAGTTCGGTGATCTCGACCCCCGCGTCCGCGCAAATCCCTTTAATCTCGTCGCAATAGGTCTGGCTGGTCGCTGCCTGTTCAAGGTCAAACAGGCGTGCGTCGAAGGTCGGGATCTGCACGCCCTTGTAGCCCAACCCCGCGGCCCAGCGGGTGATCCCGGCCAGGGAGTCGAAGGGCGCTTCATTGCCCGCGAATTGGGCCAGAAAAAGGGCTGGCCCCTTGATTTGAGTTGCCATCGTTTTCTCCTTGCGATGGATTGTTAGTGTTCAGGAGGAACGTGCAGCCTTTGCATCAACGGCTCATCGGGTGCGATCAGTTGCTGCATGACAGCCTTTGCGAGGAACTGGCCCGTCTTCCCGACATCCTCAGTTTCGACGAGGATGTCGTCGCGGAATGTCTTCAGCAACGGCACGGTTTCTTTCGAATACACGTCGATATCCTTGCCCAGCTTGCGCCCTAGGCCTTCGAGAACACCGATGGTCGCGATGGCCACTTTGGGGGAAGCGCAGACAACAGCATCAATATCTGGTGACTTTTCAAACCTGTTCAGCAGCCAATGCCGGATGTCGTCGGAAGAATCGTCGCTGGAGACCCTCTCGGCAATTCGATAGCTCAGATTCAGATGAGGTGCGGTTTCAATCAGGCTGCGCTTCATGTCCGTGGCATAGGCCTGATGCAGGGGTGGTAGAATTGCGTGGATGTTTCTGCGTCCACGCTCTGCAAGACGGTTTAGAGCGATGCGCATGAATGCAGCGTTGTCGTAGTCGGAATAGGCGTGATCGGCGCACCACTTCGAACGCCCGTGCGTCGCAAATGGAAACTTGCGTTCCATCAAATACGCGACGCGCTGGTCTTCTGGTTCGACCATATTGAAGATTACCGCATCGGCTGACCGCGTTTCGACGATGTACTTGATCGGCCGCAACGAATCTTCGTCTGGAAACCATGGCAACACGTTCAGGTGAAACTGTGTCCCACGCAACTCGAGTGCGATTGAACTCGTAAGGCGAGTTGCGCTGCTGATGACGTCGCCCTCCGCGGGCACGACGAGGGTGACAACATTTGTTCGTCCTGTCCGGAGGCGGACCCCGGCTCGGTTTGGGACATAGCCCACCGCATCGGCGATTTTGCGTACAAGCTCTTTGGTGTCGCTGCCGATATCCGGAGCATCCCCCAACGCGCGTGAGACCGTTGCGACGGCCAAACCGCTGATTCGCGAGATTGTCTTCAGGGTCGGTCGCTCGCCTGGATGAACCAGCGCCGACAGTTCTTTTTTGCTTAATCCAGCGATTACATCTGCGCTTCGTCTCATTAGCCTACACCTCAGAACATTGCTTAGACAGGCCTGAACCTATTCAGCAATTCTTGCTTCGCCTCCGTCTGCGAAAGGTCGCACCCCAATAATAAAGCGTACAAAAAAACACTTGCAAGGAGAAACTATAACGTTATAGGAGAAAAACTATATCGTTATAGGTGGGAGGAAACCATGAACCGGACTAAAATGCTGATGTCAGCAACGGCGATTGTCGCCGCATCCAGCGCTTCTGCCGCTGAGCTTGAAGTTATGCACTGGTGGACGTCGGGCGGTGAGGCCGTAGCAGTCCAGCAGTTCGCCGATGCCTTTAATGCCACGGGCAATACTTGGGTTGACGGCGCGATCGCTGGAGGCGACGCCGCGCGCGCTGTTATGGTGAGCCGCCTGACAGGTGGCGACCCAATGGGCGCGTTCCAGTTCAACCACGGCCGTCAGGCCGAAGAGCTGATCGAAGCAGGGCTGCTGCGAGACATCACCGACATCGCCGAGGCCGAAGGTTGGCTTGACCTTGTGAACCCTCCCAGCTTGCTGGAAGCCTGCACCGTCGACGGGCGCGTCTATTGCGCCCCGGTAAACATCCACTCCTGGCAGTGGCTCTGGGTAAGCCATGGTGCTTTTGAAGACGCCGGTGTTGCGGTACCGACCAATTGGAATGAATTCGTTGCCGCTTCAGACGCTCTTGAGGCTGCCGGGAAAATCCCGATGGCCATAGGTCAGCAGGGCTGGCAGCAGGCCGGCGCATTCAATGTCTTCATGGCAAGCTTGCCGCCAAGCGACGTATTCACCAGCGTTTATGGCGACAAGAACATCGAGATTGCCGCGGGCGAAGACGTGGCATCCGTGTTCGCCGCCGCCGCGTCCGCGCGGGATATGGCTGCTAACTCCAACGTCCAGAACTGGAACGACGCCACCAACATGCTGATCACGGGCAAGGCTGGTGGCCAGATCATGGGTGATTGGGCACAAGGTGAATTCGCGGTTGCCGGTCAGGTTGCCGGTGAAGACTATAGCTGCTTGCCTGGTCTTGGCGTAAACCCGCGTCTATCAACGGGCGGTGACGCATTCTACTTCCCCGTGCTCGACGACGCGGAGTTATCGGCGGCCCAAGCCGAACTCGCAGCCCTGCTTCTCAAGCCTGAAACTCAGGTGAGCTTTAACCTAGCGAAAGGCTCGTTGCCGGTCCGGGGTGATATCGACCTCGAAGCGGCCAATGACTGCATGCAGCAGGGTCTGGCCTTGCTTGCGGATGGCGCACTTCTGCCGGACTTCAACATGCTAGTGACCCCTGACACCAAATCTCAGATCGACGATCTTATGGTGCAGTTCTTTGCCGATCCTTCCTACTCCCCGGAAGATGCACACGCCGATTTCGTGCGCATTATTGAACGCGCAAACTAAGCCACTCTGTGGTTGGCGCGTTTTCGAACGGGCTAACCCATCCACTTTGATTGTCGGGCTTTCAGCAGGGAGATAGGCGATGACTTCGACGCGCCCAAACCAGCTGTTCCGGAACAAATCAGCAAAGATTGCAGCAATACCAATGGTGTTGACCGCACTCTTTGTCTTTGTTGGCGGAACCGTGTGGACGGTTGTTTACAGTTTTACCGATTCAGGGCTTTTGCCGCGCTTGAATTGGGTTGGCCTTGACCAGTATGAGCGGCTTTGGACAACACGTAAATGGCTGGTTTCAATCGAGAATCTTGCCATCTATGGCTTCTGTATGCTGGTTCTGATGTTTGTGATCGGCTTCATTCTGGCTGCGCTGATTGACCAAAAGATCCGATTTGAGAATACCATTCGGACCATTATTCTTTACCCATATGCGCTCAGCTTCGTTGTCACCGGTCTGGTCTGGCAATGGATTCTGAACCCGGAATTCGGCGTGCAAAGTATCGTGCGTGGTCTGGGTTGGGAAAGCTTCACCTTCGACCCGCTCTATACGGCCGATATCGCGATTTACGGCGTGCTCATTGCTGGCCTCTGGCAGGGAAGCGGGCTCGTTATGGTGCTGATGCTCGCCGGTCTTCGCGGTATCGATCAAGAGGTCTGGAAGGCCGCCCGTGTCGACGGTATCCCCGCCTGGAAAACTTATATCTTCATTGTCATCCCGATGATGCGCCCGGTCTTTATCACGACCCTTGTACTGGTGGTGACGGGCATTGTGAAACTCTATGACCTGATCGTGGCGCAAACGGGCGGGGGTCCGGGCATCGCCACCGAAGTTCCCGCCAAATACGTCTATGACATGATGTTCCAGGCCAACAATTTGGGTCAGGGCTTTGCTGCCTCGACCATGATGTTGGTGACGGTCGCAATCATCGTGATCCCCTGGGCTATCCTCGAGTTTGGAGGCAAGAACCGTGGCTGATACTTCCGCTTCCGCTTTCACCGACCCACATGGGCCAAAACCGCAAAAGGCCTTCTCACGGCGCAATATCTTTCTCTACGGCACGCTCTTTGTAGTGGCTGCCTACTACGCTCTGCCGCTCTACATCATGATCGTGACGTCGCTGAAAGGCATGCCGGAAATCCGGATGGGCAATATCTTTGCCCCGCCGATGGAGGTGACTTTTCAGCCCTGGGTCAAAGCCTGGTCCGAGGCTTGTACCGGTCTGACCTGTAACGGTCTCAGTACTGGGTTCTGGAATTCGGTCCAGATCACGATCCCCTCGGTGATCCTGTCGATCATCATCGCATCGGTGAACGGCTACGCTTTGGCCAACTGGAAGTTCAAAGGCGCGGATTTGTTCTTCACCATCCTGATCTTTGGTGCCTTCATCCCCTATCAGGTGATGCTCTATCCGATTGTGATCATGCTGCGCGAGATTGGCCTATACGGATCGTTATCGGGGTTGGTCATTGTTCACACGATCTTCGGGATGCCGATCCTGACGCTGCTGTTCCGCAACTATTTCACGTCGCTGCCTGAAGAGCTGTTCAAGGCTGCACGCGTCGACGGGGCGGGCTTCTGGGGCATCTATTTCCGCATCATGGTGCCCATGTCCCTGCCGATCTTCACGGTTGCGATGATCCTGCAAGTGACAGGCATCTGGAACGACTTCCTGTTCGGCGTCGTCTACACCGGCCCGGAAAGCTATCCGATGACTGTGTCGCTGAACAATATCGTCAACACGACCCAAGGCGTGAAGGAATACAACGTCAATATGGCCGCCACGATCCTCACCGGATTGGTGCCACTGACCATATATTTCGTCTCGGGAAGACTCTTTGTGCGCGGCATCGCCGCCGGCGCGGTGAAAGGCTGAACATCATGGAAAATTCAGTAGAAATAAAAAATCTCGACCTGCGGTTTGGATCGGTTGAAGTCCTCAAAGACCTCAATCTCGATATCGGAAAGGGCGAATTCCTGGTGCTCCTGGGCTCGTCCGGTTGCGGCAAGTCCACCCTGTTGAACTGTATTGCAGGCCTGCTGGATATCTCCGCTGGGCAGATCCACATAAACGGTCAGAACGTTACTTGGGCCGAGCCGTCCGAACGTGGCATCGGCATGGTGTTCCAGTCCTATGCGCTCTACCCGCAGATGACGGTCGAGGGGAACCTGTCCTTCGGCCTTAAGAATGCGGGCCTGCCAAAGGCTGAGATCGCCGAGCGGATCAAACGCGCCTCGGAAATCCTGCAAATCGAGCCGCTTTTGAAACGCAAACCTGCCGCCCTGTCCGGTGGTCAGCGTCAGCGTGTGGCCATCGGGCGTGCGTTGGTGCGCGACGTCGATGTTTTTTTGTTTGACGAGCCGTTGTCGAACCTCGATGCGAAACTACGCGCGGATCTGAGGGTCGAAATCAAGCGCCTGCACCAGAACCTCGAAAACACCATGATCTACGTCACCCACGACCAGATCGAAGCGATGACGCTGGCCGATCGGATCGCGATCATGCGGGGCGGTCAGATCATGCAGCTGTCGTCCCCTGATGAAATCTACAGCCGCCCGGTCAACAAATATGTGGCGGGCTTCATCGGATCGCCGTCAATGAATTTCATGGATGGCCAGATCAAGGACGGTCACTTCGAAGTGGGCGAGCAGAAGATCCCGCTGTCCGGCTACGAATTCTCTTCGGAGGGTTCGATCGAAGGCCCTGCGACCTTGGGCATCCGCCCCGAACATGTGGTCACCGGAGAGCTTGTGCAGAACGCGCCCTATCTGATCGATGTGGATATCGACCTGATTGAACCAACTGGCTCAGACAAGCTGGTGGATTGTGTTGTTGCGGGCAACCATTTCCGCGTGCGCATGGAGGGGCAGGCCGATGTGAAGGTCGGTGAGAAACTGCGACTTGGTTTCGACCTGTCACAATCCTCGCTCTTTGATATTCAATCGGAATTGCGTCTCTAAGCCACTTTCCAATCCAGAAAACGGGCCGAAGCCATCCTCTCAACTTGATCTTAAAGGACAGATCATGCCGTCTATATCCTATCAGCTTTATTCCTCCCGCAATTGGGACGTTGAAGAGACCTTCAAGATGCTCGCCGAATTGGGCGTCAATGAGGTCGAAGGTGTTGGCCCTTACTATGAAGACCTGGTCAAGACCAAAGCCTTGCTCGAGACCCATGGCATGACCATGCCGACGGGCCATTTCGCGCCCGATCTCGTGGAGCACGAACCGCAAAAAGCCATCGAGATTGCCAAGACCCTAGGAATCAAGACGGTGATCGTGCCCTTCATTCCGCCGGCCGAACGCCCGACAACTCTGGCTGGTTGGCAGGAATTTGCCACGCGTCTGGCCAAAGCCGGCGAACCGATCACCGCCGCTGGGTTTGAGTTCGGCTGGCACAACCACGATTTCGAGTTTGTTCCTGTCGACGGGCAGATCCCGCTGGATATCATCGCCGCCGCTTCGGACGACATCATGCTTGAGCTGGATTTGGCCTGGGTCAAAGTGGCTGGGCACAACCCAGCGGAATGGTTAGCGAAATATGCTGACCGCATCACCACCGTGCACGTCAAGGACCGTGCGCCCGAAGGTGAAAATGCCGATGAGAGCGGCTGGGCCGATGTTGGTCACGGCATCATGGACTGGCCCGCGATCAAGCAGGCGATGGATGCCGCCGGGGTCGAGCGTTATGTCATCGAGCATGACAACCCCAATGACCACGTCCGCATGGCGACCCGCTCGCTGGCCACTGTTCAGGCATTTTGAGGGATCGCAGACATGAAGACTGTTGGTGTCGGCATCATCGGCTGCGGAAATATCTCGACCTCTTACCTCAAGCTCGCGCCACTTTTTGAGGCGCTTGAGGTCCGGGCGGTTGCCGACCTGAACATGGATGCCGCCAAGGCACGGGCCGAAGAGTATTCCGTCCGCGCCGATACGAGTGACGATCTGCTGTCTGCTGATGACATTGAGATCATCGTCAACCTGACGATCCCGGCGGCACATTTCGATGTGACCAAACGGATTTTGGAGGCAGGCAAACACGCCTATTCCGAAAAGCCCTTCGTGCTGACCCTTGAAGAGGGCGAAGCACTGCGGAGCCTGGCGGCGGAAAAAGGTCTGCGCGTAGGATCGGCGCCGGACACCTTCCTGGGCGGTGCCCATCAACTCGCTCGTGCAGCCATTGACGAAAATCTGGTCGGGGATATCATCGGTGGTACCTGTCACGTAATGTCGCGCGGAATGGAGGCTTGGCACCCCAATCCGGACTTCTTTTTCCAGCCCGGTGGCGGACCCATTCTTGACCTCGGTCCCTATTATGTGACCAGCCTGGTGCAACTTATCGGGCCGGTGAAAGCGGTGACAGCCATGGCTTCGGCCAGCTTTCCGACCCGCACCATCGGCAATGGCCCACGCGATGGCGAAACCGTGCCTGTGGACACGCCAACCAATATTCACGCCGTGCTTGAATTCGAAAACGGCGCGCTGATCACCCTTGGCGCAAGTTGGGATGTTTGCGCCCATCGCCATGAGAATATGGAGCTCTATGGAACTGATGGTTCGCTGTACCTTCCTGATCCAAATTTCTTTGGGGGTGAGGTTTATCTAGCCAAGCAGGACGGCGATGCCACCGCTATTGCGTCTCGCAATCATGCATTTGAGATCCCCAATGCCAAGGACGGGCAAGGGAATGACCGTGCCAACTACCGCTGTGCAGGACTTGCGGATATGGCCGCTGCCGTCGCCACGGGAAGGCCGCATCGTTGCAGCTTGGAACTAGCGACTCACGTGGTCGAGATAATGACCGCAATCCTACAGTCGGCTGAAGAACGACGCTGGGTCGATATAGTCACCTCTTGCGAACGTCCGGATGCGTTGCTCCCGGATCAAGCCCGCGCTCTACTCATTTGAGTTGCCTCCTATGGTTCTGTCGCTGTCTGACGTCAGCACCAATGGGACAGTTTAGGGCGATTTGATAAGAGAGGGTTTCTGGCTCATCGTAACCGCCAAGGAGTGGAGATGAGAAAGAAA
>NZ_JBQFML010000009.1:0-138346 GCF_056531805.1 Ruegeria sp. K5 | reverse complement strand
CGCAGCCGGTCGCCGGGCAGAAGAGTGCCCTCGCGAATCTCGTCCAGCAGGCGCTGATACGCAGAATTGCCTTGTGGACCAGGTTGTAAGGGAGCGTCCTGAAGGGTCATCATGTTCACGTCGCTTTTGCTGCATCCAAGTGCATGCAACCGGATACAGAACGATTCGACAACAGTGATCGTCAGCCCTGCCCTTTCACCAAATTCCTATAAGCCGACGGTGACATTCCGGACCAATTTCGAAACGCCCTCGAAAACGCAGTGGAGTCTGCGTAGCCAAGCCGCAGTGCGGTTTCACCAACGGACTTCCCTGCCGGACCCAGCAGCCTCTTTGCTTCTTCCAGTTTGACGCCAGACATGACCTGAGAGGCTGATTGCCCGTAAGGGGCCAGCCGGTTGTTCAATGTCTCCCGGTGGAAACCGCACAGCCGCGCCAGTTGATCGACGCCAAATCCCGGCTCGGCCAGGTGAATCCGGATCAGGCCCTGAAGCCCGGCCAAGAAATCCTGAGGCGCATGCTGGTCGAGGGTAGCGCGTGTCAGGTCTGACGGATTCTCCAATATTTCCGGGGTCAACTGATGGCTCAGCCAGGTCGAGGGAAACCGGATCGAAAAACCCTGAGGGCTGCACATGATGGCATGAACACCATGAAAATGCCTGGGTAGCACGTCAGGTTCGCTGACCCGTAAAATGATCTGGCTCGGGTCCCATCTGAAATCCAGAACCCGATGCAGCAATGATATCCAGATGCTTGCCAGAAATGCGTCGGTCTGCCCGGGCGAAACCGAAAGCTTGAAATTCCGCTTGGCACTGAAATAGGCGTGCTCGCCTTCCACAAGCAGCGATTGCGTGACCGCATTGGATTCTTTCGAGACGGCTTGAGTGTAGCGCGTAAAAAAGTCGCCCAGCGTCAACGCCTTGGCCAACATGTCACCAAGAGGCAGAAACCGAACAAGGTCGATTGATTGACCAACTTGCGCGCAGAAATCCGGTGATGTTGCGTCAGCAGCGGCTTGATGGATTTTATAGATCGTCTCGTGTGGCAGGAAATTCTGGCGATCCATCACCTGAGCTTCGCTCACGCCCAGCGGGTCCAAAACAAAAGCCGGTTCAACACCGGCGCCACGCAAAGCAGCTACAACGGGTGCAGCAACCGATGCCCGGACCAGCGGCAACGCCTTCTTTGTTTTTTGCTCAAATGCGTCCATGTCGCCCTCAAATATCACGAAGTTTATGACAGAAAGACAGCAAACACACAGAAAAGGCGCCGAAAGCTTGCAGAATGCCAAGTCAATTTGGCCGGACCGGTCATATTGTCAGGCAATTTTCAGCGGTCAGTCTAAAATCACATTCATAAATCAACATTTGTGATTCGCGATTGGAGAGCCGCCATGACGCTTGGATTAAAGGAAATACTGTCTGCTACAGCGGTCTTTGCAAGTCTGGCGATCGCGAGCCAGGCTTGTGCGCAGGAAGAAAACTTCCCGATCCTCTTTACCAACGTGCACGTGTTTAACGGTGTCGATGAACAGCGCATTGAGAACGCAAACGTTCTGGTCGTGGACAATCTGATTGCCGAGGTATCAGCGGAACCGTTGGCCGTCGCCAATGCCCAGATCATTGACGGTGGTGGGCGAACGCTGATGCCGGGCTTGATCGATGCGCACGTACATATGGCAATCACCGAGCCCGTCGCGGACCTGAGGGACAATTTTGACTGGATGTACTGGGGCGCAGTTTCCACAATTGAGGCCGAGAAGATGCTGCTACGTGGTTTCACAACCGTTCGGGATGCGGGTGGCCCGGCAATTGGTCTGCAAAAAGCGATAGACCGCGGCAAGGCCGTGGGCCCAAGGATTTACGCATCGGGGCCGGTCATTTCGCAGACTTCCGGGCATGGCGAGCATCGAGTCTATACCGAACCCCACCCGAACTTCATGGGGGCGCAGCCGTCTTTCTTCAACCAGCATGTCGAGTTCCTGGCCGATGGCGTGCCCGAAGTCTTACGTGCAACGCGCGAAGCGCTGCGCATGGGCGCGGTCCAGATCAAGGTGATGGCAGGTGGTGGTGTGTCATCTTCGGTTGATCCGTTGCACACCGTTCAAGGATTGCCGGAAGAGTTAGAGGCATCGGTTCGCGCAGCGGCCGATTGGGGGACTTATGTCATGGTCCACGCTTATAACGACGACTCGATCCTGCGGTCACTGGAAGCAGGCGTCATCAGCATAGAACATGGGCAACTGATGACTGAAGTATCAGCCCAGGCCATCAAGGATTCTGGCGCCTGGATTGTCCCGTTTTATTCTCTGCTTGGGCTTGATGAGGAAGTTGTCAAGAAGGCGCTTGGCCCGGCAGCGGCGCCCAAATTCCTTGATGTTCAGGCCGGTGCGCGCAACCAGATGAAACTGTTGAAAGAGTACGAGATCGAAAACGTTGCATTCTCAACCGATATCATCGGCGACCCGGTGGCTCTGACCAAGCAGAATGACGAGTTCAAATACCGGCTGGAGGCGTGGACTTCACATGAAATCCTACAACAGGCCACGTCAAAATCGGCCGCACTTCTGGCACTTTCAGGAAAACTCAACCCCTACACGGCAGGCCCGCTGGGCGTGATCGAACAGGGCGCATATGCCGACCTGCTGCTGGTCGAAGGTAACCCGGTCGAGGATGCCGAGATCCTGGTGGATTACACCAAAAACATCGATCTGATCATGAAAGATGGCGTGATCTACAAGAATACACTCGATTGAGTGTCGCGCGGGGTGAATTTACCTCGGCATCCCGCGCCCCCTTTTTTTGACAAATGGGAGTACTGACACGTGAAAACACTGGCCCCACTGACAGCAATCGCTGGACTTGTTTCCTTGGCAGCAAGCAGCGCGTTGGCGCAGGACGCGCCCGCACAAACCTTGTTCACCAACGTGCATATCTTTGACGGAATTAGTGAAGAGCGGATTGAAAACGCGAATGTTCTGGTTGAAGGCAATCTCATAAAGACAGTCTCGATCGACGGTATTGATGCGCCTGATGCGACGCTTGTTGACGGGGGTGGTCGCACGCTGATGCCCGGATTGATAGACAGTCATGTGCATCTCTACGCGACAGGGCTCGTGCAGTCCTTCTCGGGTCTTCAGGCCGCCAAATGGGATCAGATCGGGGCCACCGCGGCTGAAAATGCCCGCGACTATCTCTACGATGGTTACACCACGGTTCGGGATACCGGCGGAATGGGATCAGGTCTGCGCGAACTGATCGACAAGGGGATTGTAGACGGGCCACGCATCTATGCGTCAGGTGCCGCCATCGGCCCGACATCCGGACATGGTGACTGGCGTAACCCCGAGCAGCGAACCTTCAACATGGGATCGGACGACGTCGCCAATACGTTCAACCTGTCCTATATTGCTGATGGCGCCGAAGAAATCCGGAAGGCATCGCGGCTTAACTTCGCGCACGGGGCGAGTTTCCTGAAACTGATGGCTGGGGGCGGTGTGTCATCCGAGCTCGATCCGCTCTGGTCCGTTGCCTACAACGTTGATGAGATTTCAACAGCGGTTGAGGCTGCGTCCTTCTTTGATACCTACGTGACTGTCCACGCCTATACTGACGAAACGGTCACAATGGCTCTGGACGCGGGCGTCAAATCGCTGGAGCACGCTCAGATGGTGAGCGAGGAGACCGTCAAACGCATAGCGGATGAAGGTATCTTCTGGGCCCTGAATGTGGCTGGAATGGACCCGGCGCTGCTCGACCATCCGAATTTCTCGATGCCGACGGTGAAACCGAAACTGGAAGAATATCTGGTCGGGTCAGAAAACGTCATTGAGTACATCAAGAAGTACAAACCCAAGATCGTGCATAACGTCGACACCGTGCTGTCCACCATCGGATTTGGCCGCGCGCACCGCGACTTTGAAAAGTACTATTTCGCTGAATTGCTGGGGAACCACGCTTTCCTGGTCGCGGCCACATCAACTGGTGGCGAACTCGCCCAACTGACAGGGCGGCGGAACCCCTATCCCAATAAGCTGGGTGTGATCGAAGAAGGGGCCTATGCCGACATTCTGATCGTCGACGGAAACCCGCTGGAGGACCTGTCGGTTCTTGGCGCAAATCCGAAGTGGTTTGATGCACCTGCGCGTGATCGAGGGTTCGAGACCATTCGGGTGATCATGAAAGACGGCGTCTTCTACAAGAATACACTCGAATGAGCAGAGTATGCGGAAAAATAGCCCCTGCGCCTTGCGTCGTCGATCCTGAACAGGGGAGCGATCAATGAACAAGGCAATCGCAGCAGCTCTTTGCATATTTGGAATAGGCGTTGCTGGAGCATCAGCAGAAGAAGCCCACAGCCGATACTACCTGGGGATCGGGGAACCAAACCCCGATGCCTGGCAAATCATGATCGACAATCCGACCAACCGGGAAAAGGACATGGGCACTGCCCTCGCCGCAATGGGCGGTGAGATGATCAGCTATTTCTGGGGACTGGCAGATGGCAAGAACTACATCACCGTCCGTTTCCCGGACGATCCGGGCATGGTGCAGGCCATGTATATTTCGCGTCTGAGTCAGGGGGTTCTGAAAGACTACACCTTCATCGAACTGATGACGAGCGCGGACATGGTCGAAGCCCTGAAGCGCGTGCCGGAAATTTCAACGCCGGTCGAATGAAGCCGGGAAGCAAAGGAACAATCTATGAAGATCGCATACGGAATTCTTGCAGCCTTAGCAGTTGTGCTTTTCATCCTTGGAGGCAGCGATGCCCATGCCAAAGACAACAAGGGTAAAAAGCCGAACAAGGGGGGCAAGAACGGTGATGTCAGCATTCAGATAGAAGACAAACCCGGCAAAGGCCCAAAGGCTGTGCCGCCCGGTCAGATAAAGCGCTACACGCGCGGTGCCAAACTCCCGTCTGACCTTGAGTTCGAGGATATTGGGGACCTTTCAAAATGGAAGCTGGGGGAGCCGGGCAAAGGAAACCGCTACATTCTGGTCGATGACGAAGTCCTCGAAGTTACGAATGATCTGTCTACCGTTGTCGATGCGGTCGGCATCGTCGGTGATCTTCTCAACTAGACGAAAGTACAATGTTTCAGGGCAAGAACTACCTCGTTTGTCCTGAAGCTGGCCGGGGCGATCATTCTGTGAACCCCGGCCCAAGTTCAAAACTCAGATCCGAGGCGCTACGACGATAAAGCCCCTTCTTGTACTTTTTTGCACTTGCAACAGGTATGACCACACGCGGTGCAGTTGCGAATTGTTAATCGTTCACCGGACGAAAGAGGAGCATATTACAATGAGACTCTCTTATGCTGTGATTGCTGCATTCTTTCTGGCTTTGCCGGTTCATTCGGAAGTCGCACGTATCGAGTGGTCAGACTTGATCGATGAAACTGCTCAGAACTATGAAGATCCGTTCGTCGAATTGACCGGCAAACAGCTTAGCGCGCTTCGCAAATTGGTCCGGTTGCGCGCGCAGCAAGAAAAAGGTGGGTCGACGCCAGAACAGGTTGACCAGATTCAAGTGGATCTCGAGGCTACCGAAGCAACCCTTGCTGAGGACGGCGTTGATGCGGACTGGCTGATTTCCCAACGCTGGATTGTGATGGAACGACGTGAGACGGCGGGCACGGCCGCCAACATCGACATCGATGGTGCAACCGTTTCGTTGGGTGGATTTGTGATCCCGGCACCCCGCGACGAAGATGGCTCCCAAATGGCGTATATCGTGCCCGAACGTGGAATGTGCAACCATGTTCCACCTCCGCCCCCGAACCAGATGGTACGTTTGCGCCTGAGTGATTCATGGACGCCATCGACGGTCTACGAGCCCATCGTTGTAACCGGTCAAATCAGGATTGAGCCGACGCAGAAGGAAATGCTGGTTGTTGATGGTCCCGTCCTCATGAAGGCTGCGTTTACTTTGGAGGTCGATGACGTTCAGACTTTTGGACCAACCAAGACATCCGAAGAGGCGACCACCAATAGGGCAAGTGTGCTGATGGGAAGAACAAAAGCGACTGGCGGGGCTACCAGAGACGATGAGTGACACGAGCCAATTGACCTGAATAAGGTTCAGAACGGGCGTTCAGTTTGGTGGGCGGAATATCTGCACGAGAGACTGAACGGCGAAAGCGGCGATAGGGGAGCATATGAGGGTTTGGCTATTTAGAATAATTGGGCTTGTGGCATTACTTGCATTCGCAGCAGTCGCATTTGTTTGGTTATTGCTTGCTGCTCCGATGTTCTCGGACTTGCGGCGCGACCTTGTAGAAAGAGTTCTTTCGGAACAAATTGGTCGACCACTTCTAGTAAACGATGATGTAAGCGTCGCGCTTGGCCGCATTAGTCACATTTACGTCGGTGGTGTGGTCATCCCGAGCCTGACAATGCCGGACTCACCCCTTGTTGAATTGAACCTGCTGGAATTGGAGCTGGACATTGCCGCTTTGACCAATGGGCGTCTGCATTTTGACAATCTGGTCGTGGAAGGCCTGCAGGCGAATATTCTTACAGCCGCAGACGGCACAACAAGCTGGCGAAAAGGCAATCCAACACCCAAGCCCGCGTCCGAGGAACCTGTATCAGCGGAGGATCAAAAAGACGTCGCCAGCGCTGATAGTGCCAGTGAGAGTGACACAGAAGGCAGTGGAATCCTGAACTTCCTGAGCGACAAGAACGTCCGTTTCACATCAATAGGGTTAAACATCGATGACAAGGTCTCGGGCTTCTCGTTTGTGTTTGACCTTCAGTCCCTCGCGCTCGAACAAGTAGATAGTGGACAACGGTCAAAGGTCTCTGGTTCCGGCTCCGTCAACGGTCAGGGTTTCGAAATCGAAGGCGACTACCCCCATGAAGCGCCATTTACGACGCGCGCCAGCTTTGGCGAAATGACCGTAAGCTACGACGGCGAGCCATTGGCGGAAGACGAAGGTGGCGGCTATCGCGCAGTCTTAGAGATGGACACCGGAGAATTTGGTGATTTTCTGGACGTCATTGGATTGGAACGGGTTTTGGAAGGCAATGGCCAGTTGCAAGCTGAACTCGTGTCTCAGGACGCCCTGAAGATCGAAGCGTTTACAAGCACCGTAAGCCTTGAGGATGGGCAGAAACTTGAAGCTGAGGGTTCCATAGATGATCTCTACACTGCTCAGGGCGTCGATCTGCTTTTCAACGCACGGCTTCATCCGGAAGGGCAGCCGCCGCCAGCAGCAAAGAGTATTCAGGAGCTGAAATTCACAGGCTTTGAAATGCATATGGTCGGATCGCTGGCTTCCTTCGAATTCGAGAAGTTGCTGTTCCAGACCAATGCGTTTGACCAAGGGCTGGACGTAATCGGCCCAGCTTCAATCGAAAGCATTCGCCGCATGCCGGACGGCCGGCTCGCCATGCTGGGAATTGCCTTGCAAGCCGGGCCAATTGAGGAACCGGTCCTCAAAGCCGAAGGTGAAATCCTCGACCTGCTTCAGCTTCAGGACGTAACATTCGATGGTGTGTTGAACGGGCCTGCCAAGTTGATTTTGCCCAACCTCGAAGAAGACTATGTTTACCAATTCGGCGGCATCAAAGCCGATTTCAACATATCCAATGCGGGCGGGCCGGTTTCACTCAACAGGTTTAACGCGACCACTTACGACACCGATCTCTGGGCGCTGGATCTTGCGCTATCAGTTAACGAGCTCAAAGGGCTCGCTGGTCTTGATTTTGACGTGGAACTGGATGTCGACGACGGTGCGCAGTTTCTGACCGCGCTCAACTTGCAACCTGTCGAAATCGGCGCTCTGGCGATCGATGCTGAAACCTCCAGGCAGGGCGAAGACTTTGATGCCGCAATCGAGTTCGAAGCCGGGTCTTCGCATCTTCTTGCCGCTTTGGATGCGCGGTTTCCCGAAGGTGCATCCGTCGTTCGGGGCAACATTACGAGCGAGAGGCTCGATCTCAACGACCTGAAGACCCTCACCGCCGTACTGGACCAACTGAAGGGCCTGGTAGGCGAGGCCTCGCAAAAACCTGAAACCGAGGTTCAACCCTTGGTTCTACCGAAGGAGACAAATGTCCAGCCCTTGGTGTTGCCAAAAGAAAAAGGGAAACCTGCCGATCTTCTGGATGTGCAGCGCGTGCTGCGAGAAGCTGACGTCGAGGTGCTGATCGAATTCAAAGAGATTGTAGGCCAGCAAGGCGTTACATCTGTTTCAAGCCAATTGTCTGCCAAAGAAGGAACCGTGGATTTCGGCCCGCTCCAGATGGCTTATGGTGGCGGAAACTTCAGCCTGCGTGCAGTCATGGATCTGATTGACTCACCTGATTGGCTTTCCTTGTCAGGATCGACCTCGGGATGGGAATTCGGTGAGATCCTTGATGAATTGGGCATAGGTATTGATGCCTATGGGCGATTGAGCGGTGAGTTCAACGTTTCTGGCAGTACCGCCTCGGGCAAGGCCTTCGTCAACTCGATGCGCGGCAATGCGTCTTTGTCGATGTCGCAAGGTTACATTAGTACCAGTCTACTGGAACTGGCCGGGCTGGGTATTTTCCCGTGGCTGTTTTCAGAAGAATTCAGACAAGGCTACACCGACATCACGTGCGTGGTCGCCCCGGTTGATATCCAGGCCGGGCGGGTCAGCTCAAACTCCATCGTCATTGAAACGGGATCAGTTCAATTGGTTGCAAGGGGGCAAGTGGACTGGCTGAACGATACGATAGCAATACGAGCGGAGCCGCGGCGCGTGGGTAAACCCCTTTCCCGAAGCGCCTGGCCCTTTGATGTGACTGGCCCGCTTTCGTCGCCAAAATTCAAGCTGGATGTGGGCGGGTCCAGAAACAAGGCTCCGGGCGGTGCTGATGAAATGCCTGCCGAAAGGCAGCCATGTGTGCCAGACATCAATCAATTGGAATAATCGGGCGCGTCCTAGTTCTTCAGCGGTTCCGGCTGTTCGGCCTGACATGCCAGAACGGCCTCAATGGCTTTGGCAGACCCGCTGAGATCAAGTTCCACCTCGGCCCCACTTTCACCAATGATCGTAACGCTTTGGCGTTTTCCAAACTCGGTTACAAATGCCGGGTTGTCGAAAAAGGCGTAGCCACCGGGCACGCCATTCTTGAAGACACCAACCGCTTCACCTTCGAATTTCGCATCACCAAAATCGAATTGTACAATCCCTGTCGCCCCGTCCTCGATTTGAACCCACGCCGGATTAAAGGCGGCAAAAAAGCCACCGGCCTGATTGGGTGCCGCGCCGATTTCAACGGTCATGTCATTTTCAAACGGTTTCCACGCAAGACAGCCGTTGCCCTTTTCGGGATCAATCAGAATTGTCCAGTCCCCGGATTCGCCCCACCGTTCCATACCGGCGGCCCACGCCGCGCCAGTGGAGATCAATGCCATTGCTGTCAACACCAACTTCTTCATTCGATACTCCACACTAGTTTCGAAAGTATAAGCTGCGTTCAGAGTATCGCGCGGGGTTATTCAAATACAACCATTCAGTTTCTGGAATGTTGAGCCGGCATCAGCGCCTTTGCCCTGAAAAAGCAATCATCTTAAACCCCTACCAGCGAAAATATGACTGCCTCCTCCCCTAGAATTTGCCAGAGTTGTTCCAAGTCTCCTTTGGACCAATCTGTTCCTGAACATCCCAATGTTCGACGATCTTCCCGCCCTTGAGCCGGAACAAGTCAAAGACAGCCCAATCGTCCTCGTCTTGTTTTACATGGCTAAAAGCAACCACAAAATTTCCTTGGCCGAGTAGTCGGTGAACTTTGACGTAATGCGCAGTTTTTCCTCCATTCGCCACCTCTCCAAGATGCCTGGAGAAAGCTTCCAATCCGTCGGCTATGTCTGGGTTGTGCTGATCGTATTGGTCGGTCGATATGTAGTCATTCACAAGATCGGTGCGTCCGGCCATCAGGACATTGTCGATGAACCCTCGCACCACGGTCTTGTTGGCCTCGGTCAGGTCGAGATCTTCGATTTCGGTTGGGCCATCCACCATGCTGCGGCCCGAGACGGTTGGCCATTTATACGCGGCAATCACATCCCAATGCTCGACGATTTTACCGTCGTCGTTGGTATCAAAGATATCGGCCGTTACCCACTGGGCTTCACCGTTGTTGAGGCTTTGATACACATGCACGAAGACGAAGCTCCCATCCTCGATGGTGCGCAGAACCTGAATGTCGTGCACCGGATTCCGCTCAAGAAAAGGTGTGAAGAACTCGATGAAACCTTCTTTACCATCACGTACACCCGTTGAATGTTGCGTGTAGCGATCGCCGGTATATTTATCGAGCGCTTCGACCATTTTGCCATCACGAATGCCTTCCAGATAAAGGCCCTTGGCATTTGCCACGCGGATACTGTCAGTCACGATATGTACTCCCGTTTCACTGTTTGGTTTTAGCCAATACCTAAAATGCTCAACAACGCGTCACGGCCAGACCAGGCTACGATAGCGGACAAGGTGCCTGTGACCATGGCAGGAACGCCTTCTTTCCAGGTGTCCCAGATCAGATGACACCCAATGGCGCCGATGGACGTGCCAAGAATTGCCAACGCGCCCAAGGTTCCGACCCAGGATCCCTGAAACCAGATCGCGATTGCGCCAAACAATTCAACCACGCCAACCAAGGCCATGATCTGCCGGTTCAACCCGTATTTGATGAACATCGCCAGTTGGGTTTCGAAAATGAACTTCTGCCAGCCGAAGATCTTGATCGAGCTTGCAAAAAGGAAGAAGAGAGACAGCAATCCGACAAACACAGTCTGGCCTTCGCCCGCAAGTCTGATGGCCATTTCTTTTCCGAAGCCGCTGCTGGCCCCTGTGATCAGAATATTCATCTATCCGTTCCTCTGGTGGTCGAGAGGGAAATGGCACTCAATGGACATGATTGGAAATAATCACTATTTCTTCATAGTATGAATGAAATTGATGGAATTGACCTCAATCTACTGAAATCTCTACAAGCCCTCATCTCGGAACGGCATGTCGGGCGGGCTGCGCAGCGAATGAGCGTAACGCAACCTGCCATGAGTCACACTCTGGCAAGATTGCGCCGCGTGTTTGACGACCCTCTGTTCGTCAAACAAGGGCGCGAAATGGTGCCAACAGCGCGCACTCTGGACCTTGCGGCGCGGTTGAACACGATCCTTTCTGAGATCAGCGTACTGACCGCACCGGTGACGTTCTCACCTGAAAACGCACGCGCAACTATTCGAATTCATGCTCATGATTTCATTGCAACCAGTTTCCTTGCAAACGCTGTTCGGCGTATTCGAGAGCAAGCACCAGGGATCGTGTTCGAAATTCACAGCTATTCGGATCACAGCTACCAGATGCTCGACTCCGGTGATGCCGATTTGATCATTGGCGCAGGGCTTCAGGCAAATCCGAAGTTTCTTCAAAAGCTGCTACTGCGCGAGCGCCTTGTGTGCCTATTGGACCGAACCCACCCAGCGTTGAACAGCTGGAATGCCGAGACGATCTTTCTATATCCACATGTCCGGCTGAGCCTCATGGCCAAACAAGATGATCCAATTCACCTTTTTGGCAAGGCTCAGGGTTTGCCCCCACGCCAGGTTGGGCTGGTGACGGATAGTCTGCATCTGCAACCAGCCTTCCTGGAAGGAACAAATCTAATCGCTTTTGTACCGGAGACGCTCGCCCAAGCCGCAGCCATCAACGGAAATCTAGTCACGCGTGATTGCCCTTTTCCCCTGCCGGAATTGGGGGTACGCGCAATTTGGCATGAGCGAGACGCGCGATCCCCCCTTCTCAGCTGGATCCGCAGCCAGCTGGATGTTTAATCGCTCACGCTGTCGGTTTTTGAGGTTCCCTACAACTCCTCAGAAATCCAAATTCTCGACACTCAGCGCGTTTTGCTGGATGAACTCGCGGCGGGGTTCGACCACATCGCCCATCAGCTTGGTGAACAGGTCATCCGCCTCGACCATATCGTCCACGCGAACCTGCAACAGCGTGCGCGCGTCCGGGTCCAGTGTGGTTTCCCATAGCTGGTCGGGGTTCATTTCGCCCAGACCTTTGTAGCGTTGCAGCGACAGGCCCTTTTCGCCCTCTTCCAGAATCGCGCGCAGCAGATCCAGGGGCCCGTGGATGGCTTGCATCCTGTCGCGGCGGATCAGGGTGGCTGGGGTGTTGTAGACCTCTTGCAGGCTTTGGGTGAAGCCGCCGGTCTTGCGCGCCTCGCCCGAGCGCAGCATGGGGCCGTCCAACGTGCGGACCTCTTCGACGCCGCGCAGGATGCGGGCCAGACGGATGCCGTGATCCTGAGTGATCCGGCCCTGCCAGCCGCGCTCGTATTCTAGCGCGATCAGATCAAGACGCGCCGCAACCTTGTCGGCAACGCCCTGCAGATCGGCATCCACCGCGCCGGGCACAAAGGCCCCGGCAACGGCGGCTTGTTCCAGAATGTGGCGCGGATAATGCGTCGGGAAGGCGTCCAGCACGCGTTTCAACTGCCGCGCCTCGTCAACCACGCGGGTCAGGTCCTGACCGATGATCTCCTCGCCCGAGCCGAGTTTCAGCACCGCGCCCTCGACGCCCTGATTGATCAGGTAATCATCCAGCGCCGCCTGATCTTTCAGGTAAACCTCTGATTTACCGCGCGAAACCTTATAGAGCGGCGGCTGCGCGATATAGAGATACCCGCCTTCGATCAGCTCCGGCATTTGCCGGTAGAAGAAGGTCAGCAGCAGCGTCCGGATATGCGCGCCGTCCACATCCGCGTCGGTCATGATGACGATCTTGTGGTAGCGCAGCTTTTCGATGTTGAACTCATCCCGGCCAATGCCAGTGCCCAGCGCCATCACCAGATTGCCGATTTCCTGCGAGGACAGCATCCGGTCAAACCGCGCGCGTTCGACGTTCAGGATCTTCCCGCGCAGCGGCAGAACCGCCTGCGTCAGCCGGTCCCGGCCCGTTTGCGCCGAACCACCAGCTGAGTCCCCCTCGACGAGGAAGACTTCGGTCTTGGATGGGTCTTTTTCGGAGCAATCCTTCAGCTTGCCAGCCAGATAGTTCACGTCCATCGCGGTCTTGCGGCGGGTCAGTTCGCGGGCTTTGCGCGCCGCTTCACGGGCAAGGGCGGCCTCGATGATCTTGCCGACGATGGTCTTGGCCTCGTTCGGGTTTTCCTCGAACCATTCGGCCAGTTTTTCGTTCATCAGACCTTCGACCGCCGGGCGCACTTCGGAACTGACCAGCTTGTCCTTGGTCTGGGATGAGAATTTCGGATCGGGCACCTTGACCGACAGCACACAGGTCAGGCCCTCGCGCGCGTCGTCACCGGTAAAGCTGACCTTTTCCTTCTTCGCAATCCCGCTGGACTGCGCATAGTTGTTGATGGTCCGCGTCAGCGCGCCGCGGAAGCCCGCCACGTGCGTACCGCCATCGCGCTGCGGGATGTTGTTGGTGAATGGCAGCACCGTTTCGTGGTAGCTGTCATTCCACCACATGGCGATTTCCACGCCAATGTCATCGCGCTCACCTTTGATATAGATCGGTTCGGCCATCGCCGCCGTTTTGGAGCGGTCCAGATATTTGACGAACTCCTTGACGCCGCCCTCATAGAACAGTTCGGTTTCCAGCCGTTCGGCAGGGCGTTCGTCGATCAGGATGATGCGCACGCCCGAGTTCAGGAAGGCCAGTTCGCGCAGGCGTTTTTCCAGCGTCTCAAACGAGTATTCCAGGTTCGAGAACGTGTCGGTCGAGGCCAGGAACCGCACCTCGGTCCCGGTGCGGTCGCCGCATTCCTCGACCACCTTCAGATGCTCGGCCGTCTCGCCGCCTTCAAACCGGGCAACGTGTTCCTTGCCGTTCCGCCAGACGCGCAGTTCCAGCCAGTCGGACAGCGCGTTCACCACCGAAACGCCAACGCCGTGCAACCCGCCCGACACCTTGTACGAGTTGCTGTCAAACTTACCACCCGCGTGCAGTTGGGTCATGATGACCTCGGCAGCGGACACGCCTTCCTCGGGGTGAATATCCACCGGAATTCCGCGCCCGTTGTCACTGACCGAGACGCTGGAATCGGCGTGGATTTTCACCGTCACATGGTCGGCATGACCGGCCAGAGCCTCATCGATCCCATTGTCGACAACCTCATACACCATGTGGTGCAGACCCGAGCCATCATCCGTGTCCCCGATATACATACCGGGACGCTTGCGAACAGCTTCTAACCCTTTGAGAACCTTGATGGAATCCGCGCCGTATTCCTGTGGTGCCTGTGCGTCTTCGGACATTCAGTCAGTACCTATATTATTTTGATAACTTATACGTTTTCTGGTGGGGATTGTCACGCGCTACCCCCACATTTTGTGCCATTCGCTGCCGATCGCGAAAGGTCAAAGCCTGTCCAGATCAGCCGCGATATCCGAGGCGATAGCAACGGCGTCCACGTCTCTGCGCTCAGCTGACAGACGCAGCCCCAAAAGGTCGGATTGGTAGCGCGCGGCCAACCGTTCGGGATCATGCTCGGGCCCGATCTCCTCGTCCATTTGCGCGCGCCGAAACAGGGCGGCAAAACATGCTTTCATCTCGGCCATATAGGCACCTGCCCGATCCGCCAAATCGTGATCCTTCGCCTGCAACTCGGCATAGGTTTTGGCCAGCATGCAGGCTTTGGCTGGCATATCCGCCGCCTCGATCACCCGAAACGGCTGCGCCTTCAGCGCGCCTTTTGGCCCAAGCTCCTCAGCCAGCACCTCAAGCCGCGCGATGCCGTCCTGCGTGTAGCGCTTCAATGCCAGCGCATACAGCGCGTCTTTCGACCCAAAGGCTGCATAGAAACTGCCGGGTTTCAGCTTCAATTCACGCTCAAGATCTTTCAGCGAGGTCCCCGCCCATCCCTGACGCCAGAACATATCCCTGGCCTGCGCGATCAGCGCGTCTCGGTCATATCCGGGTTTTCTTGGCATTCTCTTCACCATTTCTTGAACGATTGCTCAAATATATACTTGAGTGATTGCTCAAGAAACCCTATTTCTGCCTTATCGCGCCAGAAACAGGAGTTTTGACATGGCAAACTTCCCCTCTCATGACCTCGAAACCGCCCCGGAAGGGTCCAAACCACTGCTGGAAAAGTCGCAGGCTGCCTTTGGTCGTCTGCCGGGCCTGCACAAGGTGATGTCTGAAAGCCCGCAACATCTGGAAGGCTATCAGGTTCTGCATCACCTGTTCATGCAGACCGATTTCGACAATGACGAGAAAACCGTGGTCTGGCAGACCATCAATGTGGAGAACGAGTGCCATTACTGCGTCCCGGCCCATACAGGCATTGCCAAGATGATGAAGGTCTCGGATGAGATCACCGAGGCGCTGCGCAACGAAACCCCGCTGCCATCGGCCAAGCTTGAGGCGCTGCGCAGCTTCACCCTGCAGATGATGGAAACCCGCGGCAACGTCACCAACGCACAGATGCAGGCATTCTTTGACGCAGGTTACTCGCACCGCGCGGTTCTGGACGTGGTTCTGGGTCTGGCGCAGAAAACCATGTCGAACTACGTCAACCACATGGCACAAACACCGGTCGACGAAGTGATGCGCGGCTTCCTGTGGGAACGTAAAGTCAGCGAACCCGCCTAAACGACGACCGAGCCCGCGTCGCCTTCGGTGACAACCAGCGTCTGGGCCCGGTCCCCCAATTCCGCAAACAGTTCAGGCCCGGTGCCCGTCATCCAGGCCTGAGCCCCCAGCGCGCAAATCTCATCATACAGCGCCGCCCGTCGATCCGCGTCCAGATGCGCGGCCACCTCATCCAGCAACACAATGGGCGGGGCCCCGACCATCCCGGCCAGCGCCCGCGCATTCGACAGGATCAGCGAGACAAGCAACGCCTTCTGTTCACCAGTCGAGCAATCCTTGGCCGGCACGCCCTTGGCCGCAAACACTCCGTACAGATCAGACCGGTGAGGCCCCACCAAAGTCCGCCCCGCCGCCAGATCGCGAAACCGGCTTTCGTTGAGCGCCTCTCGCAGGTCGTCTGCTGTATCTGGCATCGCACCTTCGGTCTGCACCAATTCCAGATCAGCCGACGGAAACGCCGTCTCTGCCTGGTCCTGCGCCACGCGCAGATGATCCAGCGCCGCCAACCGCGCTGCGTGAATGCGATACCCGGTTTCGGCCATCTGTCCTTCCAGCGCGGCGTACCAATGGGCATCGCGCACCTGCTCTTTCAGCAGGCGATTCCGTTCCCGCATGGATTTTTCATAAGTCAGGGATGCCTCAGCATGCGAGGGATCAAAACTCAGCGCGATCCGGTCCAGAAACCGCCGCCGCCCCTCGGCCCCCTCGATCCACAGCCGATCCATCGAGGGGATCAGCCAGACAACCCGCGCCAGCTTGCTCAGATCAATCTGACTCGCCGCCTTGCCATCAATCCGAACCTGCCGCGCCGCGCCACCCTCGGACCAGGTCTCGATCTCGTAGCGTTGCCCCTGCGCCTGCAACAGCCCGGACAGCTTCCAGCCCAGCGCCTCGGGCCGCCGCGTCATCTCGGCCGCGCTCGCCCGCCGCATCCCGCGCCCAGGCGAAAACAGGGACACCGCTTCCAGAATGTTGGTCTTCCCGGCCCCGTTCGGCCCATGAATCGCCACAGGCCGCCCATCCAAAGACAACCGCGCCAGCTTGTGAGACCGAAAATGCGAGACCGTAAGCTCGGTCAGGGCCAATCCCATGACCCCTCCCTTCTTCTGTTCAAAAATACCTCCGCCGGAGGCATCGCGCGCCAGCGCGATCAGACGCGCATCGGCATGACAACGTAAACCGCGCTTTGATCATTGCCTTCACGCATCAGGGTCGGATCACCGGCAGAATTGAACAGGAACACTGCATTCTCACGATCGACCTGAGACGCAATCTCCAACAGATATTTCGCGTTGAATCCGATCTCCAACCGCTCATCGCCATAGGCCACGGCCAGTTCTTCTTCGGCCGCGCCGCTGTCCGGGGCATTGACCGACAGCACCAGTTTGTCACCGTCCAATTGCAGCTTCACCGCGCGCGAGCGTTCGGATGAAACCGTTGCCACCCGATCCACGGCCTGAGCGAATTCAGCCGCGTCCACTTCCAATTTGCGAGTATTGCCCTGCGGAATAACGCGGGTGTAGTCGGGGAAGGTGCCGTCAATGACCTTTGAGGTCAACGTGATGTCGGGCGTCGCAAAACGCACCTTGGTTTCGCTGACCGACACGGCGATGTCCATCTCGTCATCGTCCAGCAGTTTGCGCAACTCACCCACGGTCTTGCGCGGCACGATCACGCCGGGCATGTCCGCCGCCCCATCCGGACAATCCGCGTCGATCCGCGCCAGTCGGTGACCATCGGTAGCCACGCAGCGCAACACCTTGCTGCCGTCGGAGCCATCCGTGACATGCATGTAAACGCCGTTCAGGTAATAGCGCGTCTCTTCCGTCGAGATCGCAAATTTAGATTTGTCGAACAGCCGCCGCAGCAGCGCCGCCGAGGCCGTAAAGTTCGATTGATATTCCGAGGACGCCATCACCGGGAAATCCTCTTTCGGCAATGTCGCCAGCGAGAAATTCGAGCGACCCGCCTCAACCGTCAAACGGCCCGCAGCGCTGTCCGCCGTCAGTGTCACCAGCGCCCCGTCAGGCAGTTTGCGCACAATCTCATGCAGCGTTGTGGCCGCCACTGTGGTCGCCCCGGCCTTCTCGACCTGCGCCGGAGCCTTGTCGACCACTTCGATATCCAGATCGGTGGCGCGGAACTGAACCTGATCGCCTTCGGCCTCGATCAGCACATTGGCCAGGATCGGAATTGTGTTGCGACGTTCGACAACCGATTGGGCCTGCGAAACGGCCTTGAGAAGGGTGCCGCGTTCGATGCTGATCTTCATACCCTCAATTCCTCTGACTTAAGTGCCGAAATGGGCGGGACTGGCACGTTAGCGGTTCAGCCCTGTGGCACAAGGATTTTTTACGGATTTCTGGGTTGGAAAACCCATTCGGTCAAGGGGCGCGTTGTGCTGTGGACACAGTTCATCCGCGACCGTGGACAATTGCGCACAAGAAAACGCCCCGGAACCCAAGTCCCGAGGCGTCTCTGAGTGGTTTTAGGGGTAAACCTCAGGCTTCCAGCGCGCGACGCAGCATTTCCACGTCTTCCGCGATCTGGCCATCCGTCACTTTCAGCTCTTCGATGCGTTTGACACCATGCATGACCGTGGTGTGGTCGCGCCCGCCAAAGCGGCGCCCGATCTCGGGCAGGGACCGGCTGGTCAGCTGCTTGCACAGATACATCGCCACCTGACGCGGACGCGCGTAAGACCGCAGGCGTTTCGGACCGATGATGTCGGACAGACGAATGTTGTAATAATCCGAGACTTTGCGCTGAATCTCTTCGACGGTGATCTTGCGCTCCGATGCGCGCAGCACATCGGCCAGACAATCCTGCGTCAATTCCATATCGATCTCACGCCCGACCAGCGAGGCGAAGGCAAAGAGACGCGTCAACGCGCCTTCCAGCACCCGAACATTGGTCGAGATGCGATGGGCGAGGAATTCAAGCACGCCATCCGCGATAACCAGATCCGGATAGGTGCTGATATGCTGCTGCACCTTGTTCTGCAGGATGCCCAGACGCAGTTCATAATCGGTCGGGTGCAGATCAACGACCAGACCACATTGCAGGCGCGACTTCACGCGCTCTTCCAGATCCTTGATTTCACCGGGGGCGCGGTCGGCCGAGATGATGATCTGCTTGTTCTGATCGACCAGCGCGTTGAATGTGTGGAAGAATTCCTCCTGCGTCGAATCCTTCCCGGCGATGAACTGCACGTCATCGACCATCAGCACATCGACCGAACGGAACAGATGTTTGAAATCCATCATCCGACGCTCGCGCAGGGCCTGAACAAAGCGGTACATGAACTGTTCCGCCGACAGGTACAGCACATTCAGTTCGGGATGCTTGGTTTTCAACTCCCACGCAATGGCGTGCATCAGGTGCGTCTTACCCAGACCGACACCCCCATACAGGACCAGCGGGTTGAACGTCACCGGCCCGCCCTCCGAGACGCGGCGCGCAGCGGCATGGGCCAATTCGTTCGGCTTGCCGACGACAAAGCTGTCAAAAGTAAAGCGCGCATCCAGCGGTGCGGCCTGAAGGGAATCCAAGGCCTCCTGCGCAACATCTGATCTGGCAGCAGGCGCTTCTGCCACAGGCTCGGGATCGGCCTGAGGGCGCGCAACGGGATTGGGGCGCGCCGGCGTATTTGCGGCAACACGGAAATCCAGGCGCTGCACGGATTCGCCCGACGTGTTCAGTTCATACAAAATGAGGTCGGCAAAGTTTTGGCTTACGTAATTGCCCATAAAGTTTGTCGGCACGGAAAACACCGCCACACCGTCCTGCAGCTCTTCGAACTCCAGCGGTTCGATCCAGGTCGTGTAGTTGTTCCGGCCAATCACCTTAAGCAATTTATTACGCAGTAGTCCCCATTTCTCTTGTGTCATCAAGCGCCTCACGCATCCCATTCTTTATTGGCCTGTCGGCCTTATTCATACGGATCCGGTAACCCGGATTACGAAAACACACGCACAGGGATACGGTGCGCCGGACCGAGTAGTCCGGCGGGTTATTCGCCCGAATGTCAGTACTGCCAGGTTCAGACGCCAAACAAAACAACAGCGTCCGGCAAACCGGGTGGCACATCGCAAACACATTTTTTTAGACAGGGCCCGGATCAGCGGTTATCCCGAGATCCATGGCAGATCGGCAGCCCGGCCAAGGCCGGTCAACGACGCTAGCTCCTCAATCATCCTGATGCCCGTCAGTCTGACCGAGGAAACAGCCTGTCCCCCCAAGCGAGTGAATCGCTGTAACAGTGGTAGCAAGATGAAATGGGTCGCGGCAACGAAACTCTGATATTGACTCGGCTCTTTGGCCGAAAGAATCTCTCGGTTTCGTGAGGGCGCGGTATTCCGGCAACACGTGAAAAAGGCGCCGCTGCCCGCGACGCCTTTCAATTTAGTTCAGCCTTTCTGACATGACCCTAGGTCACCCAAAAAGCTTAACCCAGTGCTTTGACGCGGGCCGACAGGCGCGACATTTTGCGGGCTGCGGTGTTCTTGTGGAAGACGCCTTTGGTGACACCGCGCATCAGCTCGGGCTGAGCGGCGCGTAGGGCTGCGGTGGCCGCGTCCTTGTCGCCGGATGCGATCGCTTCTTCAACTTTGCGCAGGTAGGTGCGGATGCGCGAACGACGCGCTTTGTTAACGGCGAAACGCTTTTCGTTCTGACGTGCGCGCTTCTTTGCCTGGGGCGAGTTAGCCATGTGTTTCTTGACCTTTGTTCGGTACGGTTATCTTGGGTTGCGCGCCACGGATATATCCGCACCGGATCAGAAATCACGAGTGTGAGTCGGGCCAAGCGGGCCGCACGCGCATGTATAGCGGCGCTAGTTATCCAAGTTTGCGGTCTTTGCCAAGCCGATTCTTTACCGGCGCATAGCGGCCATGAAAAAAGGCGGGCCGGGCCCGCCTGTTTCGAATGCTCCGCTGGTTTACTTGTCGCGGAACTGGGCTGCGCGTTTTTCCAGGAAGGCGGCCATGCCCTCTTTCTGGTCTTCGGTCGCAAACATCGAGTGGAAGACGCGACGCTCGAACAGCATCCCTTCGTTCAGCGGCAATTCATAGCTGCGGTTCACCGCTTCCTTGGCGGCAATCGCGGTCAGCTGCGATTTCTCGGCAATCTTCTGGGCTGCGCCCACAGCCTCTTCAATCAGCTTCTTGGCCTGAACCACACGGCTGACAAGACCTGCGCGCTCGGCCTCTTCGGCGTCCATGAAGCGGCCGGTCAGGTTCATGTCCATCGCTTTCGACTTACCCACAAAGCGGGTCAGACGCTGCGTGCCCCCCAAGCCTGCGATGACGCCCAGATTGATCTCGGGCTGGCCGAATTTGGCGGTATCGGCGGCAATGATGAAGTCACACATCATCGCCAGTTCGCAGCCCCCGCCCAACGCATATCCCGCAACGGCGGCGATGATTGGCTTGCGGATGGCTGTGACGCGGTCGTTGGCGTCAGCAAACAGATTGGTGTTGAACACATCGACAAAGCTCATCTCGGACATTTCCTTGATGTCCGCACCGGCGGCAAAGGCTTTGTCCGAGCCGGTGATCACGATGCAGCGCACTTTGTCGTTGCGGTCAGCGTCTTCCAGTGCATCGCACAACTCACCCAGCAACTGAGTGTTCAGCGCGTTCATCGCGTCCGGTCGGTTGAGCTTGATAAGGGCGACGTGGTCTTCGATTTCGACGATGATCGTCTCAAAAGCCATGAGGTGAAAGCTTCCGGTTGTTCCGTTCAGATACGAGTCATTATCACGCGCAAAAGCTGGATCAAGTTATCTTTGGCATTGCGCGCAATAGAAAGTTGAGCGACCGGACTGGGTGATTCTCTTGATCCGGGCGCTACACCCTTCGGTCCGGCAGGGTTCGCCTTCGCGCCCGTAGACATCAAAGCTGTGCTGAAAATATCCAAGTTCTCCATCGGCTTGGCGGAAATCGCGCAGCGAGGATCCGCCTGCGTCTATGGCGTCCTGCAACACCTGCCGGATGATCGGCACAAGACCCGAGACACGTGCCGAAGAAATTTGCCCCGCTTTGCGACGTGGCGACACCTTTCCGCGATACAAAGCCTCGCAGACGTAAATATTCCCCAACCCGGCAACGATTCCCTGATCCAGCAGGGCGGATTTCACAGGTGTGTTCTTGCCCCTGAACGCGTCGATCAGGTGCTGTTCGTGGAAATCATTCCCCAACGGTTCCGGCCCCAGAACCGCCAGCAGCTTATGTGCCTCGGCGGTGGCCGTCGGCAGCAGGTCCATCGCCCCGAACCGGCGCGGGTCGTTGAAGGTGACGCGCGCACCGTTGGCCATGTGAATTACAACATGGTCGTGTTTCTCAGGCATCGGATGGTCATGCACAAACTGCCCCAGCGGATCGCCCGAAACCGTCATCCGCCCGGACATGCCCAAGTGAATAAGCAACGTCTCACCGCTGCTGAGATCGGCCAGAATGTATTTCGACCGCCGCCGCAACCGCTCTACCCGCTGCCCGGTCAGCCGTTCGGCCATCCGATCCGGGAAAGGCCAGCGCAGATCGGGTCGGTTCACATGCGCGCGCTCGATCACCACCCCTTCCATTGCAGGGCTCAGGCCGCGTTTTACTGTCTCGACCTCGGGCAATTCGGGCATTAGATGGCTCCTATTCCAAAGGGCCGCATTGTGCCCGCTTCTTATGGCCCTATAACAGAGGCGAAATTCGACGAACGGCAAGGCAAATGTCCGACACCAACGACAAGACCACTCATTTCGGGTTCGAAACCGTGCGCGAGGTTGACAAGGCCGGGCGCGTACAGGGCGTGTTCAACTCGGTCGCCTCGAAATACGACGTGATGAACGATGTCATGTCGATGGGCATTCACCGGGTCTGGAAAGACGCGATGATGGACTGGCTGGCCCCGCGCCCCGGTCAGCGCCTGCTGGATGTGGCGGGCGGCACCGGCGATATTTCCTTCCGGTTCCTGAAGCGCGCGGGCCACGGCCACGCGACCGTTCTGGACCTGACCGAGCCGATGCTGGTCGAAGGCCGCCAACGTGCCGAGGCCGATCAGATGTCGGACAGCCTGAACTGGGTGGTGGGCGATGCGATGGCCCTGCCGTTCGAAGACAACACCTTTGACGTCTACACCATCTCATTCGGCATCCGGAACGTCACCCGCCCGCAAGAGGCCCTGAACGAGGCGTTCCGCGTCCTCAAACCCGGTGGTCGCCTGATGGTGCTGGAATTCAGCCAGTTGCCCAATGACGGGCTGCAGAAACTCTATGACCTCTACAGCTTCAACGTCATCCCGCGCATGGGGAAGCTGATCGCAAACGACTATGACAGCTATCAGTATCTGGTGGAATCGATCCGCAAATTCCCTGATCAGGACACCTTCTTGACCATGGTCCGCACCGCAGGGTTTGAAAACGCCAAGTACCGCAACCTCAGCATGGGCATCGCCGCGCTGCATTCCGGCTGGAAGATTTAATGCGCGGCCCTCACAACATTATACGCCTGATCCGTACAGGCGCCACGCTCGAGCGCACAGGCGCCATGAACGTGGTGCTGGATGCGTTCGAGGCGCCCAAATCGCTGCGTTTCGTCGCCCATGCTTTGGGAAAACCCTTCCAGTGGCTGGGCTACAAGGGCGACCCAGATATGCCGCCCGCCACCCGCGCCCTTACCGCCTTGGGTCCGGCCTACATCAAGTTCGGGCAGGTCTTGTCCACCCGGCCTGATGTAGTGGGCAATGAACTGGCCGCTCAGTTGCGCGTTCTTCAGGACAAGCTACCGCCCTTTTCCAAATCCGAGGCCTTGGCCGAAGTTGAAAAGGAACTGGGCCAGCCCGTCGCCGAGATATTCAGCGATTTCAGCGAACCCATCGCTGCCGCCTCCATCGCGCAGGTCCATAAGGCCAAGCTGGTCAGCACCGGCGAAGACGTCGCCGTCAAGGTTCTGCGCCCGGGGATCGAGCGCGCCTTCCGCAAGGATGTGGACGCCTTCTATTTCGCTGCCCGCATCGTGCAACTCTTTGCCCCCGGCGCGCGCCGCCTGCGGCCCATGGAGGTCATCGAACATTTCGACGGCGTGGTGCGCGGCGAGTTGGACCTGCGTCTGGAAAGCGCCGCCGCCTCGGAGTATGCGGCCAACACCAAAGACGACGCAGGCTTCTGGCTGCCCCCCGTGGTATGGTCGCTGTCGGCGCGGCGGGTGATGACACTCAGCTGGGCGGATGGCATCCCGCTGGGCGACAACGACGCGCTCGACGCCGCAGGCCACAACCGCCGCGATTTGGCGGAACGCGTGTTGCGCATGTTCCTGCTGCACGCCCTGCGCGACGGATTTTTCCATGCCGATATGCATCAGGGCAACCTGAAGGTCGCCGCAAACGGGGACATCATCGCCTATGATTATGGCATCATGGGCCATATCGACGAATATACCCGCCGGGTCTATGCCGAGATCCTCTTTGGCTTCATCCGCCGCGACTATAAACGCGTGGCCGAAGTCCATTTCGAGGCCGGATACGTCCCCGCCGACCGGGATGTCGATGAATTCGCCCGCGCCCTGCGCGCCGTGGGCGAGCCCATCTTCGGCATGGACGCCTCGCATATTTCGATGGGCCGCCTGCTGAACTACCTGTTCGAAGTCACCGAGCGCTTCGGCATGGAAACCCGGACCGAACTGATCTTGCTGCAGCGCACCATGGTCGTCGTTGAGGGTGTGGCCCGCTCACTAGACCCACATATGAACATCTGGGAAACCGCCCGTCCCGTGGTCGAGGATTACATCAAGCAATCCATCGGTCCCCGCGCGGCGTTGCGAGATTTCGGCAAGACGGCAATGGTACTGGCCCGGTTCGGCCCGCGCCTGCCATCACTGGTCGAAAACGCCCTGATCGCCCAGACGCAAAAAGACGAACCCCAAAAATCGCCGCTTTGGTCCGCCGCCCTACCGGCAACCATAGGCGCCGCAGCAGGCGCGGCGCTTGTCTTGCTGCTCAACGCGCTCAGCTAAAACCAACCCGCCCGCTTCATCTGGCCAGAAATATCCTCGGGGGGAATCGCGCCAGGGCGCGATGGGGGGCAGACAGCCCCCCTGCCCGGCTTCAGATCAAAGCCGCTCGATGGCGATGGCGATCCCCTGACCACCACCAATGCACATGGTGATCAGACCTTTGGACCCACCTGTGCGCTCCAGCTCATAAAGCGCCTTCAGAGTGATAATCGCACCGGTTGCACCCACCGGGTGACCCAGCGCAATTGCGCCGCCATTGGGGTTCACTTTCGACGCGTCCAGTCCAAGTTCCTGATTGACGGCCAGCGCTTGCGAGGCAAACGCCTCGTTGCTTTCGATGACGTCGAAATCCTCGGCCGACAGGCCGGTCTTTTTCAGCAGGTTCTGAACCGCCGGAACCGGACCGATGCCCATCACTTCGGGGCGAACGCCAGCATGGGCGTAACCCACCACGCGTGCTTTGGGCTTCAGACCGGCCTTCTCAGCCGCATCCGCCGTTGCCAGTACCATTGCCGCCGCGCCGTCATTAATGCCCGAGGCATTGCCCGCCGTTACCCGGCCATCTTTCTTGAATACGGGGCGCAGCCCGGCCAGCACCTCAAGCGAGGTCGCCTTGGGATGCTCGTCCACCTTGAAGTCAACCATATCGCGCTTGACCTTCAACTGCACCGGGGCGATCTGGCTGTCGAACAGACCGGCCTCAATCGCCGCTGCCGCGCGGGTTTGGCTGGTCATAGCGAACTCATCCATCTGCTCGCGGCTGATCTGATGTTCGTCAGCCACGTTCTCTGCCGTCACACCCATATGGCCGGTGCCAAACGGGCAGTTCAGCGCGCCCAGCATCATGTCTTGCGAGGAAATGTCGCCCATCTTCGCGCCCCAGCGCGCCTGCGGCACGATATACGGGCTGCGCGACATGCTCTCGGCCCCGCCCGCGACGGCAAATTCGGCATCGCCCAGCATCAGCGACTGAACCGCCGAAACAATCGCCTGCGCACCGGATCCGCACAGACGGTTCACGTTCATCGCAGGTGTGCTGTTCGGAATACCGGCCTGCATCGCAGCGACGCGCGACAGGTACATATCCCGCGGCTCGGTGTTGATCACATGACCAAACACCACGTTGCCGATCTGGGCCCCCTCGACGCCCGAACGCTCCAGCGCGGCCTCGGTTGCCACGGTCGCCAGATCGATCGGCGCGGTCGAGGCCAGGGCGCCGCCAAAGGTGCCAATTGCGGTGCGGGCACCATCAAGGATTACGATATCGGTCATGGATCTCTCCTGCTGAATTTTGGCTGCAGTATGCACATGCAGAAAGATACTGTCGCGTAGGACGTCCCGTCACGGTCGGAATTGACATCTGTCCGCTCAAGCCGCAAGGATTCCGTCATGACGGAAAACACAGACGATATCCTGAACCTGCTGCCCGCGCGGTTGAAAGAGGCGCGCCGGGCCAAGGGCCTGTCGCTGGAAGCGGTCGCCAATCTCAGCGGCGTCTCGCGATCCATGGTCAGCCAGATCGAACGGGGCGAAAGCAGCCCCACGATCTCGACCCTGTGGAACCTGACCCGCGCGCTGCAGGTGGATTTTGCCGGTCTTTTGGAGGGGACCAAGACCGCCGACCAGATCGAAGTGCTCAGGAAATCCGAGGTGCCCAGCATCGACAATATGGGCCAGAACTGCCGTATCCGCATCCTGTCCCCGCCAGAAGAGGCCGGCGGGCACGAGGTCTATGACATTCAGTTCGACGCAGGCGGCGCGCTGAACAGCCAGCCCCACGCACGCGGCGCGCGTGAACAACTGACCGTGCTGGACGGCGCGGTCAAAGTCACCTCGGGCAGCGCCGTAACCGAGCTGAGACAGGGCGACACTGCCCGCTATGCGGCAGATATCGCCCATTCCATCTCGGCCAGCGCACCGGCCCGGGTCTTCCTGATCGTAAAGAACGCTTGAAACCGGCAAATTTCCGCCTTCACGGATATTTTTCCTTCATACTGTAATTCCCCTATTTGGGAAATTCCTCCGTTATGTTAGATATGCGACTCAGGTTGAACGGAGGCCGCCATGGCAGATGCATTCCTGTCCCATATCACGGACACCCTCGCGCAGATCGAAGCGGAAGGCCTGTATAAGCGCGAGCGCATGATCACCTCGCCTCAGGGCGGTGAGATTACTGTGGGCGACAAACAGGTCATCAACCTGTGCGCCAACAATTATCTGGGTCTGGCCGATCACCCCGCGCTGATCGAGGCCGCCCAGGGCGCGATGGGGCCGAAAGGGTTCGGCATGGCCTCGGTCCGGTTCATCTGCGGTACGCAGGACATTCACCGTGAGTTGGAACAGAAGCTGGCGCAGTTCCTAAACAAGGACGATGCGATCCTGTTCGCCGCCTGCTTTGACGCGAACGGAGGGCTGTTTGAGCCTTTGTTAGGGCCTGAAGACGCGATTATTTCAGACAGCCTGAACCATGCCTCGATCATCGACGGGGTGCGCCTGTGCAAGGCGAAACGCTATCGCTATCTGAACAATGACATGAACGACCTCGAAGCCTGGCTGAAACAGGCGCGCACGGACGGGGCGCGGCATATCATGATCGCTACTGACGGTGTGTTTTCGATGGATGGCTATCTGGCCAACCTGCCGAAGATCCGTGAACTGGCCGATAAATACGACGCATTTGTCATGGTCGATGACTGCCACGCCACCGGCTTCATGGGGCCGAACGGGGCCGGAACACCGGACCATTTCGGCGTCGATGTGGATATTCTGACGGGAACATTGGGCAAGGCACTTGGGGGGGCAATCGGCGGTTATATCGCTGGGCCGCAGCCGGTGATCGACCTGCTGCGGCAGCGGGCGCGGCCCTATCTGTTCTCTAACTCGCTGCCGCCTTCGATCGTCGCTGCCGGGCTTGAGGCCATCCGTCTGGTCGAACAGGGCGACATGCTGCGCAAGCAACTGTTTGGCAACGCGAAATACTGGCGCGCGGGGCTGGAGAAACTGGGTTTCGATCTGCTGCCCGGCGAACACCCGATCATCCCGGTGATGCTGGGTGAGGCAACGCTGGCGCAAGAGATGGCATCGCGCCTGTTTGACCAGGGCGTCTATGTCTCGGGCTTCTTTTTCCCCGTTGTCCCGCGTGGGCAGGCGCGGATCAGGACGCAGATGAATGCGGCTCTAACCAAGGGCGATCTGGATCGCGCCTTGGCCGCCTTCGGCAAGGTCGGCAAAGAACTGGGGGTGATTTGATGCGCCCCAACACAATGAAAGCACTGGAAAAGTCCAAACCCGGGGAAGGGTTGTGGATGGTGCAGGCCCCGGTGCCTGAGATTGGCCCCGACGAGGTTCTGATCCGCGTCAACAAGACCGGCATCTGCGGCACCGATATCCATATCTGGAACTGGGACGACTGGGCCGCCGCCACGGTGCCGATCCCGATGATCACCGGCCACGAATTTGCCGGTGAGATCGTCGAGATGGGCGGCAACGTGACCGGGCTTGAGATCGGTCAGCGCTGCTCGGGCGAAGGGCACCTGATCACCACCGACAGCCGCCAAAGCCGCGCGGGCAAGTTCCACCTCGACCCCGGCACGCGGGGCATTGGGGTGAACGAACAGGGGGCCTTTGCGCAGTACCTGAAACTGCCCGCCTTCAACGTGGTCCCCCTGCCCGACGATGTACCGGACGAGATCGGGGCGATCCTCGACCCGCTCGGCAACGCCGTACACACCGCGCTCAGCTTCGATCTGCTGGGCGAGGATGTGCTGATTACTGGCGCAGGCCCCATCGGCATCATGGCCGCCGCCGTTGCCCGCCATGCGGGCGCGCGGCACGTGGTAATTACTGACATCAACCCCGACCGCCTGAAACTGGCCGAGCATGTGGTGCCAACCGTGCGCCCCGTCGATGTTTCCAAGGAGGATCTGGAGGACGTCATCACGGAGCTTGGCATGGCGCAGGGGTTTGACGTGGGTCTTGAAATGTCCGGCTCGCAAGCCGCGCTGGACCAGATGGTCGAGGCGCTGGTGATGGGCGGCAAGATCGCCCTGCTGGGCATCCCGCCCGGCAAATCCCCCGTGGACTGGTCCCGGATCGTGTTCAAGGCCATCACCATCAAGGGCGTCTACGGGCGCGAGATGTTCGAGACCTGGTACAAGATGATCGCCATGTTGCAGAACGGTCTGGATGTCAGCCGCGTCATCACGCACCAGATGAAGGTCGATGATTTTGCCGAAGGCTTTGCCGCAATGAAATCCGGCCAATCGGGCAAGGTGGTGCTGGACTGGACCTGACGCTCTGGCCTCATGCCAATTCAGACCCTAAACATAGGGAAACGCAGGTGTTGGGAGACGCATATGAGCGACAAGGACAGGTATCTGGAACGCGGGATCGAAGAGACTCTGGTCACCGATTTCGCGCAGACCCACCGCAAGAGTTACGGTGATTTCCTGCAGCTCAAGACCCTGCTGAACCTGCAAAAGACCTTTCAGGACCCTGCGCAGCCGGATGAGATGCTGTTCATCATCATCCATCAGGTCAGCGAGTTGTGGCTGAAACTGATGCATCACCAACTGGTCGAGGTGCGCGGCTTTCTGCAACAGGACGCGTTTGGCCCGGCGATGAAGAACCTCGACCGTGTCAAGGCGATCCAACGGCAACTGATCGCCGCGTGGGAGACGCTGCTGACCATGACCCCGGCCGATTACATGACCTTTCGGCAGGCGCTTGGCAGTTCGTCAGGCTTTCAAAGCTATGGCTATCGCCAGATCGAGTTCATTCTGGGCAACAAGGATGCCTCGACCCTGAAGGTTCACGCCCATGACGAAAAGGTCATGCAGGTGCTGAATGCCGCCCTGTCCAAGCCGTCGCTGTACGATGAGGTTCTGTTCATGCTGGCCCGTCAGGGGTTCGACGTGCCGCAAGACTTGCTGGACCGCGACTTTGCGCATCCCTATTCGGGCGACAGCCGTGTGGTGAAAATCTGGGTGCAGGTGTTCCGCGACACGGACCGGTATTGGGACCTGTATGCGTTGGCCGAAAAGCTGATGGATGTGGAATCCCTGTTCCAGCGCTGGCGCTTCGATCACGTCACAGCGGTCGAGCGGGTGATCGGCAACCAGCCCGGCACCGGAGGGTCCAGCGGTGTCTCTTTCCTGCGCAAGGCCTTGGATTTGCGCTTTTTCCATGATCTCTACGATGTGCGCACCGAATTGATGTACAAGGATCAGGAGTAAGAGATGCTGTATCGGGGTTTCACTCAGACCGAGTTGGATCAGGAATATTCCCCCCGGTCGATGATCGGCGGCGACCTGACGCCCTATCTGGACAGCTACGCGGCGCTGAGCGCGCAGTATCGGGCGCAGATGGAGGTGCGGGAAAACCTCGCCTATGGCGACAGCCCCACGCAGGTTCTGGATTTCTTTCCAGCAAAGGGTGCCGGGGCACCGCTGCATGTGTTCATTCACGGCGGCTATTGGCAGGCACTCAGCCAGCGCGAGTCGGCGATAATGGCCCCGGCACTGGTCGAGGCCGAACACTCCTTTGCGACGTTGAATTACACGCTCGCCCCGGATGCTCGGATCGGCGAGATGGTTGAAGAATGCCGCGACGCGTTGCTGTGGCTGGCCGCACAGGCCGAAACACTTGGGTTTGACCCCTCGCGGATCACCTTGTCAGGGCACAGCGCCGGGGCCCAGCTGGTCAGCATGGTCATGGCGGGTTCCGCCAACGATCTGGCCCGCGCCGGGCTGCGGGTACGCGATGTGATCCTGATCAGCGGGGTCTACGATCTGGAGCCGATCAGCCTGACCCCGGTAAACGACCCGCTGCAACTGACACCGGTCGAGGTCAACGACCTGTCCCCGATCCGCCACCTGCCCCGCCCTGGCCCACGCTACCACGTGACCGTGGCCGAGCGGGATACACCCGAGTTCATCCGCCAAAGCCGCGATTACGCCGAGTTACTGCGCAAGGCCGGGCATTCGGTTGGCTTTGATTTGAAGAAGGGGATGCAGCATTTCGATATCATCATGCATCCGGGGACGTTTTTGCCCGTGTCTCGATAGTCACAGGTGTTGGACGGCAGACGGATTTGGTCCTTGCGCCACAGACCAAAGCAACCACTTTGAACCCCACATGACTTGTGAAACTGGGTATTCCCGGTTCGAACACAAAGGGCTCGCTCTGTAGTTTCAAGAACGAGTGACAGGCGGTAGTCCGTTGCCTGCATTTGTTCTCGTCGCTACATTGATCGAGTTTAGTGAGTTGAAGGGGGGTATCAAATGCAAAAATTGCTGACCATGTTGGTGTTACTACCTCTGTATTTCACGGTTCCAGTGTCAGCTGACACGCCAAAGGGATTTAAGGAAGCAACGTTTCAAGGAAGCAGCCCAAAACTGAATGGTAACGAAGTTATTTTCACGCTTTTGCCAGGTCAATGTAGCTCAAAGAACTACGGCGATGGTCGAGGAGAAAGCGATTGCAAAAATGGAAACATCCGATCGCAAATTAACGCAAAAAAGTATGCAAAACTCGGCCAAACGGTGGAATACAGTTTAGATTTTTGGATAGAGCCGGGGTTTCGATATAGCAAAGGCAACGTTCCCAGAAGCAAACTTACGCTGATGGAATGGCAGCGGATTAACACGATAAAAAACCACATCTACGTCTTGCATCTTGACTCCTCGGGTGGCGCTAAATTCGAAGACAGAACGTGTTTTCCACCGTCCCGCTTCGGACGATGGGTGTCATTTAAAATGCGTGTCAAATGGTCAAAAAATAATGACGGCTTCATGGAAGTGTTTTGTGAAGGGAAACGCATCTTTGCACTGAACGGTCAGAATGCAATTCCTCCCGCCTGTGGAACCAAAGCGAAACAACAATGCCATTTAGACAAAATGGACTTGCGTCCTCCGATACAGTGGCAAGTGGGTCCAAAGCTGAATGGTTACGGGACTGCCTATAAGCAGAGCGGAAAAAAGTCGCCTTTTCGACCCTGGCCAAAGGATGGTCTGACAATGAAGGTACGTAATCTGTACTATGGTCGCCCCAAGAAGTGAGACAGTTCGAAGGCGTTGGGACATTTAAAGTGTGATCGGCAGCTTTGTTCGCAAAGCTGGCGTGTGTTTCTTATTGGCGAATGCGGATCCTCTGCGGAAAGCCCATTCCAACATCTTTTGATACAACTACGGTCAGCTTCAAAATCCCCGCTTTTCAGGCTATGACATCAGACAACTGAAACAACTCCAACGCAACGAATTGAAACCTCACCCCCCCACCATACGGCCTGCACAAGCGAAGGATGCCAGTGGATTGGCAGCCTGCATTGACGCGGCCTATGCCAAATACGCCGACAGGATCTCCGATTTACCCAAAGTTTCCGAGGGCTGCGCCGAGGACATTGCGGATAATCAGGTTTGGGTCGCCGAGCAAGGCGATGAGATCATCGCCGGCATCGTTCTTGTTGCCAGTGACAGCTTCATCAAGCTGGCAAATCTGGCGGTCCATCCCGACCATGGTGGGCAGGGATTGGGACGGAAGCTGATCGAACTTGCGGAAGCCGAGGCCAGACGGCAGGGGTTTGATGAGATGCGTTTGAACACCCATGTCGATATGCCCGAAAACGTTGGGCTGTACGAGCATCTGGGATGGGTTGAGGTGTCCCGAAGCACCAACACCGTCTCAATGACCAAGCACCTGACGCACGATCAACGCTAAAAGCTCTCAGCGATCCACAAAAAAAGCGGCCCAAAAGGGCCGCTGTTTTTGGTTTTAAGGCAGGACCGGATCAATCCAGCGTGCGGGTGACCTCTTCGCGTTCGAAGATCTCGATCACGTCGCCTGCGCGGATGTCGTCGTAGTTCTCGAACGCCATACCGCATTCCTGACCCGACTGAACCTCGGCCACTTCGTCCTTGAAGCGCTTGAGCGTCTTCAGCGTGCCTTCGTGGATCACCACGTTGTCGCGCAGCAGGCGGACGCCTGCGGAGCGGCGGGCAACGCCTTCGGTGACCAGACAGCCGGCAACTTTGCCGACGCCTGTGACCTTGAAGACTTCGCGGATCTCGGCGTAACCGATGAACTTCTCGCGGATCTCGGCGCTCAGCAGGCCCGATGCGGCGGCTTTGACGTCGTCCACGAGGTCATAGATCACCGAGTAGTAACGGATCTCGACACCCTTCTGGTTTGCGGTGTTCCGGGCCGAAGCATTGGCACGCACGTTGAAGCCAAAGATCGGAGCGCCCGAGGCTTCGGCAAGGCCGACATCCGTTTCGGTGATCGCACCAACGCCCGAGTGCAGAACGCGCACGCGCACTTCGTCGTTGCCGATCTTTTCCATCGCCTGAACGATGGCCTCGGCAGAACCCTGCACGTCCGCTTTCATCAGAATCGGCAGTTCGGTGACGTTTTCGTCTTCCTTGGCCTTCTGCATCAGCTGCTCAAGGGTGGTCGCGGCACCAGCAGCAGCGCGTTTGTCCTTGGCGGCTTGCTCACGATAGGCGGCGATTTCACGGGCCTGCGCTTCGGTCTCGGTCACGTTCAGAACGTCGCCCGCTTCGGGTGTACCGTTCAGACCCAGAACCTCGACCGGAACCGAGGGGCCAGCTTCTTTGACGCGGTCGCCCTTGTCGTTGATCAGCGCACGGACCTTACCGTACTGCTCACCCACAACGAAGATATCGCCCTGACGCAGCGTGCCGTTCTGAACCAGAACGGTGGCGACGGGGCCGCGGCCCACATCCAGCTGCGCCTCGATCACGGCACCCTGGGCGGCGCGGTCGGGGTTGGCTTTCAGTTCCAGAATCTCGGCCTGCAGCGCGATGGCTTCCAGAAGTTCATCAAGACCCTGGCCGGTGATGGCAGAGACTTCGACGTCCTGCACTTCACCCGACATTTTCTCGACGATGACTTCGTGCTGCAGCAGATCAGTGCGCACCTTGTCCGGGTTCGCATCCGGCTTGTCGACCTTGTTGATCGCCACGATCATCGGCACTTCGGCCGCTTTGGCGTGGTTGATCGCCTCGATGGTCTGCGGCATCACAGCGTCGTCCGCAGCAACAACCAGAACCACGATATCCGTCACCTGAGCCCCGCGCGAGCGCATCGAGGTAAAGGCCGCGTGGCCCGGCGTATCCAGGAAGGTCAGCGTGGTGCCGCCATCGGTTTTCACCTGATAAGCGCCGATATGCTGGGTGATGCCCCCGGCTTCGCCTGCCACAACCCGCGCATCGCGGATCGCATCCAGCAGCGAGGTTTTGCCGTGGTCGACGTGACCCATGATAGTGATGACCGGCGGACGCGGTCTCAGATCTTCGTCGCTGTCTTCGACCTCTTTGATGACGTCTTCAACGTCCGAATCCGAGACGCGGGTGACCTTGTGGCCAAACTCTTCGATGATCAGTTCTGCGGTGTCGGCGTCGATGGTCTGGTTCTGCGTGACCATCATGCCCATCTGCATCAGCGATTTGACAACGTCAGCCACACGTTCAGCCATACGGTTGGCCAGTTCCGAGACCATGATCGCCTCGGGCAGCTGCACGTCGCGGATTACCTTTTCGCGCTCGACCGTGCCACCCATGGCTTTCTGACGCGCACGCTCCTGCTTGCGCTTCATCGCCGCCATCGAACGCTGGCGGTTGCCTTCGCCACCCGTGGCCTGACCCAGAGTCAGCTTGCCCGAACGGCGGTTGTCGTCACGGCCCTTGCCGCGACCGCGCTGTTCACGCTCGCGATCCTGCTTGCGCGGGGTCGCTGCGGGGGCCGGTTTGCTTGCCGGAGCCCGGGCCGCTTTGGGTTCTTCCGGCGCCGGGGCAGCCGCCGCTCGTTTGGCGGCCTCTTCGGCCTCTTTGCGCTTGCGGTCTTCTTCCTCGGCCTTGGCGCGGGCGCGTTCTTCGGCCTCGCGCTGTTCGCGCTCCTTGGCCTCTTGCTCGGCACGGCGGCGGGCGCGTTCTTCTTCCCGCGCCTTTTCAGCAGCCTCGCGGGCGGCAGCCTCTTCGACCTCACGCGCCTTTGCGGCTTGCAATGCCTTCATCCGGCGCGCCATTTCGGCATCCGAGATTCCTGCCGGACGACGCGACGGATCACCCGAAGGCGTTGCACCGCCACTCGGCTTGCTGGCACCCGGCTTGGGGACCACCACGCGTTTGCGTTTGGTTTCCACCACGACATTCTTGGTGCGTCCGTGGCTGAAACTCTGTTTCACATTTCCGGGGCGTGCCCCGCCACGAAGACCCAATGTCTTTTTGCCGTCATTATCGCTCATAAAGCTTCTTACCCTTCCGTGCGGCCCCTGCCGCCGTCATCCGTTTCGCGCAAGCCACGCAGGCGCTGCGCTTCCTCTACAACACGTTTGGCGAGTCCGCCAGAGGCCAAGGCCGCATGAATCACGGTTTGGCGCCCAAATGCCTGCCCTAATTCATCAGCAGTCAGCCAACCGATGTATTTTCCAAAGTGCGGCGTGCTGAGTTTCGACTTGCCGCGCCCCGATCCATCAGAGGCCTGAATCAGCACCTGGGCCTCTTCCCGGTCCAGCCACGTCTTGACCTTTTCATAGCCCGCAACCGCATCACCGGATTTGCGGGCCAGACTCAACAGCTCGATCACCCGGCGCGCAACCTGCTTTTCCACCTCGGCGGTCAGGTCGGCGGGCACAGTGACCTGCGCCTTGAACCCGCGGGAAAACAGTTTCTTGCCAACGGCCTTGTCCAAAGCGGCACGATCCGCCGCCACATAGACCCCGCGCCCCGGCAGTTTCGCCGCGACATCCGGATAGACCTGACCGTCCGGGCTAGTGACAAAGCGGATCAGCCCGAATTTTGGCTGCACCTCGCCCGTGGCAATGCACTTGCGCTCAGGCCCTTCGGACCGATCCTTATGGACGCCACCGCGACCCATGTCAGCCACCCGAGGCCCTGAGATCAGGCCTCGGCCTCCTCTTCTGCAACGTCGCCATCTTCTTCGGCCTGTTCCAGTTCAGCCGGATCAACCCAGCCCAGCATGATGCGCGCTGTCATGACCAGATCCTGAGCCTCTTCCAGTGTCACACCGAAAGGCTCCAGCACGCCATCATCCTTGACACGCTCACCATCGACGGTCGTCCAGCCACCGGCCAGTTCCCAGTCAGCGCAAGTTGCAAAGTCTTCCAGAGTCTTCACGTCGTCCCTGGCCAGCGCCTCTACCATCTGGGGTGTCAGGCCTTCGAATTCAATAAGGCTGTCCTCGGCACCCAGCGCACGCGCGGCGTCCAGAGCGGCCTTGGCCTGCGCCTCAAGAAAGTCACGCGCGCGGGCTTGCAGTTCCTGCGCGGTGCCTTCATCGACACCGTCGATCACCAACAGCTCGTCGATCTCGACATAGGCGACCTCTTCAAGGTTGGTGAACCCTTCCGAGACCAGCAGTTGCGCGAAGAATTCGTCCAGATCCAGGCTTTCCATGAACAGCTGGGTGCGGGCTTCGAACTCTTTCTGACGACGCGCCGATTCCTCGGCTTCGGTCATGATGTCGATGTCCAGATTGGTCAGCTGGCTGGCCAGACGCACGTTCTGACCACGGCGACCAATGGCGAGGGACAGCTGTTCCTCGGGGACAACAACTTCGATCTTGCCGGCTTCTTCATCCAGAACCACCTTGGAGACCTCGGCAGGCTGCAGCGCGTTCACCAGGAAGGTCGGCTGATCCTCGTTCCACGGGATGATGTCGATCTTTTCGCCCTGCAGCTCGTTCACAACGGCCTGCACACGGCTGCCGCGCATACCAACGCAGGCACCGACGGGATCGATGGACCCATCATAGGAAATCACGGCAATCTTGGCGCGCGAACCGGGGTCACGGGCCACGGCCTTGACCTCGATGATACCGTCATAGATTTCGGGCACTTCCATCTTGAACAGTTCGGCCATGAATTCCGGCGCGGTGCGCGACAGGAAGATCTGGTGGCCACGCACTTCGCGGCGCACCTCTTTGATGTAGGCGCGCACGCGGTCATTCGGGCGATAGCTTTCGCGGCCGATCTTGTCATTGCGGCGCAGAACGGCCTCGGCCCCGCCCAGATCGACGATGACATTGCCGAATTCCTCGCGCTTGACCGCACCGTTGATGATGGTGCCTGCACGATCCTTGAATTCTTCGTACTGACGGTCGCGTTCCGCTTCGCGGACCTTCTGCAGAATCACCTGCTTGGCGGACTGGGCAGCGATACGGCCCATTTCAACCGGCGGAACTTCTTCGACGAAAACGTCACCAACTTCGGGCGCTTCCATATACTGGCGCGCCTGCTCGACGGTCATCTCGGCCTGATAGTTCTCAAGCTCTTCATCCTCGACCACGGTGCGGACGCGGGTAAAGGTTGCCTTGCCGGTCTTGCGGTCGATGCTGACACGGATGTCCATCTCGGCGCCGTAACGGCTCTTGGCGGCACGGGCGAGCGATTCCTCCATCGCTTCGACAACCAGACCGGGGTCGATCATCTTTTCGCGGGCCACGGCCTCGGCGGTCTGCAGCAGCTCCAGCTGGTTGGCTGAGGTGATTGCCATCAGTTCGTCTCCTCTTCGGACCCTTCGGTCTCAATCTCGTCGAAAGCGTTTTCGTTCAGGGCACCGGCGTCCTTGCGCTGGCGCAGCATTTCCTTGATCAGGTCATCGGTCAGGACCAGCTTGGCATCGCTCAGCCAGTCGAATTGCAGACCGATGGTGATGGTCTCATCGCCCTCGGGGATGTTGATCAGAACCTCATCCCCTTCGATCCCAGCCAATTCGCCCTTGAACCGGCGGCGGCCGTCGATCAGTTCGGCGGTTTCGATCTTGGCCTCGTACCCCTCGAACGTCTCGAAATCCTTGAGGCGGGTCAGAGGGCGGTCGATGCCGGGGCTGGACACCTCAAGCGTATAGGCGTCCAGAATCGGGTCCTCGACATCCAGCGTGGCGCTGACGGCGTTCGAAATCTCGGCGCAATCGTCCACTTCGATACCACCCTCAGGCTTGTCGGCCATGATCTGCATCGTGGTGGTCTTGCCGCTCATCAGGCGGATACGGACGAGTTCGTACCCCAGATCCTCGATCACGGGGGTGATGATCTCGGCCAGTCGCCGGTCGATGGCAGCTTTGGCTATCAGGTCGTTTGTCATCAGGTTCTCTACCCTTCAATCGGGCACAAAAAAACGGGCGCGCGGCCCGTCGATCTTTTCCGGTGGAGCCCCGGACCCTAGCCCGACACGCCGCTGTTGAGTGCGATATAGCTGCCAAGATAAGAGAATGCAACCCCGGTGCACCCTCTTATCCACCGCCCATGCCTAGTCTGAAAGAATCCAGTTGCCATTGGTACAGGTATAGGGTCCAACGCGATCCCCTTCTTCATGCACAACGCCATCAAAGATGCACTGAGTTGTCTGGCCGACCGCATTGGTCACGGCCATCGCCTGAAGGGCGGCGAAAACCGCAAGTACACGCAAGAAACTGTTCATTCCCATCTCCTACTGCGTTACCCCGACAAACCGTGTCGGCTGTGTATTGCGGGGATAGATCACCACCGACAGATTGCCACCACCCAGAAACTGTTCGGGCTGCGCCAAGGGCGGCGGAAACAGCTGATCAAAGGCCGCCTTGTTGAAGCCAAGCTTCAATTTCGAGCCGGACAGAACCTCGAACGGCGACGTTGCCGTGCAAGGATGGCGGAGCGGGTCTTTTCTGACGGTGAATTGTTCCATGATGTTGGATGTATTGCCCAGCGGTCGGACCAGAACAATTGTGCCCGGCGTCAGGAAACTGTCCGGGCAGGAATAGACCTGGGGAACGCCGGTCTCATCCTCGCCGCGCATCTCGGCCGTGGCCGCCACCACATGTTTGAACGGGCTGAAAATCGTCTCTTGCTGGATAAAGTTGGTATAGAGCGTCGCAAACAACTGGCTGTCATTGCTGGGTTCAGCCGTCAGCCCGTCATACAAATCCGAGATCGCCAGCCACATCCGGGAATCAGCCCCGCGCAGCGTTCCCGGCAAGGCAAACGGACCTTCGAGGTTATACAGCACGCTGCGAAGCTCTTCTGATAAAGGGTCTTCCTTGTTCAGGTCGCGGATTGCGTCACCAAGGGACCGGTCATGGATATTATAGTACCCCCGCGTTCTGAGCGCGCCCGCCAGCTTCATCTTTTCCGATGCTTTTCGGTTCAATTCTTCGTCGGTATCGCCCTCGGCAGGTTCAACCTGATCCAGACCTTCATGCAAAAGCTCGATCAAGGACTGACCGCGATTTGCTGTGAACTCCATCTTCCCGTCTTTGCTGATCAGGACATTGACGTTGTTTCCGTTCACAATCGCATAGGCAACGACCCCCGCCAGGATCAATGCCAACGCTATTATGGTAATCGTTTTCTGACTCTCTTTGGTCATGGGAAAACTCCCAACTTAACAAATAACAAAATAAAATATGTGCAGGTTATAGCACAGTTAAGCACAAATTCAAAATGCAAGAGGTGTAGCCGGGCTAGGCCATCCACCACCTTTCGGCGATTCGCCCGTCATCCATTCCCGTCCGTTGCCCGATCTGGCGCGGCATTCCGACATGGGCCGCAACGGCCAGCGACATGTCGGTTTCACTGGGGAAGAACCGCAGGCCCCGCTTTTCGCGCAGGTGATCGCGCGCGGGGATGGCTGCGATATCGACATAGCCATCGCGCAAAGCTTCGGCGCGCACGGCAGGATCCGGGATCACGATGACCTCGACCTTGTCAGCCCAACCGGCCGAGCCCGACTTGTAGTGATCCGCTACTTTGCGCCCAAGGAAGTTCCTGTCATCCTCGGCCCGGTCAACCCGGTAGCAACCTGTGCCGTTGGCCTGTTTCAGGGGCGTCACTCCTGCGCCATTGCGGGTGATCACGAACCGGTTGTCGGCCAGCAAGAACGGCAATCCGGCATTAGGGGCGGCAAGTTCCAGACGCACAACGGTTGGCGTCAAAGCTTCGGTTTGCCCGAACTCGGCCAGCACCGGCATTATATCCGCAATATCCAGTGCGGTTCCGTCATGAAAAGTTACGCCCTCACGCAGATCAAAGGTCCAGACCTGCGCCTTTGCATCCGTCTGCCAACCGGTTGCCAGTTCGGCGCGCAGGGTCCCGTCCGGCGCGATCTCGGTCAGGGTATCGAACACGGCACCGCGTGCAACCTGTTCCAGACTGTCATCCCGCGGCACTGCCAGTCGCAATGTCCCGCCCGCTTTCGGCGTATCCGCCAGCGACGCCCCCGTCGCCGCCAACAACGCGGCAGCGGCACCCGAGGCGAACAGAGCGCGGCGGTCCATCCGGGTCATGCTACACCCTCCGCCACGCGATCCATGATGCGCACCAGCTCGGCGCTGATTCCGGGCTCGGACAAGGCATGGCCCGCATGGCGCACCATCTTCAGCTCGGCATTGGGCCAGCGCTGCGACAGTTTCCAGGCCGATTCAGGCGGGCAGATCATGTCATAGCGGCCCTGCACGATATGGCCCGGAATATGGGCGATCCGGTCCATCTGATCCAGAATCTGCCCGTCCTTCTTCAGAAAGGCGTGGTTGATGAAATAGTGATTCTCAAGCCGCGCAAACGCGCGCGCATATTCACCGGGGCTTTCCCCGGTTGATCCGTTGGAATGAATGGATGCCAGCGCGTTCTCCCACGCCGACCACGCCCGCGCATACAGAATCTCGGTCGCGCGGTCGCCCGAGAACAGGCGCTTGTTATAGGCCCGGATCGCGTCCGACAGCTCATCTTCGGCCAGCAATGAGGTGAACTTGGCCCATGGCTCGGGCCAGAACTTGCCCGCGCCGCCGCCATAGAACCAATCCAGCTCGGCCTGCGTGGCCAGAAACACCCCGCGCAGAACAAGACGGCTCACCCGATCCGGATGCGTCTGCGCATAGACCAAGGCCAACGTGGCCCCCCAGCTGCCGCCAAACACCGTCCATTCATCGATATCCAGCAATGACCGCAGCCGTTCAATATCCGCCACCAGATGCCAGGTCGTGTTGTTCTCGACCGAGGCATGGGGCCGCGACTTCCCGCATCCCCGCTGATCGAACAGAATCACCCGGTACACACGCGGATCGAAATAGCGCCGCATCGCCGGGCTACAGCCACCGCCCGGCCCGCCGTGCAGCACCACCACCGGCAGCCCGTCGGGATTGCCGCTTTGCTCCATATAAATCTGATGCCCGTCGCCCACGCTGACCAACCGCTGATCGAACGGGTCGATCGGCGGGTAAAGATATTGCACTGCGCGCTTTTGGTCCGGGTACTTATCCATTACGGCCCTATATAGTCCTTAAGCGTAAAAGAGCACACGGAGACAGGAATGCAAGCGCATCCGAACACGGTCGACCCATCCGAGATCGCAAAATTCGAGGCGATGGCGGCGGAATGGTGGGATCCGAACGGAAAATTCAAGCCGTTGCATATGCTGAACCCCTGCCGGCTGGACTATATCACCCAACAAATCGCCGGGGAATTTTACAGAGATTTGAAGTCTCCGCACCCGTTTCAGGGCCTGCGCCTGCTGGATATCGGTTGCGGCGGCGGGCTGCTGAGCGAGCCGATGGCCCGTCTGGGCGCCGAGGTCGTGGGGGCCGATGCCGCCGAGGGCAACCTGCCCGTTGCCCGTATCCATGCCGAGCAATCGGGGCTGGACATCGACTACCGCCACACCACCGCTGAGGATATGGCGGCGGCAGGCGAACAATTCGACGTGGTGCTGAATATGGAGGTGGTCGAACACGTGGCCGATCCGTTGGGTTTCCTGACCGCATCGCAACAACTTTTGAAACCGGGTGGCTTACTGATCTGCTCGACCATCAACCGCAACCCGAAAGCCTATGCCATGGCCATTTTCGGTGCCGAAGTCGTCATGCGCTGGCTGCCGCGCGGCACGCATGAGTGGAACAAGTTCATCACCCCCGATGAGCTGTTCGACCTGCTGCGTCAGGCCGGGATGGAGCCGGTGGACCGCAAGGGGTTCGTCTTCAACCCGATCCTGTGGAACTGGTCGATCTCGGACCGGGATCTGAGCGTGAATTATGTGACGGCGAGTGTGAAACCGGGGTGAGGTAGGTTTTTTGATTCGATCTTTAAGTTACGCGCCGTGGCGCGCGATATTTTTTGGTGCGGCAATTTCCGCTGCTACCTTGTTAAATAACACGCTAGCCACAGCAGAAGAGAATGCGGGCGTGTTCGTGTACGAACATGAAGGCGTTCCGCTTTTTGGCTACATTAGCGATCCCAAAGTCTCTGAGGCGACTCAGGAAATAGCAGATCGGTACTTGGGTTCGAACTCGAACGACTATGATCTGGTAAGGGCGTTGTATTTTTTTGTCTTTATTGACCCCGAGATAGTTTCGGATGGCAAGTTTGTGAAACCAGTCGAATTAGAACTGACGGAGGAGACGACAGAACCATTTGCTTCACACGAACTTTCTAACGATGGATGCAACGTTGGAAAAATAAGTTCTACTAATGAAGATGTAAAAGGTGAGTATTTGGTATGGCTTATCCATGGCGGTGAATTCGAGGGCGTGGATGGAATAGAATCCTGTCTTCTATTCGCAGCGGCGGCGGCTGGAGTTGGCTTGCAAGGCAACCCAAAAATGGAGGCCAATGATTTGCGGCGGCTTCTAGATGCGTTGATCTTAGGAGTAAGGTGAATATACAAACCGGTGCCTAAAAGCAGATCAGACTCCGAAAAATTAGATCGATTCCAAACCCAAGGGTAGAAGTTGCACAGCAACTCTTTGGGTCCCAAGAAGTCCGGAAAATATGTAAGCATCACATTTGCCTGCGCCCGACCGCACCAGTCTTCGGTCTCACAGAGGGCAACGGATTTCGCGCCTACTCCCCCTCCAACTGCAACCGCAAATCACGCAGCACGGGTAGGGTGCTGCGGACGCGCTCCAGCCCCAGTTCTCCGACCACGCGGTTGATTAACGGGGCAATCGAGGAAATCGCCTGATCGCGCGCGCGGCGACCTGCGGGGCTGATGGCGACCATTTTGCGGCGGGCGTCGTCCCAGTCGGGGCGGATGTGGATGTATCCGGCCCATTCCAGCTTGGCCAAAGTGTTGGTCATCGCCCCTCGGGTCACGTGGAACGTGTTGGCCAGCTGCGCCGGGCTGCGCTCATCCCCGACGAACACCAGATGGTTCAGCACCGAGAAATGCGAGATTTCCATGCCCTTGGGCAGCACCCGGCTCAGCCGGTTGCGCAACAGTTGGTCTGCCGTCAGAATTTCACTGAACAGCGTGACCGCAAGGGCATTATGTTCGTCCGTCATGGTCCGATCTGGGTCAGGGCCCCACGAAGGGCCGCACGTGAGTCAATGAGGGCACGCGGCGGCGCGCCTCTGTCACAGAACTATCATCCAAATCGAAAAAGTGAATGCCCGGATCGGTGCCTGCGTCGATCAGCACCTCTCCCCACGGGGCGACAACCATGCTGTGGCCGTGGGTGTAGCGGGTTTTGCCTCGGGTTTTTGGATGCGCGCCGGTCTGGGCGGGGGCAAGGACCCAACATCCGGTTTCGATCGCCCGCGCGCGCAGCAGCGATTCCCAATGCGCTGCGCCGGTGACGGGTGAAAACGCCGCCGGGACGGTCAGGATATGCGCCCCGGCCTGCGCCAACGCGGCGTGCAGGTAAGGAAAGCGGATGTCATAGCAGATGGTCAGGCCAACCTTGCCGAAATCGGTCTCGGCAATGACCGCCTGTTCTCCGGGGCGGTAGTTTTTCGATTCGCGAAAGGTCTCGGTTTCCGTGACCTGCACGTCGAACATATGGATCTTGTCATATCGCGCCACGATCTGCCCCTGAGGGTCGATCATGAAACTGCGGTTGGCAAAGCGGCCATCCGGGTCGTGGGTCTTGATCCCCAGCGACCCGATCAGCAGCCAGACGCCCAGCGCGGCGGCCTGCGCCCGCAGACCGGCCAGCGTGATGTCGTCTTCCTCATGCTGCAACACCTCGCGCTGCCGCGTGGTGCTGTTGGACACGCAATTGGTGACCTCGGGGGTCAGGATGAACTGCGCGCCCTGCGCTGCGGCCTCGGCCATCATGGCGCGAACCATCACCAGGTTCGCAGCCGGGTCGTCCGACGAGGTGATTTGCAGCAGCGCGGTTTTCATCAGGCCGCTAGCAGACGGTCCAGCTTGCCCTGACGGTCCAGCTCGTACAGGTCGTCACAGCCGCCCACATGGTCGGTGCCAATGAAGATTTGCGGCACGGTGCGCTTGCCGCCCGCGCGCTTGATCATTTCGGGCTTGCGCTTGGGGTGCAGCAGCACGTCGATTTCCTTGAACTCGACACCTTTCTGTTTCAGCAGGCGTTTGGCCGCGTGGCAGAAGCCGCATAGCGGAGAGGTGTAAATCTCAACTGGTTTCATAATTCCGTCCCTTCGGGTTTCGCACGATCTTGAGCGAATTAGGCATCCTTGGCAACGCGTGCCAGAACCAACACGAAAATATGATTTGCCCCCGCGTCGCGACAGGCCCGCGTACAGGCCGCCAAGGTCGCCCCCGATGTCATCACATCATCGACCAGCAGGATGTCGCGGCCTTTCATCTGCCGCTTTGGATGTGGGGCGATCACGTCGTCCAGCGTCTCGGCCCTTTGGGCGGCGGTTTTACCGTCCAACACCGGCGTGCGCGCAGTTCGCAGCAGCAGGTCCGGGCAGGCCTCAAGCCCCGTCTCGCGCGCCAGATGCTGCGCCAGCAAGGCGGACTGGTTATACCGCCGCTTGATCAGTCGGGACCAATGCAAGGGAACCGGCGCGATCAGCATGTCCGGTTTGAACAATTCCCGCCCCGCCTGCGCCATCCAGCGCGCAGCAGGCCGGGCCAGTTCGGACCGATCCCCATGCTTCAGCGCCAGCACCAATGCCCGCGCCCGGCCTTTATACAGCAGCGCTGCCCGTCCATCCTGCCAAGGGCGCGGGGTTTTCAGGCAGTCATCACACTCGATCCGGTGCCCGTCACCATCCCCCGGCACGGGCATGCCGCAACTGTCGCAAACGGTTCCGCCGATAAAGGGCGTCTCGCGCCAGCAGGTGCCACACAGGCCAAAGTCGGATTCGGTCAGATCCCCGCAGCTAAGGCATCTGGGTGGGTAGATCAGGTGCAACGCGGTTTGAACTCGCGGCCAAATGCGATACGTGCGGGGTATGAAATTGCCAGCTTCCAATGCGCCCTCGCTGTTTGACCGCCAGACTCTGATGCGCCGCCGCGCGCGGATGCAGGAGGACGCCTTGTTCCTGCACCACGCCGCTGTGGACGAAGTGCAGCATCGGCTGAGCATGGTTAACAGAAGCTTTACGGCCCCTGCAATTGTGACCCCTTTCTCTAGGATCTGGCAGGGCTTACTGCCCGACGCGCGCATCGTGGCAGACGAGGAAACGCTTACCCTGACCCCCGGCGCGCATGATCTGGTCATCCACGCCATGGCGTTGCACTGGGCCAATGATCCGGTGGGGCAGTTGATCCAATGCCACCGTGCCCTGCGCCCCGATGGACTGCTATTGGCCGTCTGTCTGGGCGGCGAAACGCTGCACCAGCTGCGCGCCGCCCTCGGACAGGCAGAGATTGAGGTGACCGGCGGCCTCAGCCCCCGCATCGCCCCGATGGCAGAACTGCGGGATCTGGGCGCTTTACTGCAACGGGCCGGGCTTGCTTTGCCTGTGGCGGATGCGGTTCCGCTGACGGCGGAATATCGCGATCTGACCCATTTGATGCAAGACCTGCGCGCCATGGGCGAGACCAATGTTCTGACCGACCGGCTGAAATCCCCCACGCGTCGGCAGGTCTTTGTCCGCGCGCAACAGATCTATGCCGATCACTTTGCCACGCCCGAGGGTCGCCTGCCCGCAACTTTCGATCTGATTTGCCTGACCGGCTGGTCGCCGGATGCCAGCCAACCCCAACCCCTGCGCCCGGGGTCCGCCAAGATGCGCCTTGCAGACGCCTTGGGCACTGACGAGGGCAAACTGCCCGATTGACGACCCGGCATTTCCCTTTATCTCAGGCCAGAACCGGTAAACTCAGGAAGACCCAAATGTTTGACGCAACCCGACCCGCGCACGCACCTGCCGATCACCCCAAGGTAAAGATGGGGCGCGTGGGCATCCTGCTGGCCAATCTGGGCACGCCGGATCACTACACCTACTGGCCGATGCGGCGCTATCTGAACGAGTTTCTGTCGGACCGCCGCGTGATCGACTATCCGGCGTGGAAATGGCAGCCGATTCTTCAGGCGATCATCCTGACCAAACGTCCTTTCAGTTCGGGCGAGGCCTATAAGTCGATCTGGAATCACGACAAAGGCGAAAGCCCTCTGATGACGATCACCAAGGACCAAACCGCCAAGCTGCGCGACAGCATGCAGGCTCGCTTTGGCGATCAGGTTCTGGTCGATTTCTGTATGCGATATGGCAACCCTTCGACCAAATCCAAAGTCCGGCAGATGGTTGCCGAAGGTTGCGACCGCATCCTGTTCTTCCCGCTTTATCCGCACTATGCCGGGGCCACGACCGCCACGGCGAATGACCAGTTCTTCCGCGCCCTGATGGAGGAACCCTGGCAACCGGCCAGCCGCACGGTGCCCGCATATTACGACGAACCGACCTATATCGAGGCACTGGCCCAGTCCGTCGAACGCGCCTATGCGGCGATGGAGACCAAACCCGATATTCTGGTCTGCTCGTACCACGGTATGCCCGAGCGGTATTTGCAGCAGGGGGATCCCTATCACTGCCAGTGTGTGAAAACGTCCCGACTGCTGAAAGAGCGGCTTGGCTGGTCAGACGACCAGATCGTGTCGACCTTCCAGTCGCGCTTTGGCCCCGAAGAATGGCTGAAGCCCTACACCGTGGATCACGTCGCCGATCTGGCGCGGCAGGGCAAAAAGAACATCGCTGTCATCGCGCCCGCCTTCTCGGCCGATTGCATCGAGACGCTGGAAGAGATCAACGAAGAGATCAAAGAGAGTTTCGAGGACGCGGGCGGTGAACAGTTCACCTATATCCCCTGCCTCAACGACGATGATTCGCATATCGCCGCGCTGGGCAAGATCATCGAGGATAATCTGAGCGGGTGGCTAGACTAACCGACCCTGACAGCCAGACATGAAAAAAGGCGGTGGAAAATCCACCGCCTTTTCTCTGGATAACGCTCGTCGGCTTAGCCGGCTGCGACAGCTGCGGCAACAACGACCAGCAGGATCAGCGGCAGCAGGATGCCCTGCGAAGAACCCTGAGTTTCTTCAACAACAACAGGTGCTTCAACAACCGGCTCTTCCAGGTTGCCAGCATATGCGGTCGAAGCAGCAGCGGTCAGTGCAGCGGCGAGAACGAGTTTTTTCATATTAACCTCCAGAATTTGCGCGATTCCTGTCCAGGAACCGCACACCTAAGACTTACCTCGTGGTTTTTTCTAATCAGCAATGCGGTTGGAATGCAATTGCAACTTGAGCGTTAAGCGGCTTCGTGCGCGAAAATGTCGTCAAATTAGCAACACTTGCGTGCCGACCTTCGCCATTGAAAACAGCTCGGCGATGTCTTCGTTGAACAATCCGATGCAGCCATTGGACGATTTGCGACCGATTTTGCGCGTGTCATGGGTGCCGTGGATGCGGTAATACTTCCACCCAAGGTACAAAGCGTGTGTTCCCAATGGGTTATCCGGTCCGGGTGGAATGTAATCCGGCCATTCGGGGTTGCGCTTTTTCATCGATGGGGTCGGCGCCCAGCTTGGGCCTTCGACCTTGCGAATGACGCTGGTCCGTCCACGGCGCGTCATTTCTTCGGTCAGAGGCACCGATGACGGGTAGAGTTTGTATACAGATTGATCATCTGACCAATAATGCAGCGCTCGTGAAACCGTATCGACCAGAATGGCGCCATTCCGCGTGTTCGAGAAATAAGGCTGCCAGTCCTGCGCCCGAAAGCCTGAAACATTTCGGCGGACAGGGGCTTCGGGTTCGGGCGCGGGGCGCAGCGGGTCGCCCGGAATGTATTGCGCCAGCGCCGGGCTGGCCAGCGTGGCGGTCGCACCGACAAGAAATCCTCGGCGGGTCGACGAGGGAATACGTTTTTTGACCATGACAAACGGTCCTTTGCGTGGGCGGGTTCTGAAATCCGGTGTATTCTATTGCCAGAATGCTTCAGTCGCAAATCAAACCGGCAAAATCACGCGGGGTGAGACTATTGTGCGTTTGCCCCGCACCGTCTGGCAGGTTATGCCCGTTATCGACACAATAATCAGGTCGATCATGACGCGTATCGTTTCTTTACTGTTGATGTGCCTAGTCGCGCTGGCGGCATGTACAAGCACCCAGCCCACCAGCTTTGGTGCGGATGGCCGCCCCTTGCCCACGGTCTACAAAATCCGTGGCAACCCGGAAAAGCTGCAATTCCGGATGCTGGATTCAGTCAATGCCCTGCGGCAGGCGCAAGGCTTGCAGCCCGTGCAACTGAACGCACAATTGAACGCTGCCGCTGCCACCCATTCCAAGGATATGGCCCGGCAGAACCGCCCGTGGCATTTCGGCTCTGACGGATCCTCGCCCATCGATCGGGCCGCACGGGTCGGGTATTTCGGCACATTCCTGGGCGAAGCGATTTCCGAGACCTACGAGACCGAGACCGAAACCCTGGCAGCCTGGATGCAGGAATCCGGCCCAAGATCGGTCATCATGGACCCTAAAGCGACGCAGATGGGCTTTAACTGGCATCAGGAAAGCGGCGGTAAGATCTGGTGGACGCTGGAAATGGGAACCGGCGGCTAATTTGCCGGGATCTTCAAACAAAAAAAGCCCCCGAACTTCGGGGGCTTTTTTGTGATTACAACACCTTACGCAGCTTGCATCGACTGCGCTTCGGTCAAAATGGCATAGAGCTTGACCGGATCCGGATTGGCCCGCAGCTTGGCACAGACCGAGCTGTCGCGCAGCGTCCGGGACACAAGCGCCAGCGCTTTCAGGTGTTCGACACCGGCTTCTTCCGGGGCAAACAGGGAAAAGGCAATATCGACCGGCTGACGGTCCACCGAGCCGAAATCAATCGGCTTTTCCAGCATGACAAACACCCCCGAAACCTCGGCGATGTCGGGCAGGCGCGCATGTGGCAAAGCAACACCATGGCCCACGCCAGTTGGGCCAAGGCTTTCGCGTTCCAGAAGACAATCGACAATCGACTGAGCCTCAAGGTCCAGCGTCGCGGCCGCGACGTCGCCGATTTCCTGAAACAGCCGCTTCTTGCTTGAAGCGGCGGAAAGTACACGTACTGCTTCGGGCTTCAGAATGCTCGAAAGCTCCATGATCATGCTCCACGGCGGCCCTGACCTGCGCCAAGGCCCGCCTTTCTAATCTTGCCTGTTAAGGATCGATCCAGCCGATATTACCGTCATCCCGACGATAAACGACATTCAATCCATCCTTGTTTTCGTTCCTGAACACCAGCACCGGAGCACCAGCAAGTTCCATTTGCATGACGGCTTCACCGACGCTGAGCGATGGGATCTTTGTTTCCATCTCAGCCACAATCATGGGCTGCAGCGATTCGGGTTCATCTGCCGTCCCCGATTCGTCAGAGGCGAGGATATAAGAGGACGCCCCGAAGAGTTCAACAGGTTCGGCACGATCCTTGTGATGGTCCTTCAGGCGGCGCTTGTAGCGGCGCAGTTGGGTTTCCATCTTGTCGCAGCATGCCTCGAACGCTGCGTAGATTTCAGTGGCGTGGGCCCTGGCTTGGGCGGTCAGGCCCGTCGAAAGATGCACAGTGGTTTCGCATACATATTCATGCGCTGAACGGGAAAAGACGACGTTGGCGTCTGTCGGGCGCTGGGCATATTTGCCAACGACCTCGCCCAGCTCGGTCTGCACATGGGTCTGCAGGGCCGCGCCGATGTCGATCTGTTTTCCGCTGATTTGGTAACGCATGTGATCTCCTTCACAATTCACACCCATTCTGACGTTGCGTCGCGCAACATGCTTGTTTTTATCGGGTGGGGGATATCGACATTCTGATCGGTTGCCGCTGACCCGGCCCTTCACTGAAGGGACATCGAGATCCAGCCTGGAACCGAATAAATGCCATGCCCCAATTGAGACAAGAGCCGAGGGAAGAGTCAATCAAAACAGATGTGTATATACGCGATTTCCGCCATGCAACCGGCGCAAAACCGCGCAACCCTATGAAATTTTGAAGTTTTCGCCCAGATAAACCCGACGGACGTTTTCGTTTTCGACAACCTCGTCGGGCGTGCCGGACATCAGAACCTGACCGTCGTGCAGGATATAGGCGCGATCCACAATCTCCAGCGTTTCGCGGACGTTGTGATCAGTGATCAGAACCCCGATTCCGCGCTTTTTCAGATCCGCGACCAGATGCCGAATATCCCCCACGCTGATCGGGTCAACGCCCGCAAAGGGTTCATCCAGCAGCAGATATTTCGGATCCGCCGCCAGACAGCGCGCAATCTCGACCCGGCGGCGTTCACCGCCCGACAGGGCCAGCGCGGGTGCGCGGCGCAGGTGTTCGATCGAGAAATCCGACAACAGCTCTTCCAGCCGCTCTTTGCGGCGGTGGGCATGTTTGACTGTAATGTCCAGGACCGAGGCGATGTTGTCCTCGACGCTCATGCCGCGGAAGATCGACATTTCCTGCGGCAGATAGCCGATCCCCATCCGGGCACGGCGATACATCGGCAGGGTGGTCACATTCTGCCCGTCAATCGTCACCTTTCCGGCTTCGGGAAAGACCAGACCGGCCACGGAATAAAACGTCGTCGTCTTGCCCGACCCGTTCGGACCCAGCAACGCCACAACCTCGGACCGGTCCAGCGTCATCGAAACGTCGCGAATGACCGTCTTTTTCCGGTAGGATTTCCGCAGCTTTTCGATCCGCAGGCCCAAGCTGCCCTCTGCCACGGACAATTGGGGACGCACCATCAGTTGTTCCCCTGCTGCAGGATCGTCTTGACCCGACCCGTCATGGTCGCTGTACCTGTGGTCAGGTTCGCGTTCATCTGATCGCCGCTGATCACGCTGGGCCCTTGGGTCAGCAGCACATTGCCACGCATCACGATCACACCGCTGTCGATCGTGTATTCGGCCCAATCCCCTTCGGCTGCGTCGGGCGGGCTGACCAGAACCACATTCTCGGTCGCCTCCATCCGCTCAATCGCCGAGCGTTCATCATTGTAGATGACCAGAACCCGTTCAGCCGTCAGCCGCATTTCGCCCTGAATGACGATCACGTTGCCAATGAACTCGGCCGAGCCATCCTCTTGATTCACGTTCAGCGTTTCCGAGGTTACCTCGACCGGCAGGGACGGGTCCGCGCGCGTCGCGCCAAAGGCCACCTGCGCTTCTTGCGCGGTTGCAGAAACGGCACCTGTTACCAGAGCAAAACACAAAAGGACAAAACGAAAATCGAACACAGGTTATCTTTCTGCTTTTTGAGGCTCATACACCAGCTTCACGCCATCTGTAAAAAGAATATGGACCGGGCCGTCCGTTTTTTCAGTACCGAAAGTCATACCACCCGCCGAAAAATCGCCGATGGGGCCGGTTCCGTTGACCTGCCCGGGGCTGTCGCCCCGGATTTCATCAAGTGAAGTATTGAGCAGATCGGTCGTGACCTCGATCCCGTCAGCGGTGGTGATCAGCACATCGCCGACGAAGGTGGCCGTGCCCTTGTCCGGTCGGATCAGGCCTGAATTGGAGTCCAACGTGATGACCCGCCCGCTTAACAATACATAGCGACCGCTGAATTCCGTCGCAGTTGGAACCGCGCCTTCGGTCCCCTGCGTCGCTTTCGTGGCGATGATCTGCACGTCCTCGCCCTTGGTTGTGGTGCCGCGATAGTCCGGTTGGGTCACCACCTGATCGGCAAGGCGCGCATCGATATCCTGCTGGCTGAACGGGCCTGAGACCGTGGTTTCGATACTGCGGGACAAAAGGAAGACGGTAGACAGCATGATAATGGCCGCAAGCGGCAACAGAACCTTCAGGAACTGCACCATGCGGGAATAGCGGTCCACCTCAGCCTCTCCCTTACCCAAGCCCGACGCGCAGACAGTCGTGGATGTGCAACAGGCCTTGCGCCTGACCACCTGCGTCCGGATCTGCCACAAAAAGCGAGGTGATCTTGCGGTCATTCATGATCGCCACGGCTTCTTCCGCCAGAGAGCCCGGCGCGATGGTCATCGGGTCTGCGGTCATGACCTCTTCGGTGGTCTTGTCCAGCAAGCCGTCCATGTTACGACGCAAGTCACCATCCGTGACGATGCCCAGCAAGCGGCCCGCGTCATCCGTGACACCAACGACACCAAAGCTTTTCTGGCTCATGACCAGCAATGCCTCGCCCATCGGTGTCCCGACTGAGACCACCGGCATATCCGTGTGCATAAGGTCGCGCACCTTGCTGAGTTGCGCACCCAGTTTGCCGCCCGGATGGAAATCACGGAAGTTCTCGGGTTTGAAATCGCGATATTTCATCAGCGCAATCGCCAGCGCATCGCCCATCGCCAGTGTCAGCGTGGTCGAGATCGAGGGTACCATGCCAAACCCGCAAGCCTCGCCCAGCGAGGGGATCAGAAGATGCACATCGGCCTGTTTCATCAGCGTGCTTTGGGGCTTGCTGGACAGACCGATCAGAGGGATGCCGAACCGACGTGTGTAAACAAGCAAGTTCGCCAGCTCAGGCGCCTCACCCGAATTCGAGATCGCCAGAACCACATCCCCCTTCGAGACCATGCCCAGATCGCCATGGCTCGCCTCGGCGGGATGGACGAAATGGGCGGGCGTGCCAGTGCTGGCCAGAGTTGCCGCGATCTTGTGCCCGATATGGCCGGATTTCCCGATCCCGCTGACGATCAGACGGCCCGTGGCCTGCAGGATCATCTGTACGGCTTCAGCGAAATGTTCATCAAAACTGTCGGCCAGCACGTCCAGCGCGCGGGCTTCATCGGTGACAACCTGACGGGCGGTTTTCAGAAAAGATTCAGTGTCAGTCATGAGTGTGCAAAAATATCCGTTTCGGGCCAGCCAGCGAGGTCAAGCTTCGCACGCATCGGCAGAAAATCAAAACAGGCCTGCGCCATCTCGGTGCGGCCTTCGCGGGCAAGTCGCCCATCCAGCGCCTCGCGCAACTGGTGCAGATACAGAACATCGGATGCAGCATATTCCAGCTGAGCGTCGGTCAGCGTTTCCGCCCCCCAGTCGCTCATCTGCTGTTGCTTCGAGATATCGACGCCGATCAACTCCTGACACAGGTTTTTCAGCCCATGCCGGTCGGTATAAGTGCGCACAAGGCGGCTGGCGATCTTGGTGCAATAGACCGGCGCGGCCAAAGCGCCGAACGCATGATACATCGCGGCAATGTCGAAACGCCCGAAATGAAACAGCTTCAGCACATCCGGATTTTCCAACATGGCGCACAGGTTCGGGGCCTCGGTCTGGCCTTTTTCGACCTGAACGATATGGCTGTTTCCATCCCCGCCGGACATCTGAATCACGCATAGGCGATCCCGATGCGGGTTCAGCCCCATGGTTTCACAATCAATGGCCACAATAGGCCCCAGATCCAGCCCGTCCGGCAGGTCGTTCTTATACAGGTGGTTCGCCACGGAAATGTCCTTTGTGCGGTCTCGACCCCGAGATAGGCGGTTTGGCCCACAAACTCAACGCCGTCCGTTTTCCTGGGTCTGCACGTCTTGTTATCCGCCTGAATTGCTGGATAGTCTGCCCTTATGGCAAACCAAACAAAGTGGCTGTGTTCCAAGGTCACCACGAACCGTCTCTGATCCATGTTCAGTATCCTGCAAAACCGCACCTATCGCCACCTTCTGGCGGCGCAAGTTGTTGCGCTGACGGGAACCGGGCTGGCAACGATTGCCTTGGGGTTGCTGGCTTATGATCTGGCCGGAGACGCCGCCGGGCTGGTTTTGGGTACTGCCCTGACCATCAAGATGGTGGCCTATGTTGTCGTGGCCCCGCTGGCCGCCGCCATTGCCGAACAGATCGACCGACGCAAGATGCTGGTGGTTCTGGACCTGGTCCGCGCCGCCGTTGCCCTCTGCCTGCCCTTCGTCTCCGAGATCTGGCAGGTCTATGTTCTGATTTTCGTCCTGCAATCGGCCTCTGCCGGGTTCACACCCACGTTTCAGGCCACGATCCCGGATGTTCTGACGGATGAGCGGGACTATACCTGCGCTTTGTCGCTGTCGCGGCTGGCTTACGATCTGGAAAGCCTGCTCAGCCCGATGCTGGCGGCCCTTCTGCTGCTGTTCGTCAGCTTTGACACCCTGTTTCTGGGCACCGGCCTTGGGTTTGTCGCCTCGGCCCTTCTGGTGGTGTCAGTCATATTGCCTTCGCCCAAACCGTCCGGGCGCACCGGCATCTACGACCGAACCACGCGGGGCATTCGTCTGTACCTGTCCACGACACGCTTGCGCGGCCTACTGGCGCTCAGCTGGTGCGCCGCCGCGCTCAGTTCGATGGTTATTGTGAACACCGTGGTGCTGGTGCGGTCCGATCTGGGACTGTCCGAAAGCGCAGTGGCCATTGCGCTGGCTGGCTTTGGCGGCGGGTCCATGCTGGCCGCGTTTGCCTTGCCCCCGCTGTTGGACCGGTTTCCGGATCGCCGCGTCATGCTAAGCGGCTCGACCATCGCAACATCGACCATGGCAGCGGCAGCCTTTGTTTCGATGTCAGACCTTTTGTCTTTGCCTGCCCTGACCACGCTTTGGGCCATCGCGGGCTTTGGATATTCGATGACCCTGACCCCCTCGGGCCGCTTATTGACCCGGTCTGCCGGCCCCGAGGATCGACCCGCCCTCTTTGCCGCACAATTCACCCTGTCGCACGCGTGCTGGCTGGTACTGTACCCAATGGCGGGCTGGTTGATGACCCGGTACGGCGCGACCACCGCATTGACGGGCATGACTTGCGCTGCCGTGCTGGGCCTGACGACTGCACTGATGATCTGGCCCCGGTCCGGCACCGCGCCAGCGACGCATAAACCTTGAGCGTCGCCATCGATTTGCTTTAAACCTGAGCGACCGCCTGCCGGAGACCCTATGGATCAGCTTGATCGCCATATCATCGCCGCCCTGCAACATAACGCGCGTGAATCGACCACAAATATCGCCGCCAAACTGGGCGTGGCGCGCACAACTGTGCACGAGCGGATCAAACGCATGGAAGACCGCGGCGTGATCGCAGGCTATTCGGTCATTCTGAACGCGCCCGAGGATGCGCCTCGTGTGCAGGTTGTTGTGCTGCTCGAAGTGCAGCAGAAGGAAACCACCCGCATCATCAAACGGCTGGAAACCTACCCCGAGGTCAAACGCTGCCTGTCGATCAATGGCGAGTTCGACCTGCTGCTTTCCGCCGAGGCCCCAAGGATCGAGGATCTGGATATTCTGGTCGATGATCTGGCCAAAATCCCCGGCGTGCTGCGCACCAATACCAGCGTCGTGTTCGGTCGGCGGATCGACCGAAAATGAACAGGCGATAACGCGCTGTAAACCAATGCGCGGCTAGCGTGACCGGGACAGATCAGAATCCCGGACCGGCAGAATGCCCTTTCGTATAGTCGCGTTTTTTGTTTCCCTGATGCAGGTGTGGTTGGCACAGGCGGCGTTTGCCATGTCGGACGCGCGCACCGGCGATGTCTGCGATCAGGCCGCCCGCCGTGCCGCGCAGTCCGAAGATGTGCCGCTGGATGTATTGCGCGCCATAACGCGCGTTGAAACCGGGCGCACGCAGGGCGGGCATTTCATTCCCTGGCCGTGGACCATCAATGTCGAAGGGCACGGGTTCTGGTTCAACTCGGAAATCGAGGCCAAATCTTACGTGTTCGACATTTTCAAAGCGGGCAAGCGCAGCTTTGATGTCGGATGTTTCCAGATCAACTATCGCTGGCACGGCAAGGCGTTCCGATCTATCGACGCAATGTTCGACCCGGATGAAAACGCCACCTATGCGGCCCGGTTCCTGAAGGATTTGCACGCCGAGCTCGGCTCATGGTCCGCCGCCGCCGGGGCCTATCATTCCCGCACGCCCGAGCTGGCAAACGCCTATCAGGGCCGGTTCCAGACCGTCCTGGCGCAACTTGGCACCGCGCCTGAAACACAAACAGCCTTTGTGTCGCGTGACCCGTTCACCGGTTCCGCCGCCCCGCTGATCCCGCTGCAACCGACCCAGACCCCTCGGGGGTCGCTGGGCTCTCTGGTGCCTACCGGCGGGTCCGCCACCGCCTTTATCGCCTTCAATTAGGAGCGTTTCGTGCCCAAGATCGACGTCCGATCCCTGTTCTCGCCCACCGTATTGCTGGCGCTAGCACTGATGACCATCATCGTGATGATGATCTTGCCGATGCCCGCCTGGGTGCTGGATGTGGGGCTGGCCGCGTCTTTTGCGCTGGCCATTCTGATCTTTACCCTGACCCTGTTTATCGAGCGTCCGCTGGATTTCTCGTCCTTCCCGACGATCCTGCTTGCGTCGCTGATGTTGCGCCTGTCGCTGAACGTATCCTCGACCAAGCTGATCATCGGTCAGGGCCATACCGGCCCCAATGCCGCCGGGGATGTGATCGAAGGGTTCGCCAATTTTGTCATGGGCGGCAGTATCTTTCTGGGGCTGGTGGTGTTCGGCGTGCTGCTGATCGTGAACTTCATGGTCATCACCAAAGGCGCTGCCCGCATGGCCGAGGTCGGCGCGCGCTTTGCGCTGGACGGGATGCCCGGCAAGCAGCTGGCCATCGACAGCGACATGTCCGCCGGGGCCATCGACCACCAGCAGGCCAAGGAACGGCGCGAGCGGGAACAGCAGGAAACCACCTTTTTCGGCTCGCTGGATGGCGCGTCCAAATTCGTCAAGGGTGACGCGATTGCCGGGTTGCTGATCACGCTTTTGAACCTTGTTATGGGTCTGGTGATGGGCGTGATCGTGCACGGCATGCCGGTCGCCTCGGCGTTTGAGACCTATGCCATCCTGACTGTCGGAGATGGTCTGGTTTCGCAGATTCCAGCCGTGATCATTTCGATTGCCTCGGCGTTGCTATTGGCGCGGGGCGGCACGCAAGGGGCAACCGACAACGCCATCTTCTCGCAACTGGGTAAACACCCCGCCGCGCTGGCAACCGTGGCCGTTCTGATGGTCCTGTTTGCTCTGGTGCCGGGCCTGCCGTTTTTGCCTTTCATTCTGGGGGCCGGCGTTCTGGGCTATGCCGCCTATCACGTCCACCGCACCCAAAAAGCCGCCGCGCTGGAACCCGAAACCCCATCGTCCGAGGTGGATGCACCCGTGTCTCAGGCCATCGGAGACATCCTGGATCTGGACGACGTACATCTGGAGTTTGCGCCCGATCTGGTCAGCATGGTGTTGAACCAGGGCACCGGGCTGGATGCGCGGATTGCCAATATGCGGACCTATGTCGCCTCGACCTTTGGTCTGATCCTGCCCGAGATTCGCCTGACCGACCGCGCCGACCTGCCAACCGGCACATATGTGATCAAGGTTCAGGGGGTAGAACAGGCGCGCGGGGTCCTGAACCCCGATCTGGTTCTGGCGCTGGTGCAGGACGGCTTTGACCTGCTGCCCGACGGCAACGACGTGACCGAGCCTGTTTACGGCGCGCCTGCCCGCTGGATTCTGCCCAAAGATCAGGAGGATGCAGCGCTGAGCGGGGCCACCATCGTCTCACCGCCTGAGATTCTGGCGACCCATCTGCTGGAGATCATAAAACAGAACTTCCCGCGCCTGCTGACGCTGAAATCCCTGCGCCGTCTGCTGTCCGAGATGACCCGCCTTAGCGATCCGGTCCGGGCCGAGGCCAACCGCAAGCTGCTGGACGAATTGATCCCCGACAAAGTTCCTATCGACACGCTGCACGCCGTCCTGCGCCTGCTGCTGGACGAACGCGTCTCGATCAGAAACATGGCCCTGATCCTGGAAAGCGTGGCCGAGGCGCGGATGACCACCACCCAGCCCGAAGGGATTTGCGAGATCGTCCGCCAAAGGCTTGGCTTCCAACTGGTCGCCGAGATGAAACGAGAGGACGGATCGATCCCGCTGATCCAACTTGCCCCGGAATGGGAGGATACGTTCGCCACCTACCAGATCGACGCCCCCAATGCCGGGCTGGATGTCGCGCTGCCGCCCAACCTGTTCAACAAACTGGCAGATGGCGTCGTGACCAGCGTGGCGAAATCGGCAGATAGCGGGCTGTTCCCGGCCATCGTCACCTCGACCCGCCGCCGCCGGTTGCTGCGCACGATCATGCAGGCGCGGGGCGTCGCCAACCCGGTCCTGTCGTTCGAAGAGATCGGGCTTGAGGCACGGCCGTCACTGGTCGGAACGGTTCCCGCGTGATCGCCCTGCCCCCGGAACTGCTGAACCAGATCGGCGTCAGCGTTTGGCATCTATTCGCCGTGTTTCTGCGTGTCTCGGCCTTTGTGTCGCTGCTGCCCGCGTTCGGCGAGCGCAGCATCCCGGTGCGCGTCAAACTGGGTCTTTCGATGGCCTTCACCCTGATAATCGCGCCCGCAATTGGCGCAGCTGAGCTGGCCGCCGGTTTCCCGCAGATGGTCCGGCTGGTGGGGACAGAGGTGTTGATCGGGATGGCCCTCGGCATTGGGTTACGATTGTTTGTGCTGGCCCTGCAAACCGCTGGGTCCATTGCAGCACAATCGACCTCGCTGTCGCAGCTTCTGGGCGGGGCCGCAGTCGATCCGATGCCAGCAATGGGGTATTTTCTGATGCTGGCCGGTCTGACGCTGGCCGTGATCATGGGACTGCACATCCGGGCCGCGCAATTTCTGATCCACAGCTACGCGATGTTCCCGATGGGGATGCTTCCGGCACCATCGGATCTGTCCCACTGGGGGGTGCAACAGATCGCGCACAGCTTCAGCCTGGCCTTTGCGCTGGCCACCCCGTTTGTGATCGCCTCGCTGATCTACAATCTGGCCCTTGGGGTGATCAACCGTGCCATGCCGCAGCTGATGGTGGCCTTCGTCGGCGCCCCTGCCATCACCTTTGCCGGGCTGTTCCTGCTGTTTGCCGGCGCACCGCTGATCCTGTCCGTCTGGTCAGACGCCCTGAACGCCTTCCTTCTCAACCCGACCGGGGAAAGGCCATGAGCGGACCTGACGACGACAGCGACAAATCCTTTGAACCCACCCCGCAAAAGCTGCAGAAAGCGCGCGAAAAGGGTGAGGTTGCGAAGTCCAGCGATCTGTCCGTGGTCGCGGGATATACCGGTCTGGTCATCGCGCTGCTGACGGCGGGGCAGCACACAGCCCAACATCTGGGCACGCTGTTTGTTGTGCTGATTGACCAGTCGGATGCGTTGTCTCAACTGGTCGCGACCGGGCCTGCTTCTGCGCCGGTTGCCGGGTTGCTTCGGGGCGCACTAGTGCCGGTCTCGATGCTTTTTGCACTGCCCGCCGCGGCGGTTTTGCTCAGTCTGATTGCCCAGCGCGCGCTGATCTTTGCACCCACCAAGCTGAAACCCAAGCTCTCGCGTATCTCGCTTGTGTCGAATGCAAAAAACAAATTCGGACGCGGCGGCCTGTTCGAATTTGCCAAGAGTTTTGCCAAGCTGCTGATCTATGGCACTTGCTTGGCCTTGTTCCTGAAGGCCAATCTGACCGAGATCATTTCGGCCAGCGCAGCACCTGCAAAATCGTCGATTCTGTTGATGATGAACCTGCTGTTTCGCTTTCTGTTCATCGTGATCGTCATTGCGCTGGCCATCGGTGTGATCGATTACCTTTGGCAATATGCCGAGCACATGCGCAAGAACCGCATGTCGCGCAAGGAAATCCAGGATGAGACCAAGGATGCCGAGGGCGATCCGCATGTCAAACAACAGCGCCGCCAACGTGCGCAGGACATTGCAACCAACCAGATGATGTCCGATGTGCCCAAGGCGGATGTGGTGATCGTCAACCCTACCCATTTCGCGGTCGCGCTTAAATGGTCCCGCGCCGCAGGTGCCGCCCCTGTCTGCGTTGCCAAGGGCGTGGATGAGGTGGCGGCGGCCATCCGATCCGCCGCCAGCGAGGGCGGGGTCCCGATCCACTCGGATCCGCCAACTGCACGCGCGCTGCACGCGACCGTCGAGATCGGTCAGGAAATCGCCGAAGAGCACTACCGCCCGGTCGCCGCCGCAATTCGATTTGCCGAGGCGATGCGCAAACGTGCAAAAGGTCAGATCAGATGAACCGAAAAAAAATGTCCGACCTGCAACGCGCCACTGATGCCGTGTATCAGAAAAACTATCAGACCCTGCGCCCGGTGATCGAGGCCGAAGCCCGCGTACAGCAGCAGCTTGCATCGCTGAACACACAGGTTGCAGAGGTGCGGCGCGACAGTGCCTCGGCCGAAGGGTATCAGGTCACCGGGACGGATATTCTGTGGAACGGGTGGGAATCCGCAACCCGTCGCCAGTTGAACACCGACCTCGCCCGTCTGCGGGCGCAGAAACTAGCCGCGATCGAACAACTTCGGGCGGCGTTCGGACGGCAACAGGCGATCCGTTCAATCTCCGACCAGCTTCGACAAGAACATCGGCTGGCTCAGGCCAGAAAACAGTCAAATCAACAGTAGCCCCCGGGGCCCAATCGGATCGGGCCGGAGGTTCTTGGGTTCAGGTATCTTGCCGGTTCACGCTCATGATCAGAACTTGAGATACATCCGCACCAAGGTCCTTCTGTGCCACTTCCAGCAGCGCCTTGCGCAGGACGGTCAGGGTGTCCGATTCCGTGAAGATACCGTCAAAGCCGCCAGTATTGGCGTGATCGAACAGAACCTGCAAAAACCCGTCCCTCAGTTTCGGCTCGATGGCATAGAAGGTTTCGGTGATGGCAGGGTTCGCCTCAAGGCTTAGCGACATCGTCACCATGGCCGAGATCTGATCATCTTTCACCACCGGCACGACAAATTGCTTGGTCAGTTTCAGATACTCAAAACCACCCGCCTTGTCCCCTTTGTCGGATTTCTTATCGGCCTTTTGTTCTTTGGCCTCTGTCTTCTTTTCGTCCTTCGCATCAGACGCAACCTCAGGCGGTTTTTCAGGGGTCAGGAATTTCGCAGCACCAATACCGGCACCCAGACCAACCAACAGGAAAACGACTGGCAGCAACAGCTTCATCATGTGCGCACCTCAATACGGTAGAATCGAGTCGAGGATCTGCTGGCCAAGGCGCGGCTGCTGGACATCGGTGATTTGCCCGCGCCCACCGTAAGACACCCGCGCCGAGGCGATCTTGTCATACGTAATCTCATTCTTGCGCGAGATATCCTGCGGGCGGACGTAGCCGGCAACCAAAAGCTCTCGCAATTCGAAGTTCACGCGCAGTTCTTGTGAACCCGAGATCGAAAGAACCCCGTTTGGCAACACGTCCAGCACCGTGGCCGCGACCCGCAAAGTCAGCTTTTCGTTGCGCCGCACCGACCCCCGGCCCGAGCTTGAGGAATCCGACTCGATCCCGACTGCATCGTCCAGGGTCGCCCCCTCGGGCAGATGTTCTTCGGCCCGTTGCGGCAGCCCGAACAGGTTAGGGATCTCAAGGCTTTCCGAACCGGAGCGGGACCGGCTGGTGTTGTTGGAAAACTCGGCCTCTTCGTCCAGTTCGATCACAACGGTCAGAATATCGCCTTTCTTGATCGCCCGCTGATCGCCCAGCAGGGATTGCTGCCCGCCGCTCCATAGCGAGGATCTGTCGACCACCCGTTGCGTCTGTGTGTGAAGGGGCAGGCCCGGCCAAAGCATTGCCACCTGTTCCGGTGACTCCTCGTTCGGGGTGAAGCTTGGCGGTTTGCCCAGATGATCCAATCGACCGCAGGCGGAAAGCGCAAAGATCGTCAGCAGAAGGGGTTTTGACAGTCCAGTCATTATTTCACCTCGATTTGTCCGTCGGGCCGGATCAGGCCGGTGACCGTTGTGCGGGAGGACAGGTTCATGACGCGGATACGCTCACCCACCGCGCCGCGCCCCAGCGCCCGGCCTTCGGTGGAGATCGACAGGGGTTGGCGGTTGAACACCAAAACAACCAGATCATTGCGATCCACAATGGCAGGCGGGCCGACATCCACCGCGCGTACGGGGCGACCGGGATAAAGGGCGACGCGTGCCTCTAGCCCGATCAACGCGCCCGGATCACTGATGGCGCCGGGCAAATCCGTCGCTTTCAGTTCAAGGTCCGCAGCCGAGATCACCTCTTTCGCGCGGATCGTGCGGGTCGGGACCACGATATCCGCCAATGCAGCCAGGGGCGCGACCATCAAGCATATCAGAAGCACCAACCGCATCACCGCACCTGCGTTGTCGCGCCCATCATCTGATCGACGGCGGTGATAACCTTGGCATTCATCTCATAGCCACGTTGCGCCTCGATCAACTCAGTCACTTCGCGCACGGCATCGACCGAGCTGTCTTCCAGATAGCCTTGTCGCAGCGTGCCCAACCCGTCTTCGCCGGGCAGGCCCAGGATCGGCGCGCCCGAGGCTTCGGTTTCGCGGAACAGGTTGCTGCCGATTGCCTCAAGGCCCTTGGCGTTCGAGAAGCTGGCCAGCGAGAATTCACCCAGCAATTGCCCTTCGGGCGTGTCGTCAAAATAGGCATAAACCTCGCCCGAGGCGTTGATCGAGATTGACCGGGCATCATCCGGGATTGTGATCTCTGGGGCCACGGCAAAGCCGTCCGAGGTCACGATCAGACCTTCAGCCGAGCGTTTCAGGCTGCCATCGCGCGTATAGGCGGACTGACCGTTGGGTAGCGCCACCTCCAGATAACCACGGCCTTCGATGGCCACGTCCAGATCGCTGCCGGTGGCCGACAGCGCACCCTGTGCCAGTTGCACCGTGACGGCAGCGGGCCGGACGCCAAGGCCCAGTTGGATACCGGTCGGCAACACGGTTCCGTCCGATGCGTTGACCGCACCCGCGCGGGCCATCTGCTGATAGTGCAGATCGGCAAACTCCGCACGGCGGGCGTTGTAACCGGTGGTGTTCATGTTCGCGAGGTTGTTCGAGATCGTCTCAACCCGCATCTGCTGCGCCGTCATACCTGTGGCTGCGATTTTCAAAGCACGCATTTCAAAATCTCCTTGTTCAGATCAGCGCATCAGCGCGTCGAGGGCCCCGCGCACGCGCTCATCTTCGGTTTCCAGAAAGCTTTGGCCCAACTCATAGGCGCGCTGGATTTCGACCAGACGCGTGACCTGCTGGATTGCATTGACGTTCGAGCCCTCGAGGAACCGATGCACGACAACGGGTTCATCAACGGCGTCGATCCCGCCATCAGCCCGGAACCGCGTATTGCCCTCGCGGACCAGAGTCTCGGGGTCTTCCACCCGATAGACGCCGATCTGGCCCAGAAGCTGCCCCTCGACACTCAGCGTGCCGTCTGCACCAACGTCGATCGAGGCCGCATCAGGCGGGATGAAAACAGGCGAGCCGTTGCTGTCCAGAACACGCGCGCCATCCATCGCCACCAGATCACCCTGCGCGTTTGGGGTGAAACTGCCCGCCCGCGTCAGGCGATTGCCCTCGGGGGTTTCAACCATGAAGAACCCCTCGCCTTCGATGGCAAAATCGAACTGCCCGCCAGTCTCGGTCAGAACGCCCTGTTGCAGGGACGTATTGCGCGCCTCGGCCCGGCTCATCGACAGGGACGGATTGCCCGGCATGTCGCGCACGAATTCCGAGAACACCAACCCTTGTGCGCGGTAGCCGGTGGTATTGGCATTGGCGATATTGTTCGCTACCAGCCGCATTTCGTTCATCAGCCCGGATTGACGGGACAGGGTGACATAGGCGGTATCCATCAGCGACCTCCTGCGATCAGCGGCACCAGAGTGCCTGTGAAAAACGTGACAAGCGTCTGGGTCATGAAGCCCATCGAAATCCAGAACACGACGACAATGGCGATCAGTTTGGGAACGAAGGTCAACGTCATCTCCTGCACCGAGGTCAGTGCCTGGAACAGGCCGACGATCAGACCGGACACCAGCGCCACGGCCAGAATCGGGACCGAGGTGATCACCGCGACCCACAGCGCCTGACGCACGATGTCGTAGAACAGACCTTCGCTCAGCATCGTTCAGACCGGCATCCGCAGGATTTCCTGATAGGCTTCGACCACCTTGTTGCGCACGATAACGGCGGTTTCGACGGCCAGTTCGGTCTGCGCCAGTGCCTGCACCAAGGCATGCGGATCAGCCTGTCCGGTCATCGCGGCCTGAGACATTTGCTCGCTGTGTTTCAGCGTTGCCGCAAAGTCCTGAAACGTCGCGCGCATTCCCTGCGCCATGCCGGCATGATCCGGGTCGGCCTGCGTTGCGGGGCGCGCGCCAGCATAGTTCTGTGCGGCGGTAAGTGATCGGATATCCATTCTGGCGTTCCTTTATTTCCGGAGTAATTCCATCAGCGACGACGACATTTTGCGCGTCTGGTCGAACATCTTGAGATTGGCCTCGTAACTGCGCTGCGCCTCGCGCGCGTCGGCGATCTCGATCATCAGATCGACATTCGAGCCCAGATAATGACCGCTTTCATCCGCCATCGGATGGCTGGGGTCGTGAACGCGCTGCAAATCGCGGCGATCCAGTTGCACGCGCCCGGCCTGCACCATCTCCTTGCCGTCCTTCTGCACCGTCTCGAACGGGACCGTTTTGCGCCGGTAGCCGGGCGTATCCGCGTTCGAGATATTCTCGGACACATGACGCAGCCGGGCCGCCTGCGCCCGCAGGGCACTGGCCGACGCAGTAAGAGAGTGGGAAAAATCGCTCATCTCCGATTAACCCCGACCCAAACTGGTGCGCAGAATGCCCATCGAGGACTTGTAGATCGTCAGCGCCCGATCATGCTGCCGTTTGACGTCAACCGCTTTCAGCATTTCCTCTTCCAGCGACACACCGTTGCCGTTGGGATCCCCTTTCGGCTCGGCAGTGTATTCAGCCCAGTTTTGCCCGGACATGCCGCCGTTCAGATGCCCCTGCCGGGTGGCCGTCATTTCGGCCCCGGACCCGGTGTTTTCGAATGCTGTTTGAAAGGCTTCGATATCGCGCGGCTGATAGCCCGGCGTATCTGCGTTGGCCATGTTGCGCGCGATGACGGCCTGCCGTTGCCCGGCATGGGTTGCCATTGCGTACGCTGTCTTAAAGACGTTCAGGTCATAGAACATCGGGGCTTCTCCCTCGATCAATTTCAATCAAGGCTTAACCCCGATTCCTTTAGAAACAGTTTTCAGAACTCAGTTGGAGAACCCACGATGTCAGATCTCGACCCGATGCTTCTGAAATGCGAATTCGACCGGATGGCCGCGACACGACATGTCGGGCTGGTGTCTGGGGTCGCGCAGGGCGTCATAGAAATCAGCGGTTTGACCCGACAGGCACGAATCGGGGATCTGCTGACGCTGAAACGTCGATCCGGCCCCGATCTGACGGGTGAGGTGCTGCATGTGGGCTCCGATCATATTCACATGATGCCCGGCGGCGCACCGGATGGGGTCAGCCTTGGGGACCGAGTGATTCTGAACCCCTCACCCGGATTTGCGCCGGGGATGCATTGGCTGGGGCGGGTGATCGATCCGTTTGGTGCCCCGCTTGATGGCAAACCGCTGCTGGGCGGACCGCAGGAGAGGGACATCGTGCAAGCCCCGCCCCCGGCCGTAAATCGCAAGCCACTTGGCGCACGGATGGCGACCGGTCTGGCGGCGCTCAATACCATGCTGCCGATTGTGCGTGGGCAGCGGGTCGGATTGTTTGCGGGTTCGGGTGTCGGGAAATCCACCCTGTTGGCAACGATGGCGCGGTCGATGCAGGCTGACGTGGTCGTCGTGGCACTGGTGGGCGAGCGCGGGCGCGAAGTGAATGAGTTTGTCACCCATGCCCTAGGGCCCGAGGCCATGAAACGTGCAGTCGTTGTGGCGGCCACTTCGGACCAATCCGCATTGGCGCGACGGCGTTGCGCGTGGTCTGCCATGTCCGTGGCCGAATACATGCGCGATCAGGGTCTGAACGTCCTGTTTCTGGCCGATTCCGTCACCCGCTTTGCCGAGGCGCATCGGGAAATTGCCGTTGCGATGGGTGAGGCCCCCTCGCTGCGCGGCTTCCCACCATCGGTCACGCCGCTGATTTCAAAGCTGTGCGAACGCGCCGGGCCGGGCACGCATGAACAGGGCGACATTACTGCGGTGTTCAGCGTTCTGGTCGCCGGATCGGATATGGACGAACCCATCGCCGACATCCTGCGCGGCGTGCTGGACGGCCATATCGTGCTGAGCCGCGAGATCGCCGAACGCGGCCGCTTTCCGGCGATTGACCTCAGCCGGTCGGTTTCGCGCAGTCTGCCGGGGGCGGCGACCGAGGCCGAGAATCAGATGATCGCCGAGGCCCGGAAACTGGTCGGCAGCTATGAGCAATCCGAGGTGATGATCAAAGCCGGGCTTTATACCGAAGGCTCTGATCCCCTGCTGGATCAGGCGGTCCGGGTACATGACGATCTGGATGGTTTCTTTGGTAAAACCGACCCGGAAGGGATTGAAAACAGCTTCAACCGCCTGTCCCTGATCCTGCGTCGGGCGTCTGCTGGGCTGCCAAGGTAAGGTGAACTCTGTACAGTTTTAAGTGTTAAGCCCACCTTAAGACCTGCGCTGCTACCCCTGAGCTTGGGTGATAAAAAGGTGGTGGAGATGGGTGCGCAGAGCAATGCGGCGCCAATCATCATCAAGAAGAAGCGTGTGTCAGGTGGCGATGGCCATCACGGTGGCGCGTGGAAGGTCGCGTATGCGGACTTTGTCACGGCCATGATGGCCTTCTTCATGTTGATGTGGCTGCTGAACGCAACGACCGAAACGCAACGCAAGGGGCTGGCGGATTACTTCTCGCCGACGATCCCGATCAGCCCCGATTCCGGCGGCGGTGACGGGGCCTTTGGCGGCGACAGCATGTTTTCGGAAAACACTCTGGTCTCGGACGGCAAGGGTGCGACCAACCGCTTTCCGACCGAAGCGCACAAGGCGCGCGGGACAACCGGCCTGGACGCGGATGGCGGCGGCAAAGGGGCGCAGCAGGATTTCTCGACGCTCGAGGCGCAGTTGCTGGGGCGTACCGGAGAAAGCGCGGTGTCGGACAAGCTGCTCAAGCACATTGTCACCCGCGTCACCGACGAAGGCCTGATTGTCGAGTTGTTCGATACCGAGGATCAGCCGCTGTTCGAATCGGGCTCGGATACACCGACGCCGATCCTGCGGGCTTTGAGTTTGCTCATCGCACGCGCCTCGGATCTGGTTACGAATTCCGTTGCCGTGGAGGGTCATGTCGGCGCTTCGCCCGTCGTGCTGGCGCGTAATCCTGCCTGGGATCTGTCGACCTCGCGCGCGCAGGCGGTGCGTCAGATGCTGCAGGACAAAGGCGTTGTGGCACAGCGACTTGATCGGGTCACGGGACATGCCGATCGCAAGCTGCACAGTGACAACCCGATGGCCCCGCGCAACAACCGGATCGAGGTGATCTTTCTGCGCGCCCCCTAAAGGTAGGGCGCATTTTACCTGTTAGCGCGCTGTTAAGGGGCAGTGCGTTAGCTGTTGCATCAACGATTGACGCAACAGAAGGGCGTGCCGATGACAATTTCCTCTTCGCTGAATGCCGGTGTGGCGGCGCTGAGGGCCAATGCCAACAGGCTGGCCACCATATCCGACAATATCGCGAACTCTTCGACCTTCGGCTACAAACGGGTCGAGACGGATTTTCATTCGATGGTTACGTCCGGTCAGGGCGGCAGCTATTCCGCCGGCGGCGTCAGGACCACCAGCCAACGGCTGATCGATCAGCGTGGCTCGCTGGTGACGACCAACAATTCGACCGATCTGGCGGTGCGGGGGCGGGGAATGATCCCTGTGCGCCCAAGTTCGCAGATCGCGGGCGGATCGAACGAGATGCTGCTGACCACAACCGGGTCGTTCCGCACTAATGACGAAGGGTATCTTGTGACCGAAAGCGGCCTGGTGCTGCTGGGCTGGCGCGCGAATCCCGATGGGTCGATCCCAGCCGTGCCGCGCGACACCCCCGCCGCGCTTGAGCCCGTGCAGCTGAGCGTCAATCAGCTGTCCGGCGCACCAACGACGCAGATGAACCTGCGCATGAACCTGCCTGCAACAGCGACCGATGCGGGTGCGCCCGGTGACGTGCAGCCCTTGTCGGTCGAATATTTCGACAATCTGGGCAAATCCGAAAGCGTCGATATTGAGCTGGTGCCGACGGTACCGGCCACCGGGTCCAGCAATGAATGGACGATGGTCCTGCGCGATTCGGCCTCGGGTGGCGCGGTGATCGGAGAGTACACGCTGACCTTCACCGACAGCCGCACCGCCGGGGGAACCCTCGCCAGCGTGACGACCGTTTCGGGCGGGGCCTATGATCCGACTACGGGCAGCGTTGTCGTCAACGTCGCAGGTGGCCCGATGGAGGTGAATATCGGCCAGATCGGCGACGCCGATGGTATTACGCAGCTGTCCGATACCTTTGCACCGGTTTCGATCACGCGCGATGGCTCGGCTGTGGGCACCATGACCAGCGTCGAAGTGGATGAAAACGGCTATGTCTTTGCGTTCTACGATACAGGTGTCAGCCGCCGGATGTTCCAGATCCCGCTGGCGGACGTTCCAAATCCCAACGGCCTGACCGCGCTGGACAGCCAGACCTATGCCCCATCGCGCGACAGCGGCACGTTCTTCCTTTGGAATGCAGGCGAAGGCCCGACCGGCAACCTGATTTCCTTCGCGCGCGAGGAATCCACCACCGACGTCGCGACCGAGCTGACCTCACTGATCCAGACGCAGCGCGCCTATTCCTCGGGCGCGACCGTGATCCAGACGGTGGATGAGATGTTGCAGGAAACCACGAATATCAAACGGTAATCCGGGTTTCGGTCACGGGAAAGGTATGGCCTCATGAATATGTCGACAGCTTTGAACAATGCCTTGGGCGGGCTGACCGCAGCCAGTCGAGGGGCTGCCGTTGTGTCCGGCAATATCGCCAATGCCCTGACGCCCGGTTACGCGCGCCGGTCTCTGGAACTGACAACCAGTCCGATCTCGGGCCATGGCGTGCGCGCCGCCGGTGTGATCCGTCACGAGAACCCCGTTCTGACCGCCAACCGACGCGCCACGGACGCCGATCTGTCGCAGCAAACGGCGCTTGCGGCGTTCCATACTCAGTTCGAACGCCTTGTGGGAACACCGGATGAGGCAACATCGCTGGCCGCCCGTTTGTCTGCCTTTGACAGCAGCCTGATAACGGCGGCCAGCCTGCCGGACTCGGCGCAGCGTCTGGATCAGGCCGCCCGTGCCGGGGATGATCTGGCGCGCGAGCTCAACAGGGCCTCGGAAGGGGTGCGTCAGGCGCGATCGGATGCGGATCGCAGGATTGGCGCTCAGATCGACAGCCTGAATCAGACACTGCAGGACATCGAAGAGCTGAACGCCAAGATCCCCGCCATTCGCTATTCGGGTGGCGACATTGGCGCGTTGCTGGACCAGCGACAGGTGCTGATTGATCAGGTCAACGATCTGATCCCGGTGAACGTGATCCCGCGCGACAACGATCAGGTCTCGCTCTATTCCGATGGCGGGCTGATCCTGCTGGAAGGCAAGGCGGCAGAGTTCGCCTTTACCACCACGGGCGAGACAAAACCGCATATGACCGTGGCAAACGGGCTGCTCTCGGGGCTGGAAATGAACGGCAACCCGGTGCGCACCGGCGGTGACGCGGCGCAGATACGGGGCGGGGCCCTGGCGGCACAGTTTGCCATTCGGGATAATCTGGCCGTTGAGGCGCAGCTACATCTGGACACCGTCGCGCGCGACCTGATCGAACGGTATGAAACGCCGGGGCTGGACCCGACCGTAGCCGCATCCGATCCGGGCCTGTTCACCGATGATGGAAACCGGTTCGATGCAACGATGGTGACAGGGCTGGCCTCTCGCATATCATTGAACGCAATCGTGGACCCGGATGCAGGCGGCGACAGTTGGAGGCTGCACGCGGGTCTGGGGGCGGCAACACCGGGAAGCCCGGGCGATTCATCGCAATTGCAGGCCTTTGGCACCGTGCTGAATGACGCCCGGCCTGTTCCCGGCGCGTTGTTCGGAACCGGCAATATGCGTGCCGCCGAAGTGACCCAAGCACTGCTGTCCGAAGCTGGCGCAAACGCCCATCGCGCCGATCAGCGCCGCGCTTTCGCCAATGGCGCGCAGCAACAGATGGCGCAGATCGAGGCTGAACAAGGCGTTGATACCGATCAGGAACTGCAACGCCTGATGCAGATCGAACAGATCTATTCCGCAAATGCTCGGGTCATCACCGTCGTTGATGAGCTTATGGAAACACTGCTGAGGTTGTGAAAATGAACTTGACCGCTATCGGCGATCTGGCGCGCGGCATGACCCTGCGCACCCGCGCCACCGAAATCAAAACCCAGATCGAAACCCTGTCTTATGAGATGTCGACCGGCAAGGTGCAGGATACCTCGGGGCATCTGGGGGGCGATTATTCCCATCTTCTGGATCTGGATCGCAGCCTGGCCCGGCTGGACGCCTTCAAGATCGCCACGACCGAGGCCGGGCTATTCACGGATGTCATGCAGCAAAGCCTGAACACGTTTGATACGTCCTTGGCCGAGGTATCCGCCACGTTGCTGGCCTTTGGTACGGCCAATCAGACGGTCACGCACGAACAGGCCTCGGTTCAGGCCCGGAATGAGCTGGACACGATGATGTCGGCCTTGAACACACGGGTTGCCGGTCGCAGCCTGTACGCGGGCAATGCAACCGACGTCTCACCTTTGGCATCCGCCGAAACATTGCTGGCCGCGCTGGAAACCGAGCTTTCAGGGCTCACCACCATGACCGATATCCGCACCGCAGCCGAGGATTGGTTCAACGACCCCGCAGGGTTCGATGCCGTGATCTACCAAGGGTCGGACACGCCCCTTGCCGCCATGCAGATCTCCGAGAATGAACGGATCAATGTCCCAATCACCGCCACCGATCCAACGTTCAAGGCCGCGCTGCGGGATACGGCCCTGGCCGCACTGGCGTCCGAGGATGCGCTGGCCTGGTCGCCGACCCTGCGCACCAGCATGTTCACGCAGCTGGGTGTCGATCTGGCCAACGCCAAGGACGAAACGGTGAAACTCCGGGCCGAAGTGGGCGCGGCCGAGGCACGGGTGGAGCAGGCGGCCACGCGCAACGCCTCGGCGCGCGTCAGTCTGGAATACAGCCGCAACGCGTTGATCGAGGCAGACCCGTATGAAACGGCAGCGCAGTTGCAAACCGTGCAGTTCCAACTGGAAAGCCTCTATTCGGTCACTGTGCGCAACGCCAACCTGTCGCTGGTAAACTTCCTGAGATGAGAGTTCTTGTTTTCCTTCTGATACTGCTTCTGCCCGGTTTCGCCTCTGCCGGGGCAATCCGCCTGAAGGACCTGGTGGATTTCGACGGTGTGCGCGGCAACGATCTGGTTGGCTACGGTCTGGTTGTTGGTCTGAATGGCACCGGGGACGGTCTGCGCAACTCGCCCTTCACCGAAGAGATCATGTCGAACATCCTTGAACGGCTGGGCGTGAATGTCACGGGTGAGGATTTTCGGCCCAAGAATGTGGCCGCCGTGCTGGTGACCGCCAGCCTACCGCCCTTTGCCCGCGTCGGGGGGCAGATTGACGTCACCGTTTCTGCGATTGGCGATTCCAACAGTCTTTTGGGCGGCACCCTGATCATGACCCCTCTGAACGCGGCGGATGGTCAGATTTACGCCGTAGCGCAGGGCACGGTTCTGGCAGGCGGCGCCGTGGCGGAAGGCGATGCGGCATCTGTCGTGCAAGGGGTTCCAACCTCCGGCGTGATCCCATCGGGCGCACGGGTCGAGCGTGAGATTGACTTCGACCTTTCAACCCTGACCCAGATGCGCCTTGCCCTGCGTGAGCCGGATTTCACCACCGCCGGACGGATCGAGGCCGCCATCAACACGGAATTCAATCGCGCCGTGGCAATCATGCGCGACTCGGGGACGGTCGAGTTGAACATTGCGGCGACGCAATCTGTCTCAACCGCGCATGCCCTTGGTCGGATCGAAAACATCCTTGTCGAACCGGAAACCAAGGCGCGGGTTGTTGTCGATCAACGGTCCGGCACGATTGTCATGGGGCAGGAGGTTCGCATTTCGCGCGTGGCGGTGTCGCAGGGTAACCTGACCCTGACGGTCGAAGAGGCACCGATTGCCGTGCAACCCAACCCCTTCGCCCGAGGTGAAACTGTCGTGGTCCCGCGTACCGTTGCTGGCATCGAAGAAGAAGAGGGCACCGGTCTGGCCGAGATACCCGAAGCCACCACATTGTCCGAGGTCGTGGCCGGGCTGAACGCCCTTGGCGTCTCGCCCCGCGACATGATCGACATTCTGAAAACGATCAAGGCCGCCGGGGCGCTTCATGCCGAATTCATAGTACGCTGAGGTGGCCTATTTCGATTTCCAGCTGTCCAGCCAGCGGCGGAAGCCGTTGCGCCTTTCTTCGATCGCATCACCAGCGGCGTATAGGCTGTCCTCGACATTTTCCATCATCGGGTCGATGCGACGCTGGCGGAACCTGCGCCAGCGTACCCAGATCGCCCAGAGGAGGGCGAAGAAGACGGTCAGGAAAATGATGTTGAACCATGGGATCAGGCGCACATCCGGCCCGTCCACATGCTTGATGGAGACCGCATTGGGAAAGATCGACATGAACTCGTTCCGCCAACCGTAATGCGTGACCGCCACCCAATCCGGGTCCGCTTTATCAGATATCGCGTCATTCGCCTCGGTATACAGGTTTGCCGTGTCGAACTTGAAATAGGGCGGCCAGCCCCAGCTGGTATCCTCGTTCCGGTAGACAATCGGCTTGCCATTGGCGCGCACGGCCTGAATGAACTGCACATCGCGGTTCGACAGGCTGGTCGATTGATCATCCGGTTCGGACCAGAAGATACGGGTCCAGTCGTTCAGGTCCTGCCGCTCTTCGTATGTGTTCACAATCCGCACGATATCGCGCTGCGGCAGAGAGTATTGCAGGACCACCGCAATCGTGCCCCAGAAGATGATGATCAATGCCCATTTCAAATAGGCCATGCCCTAACCCTCACATATAATTCACAATATAGATCAGCGCGCCGATCGCCACCCATGGCACGATATATACGCCCAGGATCAGTTTGCGCCGGAACGAATTGTCGTAGACGTGCAGACCGCGTTCCACAAAGGCCTGTTTGTTACCGCGCTTGCCCTTTTCGTCCCACCAGCTTTCCAGCTTGCGGCGGCGTGCGTTGCGCGAATAGAGCGACAGCACAACATAGGCAACCGTCTGGATCACCAGCAGGATCAGAAACAGGCGCATCGCTCCGAACATCTCAGCCCTTCCTTACCGAACCCCAGGGCCCGACCCGCGCGATCACTGCCTCGCTGATCCGATCTTCGCCGGACATATCCGGCTCATGCCCGAACAGGGCCGCGCGGGCCCCGACCTTGTCCACCTGATACTCGCGCGCGAGGAAGTCGGCAACATAGGCTTTCTTGGCCTCGGGCCAGGTTTTGTAGGTGCTGTAGAACAGCTCTTTATGGCAAATGAACATCTGGCGCGGGTCTAGTGGGGCCAGTTCCGACAACAGCATATTCACAAGGTCCCGGTTTGGCGTATCGGCGGCCCGCAGTGTGTAGAAATAGGCCGGATGGTCCGAGGTGATGCGCGGCCACGGCCCGCCATCGGTCGCCCAGCGCAGCAGTTGCGCCAGACCGTGATACGCCTCGGGCAGGCGATCCGAATGATTGCGCGCCAGACGTCGCATGTCGCTGCGATCCAGCCCGGTCAGATCGACATCGGCATCTGCGGCGGCGGCGATGGTCAGGAAATCCATCTTCTGTTGCAGGATCGCGGCGGCATCTACACTGCGCGCCTTGACGATGGGTTCAACCAGATCGTTATAGTCCAGGAACTTGGCAATCTGGTTTCGTTGCGAAGGGCCAAAGACATATTTGATCGGCAGGTCGTCTGGTTTTTCGCCCATGCAAATCGCCGCCGGGTGGTCCAGATCGGGGAACAGATAGAGCCCACCGAAATGCGCCGTCCAGAAGTTGCGTTGCTCGAACGCAGTATGGCGCAGGTGGACCGGGTTGCGAGTGACGTCGCCGGTTTCCTTGGCCGTTTCGATCATTTTTGCGATCAATACGTCGTCGAACCACGCATCCTCTTCGGTCTTGAACCGTTCGACCATCCCCGCCAGTTGCTGTGCCTTGCGCAAGGTGCCGCCGGCGGTGTCAGCCTCAATCTCGATCTTGCGCAGGTTCAGCAGATCGCGGGGCGTGGTGAGTTTGATGACCGAGTTCACCAGTTCTCCGGCCACCGCATCGGTGGCGGTCAGGGCGAACAACTGCGCCTCGTTCATCTCGATAAACTCGCGCAGGATATCGCGCGAGGTCGAGAATTTGACGTTCAGCAGCGGCGCACGTTTCTGCTCGGTCGTCAGCAGGATGAACTGCCGGTTGACCCCATTGGGGTTGAGATAAAGCTCATCCTCCAGCTCAATCCCAACCTCTGGCGAATAGCCCGAGATATCCACATGGAAATCCGTCAGCGCCGTGGTCTTGCCCGCCAGATGCTGCAACGCTCGGTTATACCGCTCGACCAGAGCCGGGCTGGAGATGTGGACGAGGTTGCCGAACATCAGGCCTTTTTCGATGAGGCGGATCATGTTTCATTCTCAGCAAGAACTTGAGCGTCTAGTATATCCTGTTTAAGTCTTCGCCACTCGCCTCTCAAAAATTCATTGCTAACTCTAGAGAGTCGTATTTGCGTTTTCATTAGCGTCTCAGTGTCCGCTTCATTAAAGTCCGCTGTATACGCTTCATCCATAGCTTGAACGACGGCTAGCGCTTTTTTCTCTTCCAAGTTCAAACGCATGTAAATTTTCGTTCTAATCGCAAAGAGTTGGCTAATGTCGTCTATTCCGTCACGATGAAAAACTAGACGCGAAAACTCGGTTAAGTCGGAACGCATTTCGTCGATCCACTGTCTTCTGAATTCCGCGATTTTCAACTCAGATTGAACTTTTCTGTTGGCTTTTTCCCTTCTTTCAGCTGACTGGTTCGTTAACCTCGCCGTCAAAACAGCCAGCATAGAAACCAAGCTGAGAGTGCCTATTGAGATCAGTATGCCATCGAATTCCGATACAAAAAGCTCAATCTTATCAATCAATCCACCCGGGTACTTTGAAAGGGCTGCAAGGACGACTGGGGTAATCGCCAAAAAAGTTAAAACGGCAAGAACTACAACTAGCGCTATCACCCCTTCCCCTCCAGATACCGCCGCTTGGCCTCTTCCATCCGGCCCATGTCGCGGACGGCGTTTTCGATGGCGACCTCGTCGCTCTTGTCGGCATAGCGGAACTCGCTGTCAGCGTAGCGGTTGATCTCTTGCATCACCATCTCGACCGTGATCGGCTGGCGCAGGTCCTCGATCATGGCCTTCTTGGTGTCGTAGTCCCGGAACAGGAACAGGTCGGGGTTTTCCATCCACTCGTCGGGCAGTTCGAAATCCATCGCGCGGACCTTGACCGCGTCGGTGATGTTCTTGATCGCGCGGCCGGTGAACCGCTCATCCGCCTGTTGGATCGCCTTGAGGTAGGTGCCCAGCTTGGCGATCGTGTCCATCTGGCCGATCTCGCCAGAGACCCGGTCATAGACTTGCAACAAGGCGTCTTCGTGCGGGCGGGAGTGGCTTTCGAAACTGGCGGCGACGGCCTTTTTGATCTCCTGCGCGGCATAGGCGTCGTGTTCGCCCAGCGGGATGTCGTGGTTGCGGCCCATCAGCAGGTGCAGAATGTCGATGTAATCCTCGCGCGTTTGCGGCCCGTCCACCAGAAACCGCGCGCCTGCCCGCTGGCGCAGGGCGTCGTCCACATTCTCGGGGTAGTTCGAGAACATGCCAAAGGTGCAATTGCCGCGCACGACAGTGTTGGCGCCCGCAAAGCTCTCCATCAGAACGGCGGTGATTTCCAGTTGCCCGGCTGAGGACTGCCGGTCGCCGCGTTTGCCCGCTAACTGGTCGATATCGTCGATGGTGCCGAAACCGATGACCGAGGGGTCTTGAACCGTGTTGATAAAGGCCTTGGCGTTCTGGCCGGACTTGCCCTGATAGCTGTCAATATTGTCGGTGCTCAGGTTCTGGTAGCGGAACGGATAGCCTGCGTTCTGGCAATAGTCGTTGATCAGCCCGGCCATCATCTGGATCAGGGTGGTCTTGCCGGTGCCCGGTTTGCCGTCGCCCATGAAGGTAAAGATGAACCCGCCGAGTTCCGCGAACGGGTTCAGGCGACGGTCGAAATCATAGGCCATCAGCATTTTGGCCAGCTTCATCGCCTGATACTTGGCGATATGGTTGCCGACCACCTCGTTCGGTTTCTTGAACGTCATGGTCAGGGTGGTGGATTTGGCCTTTGAGGCGGGTTCAAAGCCCCGGATCGTCAGATCATCAGCCTCAATATGCCAGGCGGCGTTCTGGAACGGGGCCAGATGACCTGCGGTCTGGGCACGCAGGGCGGCCTTATCCATCAATTGCTCGGCATAGGCACTGGTTGCGGCGATCAGGTGGGTATCGTCGGGGGCGTGTTTGGCAAGGGTCTGGTCCAGCTCCCACAAAGCGCCATGCAGGGCGAGCTGGCCATTGTCGGTCAGAACCTCTTCGACCTCACCAATATCGACGGTGGTTTCGCCCAGATGCGAGGACATCAGATAAGCCAGCGCATTGCCGAACACGTGCGACGTAATCAGAGCCTCGGCCGTCAGCAATTCCGAGAATTCCGTCTTGCGGGCGGCATGCAAATCCCCGGCCAAATTCGCCCGCTTCAGATCAGCCAGCGGGGTCTGTTCCGCATAGGCCTCGGCCACGGCCAAAGCGATGGCAATGGCGCGTCGGATCGCCTGCTGAGTGGTCGCCTGCGGCGGAGAGACCAGCGTATCGCCATCATCCGAGGCCTCAATCCGTTCGACCAGATGCACGCCATCGGCCCGCACGGTGCGCCGCGTCACCAGTCCCGGCGTCGTGGAGCGAAACCGCCGCCCCGTTGACACGCCCGGAGACCGCTCAACGGCGGCCTCAACCGCCTTGGCAATCCGCGGCGCATGTTCGAACCCGTTCAGCAAGGCAGTCGCTGCCGGATAGTGCTTGCGAATATCCGCCTCGCGTAATTCCATCTGATCTGACGTCAAACTCATTTCATAACAGCCCTTGCTTCATCTTTTCTAAAATACTCCCGCCGGAGGCAAAAATTCTAATACCGCAACACCTGCCCCGACTTGCTGACCACAAACTTGCGCACATCGGCAAAACCCGGCGGGTTGCGCTCGGCCAGCACCTGAAAGGGTCGCTGAGGCAGGATGATCGAGCGTTGCGTGCGCGTCGCCCCGGTCTCGGCCCCCTGACCGCCGAACGGGTCCAGCGCAAAGACCTCGCGCTCGACGGTGGAAAACCACCCGGCGCGCTCCTCGATCACGTCCTCGCTCTCCAACTCTTCCATGGTCCAGGCCAGCGCCCAATCCTGCCCCTGCGGAGATTGCGCGCCCTCCAGCACCTGCCGCAGCGGGCCGGATTGCTCGGTATAGGCCGAGGAATACATCGGCCCCACATGAATGCGGCGCATGTGTTTGGGGTGCAGGTCGTCGAAATCCTGATCAAAGCCCTTGGCGATGGTCACCAGTTTCAGCCCGCCTAAGGATTGCGCCATCAGATGCGCCTGCACCTCGGGCCAGCGGCGCTGGTCTTTGGGCAGGGCCGTCTTGCCGCTGTCCTCCAACTGCATCAGGTAAATGACCGGCAGGTTGATCTGGCTGTCATAGACCGCCCAGTGGATCAGGAATTTGCGCCGCTCGCCCTCGGTCCCGATCCAGTGACATTCGGGATCGTTGCGCGCCCAGAACAGCTCTCCCTTCAACAATTCCTCGTAATAGAGCCTTTGCGATAGCGCGAATTGCAGCTTGGTGGGGATATCCCGGTCGCCAATGATCGTCCGCACCATGTCGGTTTTCAGGTCGTCCTCCGAGGGCATATTCGCCAGATGCACCTGCGCCTGCTGCGCGTCGTTGGCCATGGTCAGCAACTCGGCCGCCACCGGAAAGCCGCTGTCGCGCTTGTCCATGGCGAGGCTGCCAAAGAACCGCCCGGTATCGCGCCCGACCAGCAGGTATTTCATGGAAAGCGCACGGAAGGTGTACAGCAGCCCCGAGAGGTAACGCGACACGATCCGCACCTCTTGCTTGCTGATCGCGCCTTCGGCCTCCATCGTCGCGGCCACGCGCAGGAGGTGGACGGTGATCACCTCGAATTTGCGGAAATAGCGGCGCGAGGCGAAGGTGTCGGTCAGGCCGACATGGTCTTGGGTGGGGTTAGTCATTTGCGTCTCTTAGCAGGATCTCAAATTCTGAAATCACTGCCCTTTACCCTTGGCGGAACGCACTCTTCCGAATGCATCAAGTTCAAAGAAGCTAAAGAGCATATTGGCCTCCGATTGGCGCACATTGAAGAATTGTGGATCGCGGCTCCGAATAATGTGAGCAGCCATGGAGAAAAGCGCGCGGGCAAGAATCCCGAAACAACCGACCAAAACAAACAGAAAAACAAGAAAGAGTGCCGCGAACATAATCCCGTTCATGTCATCTTGAAGCGTGAAGCGAAATGGCGCGTCTGTACCAATGTCCGCCAACGAAACACTTCGTCCAGAGAAAAACGAGACCAGTCTTCCTGCAACCGCGATCAAGATGCCCAAGAAACCAAATCTGCGAAAAACTCTCCAACTCCACATAAGGGCCTAACCCCCATACAAATTCTTATCATGCTTCTCGACAATCGAAGCAAACCGACGGGCAAAGCGTTCGTCGGCCTTGGCCTTTTTCTCCAGCACATCGCGGGCAAAGACCATGTGGTCCTCATGCGCCTCAAGCATGTCGGCCATTTTCTGGTTGGTCGCGGTGCCGATGGCGGCCATCGCCGTCTGTGCCTCTTGGTCGGTCTGCACGCCGATCTCGTTGATACGGTGGGCCACGTCCTGCTGCTGCGCGGTTTTCAGCGATTTGGTCAGGGCGTCATACAGGACCACGCGCTGTTGCGTGTCTGTCTGCAGCTTGTTGATCAGCACCATCTGCGTCGCCGCCTGGTTTTGCAGTGAATCGACCCAGGTTTTGCCCTTTTCGATATAGCGTTCCAGCGTTTGCGACTTGGCCAGCTTGACCTGTTCTTCCTGAACCTTGGCGTTGTATTGCTTGTTCAGCTCGGCCAGTTCGGTTTCCAGCTGGGTCCGCGCGGCGGCGTCCTGTTCGACGCTGATCTTGTTTTCCAAAGTGATAATCGTCGGGTCCATGCCCTGAATCTCGGTGCGCAAAGCCTCCAGTTCGGCCACGGTGGCCTCACGGTCGTCCAGCGTGACGGTCAAGTTGTCCTCGACCTTCACACGCTGTTCTTCCAGTACGGCCAGCTGACCCTCCAGCAGCTTCACGATCACATCCGATTTGGCGATCAGATCCTGCAGCTTGTCGTCGATATTGGCGGTGCGCATCCGTTCCTGCCGCATCGACTCGGATTTGCCTTTGGAGAAGACGCCGACAAACGACTCCCACCCGGTTTTCGAGCGCATCTCGTCGAAATCCTTGGAAAACGCGCTGGTCACGTCGTCCAGACCCATGATCAGCTCGGCGATATTGGCGTTCATCACTTCTGTATGAGCGTGAACATCTTCAAGCGTGGCGTTTTCGATGTCGATATCCGCCTCGGCGGTGCCAATCTTGGCACGGGCGGCCTCAATGCGCGAGGTCAGGCCTTCGATCTGCGATTGCGACTCGCGCACCTTGGTCTGAGTTTCCTGAATCAACGCCTCAAACTGCTGGTTCGACATCTTGCTATCCCTTTTTCCTTATTTACCCAATAAGATAGGGAATGTTACGGTCATTTACATCCCCTTGACGTCCAAAATCCCGGAAACTTTGGCAAACTCGCACCCGAATTGAAAGGCAAGCAGGCGCAACCAGACGGTGAACCCGGCACTGCGGCGCAGCTGCAACGCTATCCCCGACCGAAAGGAACGCCAACTGGGATGATCCGCCCGCCACAGTGGCCATAGACAAAGCCCGCAACACCTGTTTGGGTGCGCGCAAACCACATCTGCCGGAGGCTAACCTATGCTGGACGCAACAACCGATCTGAAATCCCTGCTCAAGAACCCCGATCTTCTGGCGACCAAGGCCTATATCGGCGGTCAGTGGGTGGATGGCGACAATGGCACCTTCACCGTGACCAACCCTGCGCGGGGCGATGTGGTCGCCGAGGTGGCCGATGTCAGCCGCGCGCAGGTGGCGGGTGCAATTGCGCAGGCCGAGGCGGCACAAAAGGAATGGGCCAAGCTGACCGGTAAGGAACGCGCGGCAATCTTGCGGCGCTGGTACGATCTGATGATGGAAAACGCCGAGGATCTGGGCAAGATCCTGACCGCCGAACAGGGCAAACCACTGGCCGAGGCCGTGGGTGAGATCGGCTATGGCGCGTCTTTCATCGAGTTCTTCGGGGAAGAAGCCAAGCGTATTTATGGCGAGACAATCCCGGGCCACCAGCGCGACAAGCGGATCATGGTGATGAAGCAGCCCATCGGCGTGGCGGCCTCGATCACCCCGTGGAACTTCCCCAACGCGATGATCACCCGCAAAGCCGGGCCTGCGCTGGCTGCGGGCTGTGCCTTCGTGGCGCGCCCGGCCAAAGAAACGCCTCTGTCCGCGATCGTTCTGGCGGTTCTGGCGGAACAGGCGGGCATCCCGGCTGGCGTGTTCAACGTGGTGCCATCGTCGCGCGCCAGTGAGATTGGCAAAGAGTTCTGCGAAAACCCCGGTGTGCGCAAACTGACCTTTACCGGCTCGACCGAGGTGGGGCGCATCCTGCTGAAACAGGCCGCCGATCAGGTGATGAAATGCTCGATGGAGCTGGGCGGCAACGCGCCGTTCATCGTGTTCGACGACGCGGATCTGGATGCGGCTGTCGAAGGCGCGATGCTGTGCAAGTTCCGCAACAACGGCCAGACCTGCGTTTGTGCCAACCGTATCTACGTTCAGGCCGGTGTGTATGACGCATTCGCAGCCAAGCTGAAGGCCGCAGTCGAAGCGCTGAAGATTGGCGATGGCCTGACCGAGGGCACCACAACCGGCCCGCTGATCAACGCCGAAGCTGTCGAGAAGGTCAAAGAGCATATCGAGGACGTCACATCCAAAGGCGGTGCGGTGCTGACCGGCGGTCTGCCCCATGATCTGGGCGGCACCTTCTTCCAGCCGACCATCGTGACCGGCGTAACGCAGGACATGATGGTGGCGCAGGACGAAACCTTTGGCCCGCTGGCCCCGCTGTTCAAGTTCGAAGACGAAGATGACGTGATCGCAATGGCCAATGACACAATCTTCGGTCTGGCCTCGTATTTCTACGCCAAGGACCTGAGCCGCGTCTACAAAGTGGCCGAGGCGCTGGAATATGGCATCGTCGGCGTGAACACCGGCATCATCTCGACCGAGCTTGGCCCGTTCGGCGGCGTCAAACAATCCGGTCTGGGCCGCGAAGGCAGCCATCACGGCATGGAAGACTATCTGGAAATGAAATACGTCTGCCTGTCGGTCTGATCCAATCCGGCCATCGCCTTCGGGCGGTGGCCGACCCTGATGCGCTTGTCATCAAACTGAATCGAAACCGTCACAATACCGCAATGAACCGGGGTCATCCCTCTGGCGACCAACCCAGAGAGGATCCCAACCGATGTCATTGCGCTATGTCTGCCTGACATCTGCCCTTGCCCTGACTGCCGGTCAGGCCATGGCGGAGATGAATTTCAACCGAATTGCGTCTTTCCCCGTCGTCAAGAACATGGCCGAAGGGGCCGATACCACTCGCGAAACCTCACCCGAGATCATCGCGGCCACTGCGGATGGTATGACGCTGGTCTATACCGACAGCCCGTTGGGCGTGATCGGCATGATCGACATCAGCGACCCCGCGAACCCTGCGCCGTTGGGTGCGATGGAAGTGGGGGGTGAGCCAACCTCGGTTGGGATCGTTGGCGACACGGCTTTTGTGGGCGTGAACACGTCGGAAAGCTACACTGCGCCTTCGGGCAAGCTGATCTCGGTCGATATCGCGGGTAAGGCCGAAACCGGTGCTTGTGATCTCGGCGGTCAGCCCGACAGCGTGGCGATCGCACCCGATGGCAGCTTTGTTGCCGTAGCGATCGAGAATGAGCGGGACGAAGACCTGAACGACGGCATCATCCCGCAATTGCCCGCCGGATCGCTGGCACTGGTGCCACTGAAAGACGGCGCGCTGGATTGCGCGGGCATGAAAATGGCCTCGCTGACCGGTTTGGCCGAAGTTGCGCCCACCGATCCCGAACCGGAGTTTGTTGACATCAACGCCCTCGGCGAAACCGTCGTTACCTTGCAGGAAAACAACCACATTGCGGTTGTCGACAAGGACGGCAATGTGGTCAGTCATTTCTCGGCAGGCAACGTGGATCTGGAAGGCATCGACGCCACCGACGAACGCGGCGCGCTGATCTTCACCGAAAGCCAGCCGGGCCGCCTGCGTGAACCCGATGCAGTGAAATGGATCGACGACAGCCACTTCGCCACCGCCAACGAAGGCGACTATCAGGGCGGTTCGCGCGGTTGGACCATCTTCCACAAGGACGGAACCGTTGTTTACGAGAATGGCACCGAGTTCGAGAAGGCGATCATCCAGATCGGCCACTACCCGGATAAACGCTCGGACAGCAAAGGCGTAGAGCCCGAAAGCGTGACCGCAGCCACCTTTGACGGCACGCCGATGATCTTTGTCGGGGCCGAGCGTGCCTCGGTCGTTGGTGTCTATGACGCCACCGACCCGGCCAATCCGGTGTTGAAACAACTGCTGCCCTCGGGAGTTGGTCCGGAAGGGTACGTGGCGATCCCCGAGCGCAACCTGCTGATCTCGGCCAACGAAAAGGACCTGATCGAAGATGGCGGCCCGCGCGCGCATGTCTCGATCTTCGAGTATCAGGACGCCCCCGCCAGCTATCCGCACCTCACTTCGGAAGGCGCGGATGAACTGATCGGTTGGGGCGCACTCTCCGGTCTGGTCGCGGATGAGGACGGCATGATCTATGCGGTCAATGACAGCTTTTACGGTTTCCAGCCGTCGATCTTCAAGATCGACCCCAGCCAGCAGCCCGCCCGCATCGTGGACGTGATCCGCATTCACCGTCAAGACGGCAACCCGGCGCAGAAGCTGGACCTGGAAGGCATCACGCTGGACGGCAAGGGCGGCTTCTACGTCGCCTCGGAAGGTCGCACTGACCGGGTGATCCCGCACGCGATCTACCATGTCTCGGCCGACGGTCTGATCAAGGACCGCAAGGGCGAGATTGGCCTGCCGCCGGAATTGATGGCCGTCGAAAAGCGCTTTGGTTTTGAGGGCATCACCAAGACTGGCGACACCCTGTGGATGGCGGTTCAGCGCGAATGGCAGGACGACCCGGAAAACCACGTGAAACTGGTCGCCTACAATCTGGAGACCCAGGAATGGGGAGCGGTGCATTATCCCAAGGCGGATCCGGAAACAGGCTGGGTTGGCCTGTCGGAAATCGTGGCCTTCGGTGACCATGTCTATGTCATCGAACGCGACAACCAGCACGACCACCGCGCCGTGACCAAAAAGATCTACCGCATCCCGCTGTCCGAAATGACCCCGGCCCCGCTGGGCGGCCCACTGCCTGTGGTCAGCAAGGAAGAGGTCCGCGACCTGCTGCCCGACCTGACCTCGACCGGCGGTTACGTTCTGGACAAGATCGAAGGTCTGGCCATCCTGCCCTCGGGCGAGGCATTTGTTATGACCGACAATGACGGCGTCGACGATGCCTCGGGCGAGACGATGTTCTGGTCGATCGGGTCGGTAACTGCTGGGAATTGAACCCACTTGCAACACGTTGGATGACCCCGCGCGAATTTGTGCGGGGTCATCTTGTTTTTTGACGTCAGCTTTGAGCCCAAACTACCGGATGCTGCGTGACAGACGAATGGCGGCCATCACATGTTCAGGTAAAGCTTCTCGATAAAGTCCCCGCGCTCCTGGGGCCCAAAATCGAGAACCAGAATGTCGTCTAGTTTTACGTCAGAATACTTGGTGCAATGCTTCGCGAACTCCACGGCTTCTTCAAGCGTTTCTTCGTCATGCCACGAAGTCATTACGAACTTTTCTTCGGGGTATTCGCCGTAGTCATAGAGTTCAAGAAAAGCCCAATCCACGCTATCGTCCCACAAGGTGCAGTCTAGACCCCACGCCAAAGCAAAGAGACACCCAGCTTTCACGAGAGCCCCGCTGACTTCGTGCCTGTAGTCAGCATCCACCTCGCGCTCAATAAGTATGAGGCACTTGAAGCTCGTCATTTCTTTTGGAACCGAAATTGGAATATCGGCAGGGAGAAACAGGTACTTGAACATCATAAAATTGGGCGATGTAAACGCGCCAAAGTCAAGTTCGTATCAACTATGAGATGTATGGATTGATGTCAAAACAGACATCTAACAGCCTTTGCGAACGGCAGGTTTGTCCGCATAGCGAACCTCCAGACACAAAAACAACGCCCCGCGTCTGGAGGAACGCGGGGCGTGTGTTGCGGCAGTCTGGGAGGAGGCGACTGCCGCGGAACGTTAAAGCGTGTTAGTTGACCGCTTTGGCGTCAACCACGTCCTTCTCGATGGCTTTGGCCGAAGAAATCTCGATCCGGCGCGGTTTCAGGGCTTCGGGCACTTCGCGCTTCAGGTCGATGTTCAGCATACCGTTTTCGTGGCTCGCGCCGGTGACGCGGACGTGGTCGGCCAGCGCGAAACGACGCTCGAATGCGCGGGTGGCGATGCCACGGTGCAGATAGCTGCGCTCCTGATCCTCGGCGGCTTTCTTACCGGCCACGACAAGCGAGTTTTCCTTCACTTCGACGGACAGGTCTGCTTCGGAAAAACCAGCGACAGCGACGGAAATCCGGTAGGTGTCTGCGTCGGTTTTCTCGATATTGTATGGGGGATAGCTGGGCTGAGCCACGTCATTGGTCAGAACGCGGTCCATCATGTCGGCGATCTGGTCAAAGCCAATGGTGGCGCGGTGCAGCGGTGCAAAATCAAATGTACGCATGTGTCGTATCCTCATCCTTGAGCGATTTACGATATATGCCCTCCGAACGGACGGGCGATTTCAACTGCCAGGCCCCGTTTGTGGCGACCCGGTACAGTTCACATGGGTAGCATTTTGACCAAGTTCAACCCCCGCCCGAGCTGATGAATTTCGCGCCGGAACTGGACTTGCCGGTTCCGACCTGCAACCGGCGGATCGACGCTTTGGGCTGGGGCGCGTCGCGGCGCATGATTGCTTTGAGGTCCGAGACCACGCCCTCAAGCTCCATCCCAAATCCGGTCTTTCGGCCACCCTGCACACTGACGGCCGAAACCACGGACAAAATCTGCCAGCGCGAGCCGTTCTTGGCCAGAATGGCTGACCCGGACGAGCCGAAGGTGATGTCGCAATCAAAGGTGATCAGCCCCTGCCGCCGTTGCAGAATACGGCACGAGCGTTCGCGCGTAATCGCCTCGGCCCGTCCGCGTCCGTATGAGGCGATGCTGATCTCTCCGTTCGCCACCCGCCCGTTATGCAGGGCAAACGGGTCGGCAATGTCATAGGGGATCGGTTCTTCCAGCCGCATCAGGGCGACATCGTCCTGAATGCTTTGAACGGACAGGGGCGCGTTTGCGACATAACCGGGATGGGCGGCGATCTGCACCACCTTGCGTTCAGCCAACGCGGTGCCGTTGCTGAGGCCCGCGCGAAACGTAACCTCGCCCGGCACATAAGGTTTGCCCGTCCGTTTGTCCAAAGCGCAATGTGCGGCGGTCAAAACCAGATCCTGTGCAATCAGCGTTCCGGTACAGAAGGAACGCGTGCCGACGTCCAGCCGGCCAATCGCTTCCCACCCGTACAGATCCTCTCGATCTGTCAGTTTGCGCTTGTTGGTCTGGGCCTGCGCGGTGGTTGCAATGACAGAAAGACCGAGAAGAAAACAAAGAATGACCCTGATCATGGCTTGACGAACCTCGCCCCTACGTTTTTGCCCCCACCGTTTCCTGACGCCGAGGATGTGAACCCGCGCCCTGCCGCAAGCTCGGCCTGCAACAGCTCAAGCGCGTGTTCGACTGCGGTGCCAATGGCCACGCTTTGCCCGTCCATGCTGGCCTTGGCGGCCACGACCGAGACGATGCGCGGCTCGGGCCCCGAGAAGGAAAAGACTGGCGCGCCGGAAGCCCCGAAATCCACATCGCAGGACATGACCAGAATGCCCGCCTGCCGATTCATGACCGAACAGACCTCTTGCAACGACGGGGCCTCGGCCCGATCCGCCGCGTAGGACACCACGCCGACCTCTTCGCCGCGTTTCGGCTGCGCGCCGGTGTCAAACGGGGTCACGGAGGTGTTTCGAATTGGCTGCCACAGCTCGATCAAGGCAATATCCGTGCTGACACGGTCAGGCGACGCGTCGGCACCAAAGCTATAGCCTGGGTGAATCACTGCCTGCCGTGCATCGCGATAGGCCAAGGCCCGCCCCAGACGCCAGCCTGCTAGAAATTCGATATCCGCCAGATCGATGATCTGACCGGTGGCTTTGTTGAAAAGGCAATGCGCGGCGGTCAGGACCAGATTCGGCGCAACCAGCGTGCCGGTGCAAAACCCCACGCCCTTGATGTTCAACCGACCGACAGCCATCCAATCCCGACCGGAATCAGAGGTTTCCAGGCTTTTAAGCCCAGTGTCCTGTGCCGCTGCCGTGAAAGGCAACACGCACAGCGCCATCGCTTTGATCCATTTGCGCACGCGGTACTCCGCCCGTTTCCTCCGGCCCACTGTCTTATGGGGCGCGTGCGGCGAAAATAGGGCGGGTTGGGTTTTGTGACCGATATGATGCCACCGGGCATCACGCGGTTTCAGCGCAGGATTGGCACGTCTTGATTTGCCCGGCTGGTGGTCAGTGCCCGGGGCTTCGGCCCCCCGGTTGCCCAGTCCAACAGCTCGACCGTATGCACAATCGGAACCTCGGTGGCCGAGCCGATCTGCATCATGCAGCCGATATTCCCCGCAGCGATAATATCGGGCCGTTTCGCCTCAAGCGTTTTGACCTTGCGCTGCTTCAACTGGCCCGAGATTTCCGGCTGCATCAGGTTATAGGTGCCCGCGCTTCCACAGCACAAATGGCTGTCGGCAGGCTCCACCACCTTGAACCCGGCACGCTTCAAAAGGTCCTTTGGATAAGTCTTGATCTGCTGCCCATGTTGCAAAGAACAGGCAGCGTGATAGGCCACGGTCAGATCCTGATCCGATTGCTCAGGCAGCTCCAACTGCATCAGAACTTCGCTGACATCCATGGCAATCGCCGACACCCGGGCCGCATCCTCGGCCAGCGCATCATTGCGGAACATATGCCGGTAATCCTTGACCGTGGTGCCGCAGCCCGAGGTGTTGATAACGATGGCGTCCAGCCCGTCCCCGTCCATCTCGCGCGTCCAGGCGCGGATATTCGCCGCTGCCGCCGCGTGGCTGTCGCGGCTTTTGCCCATGTGATGGGTCAAGGCACCGCAACACCCGGCCCCCTCGGCCACCACAACTTCGCATCCCAATCGGGTCAGCAACCGGATCGTGGCATCGTTGATATCGGTGTTCAGAGCCTTTTGCGCACAGCCCGTCATCAGCGCGACGCGTTTTCTGCGCGGGCCGATGGGCGCAAAGCTCTGCGGATCGTCATTGCGACTGACCGGAGGGATCTGTTTCGGTGCCATGTCCAGCATTGCCCGCAACCGCGCATCCGGCATCAGGAACCGAAACGGACGGCCCAGCTTGGCCCCAATCAGGGCCCAACGAAACCGCATCGGATAGGGCAGAATTTGCGCCAGCACCCAGCGCAATACCCGATCCGACAGAGGGCGCTTGTAATTGTTCTCGATATATTCCCGCGCGTGATCGACCAAATGCATGTAATGCACCCCCGACGGGCAGGTCGTCATGCAAGCGAGGCAAGACAAACAACGGTCGATATGTTTGACCGTTTTCTCATCCGGCACACGCTCATTCTCCAGCATGTCCTTGATCAGGTAGATGCGACCGCGCGGGCTGTCGAGCTCATCCCCCAGCACCTGATAGGTGGGGCATGTGGCAGTGCAAAAGCCGCAATGCACGCAACTGCGCAGAATTTCATTGGAGCGCCGGATCGCCGGGTCCTGCAGTTGCTTTTCGGTAAATGTCGTCTGCATCTGTCTACCCCATCAGGCCCGGATTGAAACGGCCATGCGGGTCGAACCGCTGCCGCAACCCACGGGTCAAGGCTGCAACCTGTGCGGGTTCAGGCTGAAACCGGCCCAGAGCATTCACCGTCTCCGGGGCCGCCCGCACCAGCGTTGCATGGCCTGAAAAATCCCCCAATCGCGCCCGAACGTCCGACCCGTCATCCACCAGCGCCCAGATCAATCCGCCACCCCAATCCAGCAACAGCCCGCTGGCCTCAAGCCGCGCAGAAATCTCAGGTGCGTCGCTCGGCTTGACCGAGATACGCCAGACATCGCCATCCTTGCCCGCAAACGCGCGGGCATCCCGGATCGCGCACCAAATATCTTCAGGGTTTTCCATGCGCGAAACCTCGCCAAACCCGGATAAAACCGTCTGCAACCGCTCCGCGCGATAGGCAACCGAATCCTCAAACCCCTCAACCCGTAGCAGAGCCTGCCCCATCGCTGGATCATACGCGGCGCCGCTGACCTCGAAGGGGGATTTCAACGCCGCAGACAGAACCTCAATCGCACTCGCGACATGGGGGGCCGAAACGCCCAAAGTCGCCGTCGCCTTGGGCATGGGCAGCACCTTCAACGATACCTCGGTCAACACGCCCAAAGTGCCCCAGGACCCGGCCATCAGCTTGACCAGATCATAGCCGGTGACGTTCTTCATCACCCGCCCGCCATTCTTGACCACCTGGCCGCGCCCATCGACAAAGCGCACGCCAAGCAGAAAATCCCGGCACGCCCCGGCCTGCACCCGGCGCGGGCCCGAGATATTGGCGGCCACGACCCCACCAATCGTCGGCTCTCCCGAATGTCTAAGCAGTACCCGATAATCCGCAGGCTCAAACGCCAGTTGCTGCCCTTCCGCTGCCAATGCAGCCTCGATCTCAGCCACCGGGGTCCCCGCCCGCGCCACCAAGGTCAGCGCACCCGGCTCATAAAGCGTTATTCCGCTCAGAGCGGCCGTGCTCAAAACCGGCTCGGGTCCCTGCACGCCGCGCGTGCCGCCGCCCTCAATACGCACCGGCCCGTTCAGCCCGGCCACGATCTCGGCCAGTTCCATCTCTGTCTCAGGTCTCATGATACTTCTTCTTGTTCAAAAATACGGCGGGGTGAATTGGCCCGCAGGGCCAAGAGGGGCTGGCCCCTCATTCCGCCGCCATCCGCCGCCCTTGCGACGCATCCAATGGAAACACCTTGGCCGGATTCAGCAGCCACCGTGGGTCGAACACATCCTTTACCGCCATCTGCGCCTCAAGATCGGCGGGCGTGTATTGATGCGACATCAGATCCCGCTTTTCGATTCCCACCCCATGCTCTCCGGTCAGGCACCCGCCGACATCGACGCACAGCTTCAGGATATCCGCGCCAAACGCCTCGCATTTCTCAAGATCACCGGGCTTGTTGGCATCGAACAGGATCAAGGGGTGCATGTTGCCATCGCCCGCATGGAAGACATTGCCTACGGGCAGGCCATATTCCTCGCTCAACTCACCGATCCGGCGCAACACCTCGGGTAAGGACGACACGGGGATCGTCCCGTCCAGGCACATATAGTCATTCATCTGCCCCATCGCCCCAAAGGCCGACTTCCGCCCCAGCCAAATCTTGGCGCTTTCTTCCGCCGACTGGCTCTCGCGCAATTCGACCGGGTTGTGACGCTTGGCAATCTCGATGATCTTCGAAAGCTGATAGTCGATCTCGGCCTCGGACCCCTCGACTTCGACTATCAGCAAAGCCGTGCAATCGGGATAACCCGCATGGGCGAAGTTCTCGCAGGCCTTGATGCACAGCGTATCCATGAACTCGATCGCCACCGGCAGGATGCCCGACTTGATAATGTCCGAAACGCATTGCCCGGCCACCTCATTGTCATCGAACCCCATCAGCACAGGCCGCGCGCCTTCGGGCTTGCGCAGAATGCGCAGCGTTGCCTCGGTCACGACGCCCAACTGCCCTTCAGAGCCGCAGATCACACCCAACAGGTCCAGCCCACCGGAATCCAGATGCGCGCCGCCGATCTCGACAACGCTGCCATCCATCATCACCATCTTGACGCCTAACAGGTTATTGGTGGTCACACCGTATTTCAGACAATGCGCCCCGCCCGAGTTCATCGCGATGTTCCCCGCAATCGCGCAAGCCAGTTGCGAGGACGGATCGGGCGCATAGAAGAAATCCTCCTCCTCGACCGCGCCGGTCACACTCAGATTGGTGCGACCGGTCTGAACGCGGATGAAGCGGTTGTCGTAATCCGTCTCCAGCACCTCATTCATGCGCGCCACACCCAGAATCACGCAATCCGCCGTGGGCAGCGCTCCGCCCGCCAGCGATGTGCCGGACCCGCGCGGGACCACCGGCACGCCCTCATCATGGCAGATGCGCAAAACGTCCGAGACCTCTTGCGTGGTTGATGGCAACACCGCCAGCATCGGCGGACAGCGATAGGCGGTCAGCGCATCACATTCATAAGCGCGCGTTTCCGCCGGGTCGTGAATCACCGCATCCCCGGGCAAAACCTGCAGCAAACGCGCCAGAACGCTTTGCTTGCGTGCAAGCACATCGGGATTTGGCTGGGGCATGTCCATTGCTGATCCTCCAATTTGGTAAAATAATATTACCAATTTATCGATCTGGCAAGTTCAATGATCTGTGCCTACTGTCGCGCCCATGACCTGGATTGATCGCGCGCTTCTGTTTTCGACACTGGACTATGTCGCCATCCTGTTGCTGATCGGGGCCTGGCAGGGGATCGGCTGGAAGATCGAGCATCCCTTACCCAACAGGCGATCCGTTTCCATGATGATGGACGACTTCCGCCGGGACTGGATGCGCGAGATGGTCACCCGGCAACCGCGCATGTTCGACGCGCAGGTCGTGGCGGCGATGCGGCAGGGCAGTACGTTCTTCGCCTCGACCACGATGATCGCCATTGGCGGCGGGCTGGCCCTGCTGGGCAATACCGAACAACTGTCCGGTGTCGCCAGCGATCTGGCCATCGGCAGCGCGCCTGCGCTGGTGTGGGAGATCAAGATACTGGTCGTGATCCTGTTTCTGGCCAATGCCTTTCTGAAATATGTTTGGGCGCACCGTCTGTTTGGCTATTGCGCCGTGCTGATGGCTGCTGTTCCGAACGACCCGGAGGACGCACAGGCCTACCCTCGCGCGGCCCAGTCGGCCGAGATTTGCGTGACCGCCGCCCGCAGCTTCAACCGCGCGCTGCGGGCCACCTATTTCGCTCTTGCCTCTTTGGCCTGGTTCCTGGGGCCCATCACGCTGATCCTTGGAACAGCCATCACGGTTGGCGTTCTCTACCGGCGTGAGTTCGCCTCGCACTCTCGCTCAGTTCTTTTGACCTTGCCGCCTGACACCAAGACGTGATCGCAATACTGCGCTTAACAAATTATGGTCTACCCATGCGTTATCTGATTCTTACCGCCCTGTTTGCCACGCCCGTCCTGGCCGATCCGCCGACAATCGAGGAGGTCTCGGCCCGCCAAAGCGGCGATACATGGCGGTTTGACGTCACCATCCGGCATCCTGACACCGGCTGGGACGATTACGCAGATGGCTGGCGTGTGCTGGACATGGACGGGAATGAGCTGGGGATGCGCGTGCTGCATCATCCGCATGTGGATGAGCAACCCTTTACCCGATCACTTGGTGGCGTCGCCATTCCCGAAGGCACCGCGCAGGTGCAGATACAGGCGCGTGACAATGTCGGCGGCTGGGCCGAAGACACCACGGTCATCGATCTGAACTGACGCTCAGAACACCCCAAGGCTTAGCCCAGCGGCCATCGCAGCACCGATCTCACGACAGTGCTCAAGCTGTTCGTCGGGGATTGTCTTTTCGGCCAGAATTGCCTCGGGCGTCTGCGCATGGGTGCAGATGATCAGCGGCGGCTGAACCTCTTTCAACCGCCAGCCGGTGGCGATGCGAGCAGTTTGACGGGCGGCGTTCTCTCCGTCTGACCCGGCGCAGATCATCTGGGCATAGGGGCGGCCCTCGATCCGGCCCAGCACCGGATAGTAGCTGCGGTCGAAAAACTCCTTCATCAGACCCGAAATCGCCGCCAGATTCTCGGGCGTGCAGAAGATATAGCCATCGGCGGAGAGCAAATCCTCAGGCCCGGCCTGATCGGCGAATTTCAGAACAACCTCAGCCTCGTCACGCCCGGCCTCAGCCGCCGCTTCGGCCATCTGCCGGGCTCCGCCGGTGCGCGAATGGTAAACGATCAGAAGCTGCGCCATGTCAGACCCGGTGATAGGGGCCGCCCGACAGGATGGTTGCGGCCCGGTAGAGTTGTTCGGCCAGCATCACACGGACCAGCATATGGGGCCAGACCATCGACCCGAATGAGATGGAAAAATCCGCCTCAGCCCGCAGGCTGGGGTCGATCCCGTCCGCCCCGCCAATGATCAGCGCCAGATCCTGCCGCCCGGCATCGCGCCAGCCGCCCAGTTTTTGCGCAAAATCGGGCGAGGACATGACCCGCCCCCGCTCATCCAGCGTGCAGATCACCGCCCCCTTGGGAAGCGCCTTGCGCAGCAGCGCGGCCTCGGCCCCCATGCCTGCGCTTTTCTTGTCCTCAACCTCGATCACCCGCGCAGGACCAAGGCCCAGGCTACGGCCGGTCCGGTCAAATCGGGTCAGGTAATCGTCAAGCAGGGACTTCTCGGGCCCGGCGCGCAATCGCCCGACCGCAACTATGCTGATACGCATATCTCTCTCGCCTCCGGCCCCTTAATACGGGCCGGGATGGCGCCTCAGTTCGCCGAGGCGCTGCCGCCCGCAGGCAGCCACATCTTTTCCAGCTGGTAGAATTCGCGCACTTCGGGGCGGAAGATATGGACGATCACGTCGCCCGTATCGATCAGCACCCAGTCGCCGGCATCCTTGCCTTCGACCTTCGAGGTGAAACCGAATTCCTGCTTGATGCGATCCGTCAGCTTTTCCGCCATGGCCGAAACCTGCCGGGTCGAACGACCCGAGGCAATCACCATGTGATCTGCAACAGAAGACTTGCCTTGCAGGTTGATCTGCACAACGTCTTCGGCCTTGTCATCGGAAAGTGAGGAAAGGATACGTTCAAGCAGCTTGTCGCTGATTGACTGAGAGTGGGCCATCACGCTGGCCCCATCTTCGGCAGGCAAACCCGCCTGAGTATGTAGAGACAGGACATAGTCCTCCTTTGCTGCGCGCCGTCAGATCCCCGGCGCAGGGATACTTATAAGGTAACAAGCACCTCGTGACATTTCAATGAAGGCCCCCGGAACCCACACAGCATTGTGCCCTGACGGCATCTGCGGGGTCGTAAGGGACCTTGATAGACTCGGCCAGTATCTATATCTGACCGCTTATGAGACCTCATACGGCCCCGAATATCGACCTGCAAGACCGCGCGCGCCTGCGTGAACGGTTCTTTGGGGCTGCCCGCACGGTTCTGGCCCGCCTATAGGCGGCGTCCAGCCACTCGCCAGCTATTCTCATCTAAATACGGGAGAGGACCGATGTCCCCCAAAACACTCTATGACAAGATCTGGGATGCCCATGTCGCGCATGAAGCCGATGATGGCACCTGTTTGCTGTATATCGACCGCCATCTGGTGCACGAAGTCACCAGCCCACAGGCGTTCGAGGGCCTGCGCATGGCGGGCCGCAAGGTGCGCGCGCCGGAAAAGACCATCGCCGTGCCGGATCACAACGTACCGACCACGCCGGATCGCGTGAACGGGATCGAAAACCCCGAATCGCGTATTCAGGTCGAGGCGCTGGACAAGAACGCCAAGGATTTCGGCATTCACTATTACCCGGTGAATGACGTCCGTCAGGGCATCGTCCACATTGTCGGCCCGGAACAGGGCTGGACCCTGCCCGGCATGACCGTTGTCTGCGGCGACAGCCACACCGCCACCCACGGCGCGTTTGGCGCGCTGGCCCACGGCATCGGTACCTCCGAGGTCGAGCATGTGCTGGCCACGCAGACCCTGATCCAGAAGAAATCCAAGAACATGAAGGTGGAAATCACCGGCAAATTGCAGCCGGGCGTGACCGCCAAGGATATCACTCTGGCCGTAATCGGCGAGACCGGCACCGCTGGCGGTACCGGCTATGTCATCGAATATTGCGGCGAAGCGATCCGTGATCTGTCAATGGAAGGCCGCATGACCGTCTGCAACATGGCGATCGAAGGCGGCGCCCGCGCGGGCCTGATCGCGCCGGATGAGACCACGTTCGAATATGTCAAAGGCCGCCCGCACGCCCCGAAAGGGGCCCAGTGGGAAGCGGCTATGGACTGGTGGAAAACCCTTTTCACCGACGAAGGCGCGCATTTCGACAAGGTCATCACCCTGCGCGGCGAAGACATCGCGCCGGTCGTCACCTGGGGCACCAGCCCGGAAGACGTGCTGCCGATCACCGCATCGGTACCGCACCCCGAGGATTTCGAAGGCGGTAAGGTCGACGCGGCCCGCCGCTCCATCGAATACATGGGTCTGGAAGCGGGGCAGAAGCTGAGCGATGTCGAAATCGACACCGTCTTTATCGGGTCCTGCACCAATGGCCGCATCGAAGACCTGCGCGCCGCGGCTGAGATTCTGAAGGGCAAAAAGATCAAGGACGGTATGCGCGCCATGGTCGTGCCCGGCTCTGGTCTGGTCCGTGCGCAGGCCGAGGAAGAAGGTCTGGCTGACATCTTCAAAGAGGCCGGGTTCGAATGGCGTCTGGCGGGATGTTCGATGTGTCTGGCGATGAACCCCGATCAGTTGCAACCGGGCGAGCGCTGCGCCGCGACCTCGAACCGCAACTTCGAAGGCCGTCAGGGTCGTGGTGGACGCACCCACCTGCTGAGCCCGGCGATGGCTGCCGCAGCGGCAATCACAGGACGGCTGACAGACGTCCGTGAGTTGATGTAAGGTGCCCTCATATCTAGATATTTGAGGGATTGAAGACATGAGTGACTGGATCAAATGGCTCTTGCTTGGACTGCTGTCCATCGCGTTCGGCATCTTTGTGCTGGGCGCGCCGGTGGTGGCGTCTGTTGCCGTGACGGTGGTGACCGGCGTGTTGCTGCTGATTGCAGGCGGGCTACAAATCGTCGGCGGCCTCACGGTTGAAGGCACCGGCAACAAGATCCTGTCACTCATCATGGGTGCGGTGATGCTGTTTCTGGGCTGGTCCTTTCTGGATCACCCGCTGCAAGGCACGCTGACGCTGGCGACCGTGATGCTGATCCTGTTCATGGCAGGCGGCATCGCGCGGGTCATCCTGTCGTTCCAGATGCGCGGAACGCAGTTCTTCTGGCCCACGCTGATCTCGGGCATCTTGTCCATCGTGCTGGCCGGTATCATCTGGTCTTACGCGGCATCGGAACCCGCAGCTCTGCTGAGCTTGCTGGGCATCCTGCTGGGCATCGAGATGCTGTTCAACGGGTTCGGATTGGTCTTCATGGCGTTCTTTGTCAAAAACGCACCCAACGAAACGAAACAAGCTTAACCGCGGGACATGGGCGCGGCCCTCTCCCGCACGGAGTGTGAACATGGAAAAGTTTGAAAAAGTCCACGGGGTGGCCGCCCCAATGCCTTTGATCAATATCGATACCGATATGATCATTCCGAAGGTGCACCTGAAAACCATCAAACGGTCCGGCCTGGGCGTCGTGCTGTTTGACGAGATGCGCTATCACGACCATGGCGGCGAGAACGAGGATTTCGTTCTGAACAAACCCGCCTATCGCCAGACCGAGATTCTGGTCGCGGGTGACAATTTCGGCTGCGGCTCGTCCCGCGAACACGCGCCCTGGGCGATCAAGGATTTCGGCATCAAGGTCGTGATCTCGACCAGCTTTGCCGACATCTTCTTCAACAACTGCTTCAAGAACGGCATCCTGCCCATCGTGGTCGAAGAAGAACACCACGCGATTCTGATGGAAGACGCGCACAAGGGCGAGAACGCCCGCATGACCGTGCATCTGGAAGATCAGCAGATCACCACCTCGGACGGTGTTGTCATCGAGTTTGACATCGACCCGCACCGCAAGCACTGCCTGCTGAACGGTTTGGACGATATCGGCCTGACGATGGAGAAAGACCACCACATCGACAAATTCGAAGAACATGCAGGTCAGGCGCGCCCCTGGGTGTGATTCTGGGGACGAATCTGTTGACACTCAACCTAACGGGGTCGCGCACGCGGCCCCGTTCGCATTCTTGGGGTTGATTTTTCCCAAACCACAACATCTAGGTATCAAATTGAGATACACGTCGGATTTGCGTCCAAAATGATGCAATCCCGCACCAGTTGCGCCATCATTTTGCCCGAAATCACATGTTATCTGCACCCTGACTTGAGCGAAATGTCGCTTATCGTCCATGGTGACGGAAAGAGGCATCCGTCAGAATTAAGAAACGGGCGGGCACAAGTTGGAAATCAAGTCGGCAAAGATCGGCTGATCCAGTTTGAAAAAGGGTTCGGATAGTGATTGCGCGCACAACTGGGGCGGCGATACGTGGAATATTGGTTGCACTTCTGGTGCTGACACCCGCGTTGTACCTGCCTGTATCATCGACGAACGGGACCGAGATAGTGGTCTTCCTCGCGATCCTCGCGTTCATCCTGACCTTTGCCGAATACAACTCTGCCTTTCCCAGCTTTATCGAATTCCGCGACGCCCCGCCGGTGAATCGGCTGCGTTTTGTCGGCCTGATGTCGATGGTCACGTTCCTGACTTTGGTCTGCAAGAATGGCTATGCACCAACCGATCTGACCACATTCTCGTATTCAATGGGTCTGGCCGTCGCCAATGTGGTGGACTTCCCGTACTCACCCGTCCGGCTGATCGTTCTGATGTTGCCTGCCGACGCCAGCGCGCCGCTGGTTGAACTGGTGCGGATCACAGCGAGTGTCGCCTATGTCGCCGCTCTGGTCACGATTGCCAGCTTTGCCTATGCGGTGAAACTGCGCGGATGGCCCACTGGCAACGGGGCCTTCAACGTCTGGACCAACCTGCCGCTGTTCGACCCCACCAAAGGCGGTGACGTGGTCAGCCGCCTGCAGCGTGACGGTCGTCTGAACATCTGCATCGGTATCCTGCTGCCGTTCCTGATCCCGGCCGTGATCAAGCTGTTGACCAATTTCGTGACGCCGATTTCGCTGAACAACCCGCAGACCCTGATCTGGACCATGAGCGCCTGGGCCTTTCTGCCCGCCAGCATGATCATGCGTGGCATGGCGACCCTGCGTATCGCCGGGCTGATCGTGGAAAAGCGCCGCGCTTACTCAACATCCGAGACAACTCAGGCCGCATGATCCGCGCCCTGATCCTGCTGTTGCTGCCCATCGCGGCGCAGGCAGATGTGGTGCGCATTGCCAGCTTCAACACCGAGCTCAGCCGGCAAGGTCCCGGCCTGCTGCTGCGCGACATTCAGCGCGACGAGGCGCAGGTGCGGGCGGTCATCGATGTGCTTGTGGCCACGGGGCCCGACATCGTGGCGCTGCAAGGCATCGACTGGGACATGAACGCGATGGCCCTGACGGCTCTGGCAGAAAGCCTCAGAGAGGCCGGGCTGGATTACCCCTATCAGTTTACCGCGCAGCCCAATACCGGGCGGGACAGCGGGCTTGATCTGGATGGGGATGGCCGCACGCAGGGGCCGGGAGACTCGCAGGGATGGGGATTGTTTACCGGTCATGGCGGGCTGGCGGTGTTGTCGCGTTATGAGATTGCGTTGTCCGAGGTGCGGAATTTCTCGGACCTTCTATGGCGCGATCTGCCAGGGGCCGAGTTGCCTGTAGCCGAGGGCGCACCGTACCCGTCCGAGCGGGCACAAGCGGCGCAGCGACTGTCATCGACCGGCCATTGGGTCGTGCCGATCAACACCCCCTCGGGCCGTCTGAACCTGATGACCTTTCACGCAACCCCGCCTGTGTTCGATGGCCCCGAGGATCGCAACGGCCTGCGCAACCGGGATGAGATCCGGCTCTGGTCGGTGCTGATGGATGGTGGCATTGGCCCAGCCCCGACCGATCCGTTTGTGATCGCCGGGGATGCCAATCTGGACCCCAATCACAGCGACGGGCGCAGAGAGACCATCGCCAACCTTCTCTCGGACCCGCGCCTGCAGGATCCGCAGCCCAAGTCCTCCGCGGGTGACAGCGCCACGGTTGATTGGAAGGCAGTGGGAGAGTTGCGGGTGGATTACGTTCTGCCCTCAGCCGATCTGAAGGTTGTTGATGCCGGTGTCTTCTGGCCCGCGCCGGGTGATGCGAAAAGGGAAAGTGCCGAACGCGCCAGCCGTCATCGGCTGGTCTGGGTGGATGTCTCGATGCCATGAGGCACCGCAGTCGCGGTCTGCTCTGATGGTATCGCTGAACGCATTGCCTGATCCAGATCGGTGTGTGGCACGCTGCCGATCAACGTGGTCAAGGCCGTATCGTCCAGCCGGTGCGGCACATCCCACAAATAGCGCATTTCCAACAAATGCGGGGCCATGCGCCAGAAAGGACCGGCAAGCTGCAGGGGCCACCATTGCATCCGTTTGAGCGCCACTTCACCCCCCGTCACCCGCGACAGAGACTGCGCAATCTCGCGCCCGGTCAGCGTATGTCCGGCAAACGGCACATCGCAGAATCGAGGCAGGTCTTGCCGCATCTCGGCCAACATGACGGCCGTCGTTGCAAGGTCAGGCAGGTACGCCCATGCATGGGGAATATCGGGATTGCCCGGATAGACCAGCCGCCCTTTCGACAGGCTCTTGATCATCACCTGATCGAACCAATTGCCCGAGGCGCAGGTGTCGATGAAATCCCCAGCCCGCAGGATGATCACCCGTGCGCTTGAACGGTGATAGGCGTCCTCCATATCGATCCGGATACGACCCAAAGGGTTCCGGGCCAGATGCGGACTGTCAGTAGACCACGGGCCGGGAGTATCCGCCCCGAATACATATACATTGCCCGGCACGATGACCGTTGCACCAGTGCGTTCAGCCACGTCAATCACCCGCCGGTGCAGGCCCGGCACCAGACGGGCCCACTGGGTATAAGGCGGATTCCAGGCGTTGACGATCAAGTCCGCGCCACGCGCCGCCTGATCCAGCTTGTCAGCCTCGCGATTGAATTTCCGCACGGTCCAACCGGCTTTGCGAAATGCAAGTTCGGCATTGCGGCCAAACCGGCCACTGGCGCCGAGTATCAGTACGGTGTGTTGCATGGTGCCCTCCTGTGGGGACCAACTTAACCTTGCACATGATTCAGGGAATTGCCGGCAAACGCAGATCATGTATTCATATCTGAATGGACAAAGCGCTTACCCATGCCGATTGGTCGCTGATCCAAAGCTTTCTGGCGGTGGCCGAAACCGGGTCTCTGTCCGCCGCCGCGCGGCAACTGGACCGCAGCCAGCCGACACTGGGCCGGCAGATTCATGCGCTGGAGGAGGAACTTGGCGTGTCGCTGTTTGACCGGCACGCGCGGGGGCTGAAACTCAGCGATGTGGGCAACCAGCTGCTGCCCATGGCGCGGCAGATGCATCAGGCGATGAACGCGTTCAGCATGACGGCGGCAGGCCAGTCGCAAGAGCTGGAGGGCACGGTGCGGATCACCGCTTCCGTCTTTGCCTCTCACCACCTGTTGCCGCCCATATTGGCGCATATCCGACAGCAGGAACCGGCCATTCAGCTGGAACTGGTCGCAACGGACGCAACTGAAAACCTGCTCTATCGCGAGGCCGATATCGCCGTGCGCATGTATCGTCCCGAACAGATGGATATCGTGTCGCGCTACCTTGGTGATGTCCCGCTGTGTTTCTGCGCGGCCACAACTTACCTGAACCGCGTCGGACGACCCAAGACGCCCGAGGATCTGTTCCATCACGATCTGGTCGGGTTCGACGCCAACGAAGACATCATCCGGAAGATGCAGGAAAAGGGATGGCCCGCCAGCAAGGACAGCTTTGCCACCCGCTGCGATCTGCAAAGCGCCTATTGGGAGCTGATCCGCGCCGGGTGCGGTATCGGCTTCAGTCAGGTTCAGGTCGCCGAAGAGGACCCTCTGGTCGAGGTTCTGCCGCTGGATGTAAAGATTCCGATCCTGCCGGTCTGGCTTGCCGCGCCGCAAGCGATGCGCCAGACCCCGCGCATTCGCAGGGTCTGGGACTTGCTGGCCGACGGGCTGAAAGCCAGCCTTTAAAGCGGGCCGTTATAGGTGCCGCGCGGCGGATAGCCATTGTCCAGCGCGTATTTGATACCACCCTGCATGTCAGCGACCGAGGGGCGGCCAAACGGGGTCGATTGCTGCCAGGCGAAATACAGCGTCCGGTCGGGGGCGATGTAGAAATGCCCCGGTTCTGCAAAGAACGCGGCCTCGGCGGTGCCTTCGCGACCTTTGGACAGATACAGGCCCCAGTCTTCCCGCGCAGCGGCCAGCGGCAGGCTGTGCCCGACGCGCAGCCGGGTCGTGCCCGCTTTTGCCACGGTTTCCGCAGCGCGTTCGGCGGTGTCGGTGCTCAGCATGATGACCTCAAGCCCCAGCGCGGCGAAGTCGTCCAGCGCGGCTTCAACCTCACCCATCTGCCTGATGCAGATCGGGCAATGCAGGCCGCGATACTGAATCACCAGCGTGCCGTTTTCGCCCTTGTCGGCATCCAGATCAAAACTTCCATGGCCCACGGTTTCGATTTTCAGGCCTGGGACGGGATTTCCCGGTATCAACATGTGTTTTCCTCGTGATTCTGCCGGATCGTCTCATTGACCCGCTGCGGCGCAGACGCTAGGGCCTGAGCTGTGAAACGCAAGGAGACCCTTCATGTCCAACCCCTCGCTCCTCATCCTGCCCGGAGACGGAATTGGCCCGGAAGTTATGGCCGAAGTGCGCAAAATCATCGACTGGTTCGGCACCAATCGCGGCCTTCACTTTGACGTGAGCGAGGATCTGGTCGGTGGTGCGGCCTATGATGCCCACGGCAAGCCCCTGTCGGACGAAACCATGGCCAAGGCGCAAGAGGTCGACGCGGTGCTGCTGGGTGCCGTAGGCGGTCCGAAATACGACGATCTGGATTTCAGCCTCAAGCCCGAGCGCGGCTTGCTGCGCCTGCGCAAGGAAATGGATCTGTATTCCAACCTGCGCCCGGCCCAGTGCTTTGACGCGCTGGCAGATTTCTCGTCGCTGAAAAAGGATATCGTCGCTGGCCTCGACATCATGATCGTGCGCGAGCTGACCTCTGGCGTCTATTTCGGCGAGCCCCGTGGTATCTTCGAGGAAGGCAACGAACGCGTCGGCATCAACACCCAGCGCTACACCGAATCCGAGATCGAACGCGCCGCGCGCTCGGCCTTTGAACTGGCGATGCGCCGGAACAAAAAGCTGTGCTCGATGGAGAAGGCCAACGTGATGGAATCGGGCATCTTGTGGCGTGAGGTTGTGACCCGCGTCGCCGCCGATTACCCCGAAGTCGAGCTGTCCCATATGTATGCCGACAATGGCGCTATGCAGTTGGTGCGCGCGCCCAAGCAGTTCGATGTGATCCTGACCGACAACCTGTTCGGCGACATCCTGTCGGATTGTGCCGCGATGCTGACCGGCTCGCTGGGGATGTTGCCCTCGGCGTCCCTGGGCGCTCCGATGGCCAATGGCCGCCCCAAGGCGATGTACGAGCCCGTGCATGGTTCGGCCCCCGATATCGCGGGTGAAGGCAAGGCCAACCCGATTGCCTGTATCCTCAGCTTCGCCATGGCGCTGCGCTACAGCTTTGATCAGGGCGATGAAGCCACCCGTCTGGAAACGGCGATCGAAAAAGTTCTGGCCGATGGCGTTCGCACCGGCGATCTGCTGGCGGATGAGGGCGTGACCCCGGTTTCGACCACGGAAATGGGTGCGGCGATCATCGCGGCGCTGGATTCCAGTCTGTAAGCTATCCCAATAGAATTGAAAAAAGGCGGTGCCCGGTGCGCCGCCTTTTTTCGTATCAGTTCCCGCCGAAGATATCCCTGATCAGGTTATTGATGGCCCGTTCAAAGCCGCCACCTTGGCGGCGTCGGGGTTGTGGTTGCGCGACCTGCACCGGTGGTTCCGGCACGATCATGGGCAAGGGTGTTGGCGTCATCCCCTCGGTCACGCGCAGCATGGTTTCTTTCCAGATCTCGGCAGGCAAGCCGCCGCCTGTCACGCCCGAAAGCGGCGTGTTGTCGTCATAGCCCATCCAAACCCCCGCCACGTAATCCGCCGTGAAGCCAATGAACCACGCATCCCGCGCGGCCTGAGTCGTCCCGGTCTTGCCTGCCACCTGCCATCCGGGCAATTGCGCCCGGCCACCGGTGCCTTCGGAGACCACACGCTCCATCATCCAGGTCAGTTGTTTGGCCGCGTTGTCATTGATCACCCGCTCACCGATCCCGGTGGTCGTCACCATGACCGGCGTGTCATCGCCCAGCAGCTTCAACTCGGTCAGACCATATGGTTCAACCGATGATCCGCCGTTCAGGATGCCCGCATAGGCCCCGGTCATCTCGATCAGCGTGCTTTCGGATGCGCCCAACGCCAGCGCCGGTCCCTGCGCCAGATCGCTGGCAATCCCGAAGCCGCTGGCCACGGTGCGCACATTGTCCAGCCCGGCCACTTCGGCCACTTTCACGGCGGGAATGTTCAGCGAGTTCTTCAGGGCGTCGGCCAGCGTCACGCGGCCATAGAACTTGTTCGTATAGTTCTTGGGGCACCAGTTGCCCGACCCCGGAATGTCGACGCAATAGGGTTCATCGACCACAATGTCATAGGGCGAATAGCCCAGCTCCAATGCTGTGGCATAGACGAATGGCTTGAAGGACGATCCGGTTTGGCGCAGCGCCTGTGTCGCGCGGTTGAACGCGCCCGACACGCGGGTCTTGCGCCCGCCGACCATGGCCCGAACAGCGCCGTCTGCGGACATCACCACAATCGCCGCCTGAGCCTTGGACCCTTCGCGAACCTTCTCCTGAAAGATGAATTGCAGCGCCTCTTCTGCCGATCTCTGAATACGCTGGTCCAGAGTCGTACGGATCACCACATCCTCGGTGGTGTTGCGGGTGAAAAACTCGGGCCCGCTGGCCATGACCCAATCGGCGAAATAGCCACCGGCCCGCGCTGCCGCAGCCTCGGACAGTTCCGCCGGACGGCTGCGCGCTTCGCTGGCCTGCGCGCTGGACAGATAACCCTGATCCTCCATCAACCCGACCACAAGTCGGGCGCGATCCTGTGAGCGTTGCAGGCTGTTGGTGGGCGCATAGCGTGTCGGGGCAACCAGAAGACCCGCCAGCATCGCCGCCTCGGCCGGTGAAACCTCGGCCGCGGATTTGCCGAAATAGCGCTGGCTTGCAGCCTCGAACCCGCGCGCGCCTGCACCCAGGAAGGCCCGGTTCAGATAGATTGTCAGGATTTCGTCCTTGGAGTATTTGACCTCCATCGCCATCGCATAAATGGCTTCTTTCCCTTTGCGCCACAGCGAGCCCTGACGGCAATCCGACTCATATGCAGCCTCCGATTCCCACTCACTGGGATCGTAGGGAACACCAAGACACAGCAGCTTGGCGGTCTGCTGGGTGATGGTGGAACCGCCATGGCCCGACAATGGCCCGCGCCCCTCGCTCAGGTTGATACGCACGGCGCTGGCAACGCCGCGCGGACTGACGCCGAAATGGCGATAGAATCGCTTATCCTCGGTGGCGATCACCGCGTTCTTCAAATGGGGTGAGACGGTGTCCGCCGTAATCACCCCGCCAAACTGATCGCCGCGCCAGGCAAAGACCTTGCCGTCACGATCCAACAGCGTCACAGACCCCCGCGCGCGCCCGTCCAGCAAGGCATCCACATCGGGCAGCGAGGTGTAAACGACCCCCACCGCCAGCGCGATCAACATCGCCACCACGGCCCCGACGCGCCAGGTCACGCCCCAGATCAGACGCCAGATCCAACGGAAAAGACGGCGAAAAATCCCACCGCCATTGCCGCCCGAGCGTTTGCGTGTCTTCTTGCGGGCGGTCTTGCGCGTAGCCGTCTTGCGGGCGGTCGATTTCTTGCCCGCCGGTTTCGCAGCCCGCTTGGTCGCCGAAGGTTTGCGTCCCTTCGACGGGTACCGTTTATCCGCGACCAATGTCAGTTTGCGGCGCTTGGACTCAGTCATGCTCAAACTCTGCCCGGTTATACTTTTGGCCCACCATACCCCGGTGGCCTGCCTATGTTGAGGTCCGATTTACCGGAATTTCCCCTCCCATATCCGCCTAAAATTTAGACGCACGGCAGGTTTTGTGCAAAAATTGTGCAACTTTGCGTCATTTTTGAACCGAATTACGCCCCAAAACCGTTTCTTACCGCCTCGGGTCACGCTCTTTTTCTGCAGGTGCAAACAAGCCGGTCAGACCGGAGAAGCAGAGGGGAAAGACGTGAAACTGATCATTGCGACAATCAAGCCGTTCAAGCTCGAGGAGGTGCGCGAGGCACTGACCCAGGCTGGCGTGCGCGGCATGATGGTGACCGAAATTAAGGGCTTCGGCTCGCAATCCGGTCACACTGAAATCTATCGCGGCGCCGAATACGCCGTGAACTTCGTGCCCAAGATCAAGCTCGAGATCGTGGTGCCCGCCACGATGGCCGACCAGATCGTTGAGACCATCACCACAACCGCCAAGACCGGCAAGATCGGTGACGGCAAGATTTTCGTCCTCGATGTCGAGCAGGCGCTGCGCGTGCGGACCGGGGAAACCAACGAAGAGGCGCTGTAAGCGCCGACACTCACACTCAATCCGAGGAAAACACATGAACCTGATGAAATCTCTCATCCCTGCTGCCGCGCTGGTCGTGCTGCCGCAGATGGGTTTGGCGCAAGAAGCCGCAGAAGGCGAGGCCGCGCTGCACACCCAGTATATCTTTACCACCCTGCTGTTCCTGATGGCGGGCTTTCTGGTCTTCTTCATGGCGGCAGGTTTTGCCATGCTGGAAGGTGGTCTGGTGCGGTCCAAGAATGTGGCCATGCAGATGATCAAGAACGTGGCGCTGTTTTCCTGCGCCGCGATCATGTACTGGCTGGTCGGCTTCAACACGATGTATCCGGGCGACTTCAACGGGTTCTTTGCCCTTGGCGGTCCGACGGTACTTGATGCGGTGGGTGTTGACCCTGCCGAAGCCGCCCTGGACTATGCCTCGATCGGCTCGGACTTCTTCTTCCAGCTGGTCTTTGTGGCTGCGACCGCGTCCATCGTGTCGGGCGCCGTGGCCGAGCGGATCAAGCTGTGGCCCTTCCTGATCTTCGTCATCGTGCTGACCGGCATCCTGTATCCGATTTCGGGGTCGTGGAAATGGGGCGGCGGCTGGCTGGACGCCATGGGCTTTTCCGACTTCGCCGGTTCGACCGTCGTGCACTCGGTCGGGGGCTGGGCCGCTCTGGCTGGCTGTCTGATCCTTGGCCCGCGTATCGGCAAGTACAAGGACGGCAAGGTTCACCCGATGCCCGGTTCGAACCTGGCGCTGGCAACTTTGGGGACGTTCATCCTGTGGCTGGGCTGGTTCGGCTTCAACGGCGGCTCGCAGCTGGCGATGGGCACCGTGGGTGACGTCTCCGACGTGTCGCGCATCTTCGCCAACACCAACATGGCCGCCGCGTCAGGTGCAGTTGCCGCCCTGATCATGACCCAGGTCCTGTATAAAAAGCCCGACCTGACCATGGTGTTGAACGGCGCGCTGGCCGGTCTGGTCTCGATCACTGCTGAACCGCTGGCCCCGACCTTGTTCGGCGCGCTGTGGATCGGTGCCGTGGGCGGTATCATCGTGGTCTTCGCGGTTCCGATGCTGGACAAGTTCAAGATCGACGACGTGGTCGGTGCCATCCCGGTCCACCTGTTCGCAGGCATCTGGGGCACCATCGCCGTGATCTTCTACGGCGAGGCCAACCTGATCACCCAGCTGACCGGTATCGTTGCCTACGGTGTCTTCACCTTCGTCGCCGCGCTGATCCTGTGGATGGTTCTGAAAGCAACCGTCGGCATCCGCGTCAGCGAAGAAGACGAGATCAACGGTCTGGACATGGCAGAACTGGGTATGGAAGCCTACCCGGAGTTCTCGAAAGGCTAAGCTGCAATCTGCTCAACAAAAAAACCCGGGCGCTCGTGCCCGGGTTTCTTTTTGGAATGTTGTTTGGACTAAACCCCAACGTCAACAATCGCCTGTGCCAGAATCGGCACGGTTGTTGCGTTCAGACCGGCGATGTTCAGGCGGCTGTCGCCAACCATGTAGATGCCGTGATCGGCGCGCAGTTTCTCGACCAGTTCCGGCGCGGCACCAAGACGCGAGAACATGCCCCGATGCTGGGCGACAAAGCCAAAGCGGTCCGATCCTGTCAGGCGTTGCAATTCGTCGGCCAGTTGCTGACGCAGGCCCAGCATGGACAGGCGCACCTCTTCCAACTCGGCGGCCCAATCGGCACGCAGGGCGTCGTCGTTCAGGATCGTGGTCACAACCCGCGCACCGTGATCGGGCGGGAAGGAATAGTTCTGACGGTTGAGGAAGGCCAGGGTCGCTTGATTCAACGCCGTCTGCGCCGGATCATCGCTGATTGCCATCAGCAGGCCGGTACGCTCGCGATAAACGCCGAAATTCTTCGAACAGGACGCCGCGATCAGGCAGCGCTTGACGGACGAGGCCACCAGGCGGGTTGCCTGTGCGTCTTCTTCAAGCCCGTCGCCAAAACCCTGATAGGCAATGTCGATCATCGCCACAAGGCCACGCTCGTTGATCAGGTTCACGACCTCTTGCCATTGCACCATGTTCAGGTTTGCACCGGTCGGGTTGTGGCAACAACCATGCAGCAGAACCACATCGCCTGCGGTGGCGGTTTTCAGGTCCTCGATCATGCCATCGAAATCAACGCCGCGCGTTTCGCCGTCGAAATAGCGGTACTGGACCGTCTCCATCCCCAGATAGTTCAGGATCGACAGGTGGTTGGGCCATGTCGGGTTCGACACAAATACACGGGCCGAGGGGTTGGCCATACGGATCATCTCAAACGCCTGCCGACACGCGCCGGTGCCGCCGGGGGTCGCCACGGCGGCGATATTGCCGCGCGGAACTGCATTGCCAAGGATCAGGCCGATCATCGCATCCGAATAGGCCGGATCACCGGCCAGACCAGTATAGGCCTTGCTCTCCTGCTCTTGCCAGATGCGCTGTTCAGCGGCTTTGACCGCACGCATCACCGGGGTTACGCCCTCGGCATTCTTGTAGACGCCCACGCCCAGGTCGATCTTCTGATCGCGCGGGTCTTCGCGGTACATCTGCATCAGCGCCAGAATCTTGTCGGCGGGCTGCGGTTTGAGGTTCTCGAACATCAGGTCTCTCCGGTTGCGACGGGCAGGGTCGGGAAGGCACCCCATTCCGCCCAGGAGCCGTCATAAAGCGAGTGGTCTTTCTTGCCCATGCGCTCGAGCGCAAGGCTGAGGATTGCGGCGGTCACGCCTGACCCGCAACTGGTGATCGCAGGTTTCGACAGGTCCACGCCTGCGGCCTCGAACACGGCACGGCAATCGTCGGGCGATTTCATCGTGCCGTCCCCATTCAGCAGGTCGCCAAAGGGCACGTTGTGCGATCCCGGAATATGGCCCGAGCGCAAGCCTTCGCGCGGCTCGGCCTCGGTTCCGGCGAAACGGGCGGCGGAACGGGCATCGATGATCTGGTGATCGGCCAGCTTGGCAGCAGCAGAGACCTGCGTAACATCGCGCACCATCTGGTTCTGCACCCGTACGGTCATGTGGCGGTCGCGAATAACGGGGGGCAGATCCTCGATCTCACGTTCTTCGGCTTGCCACTTGGGCAGACCGCCATCCAGCACGGCGACGTTCTCTTGCCCCATCAGGCGGAACAGCCACCAGACCCGCGCCGCCGAGAAAAGCCCCGCGCCGTCATAGACCACCACCTGATGGCCGTCACCCACGCCCATGGCCCGCAGGCGCGACATGAACTTTTCCACCGGCGGTGCCATATGCGGCAGATCCGAACGGTGGTCGGAAATCTCGTCAATGTCGAAGAAGCGCGCGCCGGGAATGTGGCCCGCCTCATATTCGGCCCTGGCGTCACGGTTCTGCGCAGGCAGATACCACGACCCGTCCAGAATCCGCAGATCCGGGTTCTTGATATGTGCGGCCAGCCATTCGGTAGATACCAGGGTTTTCGGATCGTCCTGCATCAAAGCCTCTCCTCAGCGAGCTTGAATTTTCCCTATACCCGGCAGGATAGGGGTTCAAGGCTGGATAGGCCTATTCTGACGCCCGGCGCAGGCGAAAATGCTGAATAATCCCGATCAGACTGATCAGAATCCAGAACCCTTCGATCAGCATCGAGGCAAGGTTGAAATTATGCACCAGCGAATAGACGATCAGCACCGAGCCCAACAGGTTCACGACCGGAAAGGTCAGATCGTCGGAATTCATCATCCGCATCTGCGTTGCAAAATAGGCCGCCACCACGATCAGCGCCCCGAAGGACCCGATGGCGTCCACGATGGTCAGGGTTTCCAGCAAGGCGGTCATGCGGTCAGGTTCCGTTCAGATGGTCAGGCTGTTGCGAATAGTGGTGCATATTCAGAAAAGCCGCCCCTTGGGCACCGGCCCTGTATCCATGCGGCAGATCGGCGGCAAAGCGCAGGCCCTGCCCGGTCTGCAAGGGCAGCCATTCCCCATCGCGCAGAATCTCCAGATCTCCGCTGAGGACAAAGACCTCTTCGGTGACGCCGGCGGCGTGGGGGGGCGACTCGTGGCTTTGATTGGGCGCAAGCTGGACGTGAAAGGTTTCCGCGCCCAGCGCCGGGTCGAAGGGAAAGACGATCTTGACCTCGATACTGCCGGGAAAGGTGACGGTCTGAAACACGCCCGCATTGGTCGGATCGCGCAGAACGGACGACCCGATCAACGCGCTGAGCGGAAGTTGGAACCCTTTGGCGATCTTCCACAGGGTCGCAATGGTCGGGCTGGATTCGCCCCGTTCGATCTGGCCCAGCATGGCTTTGCTGACACCGGTCATTTCAGCCACTTTCGACAGGCTCAGCCCCGAGGCCGCGCGCACATCCCGTAGTTTCAGTGTAATGTCGTCCGGTGCCATGTCGCTGTCTTTCGAATCCTCTTGTGCGTTATAGCGCACATGTGATACGTGCGCTATAACGCACAATCTCGACGCAATGCAACCCGAGGCAATAGGGAAACAGCATCATGCCAATGTACCGATCCAGAACCTCCACCCATGGCCGCAACATGGCCGGTGCCCGTGGCCTGTGGCGCGCCACCGGCATGCAGGATGACGATTTCGGCAAGCCGATCATCGCCATCGTCAACTCGTTCACCCAATTCGTACCGGGTCACGTCCACCTGAAAGACCTTGGCCAGATGGTCGCGCGCGAGGTTGAAGCCGCAGGCGGTGTTGCCAAGGAATTCAACACCATCGCCGTGGATGACGGCATCGCCATGGGCCATGACGGGATGCTGTATTCGCTGCCCTCGCGGGAGGTGATTGCGGATTCGGTCGAATACATGGTCAACGCCCATTGCGCCGACGCGATGGTCTGTATCTCGAACTGTGACAAGATCACCCCCGGCATGCTGATGGCCGCGATGCGCCTGAATATCCCGGCCATTTTCGTCTCGGGCGGGCCGATGGAGGCGGGCAAGATCGATATTGCCGATCTGGACGCCAAGAAGATCGACCTTGTGGATGCCATGGTCGCCGCCGCTGATGATCGCTTTACCGATGAACAGGTCCAGCATATCGAGGAAAACGCCTGTCCCACCTGCGGGTCATGTTCGGGCATGTTCACCGCGAACTCGATGAACTGTCTGGCCGAGGCGCTGGGCCTGGCGCTGCCGGGCAACGGCTCGACCTTGGCTACCCATGCAGACCGCAAGAACCTGTTCCTTGAGGCCGGTCGCCGCATCGTCGAGATCACCAAGCGGCACTATGAGCTGGACGAAAAAGGCTTCCTGCCGCGCGAAATCGCGACCTTCGATGCCTTCGAGAACGCCATGAGCCTGGACATCGCCATGGGTGGTTCAACCAACACGGTTCTGCACCTGCTGGCCATTGCCCACGAAGGCGGCGTCGATTTCACCATGTCCGACATGGACCGGTTAAGCCGCAATGTCCCCTGCCTGTGCAAGGTCGCGCCCAACACCGAGAACGTGCATATGGAGGACGTCCACCGCGCCGGTGGGATCTTCTCGATCCTTGGCGAGCTCAGCCGCGCCGGATTGTTCCACGAACATTGCAGCACGGTGCATACCCCGACCATGGGTGAGGCGATTGCCAATTGGGACATCAAGATCGCCAACAACCCTGCCGCGCAAGAGCTGTTCAAAGCAGCCCCCGGCGGCGTGCGCACCACTCAGGCGTTCAGCCAGTCGAACCGGTACAAGGAACTGGACACTGACCGCGAAGGCGGTGTGATCCGCTCCAAGGAACACGCGTTTTCTCAGGACGGAGGCCTTGCGGTGCTGTTCGGTAATATCGCGCGGGACGGTTGCATCGTGAAAACCGCAGGCGTGGATGCCAGCAGCCTGACCTTCACCGGCTCGGCCTATGTGTGCGAAAGCCAGGATCAGGCGGTCAGCGACATCCTGACCGGCAAGGTAAAAGAGGGCGACGTGGTCGTCATCCGCTACGAAGGTCCGCGCGGTGGGCCGGGGATGCAGGAAATGCTGTATCCGACCTCGTATCTGAAATCCAAAGGTCTGGGCAAAGCCTGCGCGCTGCTGACCGACGGCCGTTTCTCGGGCGGCACCTCGGGCCTGTCCATCGGCCATGTCTCACCCGAGGCCGCCGAAGGCGGCGTGATCGGTCTGGTCCGTCAGGGTGACAAGATCGAGATCGACATCCCCAAACGCTCGATCCATCTGGCGGTCTCGGATGAGGAACTGGCGCAGCGACGTGCAGAGCAGGACGAAAAGGGCTGGGAACCGGCAGAACCACGCAAACGCAAGGTTTCTACCGCGCTGAAAGCCTATGCCAAGCTGACCACCAGCGCCGCCAAAGGGGCGGTGCGTCAGGTTTGAGTTGGAAACCGCTCAACTAAAAAACGGTCTACCTGTCCGGTGGGCCGTTTTTGTTCATTTGTGGGATTAAGCTAACGTTCGAGTCTCAGGAGGCTTTCAGTCTTCGATTTCAAGCAAGGCCGGATCGAACCAGACATCCTCGTAAGTTCCGTCAGTGAGGAAGCGCCAACCGGGTGGAAGAATCAGAAACTTAAGACTGAGTTCGCATCGGGTTTCAAGGTGAGCTAGATGCATCGGTTTAAAGAAATCAACAGCATCTGAAAGCTCTACTCCACCCCAAAGATACCAACCACTTACACCTGATGTCGGCGGATGACGAAGCCCGTTAAGTGGCATCAGCCCCTCTAGTGCAGATTGTGAAACACCTACTTTGTCCCCATCGAAGGCTTCGCAAGTTTTGAGTTCAAGGTCCGCACAGACTTGTTTTTGCGATTGTCGAATACTCTGCTTCAAAATTGCTTTCCCATTGTCCCGCGACACTATCCACTTTCAAATTTGAAGCAACTTTGGACTAGAAGCAGACGCTCATCTGCAAACCATGTTCCGGGCAGATGTATCGCTGCCGGGGATACCTATCGCCGCTCAATCACCCAGCTTGGCGTGCACTTCGTCCAGATCGATCTCACCCACGGGCATCTTGTTGGCCGGGTTTTCGAAATCGTATTTGAACAGCTCGAAATCCTGTTTGTAGATTTCATAGACCAGATGCATCGATAGATCGTCGAAATAGTCCTCGACCGGATGCGCGCGTTTGGGGCCGTGGCCTTCGGATTCGTTGAAACGGGGGATTGCGGACAGATCAATGGCGTGTGGGGTCTCAAGACTGTCCAGCACGCCCTGCATCCCATCGTTGAACTTTTCGGTCCAAAAGATGCGATCATACCGCCCGCCATTCACGATGAAGGTCGACACATGCCCCGACATGGCGGACCAGTGAATATCCGGATCCATCGGGCGCCGCCAGCGGATCGTATCGCGGGCAAACAGCAGGAACCGGCGGAAGCTGGCGATCTGGTCGAACTCACCCTTGCCATCATCTCCGCCCACTTCGATCCCGTAATTATACACCAGCGTCGGCACCAGATTGCCCCGATACCTCTTGCCATTGCGCTGGATGCCGCAAATCTTGTCGAAAAAGGAACTCAGAATCCGGGTGTACGGATTGCGCACACAGGTAAAGGAATACGACCCGTGATTGCGCACATTTTCCGCGATCATACCCTGGCTTTGATCGAAGGCCCATTTGTGCATCCCGTCCTTGGCGTCGTGGATATCGCCGTCAAAGAACTGCCCGTGATCCGAGTAATACATGATCTGACCAATGGTCGAGCACGCGCATTTCGGCACCACACGGTAAACCATGCTTTCGCTCTCGGTCATCCAGGTGCCGGGAAACCCCATCTGCGTGCCTCCTATGCTGGTCGGGTATCAGGTTGATAGGCCAGCTTTTGAAATCAAAAAACCAAAAATACTCTGTTTATTCAATCGCTCATCCTCAGTATCACAGGTGCAATCGGGCAAAAACGGAAATCGCGACACCAAATGGCAAAGATTGCCTATATCCTGCTGTGCCACAAAGACCCTGACGCGATCATCGCGCAGGCCGAGCAGCTGACCGCCGCCGGCGATTGCATGGCGATCCATTTCGATGCCCGCGCGCGTGAGGCGGATTATGACAAGATCCGCACCGCGCTGAAGGGCAACCCGAATGTCACCTTCGCCGACAAGCGCATCAAATGCGGTTGGGGTGAGTGGTCTTTGGTGCAGGCCACGCTTTATGCGCTGCAAGCGGCTGTCGAGACATTCCCCCGGGCCACCCATTTCTACATGCTTTCGGGCGATTGCATGGCGATCAAGACAGCGGAATACACGCATAATTTTCTGGACGAGCAGGACAGGGATTTCATCGAAAGCCACGATTTCTTTGCCAGCAACTGGATCAAGACCGGGATGAAAGAAGACCGGCTGATCTATCGCCACTATTTCAACGAACGCACGCAGGCCAAACGGTTCTATGCCGCTTATGAGCTGCAAAAGCGTTTCAAACTGATCCGTGAGATTCCCGAAGACTTACAAGTCATGATCGGCAGCCAATGGTGGTGCCTGCGCCGCCGCACGGTCGAAATGATCCTTGAGTTCTTGCAACAGCGTCGCGACGTGATCCGGTTCTTCTCGACCACCTGGATCCCGGATGAAACCTTCTTTCAGACGCTTGTCCGTCATCTGATCCCGAAGGGTGAGATCGAAAACCGCACGCCGACCTTCCTGATGTTCTCGGATTACGGAATGCCGGTGACGTTCTACAACGATCATTTCGACATGCTGCTGGGGCAGAACTATCTGTTTGCCCGCAAGATCAGCCCCGAGGCGCATGAGTTGAAGGACCGGCTGGGCGCGCTGTATGCCAGCACTGGCGTCGAGTTCCCTATCTCGGATGAGGGGCGCAACCTGTACGCCTTCCTGACCGGGCGGGGCCGCGTGGGCCGCCGGTTCGGGCAGCGGTTCTGGGAGGCCGGAAATACGCTGGGTCCCGAGCGTGAACTTTTCCTGATCGTCTGCAAAAAGTGGCACGTGGCCAAACGGCTGGTGGATCAGATCGCCTCGGAAACCGACATCCCGTGCGTCGAGTATCTGTTCAACGAACAGGACACGCCCCTGCCCGATCTGGGTGGGATCGAGACGACGCTCAACAAACGCTCGCGCCATCGCCGGGCGGTTGTCCAAATGCTGTTTCAGCATTTCGGGTCAAACCAACTGGCGCTGTGTCTGGACCCGTCCAATCTGGACGTCATTCAGGATTTCTGCGGTGACGCGGCCAAGACTCATGTGCTGGAGATCGAGTGCGACTATTCCGACGACTACCTGATTGGCCACGCCCGCCGCGTCGGGCTGGCGGGTGAAAACAGCCCGGCTGAGACGGTTTCCCGCCTGTTGCCCACCTTGCGCAATGATCTGGCCTATGAATCCCAGCAAATCCGCGAGGCCGGGATCGATGGCTATCTGCGCCTGCGCGAAAGCGCCGACCGCGCCGAAAATGAGGCCGCCATTGCCCGCTTTCTGGGTGTGGAAAGCGACAAGGCGCAGTCCATCATGAAGCTGGATTACCTGTTTTCAGACTAAGGCCCGGCGGCACGATCCGCACCGCCGGGACCGTGATCAGATGTCGAACTTGACGCCCTGCGCCAGCGGCAGTTCCGCCGAATAATTCACGGTATTGGTCTGACGGCGCATATAGGCTTTCCAGGCATCCGAGCCGCTTTCGCGCCCGCCACCGGTTTCTTTTTCGCCCCCGAAGGCACCGCCAATCTCGGCCCCGGACGGCCCGATATTCACGTTGGCGATGCCGCAATCCGATCCAGCTGCGGCCAGGAATTGCTCGGCCTCGCGCATGTTCAGAGTGAACACGCACGAGGACAGGCCCTGCGGGACGTCGTTTTGCAAGTCCAGCGCGTGATCGAATTCGTCATAGCCCATCACATAGAGGATCGGGGCGAAGGTTTCGGTTTTAACCACGTCTGTCTGACCGGGCATCTCTACAATGGCAGGTTCCATGTAGACACCGCCAGGCACCCCTGCGGTCACGCGTTTGCCACCAAACACGGTGCCGCCTTCGGACTCAGCCGCCTTCAGCGCAGCAGTCATCGCGGCACCCGATGCCTCGTCCACCAAGGGGCCAACCAAAGTCCCTTCGGCCAACGGATCGCCAATGGGAAGACCGGCATAGGCTTTCTTGAGGCGCGCAACCAGTTCATCCTTGATCGAGTTATGCACGATCAACCGCCGCAGCGTGGTACAGCGTTGCCCTGCGGTTCCAACAGCCGAGAACACAATCGCCCGCACCGCCATTTCCAGATCCGCCGAGGGGCCAACGATCATTGCATTATTGCCGCCAAGTTCCAGAATGCACTTGCCGAACCGCGCCGCGACGATGGGCGCAACTGCGCGGCCCATGCGGGTTGACCCGGTGGCCGAGATGATCGGAACGTTTTCGCTGGCCACCAGCGTCTCACCCAAAACGGCCCCGCCGATCAGGGTTTGCAGCAGGTTGTCGGGTGCGTCGCCAAACCGGGCCAGTGCGCGTTCGAATATTTTCTGACAGGCCATTGCCGTCAGCGGCGATTTTTCGGACGGTTTCCAGATCACCGGATCGCCGCAGACAATCGCCAGCGCTGCGTTCCACGACCAGACCGCAACCGGGAAGTTGAAGGCTGAGATCACCCCGACCGGCCCTGCCGGATGCCACGTTTCCATCATCCGGTGGCCGGGGCGTTCGGACGCGATGGTCAGACCGTACAGCTGCCGCGAGAGGCCAACGGCAAAGTCGCAGATATCGATCATCTCCTGCACTTCGCCCAGACCTTCGGACGTAATCTTTCCCGCCTCCCAACTGACCAGCGCGCCCAGGTCGTCCTTGGCGGCGCGCAGTTCTTCGCCCAGCAGTCGGATCAACTCACCCCGACGCGGGGCTGGGACCGTGCGCCACGCTTTGAACGCGGTTTTGGCATTGGCAAAGATGGTCTCCATCTCAGAGGCCGGGGTTTCGTGCACTTCGGCCAGAACGCGCCCGTCAATTGGGGATTGCACCGTCAGCGTGCCGCCTGTCAGGTCTGCTGCGGTCAGGTCGAGGTTTGCCAGAGTGGTTTCTGCAGTCATCACAACATCTTTCATATCTCAGGCCGCCTTGTTCTGTGGGGTTACGTCACCGGCCCGATAGAGTCGGCCAAATTCGGTGTTCAGGAAATCGGACAGCTTCAACTGCTCTTGCCGGACAAACCCGGTCGAAGGCAGAACGCCGGTGCGCATCAGATCGACGACGCCCAGAACACCTGCGGCGGTGGTGACCTGAATGGCGCTCCAGACCTGTCCGTTGATCTCGCGGGCGAAGCTTTTGTTGATCAGGGATTTCTCGCGTAGCGCTCCGTCGATCATGCCTTTGGCCGTGCAATAAACCAACACCACATCCTGATCGGTACGCGGCAGGGCGGCTTCGAAAATCTCTTTCAACAGATCGCGGCGGCGTTCCAGCCCCAGATCGTGCAGCAGCAGTTTCAGGATATCACAATGGCCCGGATAACGGATCGAGCGATAGGAGACCGCCCGCGCCCTGCCCTCCAGCGTTTCCGGCAATGTCCCCAGCCCGCCCGAGGTATTGAAGCATTCGTATTCCACCCCGTCATGGCCCAGCACCTCATAGTCTTCCAGCGGCGCGGTCTTGACGCGTTCACCATTCACGATGGCATCGCAGGGATTGCAGTATTCGTTGATCAACCCGTCCGTGGACCATGTCAGATTGTATTTCAGCGCGTTGGTGGGGAAAAGCGGCAAGGCCCCCACCCGCATGTGCAGGCTGTCGATCTGATCGAACTCCGCCGCAAGAGACGCACCCGCGATGCCGACAAATCCTGGTGCCAGACCGCATTGCGGCATGAAGGCGGTTCGGCTTCCGTCGGCCAGTTCGCGAACGGCGTTGGTGGCCGCGACATCCTCGGTCAGGTCAAAGTAATGCGCGCCCGCCTGTTTGGCCGCTTTGGCAATGGTCGGGGTCAGAAAGAACGGGGCTGCTGAGATGACGGCGTCGAAGCCATCCAGCCCCTCGGCTAGCCCCTCAGCGTCTTTCGCATCGATCTGCTTGGTGGCCACGCCCAGCTTTGCAACCTCGCCCAGCGCTTTCAGATCGTGATCTGCGACGGTGACGCTGTAATTCGGTGATCCTTTCAGAAGCGTGGCGATCATCTGCCCGATCTTGCCAGCCCCCACGACGCAAACAGTCCAGGACATTGCGTGCCTCCTCTTTCTGGTTTTCCTTCAAGAGTGGCGCAGAGGATGGTCATTTCGCAGGGGGTATCTTGACGAAAAGCAGGTCATATTCGTCATTATGCCGAGATTTCCGTCATTATGGAAAGCCAAGGGTCTAACAGAAAAACGCCCCGGACCGCAGTCCGGAGAGTCTGATATCAATCCGTTGTTTGCCCGGGGTTGAACGCCGTCAGACGGTTGCGCCTTTCAGCCGGATCATCGTGCCGACGCTGCCTGCACAAACGCCAACCACGATAGCAATCATCAGCTCCAACGCTTCGACATGGGCGAACTGAAACCCGGCAAATACCAGGGTTTCGGCCACACCGACCAGACCGCCCAACATTGCGCCCAGCCACAGACGGCGGGTCATCATGCCAAGGGCGAGGCCAAGAATGCCCGGCAAGCTTAGGATATTGCCGCCGATGGTTCCCAGAATATCAAGCATATCTCGCCCCTTCTCAATCGGTCCGCGTGGACAGGAATGACCGGATTTCGTCGCTGTCGGCGGTTGCGTGCTGCTGCAACGGTGCTTTGCCTTCCAGTTCGGCCGTTACATCCTCGTAGGTCTCAAGGTAGTTGGGCGGCAGGCTGTGCGCGATGCCCTGATGGCAGTCGATGCAGGTCATGTTGTTGTCGATGGCGCGCTGATGCTCGGATGCGGCGCGGGTTTCCTGAATGGTGAAGTCCATATAGTCGAAGTTGTGGCAGTTCCGGCACTCGCGGCTGTCCGACGCCTTCATCTTCTTCCAGACCGCCGAGGCCATGGACAGACGGTGATCTTCGTATTTCTCAGGCGTGCTGATGGTCCCGGCCAACTCGTGATAGACATCCTTCACGGCCATGATCTTGGCCTTGATCTTGTGGTTCCATTCATGCGGAACGTGGCAGTCGGAACAAATCGCCCGCACGCCGGAGTGGTTGTTATAGTGGATGGTCTCGCGATATTCGCCCAGGTTGGTTTCCATCGTGTGGCACGAGACGCAGAATTCCTCGGTATTGGTCAGTTCCAGTGTCCAGTGGAACCCACCCCAGAACAGGATACCGGCCAGAAAACCCGCCAGAATCAGGAACCCGGAACTGAAGGCCACAGCCGGGGTCCAGATCCAGGACCAGAGGCGGCGGATCCAACCGCGTTTTTCAGGAGATGCTGCCATATTGGTGCTCCTTTATTTTCTTGTGGGTTGGATTAGTTGCCCGAGGACGGCTGAAACACGTTTTCGACCAGCGGCGGAGCATCCGCCTGCGGCACGTGGCACTGGTTGCAGAAATACCGGGTGCCCGCGATCTGATCCAACTCGCGCCCTTCGCGATCCAGATAGTGGGTCATCGACAGGGTCGGCGCGTTACGCTCACCCGCTTTGGTCCAGTCATGGCAGGACAGGCACTGATTGGTGCGGATGTCGATCTGGTACTGTTCGATCGAATGCGGGATCAGCGGCGGTTGCTGGCGATAGTTGCGCTGCATGCGCCCTTCGACATTCTTGTGGATCTGATCAAGCGGGATCAGCTCATCCACATCCGCACCCCGCAGCGTTTCCACCTGGGCTGACTGCGCAAGGGCAAACCCACTCAGGAGCAGGACGGGGATCAGGGCAATTCCACCTGTCACGATTGATATTTTCATCTTGGCACTCCCTTAATGAAGTCTGGCGGCGCGCGTCTCTGGCGCGGCAACTGGACGGATGGGTTTGGTGACGTGGTCGTCGAACCGGTGAGTAAAGTTGAAGACGTCGACCGCGCAGACATCTATGCAGCGGCCGCAATTGGTACAGTCGGGCGACAGGATCAGCGGGCTGGATCCCGGTTTGCCCTTGAGAGCGGGCGAGATCACCTGATTTTCGGGGCAGACCGCATAGCAATCCATGCAATCGTCACAGGCAACGCGGTTGTGGGCGCTGACCCGCAGCAGGCTTTTGGTTCCGATCAGGCCGTAGAACGCACCAACCGGACACAGGTGCCCACACCAGCCATGGCGCGAAACGAAAAGGTCAAAGACGAAGATGGCCGCAACCATGGCCCAGACAAAGCCCATGCCAAAGATCAATCCGCGATGCAGCATGGTGATCGGGTTCACCAGTTCCCACGCAATCACACCGCCCAGCCCCGAGACGATCAGGACCGTGGCCAGCACCCACAGGCGGGTTCCGCGTTTGGGTTGCCAGCCTTTGGGCAGGTCCAGCTTGCGGTGCAGCCAGTTGGCCGCGTCGGTCACAGGGTTGATGGGACACACCCAGGAACAATAGACCCTGCCTCCGATCAGCGCATAGGCGACCAGCACGATTACCCCGCCGATCAGGGCCGTCAATTCGGGCCAATGGCCTGCAATCAGGCTCTGCATCAGAACAAACGGGTCGGTCAGCGGCAAGACGCCAAGGGTCAGCGACCCGGCCAACGTGCCCTGAACGATCCAGATGCCGAACCATGGCCCCAGAAGGAACAGCGCCAGAAACAACAGCTGGCTGCTACGGCGCAACAGCAGGAACTTATGTGCGCCGATCCAGCCCTTGGCCTCGATGGCCTCACGCCCGACAGGCATATGGGTGCGCGCGCTCATTGCCCTGCCCCCGGCAGAGCGTATCCGGGCTCGAACCCGCCGGGTGTAGCCAGATTGTCGATCCCCGGTCCCGGCAGGCGATCGGGCAGATCGATCAGACCCTCGACCAAGGGGGCGCCCCTGGCCTCTTTCTCTTCCCAGCCTTTGCGGTAGTGATCCGCGCTGCTGCCGCGCGCCAGTCGGGTGGGCAGGACCTTGATCGCCGCATCGGGAAGAACGCAGCTTTTCTCACACACACCGCAGCCGGTGCAGCGGTCAGCGTGAACCGTTGGAATGAACAGCGCATGGTGGCCCGAGCGGGTGTTATGCGCGGTTTCCAGTGTGATCGCCTCGTCAATGACGGGGCAGACCCTATAGCAGACATCGCAGCGCAGGCCGAGGAAGTTCAGGCAGTTCTCCTGATCGACCAGCACCGCAACGCCCATTTCGGCGTCGTCGATGTTTTGCAGACCCGGATCCAGCGCCCCTGTCGGACAGGCCGCGACGCACGGAATGTCGTCGCACATTTCACAGGGCACATCACGGGCAGTGAAATAGGGTGTGCCCGTTGCCGCAGCATCAGATCCTAACTCAGCCAGTTTCAACGTATCGTAAGGACAATCCCGCACGCAGAGCCCACAGCGAATGCAGGCCGACAGAAACTCCTTTTCCGGCAGCGCACCGGGCGGGCGCAATGCCTCGGCCGGCAGGGCACGGGCATCGCGGGCCAGCCACGCCAGCCCGAGCCCGGCGACTGCGCAGCCGCCCGCCGCCCGCGCCGAGTCCTGCAGGAACCGGCGCCGCTGCGGCGAAAGGGGTGTGTCGACAAGGGGATACATGGGGACGACCTTTGCGATCCTTGCCGGTTACGCGCGCTCGACCTTACAGGCGCATTTCTTGAAGTCGGTCTCTTTCGACAGCGGGCAGGTCGCGTCCAGCGTCAGCTTGTTGGTCAACTGATGCTCGTCAAACCAGGGCATGAAGACCAGACCACGCGGCACCTTGTTGCGGCCACGGGTCTCGACCCGGCTTGTGACCTCGCCACGGCGAGTGGACAGCACGATTTCCTGCCCGCGCCGCAGACCACGATCCCGCGCGTCTTCGGGGTGCATGTAGACGACCGCATTCGGATAGGCGCGGTGCAGTTCCGGCACACGGCGGGTCATCGAACCCGAGTGCCAGTGCTCCAGAACCCGACCGGTGGACAGCCACAGATCATATTCTTCATCCGGCACCTCTGCAGCGGGTTCGAACGGCGCAAAGATGATCTTGGCCTTGCCATCCTTGTGACCATAGAATTCGACGCCCGCACCTTCGGACACATAAGGGTCATAGCCTTCGCGGAAGCGATACAGCGTTTCCTTGCCGTCCACGACCGGCCAGCGCATGCCGCGCGCCTGATGGTACATCTCGAACGGGGCCAGATCGTGCGCATGTCCGCGCCCAAACTCGGCATATTCTTCGAACAGACCTTTCTGAACGTAGAACCCGAAATGTTCCGCATCGTCATTGTCGAAACCTTCGGCGGTTTCGGACAGCGGGAACTTATCGACCTGTCCGTTTGCGTAAAGCACGTCGAACATGGTCTTGCCGCGATGTTCAGGCATCTTGGCCAGCAGTTCCTCGCCCCAGACCTCTTCGACGGTGAAGCGTTTGGAGAATTCCATCAACTGCCACAGGTCCGATTTCGCCTCACCCGGCGCTTTCACCTGCTGCCGCCAGAACTGGGTGCGGCGTTCGGCGTTGCCATAGGCACCTTCCTTTTCAACCCACATGGCGGTGGGCAGGATCAGGTCGGCGGATACGGCAGTGACCGTCGGATAGGGATCGGACACGGTGATGAAGTTTTCCGGGTTGCGGTAACCGGGATAACCTTCCTCGTTGATATTCGGCGCGGCCTGCATGTTGTTGTTGCACTGCACCCAATAGGCGTTCAGGTCGCCATCCTTGAGTTTGCGGTGCTGCAGAACCGCGTGGAAACCGGGCTTGGGCGGAATGGTTCCTTCAGGGATATTCCACGCGGTTTCACAGATTTTCCGGTGCTCATCATTTGCCACCACCATGTCAGCGGGCAGACGGTGGGCAAAGGTACCAACCTCGCGCGCTGTCCCGCATGCCGAGGGCTGACCTGTCAGCGAGAAGGGCGAGTTGCCGGGTTCCGAAATCTTACCCACCAGCAGGTGGACGTTATACATCAGCGAGTTCACCCAGGACCCGCGGGTATGCTGGTTGAAGCCCATGGTCCAAAGGCTCATGACCTTGCGGTTCGGGTCGGCATATTGCTTGGCCAGTTTCTCCAGCTTGTCGGCCGGAACGCCGGACAGTTCGGCGGTGTATTCCAGCGTGTAAGGCTCGACTGCCTTGGCATATTCCTCAAAGCTGATCGGCTCGAGCTTGCCCGAGTTCGGGTTCTCAGCCTCTTGCTGTAGCGGGTTGTTGTCGCGCAGGCCGTAACCGATATCGGTTGCGGTCTTGGTGATGTTGACGTGGTTCTTGACGAACTCTTCGTTCACTGCGCCGGTCTGGATGATGTAGTTGGCGATATAGTTCAGGATCGCCAGATCGGTCTGCGGTTCGAACACGATGCCATTGTCGGCCAGCTCGAACGAGCGATGTTCGAAGGTCGACAGCACATGCACTTCGCAGCCCGGCTTGGTCAGGCGCGTGTCGGTCAGGCGCGACCACAGGATCGGGTGCATCTCGGCCATGTTCGAGCCCCACAGAACAAACGTATCCGCGTGTTCGAGGTCGTCATAGCAGCCCATCGGCTCGTCAATGCCGAAGGTGCGCATGAAGCCCACCACGGCCGAGGCCATACAGTGCCGCGCATTGGGGTCGATATTGTTCGACCGGAAGCCAGCTTTCATCAGTTTCGAAGCGGCATAGCCTTCCCAAACCGTCCACTGTCCCGAGCCGAACATGCCCACGCTGGTCGGGCCTTTCTTGGCCAGGGCCTCTTTCCACTTGGCGGCCATCACGTCAAAAGCTTCGTCCCAGCTGACCGGCTCGAACTCGCCATTCTTGTCGTATTCGCCATTGGTCTTGCGCAGCAGCGGCGTGGTCAGGCGGTCCTGACCGTACATGATCTTGGACAGGAAATAGCCCTTGATGCAGTTCAGGCCCCGGTTGACCGGTGCGTCCGGGTCGCCCTGGGTTGCGACCACGCGGCCATCCTTGGTGCCCACCAGAACCGAGCAGCCGGTGCCGCAGAACCGGCAGGCTGCCTTGTCCCAGCGGATGTCGGGCGCATCGGCCTGTGCATTCGCCTGACCGGCAGCCATCGGGATACCGGCGGCCGAAGCGGTGGCGGCAGCAGCAGATGCCTTGAGGAATGTACGACGGGATTCAGAAACAGTCATTGGACGAGCCTCCTGCTGGTCGGTTGGCTTGGGGCATTGGGTTGGGGCGGGGATTCCGCCAGATCTTCGAAATGGTGATAGGTCAGCGTCAGTGAAATCACGCCGGGGATCTGATGCAGATCCATGATCGTCTCGGATGCCAATCGGTCGGACGTATCTTCGACGACAACAACGAAACGGCCATCTTCGGCTTCGGCATGAACCTCGACGCCATCGGTTTCGGTCATGGTTGCACGGGCTGATGCGGTTCGATCCGCAGCCACGTGAACAAGGCAACCGCAAATGTTCATTGGATGACCTCTGGTTTGGGTGTTTGAGGGCGTTCAAGCGCGACCGCGCCAACCGGGCAGGCCGAGGCGCAGGCGGCGCAGCCGATGCAACTGTCCTGATCCAGAACGGGTTCCGCACGCCCGCCCAGTTGCAACTGGAAACGGATCGCACGCGCATCGCAACTGTCCTGACACACACGGCAACTGATGCCCTTCATCGACAGGCACGTGGTCGCCTGTACGGCGGCGCGCCATGGCCAGTCAGGCACGCGATCAACCTGCAGCGCATCGGTTTCGCAGACCTCAGCGCAGCCTGCACAAAAGGTACAGGCACCGGCATTCAGTTCAAGGATCGGGTATCCATCGGCGTCCTTTGACAAAATCCCTTCGGGGCAAGCGGTTATGCAATCCCCGCATGCGGAACAGGCATCCACAAAACCAGATTCCACCGCACCCGGAGGACGAATCGCGTCCTTATCCTCGCGAAGTGCGCGTGCGCTGAGAAACGCGCGTCTTGTGGTCATCTGGCTCATGTGCTGGCGACCGTGTCCTGGACAATGTCAAACGTATCAGCCGTGCTAACAGTTTTCAAACTTACCGAATTTGACGCAGGTCAATTTTCACGCGGCAAAACAAATAATCTCATTAAGAATCATGTTTTGGCGCTGGACGACCGGATTACCCCGGCGGCCTCGTCCGCCAGCATCGGCCAGGCGGTGGTTTCGGACTGGTACAAAAAGACCTCGCGCGTTTCCGGCAGATCAACGATTTTTCGGAACTTTAGATCGGATGAGACAAGCCGAGTCGCGGCCTGAGGCAACAGCGTGCCCCAGCTGCCGGTGCTGACCATGGCCAGCAGGGAATGGGTGTTGTGAACGGTGACATCGATTCTGGCCAGATGGTCCTGAATGCGCCGCGACTGTATCTGATCGCACAGCGCATTGCGCAGAAACGGGCTGCGAAACACGTCACTGATGGTGATCGGTCCAGAGACCGAGGCCAGCGGGTGATGATCCGACATCACCAACCCGAACGGGTCCTGAAACAGCGGCGCAACTTTGGTGCCTTTCACCGGCCTTCTGGACGAGGCGATCCCGATATCCGCCCAGCCCTGCCCGATGGCGTCCAGAACCTGCTCGGTATCGGTGTCCCGCAGCTCGATCTTCACCCCCGGATGGTGGTCGGTGAAATGACGCACGAGGGGCGGAAAGACCAATGCCGCCATCGACGGTACTGCCGCAATCCGCAGCAGGCCTTGCGGCGCGCGGGTCAGCATGTCGATGGTTTCCAGCGTCGAATCGAACTGACGCAACTGGCTTTGGCCCAGTTGAAGCACATGGGCACCCAAATCCGTCAGGCGGTTTTTGCGCTCTCCGACAAACAAGGGGCGGCCCAGATGCGCCTCAAGCTGTTTCAGCGTCATGGAAACCGCAGATTGCGTACGGCCCAGCCGGTCTGCCGCATCCGCCAGATTGCCCGTTTCCGCCACCGTGCAGAAGCATCGCAACATCTCGATCTTGATCGCCATATTTCAATTTTCCTGAAGTTTTCTCAAGAAATTTGAGTTTGACTGATGTTTTGCCCCATGTCCATCATCCCGCAACCTTGCTCAAACCCTTCCCGAGGCTTTCCGTGACCCACAAGAACCTTATCGCTGGCGAATGGCTGGCGGGTGATACCGAGATTGAAAACCGCAACCCGTCGGATGTAACCGACCTGATCGGCCTGTACGCTCAGGCGACATCGGATCAGCTGGACGCCACCCTGACCCGCGCCTGCGCGGCTCAGGCCGAATGGGCGGCTTATGGGCTGGAGCGGAAACAGGCCGTGCTGAACGCCATCGGCACCGAAATGATGTCCCGCGCAGAAGAGCTGGGCACATTGCTGAGCCGTGAAGAAGGCAAACCGCTGGCCGAGGGCAAGGGCGAAGTCTATCGCGCCGGTCAGTTCTTCACCTACTACGCCGCCGAATGCCTGCGCCAGATCGGGGAAAACGCCGATTCCGTGCGCCCAGATATTGAGATTGACGTGCGCCGCGAGCCCGTAGGCACCGTTGCGATCATAAGCCCCTGGAACTTCCCGACCGCGACCGCCTCGTGGAAGATCGCGCCTGCGCTGTGCTATGGCAACGCGGTCGTATGGAAACCGGCGAATGTGACCCCGGCATCGGCGGTCGCGCTGACCGAGATCATCGCGCGGCAGGATATCCCCAAAGGTCTGTTCAGCCTGATCATGGGTTCGGGCGGCACGATTGGTCAGCGTCTGGTGGAAAGCCCGCTGATCGACGCGATTTCCTTCACCGGCTCGGTTCCCGTGGGCAAGGGGATCGCCGCCGCTGCAATCCAGAACCTGACCAAAGTGCAGATGGAGATGGGGTCCAAGAACGCGCTGGCGGTTATGGACGATGCCGATCTGGATCTGGCCGTCACGCTGGCACTGGGCGGGGCCTTTGGTGGCACAGGACAGAAATGCACTGCCTCATCCCGGCTGGTGGTCCACGCCAACATCCATGATGCATTTGTCGAGAAACTGGTCGCCGGTGCGCAGGCGATGAAGGTTGGCCACGCGCTGGAAGAGGGCGTACAGATGGGGCCCGTCGTCAGCCAGCAGCAGTTGAACGAAAATCTGGCCTATGTCGATCTGGGCAAATCCGAAGGGGCCGAGCTGGCCTGTGGCGGCGCAGGTCTGGATATGCCGCATGACGGGTTCTACATGAGCCCCGGCGTGTTCCTGAACACCACCAATGACATGGCGATAAACCGTGAAGAGATGTTCGCCCCCCTGACCAGCGTCATCAAGGTCGGCAGCTATGACGAGGCGCTGAGCGTCGTCAACGACACCAATTTCGGCCTGACCTCGGGCATCGTGACCCGCTCGCTGGCGCGGGCCACGCATTTCCGCCGCAATGCGCGCACCGGTGTGGTCACGGTGAACCTGCCGACAGCGGGCACCGACTATCACGTGCCGTTTGGCGGGCGCGGCGACAGTTCCTACGGACCGCGCGAACAAGGCAAGGCCGCGGCCGAGTTCTACACCACGGTCAAAACCGCCTACATAAGCGCAGGCCCCGTCTGATGCGGCCCACCCTCAGAATAGACGGGCTGCAATATGCCAACTGGTCGGAAAAGATTTTCCGGCAGCTTCGCGAAGGCGGGGTCGATGCGATCCACGTCACCATCGCCTACCATGAGAGCTTTCGCGAAACCGTCCTGAACTTCGAACGCTGGAACCGCTGGTTCGAGCAGTATCCGGATCTGATCATGAAGGGGCTGACCGCCGCAGATATCGACCGCGCCCGTGCAACCGGGCGCACGGCGGTGTTCTTCGGCTTCCAGAACCCCTCACCCATCGAAGACGATATTGGCCTGGTGGAAATCGTGCACACCTTGGGCGCGCGGTTCATGCAGCTGACCTATAACAACCAGTCCCTTCTGGCGACCGGCTGTTATGAGGCCGAAGACACCGGCCTTACCCGAATGGGCAAGCAGGTCGTGCGCGAAATGAACCGCGTGGGGCTGGTGATCGACATGAGCCATTCCGGGGATCGCTCGACCATCGAAGCCGCCGATCATTCCACCCGCCCCATCGCCATCACCCACGCCAACCCCCACGACTGGCATCCTGCTTTGCGCAACAAGCGCGACGATGTCATCCGTGCAGTGACAGAAAATGGCGGCATGTTCGGCTTTTCGATCTACCCTCATCACCTGAAGGGCGGCTCGGGCTGCTCGCTGCAGGAGTTCTGCGAGATGATCGCGCGCACGGCGGACAGGTTTGGCATCGAGCATTTGGGGATCGGCACGGATCTGTGTCAGGATCAGCCCGACAGCATTGTGGAATGGATGCGCGTGGGACGGTGGAGCAAAGAGATCGACTATGGCGAAGGCTCGGCCGCTGCGCCGGGGTTTCCGCCCATGCCAGACTGGTTCCGGGACAATCGCGACTTTGGCAACATCGAATCCGGCCTGCGCGCAACCGGCATGGATGACTCGGATGTCGCCGCCGTGATGGGCGGCAACTGGTATCGCTTCTTCGCTGAAAATTTCACGTCGCAGGTGCAACCAGATGGCTGAGCTGCGCCCACCCGAGAAGATCATGACTCTGGAACGGCTGGGGTCGCTGCATCAATGCCGGCTCAGCTTCATGCGGCAGCTGACCCGCCGGATGGCTCGGGAAAGCTGGGAATTCTCACGCCCGGTTTTTGAGATCGACGCACAGGGCGTGGGTCACGCCGTTTATACCGCGCAAGGGCCGGAGCGCGCCTATTCGCTGGTGGCATTCGCCCATGATCTGCCGGACCACATGCGCTCGGACCGGGTGATTGCGACCGCATGGGACACGACATTCACCCTGTTTGACGGCGTGCCCGAGCCCCATGACATCGAGCGCCTGTCGCAAAACGTGCCCCTGCAAGAAGCGGGCCGGGTCACTGAACGTGAGATTTCGGTCAGCCGCGCCAACCGCTCGGTCCGGTTGTGGGAACATGTGGTGGACTGCCTGTCCAATGGCCGCCAGCCGGATGCGAACCAGCTTGAGGCGGTCGGGTATCTGATGCGCACTACCGCTGTTTACGGCTCGGGCAAGCTGGGGGCCGCCGACCGCGAGGTGATTGCCAACCGGCCCGAGATGCAGTCGCCGTTTCAGGCCGAGATGCTGTCGGTCTACCTGACCCGCTGGTTCGTACGCGATCTGGTCGAGCATATGGCACAGGTGCGCGGCGGCGACAGGGCCGCGCGTTTGGACGAAGGTCTTGCGCGGCAGATCGGCATCGGCAATTCGACCGGGCTGGGCATGGCCCCCTATCTGGTCAACCATCCGGTTTTGCTGAACAATTGGATTGTGGCCCGCGAAACCGCCATTGCGCGGGTGCGCGACCTGCCCGCCTCGCCTGAACAGATCGACCTGTTTCGCGATCTGGTCAACAGGTGCGAACAGCTTGTGGCGACATGGCGATCTGAACACCCAATCCAGATCGTCAAGCTTCAGCACCTGACGGACGATCTGGCCGCGCTTGGGTCTTATTTGGAAGATACAGGGCTGTCGGGCGCGACGCCTTGGAATAATCTCATGATTTGGACGGACCAAACGCTCAGCGCTGAAGGGCAAGAGCTTGTCGCCTCCTTGATTCTGGAGCCGCATGGCGATCTGGTCGATGATCTGGCGACCACAATGTCCGATCACAGCGGGCCCTTTGTGCTGGATGGGTCCATGCCTGTGGCTGAGGTGTCCAACCTGTTGCGTCGGAATTTCGGCCCCTTGCTGGATCGGGACTGGACCGCGCCCGAGAACTGCGCAAGGGCGTGGTATATCTCGGAAGAGAAGCTGGAACCAAGGTTAGGCGAACGGTTCGAGGAACCGATAGAAGCCTACGAACAACCGCTGGCCCCGGCCCGTGATGCCACGGCAGCGTTGGCCGTGCTTGTAACAGCGGACCCGCACAGCCCGGTGGCAGACACCCTCGCCCACCACCCCGAACATCGCCAAAGCGTCCGGCGCGCCCAGATCACACGCTCAGCGCCCTATGGCGAGATCCGCTCGAACACGATCGGGGCCGACGTGGTGCCGATTGACATGCTGCGCGCCAAACTGTCCTTTTTTGGCGTAACCCGGTTTGATCCCCGCTCGGACCGGTGGGTGCGCGTGGTCATGTATGCCGGGGCCCCTTATCCGCCCGATCTGACGCCGGACAATGCCGACCTGTGGGTCTATCCCGAGCCGTCCGCATGACCCTGTCGTTGAATGAGGTGGAAACCATCGCCAAGCGGGCGACCCGTGGGGCGGGCCAACCCTGGGGGCTGGCGGACGAGGCGGCAAAGGCCTGCCGCTGGTTGTGCGCTCAGGGTCTGGACGGGGTCGGTGCTCTGACCACTGATCTGGAGACCGGGGCGCAAACACTGATCAAGGGCGTGTCCCTGTCGGATCGGGCGCGCGTTCTGACCACCGAAACCGTCACCATTCCCGCTGTCAGCACTCCGCTTATGATCCTGCCCTTTGCAGCCAACGCCGCCCGCCTGATCAAAGCGTGTGTCACTGTGAAATGCGGCGGCGTGGTGGCGGTGACAAATGGCAGGTCACTGGAGTTGGCGCAGGGATTTCCTGACCGGTCCGAGACCGTAACCATCGCAAGCGGCGGCGTTTTGACCACAGCCCGCGCCCATGCAACCCGCGCCGCGCCACTGCCGCGCGATTGGCAGGCACTGAACGCGCTGGCCCATCGAACCTATGCCCCGGCGACCGAGGAAAGCCGCGCGCGCGGCGCAGGTGCCGGGACAACTGACAATGACTGACCGAGTGAGTTGATGATGCAAACCAAGACCCTGACACTGGCCGAAATCGAAGATCTGGCCCTGCACGCATTGGTGGCCGCTGGAACGTCCGAGGCCAACGCCCGACCCCTGGCTGTTGCCACCGCCGCAACCGAAGCCGACGGCGTTGCCAGCCACGGGCTGGCCTATATCCCGATCTATTGCGAGCATGTGCAATGCGGCAAGGTGGATGGGCAGGCCACACCGGTTGTGGACCAGCCACGCCCGGGCGTGATCGCAGTTGACGCGGCCACCGGCTTTGCCCATTCGGCCATCGATGCGGGGTTCAAAAGGCTGATCCCTTTGGCCAAGGAACACGGGATTGCCGCGCTGGCCATCAAGAACAGCTATAATTGCGGGGTTCTGGGCTATCACACCTACCGGCTGGCACAGGCCGGGCTGCTGGGACTGGGCTTTACCAACGCGCCCGCGTCCATTGCGCCGTCGGGCGGGGCGAAGCCGGTGGTCGGGACCAACCCGTTCTCTGTCGCTGCACCCGGACCAGACGGCCAGCCTGCCTTGCTGATCGATCAATCCGCCAGCACAATCGCCAAATCCGAAGTGATGAAACACGCGCGCGAAGGCAAACCGATCCCCGTAGGTTGGGCGCTGGATAGCGAGGGAAATCCGACAACAGACCCTAATGTGGGGCTCAAAGGCTCGATGGCCCCGTCAGGCGGGTATAAAGGCGTCGGAGTTTCGCTGCTGACCGAAGTCCTGGCTGCCGCCATGACCGGCGCGACCCTGGGGATCGACGCGTCGCCTTTCTCGGGCACCGCAGGCGGCCCGCCCCGCACCGGCCAGATGTTTCTGGCCATCGATCCCGGCGCGACATCCGGTGGGGCGTTTGCCGACCGGATTGAGGCGCTTGTCCACGCCATTCGCGCGCAAGACGGCGCGCATCTGCCCGGCGATGGCCGTCAGGCGAAACGCCGCAACGCTGCCGAGCAGGGCGTCGCGGTAAATCAGGCGACCCTGGATCGGATCGAAGCGATCCTTGCCTGAACAAACGCGGCTGCCTGACCCTTGATTGTTATCGCGCGCAAAGATTATGTAAAGATAGCGCAAATCAAGACAGCTCTCCGGGTGCAGGCAGGGTAGAATGACCAAAATCAGGAATATGGAAGAATTCGCGGCCCTCAGCGGAATATCCCGGCCGACCGTTTCCAAATACTTCCATGATCCTGACAGCGTCCGCCCAACCACCCGCGCCCGCATCGAAGAAGCGCTGGAGAGGTTCGACTACCGCCCCAATATCTTCGCGATCAATCAGAACCGGAAACTGACCAAGAATATCGGCATCGTGGTCCCCTACCTTGCCGACCCGTTCTTTGCCGAGATCGCACGCTATCTGGAACAAAGCTGCATCGCCGCAGGCTATCGGCCTTCGCTGTTCAGCTCGCATGGTGAACAGAAACTTGAGGTCGAGATTCTGGACAGCCTGCGCTCGCTGAAACCGGCGGGTGTGTTGCTTGCGCCCTTGGGGCGCGACTCGGACCGGTCGGCGATTGAAAAGTTCTGCAAGAATGTGCCGACGGTCCTGTTCGACAGCAATATCGAGGGGCTGGGTGCGGCCTTTATCGGATCAGACAATTTCAGCTTTGTCTCGCAGACCGTGGAATACATGACCCGCACTGGCGAGCCGCCATCTTTCTTCGAGATGCGGACACCCGCAAACCCCAACGCCAACAAGCGGCGCAAAGCCTATGTCGAGGTGATGGAGCGCCTGGGGTTCGACCCCCATGTGATCAGGATCGACGGTGAAGGCTGGGCGTTTGAAGAGATCGGGCATCGGGGCGCGTTGAAAGTTCTGGAGGACGGCGCGCTGAAAACAAACTCGGTTCTGTGCAGCAATGACCGCCTGGCAATCGGGTTTCTTGCCGCCTGTTACGAGCAGGGGATTCGGGTTGGTCGCAAAGACGATTGCAGCTTGAGGGTCGCCTCGAACGACGATCATCCCTTTGCAAAATTCACCTGCCCGTCTTTGACCACGGCGGCGCATGACTATGACAATGTCGCGGGGCGCAGTGTCGAAACACTGTTCGAACTCATTGAAAGTGGGGGGAAATTTGACAGCCGGAGGGAAACCCTGTTCCCGGCCCGGCTTGTATTGCGGGAGTCTGCATGATCGCCAAACTTTAACGCGCGTAAAGTTTTTATTGACGCCGCGATAATTTACCGACTACCCTTCCTGCATGACATCCAAGCTCAGGGAGGACAGGGATGTATTTTAAGAACGCACTTCGTGCGGCGACTGCACTGACTTTCGTCGCCACGGCCGCGGCCCATGCGCAAACCATAACGATCGCCACCGTCAACAATGGCGACATGATCCGGATGCAGGGCTACACCGACAATTTCACCGAAGCGACCGGCATTGATGTGGAATGGGTGACGCTGGAAGAAAACGTGCTGCGTCAGCGCGTAACCACGGACATCACCACCAAGGGTGGCCAGTTCGACATCATGACAATCGGCATGTACGAAACGCCCATCTGGGGCGCAAATGGCTGGCTGGTGCCGCTGGATGGCATGTCCGATGACTACGATGTGGGCGACCTGCTGCCCGCCATGGCAGGCGGGCTGAGCAATGACGGCACGCTTTATGCCGCGCCGTTTTATGGCGAAAGCTCGATGATCATGTATCGCACCGACCTGATGGAGGCTGCCGGTCTGGAAATGCCCGAAGCGCCCACCTGGCAATTCATCCGCGAAGCTGCGGCGGCGATGACGGACCGGGACAATGACATCAACGGCATCTGCCTGCGCGGTAAGGCGGGCTGGGGTGAAGGCGGTGCCTTTATCACCGTAACCGGGAACTCATTCGGTGCGCGCTGGTTCGATGAAAACTGGAAGCCCCAGTTCGATCAGCCCGAGTGGAAAGAAGCACTGACATTCTTTGTCGATATGATGAATGAATCCGGTCCTGCGGGTTATGCCACCAACGGATTCAACGAAAACCTGTCACTGTTCCAGCAGGGCAAGTGCGGGATGTGGATCGACGCGACCGTTGCCGCATCATTCGTGACCAACCCCGACGATTCAACCGTGGCGGACAAGGTCGGCTTTGCGCTGGCACCAAATTCAGAAGGCGTTGATAAGCGCGCCAACTGGCTCTGGGCCTGGGCACTGGCCATTCCGGCTGGCACGCAGCAGGAAGACGCCGCGAAGCAGTTCATCGAATGGGCGACCTCGAAGGATTATATCGAGCTGGTGGCCGAGAACGAAGGCTGGGCCAATGTGCCTCCGGGTGCGCGGACCTCGCTTTATGAAAACGACAACTACAAGGACATCCCTTTCGCGCAGATGACGCTGAAGTCGATCCTTGCGGCGGATCCGCAGAACTGCTGCGCCCAGCCGACGCCCTATACCGGCATCCAGTTTGTCGCCATTCCTGAGTTTGCAGGCATCGCCACGCAGGTCAGCCAGGAATTCTCGGCGGTTTATGCCGGTCAGCAAACCGTGGACGAAGCCCTTGCCAAAGCGCAGGCCTTCACCACCGAAGAGATGGAAGCCGCAGGGTACTGAGGCCTCCCTCCCAGTGGGGGACAGGTGCCTGTCCCCCGCTCCCCACTTTCACAACTCGTGTTTTTCTCGCAGGCTAGCCCTATGCCTGAACAGAGAGGTCTTGCGCCATGGCAACCCAACATTCCCGATCCGTTGCCCGCCTGATGATGGCACCCGCAGTGGTCCTGCTGCTTGGCTGGATGCTCGTGCCTCTGACGATGACCCTGTATTTCTCCTTCAAGAAATACCTGCCCCTGCGCGGTGGTGATCTGGGTTGGGTCGGGTTCGACAACTACATCCGGTTCGTTTCCTCCAGTTCCTTCTGGCCTGCGGTTCAGGCGACGCTGTTGATTGTCGGCGGCGTGTTGGTGATCACGGTCATTCTGGGTGTGCTGCTGGCGATGCTGTTGGACCAGCCGATGTGGGGGCAAGGCGTTGTCCGCATTCTGGTGATCGCGCCCTTCTTTGTGATGCCCACCGTCTCCGCTTTGGTCTGGAAGAACATGTTCATGGATCCGGTGAACGGCCTGTTGGCGCATCTGTGGCGCTTTTTCGGGGCCGAGCCGATTTCATGGCTGTCCGAGGCTTCGATGACCTCGATCATCATGATCGTCTCATGGCAATGGCTGCCCTTTGCAACGCTGATCCTGCTGACCGCGATCCAGTCGCTGGACAGTGAGCAGCTGGAAGCGGCTGAAATGGACGGTGCGCCGGTGCTGAAACGCTTTTACCACATCGTCCTGCCGCATCTCAGCCGCGCGATCACCATCGTGATCCTGATCCAGACGATCTTTCTGCTGTCGATCTTCGCCGAGATTTTCGTGACCACCGGCGGCGCGTTCGGCACCCGCACACTCACCTACCTGATTTTCCAGCGCGTGCTGGAAAGCCAGAACGTTGGCCTCGGATCAGCCGGAGGTGTCTACGCCATCATCCTTGCCAATATCGTTGCCATCTTCCTGATGCGTATCGTCGGCAAAAACCTGGACGCGTGAGGAGGTAAGACCATGGCCCGCGCTGTCACACCCCGTCGTAAAACGCTGAACACCGCCCTCGCCTGGGCTGTTGGGCTGCTGATCTTTTTCCCGATCCTGTGGACCATTCTGACCAGCTTCAAGACCGAGGCGCAGGCGATTGCCAGCCCGCCCTTGTTCCTGAACTTCAACTGGACGCTGGAGAACTATGCCATCGTGCAGGAACGCTCGGACTATATGCGGTTCCTGTGGAACTCGGTCATCATCGCGGGGGGTTCAACCATTCTGGGCGTGATCATTGCGGTGCCCGCCGCGTGGGCGATGGCCTTTGTGCCCTCGAAGCGCACCAAGGACATCCTGCTTTGGATGCTGTCCACCAAGATGCTGCCTGCGGTCGGCGTTCTGTATCCGATCTACCTGCTGTTCATCCGGCTGGGTCTTCTGGATACTCGCGGAGGGCTGGTCGTTGTCCTGATGCTGATCAACCTGCCGATCATCGTCTGGATGCTGTACACCTATTTCCGCGAAATTCCGGGTGAGATTCTGGAAGCCGCGCGGATGGACGGGGCAACTTTGAAAGAGGAAATCCTCTATGTGCTGACGCCCATGGCCATTCCCGGCATCGCATCGACCGTGTTGCTGAACTTCATCCTGGCTTGGAACGAGGCGTTCTGGACCCTCAACCTGACAGCCGTCGATGCCGCGCCTCTGACCGCCTTCATCGCCAGCTATTCCAGCCCCGAGGGTCTGTTCTTTGCCAAGCTCAGCGCGGCCTCGACCATGGCGATTGCACCAATCCTGATCCTTGGCTGGTTCAGCCAGAAACAACTTGTCCGCGGCCTGACTTTCGGCGCTGTGAAATAAGGAAGACGACGTATGGGACGTATCCAACTCAAGTCCGTGACCAAAAGCTTCGGCGACGTTCAGGTCATTCCCCCGCTGGACCTGACCATCGAGGATGGCGAGTTCACCGTCTTCGTCGGCCCCTCGGGCTGCGGTAAGTCTACCCTCCTGCGTCTGATCGCGGGGCTCGAAGATATCACGTCAGGTTCGATCGACATTGACGGTTCGGATGCAACGGACGTGCCACCTGCCAAACGCGGGCTGGCGATGGTTTTCCAATCCTATGCTCTGTATCCGCATATGACCGTGCGCAAGAACATCGCGTTCCCGTTGCGCATGGCCAAGCTGGATCAGGCCGAGATCGACAAGCGCGTCGAAGGCGCGGCGGGCGTTCTGAACCTGACCGACTATCTGGACCGCCGCCCCGGGCAGTTGTCCGGCGGTCAGCGCCAGCGGGTCGCGATCGGTCGAGCGATTGTGCGGGAACCGGCGGCGTTCCTGTTCGACGAACCGCTGTCGAACCTCGACGCAGCGTTGCGTGTGGGAATGCGGCTTGAGATCAGTGAGTTACACGAACGCCTTGCGACCACGATGATCTACGTAACCCATGATCAGGTCGAAGCTATGACCATGGCGGACAAGATCGTCGTGCTGCAAGCAGGCGTTATCGAGCAGGTCGGCTCTCCACTGGAACTGTACCGCACACCGCGCAACCTGTTCGTGGCAGGCTTCATCGGCTCGCCGAAGATGAACTTCATCGAAGGGGACGAGGCCACAAAACACGGCGCGCAGACAATCGGCATTCGTCCGGAACACATCGCAGTGTCCGATACCGAAGGCACATGGTCCGGCGTTGTCGGCGTGTCGGAACATCTCGGGTCCGACACGTTCTTCCACATCCACGAAACCGGTCTGGCCGAAACCATCACCGTCCGCGCGGATGGCGAGGTCGGGTTCCGCCACGGGGATCGCATCCACCTGACCCCACGCGCCGACGTCATTCACCGGTTTGATCAACAGGGGCTGCGGATCGAATGACGCGCCTGAAGGGCAAAACCGCGCTGATTACAGGGGCCGCCCGCGGGATCGGGCTGGCCTTTGCCCAGGCCTATGTGGCCGAGGGCGCGCAGGTTGCCATTGCCGATATCGATATTGCCCGCGCCAAAGATGCGGCCGCACAGATTGGATCAGCGGCCTTGGCGGTGGAAATGGATGTCACTGATCAGGCCAGTATTGAGACCGCAATTGACCAAACCGCCGACCGGTTCGGCACCATCGACATTCTCATCAACAACGCAGCCATTTTTACCGCCGCGCCAATCACCGAGATTGATCGCGCCGACTACCAGCGCGTCTTTGACATCAACGTGGCGGGCACCCTGTTCACGTTGCAGGCGGTGGCGCGGCACATGATCAAAAACGACGTCAAAGGTCGGATCATCAATATGGCCTCGCAAGCCGGACGGCGCGGGGAACCTCTGGTCGCCGTCTATTGCGCCAGCAAGGCTGCGGTGATCTCGCTGACTCAATCCGCAGGGCTGAACCTGATCCAGCACGGGATCAACGTAAACGCCATCGCCCCCGGGGTTGTGGACGGTGAACATTGGGACGGTGTCGATGCCTTCTTCGCCAGATACGAAGGCAAAGCGCCCGGCCAGAAAAAGCGCGAGGTTGCGGCGGCGGTCCCCTATGGCCGCATGGGCCACGCCGGGGATCTGACTGGTATGGCCGTCTTTCTGGCCTCGGACGAGGCCGAATACATCGTGGCCCAAACCTATAACGTCGATGGCGGAAACTGGATGAGCTGATGGACCCGCGCTCGGAAACACATATGCCGATCAAACTGCGCCGATCTGCCTTGGCGGATCTGCCGGCAGAGGTCAAAACACCTCGGTACAGGCCCGAAGACCTAACACCGGGCATTGTGCATATCGGTTTGGGCAATTTCCACCGGGCCCATCAGGCCTGGTACATCCATCAACTGATGCAAATGGGCCGAGCGAATGACTGGGCGATCATCGGCGCGGGCGTTCGACCCTATGACGCCGAGATGCGTGAAAAGCTGATGGCCCAGGATTGCCTGACAACCCTGATCGAGCTCGACCCTTCGGGAATCTCGGCCGAGGTCATCGCCCCGATGATCGACTATGTGCCTATTGAAAAGGGGAACCGTGCCCTGATCCGACAGATGTCGGATCCGGCGATCCGCATCGTATCGTTGACGGTGACGGAAGGCGGTTACTATCAAGACCCTAACACAGGCGATTTTGACACAACACATGACGATATCCAACATGACACGCAAAACCCAAACCAACCCCGGACGGTGTTCGGAGCGCTGGTCGCGGCCCTGAAACACCGCCGGGACGCCGGGACGCGCCCGTTCACCGCGCTGAGTTGCGACAACCTCAAGGGCAATGGCGCAATACTCAGGTCCTGCGTCATTGGGCTGGCCCAATTGTCGGACCCGGATCTTGCCGATTGGATCGACCAACAGGGCGCTTTTCCGGATTCGATGGTGGATTGCATCGTCCCGGTCACCCGGGATCAGGTCATTTCAATGTGTCACGATCTGGGGGTCGATGACAAAGCCCCGGTCACCCACGAACGGTTTCGCCAATGGGTCATTGAGGACGCGTTTTGTGCAGGCCGACCACCATTGGAAGAGGTCGGTGTTACCATAACAAACGACGTTCATACCTATGAGGCCATGAAGCTCAGAATCCTGAATGGTGGCCACCAATTGCTTGCCAATGTCGGAGAGATATTAAGCGTTCCGACAATTGCAGATTGCATGAAAGATCCTGATCTTGCCGGTTTTTTCCGGAAAGTCCAGTCAGAGTGCATTGTGCCCCATGTCAAACCGGTCCCCGGCCTCACCCCCACTGAATACCTGACTCTGATCGGGCGCCGCTTTGCAAACCCAACCATCCAGGACACAACGCGCCGCGTTGCCTTTGACGGATCCTCTCGCCACCCCGAGTTCCTGTTGCCGTCCCTTCTGGACGCGCTTGGGGAAGGTGCGTCAATTTCGGGTTTGGCCCTTGCCGAAGCATTCTGGTGCCGAATGTGCGCGGGCACTCGGGAAAACGGAACCCAAATTCAAGCCAACGACCCCCTGTGGGACGAATTGCAACGGGCGGCAATTGCCGCCAAAGACGACCCAAAGGCGTGGATTGTTAAAACCGGTTTGTACGGTCAGGTCGGATTGAACGAACGTTTCGCTCAGGAATTTTCAGATTGGCTTTCCGAGATTTGGCAGAACGGAGCCCGGGCCACATTGAAACGGTACCTTTGACATTTTCTGGAAACCCAAGAAAATCACTTTGGGCCAAGAACGATACATCTATCGGATATTGCCCTTCGCTCAAACGCGTTGGGTACCCAATCGCCATCACCGGCCGCCGCCAAAGGTTTGACACTGTGAACCTTTGGTTAAACAGGTCGATGGGCTGTCTTTTTGAATCGGTTGGGTTTGTTCGGCTGGTTTCGGACGTAGGATTTGAACCTCTGACCTTCAGGTTATGAGCCTGACGAGGTGAAGACGTTAAGCAATTGATCCAGTGGATCAATAGTAGTCTGAACGGGCTGGGTTGGGGTTTTCTGACACTGGTTGCGGGAGCAGGATTTGAACCTGCGACCT
>NZ_JBQFML010000008.1:0-139840 GCF_056531805.1 Ruegeria sp. K5 | reverse complement strand
CGACCCGGCTTCGCCGACCTTTCGTGGGTTTTGGGCCCGGCAGGGCGCCTGCGGCCCCCTTCTGGGCCCAACTCGGTTGACGGCATCTTTGATGCTGGCAAGCGAGGCGGGAGACCCCTTTGCCGCACCAGCTTTCAAAGGGTTTTGAACAAGTCCGTCAGTCTCTGCGCTTCGTCGCTCAGGCCAAACGGCGCGTTGATCACGAACATGCCGGATCCGATCATGCGATGATCCTTTCGCGCCGCCGGAAAGGTCACCTCGTGCCGCATCGCTTTGGGTAAGTTCTGCCGAACCGATGCATCGACCATCTGTTGTTGGCGGTTATCCCGCAAGATCGGATACCAAAGCGCGATGACCCCGACATTCCATTTGCGATGCAGCTTGGCGATGATGCCCGGCAGGCGATCATACTCCGTTTTCACCTCATAACTCGGATCGATCAGCAGCATCCCCCGGCGTGGCGTGGGCGGCAACAGGGACTGCGCCAGATCGTATCCGTCCTGCTTGTAGGTTTTGACATTGCCCCCTGGCACGGCCTGCGACAGCGCGGCATATTCCTGCGGATGCAGTTCGGCAAAATGCAAACTGTCCTGTGGTCTGAGCAAACTTGTCGCAATCAGGGGTGATCCCGGATAACACGCCGACCCAAATCTGGACCGCGTCGCCACGATGGCCTGCGCCAGCGGATGCGATGCCTCGAACCATTCGCCCCGCTGCACCCGCTCAATCCCCGCCGCCGCTTCACCCGTCTTGCGCGCCTCGTCTGAATCCAGCCGGTACACCCCGCGCCCGGAATGGGTTTCCACATAGGTCAACGGCTTGTCCTTGCGGGTCAGATAAGACAGCGTCCATGCCAATATTGCGTGCTTTTGCACGTCGGCCAGATTCCCGGCGTGGTAAATATGTTGATATGAGAGCATGTTGCCTTCTAAAGTCCCTGCAAATGAGGCGAAAAGGTGCTGATTGTCGCGGAATCAGCCCTTTTACCGGGCGAGTTGGCACCCTATAAGTCATCCGTCCCGGAACCGTCGAGTCGCGGGCAGTAGAAAAACCGACATACAGGATCAGGGGAAACATGGGGATCTTTGGCAATCTGGGCGGCCTGTTCACAGCGGACATGGCTATCGACCTTGGGACAGCAAACACGCTGGTTTATGTCAAAGGTCGCGGTGTGATCCTGTCTGAACCTTCGGTTGTGGCCTATCACGTCAAGGACGGCGTAAAAAAGGTTCTGGCCGTCGGAGAAGACGCCAAGCTGATGCTGGGCCGGACCCCCGGTTCCATCGAGGCGATCCGCCCGATGCGCGAGGGCGTGATTGCAGATTTCGACACCGCCGAAGAGATGATCAAGCATTTCATCCGCAAGGTGCATAAACGTTCGACCTTCTCGAAGCCCAAGATTATTGTCTGCGTCCCCCATGGCGCGACACCCGTTGAAAAACGCGCGATCCGTCAGTCGGTTCTGTCCGCAGGCGCGCGCCGCGCGGGCCTGATTGCCGAACCGATTGCGGCAGCCATTGGCGCAGGGATGCCGATCACCGATCCGACCGGCAACATGGTCGTCGATATCGGCGGCGGCACCACCGAGGTTGCGGTTCTGTCGCTGGGCGACATCGTCTACGCCCGTTCGGTCCGCGTTGGTGGCGACCGGATGGACGAGGCCATCATCTCATACCTGCGCCGTCAGCAGAACCTGCTGGTGGGTGAATCCACCGCTGAACGGATCAAGACCACCATCGGCACCGCCCGGATGCCCGACGATGGCCGTGGCCAGTCGATGCATATCCGCGGCCGCGACCTGCTGAACGGCGTGCCCAAGGAAATCGAGATCAGCCAGGCACAGGTGGCCGAGGCCCTGTCGGAGCCCGTCCAACAGATCTGCGAGGCGGTGATGACCGCGCTGGAAACGACCCCGCCCGATCTGGCGGCGGACATTGTGGACCGCGGCGTGATGCTGACCGGCGGCGGCGCGCTGCTGGGCGATCTGGATCTGGCCCTGCGCGAACAGACCGGTCTGGCCGTGTCGATTGCCGATGAAAGCCTGAATTGTGTGGCTTTGGGCACCGGCAAGGCGCTAGAATACGAAAAACAGCTGCGCCACGCGATTGACTACGAAAGCTAAGGCGCGCACCCTTTGCACATAGGGTAAATTCGGCACGAGCAGCACGGGAAGGTAACCTGTGGCAAAAGACCGATCACAGCGCGATGACTACACGACCCCGCTGCGTCGTCTTCTTTTGGGGATCGTTGTGCTGTGCCTGCTGGGTATCTTTGTCGTCTGGCGCATCGATAGCCCTCGGGTTGAGCGTTTCCGCGCGCAGGTGGTGGACGCCGTTGTCCCCTCGATGGAATGGGCCATGGTGCCGGTGACGGCGACCGTCAATCTGGTGCGCGATTTCCAAAGCTATCAGCGCCTGAGCGAACAGAACCGCGAGCTACGGTCCGAGTTGCGCCTGATGCGCGCCTGGAAAGAGGCCGCGCTGCAACTGGAACAGGAAAACGCGCGCCTGCTGGATTTGAACAATGTGCGCCTTGATCCGCGCCTGACCTATATCACCGGGGTTGTGATGGCAGATAGCGGCTCACCCTTTCGGCAGTCCGTTCTGCTGAACGTGGGTGAGCGGGACGGGATCGTCGATGGCTGGGCCACAATGGACGGGATCGGGCTGGTCGGGCGTATCTCGGGCGTGGGGCCGGATACGGCGCGTGTCATTCTGCTGACCGATGCCTCCAGCGCCATTCCCGCGACCATCCAGCCATCGGGGCAAACGGCCCTGATCGCCGGCGACAACACCCCGGCCCCAGCCGTCGAATTCCTTGAAAACCGCGAGCTTGTGCGCCCCGGCGACCGGGTGATTACCTCGGGCGATGGGGGCGTATTCCCCGCCGGACTGCTGATCGGCCAGATTGCCGCAGACCCCGGTGGCCGCCTGCGCGTGCGCCTGTCCGCCGATTTCGAACGGCTGGAGTTTCTGCGGGTTCTGCGGTTCAACGCGGCGCCCTCGATCCGCGATCCCGGTGGCATTGTCGGCCCGGCGCGCCCCGAAGCCGCTTTGACGCCCAATGAGGCCGGCGATGGATAAACCTGCCTCACATAACTGGGCGATGCGGGGGCTTTACGTAGTGTTGGCGTTTCTGGTCCTGTTCCTGCACCTTCTGCCGCTAAACGCGCAACCGGATCGCTGGCCCTTTCCGGATGTCATGATCGCGCTGACCTTTGCATGGGTGCTGCGCCGCCCGGATTACGTACCGACCTTGCTGATCGCCGCCGTGATGCTGATGGCCGACCTGCTGTTGCAACGCCCGCCCGGATTACTGGCCGCATTGGTGGTTCTGGGCGCGGCCTACCTGCGCTCGGCAGCACCTGGCATGCGGGATGCGGGCTTTGTGGGTGAATGGATGTCGGTCGGCATGGTCACAACTGCCGTATTTCTTGGAAACCGCGTTATTCTGGCCGTCCTGTCCGTTGATCAGGCCGCCTTTGCGCCCGTCCTATTTCAGCTGGTCGTGACGATTGCGGCCTATCCGGCAATTGTTCTGCTCAGCCAGTCCGTCTTTGGCGTGCGACGGATGTCGGCAGCAGACGTCAGTGTTGCGGGGGCACGGGCATGAAGCCGCGCAAGACCAAAACTCAGGGGCTTTCCTATAAACGCCTGCCGCGCCGGGCCTTGATACTGGGCGGGCTGCAAGCGGCCTTTGTCGGCGGGCTGGCGGCGCGGATGCGGTTCATGCAGGTCGATCAGGCCGATCAGTATCGCCTTCTGGCCGAAGAAAACCGCATCAATATCCGCCTGATCCCACCCACACGCGGGCGTATCTACGACCGCAACGGGCAGATCATCGGGCAAAACACGCCGTCCTACCGTATCGTCATCGTGCGCGAGGATGCAGGCGACGTCGACAAGGTGATCGCCGAGCTGTCCAGCATCATCCCCCTGAACGAGGATGAGATCGAACGCGCCAAGACCGAGATGCGCCGCTCGGCCCCTTTTCTGCCGGTGACACTGGCCGATCAGGTAACGTGGGAGGACATCTCGAAAGTTGCGGTGAATGCCCCCGCCCTGCCCGGCGTCACGCCCGAGGTCGGCTCGACCCGGCAATACCCCCGATACGAGGATTTCGCCCATATCGTCGGTTATGTCGGCCCCGTCAGTGACTATGACCTCAGCCAGATCGAAGATCCCGAACCGGTGCTACGCATCCCGCGCTTCCAGATCGGCAAGGTCGGATTGGAAGCCAAACAGGAGATCTCGCTGCGAGGCCGTGCCGGCTCCAAGCGGATCGAGGTTAACGCTTCGGGCCGAGTGATGCGTGAATTGGACCGGCAGGAGGGTCAGCCCGGTGCCGACCTTCAGCTCTCGGTCGATGCGGACCTGCAGCAATATGCGCAAGCCCGACTGGCTGGTGAAAGCGCCGCCGCTGTGGTCATCGACTGCGAAACCGGCGATCTGCGCGCGATGGCCTCGGCCCCCAGCTTTGACCCCAACCTGTTCGTCCGCGGAATCTCGGTCGCGGATTACCAAATACTGACGCAGGACAAGTACCGCCCATTGGCCAACAAAACGGTGCAGGGCACCTATCCGCCAGGCTCCACCTTTAAGATGGTCACCGCTCTGGCAGCACTTGAGGCTGGTGTCATCGGTCCTGGCAATACCGTCTATTGCCCCGGCCACCTGAAGGTCGGCAGCCGCCGCTTCCACTGCTGGAAACGCGGCGGTCATGGCATGGTGGACTTGAATACATCGCTGAAGCGCAGTTGCGACGTGTATTACTACGACGTGGCGATCAAGGTCGGCATCGACAAAATTTCTGAGATGTCCAACATCCTTGGCCTGGGGATCAAGCATGACATCCCCATGTCCGCCGTGCGCGCCGGGCTGGCGCCCAATCAGGCATGGAAACAGCGGGTGCATGGCGAGGAATGGCTGATCGGTGATACCGCCAACGCGTCCATCGGGCAGGGCTTCATGCTCGCCTCGCCCATGCAACTGGCCGTGATGACCGCACGGATCGCCACCGGACGCGCCGTTGCGCCCCGACTGGTGCGGTCGATCAACGGGGTCGAACAACCCTCGGGCGCGGGTGAACCGCTGCCAATCAGCCCCACCAACCTGCGCTACATTCGCGAGGCAATGTGGTCGGTGTCGAACGACAGGCGCGGGACGGCCTATCGCAGCCGTATCATTGCGGATGATCTGCGTATGGCGGGCAAGACCGGCACCAGCCAGGTTCGCAACATCACCAAGGCCGAACGGGCTGCTGGGGTGATCCGCAATGAGGATTTGCCGTGGGAACGCCGAGATCACGCCCTGTTCGTCAGTTTTGCGCCCTACGACAATCCCAAATACGCGATTGCAGTGGTGGTGGAACATGGCGGTGGCGGATCGAAAGCAGCGGCCCCGGTTGCACGAGATATCATGCTACAGGCACTCTACAAGGGCACCCCGCCGCTTGAGGCGTACCCGGTCGCGGATCGGGACCGTATTAAAGAGCAGCAAAAGAGGCTTGAGGGCGACCGTCGCCCCAAAGCGCGTCCTGACGAAAAGGACCGCGCATGAGCTATTTAGAGTATAACGTCAAATCCACGCCATCGGGGTTCCGCAAGTTTCTGTACATGAACTGGCCTTTGACCCTGTTGCTGATCAGCACGGCCAGTGCCGGGTTCCTGATGCTCTATTCCGTGGCAGGCGGGTCGTGGATGCCCTGGGCCGAACCTCAGATGGAGCGGTTTGGTCTGGGCTTAACTGTGATGTTTATCATCGCGCTTGTACCGATCTGGTTCTGGCGAAATATGTCGGTGCTGGCTTATCTGGGTTCCATCGCTCTGCTGGTTTTTGTCGAGCTTTTTGGAACCATAGGTATGGGCGCTCAGCGCTGGATAGATCTTGGTTTCATGCGGCTGCAACCGTCCGAGGTTATGAAAGTCGCATTGGTCATGGTGCTGGCGGCTTATTACGATTGGCTGCCTTCTCACAAAACTTCTCGCCCGCTCTGGGTGATCATTCCGGTGATCCTTATCCTTATCCCGACCTTCATGGTCTTACGGCAACCGGACCTTGGCACCTCGATCCTGTTGCTGGCCGCCGGTGGCGGGTTGATGTTTTTGGCAGGTGTGCATTGGGCCTATTTTGCGGCGGTAATAGCGGCAGTGGCGGGGCTGATTGCCGCTGTCTTCAACAGCCGGGGAACCGAATGGCAGTTGCTGAAAGACTATCAGTTTCGCCGCATCGACACATTTCTTGATCCTTCATCCGATCCACTTGGCGACGGATACCATATCACCCAATCGAAAATCGCTTTGGGATCGGGTGGCTGGAACGGGCGCGGCTTCATGCAAGGCACCCAGTCGCGCCTGAATTTCCTGCCCGAGAAGCACACCGATTTCATCTTCACCACACTGGCCGAGGAATTCGGCTTTGTTGGCGGCATCACTCTGTTGATACTCTATGCTCTGATCCTGATCTTCTGCATGGTCACGGCGCTGTCGACCAAGGATCGGTTCTCGTCACTGGTGGTGCTGGGGATTGCGCTGAACTTCTTCCTGTTCTTTGCGGTCAACATGTCGATGGTGATGGGGTTGGCCCCGGTTGTGGGCGTACCGCTGCCAATGGTCAGCTATGGCGGGTCGGCCATGCTGGTCCTGATGGCAGCCTTCGGCATTGTCCAAAGCGCGCACATCCACCGCCCCCGCTGATCTGAAAGGCCCTTCATGCCCGTCAACGTCCTGTTCTCTGCGCGCCATGCCCTGTGGCCGATCTACGAGCCGCTGTTGACCAAGGGTCTGGCCCAGGCCGGGTTGGACGTGCATCTGGCCACCGACATGGACCCGGATCAGGTGGATTACGTCGTCTATGCGCCAAATGGCGGCTTGCTGGACTTCAAACCCTATTCTCGACTGAAAGCCGTCCTGAGCCTTTGGGCCGGGGTCGAAAGCATCGCCGACAACCAAACCCTGACCGTTCCATTGGCCCGTATGGTCGATCACGGCCTCACACAAGGCATGACGGAATGGGTCGTGGGCCATGTCCTGCGGTACCATCTGGGCATGGATACTCATATCACCCAGCAGGACGGTGTTTGGACCCCGATCGCGCCACCGCTTGCGACCGAGCGCACGGTCTGCGTGCTGGGGCTGGGAGAGTTGGGTCAAGCGGCAGCGCAGGCGCTGGCCACGCTGAACTTTCGCGTTTTGGGGTGGAGCCGCACCCAAAAGGACATCCAGGGCGTGACCTGTCTGCATGGGGCCGACGGTTTGCGTATCGCCTTGTCCCAATCCGAAATTGTCGTGCTGCTGTTGCCAGACACGAAAGCGACGGAAAACACTCTGAATGCCGAGACATTGGCGCTGATGCCGAAAGGGGCAAGGATCATCAATCCGGGGCGCGGCCCGCTGATCGATGACGACGCCCTGCTGGATGCGCTGAACACCGGGCAGGTCGGACACGCGACGCTGGATGTGTTTCGCATCGAACCCCTGCCGCCGGAACACCCTTATTGGTCACATCCGAGCGTCACAGTCACGCCGCATATCGCGTCCGAGACCCGGCCCGTCACAGCGGCGCAGGTGATCTGCGAAAACATCCGGCGCGGTGAGGCGGGTGAGCCCTTTGTGCATCTGGTGGACCGCCAGTTGGGATACTGACGGCCCGATCCGATCAGGCGGCGATCAACCCGCGCCCTTTCAGCAGGGCCTCGACACCCGGCAGGCGGCCCCGGAAGGCCAGATACAAATCCTCGGCCTCACGCGAGCCGCCGGTGGAGAGGATATTCTCTTCCAGCGCCTTGGCGCGTTCAGGGTCAAAGGCCCCTCCGGCCTCTTCGAATGCGGCGAAGGCGTCGGCATCCATGACCTCGGACCACATGTAGCTGTAGTAGCCTGCGCTGTACCCGTCGCCCGCAAAGACATGGGCGAAATGCGGGGTGGCGTGGCGCATCCCGATGGCCCTTGGCATGCCGATTTCGGCCAGAACCTCGGCCTGCTTGGCCATCGGGTCCGCCGGGGCTGCGCCTTCGTGAAACGCCAGATCAACCAAGGCCGAGGCCACATATTCGACCGTCTGGAACCCTTGGTCGAAATTGGCTGCCTTCAGCACCTTCTCCAACATCGCCTGAGGCATCGGCTCACCCGTCTCGGCATGGATGGCGTATTCGGCCAGAACCTCGGGCACTTCCAGCCAGTGTTCATAAAGCTGGCTGGGCAGTTCGACGAAATCCCGCGCGACCGATGTGCCCGAGATGCTTTCATAGGTCACGTTCGAAAGCATCTGATGCAGCGCATGCCCAAATTCATGAAACAACGTCCGCGCGTCATCATAAGACAACAGCGCGGGATCGCCCTTGGCAAAGTTGCAGACGTTAATCACGACGGGGGCCTGTTCTTCGGGAAACTTCGCCTGCGCCCGCATGGCGCTGCACCAGGCCCCTGACCGTTTCGAGCCTCGGGCGAAATAATCGCCAATGAAAACCGCCACATGCCTCCCGTTGCGCGTCACCTCCCACGCCCGGCAATCGGGGTGGTAGAGCGGCACGTCCAGCGGCGCGAACTCCAGCCCGAAAAGACGGTTGGCGCAGGCAAACGACGCCTCGATCATACGGTCGAGTTGCAGGTACGGTTTCAGCGCCGCCTCGTCCAGGTCATGCTCGGCCTTGCGGCGCTTCTCGGCATAGTATCGCCAGTCCCAGGCTTCCAAGGGGCCGTTCACGCCATCCTCTTGCATCATGCCGATCAGGATCTCGGCATCCGCATCGGCGCGGGCTTTGGCGGGGTCCCAAACCTGCATCAACAGATCGCGCACGCGGTCGGGCGAGCGGGCCATCTCGGTTTCCAGCTTGAAATCCGCGAAACTGTCATAGCCCAGCAGCTTGGCCCGCTCTTCCCGCAGGGTCAGGATTTCGGCTGCAATCTCGCGGTTGTCGGTCTCATTCCCATTTGCCCCCCGCGCAGCCCAGGCGCGATAGGCGGTTTCCCGCAGGTCGCGGCGGGATGAGAACTGCAGAAACGGCACGATCAGCGAGCGGGACAGGGTCACGACCGGCCCGTTCGCGCCCTTTTCCTCACCCGCTGCGCGGGCCGCAGCGATGACGAAATCGGGCAGGCCGTCCAGATCATCCTCGGCCAGAACCATGAACCAATCGCGCTCATCCGCCAGCAGGTTCTGGGTGAACGAGGTGCCCAGCGAGGCAAGGCGCGATTTGATCCCTTGCATCCTTTCATCGGCCTCGCCCTGCAGCGCGGCACCAGCGCGGACAAAGCCGCGATGGGTCTGCATCAGAACTCGGGCCTGTTCATCGCTCAGGTCCAGATCATCGCGCCGCTGCCAAAGATCGGCCACCCGGCGGAACAGATCCTTGTTCGATGAAATGCCCGAGAAATGCGCCGACAGTTTCGGTGAAAAGTCACGCTGCAACTCTTCCCGTTTGGGGTTGCTGTCGGCCCCTGCCACCGTGAAAAACACCGACAGGACCTTATCCAATTGCTCCCCCGCGGCCTCAAGCGCTTCGATCGTGTTGGCAAAGGTGGGCGCGTCCGGGTTTCCGGCAATCGCGTCGATCTGAGCGTTATGCGCAGCCATCGCCTTATCCAGTGCCGGGGCAAAATCTTCATCTGAAATCGCAGCGAAGGGCGCGATTTCAAAGGGCGTGGTCCAGTCGGACAGGATCGGGTTGGTCATGCAGATCTCCTTTGACCCTCAAGCTATGTAGGGCGCGGGGAATGGTCCAGAGGGGGTGGTACCGGAACCGGCAGAATTCGTCGCAAATCTGCTTGCCTTGTCGCGATAGCCCGCTCAGGTTCGACACGAAAGGGAGGACGCCCATGACAAAACCCAATCGCCCCGCCGGGATCATGACGACAGCGATCCATGCCGGGGATCCGCCAGACGCCTCGACCAACGCATCGGCCCCGCCGATCCACATGAGCTCGACCTATATCACCGAGGATCTGGCCGGGTTTTCCGCCCATGATCTGACGCCCGAGACGCCCTATGTGTATTCCCGCTGGGCCAACCCGACCGTGGCGGGGCTGGAGGCCAAGATCGCTGCGCTGCAGGGCACTGAGGCCTGTCTGGCGACCGCCTCGGGGATGGCGGCGGCCTCGGCGATCTTTTTCACCTTTCTGTCGGCGGGCGATCATCTGATTGTCTCCGACGTGTCTTATGCTGGCGTGGCCGAACTGGCGCGCGAGACACTGCCGCGCATGGGCATTGAGGTCTCAGCCGTGAACATGTCTAATCCGTCGAACGTGGCTGCGGCCCTGCGCCCCAACACGCGGCTGATCCATACCGAAACGCCGGTAAATCCCATCGGGCGGCTGACCGATCTGGCCGCAGTCTCGCGGCTGGCGCGTCAGGCCGGGGCGTTGCTGAGCTGTGATGCCACCTTTGCCTCGCCACTGGGCATGGACACGGTGGCGTTGGGTGTTGATCTGACGCTGCACTCGATCACGAAATATATTGGCGGGCATGGCGACGCGGTGGGAGGCGCGGTGGCCGGATCGGCGGAACTGATCGCCCGGATGCGGGCCGAGGCCGCGATCCATCACGGAGGCGTTCTGTCGCCGTTCAACGCCTGGCTGATCGCGCGCGGCGCCACCACCCTGCCCCTGCGCATGAAGGCCCATCAGGCCGGAGCCATGGCAGTGGCCGAATGGCTGGACAATGACCCGCGGGTCACCAAGGTGATCTATCCCGGCCTCGCGTCGCATCCGCAGGCCGAACTGGCGCAGCAACAGATGTCGAATATGTCCGGCATGATCTCATTCCAGGTGGGCAACGCTGCTGAGGGCGAACGCATCGCACAACAGATGATCGAGAGGCTTGAGGTGATCCACTATGCAGTCTCGCTGGGGCATCACCGCAGCCTGATCTTCTGGATGGGCACCGATGGGCTAATGGAGACGTCGTTCAAACTGAGCGGTGCGCAGTTGGAGGATTACCGCGCCTATGCAGGCGACGGGATTTTCCGTCTGTCGGTCGGGCTGGAAGATGCCGAGGACCTGATCGCCGATCTGGATCGCGCTTTGGGGTGAACGGGGCTCTCCCGCCCGCGCAGCGCGCATCGCAGATGCGCCTTGGCGCGGTTGGGCCGGGCCGCGCGCTGGCGCGCGCGGCGGTTACGCCTGGGCGGCTGCCTGCGTGCAGATCGGGCAATCGGCGCGTTTGGACAGGGTGATCTTGCGGCTTTCGCCATAAAGCGCGTCATAGATCAGCATTTCACCCCGCAAGGCGGCCCCGGCACCGATGATCACCTTGATCGCCTCAACCGCCATCATGGATCCCACCACGCCGGGCAGCGGCCCGATCACTCCGGCTTCGGCGCAAGAAGGGGCCAGCCCGGCAGCAGGCGCTTCGGGAAAGATGCACTGATAGCACGGGCCTGTGGTGGCGGGGTCAAAGACGCTCAGCTGCCCTTCCCATTGCGAGAGCGCGCCAGAGATCAAAGGTTTCCCCAAGGCAACCGCCGTTCGGTTGGCCAGATAGCGGGTGTCGAAATTGTCCGTCCCGTCCAGGATCAGATCGAAATCGGCGAACAGGTCCGCCGCAATCTCATCGCTCAGGCGGCGATTGTAGGGCAGCACCACAACGTTCGGGTTTTGCGCTTCCATCGCCTGTTGCGCCGAGAAAACCTTGGGCATTCCGATGTCGGCGTCGCGGTGGATCACCTGCCGTTGCAGGTTGGCGTTTTCAACCACGTCGTCATCGATCACGCCGATGGTGCCGACACCCGCCGCCGCCAGATATTGCAACGCGGGCGCGCCCAGACCGCCCGCGCCGATGACAAGCACCCGCGCTTTTTTGAGTTTCTTCTGCCCCGGCCCGCCCAGTTCCCGCAAAACGATGTGACGGGCATAGCGATCCAGTTCGGTTTCAGAAAAACGACCCGTGGGTTTGGTGGCCTCCTGATCTGTCGCGGGCGTGGCCCGGTTGCGCAGGGCTTTCAGCATCCTGCCATAGGCCAGAACCAAAGCGGCAAACCCGGCCAGAATCAACCACATCGCGGCGGACCCACCGGTCGCTTCGCGCAAGGGGTTGCCGTCGGGCAGGATCAGCTGCGCAATGATGACGCCCGACAAAAGAACCGCGACCGAGACCAGCCGTGCCGTGCGCGATACACCAGCGACATAGCCGACGCCCCAAAGCCCGGCGGCCAACAGAAGAACCAGCAACATCAGCCGCGCCCGGTGGAGCCGAAGCCACCTGCCCCGCGTTCGGTATCGCTCAGGTCGTCCGCCACTAGGAACTCGGCCTGAACGACCGGGGCGACGACCAGTTGCGCAATACGTTCACCATGCGCCACGTCAAAGGGGTCTTGCCCGGCATTCATCAGGATCACGCCCAGGGGTCCGCGATAGTCGCTGTCGATTGTCCCCGGCGTGTTGGGCAGGGTGATCCCGTGTTTCAGGGCCAGCCCCGAGCGCGGGCGGACCTGAACCTCGTACCCTTGGGGGATTTCGATCCGCAGGCCGGTCGGGATCAAGGCGCGCTGCCCGGGCTCAAGTGTAATCGCCTTGCCGCCGGGAAGGTTTGCGCGCACATCTGCACCGGCGGCACCGGATGTTTCATAAGACGGCAATGCCACCGAGGCATCGGACCCCGCGTCGCGGATCACACGAATTGCGACCATTCCAGTTCCTCTTTGTTCATAGTCCAAGGCGTCAGTCGCCCAACGCCTCGGCAATCTTCTGGGCCAGACGGGCGGCCACCGCGTCTTTGCCCATGCGAGGCCATTCCTCGGCACCAGTGTCCGAGATCAGAACCACCGCGTTCTCGGCCCCGCCCATGATACCGGTCGAGGGGCTGACATCATTGGCGACAATCCAGTCACATTGCTTACGCAGTCGTTTCGCGGTGGCATTGTCCAGAACGTCATTTGTTTCCGCCGCAAAACCCACGACCAGCGCTGGCCGTCCCTGCTCCAGATGTGCAACCCGTTTCAGGATGTCGGGGTTTTCAGCAAACTCCAGCGCAGGCAAGCCGTCGCGGGTTTTCTTCAGCTTCCGGACCGAGGCGCTGGCGACACGCCAGTCGGCCACGGCGGCGGCAAACACACCAGCATCCACCGGCAGGGCGGCGTCGACCGCGTCCGACATTTCCTGCGCCGTTTCAACGCGCACCACCTGCACGCCTTCGGGCGGGGGCACATCGGCGGGGCCGGTGACAAAGACCACATCCGCCCCAAGCGCCGCCAAGGCCCGCGCCACGGAGGTGCCCTGCGCCCCCGACGACCGATTGGCGATATAGCGCACGGGATCGATGGGTTCATGCGTGGGGCCGGACGTCACCAGAATGCGCTTGCCCTGCAATGGGCCGTCCGACAATTGGGCCTCGATCGCGGCAACAATCTCTAGCGGTTCGGACATGCGGCCGGGACCGTATTCGCCGCAGGCCATATCCCCTTCGTTCGGGCCGACAAAGCGCACGCCATCCGCCTGCAATTGCGCAAGGTTGCGCTGGGTCGCGGGGTGATCCCACATCCGTACATTCATGGCAGGCGCACACAGAACGGGTGTGTCGGTGGCCATCAGAAGGGTCGAGGCCATATCATTCGCCAGACCCGAGGCCATCTTGCCCATCAGATCCGCCGTCGCCGGGGCAACAACGATCAAGTCGGCCGAGCGCGAAAGCTGTATATGGCCCATCTCGGCCTCATCGGTCAGGTCGAAGAGGTCGCGATAGACCTTTTCACCTGCAAGCGCGGATACGGACAAGGGCGTCACAAACTCTTCCGCCGCGCGGGTCACAACGGGGGTTACGGCCGCGCCACGCTCTTTCAGCCGCCGGATCAGGTCCAGCGATTTGTAGGCAGCTATCCCTCCGCCGATGATCAGCAAAATGCGTTTGGATGACAGCATGTTCAGCCCTTCCCGTCCCGGTCGGCCCCGACATTAGGCAACGCCACCGCGTAGTTCCAGCGGTTAATTCTGGGTCTCGAACGCTTTGCAGGGGTCTTCGCGATCAACAGTCGGGCTGTCAATCACCGCGTCGAATGTGCCTTCGATTGCGCCATCCTCGGATTGGCCCAGCACAAAAACCTTCAACCCGGGCTGCATCCGCGACAGGAAGGTCGGAATGCCTCGGTCCTTGCGGGCATGGCCGTTGCCGGTGATCACCGCAACCGGCCCGCCGGTGTCTTCGATCGCCTGCAGGGTCGAGCGTGTCAGCACGGCGTCACGTAGGCGCTGTATTGCGACCATTTGCGGCAAGGCCTCTTCCGGAAGCGCGTCACAATGCGCGGCCAACTGGTCGGCTTCGCGCGCGGCCTGTTCGGCAGGTGGCAGTGGAACCGTCAGACCATATCGCGCCGCATCCGCGCCCAGCGCTGTTGCCGCGCCGCGCTCCATCGCAGCCCGCGCAGCGGTTCGCGGCACCATGGCGCCATAAACAGGCGCGTCCGATGCCTGAAAAACAGGGTAATACATGCTGAGCGGCGGCCAACCTGTTTCCGCCCAGCGCAGGATGCGGCCCAGTTCTTCGGGATCAGACACGGCCTTTTGCGCCAGCCTTTGTGCGCCTTCTTCGGTCACCATCTCCCACACAACAGCCGAGGGCGAGATGGCCTGGATCGCCTGGCTCTGAACCTGATGATGCCTGGGATTGTCGTGAACTTCGCCCAATATTACCACATCCGCCGACTGCATGTCGGCAATCATGTCGCGAGGGATCAACGCATCCGCCTGGCCCGGACGCGCCGAGACCATCGTAACCATCAGTGCACAAAGCAGAATCGCAAGCCGTGTCATGCGATGAAGTGTTGCACCTCTCGCGACTGGGCTTCAAGGTTCTTGCGCATCTTCACAAATGCTGCGGCCTCAAGCTGGCGGACACGTTCCTTGGACAGCCCGAGCTCATCCCCCAGGCTTTCCAGCGTCCGCGCGGGTTCGCGCAGCTTGCGTTCGCGTACGATGAAACGCTCGCGGTCATTCAGCGCGTTCATGGCGGTCAACAACCACTCGCGCAGTTGTTCGGTGTCATGGTTGTGCGCAACCGTTTCTGCGGCCTGTTCCCGGTCGTCTTCCAGCGCATCGATCCATTCGCGCCCGTCCTCATCAACCGATTGCACCGCGTTCAGCGAGAAATCCGAACCTGACAGGCGGCCTTCCATCATCTCGACATCGCGCAGAGGCACACCGATTTCAGTGGCGATCATCTGGTGCAGTTGGTGCCGGTCCAGTTCCAGACCCTCGGTCGCCGCTTCGCGTTCCAACCGTGCCTGAACCCGACGCATGTTGAAGAACAGCGATTTCTGGGATGAGGTCGAGCCGGTGCGCACCATGGACCAATTGCGCATCACATAGTCCTGAATGCTGGCCTTGATCCACCAGACGGCATAGGTGGAAAAGCGCACGCCCCGGTCGGGGTCAAACTTGTCAGCGGCTTTCATCAGGCCCAGACCGGCCTCTTGGATCAAATCGTTCATCGGCGCGCCATAGCGCTTGAATTTTGCCGCCATCGAAATAGCTAACCGCATATAGGCGGTGATCAGTCGATGCAGAGCTTTTTCATCACGATCATCGCGCCAGGCATATGCCAACTTTAACTCGGTCTCTGCATCCAGCAATTCGGCCTTCATTGCCTGCCGGGACATCGAAAAGTCGGTCGCGTTGTCAAGTGCCATGAAACTCTCCCAATTATCGTATTCGATGGCCGGGCTTGCCTTGCCGACCTGTCGTCGATACGCAGGGCACAAGCAGGTGGATCACTAGAAAGGTAAGAATTGTGCTGCCCGATTTAACCTTTGTGCTGGGCGGGGCTGCTTCGGGCAAATCGGCTTTTGCCGAACAACTGGTTGTTTCATCGGGGAAAAGCCGCGTTTATCTGGCCACATCACAAGTGTTTGATGATGAAATGCGCCAAAAGGTCGATCAGCATATCGCCCAACGCGGCCCGGATTGGCTGACGGTCGAGGCACCTTTGGATTTGGCCCCGGTTTTGGCGGGATTGAAGGCGGATCAGATCTGCCTGATCGACTGCGCCACCATGTGGCTGACCAATCACCTGCTGGCCGAAACCGATCTGGCCACGGCGCAGGCTGACCTGCTGAACGCGCTGGGGCATTGCGCGGCGCAGATCGTCGTTGTGTCCAACGAGGTAGGTCATGGGATCGTACCCGAAAACGCTCTGGCCCGCCGCTTTCGCGAGGCGCAGGGTCGCTTGAACATCGCCCTGGCCGCTCGTGCCGATCTGGCGGTACAGGTGACGGCAGGCTTGCCGATGGTTCTGAAGGGGACATTGCCGTGACCCGGCTGCACCTTGTCCGCCATGGCCCGACCCATGCCAAAACCATGGTTGGCTGGTCCGATCTTCCGGCTGATCTGAGCGACACAGCCGCCCTGGAACGCCTGCATGACTACCTGCCGCCCGCGGCAATAGTCGTGTCCTCGGACCTGTCGCGCGCCTTAGAGACGGCAACAGCTATCCAAGGCACACGCCGCCGTTTGCCCCATCACCCGGACCTGCGCGAGATCAATTTCGGCGCGTGGGAATTGCGCGGCTTTGCCGAAATCGAGGCCGAAGACCCCGAACTGGCCTTCGCCTATTGGGACAACCCCGGCGACGTTCGCCCGCCACAAGGCGAAAGCTGGAACGAGGTGCGCGCGCGGGTCGATGGCGCGATTGACACCCTGATCGCCAATCACCGGGGCCACGATCTGGTCATCGTCGCCCATTTCGGTGTGATCCTGACACAGGTTCAGCGCGCGCTGGATCTGGACGCGCAACAGACCTTTGCGCACCGCATCGACAACCTGTCCGTGACCCATCTGGTATTTGACGGTCAGGCCTGGTCGGCTGGTGTAATCAATCACCTTCCGTGATCGGGCGGCGCACAAATCACTGATTTACCTGCGCGACGCGCTGCGTCATCGTCCCTTTATGACCTATGACCTTTTTATCGGCGACAGGCTGTTTTCCAGCTGGTCCATGCGCGGTTGGCTGATGCTGGAAAAGTTCGGCCTGCCCTATCGAACCCATATGATCGGCCTTTATTCCGGAACCATGGCGCAGGATATGGAGCCACTGTCTCCGGCCCGGCTTGTTCCCGCGATGCGCTTGCCCGAGGGAACAGTCGTGGGCGAAAGCCTCGCCATGGCCGAAACGCTGGCCGAACGTCACCCGGACGCCGGTTTATGGCCCAGTGACCCGGCGGAACGGGCCACGGCGCGTTGGTTATGCGCCGAGATGGTCGCCGGCTTCACCGCCCTGCGCGGCCAATGCGCGATGCAGTTGAAGCATGTCTGGCAGGGGTTCTCTCCATCTGAGGACACGCTGACTGATCTGGCGCGTATCGAAACACTCTGGGCCCACGCGCGCCGTATCTCGGGGGCCAAGGATGGACCGCTTTTTGGCGCGTATTCTCTGGCCGATGTGTTTTACACGCCGGTGGCGGCACGGATCATTGGCTACGGCCTGCCTGTATCCGAGGCCAATCGCGACTACTGCATCGAACTGCTGAGCGATACATCGGTACGCCAATGGCGCGCGATGGGGCTGACGGTTGAATATAAGCCATTTCCCTACGCTTTGGATTTGCCCATTGCGCCATGGCCAGTGGGCGGTGTTTCAACGGCCATGGCCGCCGAACCCGGCCCGTCAGTTAACACGATGTGCCCCTATTCCGGCAAACCGGCGACCGATTTTCTGGAGTTGGACGGACAACGCTGGGGTTTTTGCAATTCGTTCTGCCGCGACAAAACCGTGGCTGACCCCGAGGCATGGCCCAAATTCACCGCCATGCGTGCTGCCGTTAACGATTCCTAAACCGCAACCATGGCAGCAACGTCCTGTTAACCAAGAACAGGATCAACATGGTTGCCCGCGCTCATACCGTTGCTTTTCAGGGGGTCGAGGCCCGCCCGGTCGAGGTGCAATGCGCCGTATCGCCGGGCTTGCCTGCGTTCTCCATCGTCGGCCTGCCGGACAAGGCCGTGTCCGAGGCGCGCGACCGGGTCCGTAGCGCGCTTAGCGCCATGGCCATTGCCCTGCCGTCGAAGCGGATCACCATCAACCTCTCGCCCGCCGATCTGCCGAAAGAAGGCAGCCATTTCGACCTGCCCATCGCCGTCGCCCTGCTGTCGGCGCTGGAGATCATTCCGGCAGATGCCGCCGACGGCACAGTTGCCTTGGGTGAGTTGTCCTTGGATGGGTCTTTGGTGCCCGTGGTCGGCGCTTTGCCCGCCGCCATGACCGCCGCCTCCGAGGATCGCGCGCTGCTGTGCCCGCGCGCATCCAGCGCCGAGGCGGCATGGGTCGATGCCACTCAGGTGATCGGAGCCGGGTCTCTGGGCGACGTCGTCCGCCATTTCTCAGGCCAGTCTCCTCTGGCCGCGGCGAAACCGGGTGAGGTAAACCTGTCGCCCAGCGCCCGCGATCTGCGCGACGTCAAAGGGCAGGAACGTGCAAAACGCGCGCTTGAGATTGCCGCAGCCGGACGGCACCACCTGATCATGATCGGAACGCCTGGCTCGGGCAAATCAATGCTGGCCGCACGCCTGCCCGGCATTCTGCCGCCCCTTACACCGGTCGAAGCGCTGGAGACGTCTATGATCCAATCCCTTTGCGGGCTGCTGGATGAAGGCGGCATCAGCCGCGCGCGACCCTTCCGCGAGCCGCACCACACGGCCTCGATGGCGGCGATTGTTGGTGGCGGCAAGGGCGCAAAACCGGGCGAGATTTCATTGGCCCATAACGGTGTACTGTTCATGGACGAGTTTCCCGAATTCCCCCGGACGGTGCTGGAAACCCTGCGCCAACCGATTGAGACAGGCGAAGTGATGGTGGCGCGCGCCAATGCGCATGTGAAGTATCCCTGCCGTTTCATGCTGGTCGCCGCAGCCAACCCCTGCAAATGCGGCTATCTGACCGATCCGTCCCGCGCCTGTTCCCGTGCGCCCGGATGCGGCGAGGATTACCTGAACCGTATTTCCGGCCCGTTGATGGACAGGTTCGATCTGCGGATCGAGGTTCCGCCTGTTGCCTTTACCGACCTTGATCTGCCGCCATCCGGCGATAGCTCGGCCACCGTCGCGACACGTGTGGAACAGGCGCGTCAGGTTCAGGCCACGCGCTACGCAGATACGCCATCCGTCCGCCAGAACGCGGATGTTGAAGGTAAACTGCTGGAAGAGGTCGCAGCCCCGGATCCCGAAGGCAAAGACCTGTTGCTGAAAGCCGCCGACCGGTTCGGCCTGTCGGCCCGCGCCTTTCACCGCATCCTGCGGGTCGCGCGAACCATCGCCGATCTGGATGGTGCGCCCGATATTCGCAGACCCCATGTGGCCGAGGCGCTGAGTTTCCGGATCAGCGCCAGGGTGATGGCCTAGACTTTGGCCTCAATCGCCTGCCAGATCTTTTCGGCGATGTTCTCGCCGTTAAACCGCTCCAGCTCCTGAATGCCAGTGGGCGAGGTCACGTTGATCTCGGTCAGGTAGTCGCCGATGACGTCGATCCCGACAAAAATCTGGCCCTTTTCTTTCAGAATTGGACCGATGGTGGCGCAAATCTCGAGATCGCGTTCGCTCAGCCCGATCTTTTCGGGCCGTCCACCCACATGCATGTTCGAACGCGTCTCGCCTTCGGCCGGGACACGATTGATCGCGCCCACCGCTTCCCCGTCGACCAGGATCACGCGCTTGTCGCCGTTTTTGACATCGGGCAGGAATTTCTGAACGATCAGAGGCTCGCGCGAGAAGCCCGAGAACAGCTCATGCAGGGACGTGAGATTGCGATCGTTGGCATCAAGCCGGAACACGCCTGCACCGCCATTGCCATAAAGGGGTTTCAGGATGACATCCTTATGCTTGTCCTTGAACGCTTTGATGGTCCGCAGATCCCGCGCAATCGTGGTCGGTGGCATCAGATCGGGGAAATCCAGGATCAGCAGTTTTTCGGGGAAGTTGCGAACCCAAAACGGGTCATTGACCACCAGAACCTGACCTTTCAGGCGATCCAGCAGATGGGTCGACGTGATGTAATGCATGTCGAACGGCGGGTCCTGTCGCAGCCAGATGACGTCGAACTCGGCCAGATCGACCTCACGTTCCGGTCCAAGCACCGCCGGATCTCCGGGCACACGCTGCACCGTCATGTCCTGACCGCGCGCGGTGATCCGGCCTTCCTGATAGGCCAATTGGTCCGCGCCGTAGAAGAACAGCTGGTGCCCGCGGGCCTGCGCCTCTTCCGCAAGGCGGAAAGAGCTGTCGGCATTGATGTCCACGGCCCCGATCGGGTCCATTTGAAAGGCGATTTTCATGGCATGTCCCTCAACTTCATGCCAGATACATGGCGCAGCAGGCCGAGGGGTTCAATGGGGCTTAGGCCTGTCCAAACGCGTTTTCGATGATTTGGACCGCACCCGAGCGATCAACCAATGCCGCGTCGAACCGCACATTCGTTAGCTGCCCGCCAGGTTCGTTTTCCAGAAACTGCGCAGCCGAGGCGCAAATCCGTTCCGTTTGCCGCCGTGTGATACGGGCCGCGGCCATGTCAAAACTGGCGCTTTTCTTTACCTCGATGAAGACCAGCCCATCGCTATCGCGTGCAATCAGATCAATTTCACCCCCGGCACCGCGCCAACGGCGATGTGCGATGGAAAAGCCACGGCGTTCGTAATCTGTAGCGACGCGCAGTTCCGCCGCCTGACCCGCGTGATAGGACACTGATCCCCGAACCGAACGCTGTGCCATGTCATCCCTTTCCCAATTTCAGGGCCTTCTGGTAGATCGGACGCCGGGGCAGATCATACATCTGCGACACCAGATCCGCGGCATCCCGAACCGAATGCGTCTGCAAGGCCTGTTTCAAAGCCTCTTCTACGTCAGACTCGTTAACACTTTGCGAATGGCTGCGATCCACCAGCAAGACAACCTCGCCCTTCACGGTCTGACCCTGATAGGCCTGCGCCAGTTCGCCCAGCGTACCGCGCTTGATTTCTTCGAATTTCTTCGTCAGTTCCCGGCACAAAGCGGCCTGACGATCTGCGCCCAGAACGTCGGACAGATCGGACAGGCTGCTGGCGACGCGTTTGGGCGATTCGTAAAACACCAGCGTTCCGGGAATATCACGCAGGGCTTCGATTCGGCTGCGCCGAGCACCGGACGCATTCGGCAGAAAGCCTGCAAAAAAGAACGCATCCGTTGGCAAACCCGCCAGCGTAAGGGCCGCCAAAGCCGCAGACGGCCCTGGTGCACAGGTCACTGTATATCCGGCCTCGGCCGCTTGCCGCCCAAGATCATAGCCCGGATCGGCGATCAGTGGCATTCCGGCTTCGGACGCGTAGGCAACCGACTGCCCCTGTGCCAGCGCGTCCATAATCTTGCCGCGCGCGCCCGCGCCGCTGTGATCGTGATAGGCGTGGATTCGGCGACCATCCAGCGGGATGCCATGGATCTCCATCAATCGGCGCAGGCTGCGGGTGTCTTCCGCCGCGATCACGTCCGCCGAAGCCAGAATATCCAGCGCTCTGAGCGTAATGTCGCGCGCGGTTCCGATCGGAGTGGCAACAAAATACAGGCCCGCAGCCAATCTGATCTTTTGGAAATTCAAAGCTGGACCCTCACAGCATGACGTTTATTATCGCGGCTCGATAGAATAGCAGCGCCCGTCGCCGCCGGATCAGGGAGTTTTCTTTTAGATGTTTACCGTTTGCAAGCCCGTAAGCAAGCTGGCGAAGGCCGCTGCTGCCCTGGCCACCATGGCGTTTCTGGCTGCCTGTGAAGTTGGCGGTTTGGGCGGCGGGCCATCGATCAACACATCGAAACCTGTCCCGGTCGCCCTGCTGGTTCCAAGCGGGTCAGGTCAGGCGGGAGACGCCGCACTGGCGCGCAGCCTTGAGAACGCGGCGCGGCTGGCGATGAACGACCTTCCGAACGTTCAGATCGACCTGCGGGTCTATGACACTGCCGGAAACGCGGGCACCGCATCCGTTGTTGCGCAGCAGGCCGTGTCGGACGGGGCCAAGATCATCATCGGACCGGTCTACGCACAAGCGGCCAACGCGGCCGGGCTGGCCGTGCTGAACAACAACGTCAATGTTCTGTCCTTTTCGAACAACACCAGCATCGCGGGCGGTAATGTCTACGTGCTTGGTCCCACATTCCAGAACACCGCAAACCGGTTGGTGAACTATGCAGGCTCGCAAGGTAAAACCGGCACCGTAATTGTGCACAGCAATGACGCGGCGGGCCAGTTGGGCCAGTCGGCCATTGCCAATGCGCTGAACTCCAGCCCGGTCAACAACGCGGGCACTGTGGGCTATGACCGCTCGCAACAAGGGGTGATCAACGCGGTTCCCACCGTCAAGGCAACAGTGGATTCGTCGGGCGCGGACTCGGTGTTCCTGACAGCAACAACGGCCGGTGCGTTGCCCCTGTTCACCCAGCTTCTGCCAGAGGCAGGCGTTTCACCGGCCACGACGCAATTCATCGGCCTGACCCGCTGGGACATCCCACCGCAAACGCTGGAACTGCCGGGTGTTCAGGGCGGTTGGTTCGCCCTGCCGGACCCCTCCAAGGCACAAGCCTACCGCCAGCGCTATAACGCGACCTACGGCGAGGCCCCGCATCCTATCAGTGGCTTGGCCTATGACGGCATCGCGGCCATCGGCGCACTGGTCTCGCAAGGCAAATCCGACGCGCTGACCGGGGCGGCCCTGACACAGAACGCCGGTTTCCAGGGCGTCGGCGGCATCTTCCGTCTGCGTCCGAACGGCACCAACGAACGCGGTCTGGCCGTCGCCACGATCCAGAACAAACAGGTGGTTGTGATTGACCCTGCCCCACAAAGCTTCTCTGGCGCCGGTTTCTGATCGACCCGGTCTGGTTGCCGCGCCCGACACCGTGCTGATCTGCCCCGCCGAGGATATTTTCGACAGCGCCAGTGTGACTAAGCAGCTGGCGTCTGCATTTGAAGCCTGCGCGGACAATGCCGCGATCCGTTCGGAAACCGTGCGAATCCTGCGGCATGCGCAGAAGACCGGGCGCAAGGCCATTGCGGATGCGTTTGCGGCGCGCCCGTTTGATGCGCGGCCTCTGACCCGATCCTATACGCACCTGACCGATCAACTGGTCGGCACGGCGATGCGCGTGTCCAGCGAGCGTCTGCACCCGCTGGCCAACCCGACGCAAGGCGAACGGATCGCCGTTCTGGCCGTTGGCGGATATGGGCGGGGCGAAATGGCCCCGGCCTCGGATGTCGATCTGCTGTTTTTGACGCCTTACAAGATCACCGCCTGGGCCGAGAGCGTGATTGAATCCATGCTCTACATCCTGTGGGATTTGCGGCTGAAGGTGGGGCATTCCTCTCGCACCATCAAAGACTGCCTGCGGTTGGGAACCGAAGATTTCACCATCCGCACCGCGATGCTGGAACAGCGCTATCTGGCCGGTGACACGGCCCTGGCGGAGGAGTTGGACAACAAGCTGAAATCCGACCTGTTCAAAGGGACCGAGCGCGAGTTCATCGAGGCCAAACTAAAGGAACGCGACGAACGCCACCTGAAACAGGGCCAGCGCTATATGGTCGAACCGAATGTGAAAGAAGGCAAGGGCGGGCTGCGCGACCTGCAATCGCTGTATTGGATCGCAAAATACATCTACGGCGTTCAGGATGTGGCCGAGCTTGTGCCGCTGGGTCTGTTCACACCTGAAGAATTCAAGACCTTTGTCGAGGCCGAGGATTTCCTGTGGGCCGTGCGCTCTCATCTGCATCTGGTGACGGGGCGTGCGACGGAACAGCTGACCTTTGACATGCAGGTCGAGGTCGCGGCGCGAATGGGCTACGAAGACAGGGCCGGTCGGCGCGGTGTCGAGGTGTTCATGCAGCGCTATTTCCGCGAGGCGACGCGCGTGGGCGAGCTGACGCGGATCTTCCTGACCAAGCTGGAGGCCGCGCATGTGAAAGGTGCCCCGCTGCTAGAACGGATCTTCCGGCGTCGCCCGAGGGTCAAGCAGGGCTACAGCGTTGTGCACGGGCGTCTGAACATCGCCGATCCGGACGCGTTTCTGGCCGACAAGGTGAATCTGCTGCGCCTGTTCGAAGAAGGGTTGCGGACCGGCATGTTAATCCATCCCGACGCAATGCTGCTGGTGACCGCCAACCTGCATCTGATCGACGAGGACATGCGCAACGACAAAGAAGCGCGGCGCATTTTCCTGGACCTGATGCTGAAACACGGCAACCCGGAACGGGCCTTGCGGCGGATGAACGAACTGGGCGTGCTATCGGCCTTCCTGCCCGAGTTCGAGCCCATCGTCGCGATGATGCAGTTCAACATGTATCACAGCTATACGGTGGACGAGCATACCATTCAGTGCATCGTGAACCTGGCCCAGATCGAGCGCGAAGAGTTGATGGAGTCGTTGCCTCTGGCCTCGTCGATCCTGAAGGGTGGGGTCAACCGCAAGGTTCTTTATGTGGCCTTGCTGCTGCATGACATCGCCAAGGGGCGGCCCGAGGATCACTCGATCCTGGGGGCGCAGATCGCGCGCAAGGTGGCCCCCCGACTTGGGTTGAACAAGGGGGATTCCGAGACGGTCGAATGGCTGGTGCGCTACCACCTGCTGATGTCCGACATGGCGCAGAAACGCGATATTTCTGACCCGCGCACCGTTAGGGACTTTGCCAAAGCCGTGCAGACGGTCAAGCGGCTGGACCTGTTGACCGTGCTGACGGTCTGCGACATTCGCGGCGTCGGGCCAACCACCTGGAACAACTGGAAAGCCACCCTGTTGCGGGCCCTGCATGCCGAAACCAAACGCGCGCTTGAGACCGGAATGGAGGACCTGAACCGCGCCAATCGCGGGACCGAGGCCAAAAAGGCGCTGCGGGCCCAGCTTGCGGATTGGTCCAAGGCCGACCTCAAGGTCGAAACCGGGCGGCACTACGCACCCTATTGGCAGGGTCTGAACGTGGCGACCCATGTGGAGTTTGCGGACATGCTGCGCGCGCTGGATCGCAGCGGTGATCCGGGCGAAGTCGAAATCCGTCTGCACCCGGACGAGGATCGCGACGCGACCCGCGCCTGCTTTGCCATGGGCGACCACCCCGGTATCTTTGCGCGGATTGCGGGCGCTCTGGCGCTGGTCGGGGCCAACGTGGTGGATGCGCGCAGCTATACGACCAAGGACGGCTACGTCACCGACGCATTCTGGATACAAGATGCCGAGGGCCACCCATTCGAGGCCGCGCGCCTGCCGCGTCTGACGCAGATGATCCACAAGACCCTGAAGGGCGAGGTTGTCGCCCGCGAGGCGCTGAAATCCCGCGACAAGATCAAGAAACGCGAGCGCGCGTTCAACGTGCCGACCCATATCACCTTCGACAATGACGGGTCCGAGATTTACACGATCATCGAGGTTGATACCCGCGACCGGCCCGGCTTGCTCTATGATCTGACGCGGACGCTAGCGGCGGCCAATGTCTATATCGCCAACGCCGTGATCGCGACCTATGGCGAACAGGTGGTGGATACCTTCTATGTCAAGGATATGTTCGGGCTGAAATACCACTCGGAAAGCAAGCAGCGCGGGCTTGAGGCCAAGCTGCGCACCGCCATCACCGAAGGCGCCGAGCGCGCGGCCTCATGAAGCAGATCCGGCTGTTTTCGGGCTTTTTCACGGTTGGGTTCTGGACTCTGGCCAGCCGCATTCTGGGCTTTCTGCGAGAGATTCTGCTGACCGCCTATATCGGCCCGGGGCCGGTGATGGACGCCTTTGTGGCGGCCTTCCGCCTGCCCAATATGTTCCGACGGTTTTTCGCCGAAGGGGCGTTCAACGCGGCCTTTGTCCCGATGTTTTCCAAACGTCTTGAAGGCGGTGAAAACGCCGAAGGGTTCGCACAGGATGCATTCAACCTGCTTGGCGCAGCCGTGCTGGTTCTGGTCGGTCTGGCAATGGTATTCATGCCGGGCCTTGTGTGGCTGACGGCCGAAGGGTTCTATGGCGATGAGAGGTTCGATCTGGCCGTCGATTACGGCTACGTCGTCTTTCCCTACATCCTGTTCATGTCATTGGCGGCCTTGTTTTCGGGCGTGCTGAATGCGACGGGCCGCTTTGCAGCTGCCGCTGCCGCGCCCGTTTTGCTGAACATCTTTGCGTGCTCGGCGCTTATCTTTGGCGCGATATCCGGCGGTGAGGTCATTCGCTGGCTCATTACCGTGATCCCTGTCGCCGGCGTCGCTCAACTGGCTCTGGTCTGGGTCGCGACCGAGCGCGCGGGTATCCGTATACGCGTGGGCCTGCCGTGCCTGACACCCGAAATGCGCAACATGGTCCGCATTGCGATCCCTGCCGCGTTGGCTATGGGGGTTACACAGGTCAATCTGGTTGTGGGGCAATTGGTGGCGTCCAAAACCGAGAAAGCCGTCAGTTGGCTATTTGCCGCGGATCGTCTGTATCAATTGCCTCTGGGCGTTGTCGGGATTGCCATCGGCATTGTCTTGCTGCCCGACCTGTCCCGCCGTCTGCGCGCCGACGACAAGGAAGGTGCGCGCAACGCCTTCTCGCGCGCGGGCGAGTTCATGTTGCTGCTCACGCTGCCCTCGACCGTGGCGTTTCTGATCATCCCGATACCCTTGGTTTCAGTTCTGTTCGAGCGCGGCCAGTTCAGCGCCGAGGATACCGCCGCCACAGCGCTCGCCGTGGCGATCTACGGCGTCGGGCTTCCGGCCTTCATGCTGCAGAAACTGCTGCAACCGCTGTATTTCGCGCGCGAGGATACGAAATCCCCCTTCCGCTATGCTGTCGTTGCCGTGATCATCAATGCGGCTTTGGCCTTTGGTCTTTATCCTGTGGTCGGATGGATCGCACCCGCCATTGCGGCCTCAGCCGCCGGGTGGGCGATGGTCGCGCTGCTCGCAGTCGGCGCGCGGCGCATGGGGGACGAAGCGCGGTTTGATGACCGGTTCAAGCTGCGCGCATGGCGGATCGTTGCGGCCTCGGTCGGAATGGGCGTGGTGCTGGGTGCAGCCATTTACCTGTTCGGCTGGGCCTTTGCGCTGGCGGGCTGGCGCTATCTCGCGTTACTGGCGCTGATCGTCGTGGCGGCGGTTGCGTATTTCGTGCTTGGCCATTTGTTGGGCGCATTCAAACTGTCCGAGTTCAAGCGCGCCCTGCGCCGGTCCTGATCAATCGCGCCGGATGCGGCCCTTGATCCGGGCCCAACCGCCCGGAGCCAGAAAGAACGACAGCCCGAACCCGGTGGCAAACCCACCCAGATCGGCCACCCAATCGGACGTCCCGCCAAACAGCAGCCCAAAGAGCAGTTGAATACCCATCAGCACGGCGATCAACTGGAAAGCCCGCGCCTGATTTTCGCCGACCAGAGACAGCTTGCGCCACAACAGCCATGTAAAGGCCCCGATCAATCCGTAGACCGGTGGGAAGCCTCCGACCAGCGGATATGAAGGATCAAGGATCAACGCATAGGCCAGCGCGCCACCCACGCCCGACAGCACAAAGATCAGCAGCATCGGAAAACCGCCAAAAACCTCTCCGACCAACTTGCCCATGGCCAGCACGAAGACGCAGACAAACACCGCTTGGGTGAAATTGGCCGAGACAAAGGGATAGGTCACGAAACGGATGACATGCTCGAACGGCCAGCGACCGTTCAGCACCATCCAGTCGAAAATATCCGCCGAAAAGGCGTAGCTCTGCAGCGCATCCAACCGCCAGCCTACTGCACCTGGCCCTCCGACCAGCCCGCGCGCGCCTAGCGTGAAGGCCAGTTCGATCCCGATGATGAACAGAACCAGCGCCACCACGACGGGCGGCAGGGGGTTCACGGCGGGTGTGTAATGCTCACTGCTCATATTGGGCGGGCCTTTCGCGGCTGTTGACGTCCCTGACCCTCATGGGTAAGCGACGAGGGCTGATTTTTCCAGACGGGAGTTCCCTTCGATGACCCAGACCCAATTCACGCCGCGCGTGTTTTCCGGCATCCAGCCTTCGGGCGGGCTGACCCTGGGCAATTATCTGGGCGCGATGAAGCGCTTTGTGGACATGCAGGGGCCAGAGTTCGAAACCATCTATTGCATGGTCGACCTGCACGCGATCACCACATGGCAGGACCCCGCTGCGCTGTCCCACAACACCCGCGAGCTATGCGCCGGGTTCATCGCTGCGGGCATTGATCCGGAACAGTCGATCCTGTTCAACCAAAGTCAGGTGCCTGAGCACGCGCAGCTTGGCTGGATCTTCAACTGTGTCGCCCGGATGGGTTGGATGCAGCGGATGACTCAGTGGAAGGACAAGGCGGGCAAAAACCAGCAGAATGCCTCGCTGGGTCTGTTCGCCTACCCGTCGCTGATGGCTGCCGACATTCTGATCTATCACGCGACCCATGTTCCGGTGGGCGAGGACCAGAAGCAGCATCTGGAACTGACACGCGACATTGCGATCAAGTTCAACAACGATTTCGGCGTGGATTTCTTCCCCATTACCGAACCGGTGATCGAAGGCGCGGCCACGCGGGTCATGAGCCTGCGCGACGGGTCCAAGAAGATGTCCAAATCCGATCCATCGGATATGAGCCGGATCAACATGACCGACGATGCCGACACGATCGCCAAGAAAATTCGCAAGGCCAAGACGGACCCGGATGCGCTGCCCTCAGAACCCGATGGTCTGGAAGACCGCCCCGAGGCGCGCAATCTGGTGAACATCTACGCCGCCCTTGCAGATCAAAGCGCCGAACAGGTGCTGTCAGATGTGGGCGGCAAACAGTTCGGTGAGTTCAAACCGATGCTGGCGGAACTGGCGGTCGAGAAACTGTCGCCGATCTCGTCCGAGATGGCGCGGCTGATGAACGATCAGGCCGAGATCGACCGCATTCTGGCACGTGGCGCTGAACGCGCGCGCGAAATCACCGCACCGATCCTGCGCCAGACCTACGACATTGTGGGTATGGTCGGCGCAACATCGCGCTGATTACACTGGACCTTCGCCTGACGCCCTCCTAGGTTTGCCCAAAGCTTGGGAGGGCGTCATGGCAACGGGCAAGAATATCCGCACCTATTTCGAAGGCCAATGGCACGATGGGGACTCTCCGATCATGCGTGCCGCCGACCATGGCGCGTGGCTGGGCTCGTCAGTGTTTGACGGGGCGCGGTATTTCGAAGGCATGGCCCCGGATCTTTTGGCCCATTGCGCCCGCGTGAACCGCTCGGCTGAGGCGCTGATGCTGACGCCAACGGTGACGCCAGAACAGATGGTCGATCTGGTGCGCGACGGGCTGCAGGCCTACGGCCCGGACACAGGCGTCTATATTCGCCCGATGTATTGGGGGATCGATGGTGACGCCACTGCCATTGTTCCAAAGGAAAACAGCACCGGTTTCGCAATTTGCCTGGAAGAGATTCCGATGGCGCCCGAGACGGCCTCGACCACGCTGACAACCACACGTTTTCGCAGGCCGGTTCTGGAATCTGCCGTTGTGCATGCTAAGGCCGGATGCCTTTACCCCAACAACGCCCGCATGCTGCAGGAGGCGCGCTCCAAAGGGTTCTCGAACGCGCTGGTTGCGGACGCGATGGGCAATGTGGCCGAAACCGCAACCGCCAATATCTTCATGGTCCGGGACGGTGAGGTCTTTACCCCGATCCCCAACGGCACCTTTTTGGCCGGGATCACCCGCGCGCGTCACATCAAGAACCTGCGCGCCGATGGCGTCACCGTGCACGAAACGATTCTGGGCTTTGACGATTTCCATCAGGCGGATGAGGTGTTCATGTCCGGGAACATGAATAAGGTGACGCCGGTAACCGCGCTGGACGACACGCAATTTCAGATTGGCCCTATTGCCCGCCGCGCCCGTGGTCTTTATTGGGATTGGGCTGCCAGCGATCGCTAGCTGAATATGTGGGCATTGCCCGAGTTGCCAGCGCGCAATCGGTCGGGCATCATCCCCAAAAAAGAATGAGGACACCCATGCGCAAGTTCCTGGTCGTACTGGATGACAGCCGTGAATGCCTGAATGCGATGCGCTTTGCCGCAATGCGCGCGGCCCATACCGGCGGCGGCGTCACGATCCTGTCGGTCATCCCGCCGGACGAGTTTAACCACTGGATCGGTGTGGCCGAGGTCATGCGCGAAGAAGCGCGCGAACGTATCCACGCGCATTACGAAGTGTTCGCCAAGTGGATGCGCGACAAACAAAACGTCGAGCCGGAACTGGCGATCCGCGAAGGCGATCCGGTGCCTCAGATCATCGAACATGTGCAGTCCGACCCCGAAATCGGCGTGTTGGTTCTGGGGGCGGGCACCGACAAAAAGGGGCCCGGCCCGCTGGTTACGCAATTGACGAAGAACTCGGGCAGCCTGCCGATCCCGATCACAATCGTGCCCGGCGATCTGAGCAAGGAAAAGCTGGAAGAAATTACCTGAGATGGCGGCGAGCGTCGATTTCTGGTTCGAATTCGCCTCGACCTATTCCTATCTCAGCGCCATGCGCATTGAACAGGCCGCCACCGCCAAGGGCGTGACCGTGAACTGGCAGCCGTTCCTGCTGGGGCCGATCTTTGCCGATCAGGGCTGGACCACGTCGCCCTTCAACCTCTACCCCGCCAAAGGCCGCTATATGTGGCAGGATATGGAGCGGTTATGTGCCGCGCGCGCCTTGCCGTTTCAACGCCCGGACCCGTTCCCGCAGAACGGCCTGCATGCGGCGCGTTTGGTTCTGGCCATCGACCCGCCGGACCAAAAAGCGCGTTTTGTCCGCGCCGTCTACAGCGCCGAGTTTGGTCGGGGTCGCGAGATTTCGGATCAAGGGACTCTGCTGGACTGTCTGCGCGATGCGGATCTGCCGTCTGATCTGTTGCAGCGAACGGCGGATTCGGACGTCAAGGCCGCGCTGTTTCAGCAAACGGATCGGGCCAAGGCGGCGGGTATCTTTGGTGCGCCCAGCTTTCTGATCGGGGACGAGCTGTTCTGGGGCGATGACCGGCTTGATGAGGCGCTGAGCTACGCCGCCTCAATTTAGAATAGTTCCAAATCTTGACTTCCCCGACTGCGACGCGCATATCAATGGCACCTTAGACGGAGCTGTCCCATGTTCATTCAGACCGAATCCACCCCAAACCCGGCCACATTGAAGTTTTTGCCCGGCCAGACGGTGCTTGAGGCGGGAACAGCCGATTTTCCAACCGCCGAAGCAGGTGAGAAATCCCCTCTGGCCAAGCGCATCTTCGGCGTTGACGGCGTGACCGGCGTGTTCTTCGGGAACGACTTTGTCACCGTGACCAAATCGGATGACGTGCAGTGGGACCACATCAAGCCCGCCATCCTTGGCGCGGTGATGGAGCATTACCAGTCCGGTCAACCCGTAATGGGAGCGGACGCAACAACGGCATCCGGTCATGCGGAACATACCGGTGAGGATGCGGAAGTCGTCAACCAGATCAAAGAGTTGCTGGACAGCCGTGTGCGCCCCGCAGTGGCACAGGATGGTGGTGACATCACCTTCCACGGCTTTGACCGGGGCGTGGTTTACCTGCATATGCAGGGCGCTTGCGCCGGGTGCCCCTCGTCCACACTGACCCTGAAAATGGGTATCGAGAACCTGCTGCGCCACTACATCCCCGAAGTGACCGAGGTTCGTCCGGTTGCCGTCTGACCCGACAATACTGGCATTTGACACATCGGCCGCGCATTGCGCGGCCGCTTTGCTGCGGGGTGGACAGATCGTCGTATCCGTGGCCGAGGCCATGTCACGCGGACAGGCCGAACGGCTGATGCCCCTGCTGGAAGAGGTGTTGGCGCAAGCGGGCTGTAGCTGGGCAGATCTGGACGCCATTGGCGTGGGCGTCGGGCCCGGAAACTTCACCGGCATTCGCATTTCGGTATCGGCGGCCCGGGGGCTGGCCTTGGGCCTGAACGTCCCTGCTGTGGGTGTATCTGGCTTTGACGCATTGGCCGACATCGCTCCGGACGACCATATCCCAGCCGTCGTGGCACCGCGCGATCAGGTCTATGTGCAAACGGCTGACTCGCCCGCACGCCTGATACCGCTGGAAGAGGCCAAGGCATTGGGACCGCTCTACTTTTGCCCCGACCCGGCAGCACAGGCGCAAGCCATTGCGCGGGTTGCAGCACGTCGATGGGACACCGAAACCCTGCCGCCTGCGCCTTTTTACGTCCGCCCCGCCGATGCGGCGCCGTCCAGCGACACACCTCCGGTCTTGCTGGACGAATGACACCTCGGGATCTGGCCGCAACACATGCCGCCGCTTTCACCCAATCCCGTCCTTGGACGGCGTCCGAGTTCGCTGATCTGCTGGCCAACCCATTCACCCACTGCATCGGCACGCCCAAAGCCTTCGCCCTGTTTCAGGTGATTGCGGATGAGGCAGAGTTGCTGACCATCGCGACTCACCCCAGCCATCAACGTCAGGGGCTGGGCCTGCAGTGCATGAACGACTGGCACGCAAAGGCTGCGCAACTGGGCGCGACACGGGCGTTTCTGGACGTAGCTGCCGACAATCGGCCCGCAATTGCGCTGTACGATCGCTGCGGATACCGGGTGTGTGGTCAGCGCAAGGGCTACTACCGCCGAGCAAACGGGCCAAACTGCGACGCAATTGTCATGGAATGCGCCCTGCCCTGACGGTAAGTGGCAATTTTCGGACCAAACGGTCAAAAATCTATTGACCCCACCTGTTGCAAACATCCTTAATTCCCGCCATCACAACAGTTATGCTCGCTCTGAGTGGGTAATCGGGGCTATCCTTGGCCTTGGACCAACGACAAAAACAACGGGAGTAAGAAATGACCCTCATGAAATCTCTGATGGGTGCCGCTGCGGCGGTCGCACTGACAGCTGGCGCAGCCCTGGCCGAACCGGCGCTGATCTTTGACCTGGGTGGCAAGTTTGACAAGTCGTTCAACGAAGCCGCACATAACGGCGCACAGCGTTGGGCAGATCAGACCGGCAAAACCTACCGCGAGATCGAGCTTCAGTCGGAAGCCCAGCGCGAACAGGCCCTGCGCCGCTTTGCCGAAGCCGGTGCCAACCCGATCATCACCATGGGCTTTGCCATGGCCGATCCGCTGGCCGCTGTTGCCGGTGATTACCCGGACACCAAGTTTGTTGCGGTTGACGTAACCTGGCTGGAGGCTCCGAATATCCGTCAGATCGGTTTTGCAGAACATGAAGGATCGTATCTGGTCGGCATGATGGCAGCGATGGCGTCCCAGTCGGGCACCGTTGGCTTTATCGGCGGCATGGACATCCCGCTGATTCGCCACTTTGGCTGCGGTTACGCCCAAGGTGCCAAGGCCGTGAACCCGGATATCGAAGTTGTCGCCAACATGACCGGCACCACCCCCGCGGCATGGAACGACCCGGTGAAGGGTTCGGAACTAACCAAGGCGCAGATCAGTCAGGGCGCTGACGTGATCTATGCGGCCGCAGGCGGCACCGGCGTTGGTGTTCTGCAAACCGCAGCCGACGAAGGCATCCTGTCGATCGGCGTGGACAGCAACCAGAACCACCTGCATCCGGGCAAAGTGCTGACCTCAATGCTCAAGCGCGTGGATGTTGCCGTTTATGACGCCATGAAGGCGGGTGAAGACCTGCAAACCGGTGTCTTCTCGATGGGTCTGGCCGAAGAAGGCGTTGGCGTCGCAATGGACGAAAACAACGCAGAGCTGGTCACCGAAGAAATGAGCTCGGCCATCGAAAGCGCACGGCGCGACATCATCGACGGCAATGTCTCGGTTGTCAGCTACTACGAGAACGACAGCTGCCCGGCACTGCAATTCTAAAACCCATGCGGGGCGGAGGGTCTCTTTCGCCTCGCTTTTTCCTTCTGCCGCGCCGGTTGCGCGGTCCCTTCGGCAATTGAGGACACGACATGACCGTCCCCGCCATTGAGCTCAAAGGGATTTCCAAAGCCTTTGGGCCGGTTCAGGCCAACAAAGACATTTCCATCAGCGTCGCCCCCGGAACGATCCATGGGATCATCGGTGAAAACGGTGCGGGCAAATCCACGCTGATGAGCATCCTCTACGGGTTTTACAAAGCCGACAAAGGCGAGATCTGGATCAACGGCACCAAGACCGAGATTCCGGACAGTCAGGCGGCGATTGCTTCGGGCATCGGGATGGTGTTCCAGCATTTCAAACTGGTCGAAAACTTCACCGTTCTGGAAAACATCGTTCTGGGGGCCGAGGATGGCGGCATGCTGGCGCCGTCGCTCGCCAAGGCGCGTAAGGAACTGAAAGCGCTGGAAGAAGAATACGAGCTGTTCGTCGATCCCGACAAACGCATCGACGAGATCGGTGTTGGCATGCAACAGCGGGTCGAGATCCTAAAGGCGTTGTACCGCCGGGCCGAGATTCTGATTCTCGACGAACCCACCGGCGTTTTGACCCCGTCCGAGGCGGACCAGCTGTTCCGCATCCTCGACCGGCTGCGGGCCGAGGGGAAAACGATTATCGTGATTACCCATAAACTGCGCGAGATCATGGAGAACACCGACACTGTTTCGGTCATGCGGCGCGGGCAGATGACGGCCACCGTCAAGACGTCCGAGACCAGCCCCGAAGAACTGGCAGAGCTGATGGTGGGCCGCAAGGTTCTGCTGCAGGTCGATAAAGTGCCTGCAAAGCCGGGCAAACCGATTCTGGAAATCGAAAACCTGCAAGTCTTTGACAGCGCCGGTGTTGAGCGGGTCAAAGGCATCGACCTGACCGTCCGGGCCGGTGAGATCGTCGGCATTGCCGGCGTTGCGGGCAATGGTCAGTCGGAATTGCTGGAGGTTCTGGGCGGGATGCGTCCGGGTCAGGGCTCCATCAAGCTGAACGGCGCACCCCTGGCGCTGAGCGGGCATGGGTCTGACGGGCAGGCGCGCCGCGCGCAGCACATTGCCCACGTGCCCGAGGATCGCCAGCGCGAAGGTCTGATCATGGACTTCCACGCCTGGGAAAACGTGGCCTTCGGCTATCACCGCGACCCGGCTTACAAGCGCGGCATCTTCATGGATAACGCCGCCTTGCGCGCCGATACCGAAGCGAAGATCGAGAAATTCGATGTGCGCCCGCCGAATGGCTGGCTAACCGCAAAGAGCTTTTCGGGCGGGAACCAGCAAAAGATCGTCGTCGCACGCGAGATTGAGCGCAATCCCGACCTGCTGCTGGTCGGGCAACCGACCCGAGGCGTCGATATCGGCGCGATCGAGTTCATTCACAAACAGATCGTCGCCCTGCGCGATCAGGGCAAGGCCATCCTGCTGGTTTCGGTCGAGTTGGAGGAAATCTTCTCACTGTCCGACCGGATCGCAGTGATGTTTGACGGACATATCATGGGCGAACGTCTGCCCGCCGAGACGGATGAAAAAGAACTGGGCCTGCTGATGGCCGGTGTTGCGGGAGAGGCCGCGTAACATGGATAAAATGCCCAAATGGGCCGATGTCGTGCTGATCCCGGTGATCAGCCTTCTACTGGCCGCAATCCTTTCGGCGCTGGTCATTCTGGCCATCGGAGAAAACCCGGTCGAGGCCGTAAACCTGATGGTCACCGGCGCGCTGGGATCGACCTATGGCTGGGGCTATACGCTATACTACGCCACCAACTTCATGTTCACCGGATTGGCCGTGGCCGTCGCGTTCCACGCGCGGATGTTCAATATCGGGGGCGAAGGTCAGGCAATGCTGGGCGGGCTTGGCGTTGCCATGGTCTGCTTGTATGTCCCCTGGCCGCATTGGAGCATTGCCCTGCTGGCCGCCTGTGCCGCCTCGATGCTGTTTGGCGCGGCATGGGCCGCGATCCCGGCCTATCTGCAAGCCAAGCGCGGCAGCCATATCGTGATCACAACGATCATGTTCAACTTCATCGCCGCTGCCTTCCTGAACTACATGCTGGTCAATGTGATGCGCCCACAGGGCTCGCAAGACCCGGCGACCGCGCGCTTCCCCGAGGCGGTCCACCTGCCGACTTTCCAGTCGATGTTCTCAACCGCCGAGAATGTGATGTTCCGGGGAGCACCTGCGAATATCTCGTTCTTCGTGGCGATTCTGGCCTGTGTGATCGTCTGGGCCCTGATCTGGCGCACAAGGCTGGGCTATGAAATCCGCGCCTATGGCCATTCGGAAACCGGGGCCGTTTATGCCGGTATCTCGCCTGTGCGCATCACCATCATCGCTATGCTGATCTCGGGCGCGCTGGCGGGTCTGATGGCAATCAACAACGTGATGGGTGAGGCGGAACGGCTGGTTCTCAACTCGACCGAAGGCGCGGGCTTTATTGGCATCGCGGTGGCCCTGATGGGCCGGTCGCACCCGTTCGGCGTGTTCCTTGCGGCGCTGCTGTTCGGCTTCCTGTATCAGGGCGGCGCAGAACTGGCGCTGTGGACCTCGATCCCGCGGGAACTGATCGTCGTCATTCAGGCGCTGGTCATCCTGTTCACCGGGGCGCTCGACAACATGGTTCGCATGCCGCTTGAAAAGCTGTTCCTGGGTCTGCGGAAGGGGGCTGAGTGATGGAATTCTTCGTTACCCTCATCCAGGTCCTCGATTCGACCATCCGTCTGGCCACGCCGCTGCTGCTGGCTTGTCTGGCCGGGCTTTATTCGGAACGCGCGGGTATCTTCGACATCGGGCTTGAGGGCAAGATGCTGATGTCAGCCTTTTTCTCGGCCGCCGTGGCTGCCGTAACCGGTTCGGTCTGGCTGGGCCTTTTGGCAGGGATCGGCGCGTCGCTGGTCTTGTCGGCGCTGCACGGGGTGGCCTCGATCACCTTCCGGGGCAATCAGCTGATCTCGGGCGTTGCCATCAACTTTCTGGCCTCGGGCCTGACCGTACTGATCGCCCAAAGCTGGTTCCAGCAGGGCGGACGCACCCCGTCCCTGTTTGGGCAAGGCCGGTTCGAGCCTATCGAGTTTCCCTTTGCCGAAGCGCTGAGCGGTGTGCCAATTCTCGGCCCGATTTACTCCGAGCTGCTGTCGGGCCATTCGATTCTGGTTTACATCGCCTTTCTGATGGTGCCGCTGACCTGGTGGATCCTGTATCGCACCCGGTTCGGTTTGCGCCTGCGGGCGGTGGGTGAAAACCCGGCGGCGGTGGATACGGCTGGCGTCTCAGTGGTCGGTCTGCGCTTTGCCGCTGTGGCCATTTGTGGCGTGCTCTGCGGTATTGCAGGGGCGTATCTGGCGACCGCGCTGCAGGCCGGGTTCGTCAAAGAGATGACCGCCGGCCGGGGCTTCATTGCGCTGGCCGCACTGATCTTCGCGAAATGGCGCCCGTGGCATGCCATGTGGGCCTGTCTGCTGTTCGGCCTGCTGCAAGCCGTTGCGCTGCGGTTCCAGAATATCGATCTGGGCGGCGTGGTGATTCCCGTTCAGGTGATGGACGCCCTGCCCTATATCCTGACCGTCGTCATTCTGGCCGGGTTCGTAGGCAAGGCGGTACCGCCCCGCGCGGGTGGTGAGCCCTATGTAAAGGAACGCTGATAAGTCCAGTTTCGAGACAATTCTGGGTCCTGTTTGCTGCAGAGCGGCATGCACAGTTGATTTTGCATGCCGCAACCGCTCTAAAAGGGTATGTGCGTGTTTCCTTTGCCAGACAGCAGCGTGACCAGGGGTCTACAGATCACCTCGATACGCTGCCAGGCTGTCACGGAAACGTATAAATTCCGGTGTTTAACCATCCCAATTGATCGCGGCTTTGTCGCATTGAACTGGCCCCATTCGCCCGACTAGAAGACAACATGCAGATCTACCTTCCCATCGCCGAAGTCTCCGTGAATGCCTTTCTTCTGTTAGGGCTGGGCGGGATGGTCGGCATCCTGTCCGGAATGTTCGGTGTTGGGGGCGGCTTTCTGATGACGCCCCTGCTGTTCTTCATCGGCATCCCACCTGCTGTCGCGGTTGCGACCGAAGCCAACCAGATCGTTGCCTCGTCCTTCTCGGGCGTGCTGGCGCATTTCCGACGAAAGACGGTCGATCTGAAGATGGGCACGGTGCTTTTAACAGGCGGTCTGATAGGCGCGGCCCTGGGTGTGGTGATCTTCAACTACCTCAAGGGGCTGGGTCAGGTCGATCTGCTGGTCACCTTGTGCTACGTCGTGTTTCTGGGCGTTATCGGCAGCCTGATGTTCGTCGAAAGCCTGCGCGCGCTTCGGCGCGTAAAAAAGGGCAACGCCACCCCTGCCAAGCGCAGACAGCGCGGCTGGGTGCATGCGTTGCCGTTCAAAATGCGCTTTCGGACCTCGGGCCTTTATATCTCGGTCATTCCGCCGGTTCTGGTCGGACTGTGCGTGGGCGTTCTGTCAGCGATCATGGGCGTCGGCGGCGGTTTCATCATGGTGCCCGCGATGATCTACCTGCTGGGCATGCCGACCAAGGTCGTGGTCGGCACCTCGCTGTTCCAGATCATCTTTGTCACCGCCTTCACCACCATGCTGCACGCCACCACCAACTACACCGTTGACGTGGTATTGGCGGTGCTTTTGCTGGTCGGAGGCGTCATCGGCGCGCAGATCGGCACCGTAATCGGCGCGCGTATGCCGGCCGAGCAACTGCGTGTTCTGCTGGCCGCGCTGGTTCTGGTCGTCTGCGGCAAGCTGGCGCTGGACCTGCTACTGGAACCGACCGAGCTGTTCTCGCTTGGCGACAGCGGAGGGCACTGAGAATGTTGCGCCCTCTGATCGCCGCTTTGTGCCTGTTGTGCCTGCCCGCCGCCGCAGCCGAGGAACAGGTTGTTCTGGGTCTCAGCCAGGACCGTGTTGCCATCACCGCCAATTTTGACGGCTCCGAGATCCTGATCTTCGGCGCCATCAAGCGCGAGGCCCCGATCCCCGAAGGGCCCCCGCTTGAGGTCATCGTGTCCGTCGCAGGCCCGTCCGAACCGATCACGGTGCGGCGCAAGGAACGCAGGTTCGGTATCTGGGTCAACACCGACAGCGTTCTGGTCGATCTTGCCCCCAGCTTCTATGCCGTCGCCACAAGCGCGCCGTTTGACGAGATCATCACCGACACCGAAGACCTGCGCTATCGCATTTCCATCGAACGGGCGATCCGCTCGGTCGGGGCGGCGATGCATATTCGGGGCGCTCAGGAATTTGCCGATGCGGTGGTGCGGATTCGCGAAAACGAAGACCTGTATTCGATTCGGGAAAACACGGTCGCGGTGGACGAACAAACCCTGTTTCGCACCTCGATCGCGATGCCTGCTGACCTGACCGAAGGCGATTATGTGGCGCGGATTTACCTGACCCGGGGGGGTGAGGTTGTCTCGCAATACGAAACCACCATTGACGTGCGCAAGGTGGGGCTGGAGCGGTTTCTGTACAACATGTCCCGCCAGCAGCCTGTTCTTTACGGCCTGATGTCGCTGGTCATCGCCATTGCTGCGGGTTGGGGCGCATCAACCGCCTTCCGTCTGCTGCGCGAGAAGTAACGCTTAGCCCCGTCCGATATAGGGCATCGTGGTGGCCATCACGGTCATGAACTGCACGTTCGCCTCGGGCGGTAGATTGGCCATGTGCAAGACAGATCGCGCCGCGTCCTGCACGTCCATTGTCGGGTCCGGCGTTTCGCCGTTTGCGACGGCCGCATCGACCAGCCCCTGAACCATCTGCGTGCGGGCGTTTCCAATGTCGATCTGACCGCAAGCGATGCCAAAGTCGCGCCCATCCAATGACAGGCTGCGGGTCAGGCCGGTGATGGCATGTTTCGTGGCCGAGTAATGCACCGAGTTGGGGCGTGGAACATAGGCCGCAATCGAGCCGTTGTTGATAATCCGTCCCCCTTGTGGCGCCTGGCTGCGCATGAGCCGAAACGCCTCACGCGCGCACAGGAACATCCCGTTGAGGTTCACGTTGACGCTTTGGTACCAATCCTCCAGCGCGATTTCGTCGATTGTGCCACCGGGGGCAAAGATGCCCGCGTTGTTGAACAGGACATCCAGCCGATCGGCCCGGTTGGCAAAGGATCGAAAGGCTCGGGCCACGGCGATGGGGTCCGTCACATCCGCAACCAATGGCACAGCGCGCGGCTGACCGTCAGCCATCGCGGCCAGCTTGTCTTCGCTGCGGGCCAACAGGCCGACCATCCAGCCCTCGGCCAGAAACAGCTCGGCCGTGGCCTGCCCGATGCCCGAGCTTGCGCCAGTGACGATGATGGTTTTCATGTCTCTTCCGCCTCCAATGTCAGGGATGCCGCAGGGACCGCGCGCAGGTCGTCCACGCGCAGCGGATGGGTGGGTTTCGACAGTCGGTTGCGCACCACCCAGATCAGCCGCTCCTGCGCCCGTGTGATGGCCACATAGGCCAGCCGTTTCCACAATGGCTGCCCGGCCTCGGTCCGGCCCATCCGGGCTGCTGCATAGATGTCTGGTGCAAAGACTTGTACCGTGTCCCATTGGGACCCTTGCGCCTTGTGGATCGTCACCGCCGCGCCGTGCAAAAACGTCGCCCCCATGCGGGCAGCATAAGGGATGAACGGTTCTTCTTCGTTCGGTTTTTCGATCTGCACAATCGACGCTGCACTGACCTGAGGGTCCTCGGCCCCCATCACATGCAAGCGCGAAAACCCCGGCTTGCGCCCCGGCCCAAGATAGACAACCTGAGCGCCCTTGATCAGCCCGCGCGCCTCAAGATCCAGCCGCTTCTTGCGGTGTTTCAAAGGCAGTTCGATCCCGTCACAGATCAGAGGTTCGCCTTCCAGCAACTCGGTATCCGGCGCACCATGGACCTGCCGGAACGCTTGGATCAGCCGGATGCGCGTTGCATTGCGCCAGACCAGAACCGGGCTGCGGGCCATCAGATCAACCTCGACCCGCTGGCCCCAGACCACACGATCATCGCGGCGGGCGGTGTCTTCGACCAGACGCTCGAAATCTTCGAACCCCATGGACGGATCGGCCAACGCATGGGCCAGATCGAGGATCGGGTTATCCGCGTCCTGCCGGTGGACCCGGTGCAGCACCAGCTTGCGCGGCTCTGGCAGCGCCTCGAACACCATGCTGCCGGATTGGTTGACCGGGGCAAGCTGAGCGGGGTCGCCGAACATCAGCAGGGTCGGGAAGATCTCTTTCAGGTCTTCGAACTGCCGGTCATCCAGCATCGAGGCTTCGTCGACAAAGCCAATATCCAGCGGCTCATCCCGGCGTTTCCAACCGGTGATGAAATCCGATCCACGCAACCCCGCAGCCGCCAACGCGCCGGGAATTGATTTGTTGTTTTCATAAAACGCCGCTGCGCGATCCAGCGCCTCATCTGTCAGGCCCTCGATCTCGGGCCGGTCGTCATTTCCGGCCAGCCATTCGGCGATGCGTTCATATTCGGGGTCGTAAACCGGCGTATAGAGGATGCGGTGGATGGTTGTGGCCGGAACACCGCGCAGGCGCAGGACGCTGGCGGCCTTGTTCGTGGGGGCCAGAATCGCAAGCGTGCGCTTGTCCCTGGATTTACGGCTTTCATAGTCGCCCGACACGATCTGAACGCCGGTTTCGGCCAGCGCCTTATACAGCTCTGCCAGCAACAGAGTCTTGCCCGACCCCGCCTTGCCGATCACCGCCATCACACCGGATTTTCCGGCCCCCGGCAGTTTGAGCAGCGCATCATCTTCCAGGTCCACACCGGCTGAGCGCAGCATCTCGGCGATGCTGTCATATGCGGCGGCCTGATCGTCCGAGAAGATCACATTGGGCAAAGACATGGCGCGACCCTACAAGGCCGCGCCAGCCACCACCAGATGCGGAATGCCGTTTTCGTCGCCGTCACGCAGACAAGGCAAACCGGTGCCGTCTGCCGGGGCCAAAAGCGGTCTTGAACCACAGGCGCGACAGGTCCCGCGGGATGCCCGCCCGCGCTGCCACGCGATTGCAGTCATCTGCCGAATATGGCCACAGCCCGACCAAGATCTGATCGCGCCCCTTGCCCTCTGTCCCCAGAACGATCGGGGACGAGCCGATCATGCGATAGATGCGTATCATCCGCGCATCGAACACCCCGGCGATATGGGTCAGGCCGAACCCTTCCATCATCTCGCCCCCGCTGAGCATGATGGCCCCGGCGGTATGCGGACTGGCGGTCCGGGACAGGCAAAAGCGCGTCACCTCCCAGATCAAGGGGCTGCAGATCGGCTCGCCCTCGTTCAGATGGCCAAAGACTTCGTTCACCATCACCGGGCCGGTTGTGGGCAGCACCCGCATCGATCCCCCGTGGCTGCCATCGGGTTCTTCCCAGATGACATAGAGCGGATTGAGATCGTCATATTGATCCCGCTCTTCCCCTTTTTCGTTAACGTGCACGTCCCAACCCAAACGGGTTTTGAACTGATCTGCGCGATCGCGAAACATCCCCTCGGCCAGAATTGGAAATTTATGCAGCTCGTCAGCATACAGATAACGCAACATGACGTGTTCCCCTCGTCGTTCTTTTAAGAACGAAAGGGGTACAGAGACGTGGTTAATTAACTGTTCGAGGACCGTACGTTGCTTAAACCACTATTAACCCGCGGCTGAGTGCTGTGGCTATTGCGTGCGTTGTGTTCTGCGCGCCCAGTTTCGACCGCGCGCTTTCGATATAGACCCGCAAAGTATGCTCGGAAATCGATAGCGAATGGGCCACCTGCGCGCGGCTATATCCAAGCGCCAGCAGGGTAATCGCGTCGATCTCTCTGGGTGACAGGCCACGCGTCGACTCGGGCTGCCTGTCCTTTTCAAACTCCAGCGCTTTGCGATTGATGTAATGCGCCACCAGGATCAGCTGTTGCCCGTAGGTCGAGATGAAATCCTGCCAGGTCTGATCGTCGCAACTGTGGTTCACGGTGAACAGCGCGAATTGCCCGTTGGGCCCCCGGATCGGAATCGAATAGCCCTGGTTGCCGATCCCGTGCGCCAGTGCGTCCTGAAGAAAGACCTTGGCCACTTTGCTCGACCAGTCCAACGCCTTCCAGTCGACCGGGTGAAACCGCTGGAAACAGCCCAGAATGACAGGGTCGATGCGGTGGTAGTTCTTTTCCCGATACCGTTCATCCCAGTCATCGGAATAGGTGGTACAACCGTATTGATCCCCGGCCCCGTCCACCCAGTGATAGGTCAGATGTGCGACCTTCAGACGGTCACGTAGTCGAAATGCAACCGCGCTGAGCTCGTCAAGCGTGCTGGTGTTTTCCAAATCCTGCAGGATCTGACCCAAATCGAGTTCTGTTCCCATCCGCGGGCGCCCGTGCCTCATCCTTCATGGACGCGATCTCGGCCGCAGCGATCAGCCGTGTATCATCCAGCTGCTCGGCCAAGGCGGTTAACCCATTCGCAACGGCGAACGCGTTGAGGTCCGACAATACGTCCAAAATCCACTCATTTTGCGCCATCAGGGTCTCTCTGAAACAGTTAACGAAGGGTTAACACAACCATAACATGTATGATCTTTTTCAGCCTATTCACCGGTTTCTACTCCCCAAAAACAGCGAGGGGTGATTTTGCAACCTGTTGAAAGGCCGAAGGGCGGGTGAAAAACGCAAAACACCCGCGAACCGAAAGGCCGATTCGCGGGTGTTTCTTGTCTGTTTTGCGGGCAGATTAGGGGCGCGCGTCCAACACTTCTTCCAGGGTGCGCATGCCGGTCCGCGGGGCCTGAACCAGTACCGACATGTTGCCCGGTTTATGCTCGTTGCGCAGCATTTTCATATGCGCCTCGGGCAGATCATTCCACGAGAACACTTCGGACATGCAGGGATCCAGACGACGCTCGACCATCAGCTTGTTCGCGGCTGCGGCCTGTTTCAGATGCGCAAAGTGCGAGCCCTGCAGGCGCTTCTGGTGCATCCACATATAGCGCACGTCGAAGGTGCAGTTGAAGCCGGTGGTGCCGGCGCAGATCACAACCATGCCGCCTTTCTTGACCACGAAGGTCGAGACCGGGAAGGTGCTTTCGCCCGGATGTTCGAACACCATGTCGACATTGTTGCCTTTGCCGGTGATGTCCCAGATCGCCTTGCCGAATTTGCGGGCCTCTTTGAACCACTCGGCATATTCTGGAGTGTTCACGGTGGGCAATTGACCCCAGCAGTTGAAGTCCTTACGGTTCAGAACGCCCTTGGCACCCAGACCCATGACAAAGTCACGCTTGCTTTCGTCCGAGATCACACCGATCGCATTTGCACCTGCGGTGTTGATCAGCTGGATCGCATAAGACCCCAGACCACCCGAGGCACCCCAGACCAGAACGTTCTGACCGGGTTTCAGGTCATGCGGCTCGTGACCGAACAGCATCCGGTAGGCGGTGGCCAGCGTCAGCGTGTAGCAGGCGGCCTCTTCCCAGGTCAGGTGCTTGGGGCGCGGCATCAGCTGCTGTGCCTGCACGCGGGTGAACTGGCTGAACGAGCCGTCGGGTGTCTCGTAACCCCATATGCGCTGGCTGGGCGAATACATCGGATCGCCGCCGTTGCATTCTTCGTCATCGCCATCGTCCTGGTTGCAGTGGATGACAACCTCGTCGCCGACTTTCCAGCGCTTGACCTTGTCGCCAACGGCCCAGACGATGCCCGACGCATCGGAACCCGCAATGTGATAGGGTGCCTTGTGGCCGTCAAACGGGCTGATCGGCTGACCCAGTGCAGCCCAGACGCCGTTATAGTTCACGCCCGCAGCCATAACCAGAACCAGCACTTCGTTGCTGTCCAGGGTCGGCACATCGACCACTTCCTGCTGCATGGCGGTGTTGGGCTCACCATGACGTTCTTTCCGGATTGCCCAGGCATACATCTGCTTGGGCACAAACCCCATCGGAGGGATTTCCCCCATCTCATAGAGGTCCTTTTCGGGTGCCTCGTACGACGCGATACCGCTTTCGGTGTCCAAAGCCATGCTGGCCTCCTTCTCTCAATACCTTTGCCGCGACGCAGAATCGCGCGCTTCATCGACTGGAATATTGATCGACGCGAAATATTGCAACCGTTTTTGGATCGAATTTGTAATTTTATGACCCCGCAGGTGCAGAAATTTCTTTCGCATCCGCAGAATCATCGGAATTCATGTGGTTGGGCAGTGAGTTGGCGTAGAAATCGAGAAGATCGCCGCGCTGGCCAGACAGGCATAGCATGTCCCCATCTCGGCTCAGAATGCGGCGCTCGACAAACTGATCCAGCGCGTCTGTCACGGCTGTCGCCGTCTCGGCGGATTCGCCGCCATCCTGCTCCATCATCGCGACGATCCGAGCCTTCACGTCCTGCTCGGGTATCGGACCGTTTTCGCGCAACAACGAACAGGCCGCCGGGCCGGGCACCATCGGTATCGCCGCCCCGATCCGCACCATCAGCGCACGGGCCAGATCGGTCATGATGTCATCGCCCGCCCTGGCCGAGAATTCCTTGAGCGAGATCGGCTGGCCATACCGCACCGAGGCCACCCCGAACCGTTTGTACCGCCCGATCAGGCGACGCCAGAGCTGCTTGACGATCCAGCTGGTGATGACACCGATCCGCGCACGAAAGCGCCGCTCGGTCCCCAAAGCGGCATGGGTCAAAATGGTGTCTTCCAACACCCGGTCATAGTTCAGGGCCACAGGCACGAACACAACATCCCGCCCGTCCGGCGAGGTGCCATCGATGATGTATTTCAACAATCCCAACTTAGGCCGACCCAGCGCGCCGGTCAGGCTCAGCCCGCCTTCGGGGAACATCGCCTGGGTCACGCCTGCCTCGGTCGCGTGGCGGACATAGCTGGCCAGGACCTGCCGATACAGCTCACTACCGGACTTCCGTCGGATGAAATACGCCCCCATTGCCCGGATCAACCGGCTGAGCGGCCAGACCCGCGCCCATTCCCCCACAGCATAAGACAGGGCCGACTGCTGCGCCGCCAGATAGGTGACCAGCACGTAGTCCATGTTACTGCGGTGATTCATGACAAAGACAACCGTTGCCTCGGGGTCGATGTCCTTGACGGCGCTTTCGTCTTCATAGCTGAGGCGCACGTTGTAGAACGTGTTGCTCAGCAACCGGGCCAAACGAATGGCAAAGCTGAAATAAGCAAAGGCCGAGAACGAGGGCACGATTTCGCGCGCATAGCGGCGGGCCTTTTCAAAGGCCACTGCCTCGGGGATGCCTTCCTCGCGCGCGTGATTTTGTACGGCGTGCCCGACCTGCGGGTCATAGATCAGCCGTTGGATCATGTCATGCCGCCGGGCCAGCTTGAACGGCTGAATCGGGCGTTGCAGACGTTTGTTCAATCGCGACACCGCCCGTTCCAGCCTGCGGCGAAAAAACCAGCGCACCGATGGGAACAAGAAATGCGACGCGAACGTGACCATGGCAAAGACCACGATCAGCAGGAAAAGCCAGAGCGGAAGTTCCACGGTTTGCATCATGTCGGCACAGTGCCACTAATCGAAACCGCTCACAATCTGCACAATTTTGAAATGCCGCAACGCAGCGAATTGACATGTCCTGAAAATTGCGCTTTAGAACCCTCATACGTAATTTTGTTACCGAACGACATGCGAGGCCCGCCCATGACGCAGACGCAGAAAGACCGCCCCTGGCTGATCCGGACCTATGCCGGTCATTCCACCGCCGAAGCCTCGAACGCGCTGTATCGTGGAAACCTGGCAAAAGGTCAGACCGGCCTGTCGGTGGCCTTCGATCTGCCGACGCAAACCGGCTATGACAGTGACCATACTCTGGCCCGTGGCGAGGTTGGCAAAGTGGGCGTGCCGGTCTGCCATCTGGGTGACATGCGGGTTCTGTTCGACCAGATTCCGCTGGAGCAGATGAACACCTCGATGACGATCAATGCCACGGCCCCGTGGCTGTTGGCGTTGTATATCGCGGTGGCCGAGGAACAGGGCGCGGATGTCTCGAAACTGCAAGGCACGGTGCAGAACGACCTGATCAAGGAATACCTGAGCCGTGGTACCTATGTCTGCCCGCCCAAACCGTCGCTGAAGATGATCGCGGACGTGGCCGAGTACTGCTATACCCACGTGCCGAAATGGAACCCGATGAACGTGTGTTCTTATCACCTGCAAGAGGCAGGCGCGACGCCGGAACAGGAACTGGCCTATGCGCTGGCCACCGCCATCGCAGTTCTGGATGAATTGCGCCCTCGTGTTCCGGCCGAGGATTTCCCGGCGCTGTGCGGGCGGATTTCGTTCTTTGTGAACGCGGGCATCCGCTTTGTCACCGAGATGTGCAAAATGCGCGCCTTCGTCGATCTTTGGGACGAAATCCTGCAAGACCGCTACGGCGTCGAGAACCCAAAATTCCGCCGATTCCGCTATGGCGTTCAGGTGAACTCGCTGGGCTTGACCGAGCAGCAGCCGGAAAACAACGTCTACCGCATTCTGATCGAGATGCTGGCCGTGACCCTGTCGAAAAAGGCCCGCGCCCGTGCGGTGCAGTTGCCGGCTTGGAACGAGGCGCTTGGCCTGCCCCGCCCATGGGATCAGCAATGGTCGATGCGGATGCAGCAAATTCTGGCTTATGAGACCGACCTGCTGGAATATGGTGACCTGTTCGACGGCAACCCGGCGGTGGACGCCAAAGTCGAAGAACTGAAAGAAGGCGCGCGCGCAGAACTGGCCAACCTCGATTCGATGGGGGGTGCCGTTGCCTCGATCGAATACATGAAATCCCGCCTTGTCGATTCCAACGCCGAGCGCCTGAACCGGATTGAACGCAATGAAACCATTGTGGTCGGCGTGAACAAATGGATCGAGGGCGAGCCCTCGCCCCTTCAAACCGAAGATGGCGGGATCATGGTTGTTGATCCGGCTGTCGAGCAGGAACAGATTAACCGCCTGAACGACTGGCGCGCCGAGCGGGATGATGCCGCCGTTATGGCCGCACTGGCCGCGCTGCGTGAGGCTGCGCAGAACGGCACAAATGTGATGGAGCCGTCGATTGCCGCCGCAAAGGCCGGTGTCACCACCGGTGAATGGGCCGAGGAAATGCGCAAGGTTTACGGCACCTATCGCGGCCCGACAGGCGTTTCGGGTTCGGTTTCGAACAAGACCGAAGGTCTGGACGACCTGCGCGCCGCGGTGGACGCGGTCAGCGACAAGCTGGGCCGCCGTCTGAAATTCCTGGTCGGCAAGCCCGGTCTGGACGGCCATTCAAACGGGGCGGAACAAATCGCCTTCCGTGCGCGGGATTGCGGTATGGACATCAGTTATGAAGGTATTCGCCTGACCCCCGAAGAGATCGTGACTGCCGCTGCAGATGACGACGCCCATGTTATCGGCCTGTCGATCCTGTCCGGCAGCCATCTGCCGCTGGTCGAGGATGTCCTTGCACGGCTGCGCAAAGCGGGTCTGGATCACATCCCTGTCGTTGTTGGCGGAATTATTCCGGATGAGGATGCGGAACAATTGAAGGCCATGGGCGTCGCAAAAGTCTACACCCCCAAGAATTTCGAACTCAATTCGATCATGGGCGATATTGTGGAATTGGTGGACCCGAAAAACCTGGCCGCTGAATAACGGACGTTTTAACCGATTATTTCCCCGTTTCTATTCCCAATTCATTGGGAGTAGAGTATCGCGTTGTTTGCAATTGCGGTGCGCCTTGGCGCACGCGGTAACACTTATCAGGACGGAGACAAAATTATGGGGATAAACCTGGAAACGATGTCGCGAAAAGAGCTGGTATCTCTGCGCGAAAACGTCGAAAAAGCCCTTGTAAACGCCGAGAAACGTGAACGTCAGGAAGCGCTGAAAGCGGCGGAAAAGGCAGCCGCTGAATTTGGATTCTCGCTATCCGAATTGTCGGGTGACGCGCCGCGTTCCGTAAAAGGCAGCAAGGCACAGGCCAAATACCGCAACCCTGCAAATCCGGACCAGACATGGACAGGTCGTGGCCGGAAACCGCAATGGGTTCATGATGCGCTGAAATCCGGCGCGGATATTTCCGATCTGGAAATCTAATCGGGACAGGTGCCGAAATGACGATTCATATTGGCGCGGAAAAAGGTGAAATCGCCGAAACCGTTCTTTTGCCCGGCGATCCGTATCGCGCGAAATGGGCCGCTGAGACGTTTCTGGACGATGTAAAGCAGGTCAACAACGTTCGGGGCATGTTGGGCTTCACAGGCAGCTGGAAGGGCAATCCTGTCACCATTCAGGGCAGCGGTATGGGAATGCCGTCTTTGTCGATCTACGTGAATGAACTGATCCGGGACTATGGCGCGAAAACGCTGATCCGCATCGGGTCCTGCGGTGGGATGCAGGACAGCGTGAATCTGCGCGACGTCATTCTGGCAATGACTTCGACAACGCTCAGCACCCCTTCGCGGGGCATCATGAAAGAGATGAATTTTGCTCCCTGTGCAGATTGGGATTTGCTGCAGGCCGCCGCCGTGGCGGCCAAGGCAAAAGGCACGCCCACCCATATCGGCGGCATCTATTCCTCGGATGTGTTCTATGACGAACGCCCTGATCTGAACGAACAGATGGTGCGTCACGGCATTCTGGGCGTCGAGATGGAAGCGGCCGAGCTTTACATCCTCGCCGCCCGTCACAAATGCCGGGCTTTGGCCGTGTTGACCGTGTCCGATCATCTGCTGACCGGTGAGGCACTGCCCTCATCCGACCGCGAAAGCAGTTTTGGTGACATGGTCGAGATTGCCCTGCACGCCGCCTTTCCGGACGCAGGCTAAACTGGAACGGGCAGAGGACCCCTCTGCCCGGTTTCTATCGGCCTGAAGACTGGCGCAAACACTGGGTTGGGCTGTCAGAACTTTCCGTTTTTGCGCCGCAATAGGCGCAGACCCACCGACCTTCATCGCGATGTTGCCGCCATCGGCACTCGCGCGTCAGTGAAGACGTGCGCGACCGCCAGAAGAAATAGGCAAAGACCCCGGCGGCCAGAAGTAGCAAAAGAACGGGCATGGTTCTGTTTCGCCCATACTGTCGGCTATTGGCAAGCCGTCAGGCGGCGTTTGCGTATTCAAACAGCTCGGGCTCTCGCGCCTTTAGGGCCGGTGCTGGTTCAGGCGTGTAATAGGCCCAGGCCTGCTCAAGCAGGTCCAGCGCTTCTTTGGCGGTCACTTTCGGGGTTTGTGGTTTTGTTGTCATCGGAGTGATCCTGATTTGATCCCATCACTCCTCCCTACTGCAAATCTAGACCGTGTCGCGCCCGGCTGCATCGCCTGATTTTGCAATAGCGGCATGCGCTTGCCGCAACCCGGCAAGCGCTGATTCAAAAACGCCTTAAACCGAGCGTTCGATCATCATTTTCTTGATCTGCGCAATCGCAGCCGCCGGGTTCAGACCCTTGGGGCAGGTCTTGGCGCAATTCATGATCGTGTGGCAGCGATACAGCTTGAAGGGATCTTCCAGCTCGTCCAGACGCTCACCTGTGGCCTCATCCCGGCTGTCAATGATCCAGCGATAGGCGTGTAGCAGGGCGGCGGGGCCAAGATAGCGGTCGCCGTTCCACCAGTAGCTGGGGCAGGATGTCGAGCAGCTGGCGCACATAACGCATTCATAAAGACCATCCAGTTTCTTGCGGTCTTCGATGGATTGCTTCCACTCTTTCGCCGGGCGGTTGGTCTTGGTTTCCAGCCACGGCATGATCGATGCGTGCTGAGCGTAGAAATGGGTCAGATCGGGGATCAGGTCCTTGACCACCGGCATATGCGGCAGCGGATAGATTTTCACGTCGCCCTTGATCTCATCCATGCCATAGATACAGGCCAGAGTGTTGATCCCGTCGATATTCATCGCGCAAGAGCCACAGATCCCTTCCCGGCACGAGCGGCGGAATGTCAGGGTCGGGTCGATCTCGTTCTTGATCTTGATCAGCGCGTCCAGGATCATCGGACCGCAGTTGTCCATATCGACAAAATAGGTATCGACGCGCGGGTTTTGCCCGTCATCCGGGTTCCAGCGGTAAATCTGGAACTTGCGCAGGTTTTTCGCACCCTCCGGTTTGGGCCAGGTCTTGCCGGTGGTGATCCGGGAATTCTTGGGCAGGGTCAGTTGAACCATGTCAATTCTCCATTCAGCCTGTCCGGGCGCGCTTGGACGCGCCGCGATTATAGTGCCCCCAATGGGCAATGTTCACGTCAAAATCCGGAGACAGCCAGTCGGCAATGGCCTGCGGCTCGTCCCGGTCGATATCAAATCGCAGAAACCTTGGGTTTTCGGCGAAATAGTCCTGCACTTCGGCATGGTGCACGTCGTACATATGCGCCCAGCCCTGTTTCACTTCGTCCGCCGATTGACCGTTGGCCTGACAGCAACGATCCAGATACCGGCCCTGGTTGTGGCGCGCGCGGGATGTGATCCAGTCGTCCCGATTGCGCGTGTTCAGCAGGAAATAGGCATCCGGGTAGCCCGCGTGCAGTTCGCGAAAGAACCGTGCACCGTCCAGCATGAAGCGGACATTGACAAAGGCAATGTCGGTAAACGCCCGAACAGCGCCAAACCCGTCCAGAGGTTTGCGGCCCATGGATATATTTGTCACCATGCGATGCGCCAGATTTTCGCCCCGCTCATCCACCCAATGCACCGATGGGATGCCGCTGTCCTGAAACAACCTGTGGAACGAGGTCGTTGCGCAGCGGTTGAGACCGACCAGAATGATCTTCGGATCGGCCTGAGCAGAGCGTAACGCCTGAACCGTCATACCAGCCCCCAGACACAGCACAGTGTCCAACGGCCATAGGTCGCAGCGTTGTCCGTGGGTATTTGGCGTTTGCACACCATTGCCTGGTCAATACGCTCCTTAGAAGGTCCGCGCCTTGGGCGCGATTTTCTTGAGGCTGATGCCGCCTTCGTCCTCGTTGGTCAGCGGATCGACGATGACCGGACGATAGCTGAGCTCGACCTTGTTGCCCTCGACCCGGCTGACAGTGTGAACGCGCCAGTTTTCGTCATCGCGTTCGCTGAAATCCTCATGCGCGTGGGCGCCGCGGGATTCCTTGCGCGCCTCGGCGCCGACGATGGTGGCCAGCGCGCTTGGCATCAGGTTGGTCAGTTCCAGCGTCTCCATCAGGTCGCTGTTCCAGACAAGGCTGCGGTCGGTGACTTTCAGGTCGTCCATCTTGGCGGCGATGGCGGTCATCTTCTCGACGCCCTCGGCCATAGTCTTGGCGGTACGGAACACGGCGGCGTCGGCCTGCATGGTCTTCTGCATCTCAAGCCGCAGATCGGCGGTTGGGATCGCACCGCTGGCGTTGCGGACCGTGTCGAAGCGGTCAAACGCCTTATCAACCGACGCCTGGTTCAGAACCGGGTTCGGAGCACCGGCATCGACAACCTTGCCCGCCTTGATCGCCGCCGCGCGGCCAAAGACCACAAGGTCGATCAGCGAGTTCGACCCCAGACGGTTCGCGCCGTGGACCGAGGCACAACCGGCCTCACCCACAGCCATCAGGCCGGGAACGACAGCTGTCGGGTCATCGGCGGTGGGGTTCAGAACCTCACCCCAATAGTTGGTCGGGATACCGCCCATGTTATAGTGCACGGTCGGCAGAACCGGGATCGGTTCTTTGGTGACATCGACACCGGCGAAGATCTTGGCACTTTCCGAAATGCCCGGCAGACGCTCTGCCAGCGCCTCGGCAGGCAGGTGGCTGAGGTTCAGGTGGATGTGATCCCCTTCGCCGCCAACACCACGGCCTTCGCGAATTTCCATCGTCATCGAACGCGAGACATAGTCGCGCGGAGCCAAATCCTTGTACTGGGGCGCATAACGCTCCATGAACCGCTCGCCTTCCGAGTTGGTCAGGTAACCACCTTCGCCCCGTGCGCCTTCGGTGATCAGGCAGCCCGAGCCGTAGATGCCGGTCGGGTGGAACTGAACGAATTCCATATCCTGCAGCGCCAGGCCTGCGCGGGCCACCATTCCACCACCGTCGCCGGTGCAGGTATGGGCCGAGGTGGCGCTGAAATACGCCCGACCATAGCCACCGGTCGCCAGCACAACCATCTTGGCGTTGAAGACATGCATGGTGCCGTCGTCCAGCTTCCAGCAGACAACGCCCTGACACTGCCCGTCTTCGGACATGATCAGGTCGATGGCGAAATATTCGATGTAGAACTCGGCATTGTTCTTGAGGCTTTGCCCGTACAGCGTGTGCAGGATCGCGTGGCCGGTCCGGTCGGCGGCGGCACAGGTGCGCTGCACGGCGGGGCCTTCGCCAAACTCGGTGGTGTGGCCGCCGAAGGGGCGCTGGTAGATCTTGCCTTCTTCGGTCCGGCTGAACGGCACGCCGTAGTGCTCAAGTTCGTAAACCGCCTTGGGGGCTTCACGCGCAAGGTATTCCATCGCGTCCGTGTCACCCAGCCAGTCCGAGCCCTTGACGGTGTCGTACATATGCCACTGCCAGTGGTCCGGCCCCATGTTCGACAGAGACGCCGCGATACCGCCTTGTGCTGCAACCGTGTGCGAGCGGGTCGGGAAAACCTTGGTCACACAGGCCGTGCGCAGGCCCTGTTCCGCCATACCCAGCGTTGCGCGCAGACCGGCGCCGCCTGCCCCGACAACCACGACGTCATATTCGTGGGTTTCATATTCATATGCTGCTGTCATTTTCTCTGATCCTTAGCGCGTCATCACAGGGCCAGCTTGACGAGGGCAAACAGCCCCGCAGCCATCAGCGTGTAGCCAAAGGCCCACATCGCAACGAGTGTGATCTTTTCCGCGATCCCGTGCACGTAATCCTCGATGGTTTCCTGCGCCTCATACATGAGTTGCAGCAGACCCACGACCAAAGTCAGACCGGTGACAATGGCCGGGAAGGGACGGGCGAAATAGGCCAGAACCTCTTCGTAGGTTCCGCCGATGCCATAGCCAAAAGTGAAGATGAACAGGGGCACCAGAATGGCCAGGATCATCGCCCGGACCATGGTGCGCCAATGTGTTTGCGTTCCGGATTTCCCCGCGCCCAGGCCTTGCGCGCGTTTGCGGTCGGTGAGGTATTGCATCGCCATTCTCCTTACACCAACAGCATGGTGATGATGGTCAGAACGGTCGCCCCGACAAACATGCCAATGCCCATCTTCTCGGACACATCAACGTCGAGGCAATAGCCGAAGTCCCACACCACGTGACGCAACCGCCCCAGCGTGTGGTACCACAGTGCCCAGACCCCACCCGTCAGGATGAGCTGACCGAACCAGCTGAGTAGGAAGCCGTCGATGCCAGCAAATGCGGCCTCGGACGTGGCCGCGGCAAGCAGCCACCAAACCACAAGTGCTGCGATGGCAAATACCGCAAGACCCGACAGTCGAACCATGATCGACGACAACGAGGTCATCTGCGGGCGGTAGATCATAATATGTGGCGAGAGCGGGCGATTGCCCCGATTGACATCGGCCATGGCGGCTCCTCTTACTTTGGCTACCAGTCGTTTTACCCTTTTTTCCTGTGCTGTCACGTGCTGCACCCGCAAAAACGGGTAATTTTAGTGCAAAATGGACGTTTTGCCCCATATGTGATCACACTAAATAATACTGTGATCACAAATCACATGCAGCCATCTCAATGTTAGCGTTTTCACTGATCAATCAATGTGATCACGAATCTTCCCCACCTATTCCAGGGCGGCAGATTGCTGGGTGACTTCGCGCAGCAGCTTTTTGCGAATGCGTTCGGGGTAGTCCGCAAACCCGGCTGCGGACACAACAAACGCCCCTTCTCCGACTATTACGTTTTCGTAGAAATAGGCTGTCAGATCAGGCTCACTCTCTTCAATAGCGATGGCATTTACTGTCACGCCGCGATCTTTCAACAGCCCATGGATTTGCGTGGGTTCGACCCCTTCGTTCGATATTCCGTCGCCCGAGATGTCGATCAGCAGCCGCTTGCATTCCGACACCGTATCAAAGCTGGACACCGTGGTCTCCAGTGCCTCACCTATCGCGGTTGAAAAATTGCGCCAGACACGCGGGTCTTGCGCCACCTGATCGGCGAACCGGTCGAGCGCATCGAAGCTGTCAATTCGGGTCCAGGGGATTGTTACCCTTTGGCGCGAGGCCCCGGTCCACTGCACCAGCATCAACTGGGCCTGCCCGCGCACCAATGCCTCGGACACAATCGGATCACGCAAGCCAGCCGCCAGACCATCCATCTGAATACGAAACTCGTTGCTGTCCACAGACCCCGAGACATCCACCGCAAGCGCCAGCGCCAGATCACAGGACCACGCAGGGGGCGCTAGGCAAAGGCAGGCGGCAAGTGTGCGAAGCAGGGTCATGCCGCCAACCTAGCACGGAAAATCAACGCTGTACTCACATCAGCGTCATCAGATCCGCGCGATCTGACCGGGTCACATCACATTGGGATCAGGGCCCAGTAATCGAGGTCCAGCAACACGTCCGGGTGATACTTGCCGTCTTCATTGCGCAACTCAAACGGCGTGCCGCCTTTGGTCGCGACCAGCCGCAGGCGAAGGGCACCGACGCCCGGAACATCGGTTTCGGCTTTGTCCAGAACCTCGGACCAGGCCTTGATCGTGTCACCTGCAAAACACGGGTTTGCATGCGCGCCACCATTCAGACCCACGATCATCTGCGCATTGGCCAGACCGTTAAAGGACAGGGTCCGCGCCATCGAAATTACGTGACCGCCATAGATCAGCCGCCCTTCGGGCCGGAAGGTCAGGTCGAAATGCACCTTGGCGGTGTTCTGCCACAGGCGAGTTGCCAGCATATGCTCGGCTTCTTCGACGGTGACGCCATCGACGTGGTCGATCTTTTCTCCGATCTCATAATCGCCCCAGCGATGGGGTTCGCCCGACTGCATGAAATCGTAGTTCGAGAAATCCAGCCCCTCGGGCACAACCAGATCCTGTGGCTCCAGAACCTTTTTCAGCTCGGGCACAACGGTGTCCGGCGCGGGTGCATCCAGGTTCGACTTACGAACCATGACCCAACGCACATAGTCGATGACAACCTCATCCAATTGGTTAAGGCCACGGGTGCGCACCCAGACCACGCCGGTTTTGCCGTTCGAGTTCTGCTTGACCCCGATCACTTCGGAAACCGAGCGCAGCGTGTCGCCGGGATAAACCGGTTTCAACCAACGCCCTTCCGCATAGCCCAGATTGGCCACCGCGTTCAGCGACACATCCGGCACGGTTTTGCCAAAGACCACATGAAACGCCGACAGGTCATCAAGGGGGCTTTCCGGCAATCCGCAGCTGCGCGCAAATTCGTCCGAGGAATAAAGCGCATGCCGCGCCGGATACAGCGCATGATACAACGCCCGCTCGCCATCCGTTACGGTGCGGGGCACTGCATGAGTCAGCACCTGCCCGACGGAATAATCCTCAAAAAAGCGGCCCGGATTGGTTTTTGCCATTATTGCTGTCCCAGTTTCATTTCAGGGGAGTAGTCGCCTTCGACCTCTTTGGTCACGGCCTGCGCACAGCGCATGACGCTGTTTGCCGTGTCATAGGCATAGGATGGGTCGCCATACAGCTCCCATCCTTTGGCCAATGCGTCCGACACTTTGTGGCAGAAGGCGGATGTGTCTTCTTCCGTCAACAGACGATAAAGCTTTGCCATTATTTCAGTTCCTTATCCGCCGAAGGGGGACGGGCCGACCAGACCGTGGATATAACCGATGATGCCCAGCAAGACGATCGAGGCGACAAAGAACATCGCGTCCTTGCCATAGGTGCCGGGCTCGCCCGGGGTCCATTCGGGTTCGGACTTGTTGATCACGATCACTTCGACCACCGCCCAGGCCAGCAGCCCTCCGAACAGGACAATGGACGCCAGATCGCCGTTTACCAGCAGATGCGCAAAAGCCCACAGCTTGAATCCGCCCAGCATCGGGTGGCGAACCTTGTTCAGCAGGCGGCCTTTCGCACCAGCCGGACTCATCAGATAGATCGCGATCAGCACCAGCAGGTTGTTGACGTGGATCAGAAAGGTCGGCGGGGCCCAGACATGGATGAAGTCGGTCATGCGATAACCGAAGATCATCAACAGGATCGCCGCGACCAACGCCAAGGCCACCGCGCCCTTGCCCGCATCGCCCAACGCGGCGCGTTGATCCGGCATGACGCGTTTGAACAGATGTGCGGCCCACCAAAGCGCCACCCCGAGGATCAGAAGTACAAAACCCATTGCTGGCTTACCCCGCTTGCAAAGCTGTAATCGCCTCCGCTTTTGCCAGAATTTCACGTGCGGTTACAACATGCAGGTTTTCGACAATCTTGCCGTCAACGACAGCAACGCCCTGCCCTTGCGCCTCGGTCTCTTCAAAGGCGGCGATCTGGCGGCGGGCCAGATCGATCTCGGCATCCGAAGGTGCGAAGGCCTCATTCGTGACCTCGACCTGCGCCGGGTGGATCAGAGTTTTACCGTCAAAGCCCATATCCCGGCCCTGCGCACATTCGGCGGCCAAACCTTCTGTGTCTTTGAACGCATTATATACGCCGTCCACAATGATCAGACCTTCGGCCTTGGCCGCCAACAGGCACAGGCCCAAAGACGTTATCAGCGGCAGGCGATCCGGGCGGAAGCGTGTCTGAAGCTCTTTCGCCAGATCGTTGGTGCCCATGACAAAGCCCGCCATCAGGGGATGGGCCGCAATCTCGGCCGCGTTCAGCATCCCGCGCGGGGTTTCCATCATCGCCCAGATCGGCAGATCCCCGGTGATTGCGGCCAAAGCGTCGACATCAGCGGCCGAGCTCACCTTGGGCAGCAGAACCACATCGGCATCCATGTCCCGCACGGCTTCGGCATCGGCGCGGCCCCATTCGGTGTCCAGCCCGTTGATTCGAACGATCTTGACCCGCGAACCATACCCGCCAGCGGCCAGGGCTGCCTTGAGCGTCTCGCGTGCATTCTCTTTCTCGTCCGCTGCAACTGCATCTTCCAGATCGAAGATGATCGCATCAACAGGCAGAGTGCGTGCCTTGTCCAGGGCCCGATCACGCGAGCCGGGAATATACAGAACCGAACGATACGGGCGTTGACGCGGATCCATCGATGCCTCCCTAAGAAATAAAGTTGCGCGGAATGGGCCATTTTTTTCGGGAAACTTCAAGGTCAAAATCGCCGCAACGCAGCATTCGACCCGCCGCGTGACGCAACGCACTTTGGTTTAACCGGATTTCCGGTCCCCGCCCGCAAGCTGACTTGCACACCAGACAAAAGGGGTCGGAGATGAAAAAGACAGTTGTGAATATGACCATCGGGCTTGGGATCATGGTGTTGGCGGCCCAACAGGTGCAGGCGCAGAACCGCAACTGCGCCCCGCGCGCGGACGTGATCGAGCGTCTGGCCGGAACCTATGGCGAAACCCGCAAGGGGATCGGCATTGCCCGTCAAGGCGCGGTGATGGAGGTGTTCGCCTCGGACAAGACGGGAAGCTGGACGATCACCGTCACCCTGCCGGACGGCATGACCTGCCTTGTGGCCTCGGGCCAGTCCTACGAGGCGCTGGCCGAAGCCCTGCCGCCCAATGCCTAAGTCAAAGCGTCCCAGATCAGTTTTGATCCGGTCAGGGTCAGCAGAACATAGGTGATGCCAAAGAACACGCGTTCGGACAGCATGAAATGCGCCCGAACGCCGAGCCAGGCCCCTAAGACGGCAAACGGAGCCAGCAGAAGATTGGCCCAGGCCGTTTGCAGGGTGAAAAGCCCCAGATAGGCATAGGGCACAAACTTCACGATATTGATGACCCAAAAGACCAGCACGGTCGACGCCTGAAATTCGGTCTTCGTCAGGCGCTGCGACAGCAGATAAACCGCGGCAGGCGGTCCCCCGGCATGGCTGACGAAGCTGGTGAACCCTGCCACCACACCGGCAAACACCCCGGCGGATGGGGGCAAACGGTCTGAAAAGCCGCGAATCCAACCTCGGACCTGTGCGATATGCCAAACCACAAACGCGACCGAGATGCCGCCGATCAGCAACCGCAGCACGTCGTCATTGGTCAGGTGGAAAAGGCCCATTCCCAGCACCACGCCGGGTATGCCGCCCAGTATCAACAGGCGGCAATCCGGCCAGCTCCAACGTTTCCAATAGGGGCCAAGCGTCGCCACATCGATGATCATCAGGATCGGCAACATCAGCGCCACGGCCTGCGCCGGGCTCAGGATCAGCGCCAGAATCGACGAGGACGCAAAAGCCACGCCCGAACCGAACCCGCCTTTTGAAATACCGGCAAAGATCACCGCAGGGATCGCCACGGCAAAAAACATCAGGTTCAGTTCGAACATGCGGCGGCCTGCGAATTGGCTTATCTCACAAGCCGTTTAGCGCAATCAACACGGGCAAGGCAAACGGTATGCGGTGGCATGCCGCGCAGCAGGACCCTTGCGCAATTGCCATTTAGCGACTAGCACAACCGCGATTTCAAAACCGACCGGAGAATTCCAAATGGCCAGACCCAAGATTGCGCTGATCGGCGCGGGGAACATCGGCGGCACGCTTGCACATCTGGCAGCTGTCAAAGAACTGGGTGACGTTGTCCTGTTTGACATCGCAGACGGACTGCCGCAGGGCAAGGCACTCGACATCGCAGAATCCGGCCCTTCGGAAGGCTTTGACGCTTCGATGAAAGGCACCAGTGACTACGCCGACATCGCAGGCGCGGATGTGTGCATCGTCACCGCAGGCGTCGCCCGCAAACCGGGGATGAGCCGCGATGACCTGCTGGGTATCAACCTGAAAGTCATGAAGTCGGTTGGCGAAGGCATCGCTGCCCACGCGCCTGACGCCTTCGTGATCTGCATCACCAACCCGCTGGACGCGATGGTCTGGGCGCTGCGCGAATTCTCGGGCCTGCCCCACAACAAGGTCTGCGGCATGGCGGGCGTGCTGGATTCGGCGCGTTTCGCGCATTTCCTGTCGGAAGAGTTCAACGTCTCGATGCGCGACGTCACCGCCTTTGTTCTGGGCGGCCACGGCGACACCATGGTTCCCTCGGTCCGCTATTCGACCGTTGCCGGTATCCCACTGCCCGATCTGGTCGAGATGGGCTGGACTTCGCAGGAAAAACTGGACGCCATCGTTCAGCGTACCCGCGACGGCGGTGCCGAGATTGTTGGCCTGCTGAAAACCGGCTCGGCCTATTACGCGCCTGCGACTTCGGCGATCGAAATGGCCGAAGCCTATCTGAAAGACCAAAAGCGCGTTCTGCCCTGTGCCGCCTATTGCAGCGGTGAACTGGGTGTCGATGGCCTGTATGTCGGCGTCCCGACCGTAATCGGCGCAGGCGGTGTCGAGCGCATCGTGGACATCAAGCTGAACGCGGACGAACAGGCCGGTTTCGACAACTCGGTCAACGCCGTGAAAGGCCTGATCGAGGCGTGCAAGGGCATCGACAGCTCGCTGGCGTAAACCGCGCCTCTGCACACGCATTCCAAACCGGCCTTCTTGCGAGGCCGGTTTTTTCGTGGCTTTCGATCCGGCTGATTTCCGGTCGCTCCTGTTATCGCAAACGTCGCAAACTCTGCTTTTTGAATGTGATTTTATCGATCTACCGGCAAGATCGAATCAAACGCCAGCCCGTTCGGATTTTGTGATCACACCCCAAAAACCTGTGATCACAAATACTGAAAATCTTCCACAAAAACTCGTGACACGTCAAAAAACCCTTTAAACTTGCCCTCTAGACACGCCTATAACGGTTCAATCGTAGTCAAACGGGACAGTTTCGATGAATATCCACGAATATCAGGCCAAAGCGCTTCTTCGCAGCTATGGCGCTCCGGTCTCTGAAGGTCGCGCGGTTCTGCGCGCCGAAGAAGCCAAAACCGCAGCCGGTGAACTGGACGGCCCGCTTTGGGTGGTCAAATCGCAGATCCACGCAGGCGGTCGCGGCAAAGGCTCTTTCAAAGAGGCAGACGCCGGTGAAAAAGGCGGTGTGCGCCTGACCAAGTCGGTCGAGGAAGCCGCCGAAGAAGCCAAGAAGATGCTGGGCCGCACGCTGGTCACGCATCAGACCGGCCCGGCGGGCAAACAGGTCAACCGCATCTACATCGAAGCCGGTTCCGGTATCGAAACCGAAATGTACCTGGCCCTGCTGGTGGACCGCCAGACCAGCCGCATCTCGTTTGTCTGCTCGACCGAAGGCGGCATGGACATCGAAGAAGTGGCCGCTGAAACGCCCGAGAAAATCCTGTCGTTCTCGGTCGATCCCGCGACCGGCTATCAGCCCTATCACGGCCGCCGCATCGCGTTCTCGCTGGGTCTGCAAGGCGCGCAGGTCAAGCAATGCGTCAAGCTGATGGGTCAGCTGTACCAGGCCTTCGTCGAGAAGGACATGGAGATGCTGGAGATCAACCCGCTGATCATCACCGATGGCGGCGACCTCAAGGTGCTGGACGCCAAAGTCAGCTTTGACGGCAACGCGGTTTACCGCCACCCCGACATCGCCGAACTGCGCGACACAACCGAGGAAGACCCCAAGGAACTGGAAGCCTCGAAATACGACCTGAACTACATCGCGCTGGATGGTGAGATCGGGTGCATGGTCAACGGTGCCGGTCTGGCGATGGCCACCATGGACATCATCAAGCTGTATGGGGCCGAGCCTGCCAACTTCCTCGACGTAGGTGGCGGTGCCACCAAAGAGAAAGTGACCGAGGCGTTCAAGATCATCACCTCGGACCCGCAGGTCAAAGGCATTCTGGTCAACATCTTCGGCGGCATCATGCGTTGTGATGTCATTGCCGAGGGCGTTGTCGCCGCCGTGAAAGAGGTCGGCCTGCAGGTTCCGCTGGTCGTGCGTCTGGAAGGCACGAATGTCGAGAAGGGCAAAGAGATCATCAACACCTCGGGCCTGGACGTAATCGCGGCGGACAATCTGAAAGACGGTGCCGAGAAGATCGTGAAGGCGGTTAAGGGTTAAGTTCGAATATGCGGGCGTTTCTAATTTCGGCAGTTTCAGTCGCGTGTCTCTCCACGGGCGCTCAGGCTGCGACGCTTGAAGAAGCCACTCAAGCAGTAGAGTGTTTTCAGCTTTCAGCGTCGGCTTCCGCAATTAGTCAGGATTTGTTTGACCGTTTCGACATTCAGACGGAACCCAACTACCTGCTTTGGAAACGTTACACGAATTTGTTCTCCGAAAGAGCTTCGTTGCTCGAACAACTATTGGATAGCGATCAAGAACGAATGATCGTAGGCCTCTACCAAGATGAAAACGAGATCGAGTTAGTTTCCGCAGTTCGCAAAATTCGAGACTACGGAACGATGGTCGAAAAATACTCGTTTTTGTCCTCCGTAGAAGATCGTTGTTTGGGTCAACGGAACCAATCGGACCAAGAATAAAAGCGTAGGGTGGGTGATTTCACCCATCTTTAATTGAGATGATGGGTGCGAGCACCCATCCTACGAAAATCAAAGGAGAACGCCAAATGGCAGTCCTCATCGACGAAAATACCAAAGTGATCTGTCAGGGCTTTACCGGCTCGCAGGGCACATTCCACAGCGAACAGGCCATCGCTTATGGCACCAAGATGGTCGGCGGCGTGACCCCCGGTAAAGGCGGGATGGAGCATCTGGGCCTGCCCGTGTTCAACTCGGTTCACGAGGCCAAGCATGTGACCGAAGCCAATGCCTCGGTGATCTATGTGCCGCCGCCCTTCGCGGCGGACTCGATCCTCGAAGCGATTGATGCCGAGATGGAAGTGATCGTCTGCATCACCGAAGGCATCCCGGTTCTAGACATGATGAAGGTAAAACGCGCGCTGGAAGGCTCGAACTCGCGCCTGATCGGCCCGAACTGCCCCGGTGTCATCACACCCGACGCCTGCAAGATCGGCATCATGCCCGGCCACATCCACAAGCGCGGCTCGGTCGGCGTTGTGTCCCGTTCGGGCACCCTGACTTATGAGGCCGTCAAGCAGACCACCGATGTGGGTCTGGGCCAGTCCACCTGTGTGGGCATCGGCGGCGACCCGATCAAAGGGACCGAGCATATCGACGTGCTGGAATGGTTCCTGGCCGATGACGAAACCGAGTCGATCATCATGATCGGTGAGATCGGTGGCTCGGCCGAAGAAGAAGCCGCGCAGTTCCTGGCGGATGAGGCCAAGAAGGGCCGCAAAAAGCCGACCGCCGGTTTCATCGCAGGCCGCACAGCCCCTCCGGGCCGCCGCATGGGCCACGCGGGCGCAATTGTCGCCGGTGGCAAGGGCGGTGCCGAGGACAAGATCGAAGCCATGCGCTCGGCCGGTATCGTCGTGGCCGAAAGCCCGGCGCAGCTGGGTGAGGCCGTGCTGGAAGCGATTGGGTAAGCGCGATGGCGCGCCAGAAAATATGCTTTGTGAGGCGGGGGGCAAAATCCCCTCGCCTCCTGCATGTTTTGGTTTTGTTTCTAAGTGTCCAGTTTTCCGCAATCTCGGGGACTGCCAGCGCATCACCGAAATTCACAAAGCCAACACAGGACGTAATCGATCTATGTACATGGTCATTGGCAGATCGTGCTTCGGTTGCTGAGGAATTCACCCAACGCGGATGGAAAACGTTCCGTGCGCCCTATCCCGAAGCACTTGCTTCGCTTTTGGCAGATGGCGGACTCTTCCGTGCCCTTATTGATGAGAGATACAACTTTTTCGGTCTGGATACAGAAACTGGCATCATTCCCGACATGATTGAGCATCTGGACACCATATCTGATGTCTCACAGCGCGGTGTCTATGATGCGTTCTGGTGGGATGGAGACACCCGCGCGTTTTTGATGATCCATGACAAGGGCGGAAATAGAAAACTTGGCGAAGACCTTGGATGCCGCTTCTTTAGTTCTTCTTTGCAAGATGCAACATTGGTTTCTGATGCAGTTCATCAATACCCGGGTGACGGGCACAAAGTATCTCTTGGTCCGGCTCGAACTGTGAGCGCGACAACTATTGGAGACGAACTACACAAACCGCTTTCTGGTGCTGCTAGTTTTCTCGTGAAACTAGGCGTTTTTGTTGATCGCCCGATTCTGGAACCCCAAGTTGGCATGGGGCCAGCGAGAGTGGATTTTTTCTGGTTCGAGCAATCCGAATTCGAAGAGCAGTATTCTAGAAAACCCAATTCTGCATTTGGATTAGAAATTTATCGGCGAAATAAGGAGGCCAAACAGTGACCTTCTCTGACGCCATCCGCACTTGTTTCTCCAAGTTCTTCACCTTCTCGGGTCGGGCCTCCCGCCCCGAATACTGGTTCTTTTTCCTGTTTATCGTGATCTGGAGCTTAATCGCAGGGATCATCGATGCGCAGTTCTTCACTCAGGTCTCGGTCAGCGAAAGCGATGAGGTCAAACAGGTCACCGCGACATCCCGCCAACCGGTTCAAAGCATCGTCAGCCTGATCGTCTTCTTCCCGCATCTGGCCGTCGCGTGGCGGCGGATGCATGATAGCGGGCGCAGCGGGCTTTATGCTCTGCTGCCGATCCTGCTGATCCTCGGGGCCTTTGCGGTTCTGATTTTTGGCATTGGCCTTGCCAGCCAGTTCCACGGTGGCACCCTGGACATTCTGTTCACACGTGCCACTCTGCTGATCGTCATTCCGACACTCATCGTTCTGTTTGTGTCGCCCCTTCTGGTGCTCTGGTGGCTGGCCCGTCCCAGCCAACCCGGTGCCAATCAATACGGTCCCAACCCATATGAGGTAGCCCAATGACCGAACATACGCCCAACTCTGCCTTTCATGCCTCCAGCTTTATGCAAGGGCACAATGCCGAGTATCTGGAGCAGCTTTATGCCCAGTACACAAAAGACCCGAACGCGATAGACGCGGCCTGGGTCGATTTCTTCCGGCAGATGGGCGACGCGACGCCCGACGTTCAGAAAGAGGCAGAAGGGCCGTCCTGGGCGCGGACCGACTGGCCGCCGATGCCGGCCGATGATCTGACCGGCGCGCTGACCGGTGAGTGGGCCGAGATCGACGCCAAGGCGGCAGGCAAAAAGATCAAGGAAAAGGCCGCTGACACGGGCGTCAAGGTCAGTGAAGATCAGGTCAAACGCGCCGTGCTGGACAGCCTACGTGCCCTGATGCTGATCCGGGCCTATCGGATCCGGGGCCATCTGGCTGCCGATCTGGATCCGCTGGGCATGCGCGCGGCCAGCACGCACCCGGAACTGGATCCAAAGACCTACGGCTTTACCGAAGCCGATATGGACCGTCAGATTTTTATCGACAACGTTCTGGGCCTGCAGATGGCCAGCATGCGCCAGATCGTCGAGATCGTGAAACGCACCTATTGCGGCACCTTCGCGCTGCAATACATGCATATCTCGGACCCCGAACAAGCCGCCTGGTTGAAGGAACGGATCGAAGGTTACGGCAAGGAAATCGCCTTTACCAAGGAAGGCCGCAAGGCGATCCTGAACAAGATGGTCGAGGCCGAAGGCTTCGAGAAATTCCTGCATGTCAAATACATGGGCACCAAGCGGTTCGGTCTGGATGGCGGCGAAAGTCTGATCCCGGCGATGGAGCAAATCATCAAGCGCGGCGGTGCCCTGGGCGTTCAGGACATCGTGATCGGCATGCCGCACCGCGGGCGTCTGAACATCCTCGCCAACGTGATGGGCAAGCCTTACCGCGCGATTTTCAACGAATTCCAGGGCGGCAGCTTCAAGCCCGAGGACGTGGATGGCTCGGGCGACGTGAAATATCACCTTGGCGCCTCCAGCGACCGCGAGTTTGATGGCAACAGCGTGCACCTGTCGCTGACCGCCAACCCCAGCCACCTTGAGGCGGTAAACCCGGTTGTTCTGGGCAAGGTCCGCGCCAAGCAAGATCAATTGAAAGACGAAGACCGCACCAAGGTCATGGGCATCCTGCTGCACGGCGATGCGGCCTTTGCCGGTCAGGGTGTGGTGGCTGAAGGGTTCGGCCTGTCCGGCCTGCGCGGTCACAAGACCGGCGGCACAATGCATATCGTGGTGAACAACCAGATCGGTTTCACCACCGCGCCGCATTTCTCACGCTCCAGCCCCTATCCCACGGATATTGCGCTGATGGTTGAGGCGCCGATCTTCCACGTGAACGGTGACGACCCCGAGGCCGTGGTGCATGCGGCGAAGGTGGCGACCGAGTTCCGTCAGAAGTTCCACAAGGACGTGGTCATCGACATCTTCTGCTATCGCCGGTTTGGTCATAACGAGGGCGATGAGCCCATGTTCACCAACCCGATCATGTACAAGAAGATCAAGACGCATAAGACCACGTTGTCTCTGTACACCGAGCGTTTGGTCAAGGACGGTCTGATCCCCGAGGGCGAGATCGAGGACATGAAGGCCGCCTTCCAGGCCCATCTGAATGATGAGTTCGAGGCTGGAAAAGACTATAAACCCAACAAGGCCGACTGGTTGGACGGGCGCTGGTCGCACATGGACAAAAGCAAGGAAGAATATGTGCGGGGCGAGACCGCCATTTCTCCGGACACGCTGGCTGAGGTTGGCAAGGCACTGACCCATGCGCCCGACAATGTGGCCCTGCACAAGACCGTGGGCCGCCTGCTGGATCACAAAAAGCAGATGTTCGAAACAGGCACAGGGTTTGACTGGGCCACGGGCGAAGCACTGGCCTTTGGCTCATTGCTGACCGAAGGCTACCCGGTGCGCCTGTCCGGGCAGGACGCAACGCGCGGGACGTTTAGCCAGCGCCATTCCGGCTTTGTCCATCAGGAAAGTGAAGAACGCTATTACCCGCTGAACAATATTCGCTCGGGGCAGGCGCAGTACGAAGTGATCGACTCGATGCTGTCCGAATATGCGGTTCTGGGTTTCGAATACGGCTATTCGCTGGCCGAACCCAACGCCCTGACCCTGTGGGAAGCGCAGTTCGGCGATTTCGCCAACGGGGCGCAGATCATGTTCGACCAGTTCATCAGCTCGGGCGAAAGCAAGTGGCTGCGGATGTCCGGTCTGGTCTGCCTGCTGCCGCACGGGTTCGAAGGGCAAGGGCCGGAACACTCGTCTGCCCGTCTGGAACGGTTCCTGCAAATGTGCGGTCAGGACAACTGGATCGTGGCGAACTGCACGACGCCTGCAAACTATTTCCACATCCTGCGCCGTCAGCTGCACCGGACCTTCCGTAAGCCGCTGATCCTGGTGACGCCGAAATCGCTGCTGCGCCACAAGCTGGCTGTCAGCAAGGCAGAAGAATTCACCACAGGCTCCAGCTTCCACCGGGTTCTGTGGGACGATGCGCAGCACGGAAACTCGGACACCAAGCTGGTCAAGGACGACAAGATCAAGCGGGTCGTGATGTGTTCCGGCAAGGTTTACTACGACCTGCTGGAGGAACGCGACACGCGTGGGATCGACGATGTCTACCTGATGCGGATCGAACAGTTTTATCCGTTCCCGGCGCACTCGCTGATCAATGAGCTTGAGCGCTTTAAGGGTGCGGAAATGATCTGGTGTCAGGAAGAGCCCAAGAACCAGGGCGCCTGGACCTTTATCGAGCCCAATATCGAATGGGTGCTGACCCGCATCAAGGCCAAGCATACCCGGCCGCGCTATGTCGGTCGCGCAACATCCGCCTCACCCGCGACGGGTCTGGCCAGCCAACACAAAGCCCAACAACAAGCGCTGGTGAACGAAGCGCTGAGCATTGAAGGAAAGTAAACGATGACGATTGAAGTTCGTGTTCCCACGCTTGGCGAATCGGTAACCGAAGCGACGGTTGCGACCTGGTTCAAGAAACCCGGCGATGCGGTCGCCGTAGATGAAATGCTGTGCGAGCTTGAGACCGACAAGGTTACGGTCGAAGTGCCCTCGCCCTCTGCCGGTGTGATGGGCGAAATCGTCGCCGCCGAAGGTGAAACCGTTGGCGTTGACGCCCTGCTGGCCACAATCACCGCGGGCGAAGGCGCGGCTCCTGCGCCTGCCGCCGCTCCGGCCCCGGCAGCCGCCCCGGCTGCGTCGGGCGGCAGCGTGGACGTCATGGTGCCGACGCTGGGCGAATCCGTGACCGAAGCAACCGTTTCGACATGGTTCAAACAGGTCGGCGACAGCGTCGCGCAGGATGAGATGCTGTGCGAATTGGAAACCGACAAGGTTTCGGTCGAGGTTCCGGCCCCCGCTGCGGGCGTGCTGGCTGAAATCGTGGCCCCCGAAGGCGCGACCGTGGATGCCTCGGCCAAGCTCGCGGTGATCTCGGGCGCGGCGGCTGGGGCTGCTCCGGCTCCGGCAGCAGCCGCGGCGGCGGCCCCGGCAGCGGCCAGCACAGGCAAGGATATCGCCAATGCGCCGTCAGCCGAAAAAGCCATGGCCGAGGCTGGCCTGTCGGCCGATCAGGTCACTGGAACCGGTCGCGATGGCCGGATCATGAAAGAAGATGTGGCCCGCGCCGCTGCAGCACCGTCGGCCCCCGCACCGGCCCCGGCGGCCCCTACCCCGGCACCAACCCCGCGCGCGCCTGTGGCTGCCGCAGATGCCGGGCGCGAAGAACGGGTACGCATGACCCGTCTGCGCCAAACCATCGCCAAGCGCCTGAAGGATGCGCAGAACACCGCAGCGATCCTGACCACCTATAACGAGGTGGACATGACCGAGGTGATGGCCCTGCGCAACCAGTACAAGGATCAGTTCGAGAAGAAGCACGGCGTGCGTCTGGGCTTTATGTCCTTCTTCACCAAGGCCTGCTGTCATGCGCTGAAAGAAGTGCCCGAGGTGAACGCGGAAATCGACGGCACCGATATCGTCTACAAGAACTTCGTGCATATGGGCGTTGCCGCCGGTACGCCGCAGGGTCTGGTGGTTCCGGTGATCCGCGATGCCGACAGCATGTCCTTTGCCGCGATCGAGAAGGCGATTGCCGAAAAAGGCCGACGCGCCCGTGACGGCAAGCTGAGCATGGAAGAGATGCAGGGCGGCACCTTCACCATCTCAAACGGTGGCGTCTACGGCTCGCTGATGTCCTCACCGATCCTGAACCCGCCGCAGTCGGGTATTCTGGGAATGCACAAGATCCAGGACCGTCCGATGGTTATCAATGGCGAAATCAAGATTCGTCCGATGATGTATCTGGCCCTGTCCTATGATCACCGCATCGTGGACGGCAAAGGCGCGGTGACGTTCCTTGTCCGCGTGAAAGAGGCGCTGGAAGATCCGCGCCGCCTGTTGATGGATCTGTAATCATGGCGACTCATGTCCTTTGGCAAGCCGATGTGGCGGATTTCGATGCCTGGCTGACCGTGTTCCGCGAAGACCAGAAAATGCGTGAGGCTGCGGGAATCCGCGACCTCCATATCTGGCAGGACCCAGCTCAGAAGGATCACGCTGTGGCCCTGTTCGAAATCACCGATCTGGACCGCGCGCAGAGTTTTCTGGAATCAGAAGAGCTGGCGATGCACCACGAACGCGGGGGCGTTGCGCATATCCAGGTCAAAGTTCTGAACCCTGTCTAAACAGTGCTGCCCGGATCAGACATAATCCCAACTGGCCGCCCGACCCATCATAGGGTGGGCGGCAAAAATGAAGGTGTTCCCCTGTGACACCCGAGTTGACTGCCCTGACATTGGCCGCACTGTTGCAGATCATCCAATATGCTCTGATGGCGATCCCGGCCAATCTGGAACTGGGTCCGGGCAAGACCATGTCCGCGCGCGACCGCAGCCGGTTGGGTGGTGCACTCGAAGATCAGCTGTCCGATGAAACGGCCCGTCTGTATCGGGCGCTGAACAATCACTTCGAAGGGCTGATCCTGTTCTCCATCGCTTGTGTGGTCGTGACCCTCAGTGGGACGGGCAACGACTTCACTGCGACCTGCGCCTGGACCTATCTGGTGGCGCGCGTCCTTTACGTGCCCGCCTATTATTACGGTTGGAAGCCCTGGCGCACCCTGATCTGGTTCGCCGGGTTCCTGACTACCACCTTCATGCTTTTGGCGGTGCTATTGTGACGCCGCTGATGTACAACCTGTTCAGAGGTTTACGCCCTGTGACAGCCCGAATTCTCAAGGAGACCCTCAATGGCAAGTTATGACGTCATCGTAATCGGCTCAGGCCCCGGCGGCTATGTGTGTGGCATCCGTTGTGCCCAGCTGGGCCTGAAAACCGCCTGCGTTGAAGGACGGGACACATTGGGCGGCACCTGTCTGAATGTGGGCTGCATCCCATCCAAGGCGCTGCTGCACGCCAGCCATCAGTTGCACGAGGCCGAGCATAACTTTGCCAAGATGGGCCTGAAGGGTAAATCGCCTTCGGTCGATTGGAAGCAGATGCAGACCTACAAGGACGAGGTGATCGAAGGCAATACCAAGGGCATCGAGTTCCTGTTCAAGAAGAACAAGATCGACTGGCTGAAAGGCTGGGGCTCGATCCCCGCTGCAGGTCAGGTCAAGGTTGGTGATGAGGTGCACGAGGCGAAGAACATCATCATCGCCTCGGGGTCCGAGCCCGCCTCGCTGCCCGGTGTTGAAGTTGATGAGAAGGTTGTCGTCACCTCGACGGGTGCGCTGTCGCTGGGCAAGATCCCGAAGAAGATGGTCGTTATTGGTGCAGGTGTGATCGGGCTTGAACTGGGTTCGGTCTATCAGCGGCTGGGTGCCGAGGTCACGGTGATCGAATTCCTCGACGTGATCACACCGGGCATGGACCCCGAGGTGCAGAAAACCTTCCAGCGTATCCTCAAGAAACAGGGTTTGAAGTTTGTCATGGGCGCAGCGGTGCAAAAGACCGAAGCCACCAAGACTAAGGCCAAGGTCACGTACAAACTGCGCAAGGACGACAGCGAGCATGTGGTCGAGGCGGATACCGTACTGGTCGCCACCGGGCGCAAACCGTATTCGGACGGCCTGGGGCTGGACGCTTTGGGCGTCGAGATGACGCCGCGTGGTCAGATCAAGGTCGGGGCCGACTGGCAGACCAACGTGCCTGGCATCTACGCCATCGGCGACGTCACCGAAGGCCCGATGTTGGCGCATAAGGCCGAGGATGAGGGCATGGCTGCCGCCGAACAGGTCGCGGGCAAGCATGGTCACGTGAACTACGGCGTCATTCCTGGCGTGATCTACACCTGGCCCGAGGTTGCCAATGTCGGCGAAACCGAAGAGACGCTGAAAGAACAGGGCCGCGCCTACAAGGTCGGCAAGTTCATGTTCATGGGCAACGGTCGGGCCAAAGCCAACTTTGCCGCCGACGGGTTCGTGAAGATTCTGGCCGACAAGGAAACCGACCGTATTCTGGGCGCACACATCATCGGCCCCGGCGCTGGCGATCTGATCCACGAGGTCTGCGTCGCCATGGAATTCGGAGCCTCAGCCGAAGATCTGGCCCTGACCTGCCACGCCCACCCGACCTATTCCGAAGCCGTGCGCGAGGCTGCCTTGGCCTGCGGCGACGGACCGATCCACAGCTAAGACCAATGACTCCGGCGGCAATCAGCGCGCCGGGGTCAGCCATGCATCCAGATAGGTTTCCAGCCTGTCGGTGAATGTCGTCGCGGAATGCAACGCGCAGAACCTTAGAGACATCGCCTGAATCGCAAAGGCCTGCACACCTTCTGCCAACAGCTCGGGCGGCACATCCTTGCGCATCTGAGCAGCGTCAAGCCACATCATCACGACGCGGAAGTACCGCTCAAAGCAATAGGCGATCGGGCCCACCTCGGCGATTGCCGCCGCGCCGGAATACCTGATCAACAGATCGAATACATACCGTTCGGACGTCATGAAACTGTGGGCGGGCTCCAGCCCGGCGATGATTTCGGCGACGGTTCCGGGCGGCGGGCCGGACTCGGCCTGATCCAGGCACGCGTTCAACCTGTCAGCGATCAGAATTTCCATCATCGCGTCTTTGTCGTGGAAATGCGCAAAGAACGTCCCCTTGGCCACACCGGCGGCCTTGACGACATCTTCCACCCTCAGCGCCTCATACCCGCTGTCCTGAATCAACGCCTCGGACGCCGCCATAAGGCGGGCGCGGGTTTTCAGTGTACGTTTTTGAACTGTCTTCTGCATAAGGCTAATTTGCACGTTTTCTGACCGTGGTCAAATTTTTTATTGACCGCGGTCATTTTTTGATTCTATAAACTGACCACGGTCATTTTTAGGAGAACCCCGATGCAGCCGAAGAAAATTCTGATCCTTGACGGACACCCTGCCGAAAGCAGCCTGTCCCGCACCTTTGCGCAAACCTATGGCGACGCAGCCCGCGAAAACGGGCATGATGTCCGCCTGATCCACCTGAGCGATCTGCAGTTCGACCACGATTTCGGTCAGGGCAATTACCACGACTTCAAGCCGCTAGAGCCCGTGCTGGAACAGGTTCTGCAGGATTTTGAATGGAGCGATCATCTGGTCCTGACAGCGCCAATGTGGTGGGGCGGTCTGCCTGCGAAACTGAAGGGTCTGATTGACCGCATGTTCATCCCGGGGCGTACTTTCGATACGCGACACACGACCAAGATGGGTTTCCCGGCCCCGATGCTGACCGGTCGCACCGCGCGCGTCATTCTGACGTCGGACACGCCGGGCTGGTTCATGCGGCTGATCTATCGCCAGGCACTGATCCGGCAAGTACGCGATCAGATCCTGGGCTTTGTCGGCTTCAAACCAACACGGTTTACCTATTTCGCAGGGGCCAGCTATCCCAAGCCCGGTCATGTCGAGCGCTGGATTTCCCAGGTCGCCAGGATTGGCGCAGCGGCAGTGTAGCCGCCGTGACTACCACATGGTTTTAGCGGCGCGCGCGCCCCATTCGCGATCATAGCGTGCGCCGCCTTCGTCCCCGTCCGACGCCTCGGCCAGAATTTCTCCGATGGTTGGAAGAGGCGCGGACTCATCACCGCAAGTCCAGGTTCTTGCCCGCATCAGCGCCCGCGCGCATTGAGTGTAAATCTCGTGAAGTTCAATCACGATCACAGTCGCCGGGCGCTTGCCCTGCTTTTCGAACCGCGTACGCAATTCATCATCCGCAGTCAGACGCGCCGTCCCGTTCACCCGCACCACGTTGTTGGAACCGGGCACGATGAACATCAGCGAAACACGCGGATCGCGCACGATGTTGCGCAGCGAATCCAGGCGGTTGTTGCCCCGCCAATCCGGCATCGCCAGAGTCTTTGGATCCAGCTCCAGCACCACCGGGCCATCGTCACCGCGCGGGCTGCCGTCGACACCTTCCGGCCCGACCGTGCTGAGGATGCACAGGCGCGAGGCCATGATCCATGTCCGATACAGCGGCGTCAGCCTGTGTGCCACTTTGCGCAAGGACGGTGCGCCCGGGGTGCCATAGAGCCCCGCAAGCGTCTCGGTATCTTCAATGAACTCCATCTGGGTCAAACCCCACTTCTTTCATCAACGCGGTCGAGCGGGTCTCGATCACCTCTTCCAGCCGTCCAAGGAACGCATCACGCGCGACGCCCGGCTCGATCGGGTCGAGGAAATCGACAATCGCCATGCCGGGTTTGCGCAAGATGCCCGTGCGCGGCCAGAAGACGCCCGCGTTTGTGGCAACGGGGACGCAAGGCACACCAAGCCCTTCGTACAGAACCGCAGTGCCCACCTTATAGGGCTTTTTGGCCCCCGGTGCGACGCGGGTGCCCTGAGGGTAGATGACCAACTGGCCGGGTTCGGTGAATTCCTTGGCGACATCCTTGACCATCTTGGCCACCGCCGCACCCTTCTTGCCCCGGTTGACCGGAATACATCCCAATCGGCGCGCATAAAGGCCAATGACCGGGGTCCACAAAAGCTCTCGCTTCATGATGAACTTGCCATGCGGGATCGCGTTGAAGATCAAGAGAATATCAAGAAACGACTGGTGCTTGGCACCGATGACAACCTCGCCCGTGGGCACAGCGCCACGCACCTCAGAGCGAATGCCAACCATCCAGCGCGCAAGCCAAATGGTACTGCTGGCATAGGCTTTGCAGGCCCGCAACGCGCCGCGTTTGGTGAAGATCGCGTAAGGTAAGTACAGAATGCCAAGGATCAGCATCCAAAGGTAGATCACAAACATGAAGATCAACGAGCGGACCCACTGAATGGCCATGGACATCACGAAAGCTCCTTCAACTTGCGGCGCGCGGCGGCCCAGGTGGCGAAAAAGGCGACGGCTGCGCCCAGAATGGGAATGGCCACGGGCAAAATCCAGTCACTGCCCTGAAACCCGACGCCAGACAGGAAGCCCCCCGCATCCGAGGCTTCGGGCAGCAACAAAACGCCGGTCATCCCCAACAGCGTGCCCACGGCTGCGCCAAACAGCGCCCGGTAGGTAAAGCGGCGCACGAAGGCTCCTGCGATAAACCGGTCGCGGGCCCCAACCTGACGCAACACTTCGATGATCTTGGCATTCGCGGCCAGTGAGGCATTCGCGGCCAGAGTGATCATGGCCGCCGTCGCCCCACCGATCAGCAGGATCGAAATCCAGCCCAATCGCCTAAGGGACATGGCGGCATCGACCAAAGGTTCGCGCCATCTGGTGTGGTCATCCAGAACCGCGCCCGGTACCTCGGCCCCAAGGCGCAGGCGCAGACCGGCGGCGTCAAGGCCCGGTTCGCCTTCGACAATCTCGATCAGTTGCGGGATGGGCAGCGTGTCCAGTGGCAGATCTGGCCCGAACCAGGGCGACAGCAGGGCCGCCTGTTCCTCGGTCGTCAGGGCGCGGGCCGAAGCGACGCCGGGCGTTTGGCTCAGCACGGTCAGCGCGGCCTGGGCCTGGGCGGCCAGCTGCTCGGCCGGCGCGTTGATGCGCAGGGTGGCGGCCCCGGCCAGTTCCGTTGCCCATCGGTCGGCAATCCGGCCCGAGGCCAGCGACAGGGCCAAAGCAAAAACGGTCAGAAACGCCATCGCGCCCGAAACGAATAGGGTCAAATGCGCGGTATACCCGGTTGGGGGCACCACGCGGTCGGCCCGAGAATCTCGTCGCAGCAGGTTTCGGATATCGCCCCGGCTCATAGATCCGCCCCCGCCAAGTGCAGACGACGCTGCGAGATGCGCAGAACACGCGCCTGAACCTGACTTTTCGCGGCACGGATCAGGCTTAGATCATGGGTGGCGATCAGGACGGTTTTGCCCATCCGGTTCAGTTCGACCAGCAGGCGCAGCAGGCGCTGCGACATCTCCCAATCCACGTTGCCTGTGGGTTCATCGGCCAGCACCACGTCAGGCGACAGGATCACCGCACGGGCCAGCGCGGCGCGCTGCCGTTCGCCGTCCGACAGCTCTGGCGGATGCGCTTCAAGACGGGACCCCAGACCGACCCAGCCCAGCAACTCGGTTAGATTGTCCTGCTCATCCGCTTCAACCCGGCCTGAAACCATCAACGGCAGCGCGACGTTTTCGGCCAAGGTCATATGGTCCAGAAACTCGCAATTCTGATGAACCACGCCGATCCGGCGGCGCAACAGGGCCATCTGATCGCGATCCAGCGTGGCTATGTCCTGATCAAAGGCGCTCAACCGCCCGGATGTGGGCAACAATGCGCCGTAGCATAGTTTCAGAAACGTGGTCTTGCCCGCACCCGAAGGCCCCGTCAGAAAGTGAAACGAACCCGGCTGCAATTGCACCGAGACATCGCTCAGCAATTCGCCGTCACCATAGGTGTAGCTGACATTTTCCAGCTCGATCACACGTGCCCCCATTTATTATGCCGCTCTTCTTGCCCCAGTGCGGGTGTGGTTTCAATGCCTGTACCGAGTCCAATTGGTGACACTTGGACCGTGAAACCGAAAACGCGCTTTGCTGTTGGGTCTTAACGGAATATCATGCCTGAAAAAACTATTATCGGCCGGATTGCACGGCCGGGGAGGCAGCATGCGTCTTACATGTCCGAATTGCAGTGCCCAATATGAGGTCCCGGATGAGGTCATCCCCGAGGAAGGCCGCGATGTCCAATGCTCGGCCTGCGATCATACATGGTTTCAGGCCAAACATCCTGTAGCGGAAACACCAAAGCCCGCCCCGACCGAAGCCGACACGCCGGAACCCGAAACGGTCGAGCCTGAGGCCGCCGAAGACCCGCAACCTGAAGAGGCTGCGCCGGTTGTGGCCGAGATCGCGCCAGAACCCGAGCCTGAGCCTGAGCCGGAACCGGCAGATGCCAAACCTACCGGCAACGTGGACCCTGCCGTGGCCAATATTCTGCAGGAAGAGGCCGCGCGCGAGGCTGACTTGCGGGCGCAAGAGGGCAGCAGTCTGGAAACGCAACCGGATCTGGCGCTGGATGTCGCGCCGACGCCCAAGGTCGAGCCACGGCGCCCTACCGCCTCGGAAACGTCCGAGGATGCCGGTCAGAAGGACGCTCTGCCGGATGTTGAGGCGATCAATTCCAGCATGCTCAGCGACGAGGGTGAGACTGAACAGCCTGCACGCAAATCCGGCGGCTTTGTGCGTGGGTTTGCGCTGATGCTGATCATCGGCGTGATTCTGTACTTGATCTACGGCAACGCCCAGCAGATCAGCGAAGCTGTGCCGCAGGCGGATCCGGTGCTGAATTCCTATGTCTCACTGGTGGATCAGGCGCGTGTCTGGCTTGAGAGCCAAGCCGGATCCGGCGCGCCCTAGACCTGACGTCGTCAGAACCGTTCAAGCAGCCGTTTCAGATATTCCAGTTCAATTGTGGGCCGGTCGCTTTCGCCGGTCCGGCGGCGGATTTCGTCCAGCAACTCACGCGCGCGACGATACACATCCTCGCCCTGCAACAGGTTTTCCTCGGTCGAGATTGACCCGGCAGCACCCGGATTGCGGCCCAGCGGATCGCGGTTGTTGGCCTGCGCCTCACCCTCCTGCGCGCCCTGACCGGGCTGGTTCTGCTGGTTCTGGGCCAAGGCCTCACCCAGCGATCGCATGCCCTCGCGCAGGGCTTCCATCGCCTCGGACTGGCGGTCTATTGCCTCGGCCAGATCATCGCCGCGCAGGGCCTGTTCGGCCTCATCCATAGCGCGCCCCGCCCGGCCCAACGCATCACGCGCGGCCTCGCCTTCCGGCGTTCCTGCACCGGGCAGGCCCTGCTCCTGCCGCCGCAACTCATCCCGCAGGGCCTGCTGACGGTCGGCAAGGTTGCCCTGTCCGGACTGGCCTTCCCCGGCCTGATCCGAATCCTGCCCCTGACCGCCCTGGCCCTCGTGGCTTTGTCCGCGGCCCATGCCGCCACTACGCCCTTCATTGCCCTGGCTCTCACCAGACTGGGCACCGGGGTTGAATTGTTCCTGCAGGTCGCGGAAGGCCTGATCGCTAAGGCCCTGTTGTTCGCGCAACGTCTCGGCCAGGCCTTCCATGGCCTGTTGCCCTTCGGACTGGCCGCCCTGACCTTGCCCTTGGGTGACGCGCATATTCTCCATCATCTGCTGGAATTCTTCCAACGCCTGCTGCGCCTCGGCCATGCGGCCCTGTTCCATCAGTTCCTGAATGCGGTCCATCATGGCCTGCAGGTCGTCCTGAGTCATCTGCATGGAATCGCCGTTCTGGCCCTGCTGCCGCTCGCCGTCTTCGCCATTCTGCTGTGCCAGACGCTGAAGCTGTTGCAAATAGTCCTGAGTTGCCTCGCGCAATTCCTGCATCAGCTCGGCAATTTCCTCGTCGCTGGCACCGTTTTGCATTGCCTCGGTCAAACGTTCCTGCGCGCGGCGCATCCGTTCCAAAGTATCCGCAAGCGTGCCGTCCTCGATCAGAACCGCAAGGTCCCAAAGCGCTTGCGCAATCTCCTCTTGCTGAGGCTGCTTCAGGCCATATTCCGTGAACGTCTCCAACCGCCGCAACAGAACGCGAAGCCGCAGATAGGCCGTGTCCGAGCGGAACAGATCTTCGGGGCGATGGGACACCGCGCGCAATACCTGCGCAACCCGCGCGCCATTGTCGCGCGACCACAGCAAATCACGCCGCTGTTCGATCACCGCCGCTGCCAGCGGGTCAAAGAACCGACGCGCTGGCAAGGCGGTCAGATACGGTTCGGATTCGGACTGCTGATCTGCGGCATCCCGCGCCATCAACGTGATGCGCACCGGCAGATGCGCCCACGGGTGCTGCGAGAAATCTTCGATCAGATCTTCGGTGAAATCGGCCCGGTCGCCGGTGATCGGCATGGGCAACTCGATCTGAATCACCTCGCGCGGCTCAGGCTCTGTGGTCAGGCCATAGCGGCGATCAACGGCGGCCAGATCCAGTTCGATCAGGGCTGAGCCCGAGACGACACCGTAATCATCGCTGGACTGGAAGGGCAATTTCATCTGCCCACCGGCTTCAGCCTCGGCCACGCCTGCGACGCTGATCCGGGGTGCGGCATCCGCGACCACATCCAGCGTCCAATCCCGGCCTGCGGGTCCGTCGATCCGCAACTGGCCCGAGCGGTCGACCACGAATTCCTGTTCCGGCGCGGTGGCGGCTTCTGTACCCAGAACAGAGCTTGTTTCGGTCAGGCTATGCGCCCCAACCTCACCGTAAAAGCGCAGCGTAATGTTGCTGCCCTGCGGCACAGACAGGGTCGGCCCGGACTGATCGGCCAGATACAGGGTCGGCAGGCCGGTATAGCGCGGCGGCTCGACCCAGCCTTCCCAGGTGGGTCCCTGCCCGGCGACAGCCGTGCCGGGCGTCATCTCCGCGACCGAACCGATGCGCCAGAAGGACCCGAACAACACAGCCACCACCAGCGCCAGCAGCGCGGCGTAGCGCAAAGCATACGGATCGCGCGACGCAAGTCGCAGATCGGGTTTGACTGCCTTGGCTGTCGAGGCTCGCTGCGCCATACGCGCCTTGTGCGCGTGCCACAGCGCAACCGAATCCGCATCCGTGGCCCCAATTGCCTGATCATCCATCAAGGCCTGTATGGGCCGCCCCGGAAGGGTTTCATCCAGACGCGCCAGCGCCTCGATCCGCGATGGCAGATGGAATCGCCGGACCCCAAGAACCGCAGCCACACCCAGCGCAATCAGGCCAAGCGCGCCGATACCCCAGACAAGCTCGACCCGGACCTGATCCTGCAGGCCCAGCATCAATGCGGCCAAAATGCCCATCAGGATCGAGAAAAACGGCCAAAAAGCGCGCATAACCTGCTCGGCCAGCAGCCCCGCATGGGTCAGCCAAAGCGAAAGTCTTGGAATCGGCAGTTTCAATCTGTCGCGCAATGCGGGCCTCCTGATCGGGCCTGCACGCTTATCGCGTCAAAGCCACTCAGGTATGGTATCGCGGTTTATGATTTCGTCAAAGCTTGGGCGTTCACGAATAACTGCAAATTGATCCCCGTGCACCAGAACCTCGGGGATCAGGGGGCGGGTGTTGTATTCGCTGGCCATCACCGCGCCATAGGCCCCGGCGCTTCGGAAGGCGACCAGATCACCGGGCGCAAGCGGCGGCATGGTGCGTTGCTTGGCAAAGGTATCGCCACTTTCGCAGACCGGGCCAACGATGTCATAGGGTTGCTGTTCGACCCCGGCGGCAGGTTCCTGCACCGCGATAATGTCGTGATGCGCCTCGTACATTGCCGGGCGGATCAGGTCGTTCATCGCACCATCGAGGATCAGGAAATCGCGGCCTTCGCCCGATTTCACATAGATCACTTTGCTGACCATCAGCCCCGCATTGCCCGCGATCAGGCGGCCCGGTTCAATTTCGATCTCGCAGCCCAGATGGCCCAGCGTTTTCTTGATCAAAGCGCCGTATTCCATCGGCAGCGGCGGCGCTTCATTCGACCGCGCATAGGGAATGCCCAAACCGCCCCCCAGATCGAGCCTGCGGATATTGTGCCCCTCGGCGCGCAGTTGTTCGGTCAGCTCGGCGACTTTGGTATAGGCCAGCTCGAACGGCTCCAGTTCGGTCAATTGCGAGCCGATATGGACATCGATACCAATCACGTCCAGCCCCGGAAGGCTGGCGGCCAGCGCATAAACCTCGGACGCGCGTGAGATCGGGATGCCGAATTTGTTCTCGGACTTACCGGTCGCGATTTTCGCATGGGTCTTGGCGTCCACATCCGGGTTCACGCGCACGGTGATCGGCGCGATCACGCCCAGTTCCAGAGCGACGGCGTTGATCACCTCCATCTCAGGTTCGGATTCAACGTTGAACTGGCGGATGCCGCCGGTCAGCGCCGTGCGAATCTCATCCGCTGTTTTGCCGACGCCCGAAAACACGATCTTGTCGCCCGGAACGCCTGCAACCTTGGCCCGCAGGTATTCCCCTCCCGAAACCACATCCATCCCCGCGCCCGCCTGCGCCAGCGTTTTCAGGATCGCCTGATTGCTGGCCGCTTTCATCGCGTAGCAGACAAGGTGATCGGTGCCCTCAAGTGCGTCGTCGAACAGCTTGAAATGCCGCAACAGGGTTGCCGTCGAATAGACATAGAACGGGGTTCCGACCGCAGCTGCGATTTCGGAAATCGGGACATCCTCGGCGTAGAGCGCGCCGTCGCGGTAGAGAAAGTGATCCATGACGCCGCGCTTAGACCAAAAGGGGGATACGGATCAATGGATTCCGGCACTCAACGCGCCTATCGGTCGCTCAGGACCCGGTCGAAACACCGACCCGCGCATAGCCGGACACGGAAACGCCGGATCCGCTGGGTTCTGGCTTGGGTTCCTGACGCGGTGCAGATGTGGGTTCGCACGCCGCCAGAACAGCAAGCGTCAGGATCAGGCCAAGAGTTCGCATAAATTCAGTTTTCCCAAGATGATGCGGCCCGACAGACATGGGCCTTGTTTGCAACATTGCAATGGCGCAGGGCTCAGACGCCCAGATAGACACCTAGGCCGCCGCGGCGGAAGCCAACGCCGCCGCCGACATGAGTGCCGCTGGATCCGACGCCGATCCCGAGGCTGGCGGTGGGCTGCACCGGCTCTCCATCCGCTCCGCAAGCGACCAGGGCAAACCCGGCCATAATCAGAAGAATGACCCTGAAGATATACATCACACCAATGCCTTCCATCGTTCGATCTGCGCACGAACCTGATCGGGGGCGGTACCGCCGTAGGACTGGCGCGAGTTTACCGAGTTTTCCACGGTAAGGACAGAATAGACGTCATCGGTGATGTCTGCATGGACCGATTGCATATCCTCCAGCGTCAGGTCCGGCAGGTCGCAGGCTTTCTGTTCAGCCATCGCAACCAGCGATCCGGTGACATGGTGCGCGTCGCGGAAGGGCAGGCCCAGCACCCGCACCAGCCAGTCGGCCAGATCGGTCGCGGTCGAGAACCCTGACCCGGCAGCGGCGGCGAGGCTGTCGCGGTTGGCGGTCATGTCCTTGACCATGCCTTCCATCGCCGCCAGCGCCAGCATCCAGTTGTCGGCGGCGTCAAAGACCTGTTCCTTGTCTTCCTGCATGTCCTTGGAATAGGCCAGCGGCAGGCCTTTCATCACCATCATCAAAGCGGTGTTTGCGCCATAGATCCGGCCCACCTTGGCGCGGATCAACTCGGCGGCATCGGGGTTTTTCTTCTGCGGCATGATCGACGAACCGGTCGAGAACCGGTCGGACAGCGTCACAAACCGGAACTGGGCCGAAGACCAGATCACCAGTTCCTCGGCAAAGCGCGACAGGTGCACGGCGCAGATCGACGCGGTGGACAGGAACTCGAGCGCGAAATCGCGGTCGCTGACCGCATCCAGCGAGTTCGCGGCGGGGCGATCAAAGCCCAGCGCTTTGGCTGTCATTTCCCGGTCGATGGGGAAGGATGTTCCAGCCAATGCAGCAGCGCCCAAGGGGGATTCATTCATCCGGGCACGGGCGTCGCGGACACGGGACAGGTCGCGGCCGAACATCTCGACATAGGCCATCATGTGATGGCCCCATGTCACCGGCTGCGCCGTTTGCAGGTGGGTGAAACCGGGCATGACCCAATCGGCCCCAGCCTCGGCCTGCGTCAGAAGCGCACGGATCAGAGCCAGCAGACCCGATTCCGCCGCGTCCAGCTGATCGCGGACCCATAGCTTAAAATCGGTCGCAACTTGGTCATTCCGCGAACGACCGGTATGCAGACGGCCCGCAGGCTCTCCGATCACCTCTTTCAGCCGCGCCTCCACATTCATGTGGATGTCTTCCAACGCGGTCGAGAACTGAAACTCACCGTTCTGGATTTCTGACAAAACGGTGAGCAGCCCTTCCCGAATGGCCTGCGCATCACTATCAGTAATAACGCCTGTGGCAGCCAGCATGGCGGCATGGGCGCGCGAGCCTGCGATGTCCTGGGCTGCCATCCGCTGATCGAACCCGATCGAGGCATTGATCGCCTCCATGATCGCGTCTGGTCCGGCGGCAAAGCGGCCGCCCCACATCTGGTTCGAGGATTGATCGGTCATGTTGGAAAACCCGGAGTTGATATGCGCCTTATTCGTCTGATCCCCCTTTATATGGCCCTTGCGCTGGGTGCAAACGCCGCTTTGGCCGCCGATGCCGAGACGCTCGCCCCCTTGCGCGAGGATAGCCTGAAGCGTCTGATCCTGCATTCACAGCCCAAGCCGGTGACGCCGGTGGACTTCGAGCTTGAGGATGACGGCGGCACAGCCTCGCTGGAGGATTACAAAGGCAAATACGTTCTGCTGAACTTCTGGGCCACATGGTGCGCGCCGTGCCGCAAGGAAATGCCCCAGATCGCCGAGTTGCAGGCAGAGTTCGGAGGCGACAAGTTCGAAGTGCTGACGCTGGCCACCGGGCGCAATTCACCTGCCGGGATCAAGAAGTTCTTCGAAGAAAACGGCATCGACAACCTGCCCCGCCATCAGGACCCTTCACAGGCCGTTGCGCGCGAGATGGGTGTGATCGGCCTGCCAATCACCGTGATCGTCGACCCCGACGGCAATGAAATCGCCCGTCTGATCGGCGATGCCGAATGGAATTCCGACAGCGCCAAGGCGATTATCTCGACTCTGGTCGGCGCAGCAGGCTAAGGAAACGGCTTCCAACCGCTGTCGGCCCCCGTCAAATTCGATCTCGTGATACACTGTCCTCATCCCGCTGTTTTGGGCGGGGCAGTTTGTGTGTTGGGAATGGAGGCAACGATGAAACCCGTTGTACTGCTGATCGGACGCTTACCGAATGTGATCGGAGATGTTGCGCGGCAGCTTGATCACCTTCCGATCCAATGGCTGGGTGCACATGACCCCGATGAGGTGCGGCGGCAACTGGATGCTGAACCCCGGATCGCCTGTGCCATCATGGGGGCTGGGCTGGATGATATGATACGCGGTGAATTGGTGGGGATCATTGCATCCCGCCGCCCCGATATCTGTATCCATCTGAAAGACCGAAGCTCGGGCCCCGAAGGCCTGGTCCCCTTTGTGCAGCGCGTGGTGCAGCATGAAATCCTGGACCGTCTGGAACACGGCTGACGCAACGCCACCTTTGACAGCGTTCTTCCCGCTTTGCACTCTGCCAGCGGGGAGAGAACTATGCCACTTGAAATATTGCTTGTACTTGTGGTCGGGGGGATTGCCGCAATAACGCTTCTGTTGCACCTGAGCGGGCGGTCTCAGCGGCGTGTTCTGACACGGGAAACCGCACTGGCGGATTGGCAGCGCCACTTTCCCGACGATGTGGTGATCGATGTCACCGTCTCACACGACGCCCACGCCGCTCTGGTTCGGACCGAGACAGGGCCGGGCCTGCTGTGGTCCTTTGGCGCGGATACGGTGGCTCGGCACCTGCTGGATTTCGACTGGATCGAACAGCAGGCCGGGTTCGAGTTCCAGTTTCACGACTTCACCACGCCCAGGGTGGTCATCCGCCTTGACGAAATCGAACGCCAGCACTGGCAAAACCTGATGGACCTTTCATGACCGATCACATCAGCTTTCCCGACGCCGTCCAATGGGCTGTCCCGTTTTTTATCGCCGCCATCCTGGCCGAGTTCCTGTGGATCACGGTCAAAGGGCGTGGCGGCCGGTATGAGACGCGCGATGCCGTGACCTCATTGATCATGGGGGCGGGCAATATCGCCTCGGGCTTCTTGCTGGGGTTCATCGCCTATGGGTTCTTCATGTGGTTGTGGCAGGTCACACCGCTGAACCTTGGGACCTCGATCCCCGTCATCATCCTGTGTTTCGTGTTGGACGACCTTCGTTACTATTGGGTACATCGTTTCGGGCACCGCATCCGCTGGGTCTGGGCCAGCCATGTGAACCACCACAGTTCGCAACACTACAACCTGACGACCGCGCTGCGGCAGACATGGACCTATACGTTCACCTTCATGATGGTCGTCCGCGCGCCCCTGATCCTGCTGGGCTTTCACCCAGCCATGGTGCTGTTCGTTGGCGGGCTGAACCTGATCTATCAGTTCTGGATTCATACCGAGGCCATCGGCAAAATGCCCCGCTGGTTCGAGGCGATCATGAACACGCCCAGCCATCACCGCGTGCATCATGGCCGCAACGCGCGCTATCTGGACTGCAACTATGCAGGTGTTTTCATCATCTGGGACAAGATGTTCGGCACCTTTGTACCCGAACAAGAAGATGAGCGGGTCGATTACGGGTTGGTCCACAATATCGGCACCTTCAACCCGCTGCGTGTGGCCTTCCACGAATGGGTTGGCATCTGGCGCGACGCCACACAGCCCGGCCTGACCCTGCGCCAGAGGCTCGGCTATTGCTTCGCCCCGCCCGGCTACAGCCATGATGGCAGCCGGGACAGCTCAACGCAGATCAAAGAAAAGCACCTGGCGCGCCACCCCGAAGATCGCGGAACGCCCGGATTCGAGCATCTGGACAAGAACGTGCCCAATCGTCAGGCGGAACAGGTCTGACGCACGTAGTGCAACATGGGTCTCAACTTGAAATTCCAGCCTTCGACGCCATATGAGGGGAAAGGTGCAATGTAACGAGTGGCCGGAGACCCGAAATGACCCGTTTAACAACTGTTTCGACCGTGGTTGGTCTGATGGGTCTGACTTTGGCCATGATCGCCGCTTTGGCGACGGCGTTGACAGGCTTGATCGCACTGGGCTTTGTCATGATGATCATGGGTGTCACCGGCGCCGTGATCGGAGCCGCAGCCTCTCTGACCCGCGCGTGGCAATCTGCCCGCTGAAACTTTCCCGACCTTAACCGCAGATTCACCTGTTTGACCTGACACTGGGCCGGACCTTTGTTCGGAATAACTCAGGGAACCGGCGCTCATGCGGGACAAGAAACGTGCGGATATACCCGAAGGATCGGAAAGCCCGTTGAACTCGGCCATCTCGGCGCGGGACAGATCCGTGGTGAAAATGGCGACCGAAGCGGTGAAGCACAAACAATGCAAGCTGGCGTTCCAGCCGGTTGTGCAGGCCGACCCGCCATATGCTGTCGCATTCTACGAAGGCTTCATCCGGGTTCTGGACGAAACCGGGCGGGTGATCCCGGCGCGCGAGTTCATGCCGCAGCTGGAAAACACGCCTTTAGGCCGGGAACTGGATTGCATCGCACTGGAACTGGGGCTGCGTACGCTTGCCCGAAACCCCTCGATCCGGTTGTCCATCAACATGTCGGCCCGGTCGATCGGGTTCTCGCGCTGGACCCGGGTGCTGGACCGCTTTCTGAAACGCGACGCGGGTCTGGGGGAGCGGCTGATCCTTGAGATTTCCGAACAATCCGCCATGCAGGTGCCCGAGCTTGTGATCGACCTGATGGACCGCCTGCAGGAACGCGGCATCGCCTTTGCGCTAGACGATTTCGGTGCCAGCGATTTCAGCTTTCGCCATTTTCGCGAGTTTCTGTTCGACGCGGCAAAGATCGACGGACAGTTTATTCGGGGGATCAGCGAACAGCCTGACAATCAGGCGCTGGTCCGCGCTTTGATCGCTGTCGCGCGGGAATTCGAGATCCTGGTGACCGCCGAATCGGTCGAAAACCAGGCGGATGCCGCGTTCCTGACCGCCAGCGGCGTCGATTGCCTGCAGGGATTTCTGTTTGGCGCGCCCGCGGTTTCACCCCCGTGGAAGCAGGAAAAGAAATCCAAAACAGGATCTTAGGCAAAAACCCGCTCGCGACAGCAAATCCTGTCCAACGCTGAGACAAGCTGTCCGTTGCTGCAATTGCAGCATTGCGGTATTGCAAAAGGTGCTGGAGCGGGGAACTTGGGGCGCTCTTGTACTGTCAGAGAGCCTCTCTGCCACCTGCGCCGTCAGATTTCCCTTTGGACCATGACGGTAAAGGACTGATTATATGACCAACGTAGTAATCGCATCCGCCGCACGCACAGGCGTCGGCAGCTTTAGCGGTTCGTTTGCGAACACCCCTGCACATGATCTGGGCGCTGCCGTCCTGGAAGCAGTCGTAGAACGCGCCGGAGTAGAGAAGGGCGAAGTAAGCGAAACCATCATGGGTCAGGTGCTGACCGCCGCTCAGGGCCAGAACCCCGCCCGTCAGGCGCATATCAATGCCGGCCTGCCGCAGGAAAGCGCGGCTTGGGGCATTAACCAGGTCTGTGGCTCGGGCCTGCGCGCGGTTGCGCTGGGGGCTCAGCACATTCAGCTAGGCGATGCCGACATCGTTGCTGCCGGTGGTCAGGAAAACATGACCCTGTCGCCCCACGCCGCCGCCCTGCGCGCCGGTCACAAGATGGGTGACATGAAATATATCGACACGATGATCCGCGACGGTCTGTGGGACGCCTTCAACGGCTACCACATGGGCCAGACCGCCGAAAACGTCGCCGAGAAATGGCAGATCAGCCGCGATCAGCAGGACGAATTCGCCGTTGCCTCGCAGAACAAGGCCGAAGCGGCTCAGAAAGCGGGCAAGTTCGCGGATGAAATCGTGCCCTTCACCATCAAGACCCGCAAGGGCGATATCGTGATGGACAAGGACGAGTACATCCGCCACGGCGCAACCATGGAAGCCATGGCAAAGCTGCGCCCGGCCTTCACCAAGGACGGCTCGGTCACGGCGGCAAACGCATCTGGTCTGAACGATGGTGCGGCAGCAACCCTGCTGATGTCGGCCGAAAACGCCGAAAAGCGCGGGATCGAGCCTCTGGCCCGTATCGCGTCTTACGCCACAGCTGGTCTGGACCCGTCGATCATGGGCGTCGGCCCGATCTACGCCTCGCGCAAAGCGCTGGAAAAAGCGGGCTGGTCGGTTGACGATCTGGATCTGGTCGAGGCGAACGAAGCTTTCGCCGCACAGGCCTGCGCCGTGAACAAGGACATGGGCTGGGACCCGTCCATCGTAAACGTCAACGGCGGCGCGATTGCCATCGGCCACCCGATCGGCGCATCCGGCTGCCGTGTCCTGAACACGCTGCTGTTCGAAATGAAACGCCGCGACGCGAAAAAGGGTCTGGCGACCCTGTGCATCGGCGGCGGCATGGGCGTCGCCCTGTGCGTGGAGCGCGACTAAGTGCGTTGACACCCAAATAGAAAAGGGCGCTCTACCAGCGCCCTTTTTTGTTACAATCGAAGCATATCCGTTAGATGCGACAATATCGCCAAACAGAAAGTCGAAAACGATCACGAAACGATATTGCGCACCAATCTCCCTCAGAGTAACAGAATTACCAAGACGACTAAATTTGGAGGATTCCTAAATGGCACGTACAGCACTCGTAACCGGCGGCTCTCGCGGCATCGGCGCAGCAATTTCCAAGGCGCTCAAGGCCGAAGGGTACAATGTTGCGGCCACCTATGCAGGAAATGATGAAGCCGCCGCGAAGTTCACCGAAGAAACCGGCATCGCCACCTATAAATGGAACGTCGCCGACTATGACGAGTCCAAAGCGGGCATCGAAAAAGTAGAGGCCGAGGTCGGCCCCATCGACATCGTTGTGGCCAACGCAGGTATCACCAAGGACGCGCCGTTCCACAAAATGACGCCCGAGCAGTGGCACCAGGTCATCGACACCAACCTGACCGGCGTGTTCAACACCGTTCACCCCGTCTGGCCCGGCATGCGCGAGCGTAAGTTCGGCCGCGTGATCGTCATCAGCTCGATCAACGGCCAGAAAGGCCAGTTCGCGCAGGTGAACTATGCCGCGACCAAAGCGGGTGATCTGGGCATCGTGAAATCGCTGGCGCAGGAAGGTGCACGCGCGGGCATCACCGCCAACGCGATCTGCCCCGGTTATATCGCAACCGAAATGGTGATGGCGGTACCCGAGAAGGTGCGTGAATCGATCATCAGCCAGATCCCTGCTGGCCGTCTGGGTGAGCCGGAAGAGATTGCCCGCTGCGTGGCCTTCCTGGCCTCAGACGAGTCTCAGTTCATCAACGGCTCGACCATCTCGGCAAACGGCGCGCAGTTTTTCGTCTAAACCCGAAGCAGTGCAACAAAATCGGGCCGGTCCTTTTGGGCCGGCCCTTCTTTATCCCGTAAGCCCGCGCGCGCTGCGGTCAGCGGGAACCGAATAGCCAACCCCAGACCTGATGGACCATCTTGCTGCGTTCTTCATGCGCGCGACGGATCGCATCCTGAACAGACGGGTTTGTCGTCATCTCGATCATGGCATATCCCCTTTGGCTAAAGCTGAACTTGACTTGCCTTCAACATGGCGTTTGATTTCAAAACGTACAAACGAGAGTTTTCGACGGTTCGGACAAGAAATTCTTAAGCGACATGAGCGACAGACTTCCCCCTCTTACCGCCTTACGGGCCTTTGACGCCGCCGCGCGCCATATGTCTTTTGCCAAGGCAGCGGATGAACTGAACGTGACCCCCGCTGCGCTGTCCTTCCAGATCAAATCGCTGGAGGAGCATCTGGGCCACCCCCTGTTCAAACGTCTGAACCGCGCGGTGGAACTGACCGAAGCTGGCAAAGCGCTGGCCCCCGGCGCGGCCGAAGGCTTTGCCGCGCTCAAATCCGCATGGGCCGCGACGCGCAGATTGCAGGACAACACCACGCTTACGGTCACGGCTGGGCCTGCCCTGACGGCGAAATGGCTGGCCCCACGCCTTTATGACTTTGCCCGCGCCCATCCGGAGATCGACCTGAGATTCTCGGCCACCTTGCGCAATATGGATCTTGAGCGGGACGATGTGGATGTCGCAATCCGCTTTGGCTATGGCCAGGATGACGGCTTGTATTGCCTGCCCGTGCGCAAGGAATGGCTGACCCCGGTCATGACGCCGGAGCTGGCCGAGCAATTCACGACGCCTGAAAGCCTGCGCGATGCGCCGCTGATCCATGACGATTCAATCGCGTTTCTCAAGCCGCCCGCCGACTGGCCCACCTGGTTTCGGGCGTTTGGTGTTGATTTCACGCCGACCCATGGCGCGCATTTCTCGAACGCGGATCACGCGATTGATGCGGCGGTGGCGGGGGTCGGTGTTGCCTTGGGTCGGCGCGCGATGATCATCAAGGACATAACCGAAGGCCGGCTGGTCGCGCCGTTCAAAACCGCCATTGAAACCAAGGGGCGGTTCCGGTTTCTGTGCCTGCCCGGTGCGGAAAACCGGCCACAGATCGCTGCATTCCGCGATTGGTTCGCGGCCGAGATTGAAAAGACCGCCCATATCTCGGATGAATTCACGATCATTCCTGTAGAAGACGTATCCCCGAAATGACCAGAAATCGCGCCACTGCCATCGGATTTATCGCCGTCCTGCTTTGGGCCCTTCTGGCGCTGTTCACGGTTGGCTCGGCCCCAACGCCGCCTTTGTTGCTGAACGCCATATGCTTCAGCATCGGCGGGTCCCTGGGGTTGATATGGACATGGCGGTCAGGCGGCTTTTCCAAATTGCGCAGCATCAGTTGGAAGATCTACGCTTTCGGCACGGTGGGCCTGTTCGGCTATCACGCGCTGTATTTCTCGGCCCTGCGCATGGCCCCTGCGGCCGAGGCGGGGCTGATCGCCTATCTCTGGCCCTTGCTGATCGTTCTGTTCTCGGGGCTGCTTCCCGGCGAGCATTTGCGCGCCGGCCATCTGATCGGGGCCTGTCTGGGCTTTGCCGGGGCCGCGCTGATCATCACCGGTGGCGGCAGCGCGGGTTTTCAGGTCGACCACCTGCCCGGATACGCGCTGGCCTTCCTCTGCGCGCTGACTTGGTCGGGTTATTCGGTTCTGTCCCGCAGACTGGGTGAAACGCCGACAAGCTCGGTTGCGGTCTTCTGCGTGCTGACGGCGATCGCGTCATGGGCGCTGCACTTTGCGCTGGAAACAACCGTCTGGCCGGGTACGACGCTTGGCTGGGCATCAACCCTGGCCCTTGGTCTGGGGCCGGTGGGGCTGGCGTTTTACGTGTGGGATATCGGGGTCAAACAGGGTGACATACAAATGCTGGGAACCAGCTCATACGCGGCGCCCTTGTTGTCCACCGTGGTTTTGGTACTTGCCGGGATCGCCATGCCGACATGGACATTGGCGATCGCGGCTTTACTGATCACCGGCGGTGCGTTGATTGCGGCACGCGCCAGCCTGAAAGGTTAAGTTGACAGGCGCTCGATCTCTTCCTTGAGCTTTAGTTTTTGCTTCTTGAGCTGGGCGATATGGAGATCATCGATGCCTGGCGAGCGTTGGGCTTGTTCCACTTCGAGACCGAGAGATTCGTGCTTCTTCTTCAGTTCCGTCAGATGTGCGCTCACGCTCATGGCGATCCTCCTTGGTTGCGAGTGTATATGTCACGTAAGAAGTTGAGCACATCGTTTCCACCCTGTCACGCTGCAGACGCACAGATTCTGTAATAAATCCGACAAATTCGGCTGGTCATTGCCTAAGGCTGTGAAACGGACCCAACGCAGCCCCGTCCCGAAGGGCCGCGGAAACATCCGGGGTGTAGCTTTCCCCGTCCTTTTCGTGCCGCGCGCCCATATGCAAGATCAACGGCGCATGCAGGCGAAACGCGGCCCGGCCGCCTTTGCGGGCGCGCAAAATCACCAACTCAGCCTCGCGGCCCGCGCGTGCCGCAAGCGGCAGCACCTCGACCGACCCAAGCTGATCCTGACAGGCCATCAGCATGTCCGGCAGGCGGTCGGCCTTTTGGACCATGTGCAGATAGCCACGCGGAGCCAGCCGTCTGGCTGCCACGTCGATCCAATCAGCCAGAGGCGTTTCCTCGCCCAAGGCCACGCTGCGCCCGGTATCTGTGGCCGGGCTATGGGCACCGGCGCGGTAATAGGGTGGATTCGCGATCACATGGTCGAAATGGCGTTGTTTCAAATCCACCGGAAGTGCGGACAGATCGGATGTCACCACATCCAGCACGATATTGTTATCGGCGGCATTACGGCGGGCCAAATCCGCATAGGCCGGTTGCAGTTCGACCCCGCACATCTGCAAACCAGGCACCCGCGCGGCCAGACACAGGATCGCAGCCCCTGCCCCGCATCCAAGCTCCAACACCGATTGGCCACTGGTTGCAGGCACCGAAGCGGCCAGCAAAACAGGGTCTACACCGGCGCGATAGCCTTTTGTCGGCTGCCAAAGGCGCACCCGACCGCCCAGAAAATCGTTCCGGCTTAGTTCATGGTCGGCGAAACCTGTCATCGCCCCAGCGGGATCTCATTGTCGCGCATCACCCGTTCGGCGCGGGTCAGGTCATCGGCCCGCACCATCAGGCGGCGGGGGAAGATTCCAATGCCGCCTTCGAGGATGCTCATATTTACGTCCATCTGAAAGCAGTCTATATCCTCGCCTTCAAGAAGAGCGGATGCAAAGGCCAGGATTGTCGGATCGGTGCTGCGCAATAGTTCTTTCATGGGGATGGATGTAAGGGCAAGGCAGGACAGAAGTCGAGCCTTGTATCAGGAGTGTGATGGACGTCAGCACAATCTCGAAACCGCATGAGCGGCTCGCCGAAATTCTGAGCGCTGAGATGGAGGCGGTGAATACGCTGATCCAGACGCGGATGGCATCAGAGCACGCGCCCCGCATCCCCGAGGTCACCGCGCATCTGGTCGAAGCGGGCGGCAAACGTCTGCGCCCGATGCTGACATTGGCGGCAGCGCGGTTGTTTGGGTACACGGGCGAGCATCATGTGCGTTTGGCCGCGACGGTCGAGTTCATTCACACCGCGACCCTGTTGCATGACGATGTGGTCGACGAAAGCGCCCAGCGACGCGGGCGGCCCACGGCCAACCTGCTTTGGGATAATAAGTCCAGCGTTTTGGTGGGCGATTATCTGTTCTCTCGCAGCTTTCAGTTGATGGTCGAAACCGGATCGCTGCGCGTTCTGGACATTCTGGCCAACGCTTCGGCCACGATTGCCGAAGGTGAAGTACTGCAAATGACCGCCGCCACCGATCTGGGCACCGATGAGGGTGTTTACCTGCAGGTCGTGCGCGGCAAGACAGCGGCGCTGTTTTCAGCCGCGACCGAGGTAGGTGGCGTCATCGCCGGGGCCTCGGACCCGCAGGTGCAGGCCTTGTTCGACTATGGCGATGCGCTGGGTATCGCCTTCCAGATTGCCGACGATCTGCTGGATTATCAGGGCGACAGCAAAACAACCGGCAAGAATATCGGCGACGATTTCCGCGAGCGGAAGCTGACCCTGCCGGTGATCAAAGCAGTCGCACAAGCCACAGCGGATGAGCGTGCTTTCTGGGAGCGCACCATTGAAAAGGGCCGCCAGCAAGACGGCGATCTGGACCATGCGCTTGGCCTGATGGACAAGTACCAGACGCTTGAAGCTACCCGCCAGGATGCGTTGGGATGGGCCAACAAGGCCAAGGCTTCGCTGGACGCGTTGCCGGATCACGAGGTTCGCACCCTGCTGCGCGATCTGGCGGATTACGTGGTGTCGCGGCTTAACTAAGCCGGGTCGCGCGGCACCACCAATCGGGATGGGCCGCACCGATCTCATAGGCTGCGAAATGGGCCGCCTTCATCGACGGAAAAAGCGCAAAGCAGGTCGAGCCTGAGCCGGACATTCGCGTCAGCAACACATCGCGCGTGGCCGCCAATTCCTCTAGCACCCGCCCGATTTGTGGGGCAATGGCCACAGCGGGACCTTGCAGATCGTTTCGCTGGGCGGACAACCAATCGGCGCACGCCCCAATGTCGCCAAACGCAGGAATATCATCCGGCATCCCTGGATTGTCGCGGGTGCCCATGGCCTTGAAAACAGACCCCGTTGGGACTTCAACGCCGGGATTCACCAGCAATGCAGGCAACACAGGCAGGACCATCGGCGCAACCTGCTCGCCAATCCCGCGCATCCGGGACGCTTGGGCAACCATGCAAACCGGAATATCTGCACCAAGCGAGACTGGCAGGTCCGAGGGGATTTCGATGCCCTGACCCGCCGCATGGCGCAGCATGGCCGCGGCGTCAGATGAGCCACCGCCGATCCCGCCGCCATGCGGCAGGACCTTGTTCAACGAAACATGGCCCGTCCACCCCACAGCCTCGGCCGCTTTCCAGATCAGGTTGCGATTGTCGATGGGAACGCCTGTCGCATGCTCTCCGGCAACCGAGATCGACAGGTCAGGCCCCGGCGCAAATTCCAACTGATCCCCCACATCCGCGAAAGCCACAAGGGAATCGAGCAGATGATAGCCATCCGCGCGCTGGCCGGTGACATGCAGGGTCAGATTGATTTTGGCGGGCGCGAAGGCCTCAGTTGCCATTGGCGACCTTCAATGGATCAGCGCCTTCCTCGGCCAGAACCACATCCAGCCCAACCTCAAGCTTGCGGCGGATGCGTTCGGGATCGGCCTCGCTGTCGGTATCTTCGGCGTCGATGAACGACAGCGCCCGTTTCCACTGAAACTCGGCCTCGCGGGCGCGGCCAACGGCCCAGTAGACATCGCCCAGATGGTCATTGACCACCGGATCGACCGGCATCAGTTCAACGGCACGCTCCATATGCTCGACCGCTTCGTCATAGCGGCCAAGACGGAACAGGACCCAACCCAGACTGTCGACGATATAGCCGCTGTCCGGGCGCGCAGCCACGGCGCGTTCGATCATGTCCAGCGCCTCGTCCAGCTTTTCGCGCCGTTCGACCAGCGAGTAGCCGAGATAGTTCAACACTTGCGGCTGATCGGGGTTCAATTCCAACGCGCGCCGGAAATCGGCCTCGGCCTGATCCCATCGCTTGAGACGCTCGTGCGAGATCCCACGGGCATAGTGCAGGAACCAGTTGCCGCTGGATTCGGTTTCAGTCAGGTCAATGGCCGTGTCGTAGGAGTCTACCGCCGCCGCGTAATTCTCTTCCCGGCGCTGAATATCCGCCAGCGCGACATGAACGCCCGGCAGGTCGGGCTTTTGCGCGGCCAGATTCTGCAGCACTTCGATGGCGGCATCCGTTTTACCCGACCGGCCCAGAACCTCGGCCCGACCCAGTTCAGCGGCGTGATGATCATTGCTGTCTGCGGGCACCTGACGATAGGCATCCACCGCCAGATCGTATTGGTTCAGTTCGTCCAGCAACTCGGCACTCAGCAGAATGGCATCGACGTGATCGGGACGCAGGAAACTGGCCATGCGCGCGTAAAGCAAGACATAGTCGGGCGATGCTTCGGCATTCAGCGCCGCCCCGACCGAGAAAAACACCTCGGCCATCCCATCACGCGCGGATTGCACATGGGTGAAGGGCAAGGTCTCACCGGCTGTCAGACGGCTGATGTAGTCTTCGATGGACGGATCGCTGCCCGCCGCAAAGACGTCGTCCAGAAACGCCAATGCGTCGGCGTTGCGGTCCAGTTGTGACAAGACCTCGACCCGCGCCATCGCAGCACGGCGCGAGAATTGCGCGATTGCACCGTCATTTTCCGCAAAAATCGCCTCGGCCCCTTCGAAATCCCCGATCGAGGCCAGCGCCATGGCTTTGTGGTAAAACGCAAACTCGCGCAGTCCGTTTTGGGTCGAGACTGTATCGAACTGCTCCATCGCTTTGGTCATCTCACCCTGACCCAGATAGGCCCAGGACATCATCAAACCATCGACCAATGGCCCAACACCCTGAGTTTCAGGATCGCGGGCCAACAGTTCGGCCAGATTATCATCGGCGATCAGGTTGGCGGCGACCACCATCCGCGCAGCCTGACTGGGCAGGTTCGCCTCTTCAATTGACTGCGCAACGGGCAAGGCGCGCTCGATCTCACCCAGCGCAAGCCGTGCGACGACAACGCTTTCCAGAAGCAGCGCGTTCTGGGGGTCGAATTTCAGTGCCTGAGCATAGTATTTCTCGGCCGCCGCATAATCGCTTTCATAGATCGCCTGACGCCCAGCCAGATAAGAGCCTGCGCCTGTATCCGCAGACACCGGAACCGCAACGGAAGAAGAGAGCAACACGGCCAATACCGTGCGACGAACAATGGAAATCACCAAAAGCCTGCCTTGCTGTCATTGACTGGGCGATAAGCTAGGGCCTTGGCCAGCAAGAGGCAATGGCAGAGCCTTCACGACCCTGCCAGTGCCCATCTTTTTGCTTACATGTTGGGATAGTTCGGGCCATCCCCACCCTGCGGCGTGGTCCAGGTGATGTTCTGGCTGGGATCCTTGATGTCGCAGGTTTTGCAATGGACGCAGTTCTGGAAGTTGATGACGAATCGCGGACCGTTTTCATCCTCGACCATCTCGTACACGCCCGCGGGGCAGTAGCGCTGCGCCGGTTCGTCGAACTTGGGCAGGTTGACCTTCACCGGGATCTCGGGGTCGGCCAGGCGCAGGTGGCAAGGCTGGGCTTCCTCGTGGTTGGTGGCCGCGAAGGACACGTTGGTCAGGCGGTCAAAGGACAGCGTGCCATCGGGTTTGGGATAATCGATGGGCTTGTGCTTGCTGGCATCTTCGGTGGAATCCGCATCGTTCTTGCCGTGGCCCAGCGTGCCGAACAGCGAAAAGCCCAGCGTGTTGGTCCACATATCCAGACCGCCCAGCATCAGCGAGGCGGTCAGACCCCATTTCGACCACATCGGCTTGACGTTGCGCACCTTCTTCAGGTCGCTGCCGATGGCACCATCGCGCACGTCGGTCTCATAAGCGGTCAGCTCATCCCCCGAACGGTCGGCCTTGATGGCGTCGAACGCCGCTTCGGCTGCGGCTTTGCCCGACAGCATGGCGTTGTGGTTGCCCTTGATGCGCGGCACGTTGACCATACCCGCCGAACAGCCCAGCAGCGCCACGCCCGGCGCGACCAGCTTGGGCATCGACTGATAGCCGCCCTCGGTGATCGCACGGGCACCGTAAGCGACGCGCTTGCCGCCTTTCAGCAGCTCGGCCACCATCGGGTGATGCTTGAAGCGCTGGAATTCCATGTAGGGGTACAGGTGCGGGTTCTTGTAGTTCAGGTGAACCACGAAACCGACATAGACCTGATTGTTTTCAAGATGATAGATGAAGGAACCGCCACCTGCGTTGCTGCCCAAAGGCCAGCCCATGGTGTGGGTGACGCTGCCTTCTTTGTGCTTGGCGGGGTCGATCTCCCAGATCTCTTTCATGCCGACGCCGTATTTCTGCACTTCCTTACCGGCCTGCAGGTCGTATTTGGCGATGACTTCCTTGGACAGCGAACCGCGCACACCTTCCGACAGGAAGACATATTTGCCGTGCAGTTCCATGCCCGGCTCGGTGTTCGGACCATAAGAGCCATCCGCTTCCAGACCAAAGACACCGGCGACCACGCCTTTGACTTCGCCATTGTCGCCATAGACCAGCTCGGAACAGGCCATGCCGGGGAAGATTTCCACGCCCAGCTCCTCGGCCTGCTCGGCCATCCAGCGGCAGATATTGCCCATCGACACGATGTAGTTGCCGTGGTTGTTCATCAGCGGCGGCATCGGGAAGTTGGGGATGCGGATCTGACCGGCTTCGCCCAGCATGTAGAAATTGTCTTCATGCACCGGCACGTTCAGTGGCGCGCCTTTTTCCTTCCAGTCCGGGATCAGCGCGTCCAGCCCGCAAGGGTCAAGCACCGCGCCCGACAGGATATGCGCACCCACTTCCGAGCCTTTTTCCAGAACAACAACGTTCAGGTCGGCATCAAGCTGTTTCAGACGGATGGCCGCAGACAGACCCGCAGGGCCAGCGCCCACGATCACTACGTCGTATTCCATCGCTTCGCGTTCAATCTCGGCCATCGCGGGCTCCTTAGCTAACTTTCCGAATTGGCGCTTTCACTGCGTGGTCTGCGCAATTTTGTTTCACGGGTGATTACCCGGTCCGAAAGACCTTGGTCAATCAAAACACGGCGTAACATTGCTGCAATGCGGCAGTTATGTATCCGGAGCGTCCCCCATCAGGTATCTGGGACCGCTACCATGGGACTTGGCCCGGTCATCAGGATTGTAAAGCGCGCATTTCGGCAGGCTGAGGCAGCCACAGCCGATGCACCCGTCCAGATTGTCGCGCAACCGCATCAGAGTATCGATTCGCTGATCCAGCCGGGCGCGCAGGGTGATGCTGATATCCTTCCAGTCCTGCGGCGTGGGCGTGCGGTTGCCGGGCAGGCCGGACAGAACCTCGCGAATTTCCGGCAGGGTCAGGCCGAACTGCTGCGCAATCATCACAAAGCTCAGCCGTCTTATGTCGGCCCGCTGATAGCGCCGCTGCCCGCCTGCGTTGCGCCAGGGTGCGATCAGGCCCTGCGCCTCGTAATACCGGATGGCTGACACCGCCAACCCCGTGCGCCGGGCCAATGCGCCAATTGCCAGCCCTTCGGAAACCGCCATAGAACCCTCGCAAAAAATATCTTGACCTAAAGTTAGGTTTAGTAATTACGCTGAGTCGTGACAAGCAACAAATTCGCAAAGGAGATCCCATGATGGCGACGCTTGAACACACCAATTTCACCGTCCGCGACCCGCAGGCCTCGGCGGCTTGGATGCAAAAGGTCTTTGGCTGGAAGACCCGCTGGGAAGGCCCCGCCATCGCGGGCGGCTATACCGTTCATGTCGGCAGCCAGCACACCTATCTGGCGCTTTATGCGCCCAGTGACCCGAAACCCGCAGGCGAAAGCAGCTATGACATCGTCGGCGGGCTCAATCACGTGGGCGTTCTGGTCGAAGACATCGACGTCACCGAAGCCAAGGTGCGCGAGGCCGGGTTCACACCGCATAACCACGCCGATTACGAACCGGGCAGACGGTTCTATTTCGACGATGACAACGGCATCGAGTTCGAAGTGGTGCAATATGATTGATATGCTGTGGCTTTGCACCCCTTCGCGCCGCTGGCGGCGCAACAAGCCCCCTGATCACCGTCACAGGCGCGAACCGGTTCCGCCTGAACGGCGCTAAGTCGCGAATCGAACGCTGACTGCCCCTTGGCCTCTTGCAATTCACGCCCCATTTGGGTCAGGTACTGAACGACCCATCATTCGCCCCGACGCTTTCCCTGCGGCGGGGCGGCTCAATTTATGCGTGGACCACAAGACTATGGAAAAGATTCCAATGACGCCTGCGGGCAATGCCGCGCTGGCAGCAGAGCTGAAAAACCTCAAATCCGTCGAGCGTCCGGCGATCATCGAAGCCATCGCTTCGGCGCGGGAACTGGGTGATTTGAAGGAAAACGCCGAATACCACTCGGCCCGCGAAAAACAGGGCTTTATCGAAGGCCGTATCAAGGAACTGGAAGGCATCCTGTCGCTGGCCGACGTGATCGACCCTGCCAAATTGTCCGGTGCGATCAAGTTCGGCGCCAAGGTCACGCTAGTCGATGAAGATACCGACGAAGAAAAGACCTGGCAGATCGTCGGAGAGTATGAGGCCAATATCGAAAACGGCCTGCTGAATATCAAATCGCCCATGGCCCGCGCCCTGATCGGCAAGGACGAAGGCGACAGTGTCGAGGTTCGCACCCCCGGTGGTGTGCGGTCTTACGAAGTTCTGAGCATCGAATACGCCTGACCGGAGCGTCTGATATGTCGGGGACCCAACCTGACCAGGAAACCGAACGGCCAACCTCTCTGGGCATCTATGATCGCCCCGAGCGGACGGGCGTGACCTCGATCGAAATCGCCGCAGGTGTGCTCAGCGTCATCTGGCTGGTGGTGTCGGTTGTGTTTCTGGTGCTGCCCGACCAGAACGAAGGCAGCGGGTTCATCGTGACCTTCCTTGCGGTGTTCATGCCGGTGGCGATGATCTGGGTTGCGGCCACGGCGATGCGGGCCAGCCGTGTGATGCGCGAGGAAAGCGCGCGGTTGCAGACAGCGATTGACGCGATCCGACAAGCCTATGTTCTGCAACAGCAGCGGGCGGCCAGTTCCGTTGAGCCTGCGGCTGCCAAGAAACTGGACGAAATCGCCGCTGCCACGAAGAAGGCCGAGGATGCTCTGGCCACCTTTTCGACCAAACGGCGAGAGCCTGCGTCGGGCGGCCAGCCCACGCTGGCTCCGGGCGATCAGACATCTTTGGCGCTTGGCACCACCGCCGAAGATATCGCGCCGCCACTGACAACCGACACCTTTATCCGCGCCCTGAATTTCCCCGAGACCGAGAAAGACACCGAAGGGTTCAACGCCTTGCGAATGGCGTTGAAAGATCGGAAAACCGCACAACTGGTGCAGGCCTCTCAGGATGTTCTGACCCTGCTCAGCCAGGAGGGCATCTATATGGACGACCTGCGCCCCGACATGGCGCGGCCAGAAATCTGGCGGCAATTTGCCCAAGGCGCGCGCGGGCGGTCCGTTGCGGCCCTGGGCGGGATCCGGGACCGGTCTTCGCTGGCGCTAACCGCCGCGCGGATGAAACAGGACCCGATCTTTCGGGATGCTGCCCATCACTTCCTGCGGCGCTTCGACAACATGATTGTCGAGTTTGAACTTGATGCCAGCGATGCTGAACTGACCGCGCTTGGCGACACCAGAACGGCACGGGCCTTCATGCTGGTGGGCCGCGTTGCGGGGACCTTCGACTAGGGTCAGGACCCTAGGCGGGCGAAACCGCCCAGCTCATCTTGGTGGCGCGGCTGAACCCGAACAGATGGCGGAACGGACCGGTTTTCTCATAACCCACCGGTTTGAAACCTTCGCGTTCGTACAAAGCCTGCGCGCGCGGGTTGGTGTCGATCACGTCCAACTGCACCTCGGCCATGCCCCTGTTGCGCGCCTCGTCCTTGATCGCGGATAACAGCATCGTCCCGACGCCCTGCCCGCGCGCCTCGGCGGCAACAAAGATGCCGTCCATCTGAAACACGCCGGGTTTCAGGTCCCGCTCCAGCACGCTCAGCACCATGCCGCGCCACAGCGCGCCAAACCAGCCATAAACGCGCGCGAGGTCCGACAGACTTCCGCCCGCCAACCCGCCCTCGGTCGTCTTGAACCCCGCAAGGCCCAGCAACCGGCCAGACGAATCCCGCGCGACCAATGCAAAGTCCGGGGCCAGCGCGCGTTCGAAAAAGGCCAGCCCCTTGTCATCGGGGCCCATGACCTTGTGCAGTTTGGCTGCAAATGCCTGCCAGAACAGGGCTGCGGCCTTGGATCGTTCCGCCTCGGTAAATCCTTGCGAGACGATTACGGTCATAGCCCGAAACTGCCATAGGGAATGAACCGCACCGGATCGCCCGGCTGGATGTGCCGTGCGCCGTCTTCGATTTCGACCAGCCCCTCGGCCCAGCTGAGCCCGCTGATCCGGCCCGACCCTTCCGAGTGAAAGACCTCGACCTTGCCCTCGCGCAGGCGCGCGCGCAGGTATTCGCGGCGACCGGGTTTCTTGCGCTTCTCAAACGCGGCAGGCACGTCGAAGCCTTGCGGATCGATCCAGCCCTCGCCCGACATCAGGCACAGGGCCGGGCGGGCAAAGATCAACGTGCAGACCATCGCGGCCACGGGGTTGCCGGGCAAGCCAAAGACCGGCGTGTCCGACCACATGCCCAGCGCCAGGGGGCGTCCGGGTTTCAGCGCAATCCGCCATTCCTGCATCGCGCCCGCTTCGCGCAACAGGGCCGAGACGTGATCCTCATCCCCCGCCGATGCGCCGCCACTGGTCAGGATGGCATCGGCCTGTTCTGCCGCCTCATCCAGCCGCGCGCGCAACACATCGCGGTCGTCTGCCACGCGACCCATATCGACGGGCTCAAACCCCATCCGCTCCAACAAGGACAGCAACATCGGGCGGTTCGCATCGAAAATCTGACCCGCACCCACAGCATCGCCCGGCTCGACCAGTTCATCACCGGTGGACAGAACCGCGACGCGCAGGGGTTTGCGAACGGGAACCTCGGCGATACCGACGGCGGACAGCAGCGCCATATCCGCCGGTGTCACCCTGCGCCCGGCGGGCAAGGCGGTGTCACCCTGCGCAACATCCTCGCCAGCGCGGCGGGTGTTTGCGCCCTTTTTTATGGGCCCGTGAAAGGCGATAAAGCCGTCCTGAACGGTCACATCCTCTTCCAGAACAACGGTATCAACACCTTCGGGCAACGCAGCACCGGTCAGAATGCGCAGCGCATGGCCCGCAGGCACGGACCCGTCAAAGGGGATGCCCGCAGCCGCGCGGCCCTCGGTCAGGGGCATCACCTGCGCGCCGTCTGCGGCGGGACCTGCAAAGCCATAGCCGTCCACCGCCGTATTGGGTTGCGGTGGGTTCGAGCGTTTTGCCACTACATCCTCGGCCAGAACCCGACCCATAGACTGCGCCAAGGGCACCGTCTCAGCCCCCGTTACCGGTCGCAACCGATCCCGCAACAGCGCCAATGCCTCATCCACCGGGGTCCAGTTCACGCCCGCGGGCAAGGCGAAACAATCGTTCCGCAATGGCGGCGGCGCTATGGTCGGTTTGTTTTGCGGTACACCCAAAATCCACCCCTCCTCTGGGGCCGTGACAGTCAATTGCTCTGCCAATTCCTGATCCGTCAAGCGCGACAGTGTCAATGCGACCTGTTCAACCTGCCATGCATCCTTGATCCGATCCGGCGGAGCCTTCCCCAACTTGAGCGAGGGCCATATCTCGACAAAAGCCACGGGCCTGTCCAGCGGTTGAAACGGCCAGACGGCGATCTTGCCCGCATAAGCGTGCCGCAAACGGTTCAGAACCGGCAGGCCCATCATCACCTGACCGCCCACCGCGCCCGCCCCGGCCATCTGCCAACAGGTGAAACTGCCTTTGGCCCGCGTCTCAACAATGCGGCGATCCGGGAACGGGTTGTGATAGTCCTGTTTGGTGCGCGGCAATCCATCAACCTCGCGCCGCAGGGCGTTCATCCAGAACGGACCTTTGCCGCCAAACCGACGGTTGATCCGCCCCGCCAGATCGAAGCGGTTGTTGGCGGTCGGAGAATCCTGGATCTGCGCCCCGAACCAATCCCACAAAGCCAAGGGGTCACTTGTCCCCGTAACCGCCTTGGCAAAGCCATTGGGGTAGCCAAAGGGAAAATCAAAGCCCAGGAGCAAGCGGCGACCTTCGGCCAGTTCGGTCTCGATCAGCCTGCGCAACCAGTCCTCGGCGACCTGACGGTTGCGCAAATAGTCCAGCGCCTGCACGGCATCCTCGCGCACCACACAAGCCCAGATCGCGTCTTTGCGCGGGCGCGGTCCGGTATCGTTACCACCCGACCAGTCCACCATCGCAAAGCTGTCGAAAAGGCTCACAAACCGACCTCGGACAGGATGAAATCCGCAATTGCCTTTGTGTCGTTCAGGTCGAAAACAGGGCGATCCAGGTCCAGAGGCGTATCGCTGGCAACCGCGCGGATCGTGTCGTCTCGGGTCGCGATCAGATCATTGCCTGGCTCAGCGCGGAAGGCTTCGACCTTGGGGTGACGCTCGCGTTTGTAGCCTTCGATCAGCACCAGATCGACCGGCGACAGACGCGCCAGCAGAGCCTCCAGCGAAGGTTCCGGCGCGCCGCGCAATTCCTGCATCAGGGCCACGCGCTGGCCCGAGGCCAGCAGCACCTCGCTGGCGCCCGCCATTCGGTGACGGTGACTGTCGCGCCCGGGCTGGTCGACATCAAAGGAATGATGCGCATGTTTGACGGTTGAAACGGTGAACCCGCGCCCGGTGACCTCGGCCACCAGCCGCTCCATCAACCCGGTTTTGCCCGCGTTTTTCCAACCGGTGACGCCGTAAACCCTCATGCCTGCTCCAACAGTTTTCGGGCCAGCGCCAGATCGTCGGGCGTATTGACGTTGAAGAACGGATCAAAGGGGTCAGCCGGAAACAACGCCTCGCGCCCGTTGTGCTGATCGGTCCACAGCACGACCTTACGCAGCCCATCGTTCAACGCCGCACGCAGATCATCGCGCAGCGCCACCGGCCAGAGGCCAAAAGTCGGGTGCCGGTTCACCCGCTTGCCGCCGCCGGATTTCAACGCCTCCTCACCCGTGCGCGGCGTCGTCGCCAACACCAGCGGATGCGTCTGCCCCTGCGCTGTGGCGGTCAACCGATCCACCAGATCGCGTGGGAAAAAGGGCGTATCTGCGGCGGCTGTCACGATACTGTCCGCGCCCTGCTCGGCCGCCCAATCGAGCCCGGCCAGAACGCCCGCCAATGGACCGGCAAAACCCTCGATCGTGTCCGGCAGGACCGGCAAGTTCAGATCAGCGAACCGTTTGGGGTCGCCATTGGCGTTGAGGGCAAGATGATCGACCTGCGGAGACAGCCGCTCGATAACATGAGATAACAGGCTTTGCCCCCCGATTTCCAACAGGCCCTTGTCACCACCCCCCATGCGGGTTGCTAGACCGCCTGCGAGGATAACGCCGAGGGGGCGGATCAATTTGTCTTCTCCGTAGAACGCCAGTTTTCGACTGTTTTTGGGAAGGTCTTAGCCTCTTCTGTACTCAACAGTTTTTTGGGCAGAACATACACGAAGGCACCTGCGTAAAAGAAAAACCCCGCCCTATCTTCGACGACTTGCTCAACAGCATGCCAAGACACATTCCAAGTTACGTGAGGTGACCGCATATCCAAACCTTCTGGCGAGAACATAAAGTCAGTTCCACCGCTGTAAATCGGCGAGGCCAGCATCTGTCGGACTTTCAGCCTTTTGGAAGAACGTTCCGCAAAATAGAGTACTCCAGCTCCAATCACCCCTCCGGAAACAGGTGCAAAAAGACCTTGTGTAAGAGGTAGAGTACCAAGCGCACGAAACACTATGAAAGCAACAACAATTCCGCCAACAACAGCCAAAATTCCTCTTGATGCATCCAAAGCCAAGTAGCCCCAATAAGCTCCTTTCCCGCTATAATTTTGCCTGCAAGGGCCCATGGCTCTAATAAGAGTTTTGTCGTCTATTTGTTCCGACAAATGGAAATTGTATGTCAATGTTCACCCCGCACTTTTCCGTCGATGTTTCCTGTCCTCTACCGCGACGCTGGCCGGGTCTACGTCGCGTACCAGCCGGTCCTCACCCGAGAGGCACACAAACCGCTGGCCGCGCATCCGGCCGATCAGGGTCAGGCCGACCTCGCGCGCGATCTCGACGCCCCAGGCGGTGAAACCGGACCGTGAGGCCAGAACCGGGATGCCCATCATCGCTGTTTTGATCACCATCTCGGACGTCAGCCGCCCGGTGGTGTAAAGGATCTTGTCCTCCGCCGCCTTACCCTCGGACAGCATCCAGCCTGCGATCTTGTCGACCGCGTTGTGGCGGCCCACATCCTCCATATAAACCAGCGGGCGGTTCTCGCGGCACAGCACGGTGCCATGGATCGCCCCGGCCTCAAGATACAGGGATGGCGTACGGTTGATCTTGGCGGCCAGATCATAGAGCCATGAGGTGCGCACCTGAACCTGCGGCAGGCGCACGTCCTCCAACCCCTCCATCATGTCGCCAAACACGGTGCCCACGGCGCAGCCGCTGGTGCGGGTCTTTTTCTTCAGCTTGTCCTCGTAGGAGGTCTCACGCGCCGTGCGGACCACGACGGTTTCCAGATCGTCGTCATAGTCCACCCGCGTGATCTGGTCATCGGCCAGCAACATGCCCTGATTGCGCAGGAATCCCAGTGCCAGATATTCCGGGTAGTCGCCGATTGTCATCGCCGTGACGATTTCCTGCGAATTCAGGAATATCGTCAGCGGGCGCTCCTCGACCACCGAGATTTGGCTGACCTCGCCATTCTGGTCCACGCCTTCCACCGCGCGGGTCAGGCGGGCCGCGCCGGGGTCTGGGGCGATGATGTAGTCCGTGACATCCAGTTCCGTGGCCAATTGCAACCCTTTCCCAAGACCGCTACTTCTTCTGCGGACACCATAGGATTTAGCCATGGCAACCGCCACATCCAAGTCATACTTCTGGAAGGGTTTTCGCGACGGGACGCCGTTCATCTTCGTGGCGATGCCCTTCGGGACCCTGTTCGGCGTTTTCGCGACCGAGGCCGGGCTGGACATCGTTCAGACAATGGCCTTCTCGATCACGGTTTTTGCAGGTGCCGCACAGTTTGCCGCCCTGCAGTTGCTGCAGGATAATGCCCCGACCATCATTATTCTGGCCTCCGCATTGGCGGTAAACCTGCGGGTGGCGATGTATTCGGCCTCGCTCACCCCTTATTTGGGGGCGGCGCCCCTGTGGCAGAGGGCCTGCGCGGCCTATTTGATCGTGGATCAGTCCTATGCCTGCTCGGTGGTGCGGTTCGAAAAAGAACCCCGGATGACCGTGCCTCAGCGCATGGCGTATTTCTTCGGGTCAGTCACGCCGATCACGCCGCTTTGGATGCTCACCACCTATCTGGGTGCGGTTCTTGGGGCACAAATCCCTGAAAGCTGGGCACTGGATTTTGCGCTGCCGATCACCTTTCTGGCCATGGTGGGCCCGATGATGCGGACGCTGGCGCATGTGGTCGCCGCGCTGGTTGCAATTGTCGTCGCGCTGCTGACGGTTGCCGTCCCGTTCAATCTGGGTTTGCTGATCGCCGGAGCGGCGGGGATGGTGGCCGGGGCGCAAGCCGAACTGATGCTGGAGCGGAAGAAATCATGACTCAGGTCGACCCGGTCACCATCTGGACCATCATCGTCGGGCTGGCCGTCGGCAGCTTTGCCCTGCGCTTTGCCTTTATAGGGCTGGTTGGCGACCGTCCGATGCCACCATGGCTGTTGCGGCACCTGCGTTACACAGCGGTGGCCATCATTCCGGCCCTGATTGCGCCACTGGTCGTCTGGCCCACGGCAACCGAAGGCCAACCCGACATCCCGCGCATGGCGGCCGCCGCTGTTGCATTATCGGTCGGAGTTCTGACGAAAAACGTCCTTGCCGCGATTTTCACCGGCGCGGCAACCCTTTATGGGTTGCTGTTCCTATTGGGTTGACGTCGCATCCAACTGGTTCAGGCGCGCATTGTTCGCGGCCAGACCTTTTTGCAGATCGGCATCGTCGTTCTCGCGGTATTCTTCCGTCACCACACCGGGCAATTGTCCGAACTGATCCGAGAGCTTCACCGGGTAGAACGTGACGTCGATCTGCTCGAACCCCGGCACTTGCTGCAATATCCGGGCGGTTGAGTTTGCGCAGAACGCGCCTGCAACCGGACCGCTTTGCTTGGCCAGCTGCAGTGCGATTTCGGCCTGCTGAGGGCTCACCTGAATCGTTTGGATGCGGGCGTAATGGGATTCGCGCGCGTGTGAGCTGCGATAGGCTTGCTCGACCGCCGGAGTGATCCCGTAGAGAACGTCGTCTTTGATCGGCACCACGTCTGCGCGAAACGACCCGGCAGGATCAAAGATCACCCGCTCGCTGCCGCCGATCATCAAGGATGTATGCGCGCCGGATCCGGTGCGCGTGTTGATCATCGTATACAGCGTCAGGGTGGACGGCCCGGGATCACGGTAAGACCGGGCGACAATCTCGGCCTGATCTGCTTGCGGACGGTCGGACACCGCGCAGCCTGTCAGCGTTGCTGCCAGAAGGCAGGCAATCAAAATCCGGAACACGGGTCGCCCTCGGTTCAGCTTAGGACGCGAAAACCGCGAGGAACAGGCAAAGGAAGGCGATGACAACCACACACCATGTGGTGGCCTTGATGAAGCCGTTGAAGGTTTTTTCCTGGACGGTGATGTCCATTTCGCCGTGCTTGTGGTCAGCCATGTGTCTAAGAATCCCAATTCGCGTGTTTTCCAGTTGGATAATCGAAAAGAGTCAGGCTGTCACCACGTCATTCGCGCGCAGGGCAAGACGTCATTCGTGCGCAGGGCATGACGTCACTCGCTTGCAGGGGTGCGTTCTCCGAACACGGAACATCCCGGATATCCAAATCCCCAGCGCCAGGGCAATCCGCTGCACGGGCCGCCGCCAAAGCGGACGGCACCGTACATGGCATCTGCGGTCAGTGCATGGACGTTTCGGATCTGATCAGGGGTCATCTCATAGCGCTCTGCGTATTCCTCGGCATGGCTGTTGCCATGGGCCTTGACGCAGGCCCGCAAGGTTTGATCCGCAGAAAGCCGCGCGTCAAAGCTGTCTTCGGCGCGCAGGGCCCCGCCTGCGTTGTGATAGGCGCGGTCATGGATGATGCAACATTCCTCCCAAGGGGGATGCGCTTGATACAGCTCACCGATCTGCGGGAAGGTGTCTGCCACCCAGCGCCAACTGGCCGACAACCCGCCCGAGCATCCGTCCGTTTCAAACGGTGTCAGAGGATCCGTTCCCCGCTGCGCGATCAAGGCCCGGTGGGCAGGCATTTCGACGCTGCGCATCAGGTCCTGCGCGACGGCAGGCCCCGACAGGCAGATCAGAAACAGCGCCAGCTTATGGGCTGTCATCGCGCATCGCCTCGGTATCGACCTGCATTCCGAAACTTGTGGCCAGCCACAGCAGCAACCGCTCTGCCGGTCCCATCTCGGCACGAACGCGCAAAACCTCGCGCGCCATGGCCGGGCGGTCGGTGATCAGCCCGTCCACCCCCATCGAGGCCATGGCCGACATTTGCAGCGGGTCATTCACCGTCCAGACATAAATGTCCTTGCCCGCATCCTGAACGGACCGGATCAGGCCCGGCGAGACCGTGGCCGCGTTCACGGCAACAAAATCCCCCTCCAACCCGGACAGATCACCCACGGCAGTCGCGGCCAGAACGCCCGTCCGCCAGTCGGGCCGGATCGCCTTCATCTTCTGCACAGCCGGGTATTTCAGCGACATGGTGGCAATGTCGTCCTGCATTCCCAACTCTTCGACCAAAGCGGCCACGCGGTTCTCCAGATCAATATCGTGACCGTAGTATTTCAGCTCGATAATAACCTTGGATCTACCCTTTGCGGCCTCCAAAACCTCACGCAGCGTCGGGGTGCGCTGATCGGCATATTCGGGGCCGAACCAGCTGCCGATATCAATCTTGGCCACATCCTCCATCGTGGCGTCCCAAACCTTCAGATTGACCCCGGCCAGTTTCATGAAATCGCTGTCATGGGCGACGATCACCACATCATCCGCCGTTTCCTGTACGTCGATCTCAACCCAGTCCGCGCCGTCCTCGATGGCTTTCAAGACCGAGGCCATGGTGTTTTCAGGCCGCAACGCCGCCGCCCCGCGGTGGCCGATCACCTCGGCCCGGTCCGGGGCCTGCACCCGTTCCAGCAGGTTTTGACCAAACCAAACACCTGCCAGCACGGCGACCAAGGCCAGACCAACGGCGGTGAACAGCGGCACCCCCAGACGCCCCGGTTCGGGATGCGGCAGGTCCGCTGTCTGCGGTTCAAAGAACCGGTCCAGCAAAACCGCCAAAGCGCCCAGCGCCGTGGCCGCCAGCACCAAACCGGCCAAGGCCCAAAGCCCCGCAATGATCAGGCTGTAGATCAAGGCCAGTCGCAGATGGCCGCTGCCCTGCAATGGCACCAGTGCAAACAGGAGACCCGCAACCCACGCAATCGCCGCCGCGATAACAAGGCGCGTGGCCAGCCACAGCACCAGCGAGAATTTCAGACGGCCCCGATTACCCTCCATCCGCGATGCGCTGATGTTGAACACATGCGCCGGGTGAACGTTTTCAAACAGCACCAGATGCAGCGAAAGCGCCCAGGCCGATAGCCTGCGGATCAGGACCCAAGCCATCACAAGCATCACCGCCCCGATCATCAACACAGCGATCCAGAAGGCGGGTGGGTGGAAGGTCAGGTAGTAATTGATGTCATATTCGGTCAGCCACCACCACGCGATCAGGCCGGAAATGGCCAGAAAGGGCAGCGCCAGAATCAACACGCGCAGGATAAAGCGCGCGGCAAAGCTGAACAGCGCAGGCAGGCGCGACAGAACCAGACGGATCGAAGAGCTGCCTGCGCGCCACGGATCGGGTTCGCCCATGCGCAGCGAACCCGCCATGACCGCAAAGACAAAAACCTCGGCCATCAGAAACAGGCTCAGCACCACAAGTGCCGCGATGAACCCGGCGGGGGACAGAATGAAGGCTGCAATGTCCTGATCCGTCAAGGCCGTTTGATTGGACAGGGACACCGCGAGATTGACCGCCGCCGCCACGCCCGGTGCAATCAGCGCGATCAGCAACAGGCGGACGGCAAGGTAGACAGGCACAAAGACACGCCGCCGCCGCCAGGCGGCACCATAGGCATGTGTAACGGCTGAGAAATCTGACACTTGCGCGGCCTCCTGAACGGTTTACTCATTCAAGGCTGCGAAAGCGTGAATTGCAAGTCAGCTTTCTTCCAGATCTGCGGCCAGACGGAACCCGATGCGGTTGGCGGGCTTGTCCTCGACCGATTTCGGCAAGGCACGCAGCATGACATTCAACTGGCTGACATGCTGCACCAGCTGGGTGCGGGCGCCCGACCCATCCGAGCCGTAGAAGGTGATGACATCGGGATCGAAATACCCCATCCCTTCGATCCGCATGACACCCGCGTCACCACCGGTGAAGCCCATCGCAACTTCCTGATCCCCATCCAGCGTCTTTTCAAAGTTCTGGATGTAAAGGATCAGACGTTCATACGCCCATTGGGCCGGGCTTTTGGTCTCGACCGGTTGTTGCAAGGGTTCCGGCAGGGTTTTCGAGCCGGATTCGGCCTCGGGGTTGGCGTGGACCTCGTAGCAGCGTGGCAGGGCCGCCGCTTCGGCAGCTTCGGCTGAGGTTTCGATCTCGTCCTGCATTCTTTACCCTTTGCGTTGGTAGACCCAGGCACCGTCTGCGCGGCGCGTCCGGATGACAGCTCCAATGTGGTAAAGATGGTTCATATGTGCAACCGCTTCGACCAGGGCCAGGCCATATTCCCCCTCGCCGATCGACCGTTTGAACAGGGGCGCAAAACACTCGGCGGCGGCTTTGGGTTCGGTCAGGTCTTTCAACAAGCGCTTAAGCGCACCGTGATGGTTGTCGATCAACTGCCGCATCCGCAGCGGCAGGCCGGTGAACGGCAATTTGTGCCCGCCCAGCACCAGATGTTCAGGCCGCGCCAGCGTTGCCAGCCGTTCACACGCCTCTAGCCAGCCCGAGATCGGGTCGGCCATGGGCTCGGTCGCGTAGACACCCAGATTGGGACTGATCAAGCTGAGGATCTGATCCCCGCTGAGAACCAGATCGTCGTCGCGGCTCCAGAGCGTGACATGTTCCGGCGCGTGGCCGTTGCCCATATGCACGTCCCAGTCCCGCCCGCCCATGCGGAACACGTCGCCCTGCTGGATACGGGTGAACCCAAGCGGCATGGGATAGACGCTGTCGGCAAAGTTAAAGGGGCGGTCGGCTTTGCGTTTGTCCAGAACCTCGGCCGCCATTCCGGCGCTTTGGTAGAAATCCAGCGTTTCCTGCGGCCAGCTTTCCTGCACGTCCAGCGTCAGCATGCGCGCGAACAGCCATGCGGTTCGGCTGGTCACCAGTTCAGCGCCGTATTCGGACTGAAACCAGCCTGCGTTGCCGATGTGATCGGGGTGATGATGCGTGGCCACAACCCGGTGGACGGGTTTGCCGCCCAGCGGCCCGGACATCAGATCCTGCCAGATCGCGCGGGTTTTCCGCGACGACATCCCGGTGTCGACGATGGTCCAGCCGTCACCGTCATCCAGCGCATAGACATTCACATGGTCCAGCGCCATCGGCAGCGGCAGTCGGATCCACAGCACACCTTTGGCGATCCGCGTGGCCTCGCCGGGTGCGGGCGGCTCGGGCCAGGGGTAGCGGATGGCCGGAGAGTGCAGGTCGTCCATCATGCCGACAGATCATCCGCGCTAAGGGCAAACAGGTCCGCCGACCCGTTCTGCGCTTGCGCCAGCAGGCCGGTATATTCGGGCAGCAGCGCTTTGATGTAATAGCGCGCCAGCTTGCCACGCGCGCCCTCTGGGTCCGCCAGGGCGGCTTTCAGATGGAAATGCCCGCCCAGAACCCGCGCGAAGGCGTGCAGATAAGCCAGCGCCCCGGCAAAGCGGTCATTCATGTTGCCCTGTGACACCATCCATTCGGTTGCTTCGCGCAGGGACTCGGTCGCCTCCCACACGGGACCGGCAAGATCGGGCACAGTGGCGCGGGCCTGTTCGGCGTGATCTTCGATCTCGTCCAGCAGGCGCGAAGCCGCCTCGCCCCCGTCCATCATCTTGCGGGCGACAAGGTCCATCGCCTGAATACCGTTGGTGCCTTCGTAGATCGCGGTCACACGGACATCGCGGTAGAACTGAGCCGCCCCGGTTTCCTCGATCACGCCCATGCCGCCATGCACCTGAATGCCGGTTTCAGACACGCGCATCCCGGTGCGGGACCCGAACGCCTTGGAGATCGGGGTCAGCAATGCAGCGCGGGCCACCCAATCAGCGTCGCCTGTCGCTTCGGCCATGTCGATGGCGGCAGCATTGGCCAGCATGATCGCACGGGCCGCAAAGGTATCGGCGCGCATATCGGCGACCATTCGGCGCACATCGGCGTGGTCAATGATTGTCCCTGAAGGGGTTTTGCCCTGCTTGCGATCCTGCGCGTAGGCCAGCGCGTGCTGATAGGCGGCTTCGGCCACACCGATGCCCTGCCCGCCCACGCCCAGCCGCGCGTTGTTCATCATGGTGAACATGGCTGCCATGCCGCCATGTTCCTGCCCCACCAGCCAACCGGTTGCACCGTCATATTGCATCACACAGGTGGGCGAGCCGTGCAGACCCAGCTTATGCTCGATTGAAACAACCTTCAGATCATTGCGCGCACCCGGATTGCCATCGGCATCCGGGATAAACTTGGGCACCAGGAACAGCGAAATCCCCTTTGTGCCCGGCACCCCATCCGGCAAGCGTGCCAGCACCAGATGACAGATATTTTCGGCAAAGTCGTTGTCACCCCATGAGATAAAGATCTTCTGCCCCGAGATCGCATAGGTTCCATCGCCGTTGGGTTCGGCCTTCGATGTCAGCGACCCAACATCCGAGCCTGCCTGCGGTTCCGTCAGGTTCATCGTGCCCGACCATGCACCGGTCATCAGCTTGGGCAGATACAGCGCCTTGAGCGCGTCACTGGCATGGTGCTGCAGGGCTTCGATCTGCCCCTGGCTCATCAGCGGGGCCACCTGCAGTGACAGGCAGGCCGCGCTCATCATCTCGTTCACGGCGGTGGTGACGGTCATCGGCAGGCCCATACCGCCATGCTCGGGGTCGCCGCTGATCCCGATCCAGCCGCCCTCGGCAATCGCGGCCCAGCCATCCGCATAGCCGGGCGGGCTGTGCAGCACACCATCCTCCAACCGTGCCGGTTTCAGATCGCCGGTGGCGTTCAGTGGGGCCAGAACCTCTTCACACATCTTGCCCGCCTCGGACAGGATCGCGCTGACGACGTCGGGGCTGGCATCGGCAAACCTTTCGGTCGCCGCAATCTGATCGAATTCGACCACATTTTGAAACAGGAACTCGTAGTCTGAAATCGGTGCGCGGTATGTCATGTTGTCCCTCGGGGGCTGTCTGACCGGTATTGCGCAGGCGGGCTTGGAATTCCGGCCCGGCACCGGTATGCATCAAGGCTTGGGTGCATTACCTACCTGTCCTTATGTTGCAAGCAACCAAAACGCGGCGTCACCAAACATGATCCCCACAACTCTCGATCTGACAGCAGACCCAGACGGCATCGCGCGCGCGGCTGACCTGCTGCGTCAGGGCCTGCTGGTCGCCTTTGCAACCGAGACGGTCTATGGCCTTGGCGGCGATGCCCGCAACGGAGAGGCCGTGGCCGCGATTTACGAGGCCAAGGGCCGCCCCAGCTTTAACCCGCTGATCGCCCATGTCGCTTCGGCCGAGGCTGCGCGGCGGTTTGTCGAATGGTCGGATCACGCGGAAACCCTTTCCAACGCCTTTTGGCCCGGCCCGCTGACACTGGTTCTGCCTTTGCGCGACGGGCACGGGATTTCTTCACTGGTCACGGCGGGGCTGGACACGCTGGCGGTGCGGGTGCCCGCGCATCAAACCGCCCGCGATCTGCTGACCGCCTTTGACGGGCCGGTCGCGGCCCCGTCGGCGAACCCCTCAGGTCAAATCAGTCCGACGACTGCCCAGCATGTGCGTGCAGGCCTTGGAGGCCGGATCGCAGCCATTCTGGATGATGGCCCTTGTGGCGTGGGTCTGGAATCCACAATCGTGGGGCTGGCCGGAGAGCCGACCTTGCTGCGCCCCGGCGGTGTGGCGCTGGAAGCGATCGAGACCGCCCTCAACACCCGCCTGCACCTGCACCAATCCGGCGATCTGCTGACCGCGCCCGGGCAATTGCAGTCACATTATGCCCCGGACGCATCCGTGCGCCTGAACGCGCAGAGCAGGCACGGCGATGAGGTTCTTTTGGGCTTTGGCCCCGTCGATTGCGATCTGAACCTGTCTGAAGCCGGAAACTTGCCCGAGGCCGCCGCCAACCTTTTTGCGGCACTGCACAGCTTGAATGAAACGGGCCGGCCGATTGCCGTGTCTCCGATCCCGGACCATGATCTTGGGGCTGCGATCAATGACCGCCTGCGCCGGGCCGCGGCCCCACGCGACAGCTGATCAGGCGCGGCCCGCGCTGGCAGACAGGGTCAGGGGATCGACGCCCAGCGTGGCCAAGGCGGCCTCCCACTTTTCGTCGTCCGGCACGTCAAACACGAGTTTCGAGCTCGCCTCGGTCGTCAGCCAGCCGTTCATCGCGATCTCATCTTCCAATTGCCCCGGCCCCCAGCCGGAATAGCCCAGTGCGAGCACGGAATTCAGCGGCCCCCGGCCCGAGGCCAGATCCTCCAGCACATCCAGCGTCGCGGTCATGCTGAAATCGTCCGAGATTTGCATGGAATGCAGGTTGGCCTCGTAATCGGCGCTGTGCAGGACAAAGCCGCGCGACATCTCGACCGGGCCACCGAAATGCACCAGCCGCTCGCCCACTATCGGGATGCGGCAGGCGATGTTCAACTGTCCCAGCAAGGCCTTGATCCGCAGGTCCGAGGGTTTATTCACGATCAGACCCATCGCGCCATCGTCGCCATGACTGCACATATAGACAACCGAGTGGTCGAAACGCGGATCGCCCATGCCGGGCATCGCAATCAACAGTTTTCCGGTCAGGTCCATTGGGTGGCTTCTCTTTTTCAACTCAGCTTCACAATGACCCTGCGGCGCAGGGATTGGCAAGTCGGCAGCGGGGTTTTCCGCAGATTTCAGTCAGGTGACCCGAACGTGACTTGGATTTTCGTGCCGCACCGCGCATGTATAGGCAATGAACACGCTGATGAAATCCGTTGCCGCCACCATCGCGGCCTGTTTTTGCACGATCACCCCGGCCACGGCCCAGGGGCTGGACGGAGTTGTCAGGCTGGACATTCTGGACGGTGGCCGCACCGCCAATGGGACCTATATGGGGGCCTTGCGCCTGACTTTGAAGGACGGGTGGAAGACCTATTGGCGCGCACCGGGCGATGCGGGCATTCCGCCGCAATTCGACTGGAACGGGTCGCGCAATGTGGGCGATGTGTCGATCACATGGCCCGCACCGGATGTGTTTGACCAGAACGGCCTGCAATCCATCGGGTATGAGGATCAACTGGTGCTGCCGGTCGAGATCACGCCGAAGAACCCGGCCAAGCCCGTGCGTCTGCGCGGTGAGATGGATTTGGGCGTCTGCAAAGATGTCTGCATCCCCGAACGGCTGGATTTCGACCACACGCTGGATGCCGAAGCGGGCCGCAACCCGGCCATCGCCGCAGCTCTGGCCCAGCGCCCGTTTTCCGCGCGCGAGGCCAACGTCTCCGCCGCGCGGTGTAGTTTGACCCCAACGGCGGACGGCATGCAGATCGAAGCGCGTGTCACCATGCCGTCGGCGGGTGGGCAAGAGATTGCGGTAATAGAACCCGGCAATCCGGTGCTGTGGGCTTCGCAGCCCAAAACCGTCCGGCAAGGTGGCACGCTGATCGCAACTGCCGAGGTCATCAATGCCTCTGGCGCGCCTTTTGCGCTGGACCGGTCCGAGATTCGGATCACGGTATTGGGCGCAAACCATGCCGTGGACATTCAGGGCTGCACCGCAGGGTGAGTGCATGAGCCAAACCCCGAAGATCGGCGCGCTGGCGGTTGTGCTGCATCAGGATCAGGTTCTGCTGGTGCAACGCAGCAAACATCCTGACCGGGGATTGTGGGGCTTTCCCGGCGGTCATCTGGAATGGGGCGAAACCGTTTTGGAGGCCGCGCAGCGAGAGCTTTTCGAGGAAACCTCGGTCACTGCGCAGCCAACGCATTATCTGGACAATCTGGACATGCTGCGGCGGGATGAAACGGGCCTTGTCGTTTCGCACTACCTTCTGGTCGGCGTGGCCTGCCGCTATCAATCCGGCGCGCCGGTCGCAGGCGATGATGCACTGGATGCGCGCTGGTTTCCGATTGAGCAAATACGGCAGGGCGATCTGCCGATGAGCGCACGGGTTTCCCAACTTCTGGAATATGCTCTGCGCGAAGGCTAAGGGCCAACACGGTCTTTCAGCCGCGCGTAAAGCATCCCAGAGGCTATAAAGCTGAGGACGACAATCGGGATCGCCCCAACCAGAAATGCGCCCAGACCCATGTTCAGAACGGCCACCCCTTCATCACCCGAATAGAGGGCGGACAGGGCACCGACCGGAGCGCCTGTCAACGCTGGCCAGACCATTGTCACGGCAAACCAGAACAATAGCGCCGCGCCCGTGGCGGCAACTGCCCCCTGCATCACCCGATCCGGGGCGCGGACAGCTCGGCGCATGGCTGTCATCGGACGCGATACGTCGTTCAGGATCGCCAGCAGGGCCGGAACCAGCACCAGAACCAGCAACATGCCAAAGCCCAACCCGTAGACCAGAGTGATCACCGTGGGCTTCAGGAACTGCGCCTGCTGAGAGCCTTCGTACAGCAAAGGCGTCAGCCCCAGCACCGTCGTCAGGGTCGTCAGCATCACCGGGCGCAACCGGTCTGCGGTGCCTTCGACGATAGACGGCACCAATCCGCGTTCCTGCTGGTGGCCATCGATGGTCGTCACCAGCACAATCGAGTCGTTGATAATGATCCCGGTCATGCCCAGCAGGCCTACAACCGTGAACATGCTCAGCGGTACGTCCCAGATGTAATGCCCCCAGATCGCGCCCACCAAGCCAAACGGGATGATTGCCATCACTACCAAGGGCCGCGACCAGCTGGCAAAGACCCAGGCCAGTACCAGGTAAATCCCGGTCAGACACAGGATAAGGCCTGTGCGCGCCTCGGACAGGAACTCATCCTCTTGTTCGCTAAGGCCCGCCATACGCCATTCGACCTGCCGTTCGGCGGCAATATTGGGCAGGATCTCTTCGTTCAGCGCGCGTTCGATCTCGGCCGCGCGGGTCGGATCGTCCTCGGATATGTCGCCATTGACCGAAATCACCCGCAGCCCATTTTCACGCCGCACGGTCGAGAAGCCCGACTTGCGCTCGACCGAGACGATATCGGCCAGCGGTACATACACCCCATCCGGCGTGCGCATCAGCGTGCGTTCAAGGAAATCGGCGGTTAGCTCGCCCTCGGGCAGTTCCACACGGATCTCAGCGCTGCGGGGACCATCGGGGAAGGTCGCGGCTTCAATGCCGTTCAGTCGGTTGCGCAGAACCCGACCCAAGGTTTCGATCCGGAAGCCCAGCGCCTGACCCTGTGCGGTCAGATCAAGAATGAACTCTTCCTTGTCATAAGCCAGATTATCCTCAAGCGCCGAGACCTCGGGGAATTTCGACAATTCGGTCTGCAAGGCCTCTGACGCTGCCTTGAGCGTATTCACGTCCGAGCCGTAGAACTGCACATCGATGGCATCGCCGCCGGGGCCGGATCGCCAGCCGCGGAAACTGATCAGTTCGACCTTGGGGTGGCGGGGCACGAATTCCTGCAACTCGCCCACAAACTCAAAGCTCGAATAAGGGCGCAGATCGGCGTCGATCAGTTCGATCGAAATACCACCCAGCAAATCGTCGTCCTTGCCCTCGGCGGCGGACAGACCAAACCCGGCACTGCCGCCCACCTCGGCCAGAACATAGTCGATGGGGTTGCGGCCATGGCGTTCCTCGTAAATCTGTCCCAGCTCATCGGTGGCCTGCTGCAACTGGCGCATCATTTCAAGCGTATCGGCGCGGGTGGCGCCTTCGGCCATGATGAAGTTGCCGGTGACCGAGCCACGCTCGGGCGCATTGAAGAACCGCCAGTTCACGTCGCCTCGGATGAACAGGGCAATCTGGCTGGCCAGAATAACGATCATCAGGGCGACGACCACATACCGCGCCCAGATGACCCAGGCGATGAAGGGCCGGAACAGATGATCCCGCACCCAGCGGAACCCCCGGTTCACGACCCGATTGGGCAGGTCGTACCAATGTTCCTTGGCCGAATGCGCGATGGCATGGGCCATGTGGTTGGGCAGGATCAGGAAGCATTCGATCAGTGAGGCCGCCAGAACGGCGATCACGGTAAAGGGAATATCTCGGATCAACTCTCCGAACCGACCACCGACAAGGGTCAGGCCGAAAAAGGCGATTACCGTGGTGATCGTGGCCGCAAAGACCGGCATGGCCATGCGCCGGGCGGCGCGCTCGGCGGCAACCATGGGCGGTTCGCCCAATCGGCGGGCACGGAAATCGGCGTGTTCGCCCACCACAATCGCGTCATCGACGACGATGCCCAGCGTGATGATCAGGCCGAACAAGGACACCATATTCAGCGACAAACCGCCCAGATACATCAGCGCAATCGCCGCTGACATCGCGACCGGGATGCCTGCCGCCACCCAAAAGGCGATCCGGGCGTTGAGGAACAAAAACAGCAGGCAGACGACCAACCCAAGCCCGACAAGGCCGTTGTCGATCAGAATATCCAGCCGATCCGTGATCGCCTGCGCGCGGGTGCGGATCAGTTCAACCGTGACACCTTCGGGCAGGCTGGCCTGCATTTCGGCGACGACATCTTCGACCGAATGCTGGATACCGATGGCGTCACCCAGATTCGAGCGGTCCACCCGGATGGACATGGCCGGGTTCTCACCCACAAAGTAGCTGCGGTTGCGATTGACCCCTTCGACCCGGATCGTCGCCACATCACCCACGAGCAGTTTGGACCCATCCGCAAAGTTGCGCAGCGTGATGCCTTCGATCTCTTCCGGTGTGCGTTTCTCGGCCCCCGTCCGAATGCGGGCATTGGCACCGCTGACATCACCGGCGGGGCTGGCATTGACCTCGGCCGCGATGGCTGTCGCGATATCGGCCAGAGCGATATCGTTGGCGATCAGCTGAGCGGTCGGCACCTCGACCACAACGCGCGGAGCCGCCAGTCCCCGGATCGTGGTGCGGGTAACACCGACCGCAAATAGCCGGTTGATCAATTCATCGGTGAACTTCGCCAACTGGTCAGGCGCAACCGGACCCGTGACAACCACATCCGTAACGCGATCCCGCCACGCGCCGCGCCGGATTGAAGGTTCTTCGGCGTCCACCGGCAGGTTAGTGACGCTGTCCACGGCGGTGCGGACTTCTTCGATGGCGCGGGCCATGTCCCAGTTGGGCTCGAACTCCAACCGGATGCTGGCCGAACCTTCGCGTGAGGTAGCCGTTGTGCTGGTGACACCTTCAACCGCCAGCAACTCGGGTTCCAGCAGTTGAACGATGCCATTGTCGACATCCTCGGGGCCTGCGCCGTCCCATTCAACCGCCACATCGACCCGTTCCAGAATGACATCGGGAAAGAACTGCGCGCGCATGTTCGGGATCGCTGCGGCCCCCAAGACCAGCATGACCAGCAGCAGCAGATTGGCGACCGTCCGGTGCCGGGTGAAATAGCTGAGGATACCACCGGCCGCGCTTGGGATCTCGCGCATCATGGCGCTTAGCCCCCGGCCCGGTTTTCAATACGCCGGACAAGCGAGGCAGGCACCTGTGCCGCCTCCAACTGACCCAACATGCGGGATTTGACGTCCTGCGGCATGCCTTCGCTGGCTTCCACCTGCGCCATGAGTTGTGCACGCTGTGTATCCGTCAACTCGACCATATCCGTGTCGGCATTTGCCTCGACCCGCAAGGGGCGCACCCGCACGCCCGAGCCCAACAGCGGCGTCCGGCCAATCACGACCTCGCGGCCTTCCAGACCTTCGCCGCGCAACAACACCTCATCGCCTTGCCGCCGGATCAACTGCACCGGCAGCGCCTCTAACCGGTCATCTGCGCCCAGAACCAGAACCGTTCCAGCCGCATCCAGAACCGAGGATGGCAAACGCACCACCGCATCCAAAGGTTGTTCCTGCACCGTCACGGTCACGAAATCCCCCGGTTTGAAGCCCGAGGCGGTGTCCAGACGGGCAAAGATCAGACGTCCGGTCTGCCCTTCCCCGGCTGACCCGCTATCCCGACTGATCCGGCCTTGGGCGGTCAGGTCGGTCCCTGTTACCTCAAGTGAGACAGTCACCGGCGCGTCGATCAGTGCGCCCGTGTCATCCAGCAATCGCACAAACTGCGCCGTAGAAACTCTGAACGCCACCTCCAGCGCATTTGGGTCCACCAGCTCGGCCAGCTTTTCATTGGCCGACACCAATCGCCCCTCGACTAAGGTGACATCGGTCAGCGTACCGCCAAACCGGGCGCGAATGGTCATATCGTCCAGATCGCGTTCCGCTGCTTCCAGCGCAATTCGCGCCCGCGCAAACAGCGTGGTTGCCTGATCCACGCGCGACTCGGCCTGCGCCAAGGCAATGCGGCGCGCCAGAACCGATTGCTGGGCGGCGGCGGCGGACAATTCGGCCTCTTCCACGCTGGCCGTGGCCCCCACACCGCGGGATTCCAGATCGCGTTGCCGTTGCAGGGCGCGTTCTCGCAGGTCCGCCTGGGCCTCTGCCGATTTCAACTCATCCTGTGCCAGCAATAGCGAGCGTTCGGCGTCGCGTTCTTCGAACTGGGCATCCAGCAAATCCGATTTGGCGCGATCCAAGGCAGATTGCGCATCTGCCGGGTCCAGCTCGACCAGCACCTCGCCTGCTGTGACGGAGCCGCCGTCCTCAAAATCATCAGCCAGAGCAACCACGCGCCCGCCCAGCGCCGCGCGCAATTCCAGCCTGCGGCGGCTTTGCACCTCACCAAACGCTTCCAGATAGGGGGTGACGGTCTCAAGCTCGGCCTGTCGGACAGTTACCGCAAAGACCCGCTCGCGCGCCTGAGGTTGTTCGTTTTCGCGCGTCAGTACGTCCTGCACCGCGCCAGAGATGATTTGCGCGGCCACAAACAGCAAAGCCAGCGTCAGCGACGCCAGAAAGACACCGACGAGACTTTGCCTAAGAAAACGCATTCTCACTTACCCTAGGTTGCAATGGGCTGCCTTGTGCAAAATGTAGCCGGACCGCCAAATATGCCAAGCCACAAAGCGGTTATAAGGTCTTGAACGTAGGACCAGTCTACTTCCGTCGCAGATGTTCGTCCAATCGGGGCATTATTTCCACGAAATTGCAGGGGCGGTGGCGGTAATCGAGTTGTTTTTCCAAAATCCCGTCCCACGCATCCTTGCAGGCTCCGGGGCTGCCGGGCAGCGCAAACAGATAGGTTCCTCCGGCGACCCCGCCAGTGGCGCGGGACTGTACGGCCGAGGTGCCGATTTTCTCCATCGATATGATGGTGAATACGGTACTGAACGCCTCGATCTCTTTTTCATAAACATCGCGATGCGCCTCGACCGTCACATCGCGCCCGGTCAGTCCGGTGCCGCCGGTCGAGATCACGACGTCTATTTCGGGGTCGCCGATCCACAGCCGCAGCTGCGCCGCTATTTCGGCGCGTTCGTCTTTGATGATCATACGATCAGCCAGTACATGCCCTGCCCGTTCGATCCGATCCACCAATGTCTGGCCCGAGCGGTCTTCGTCCAGCGAACGCGTGTCCGACACGGTCAACACCGCAATGCGGACCGGGATAAACTCCATATTTTCATCGATGCGCGACATGCAGCGTCAGGCCCTTTCCATGATTGCCAGCCGGGCCGCCAAAGTGATGAATATCCCTCCGGTGACCCAACCCATGATGCGCGAGGCGCGCGGGTTCGAAATCAGAAGCTTGCCCGCTCCGCCGGCGAACACGCCGACCAGCCCGTTCACCACAAACCCGCCCAGCGCGATGATGACGCCAAAGATCAGGAACTGCGCAAGGATCGACCCCGAGTTGGGATCAACGAATTGCGGGATGAAGGCCAGAACAAACAGGATCAACTTCGGGTTGGTCAGGTTCACCACCAACCCATCCCGAAAGGCCATGCGGGTCGGCCTGACCGACCCCTCTGCCGAGACCGCACCGTTCCGGATCGCGCCCCATGCCAGATACAGCAGATAGGCAACGCCCATCCAGCGGATGACATCGAACAGCCACGGCATTGAAGACACCAATGCCCCAAGGCCCAGCCCGGCCAGCAGCACATGCACCATCGATCCCAACGAAATCCCTGCGCTTGCCAACAGCGCCGCTTTTGCGCCGGAACGCAGCCCTTGTCCAAAACAGAACATCATGTCCGCGCCGGGCGTAAAATTCAGCACGATGGCCGCAGGGATGAAGGCCAAAAGGGTAACGATATCGATCACAAGGAAACCTCGAACCAGTTTGCCTTTGGCCCCAGATTGGCGATCTGCGACCGCCCCAGTGTGCCGCGATAGCCCCAGCTGTCGTGAATATGGCCGCAAAACACCAGCCCGGGTTGTAGTCTTTCCACCGCATCGCGCACTGAGACCGAGCCGACCGAGATGCCCTGCGACGTGGTATCGCCATAGCCTTTGGGCGGCGAATGCACGATCAGCACATCCGCGCCGTCGCAGCGATCCAGCAATTCCGTTGCTTCTGCCTCGGTCAAATCGCAGGACCAGTCGCCAAAGGGCGTCACCGGCACGCCATAGCCCAGACCGAACAGGCGCACCCCATCGACGGTCATGCCTGTACCGTGCAGCACATGCACGCCTTCGGGGGCGGCATCGATCAACTCACCCGCGCTTTCGGCATTGCCGGGAACCAGAACCAGCGGGGCCGATATGCCCGAGAGCATGTGCATCGCCTCATCCAGCCCCTGCCGCATATTGCAATAGTCCCCGGCCCCGATGACCAGATCCGCTTCGGCGCTGGCCGCAACCAGCTCGGCGGCGCGGTTGCGCGCCATATGCAGGTCCGAGAAGGCCAGAATCCGCATCATCCTGCCCCCAGCCGTGCTTTCAACTCCAGCAGATCGGCCCAGGCCTGGCGCTTCATCTGTGGTTGGCGCAGCAGATAGGCGGGGTGGAACATCGGGATCACCGGCAGGTCCAGCGCCTGATCCCAATTGCCGCGCAGCCGCGTGATGCCGCGTTTGCCCAGCACCGCCTGACAGCTGATATTGCCCATCACCACCAACACCTCGGGCCTGGCCAGCGCCACATGGCGTTCCAGAAACGGCTTCATCATGCCGATCTCTTCCGGCTTGGGATCCCGGTTTTGCGGCGGCCGCCAGGGCAGCACATTGGTGATATAGACGTTCTCGCGCCGATCCAGATCAATCGCCGCCAGCATCCGATCCAGCAATTGCCCTGCGCGACCGACAAAAGGCTTGCCCTCGCGATCTTCATCCCGGCCCGGAGCCTCGCCGATGATCATGACCCGAGCGCCCGGCGTGCCGTCGGCAAACACCAACTGGCGCGCACCGCGTTTCAACTCGCAATGGTCAAACGCCTCCATCGCTGCGCACAACTGGTCCAGAGAGCCTGCATTTTGCGCGGCGGATTTCGCAATCGCGACCGGATCGACCTGCTTGGGCGTGGCCGGGGCCGCCTGCGGGGTGGCGGGTTTCTTGGCCTTGGGCGCGGTATCGGGCAACGCGTAACGGTCCACCGGCGCGTCCCCGATAGCCTCGGTCACGCCCAGTTCGATCTGCCAATCCAGCAGCGCCCGCGCGGTATGATAGTCCAAGCCCGATTCCATGCCCTTCAATCTAACCAGCTTTTGACTGAGGGAAAGCGAATAGACCTTGTCACGGCGCAGGGTCGCACCGACCATGACCCCAACCATGTTGTCGATCCTGCGATTCCTTTTGATTTCCTTTCTGTTGGTCCCCCTCAGCGGTCCGGCCGATGCGCAGTTATTCGACCGTGGCACGCAATGCCGGGGCGGACAGTTTCAATGCGGCAACCGGTGCTGCTCGGCCGGGCAAAGATGCAGCTTTGACGGGCACTGCATCCCATTGGGCGGCACCTATTGCGGTGGCGGTCGGTCCTGCGGCCCGTTTGAACGCTGTGTTCCGGGCAGCACCCGCTGTGCGCCAAAGGCCGCAAACGCCTGTAATTCAAGCCTGGATTGCCCAAGCGGCAGCCGTTGCAACGGGCGAGGAGAGTGCGAGCCGATCCAACCCGATCTCCACCTGAACCTGCCGCAACCCTGCGCCGATGGCCGGATTTGCGCGCGCGGATCGTTCTGCCTGCCGCAGGGCGGTTGTTCCCGCGCCGGATGGTTCTTATGCGAAAAAACCGGGTCGCAATGCCGCCCGGGCTTCAAATGCTCGAAAAATCAGGGCTGTGTCCCGGGCAAGGCGGTCGATTGCGGCTATGGCAAATGGTGCAAACCCGGTGAGCGGTGCCTGCCAGAAGGCGGGTGCGAGATATTGCCCGAGGGGTCTGATCCTTAGGTTGCCTTGGCCCGCGCGGCTTTCTATAAGCGGTCCGATTGTCAGACAGGAGCCCGCCCAATGCGTTTCGCCCATCGTCACCTTCTTGGCATCGAGCATCTGTCGCAATCCGATATTACCGCCATCCTCGATCTGGCCGAAAAATATGTCGATCTGAACCGGCAATCCGCCAAACACTCGGACGTGTTGTCGGGGCTGACCCAGATCAACATGTTCTTTGAAAACTCGACCCGCACGCAGGCCAGTTTCGAACTGGCCGGTAAACGTCTGGGTGCGGATGTGATGAACATGGCGATGCAGGCCAGTTCGATCAAAAAGGGTGAAACGCTGATCGATACAGCGATGACGCTGAACGCAATGCATCCCGATCTGCTGGTGGTGCGGCATCCGCATTCCGGCGCGGTGGACCTGCTAGCGCAAAAGGTGAACTGCGCCGTGCTGAACGCCGGGGATGGCAAGCACGAACATCCCACGCAGGCTCTGCTGGATGCGCTGACCATCCGCCGCGCCAAGGGCCGCCTGCACCGTCTGAACATCGCCATTTGCGGGGATGTCGCGCATTCGCGCGTGGCACGCTCGAACCTGATCCTGCTGGGCAAGATGGAAAACCGCATCCGCCTGATTGGCCCTCCGACGCTGGTGCCCGCGCAATTCGCCGAATTCGGGGCCGAGATTTATGACGATATGGCCGAGGGTCTGCGGGACGTCGATGTGGTCATGATGCTGCGCCTTCAGAAAGAGCGGATGGATGGCGGCTTTATCCCCTCAGAACGCGAATATTATCACCGCTACGGTCTGGACGCCGCCAAACTGGCGCTGGCCAAACCCGACGCCATCGTCATGCATCCCGGCCCGATGAACCGGGGTGTCGAGATCGACGGAACCTTGGCGGATGACATCAACCGATCCGTCATTCAGGAACAGGTCGAGATGGGCGTCGCCGTCCGAATGGCCGCCATGGAACTGCTGGCCCGCAATCTTCGCGAGGCCGCATGAGCGATCTGACCATCGCCCCCCATGAACACGGCGTGATCCGCCTGTTCACGCTGGACATGCGCCCCGAAGAGGCGAAGTTCCTGCGCGAGCCGGGTGCGGCGGATCAGGTTCTGGGGGTCGACGGGCTGGACCCGGATCAGATCGACGTCTTTCCGGTCTCCGACCTCGAAGACCTCGGGCTATATGGCTATCTGAACGACGGTTGTGGCGTGTCCGAGGATCAATTGGACCGCACGACGCTGGACGCGGTCGAGGGCTGGGTCATGGTCCTGCGAAGCGCCGCGTTCCACCGGCGCCCCGCGACGCTGACCCCCGCCCCCCGCCTAAAGCTGATCGGTCTGTTCACGGAAGAGGCGACAAACTGGACCGGTGGCGAAATCGAAACGGACAGCGCCAAACCCTTCTCGGCCCCGCAACATGCGGGCGATGGGGGCAAGGCGTCGCGCCGTATGGGATCGGCTTTTCTGGCCCTTGTCCTGTTGTTGGCCGTCGGAGGTGCCCTGTGGCTGATCCTGTGATCTTCGCGCCCGACAAGGGGGCCTATGTCCGCACCAACGCATGGCTCGCCGCCGCAGCCATGGCTGGCGCGATGATCATTCTGTGGCTGATCGGCAACCCCTATGTCTGGACCGGAGCCCCCGCTGGCCTCGCCGCAATCGGGTTGCGCGCGTGGTATCTGGCCTCCGAGGAACTGACCGCCGCGTGGGAAATGACTGAAACCATGCTCACCGGCCCCGGCCCGCGCAAAGTTGCGCTGAACCAGATCGAGGCTGTGAACACCATGGGCAGCTTTGTCCAGCTTGTGACCAAGGGCGGCGACAAGCATCTGATCAAGTACCAGGCGGACCCCGCCGCCACCAAAGCCGCCATCGAAAGGGCCCTGCCATGAGCACCGTTCTGTTTACCAATGCCCGCCTGATCGACCCGGAAAGCGGGGCGGACTCGGCCGGGTGGCTGCACGTGGCCGACGGGCGCATCGTGGCAAAGGGCGACGGCGAGGCCCCCGCCATCGACGGGCAGGTCATCGATTGCCAGGGCAAATGCCTTGCCCCCGGTATCGTCGATATTGGCGTCAAAGTGTGCGAGCCGGGCGAGCGGCACAAGGAAAGTTATAAATCCGCCGGGCAGGCAGCGGCGGCAGGTGGGGTGACCACGATGGTCACGCGGCCCGACACCTCGCCCGCGATCGACACGCCCGAAACTTTGGAATTTGTAACCCGCCGCGCGCAGGCCGACACTCCGGTCAATGTGCTGCCCATGGCCGCGCTGACCAAGGGCCGTGAAGGCCGCGAAATGACCGAGATCGGGTTCCTGATGGACGCGGGCGCGGTGGCCTTTACCGATTGCGACCATGTCGTCACCAACACCAAGGTCTTTTCGCGCGCGCTGACCTATGCGCGGTCTTGCGGCGCGCTGGTGATTGCGCATCCTCAGGAACCGGGCCTCAGCGCCGGGGCGGCGGCAACCAGCGGCAAGTTTGCAGCCTTGCGCGGGTTGCCTGCGGTTTCGCCCATGGCCGAGCGTATGGGGCTGGACCGCGACATTGCATTGCTGGAAATGACCGGGGCAAAATATCACGCCGACCAGATCACCACCGGCCGTGCCCTGCCCGCGCTGGAGCGCGCCAAGCGCAACGGGCTGGATATCACCGCCGGGACCTCGATCCACCATCTGACGCTGAACGAACTGGACGGGGCCGACTATCGCACCTTCTTCAAGGTCAAGCCGCCGCTGCGGTCCGAGGATGACCGGCAGGCAGTGATCGAGGCGGTGCGAACCGGCCTGATCGACACGATCAGCTCGATGCACACGCCGCAGGATGAAGAAAGCAAACGCCTGCCGTTTGAAGAGGCCGCATCCGGAGCCGTCGCGCTGGAGACGCTGCTGCCTGCGGCCCTGCGCCTGTATCATTCGGGTCAGCTGGACCTGCCGACCCTGTTCCGGGCAATGACGCTGAACCCGGCGAAACGGCTGGGTCTAAACAGTGGCCGTTTGTCCACAGGTGCGCCTGCCGATCTGTTGGTGTTCGATCCGGACATTCCCTTTGTGCTGGACCGGTTTACACTCAGGTCAAAATCACAGAACACGCCGTTTGACGGGCAGAGGATGCAGGGTAAGGTCATTGCAACCTATGTTGCCGGCAAAGAAGTCTACCGGAGAGCCTGATGCCCTTGATTGATAGTACGACAACCCAGCTCATCCTGTGGGCGGCTATGGGCTATTTGCTGGGGTCGATCCCGTTTGGGCTGATCCTGGCCAAGGTGATGGGGCTGGGCAATCTGCGGCAGATCGGGTCGGGCAATATCGGCGCGACCAACGTTCTGCGTACGGGCAACAAGGCTGCGGCTGCGCTGACGCTGCTGTTCGATGCCGGAAAAGGCGCGGCGGCTGTTTTGCTTGCGCGGGCCTTTGCGGGGGAAGACGCCGTGCAGGTGGCCGCGCTGATGGCGTTTCTGGGGCATTGCTTTCCCATCTGGCTGGGCTTCAAGGGCGGCAAGGGCGTGGCAACCTTTCTGGGTCTGTGGCTGGCGCTGGACTGGCGGGTCGGGGTGGCGTGCTGCCTGACCTGGCTTGTGGCGGCTGCCATCTGGCGCATCTCATCCGTTGGCGCGCTGGCTGCTGCCGCCTTGTCCACCACATGGGTCGTGGTTCTGACCGATGGATCCAGCTTTGTGCTGGGGATCATCCTGACGCTGCTGGTCTATTGGCGTCACAACGCCAACGTGGCCCGGATCAAAGCCGGGACCGAGCCCAAAATCGGAAAGCCGTGACCGCCACAGACGTGTTTCTTGCCGCGTTTTTTGCGTTGCCACTGGGCACGTTCACCGGCCACGCGCAAGGCGGGCGGTACGTTGTTTCGCGTCAGGAAATGGCGGGCGGCAAGTCGCATAAACTGGTCGCGCATCAGTTGGACGGCACCGATTACATCAGCCTGAATCTGTATCAGACCCGCAACAGCGGCGCGTTGCTGCGCCCCTGCGAAATGCCCGCCGAGAAGGTGGTCGCCTTTGTTCTGGCGCTTCGCCCGGATGCGTGATTCGACTGCATTTTCGAACAGACCCTCTTCACCCTCGCACAATCACAATTGATTGTTTTGAACGTGAACAACCCGCTTCCCACCTGAAATTTCGTGACGGTCAATTACCGGCCGCACAGGACAAAATCCCGGGTGCGCATATCGCAATTGCAGTGAGAACGCGCAGCCCATTTCACGAAAGGTGAAGCTATGAACACGTTTAAATCTCTGATCGGTGGCGTTGCCCTGTCTGTTGCTCTGGCAACTTCGACCCTGGCCGCAGGCGTTGAAATCAACGCAAGCTCGACCGGACTGGCGATGCAGGGCTATGACCCGGTTGCTTATTTCACCGAAGGCGAGGCCACCAAGGGCGATTACCGCATCACCACGCTGCACGATGACGCGCTGTACCGCTTCTCGTCGGAAGAAAACAAAGCCGCGTTCGAAGCCAACCCCGAGGCTTACCTGCCCGCATATGGCGGCTACTGCGCGTTTGGCGCGGCCATGGGCTTCAAGTTCGACGGTGACCCGAACCACTGGAAAATCGTCGACAACACGCTGTACCTGAACCTGTCGAAAGACATTCAGGAACGTTGGGAAGGCGACATCCCGGGCTTCATCGAACAGGCCAGCGCAAACTGGGAAGACATCGCGGACAAAGCGCCTGCAGAACTGCAGCAATAATCCGCTTAAAAACCAACGCATGTCGGCGGCAGAGTGATCTGCCGCCGACATGTCATTTGAAGCCCTTGGCACGCACCCTATCTTTTTTGACAGACAGACCCGGATTTAACGGGCGCAGGCCGGTCAGATCGACCGACATTCAGTACGGAAAATGTAGCAAACGATGATCCGGCCCCGGCTTCGGATCGTAACAGCTTGTACACAGGCGCAACCTCAGGCCTCTGGCCGCTGCGCTCATTTTGCGAATGAAAGGATCAAAAGATGACTGGGAAATTGGCGCTCATCGCAGCTGTATCCACGTTGGCGGCAGGGTCGGCCATGGCGCAGTCCTCGGGCGACTGGACCGGGTTCTACGGCGGCTTGCAGCTTGGTTATATTGACGTTGACACCAGCCTCTCGGGCGTGGACGGAGACAGCGCGCTCGGCGGCATCGTTCTGGGCTACGACTATGATCTGGGCGACTGGGTCGTGGGTGGCGGGTTCGATTATGACTGGGCAGATGTCGATCTGTCTGGCGCGGCCACGGTCGAGGATGTCTGGCGCATCAAGGCGCGCGCCGGGTACAAGGTGACCGCTCAGGGGCTGCTTTATGGTGTCGGGGGCTATGCCGAAGCCGGAACCGACAATCTGGGCAGCGACAGTGGCTGGTTCATCGGCGCGGGCTATGAACAGCTCGTTGCGCCCAATGTCAGCATCGGGGGCGAGTTGCTGTATCACGAGTTTGACGATTTCAACTCGACCGGCGTGGATGTGGACGCCACCACGTTGCAATTCCGGGCGACCTATCGGTTCTGACGACCGCGACATAGATAACGGGACCTGGCGTCATTCGCCGGGTCTTTGCGTTCAGATATCCAGGATCGTACTGCCCGTGGTCTGACGCGCCTCAAGCGCGCGGTGCGCATCGGCGATCTGGTCCAGCGGAAAGCGCTGGTCTATGTGGATTTTGACCTCGCCGCCTTCGACCTTGCCGAACAGCCGCCGCGCCATGGCCTGACACACCGTGTGATCCCCGATATGGGTGAACAGGGTCGGTCTGGTGATCTTGAGCGATCCCTTTTGCCCCAGAATCCCGATATCCACCGGCGGCACGGGCCCCGAGGCATTGCCGAATGAAATCATCATGCCCAGCGGCTTGAGGCAATCCAGCGACCCCTCGAACGTGTCCGCCCCGACCGAATCCATCACCACATCGACGCCTTTGCCATTGGTGATCTCGGCCACCCGCTCGACAAAATTCTCGGTGCGGTAGTTGATACAATGGGCCGCGCCGTTGAACTGGGACAATGAACATTTCTCATCGGTTCCGGCGGTGCCGATCAGGGTAATCCCCTCGGACTTGGCCCATTGGCAGGCGATCAGGCCGACGCCCCCGGCGGCTGCGTGGAACAACACCGTATCGCCACGCCGCAAAGGCGTGGTGCGGTGAAACAGATATTCAACCGTCATGCCTTTCAGCATCATCGCGGCGGCGGCTTCGAAGGATATGCCATCAGGCAGCGGACAGACCTGCGCGGCTGGCATCACCCGCGCCTCGCAATAGGCACCGGGCGGGGCGGCGGCATAGGCAGCGCGCTGGCCGGGCTCCAGATGGGTCACACCCTCGCCAACCGCTTCGATCACACCTGCGGCCTCCATGCCCAACGCATGGGGCAACTCCAAAGGATACAGGCCCGTGCGCTGGTAGACGTCTATGAAGTTCAAACCGCAGGCATGATGGCGGATGCGAACCTCGCCGGGGCCGGGATCGCCCAACGACCTGTCTTCGATCTGCAAAACCTCGGGTCCGCCAAATTCCTGGATGACGACTGTGCGGGCGGTGTGCTGCATTCTGACCTCCTTCTGCCTGTGCCCAAGCTATCACGCCTGCGCGACAGGGCAATCGGCGCGAAACGCATCCTCGTGATTCGCGGTTATCGAAAACTGTGCTATAGTTGCATCAGGCGTTGCCGGCTGGTCCGGCCACGGGCAACCCCAAGCCGGATCCATTCCGCGGCGCATCTTCGCCAAGGAAAGGGAACAAGATGGCAAAAACAATCGGTAATCCGATCAGCTGGGCAGCCCAAAGCCTTGGAGCGACCAGCGATCACGTCAGCGAAAGCGTCTCGCGCATTGGTAGTTCGGATGTCCGCCACCTGCCGATGGTCCAGACACTTACGATTCAGGATCTCAAGGCCTGCCTGAGGGCCGGATACAACGATTTCCTGGAAACCCGGGCGGACGCGATCTTTATCGTGCTGATCTATCCGATCGCCGGGCTGCTGATGTTCGGCTTTGCGATGAACCTGAACCTTGTGCCGCTGCTCGCCCCGCTGGTCGCAGGATTTGCGCTGATCGGACCGGTCGCCGCTGTTGGCCTGTATGAGATCAGCCGCAAGCGCGAAGAAGGCGGCGAAGTCCATTGGCTGGACGCGTTCGGCGTCTTCCGGTCACCGTCCTTCGGGGCCATTCTGGCGCTGGGTTTCTATCTGGTCATGCTGCTGCTGGTCTGGCTGATGGTCGCGCAGAGCATCTATGTGCAGACCCTCGGCCCGGAACCCCCAACCTCATTCGGGGCGTTCGTGAGCGAAGTTCTGACCACGGGGGCCGGATGGACGATGATCATCTTCGGAACCGCTGTCGGGTTTGTCTTTGCCCTGTGCGCGCTGGCCGTCAGCGTTGTCAGCTTCCCGCTGTTGCTGGATCGCAAGGTGGGTCTGCCGGTCGCGGTCGTCACCTCGGTCCGCGTTTTGCGTCACAATCCGGGCGTTGTGTTGTGCTGGGGCTTCATCGTGGCCGCGCTGCTGGTTTTGGGCGCAATCCCGATGCTGCTGGGTCTGATCGTGGTGATGCCCGTTCTGGGCCACGCAACCTGGCACCTGTATCGGCGCGCGGTTGCGTGACCTGATTTGGGGGGCGCGGGTCAGCCCGCGACGTTCAGAACGATCTTGCCAATATGTTGCGAGCTTTCCATGTGCGCATGGGCCGCCGCAGCCTCGGCCATAGGGAACTCACTGTCCATAACTGGCGCGACCTTGCCTGCGGCCAGCAAGGGCCAAACAGCTTCGCGCAAATCCTGCGCGATCCTCGCCTTGGCCAGATCGCTTTGCGGGCGCAACGTGCTGCCGGTCAGCGTCAGTCGTTTCACCATCATCAGGGCAAAGTTCAACTCGGTCACTGGACCTTGCAGAAAGGCGATCTGGACCAGCCGCCCATCCTCGGCCAGAGCCTTCACATTGCGCGGGATATAATCACCGCCCACCATGTCGAGGATCAGGTTCGCCCCGCCTTCGGCCCGCATGACACCGACAAAATCCTCATCTTTGTAGTTTATCGCCTTTTCGGCCCCCAGTTTCAGGCAGGCCTCGCATTTCTCAGCGGACCCGGCGGTAGCGAAGACCCGCGCGCCAAAGGCATTGGCCAGTTGGATCGCAGTGGTGCCGATCCCGCTGGACCCGCCATGGACCAAAAACCGATCTGCCGCTTTCAGGCCACCGCGCGTGAACACGTTGGACCAGACGGTAAAGAATGTCTCGGGCAGGCAGGCGGCCTGTTTCATGTCCATCCCGTCCGGCACCGGCAGGCAATGCGCGGCAGGCGTGGCGACATATTCCGCATATCCTCCACCGGGCAGCAGCGCGCACACCTTGTCGCCCAGCGACAGACCCTCGACGCCCGAGCCCACGGCCACAACCTCGCCCGACGCTTCCAGCCCCGGCAAATCGCTGGCGCCGGGCGGGGGATCGTATGCCCCGGCGCGCTGCAGGGCGTCCGGGCGGTTCACCCCGGCATAGGCAACCTTTAGAACAACCTGCCCCGCCTCGGCTGTGGGGATCGGGCGTTCCGTCAGCTTCAGAACGTCGGGGCCGCCGGGCTGGCTGATTTCGACAGCGCGCATCATCTGGGTCATGGGCAAATCTCCTTTGCCCAATGCCTAGCTGTCAACCGGCCAAAGGCCAAGCGTTGACTACTTGCGAGGGTTCAACAGACCCGGCAGATCGGCCCGCATCTTTACCGGAGCCTTCACATGACCGGCCAGCCAGTTCGGCACCGCCAGAAACGGCTTGAACAGCGGATTACTGTTCACCTGCGCCTTGAGCTTTTCGAACTGCATCACGTCGCCAATGCGTCGGTCCAGAAACTCCCACGTTTTGTGGTGATCGGGCGAATCGTCCCCCAGCCAGAACAGCAGGGTCGAGGAATAGACCCCCGACAGCGTCGCCCGCTTGGTGTACCAGTTCACGTCATCCGATGTATCGCCCAGCGCATCCCATATCAGATCGCAGGTCTGCCAGACCGCCTTGGCCCCCTCGCCCGCATGTATCGGCAGCGAAAATAGCGTCATGCCCCGGCGGACCAGTTCCTTATCCTCGACCGCTTCCAGCCGGAACCGAACGGCAGCGGCGACCTTTTCGCGGAACTTAAGCGCGCTGAGGTCTTCGGACTTGATCCGGTCCAGCATCATCTGATCGCCGCGCGCATGATAGGCCAGCGCCAGATCAACCGCGCCGCGCGGGCAGATCGCCCGGGCCAGACCGTCATCCAGATCGCAATCGGCGATCGCCGCGCGAAAGCTGGTTTCGGACCAGCCGTCAAACGGCACGTGGATCAGCATCGCGTCCAGAAGTTGCTGTTTTGCGTCTTCATAAGTCACTGTCATGGCGGTTCTCCGGTGTTCGGGGCCAGTACTAGACAAGTTAGAACGGCTTTGCTATACGGCCAACTCCTGCAATTTCCTTGCAACTCTATCTAGAAAGGTGGTGACAACCACATGCAGGTTAGTGTTCGCGACAATAACGTCGATCAGGCGCTTCGTGCCCTGAAGAAAAAGCTGCAGCGCGAAGGCGTGTTCCGTGAAATGAAGCTGAAGCAACATTTCGAGAAACCGTCCGAGAAAAAAGCGCGCGAGAAGGCTGAAGCGATCCGCCGTGCCCGTAAACTGGCACGTAAGAAAGCACAGCGCGAAGGTTTGCTCTAAGACCTTTGGTCTCGTCCAGCTTTGGATGACACTATTTGACGACCCCCGAGGCATCGCCCGGGGGTTTGTCGTTTTAAGGACCGGTCTCATTTCGCCGACTCGAACATGTCGGCTGTGCGGCAAGCTGCCATTTCGCCCCCGGCAGGATTTTGCCCGGCATTTTGCAGCGCAACGAATCCCGCATCGGTAGCGCGGGCCTGCCCAAATTCGCCTGATTGCTCAGCGCCGCTATCGGCCGCGTTGCGGGTCTTTGTATCAGCCTCCCGTCACCCAAGACGACACATCAAAAAACGGAGGCTACAATGTCGACTGCAAGCAATATCGAGCGAGAAATGCTCGCGCTGATCAATCAAGAGCGCACATCCCGCGGACTGAATCCGCTGCAATTGGAAACGCGGCTGAACGCATCATCCGAGGATCACAGCGAATGGATGCTGGATCGCGATATCTTCAGCCATACCGGTTCGGGCGGGTCTAGCGCGACACAGCGGATGGAGGATGCCGGATTCGATCTGTCGGGTAGCTGGCGCACGGGCGAGAACATCGCCTGGCAATCGGAACGTGGTGCGCCGGGGATCAGTGACGATGTCGCACAGCTGCATCAGAATCTGATGAACAGCCCCGGCCACCGCGCCAACATCCTGAATCCGGATTTCGAATATATCGGGATCGGTATCGAGACCGGGGACATGCAAGGCTTTGACGCCGTGATGGTCACACAGAACTTTGCCACCACGGATGGCACGGTTGTGCTGGACACGGGCTCGGCCCCGACCCCGCCACCTGTCATCCCGGATGTCCCGGACGCACCGGATACGCCCGACGCGCCTGATACGCCAGATCTACCAGATACTCCTGACGTGGCTGATACACCCGACACACCCGACACACCGGACGTGGTTGATACGCCAGACGTAACCGACGACCCGGACACGCCGGTCGAACCAGATACACCTGATGTGGCGGAAGACCCAGACGCACCGGTCGCGCCCGAGGACCCCGACGTTGCCGAGCAACCCGATACGCCCGAGCCAGTGGATGAATACACTTTTGACGTCGAAGCGTTCCTTGCTGCGATCGAGCAGTTCGTGAACGAAATTCTGGCCTTGATCGACGACTTTGACTGGATCGACATCGAACTGCCGGACACACAGACCGTAGACGCCGGAACGGACGACGACCTGCTGCTGCTGCCCGACCCAAGCACCGACGACACACCTTCGGACCCCATGGCGGACTTGGGCGATGACGATGACATGCTGGAGTTCACGCCCTTTGAACCGGGCTGTATGATGGATGCTGCCTGATCGCGAAAAAATGATGTGGCGGGGCCAAACACGCCCCGCTTCTGCGCGAGTTTCTGCACAGACCCCGACAATGGCTGGTAACAATTCGCTCAGCCGGCGGAACAGCCCGACCTGCGGCTTTATTTCGCCAAAGTCTCGCCACTAATGTCCCCACAAAATTACACAATCAACCGGAGGCAGAATCATGTCCAGCGCCAGCAATCTTGAACGTCAGATGCTCAGGCTTATCAACGAAGAACGCACAAAACGTGGCCTTAATCCTCTGCAACTTGAACTGCAGCTGAATGAGTCTGCCGAGGACCACAGCGAGTGGATGCTTCAAAGGGATATCTTCAGTCACACCGGTGCAGGCGGATCCAGCGCCACACAGCGGATGCGAGACGCAGGGTTTGACTTCACAGGCAACTGGCGATCCGGCGAAAACATCGCGTGGCAATCCGAGCGTGGCGCCAGCGGGGCCGCTGATGATGTCGCGCAATTGCACCAAAGCCTGATGGACAGCCCTGGCCACCGCGCCAACATCCTGAATCCCGATTTCGAATATATCGGGATCGGGATCGAGATCGGGAATTTCCAGGGCTGGGACGCTGTCATTGTCACCCAGAACTTCGCGCGCACATCCGCTCCGGTGCAGTTGGACACCGGCAGCACGCCCGGTCCTGTTACGCCAAAGCCTAGCACTGTCTCGCCGGGGACTGTCGGGGATAGTCAAGACGATATCTTTGTCTTGGCAGCAGGAACTGCGGGGCGACTTGAAGGTAAAGGCGGCAATGACACTTTGACCGGCCAAAACGGAAGGGACGTCCTCGTCGGCGGGTCCGGCCATGACAACCTGACAGGCCAAGGCGGCAACGACAGAGTATACGGCAACTCTGGCGATGACACGCTACGCGGAAACAATGGCGCAGACCTCCTTGACGGTGGGCATGGCAATGACAGAATTTTCGGCGGGTATCAGAACGACCGACTGTTTGGAAGTTTCGGATCTGATACTCTGGATGGTGGACGAGGGTCGGACACACTGGATGGCGGAAATGGTAACGACGTACTGAAAGGTGGAACCGGTTCGGATATTCTCAGGGGCGGACAGGGCAATGACACGCTGGTCGGAGGCGGCGGTAACGATATTTTGGCCGGTAACGTCGGCAATGACATCATGACTGGCGGGGGTGGCGCGGACAGTTTCGTGTTCAGGCCAGGCACTGACCGGATCACCGACTTTCAAGACGTCGATAGGATCGTCCTTAAGTTTGCCGACCCGATAACCGGCTACTCTGACCTCAGGAACAACCACATGACCCAATCCGGCGACGACGTTGTGATCAATGACGGTTTGGGCAACAGGCTGATACTTGAGGATACACTGTTGGCCGATCTCGGCCGGGATGATTTTATCTTCTGATCACCCCCAACACCCAAACAAGAAACGCCCCAAACATGGGGCGTTTCGTTTCAATAGATTTTGGGAACGTGAAGCTCGTCCGGCAGGACGCGGCGTTCGTAGTCGGGGTTGTAGCGGCGATCCGGCAGGTTGACCTTTTCCTGCGGCACATCCGTGTAGGGGATCTTAGTCAGCAGATGCTCGATACAGTTCAACCGCTCGCGTTTCTTGTCGTTGCCTTCAACGATGTACCACGGCGCCTCAGAGATGTTGGTGCGGAAGAACATATCCTCTTTGGCCTTGGTGTAGGCCTCCCAGCGGATGCGGGATTCCAGATCCATAGGGGACAGTTTCCACTGTTTCATCGGGTCGTGGATGCGCATGAGGAATCGCAACTGCTGTTCCTCATCCGTGATCGAGAACCAGTATTTCAGCAGGATGATCCCCGACCGCACCAGCATCCGTTCGAATTCGGGAACGTCCTGAAAGAACTGTTCCACCTGATCTTCGGTGGCAAAGCCCATGACCCGCTCGACACCCGCGCGGTTGTACCATGAGCGGTCGAAGAACACGATCTCTCCGGCGGCGGGCAAATGCGGGACGTAGCGCTGGAAATACCACTGGCTCTGCTCGCGGCGGCTGGGTGCAGGCAGGGCAACCACGCGCGCAACACGGGGATTCAGACGCTGGGTGATCCGTTTGATCACGCCGCCCTTGCCCGCACTGTCGCGGCCTTCGAACAGAATGCAGACCTTGGCACCGGTATGCTGCACCCAATCCTGAACCTTGATCAGCTCGGCCTGAAGGCGCAGCAGGTTGCGGAAATAGACCTTGCGGTCCAGCATATCCGGATGCTGATCCTTGTAGATCTTGCGGACTTCCATCGACAGCATTGGCTCGCTGAATTCGATCTCGAAATCTTCGTCCAGCGTGTCTTCCAGTTCGGCTTCCAGCCAGTCTTTGGGGGCGTCATCGTTTTCATATGCCAAAGTCTGTTCCTTTTTGGTCATCGGGTGCGGACCGTATCGGCTGTGTGTAACCGCCTGATGTCATCGGACAAATTGATGACATGATGCGCCGGCCCGAACCTGCACCGGGTCCGGGCGGCTTTGCGACCCTTTGCACAAGTTTGACCCGCGCGGGCCGGGGATACAAGCGTCAGAATTGCCGCAATCTGAACAGCTTGACCCAAAAAGCAGTTCGGAAATCTTGAGTCGGTCTTGCATTGCTGTACATCACTGAGGTCGTTGACATGAAGAGATAGAATTGGCGTACGTATTTTCCATTCTTCCCGCGATCTGGCCCTGGCTGATCCTTATTGCAGCGCTGGTCACAGCGGTGTCGGGGCGCATGAGCGTTGGTTTGGCGTTGTTGGTATTGTTTGCCAGCGTCGCCTCGGTCACAGACCTGATGACACCGCTGGCGGTTGCAGTTGTCGCACTGGGGCTGATCGGCGCGTCCGTCCTGCCCCGCCTGACGGGATGGGGTGCGGTTGTCGGGCACGTGTTGCTGATCCTGTGGTGTCTGGCCCTGGGGGCGCATTTGATACCCGGCTTCAACAACCTGCGCGTTCTGGATGCCGTTCATGCCGGAGCAAACAGCGCCGCATTCACGATGCACCTGAACCTCGACAAACCAATGGTGGTGTTTGCGGTCCTGCTTGCCTGGCCAGGGATGGTTGGGGCTGCACATAAAACCAATGTCGCGCTGCTTGCCGCCGGGTGTGCTCTGCTGCCGTTGCTGATAGCGGCTGCTGTAGCCTCTGGCGCGGTTCAGCCGGAAATGGGCCTGCCGCCGTGGTGGCTGCTCTTCTCGCTTTCAAACCTGTTCCTGACCTGCATCGCGGAAGAGGCGTTTTTTCGCGGCTACCTGCAATCCATCCTGAGTTCCAAACTGGGAACAGCCGGAGGGATAGCTGCGGCAAGCCTGTTGTTCGGGCTGGTCCATTTCGGCGGCGGTCCGGCCCTGGTGGTCTTTGCGACGCTACTTGGTGTGGGCGTGGGCTGCGCCTATGCCGCGACGGGTCGGCTGTGGGTTCCGATTGCGATGCATTTTGCGTTCAACTTCGTGCATCTGGCGTTTTTCACCTATCCGGGTCCGGCCTGAGACCTAAACCGGCAGGGCCGTGGTTTTGAAAACGGTCCGCAGTGCAAACGAGCTCTGCATCTGCGCCACACCCGGAAGACGGGACAGATATTGCCGGTGGATGCGCGCAAAATCCTCGGTGTTTTCGGCCACAACTTTCAACAGGTAATCCGCCGTCCCGGCCATCAGGTGGCATTCCAGCACATCCGGAATGCGGGCCACGGCCTTTTCGAACGCGTTCAGAACCTCTTCGGCCTGACCCTGCAATGTGATCTCGACAAACACGGTCGTCGGCACATTCATCTTCCGGGCGTTCAGCAACGCAACGTAATTTCGAATGTACCCTTCAAGTTCCAATCGCTGTACGCGACGATGGCAAGCTGACGGCGACAGATTCACCATCTCGGACAGGCCCGCATTCGAAAGGCGGCCGTTCTTTTGCAGAGCGGCAAGAATCTTACGATCAGTCGTATCCAAGCTCATTCACGCACATCCATTGCAAGGTTTTGCCCTATTGCAGGAGATTCTTTCGAAAGAAAATCCATTGGCGGGCATTGTTTCACAAAAATTGCGTAACGTAATGCACATAATTTGAGCAGTTTATGAACGGAGAGCCAAAATGAAAATCGGTTGCCCCAAGGAAATCAAACCTCAGGAATTCCGTGTCGGCATGACACCCAACGCCGCACAGGAAGCCATCGCGCGCGGCCATGAGGTCATCATCGAAACCGGCGCGGGTCTGGGATCCGGCTTTGCCAATGAAGATTACGTGGCAGCAGGTGCCAGCATCGTTGACACCGCAGCCGAGGTGTTTGCGACAGCGGACATGATCGTGAAGGTCAAGGAACCGCAGGCGGTCGAGCGCAAGATGCTGCGCGAAGGCCAGCTGCTGTTCACCTATCTGCACCTGGCCCCCGATCCGGATCAGACCCGTGACCTGCTGGAGTCGGGCTGCACCGCGATTGCCTATGAAACCGTGACCGACCGCAATGGCGGCCTGCCACTGCTGGCCCCGATGTCCGAGGTTGCCGGTCGTCTGGCCCCGCAGGTCGGCTCGTGGACGCTGCAAAAGGCCAATGGTGGCCGCGGCGTTCTGATGGGCGGCGTTCCCGGCGTTGGCCCGGCCAAGGTTGTGGTGATCGGTGGTGGTGTTGTTGGCACGCACGCAGCCAAGATCGCAGCAGGCATGGGCGCGGATGTCACCATCCTGGACCGCTCGCTGCCGCGTCTGCGCTATCTGGACGACGTCTTTGGCCGCACCTTCAAGAACCAGTACTCGACCGCTGGCGCGACGGCTGAACTGATCCAGACCGCCGACATGGTTATCGGCGCGGTTCTGATCCCCGGCGCCGAAGCGCCCAAGCTGGTATCGCGCGCGCAACTGTCGACCATGAAGCCCGGCGCGGTTCTGGTAGACGTGGCCATCGACCAGGGCGGTTGCTTTGAAACCTCGAAGGCGACCACCCATGCTGATCCGATCTACGACGTGGATGGCATCATGCACTATTGCGTCGCCAACATGCCGGGCGCGGTCGCGCGGACTTCGACCATCGCGCTGGGGAACGCAACGATGCCGTTCATGCTGGCGCTGGCCGACAAGGGCTGGAAACAGGCGTGTCAGGACGATCCGCACCTGCTGAACGGTCTGAACGTACACGCCGGTCAACTGACCTACTATGCGGTTGGCAAAGCTCTGGGCATTGATGTCGTCTCTCCCAACGTTGTCATCAAATCCTAGGCTCTCCCGCCGCTGAAAGCGCCCGCTGACGCGGGCGATTTCCAGCGTTGGGCCAGGCCGCGCCTTCGGGCGCGGCTTTTGCCTTTTTGGGGTATCCTTTCGCACAATAGAAAAGGCGCCGCACGAA
>NZ_JBQFML010000007.1:0-142553 GCF_056531805.1 Ruegeria sp. K5 | reverse complement strand
CAAGGCCCGCGCGCTGCCGGGCCCAACGGAAGGAAAGGTCTTGCCAAAGACCTTGACGACGGGCGGGAGCATTTCTGACCCCTTGTGCCATGCCATCGCGGCCCGTATTTAGGCATCAAGCAAAGATACAGGAGAATTCGGATGCTCAAAGGACTCGGCGGTCTGGGCGATATGGCCAAGATGATGAAATCCGCGCAGGATTTGCAGACCAAAATGACCGACATGCAGGAAGAACTGAACACCATCATGGTGGTCGGTGAGTCCGGCGCAGGTCTGGTCAAGGCAACCGCCACCGCAAAAGGCGAACTCAAAGGCCTGGACATCGACCCATCGATCTTCAACGGCGACGACAAGGAAGTGGTCGAGGATCTGATCCTGGCCGCGATCAAGGACGCACAGACCAAAGCGGCCGAGCGTTCGCAGGCAGAAATGGCCAAACTGACCGAGAGCATGGGCCTGCCCGCAGATATCAAGCTGCCGTTCTGATCTTCATCTTTTCCCAAATACTCCCGCCGGAGGCTTCCTCCGGCGTCACACAGGACAGGCCGTGAGTTCGAACAGCGACATTGACAACCTGATCGACCTGATGGCCAAGCTGCCCGGCCTCGGCCCCCGTTCGGCCCGCCGCGCGGTGTTGCACCTGATCCGCAAACGCGCCCTGCTGCTGACGCCCCTTTCGGACGCCATGCAGCAGGTCGCCGTCACCGCCCGCGAATGCCTGAATTGCGGCAATGTGGGCACCACCGACATCTGCGACATCTGCAATGACGAAGCCCGCGCGACCGGAGAGCTGTGCGTGGTCGAGGACGTTGCCGACCTCTGGGCAATGGAACGCGCCGGGGTCTTCAAAGGTCGCTACCACGTTTTGGGCGGCACGCTGTCTGCGCTGGACGGGGTCGGGCCGGACGAATTGCGCATTCCCCGTCTCAAGGACCGGGTGCTGGCCGAGGGGATCACCGAGGTCATTCTGGCCCTGAATGCCACGGTCGATGGCCAGACAACCGCCCACTACATCGCGGACCAGTTTGAGGGGCAGGTGCGCCTCACCTCATTGGCGCAGGGTGTGCCGATTGGGGGCGAGTTGGACTATCTGGATGACGGGACGATTACGGCAGCGTTGAGGGCGCGGAAGGAGTTGTAACCGGACATGAGAGGCAAGCGTCAATACATGCCGCCCGTTTCGTCAATTAAGATTGGTGGTCCAAAATAATCCGCCCTAAAGCTGATCCTCATACCGCCTAGGTTTTCTATCCTTAACGTCAAACCAAGCGTTTCATTTCTGAACGAACCTTTTAGGGACCCTTCAAAACCGTCAATACTACCGACCCACCCGTTTGCTTCGGACAACTTGTGCTCAGCCCACTTCTTTAGTTCTTCAACGCGTGTCCCGTCCAATAACAGCTCGGGCCAACTCGTGTTCTCGCAGTTGTAAACACCGTAGCCCGCATATGGGCTGCCCTCAGTTGCATAGGGCCAGTCAAAAACGTGCAATCGAGCTGCGAAATCACCTAAAACAAGATAGAACCCGTGGTGGTCTCCTTCCTTGCCGTCAGGTGTCCCGCCATTCCAAGCACTTTCACTTTTGGTCAGGAAGTAACCAAAGCAGACATCTGCTCCCCAAACCGCAAGATCCGAACTTTCAAACGGCTGCCATTCTTGGTCCCAGATAGGTGGTCAAGCAGAGATGGCCCCCTTCGGCATTCGTAGGTTTCGCAATACTCATGGGGTTCTAAAAAATACTTTTTGTAATCGTTGGAATCTGCGGAGACCGACGAAACGGCTGCTGCGGAAAAAGTACAAAGCACAAAAAGAAACCTGCTTGCTAGCATTCGGTAATACCTGTTTTGAAGATCAAACTGCTTTTGCCGGAGCAAAAAACCGGCGTTCAGTAAAAACTCACATCCGAATTAGGTTCGGTCAATCCAATAATCCGGCACAGCAATTAGATAACATCTTTGTTCAGCTTTGCGTGTCAAATAGAGTTCTGACTGAGCTAAAATTGATTCTGGATAAAACATAATGACCCGCCTTCTCGCCCTGACCCTCGCCGCCTTCACCGCCACCTCTACCCTCGCACAAGACCTCGTCGACAAAGGCTTTGTCGAAGGCTGGAACATCATGATGGACCCCGCGCTTGGAAACGGGTGTCTGATCCAGACGGTGTATCAGGACCTCTCAGTCGTCAGGCTGGGCTATGACGCGCTGGACAATCGCGGGTATTTCACCGTGTTCAACAAGGCCTGGGGCGAGATTGAACCCGGCCAAAGCTATCCGATCCGGTTCGAGCTGGACGGCAAAAGCTTTGATGCCACCGCAATCGGCTTCAAACAGGATCGTGTCCCCGGCGCGACCGTGTTTTTCACCGACCGGGATTTTGTCGCGGCGATTGCGCAGAACAAGACGATGACTGTCTATAACCCCGCAGGCGAAACCGCGATGGCAATTGATCTGAAAGGTACCGCGAAGGCGCTGGAATACGCGCGGGAGTGTCAGAACAAGACGCTCTAACGTACCGGATCGAACAGCGCGTCCTTGGCGGTGCAGTCCCGGATCACATCCCGCCCGCAGGGCACCGGGTCCAGTTCGCGGGACAGGCACAGGCGGACCTCTTCGATATAGCCTTGCTTGCAGGTGATCGTGATCATGTCGCGTTCCAGCCCCGGATTGGCCTTCAAGAACGCCTCTTCCACCACCGACGCGGGCAGTTTGACCGTTGCATCCAGCTTCCGGAACACTTCGGGCCGCTGAACACGGTCATAAGCCTCTCGCGACAGGGCGAAATAGGCAGGCGCGGACAGGCCCGAGCAGGTTCCGTGTTTCTTCCATTGGTGCCATGCAAGACCAGCGCTGCCCTGAATATCCTCCATCCCGCGGGTCATGGAGCGGGACGGCTGAGCCTCGGGCGTGCGGCAATAAGACGGCCAGCCCTGATGGAATTGCGGCCAGAGCCCATGCAGAATCCATCCGTGATCATGCCGCGCATCGCATTGGTCGGACCCGCGCGCATCCCCTTCGCGGGCGCACCAGTTCGGCGACCAGCTGAGCGACAGGACATAGTAGTCAAATTCTCCGGCAGGTTCGCCATCTGCTCTCAGAACTGTGGGGGTTGCCACAGTGGCGGCAAATGCCAATGCGGCTGCAAGAAAGGTCAGAAATGACTGCATGAGGGGTATCGCGCCTGTAGAGCCTTGGGTATCGGCCAATTTAGCCGTCAAACCAGTGCGTAAGGCAAGGCCCATTCTGGCCACAGAATCGGCGCGCCGAATGTCCGGCACGCCAACGGGGGTTCAGAATTCATAAGCCAGCAGCGCGCCCAGTGTCTGGGTTTGCACACCCTCCTCATCGCCATAGCGATAGGCCAGCGACACACCCAGATTATCGGCCAGCGGCCATTCGGCAGATACGGTTGCCAGCGTATCTGTCCGAGCATTCTCGACATCGCGCACCGCAAAAACGCCGGACAGAATAACCGGGCCAACCGGAACCGCAGCGCCCAGCGTTGCGTAAGTGGCCGAGTCCGGGCTGCCGTCGAATTCATCGAAATAGGCAACCTCGCCCAACAGCTCGACCTCGGTGCCGCCCGCGTCCAGCAGATGAACCAGCCCGAAAACAACGCCGGACTGGTCGGCCTGATCGCCTTCACCGGCGGCCTGTTCCTGCGCCGCCAGCGTGTAGGCCGTGTTGCCGATCTCACCCGCCAGGGACAGGGTGAAGGATTCGATGTCGCTGGTGTTGGACACGCCGCCATCCTCCAGGCGCGTTTGCCCGCGTTCGGTGAACAAAGAGTTGCTGAGGAATGTGCGATCCGTGGTGAAGGCTGCCAGCGTCAGTTCATGCTCTCCGCCCAGCCCCGAGAAGGGCACGCTGACCGAGGCACCGACCCGTTCGGTGATTTCGTAATCTTCTGCAAAATCAACGCCAAAGACGCCCGGTGCCAGATCCCAGGCAAAGCCGAAGCTGGGGTTGAATTTACCCAGTGCAACTGCGGCTGATCCGAAATCATAACCGAAATACAGCTCTTCTGCATAAAGGCCCTGATCTTCGAAAAAGCGGTCATTGGTGGCGTCTTCGACCGGCTCGAACACCAGCGTGGATTGTAGCGAGAACCGGTCGGTGAACTGATAGCCGAACGCGCCTTCGATGGTGGCGAAGGTATCGGTCAGCTCGGTATCTGGATCGTCGGCGTCAAAGGTAAGGTCACTTTCCAGTTCGACGCTGATTTCGGATGAAAACCTGCTGTCCTGAGCAAATCCAGCGGTGGCCAGAACGAAGAACGGCAAGCTGAGCAGGCTGCTTGTGCGTGTCATGTGAGGTATCCTTTTTGGGTTCCTGTTCAGGTGATCTCCAAAGGACCCAGCCGGATCACATGCGGGCACGCGCAACCGGAGCGCAGTCTTATGCGGCACCTAAGTGTTGGTCAGGGACGATTTGGAAATCCTGGCTGAACAGAACGAACCTGTTTGGCGTGGTCCCGCCATATGATCCCGGCCCTGGGGCATGTCAAATTGCGGCGCTCGTGACAGAAACCTTACTAAGAGACTGTAATAAATCAATATTAGCCAAAACCTCACGACCCAGAACACAAGATCACACCGCGACGTGATGGGGCGTGACAGGCTTTGCAGCGGGTGGCGTTGTGCCCAACCAACAGCCGGGCGCATTCGGCCCTTCCCTTCTGGCCGTTGCGCGACTATATACGGGCCAAGTTCCCCGACAACGGAAACCTGCCCCAAGACCTCGGGGCCGCCGAATTCCGGCGACGGGACAGATGTATGTATAGGAGACGGGCTGATGGCAAAACCGCTTATGGCCAAGGCTACCGCCGTATGGCTGGTGGACAACACCACGATCAGCTTCAAGCAGATCGCGGATTTCGTAGGAATGCACGAGCTGGAAGTGCAGGGCATCGCCGATGGCGATGTGGCGGCTGGCGTGAAGGGATTTGACCCGATTGCCAACAACCAGCTGACGCAGGAAGAGATCGACGCCGCGCAGAACAACCCGCTGCACAAGCTGAAGCTCAAGTTCAACCCGTCTGCGGCTGGCGAGGAAAAGCGCCGTGGCCCGCGTTATACTCCGTTGTCCAAACGGCAGGACCGTCCGAACTCGATCCTGTGGCTGGTCAAGTTCCACCCGGAACTGAGCGACGGTCAGATTGCCAAGCTTGTGGGCACCACCAAGCCGACCATCCAGTCGATCCGCGAACGCACCCATTGGAACATTGCCAACATGCAGCCCATCGACCCGGTTGCGTTGGGCCTGTGCAAACAGTCCGAACTGGACGCCGTGGTGCAGAAGGCCGCCGCGAAGAAAGCCGCCGAAGGCGGCGTCATGAGCGATGATGAGCGCCGCAAGCTGGTCTCGACCGAGCAGTCGCTTGAGATGGACGCGGCTCCGAAGATTCCGACGGCCATTGAAGGGCTCGAAACCTTCTCGCTGTCTGATGATCCGGAAGACGAGAAAGAAGACAGTGATCCGATCGTGGACGCCGACAGCTTCTTCAACCTGCCCAAAGGCGGCGGGGATGAGGAAGACGAGGATGATCTGCGCCCCTGATCCTGTGTCAGCCCCGGTCCGATCCGACCGGGACACTGTCCTGAGGGAACCTCATGCTGAGCGTATTGTCTGCAGTTTTCGGCCCGCATCGCGCCGTGTCGATCTATGCCTTTCTGAAAACCTGGGGGCTGGGTCTGGCAGCGGCTGTGGTGATGGTGATCATCGTCAGCGGTCTTTACCTGCTGGGGGATGATGGCAAGCACGAACATCACTCGTTCATGACCGTACCGGTGCTGTCCGCAACCGCGATCAATGGTGATCTGAAGAACGGCGTCATCGCCTCGGTCCGGTTGCCGGACGGAACGGCTGCGTCGATCACCTCGACCGAAGCGCCGGTGTCCCAGACGGTTGGCACCAGCGCCTGTGTCGAAAAACGGGTTTACGTGGAAAGCGGCGAGCCCAGATACCGGTTTAAACTTCCCAAGTTCTGCGAACCCGGCTGATCTGTGCCGCACCCAACAAAAAACCGCCCGGACCATGCGCCGGGCGGTTTTTTCGTTCAGATCATCTGGAACAGGATCCCGGCGACGATTGCCCCGCCGACCCCAAGGCCAAGATAGGTGGCGAATACGCGTGGTTTCACCAGCGACCAGACCGCCGCCATAGCCGGGATCGAACTGACCGCACCGGCAACCATGAATGACATCGCGGCCCCTGCGGTCATCCCCTGCTCCATCAGCCCGGCCAGAAGCGGCGGTGCCACGTAAGAGTTCAGGTAGGCCGGCATCCCAACCAGCGCCGCAACCACGATGGGCAGCACGCCTTCGCCGCCCACAACGCGGGCAATCAGGTCGGCGGGCACATAGCTGACCAGCAGTGCTTCGAGAACATAGGCCAGCGCCAGCCATTTCAGCAGGAAGACGCCGTTATGCACGAACTCAGAGCGGAATCGTTGACGGCGCTCGGGTTCCTGCCAGAACTTCCAGACCGGCTTGTCGTCCAGTTTGGGACCACAGCCACAGCATCCGGCGGGCTTGTATTCCCGCAAGGGCTGGGCAAATGCGCCGCTGCGCATCAGCAGGCGGACGGCGAACCCTCCGAACAGGCCAAGCGCAACGGCTGCTACGGCCTTACCAATAGCAAAGGGCCAGCCCAGCGCGCCTGCGGTGATCAACAAAGTCGGCGGATCAATCAGCGGTGAGCTGAGCCAGAACGCCATCACGGCGGACAGTGGTGCGCCCAGCGCCAGCAGCCCCGCGATGAAAGGAATGACCTCGCAGGAACAGAACGGCGCAAGCCCGCCAAACAGGGCCGCCAGCAAGATCATCCGGGTTTCACGCCCCTCAAACGCGCGCGCCACCATGACCTCGGCCCCCGTGGCCTTGAGGTAGGACAGCAACAAAACGGCAAACAAGATATACTGGCCCGTATGCGCCAGCGCCTTGGCTGCAAAGGTCACAACCTCAACCCAGTTGCCCGGATCCAACAGCGCCACCAGCGCCAGAATCGCAACAATCAGCGCCCAGGGTGTCTTGATCAGATCCAACACGGCTTTGGTTGAGATCCTTGGATTTTGCGTCAATTCAGCCATCGTTCGCGGCCTTTCCCATTTCATCGGCGCAGCATTCGCTGAGAATGAACTGCGCCAGATTTCGCAACTCGTCAAAGCAGGCGCGGTTGATCGTGCTGCGCCCGATTTTCTCCTGCTCGACCACACCGCCAGCGGCCAGAAACCGCAGGTGATGCGCCAGAGTCGATGGCGCGATTCCCGTGCGGTTCTGGATTTCGCCCACTGTCAGACCGGTCTCACCGGCGCGAACAAGCGTTTTCAGAACCTTCAACCGCGCCTCGGACCCCATGGCCGAAAACCCTGCGGCAGCTGTTTCCCACATCTGAACTCTCCATTAAACTAGATTTCTAGTTATTTAGGTTGATTCCCTGCGCCCGTCAATCCGCCCTGCAAATTTTCGGGAAAACCGTAAGTCCAGATTGCCCCGCTAGTAAGTCCAATCTATAAGCGCCTATGGCAATCTCGATCGACACCTTCTTTCTGGAACTCAACGGGCAAGGCACGCTGCAGGCGCAGATCCAGCAGATGATCGCCGAGGGCATCCTGTCCGGGCGGTTTCACGTGGGAGAAAAGCTGCCCTCATCCCGCAAACTGGCGGCGCATCTGGGTGTCAGCCGGATCACGGTCACGCTGGCCTATACCGAGCTTCTGGCAAATGACTACCTGACCGCAAAGGGGCGATCCGGCTATTACGTGTCCGAGAACGCGCCCGTGCCGCCGAAATACACGCCGGTTCAGCGCAGCCAGGAAAATGTCGACTGGGACAATGCGCTGGCGCGCCGGTTTTCCGGCGGTGACATGCTGGCCAAACCCAGCGACTGGCGCACATATCGCTATCCTTTCATCTACGGGCAGGCCGACCGGACACTGTTCGATCACGCCAACTGGCGGCTCTGCGCGGTGCGGGCGCTGGGGCACAAGGATTTTGATTCCCTGACCGCCGACTATGCCGATCAGGACGACCCGCTGCTGGTCGAATTCATTGCCCGCCACACTCTGCCACGCCGGGGCATCACTGCCCGACCCGAAGAGATTCTGATCACGCTGGGGGCCCAGAATGCGCTGTGGCTGGCCTCGCGCATCCTGCTGGACCGCGGGCGCACTGCTGCGATTGAAGACCCGTGCTATTACGCGCTGCGGGAATTGCTGACCCATTCGGGCTGCACTATCGAGCCGATCCGCGTGGACAGCGACGGGCTGCCACCTGCGGCACTGCCCGAAAGCACCGATGTGATTTTCACCACCCCCAGCCATCAAAGCCCGACAACCGCAACCATGCCCGTCAGCCGCCGCACCGAACTGCTGGAACGCGCCCGTGCCCTGAACGCGATGATTGTCGAGGATGATTACGAGTTCGAGATGGCCTACCTGAGCGCGCCGTCCCCGGCGCTGAAGTCGATGGATCGCGATGGGCGCGTGATCTATGTCGGCAGCTTTTCGAAATCGCTGTTTCCGGGGCTTCGGCTTGGCTACATGGTCGGGTCCGAGTCCTTTATCCGCGAAGCGCGCGCGCTAAGGTCGCTGGTGCTGCGTCATCCGCCGGGGCATGTGCAGCGTACAGCCGCCTATTTCCTGTCGCTTGGGCATTACGATGCCCAGATCAGGCGCATGTCCAACGCGCTGGCAAAACGGCGGGCCGCGCTGGATGATGCCGTGCAGACTCATAAGCTGGGCGTGGCCGGGCGCGGGCTGCTGGGCGGGTCGTCCATCTGGATGAAAGCCCCCGAGCATATCGACACCACACAGCTTGCCCGAAGGCTGCAGGATCAGGGCGTGCATATCGAACCGGGCGAGCCCTTCTTTTCGGGCGCAGACCGCCCCAAGAACTACTACCGACTGGGTTATTCCTCGATTGCGCCCGAACGCATCGCCCCCGGCATCAAGCAAATTGCCGATTCAATCCGGGCTGGTTAGGTCCAGACTGGATATATTCCGCTTTGCCGTCTGGCCCTAACGCCGACTGCACCCATGCGCCAAAACCATATCAAAGGCTGGGCAATGCACCCGGCCCAATTCACTCATGATTGGAGAGCGCACCGATGAAAATGACCACGGAAGAAGCCTTTGTTAAGGTTCTGCAAATGCACGGGATCGAACATGCGTTCGGGATCATTGGCTCGGCGATGATGCCGATCTCGGACCTGTTCCCAAAAGCCGGGATCATGTTCTGGGACTGCGCCCACGAGGGTTCGGGCGGTATGATGGCCGACGGTTACACCCGCGCCACCGGCAAAATGTCGATGATGATCGCGCAAAACGGCCCCGGCATCACCAACTTCGTGACCGCCGTAAAGACCGCTTACTGGAACCACACCCCGGTTCTGCTGGTCACTCCGCAGGCGGCCAACAAGACCATCGGTCAGGGCGGCTTCCAGGAGATGGAGCAGATGCGCATGTTCGCAGACTGCGTTGCCTATCAGGAAGAAGTACGTGACCCGTCGCGCGTGGCCGAGGTTCTGAACCGCGTGATCATGAACGCCAAGCGCGCCAGCGCCCCGGCGCAGCTGAACATCCCGCGCGATATGTGGACCCAGGTGATCGACATCGAACTGCCCAAGATCGTCGATTTTGAACGTCCTTCGGGCGGTGAAGATGCGGTTGCTGCGGCGGCCGAAATGCTGTCGAACGCAAAGAACCCTGTCATTCTGAACGGTGCCGGTGTTGTTCTGGCCGACGGCGGTATCGAAGCGTCGAAAGCCCTGGCCGAGCGTCTGGACGCACCGGTTTGCGTTGGCTACCAGCACAATGACGCCTTCCCCGGCTCGCACCCGCTGTTTGCCGGTCCTCTGGGCTATAACGGCTCGAAAGCCGGTATGGAGCTGATCAGCGAAGCTGACGTGGTTCTGGCCCTCGGCACCCGTCTGAACCCGTTCTCGACCCTGCCCGGTTATGGCATCAACTACTGGCCGACAAACGCCAAGATCATTCAGGTCGATATCAACCCTGACCGCATTGGCCTGACCAAAGACGTCAGCGTTGGCATCATCGGTGACGCGGCCAAAGTCGCCAACGGCATCCTGTCCCGCCTGAGCGGCACTGCCGGTGACGAAGGCCGTCAGGCCCGTAAGGACCGCATCGCCCAGAAGAAATCCGCATGGGCGCAGGAACTGACCTCGATGACCCACGAGGATGACGATCCGGGCACCACCTGGAACGAGCGTGCCCGTGCAGCCAAGCCTGACTGGATGAGCCCTCGCATGGCGTGGCGCGCCATTCAGGCCGCCCTGCCGAAAGAGGCGATCATCTCGTCCGATATCGGCAACAACTGCGCCATCGGCAACGCGTATCCCGCGTTCGAAGAAGGCCGTAAGTACCTGGCCCCCGGCCTGTTCGGTCCCTGCGGTTACGGCCTGCCCGCCATCGTCGGCGCGAAAATCGGCCAGCCGGACGTTCCGGTTGTGGGCTTCGCCGGTGACGGTGCATTTGGCATCGCAGTGAACGAACTGACCGCAATCGGCCGCGAAGAGTGGCCCGCCGTGACTCAGATCGTCTTCCGCAACTACCAGTGGGGTGCGGAAAAGCGGAACTCGACCCTGTGGTTTGACGACAACTTCGTCGGCACCGAGCTGGACACCAAAGTTTCTTATGCCGGTATCGCGCAAGCCTGTGGTCTGAAAGGCGTCGTTGCACGCACTCAGGACGAGCTGACCGCAGCGCTGAACCAGGCGATTGAGGATCAGAAGAACGGCATCACCACCCTGATCGAAGCCATGATCAACCAGGAATTGGGTGAGCCCTTCCGCCGTGACGCGATGAAGAAGCCGGTTGCTGTTGCAGGCATCGACGGCGCAGACATGACCCCGCAAGCCGAGGCCTGATCGCAGTGAAGCCCCTGCGTCAAATTCTTGGGGCTGCGACCAGTTCCAAAAAGATCATCGCCCTTGCCGAGGGCGATGATCCACGTGTTGTAGAAGGTGCGCTGAAAGCGCGTGCCGAAAACGCCGCCGACATCATCCTTGTGGGTGATCAGGCCAAAGTGACCGCTCTGCTGTCGGAAATGGGCGGAGCAGATGTTGACGGGATCGACATCCACGACCCGGCCACCTCGCCCCATACAGACCGGTTCGCCGCGGCCTATTATGAATTGCGCAAGCACAAGGGCATGACGCCCGAAAAGGCGCAGGAATTGATCAAAAGCCGCCTGAACTATGCCGCGATGCTGGTCCATCTCGGGCTGGCTGATGGCACGGTGGGGGGCGCGGTTGAAACCACCTCGGACACGGTGCGCGCGGCGTTGCAGATCATCGGCAAGGCCCCGAACGCTCATATGGTGTCCAGCTTCTTTCTAATGATCTATGACCGCGACCACCACGCGGTTCAGGGCGTTCATCTCTTTGCCGATTGTGGTCTGGTCGTTGATCCCGATGAACGGGAACTGGCCGAGATCGCACAGGCGTCAGCCGCGTCCTACCATGTACTGACCGGAGACGCGCCGCGCGTTGCCATGCTGTCCTTCTCGACCAGCGGCAGCGCCAGTCACCCACGCGTGTCAAAGGTCGTCGAAGCCACCCGCATCGCCAAGGCCGCCAGCCCGCATCTTCTGATCGACGGAGAGTTGCAGTTCGACGCTGCCTATGTGCCCGAAGTGGCCAGCAAAAAGGCCAAGGATTCCCCTCTGGAGGGGCAGGCGAATGTATTTGTCTTCCCCAACCTCGATGCCGGCAATCTGGGCTACAAGATCGCGCAGCGCATCGGCGGGGCCGAGGCCATCGGGCCGGTGCTGCAAGGCCTGGCGAAACCGGCAAACGACCTGTCTCGGGGTTGCTCTGCCGACGATGTGCTGCACATGATCGCAGTGACGGCAGTGCAGGCGCAACAGCCTGAAACCTAGAACCAGCCCGGACAAAAACCGGGCGACACAACGACTTTGACCTGACCGGAATGCCAGGAGGGTCTGATAACCAGCAAAAGGGACGTACATGAACCAGCCCGTTATCGACACCAGCCCCAAAGTCTCGGACGAGGTGCGGAAGACCACCTGTTACATGTGCGCCTGTCGCTGTGGCATCAATGTGCATATGAAGGATGGCAAGGTCGCCTATATCGAAGGCAACCGCGATCACCCGGTCAACAAGGGCGTGTTATGCGCCAAGGGCAGTGCCGGGATCATGCAGGTCAACGCACCCTCGCGCCTACGCAAACCGCTGCGCCGGGTCGGCCCGCGCGGATCGGGCGAATTTCGCGAGATCGAGTGGGACGAGGCGATCAGCACCGCCGTTGGCTGGCTCAACGAGCTGCACGAAACCGCGCCGCAGAAACTGGCCTTTTTCACGGGCCGCGACCAGAGCCAGAGCTTCACCTCATTCTGGGCGCAGAATTTCGGCACCCCGAACTATGCGGCCCATGGCGGGTTCTGCTCGGTCAACATGGCTGCTGGCGGTATCTACACGATGGGCGGCGCGTTTTGGGAATTCGGCCAGCCCGATTGGGACCATACCAAGCTGTTCATGCTGTTCGGCGTGGCCGAAGACCATGACAGCAACCCAATCAAGATGGGCATCGGCAAGATCAAGAAACGTGGCGCACGGGTAATCGGCGTGAACCCGATCCGCTCGGGCTATAACGCTGTGGCGGATGACTGGGTCGGGATCACACCGGGCACCGATGGGCTGTTCATTCTGTCGCTGATCCACGTGCTGATGAAGGCGGGCAAGATCGATCTCGATTACCTCAGCCGCTATACCAATGCTCCGGTTCTGGTAAATGCCGCAGAAGGGCCAGAAAAAGGCCTGTTCCTGCGCGATGCCGACGGCAAACCGCTGGTGATCGACCGGGCAACGGGCGAACCAACAGCCTTTGACAAACCGGGCGTCCGCCCCGACCTGTCGGCCACCTACGAAAAGGATGGCGTGACCCACCGGCCTGTTTTCCACCTGATGGCCGAAAAATACCTGTCCGACGATCACGCCCCCGAGGCCGTGGCCGAGCGCTGTGGCATCCCGGCCAGCCGCATCCGCGCCATCGCCGCCGAAATCGCCCGCGTCGCCTTTGACGAGGCGATCGAGCTGGACCATGAATGGACCGATTTCCGGGGTGAAACCCATTCGAAAATCATCGGTCGCCCGGTCAGCTTCCACTCGATGCGCGGGATTTCGGCCCATGCCAACGGCTTCCAGACCTGTCGTGCGCTGCATGTGCTGCAAATCCTGTTGGGCACGGTCGAGGTTCCCGGCGGCTTCCGCTTCAAACCGCCCTATCCGAAACCGGTCGAGGCGCACCCGACCCCCCATGGCGACCGCCGTCCCGGCCGCCCGCTGAACGGGCCGCATCTGGGCTTCCCGCGCGGCCCCGACGATCTGCTGCTGGATGACAACGACAACCCCATTCGCATCGACAAGGCCTTCACCTGGGAAAACCCGATGTCGGCCCACGGGCTGATGCATATGGTGATCTCGAACGCCGCTGCGGGCGATCCTTACAAGATCGATACGCTGTTCATGTATATGGCGAATATGTCATGGAACTCGTCCATGAACACCAAGGGCGTGATGGAGATGCTGACCGCCAAGGATGATGACGGCAATTACGTCATTCCGAACATCATCTACTCGGATGCCTATTCGTCCGAGATGGTGGCCTATGCCGACCTGATCCTGCCGGATACCACCTATCTGGAACGGCACGACTGTATCTCACTGCTGGACCGCCCGATCTGCGAGGCCGACGCCGCCGCCGACGCGATCCGCTGGCCGGTGATCGAACCGGACCGCGACGTGCGCGGCTTCCAGTCGGTGCTGATAGAGCTTGCCAACCGCATGAACCTGCCCGGCTTCACCAACGAGGATGGCAGCGCCAAGTGGAAGGATTATGCCGACTATATCGTCAACCATGAACGCCGCCCGAATATCGGCCCGCTGGCCGGATTCCGCGGTGAAAACGGCGACAAGGAAGGGCGCGGCGAGGTCAATCCGGAACAACTGAACCGCTATATCGAAAATGGCGGCTTTTATGTGGCCCACATCCCCGAAGGTGCCGATTACTACAAACCTTGGAACACGGCCTATCAGGACTGGGCCGTGGGCATGGGCCTCTACGACAGCCCGCAACCCTATCTGTTCCAACTCTACTCGGAACCCATGCGCAAGTTCCAGCTTGCTGCCGAAGGTCACGGCGACCGACAGCCGCCCGAACATCTGCGCCAGCGCATCAAAGACAAGATGGACCCGCTGCCGATCTGGTACGAAACCGACCAGCAGGGCAACGAGGGCTTCACCGTCAACGCCCTGACCCAGCGACCGATGGCGATGTATCACAGCTGGGGCACCCAGAACGCGTGGCTGCGGCAGTTGCACGGGCGCAACCCGCTTTATGTGCCGACCAAACTGATGCGCGAACACGGGCTGAAGGACGGCGACTGGGCCAAGGTCAGCTCTCCGCATGGCGAGATCACCGTGCCGGTTATGGAAATGGCGGCGCTGAACGAAAACACCGTCTGGACATGGAACGCCATCGGCAAACGCAAAGGTGCCTGGGCCCTGCAAGAAGACGCGCCTGAGGCGACCAAGGGCTTCCTGCTGAACCACCTGATCCACGAGTTGCTGCCGGCAAAAGGCGATGGCATGCGATGGGCCAATTCCGACCCGGTGACAGGTCAGGCCGCCTGGTTCGACTTGAAGGTGAAAATCGAAAAGGCCAGCCCGCCGCCAGATACCGAAAGCCAGCCTGAATTTGACGCAATCAAGTCACCCGTCGGCACTGGCCCGAAGGATATTGCATGGAAGGTTGGAAAATGACCCAACTCCATTCTTCTTCTGTTCAAAAATACCTCGGGGGTGAATTGAGCCGCAGGCTCAAGTGGGGGCTGGCCCCCTCCCCCACCCTCACAAGCAGAGGTTCACTGACATGACCCAGCTCCCTCAATCCACTGACCGCAAAATGGGTCTGGTCATCGACCTGGACACCTGCGTCGGCTGCCACGCCTGCGTGATTTCCTGCAAGGGCTGGAACACCGAAAACTACGGCGCGCCCCTGTCTGATCAGGACGCTTATGGCGCAAACCCGTCAGGCACCTTCCTGAACCGCGTGCATTCATACGAGGTGCAACCCGCCGAAGGTCATGCCCAACTGATTCACTTCCCCAAATCCTGCCTGCATTGCGAAGACGCCCCCTGCGTCACCGTCTGCCCCACCGGGGCCAGCTACAAGCGGGTCGAGGATGGGATCGTTCTGGTCAACGAAAGCGACTGTATCGGTTGTGGCCTGTGCGCTTGGTCCTGCCCCTATGGCGCACGCGAACTGGACATGGCCGAAGGTGTGATGAAGAAATGCACCCTCTGCGTCGACCGGATCTACAATGAAAACCTGCCCGAGGTGGACCGCGTGCCTTCCTGCGTGCGCACTTGCCCGGCCGGAGCCCGCCATTTCGGTGATCTCGGCGATCCCGACAGCGATGTCAGCAAACTGGTGGCCGAGCGTGACGGCATGGACCTGATGCCCGAGATGGGCACCAAACCCGTCAACAAATACCTGCCGCCACGGCCCAAGGATACAGTCGAGGATCAGATCGATATTCTGGCCCCGCTTCTGGCCCCCGTGGCCGAAGAACCCAAAGGTTTCATGGGCTGGCTCGACAAAGCCCTCGACAAATTGCCCGGAGGGACAAGCTGATGCATCCCGCACCATCCGTCATTATCTTTACCACCCTGTCCGGTCTGGGCTTTGGTCTGTTGTTCTTTCTGGGACTCGGCCTGCCTGACGTCTCGGGCGTGGTGGCCTTTGTCTTCTTTGCCATCGCCTATGCACTGGCCGTCGGCGGGCTGATGGCCTCGACCTTTCACCTTGGCCACCCGGAACGGGCTTGGAAGGCCTTCACCCAATGGCGTTCCAGCTGGCTCAGCCGTGAAGGCTGGTGTGCCGTTCTCGCGCTGATCGTCATGGGGCTTTACGCGATTGGCGCGGTATTTCTGGGTCAGCGGTGGGGCTTGCTTGGACTGCTGGGCTCGCTGTTCTCGCTGGCGACAGTGTTCACTACGTCGATGATTTACACCCAACTCAAGACCATCCCGCGCTGGAACATGAAACTGACCCCCGCAATGTTTCTGAGTTTCAGCCTGGCCGGTGGGGCCTTGCTGGCCGGGCAAACCTCAATCGCCTGGCCGCTGCTTCTGATCGCGGCGCTGATCCAGATTCTGTACTGGCAGCAAGGCGACAGCGCCTTTGCACGGTCCGGAACAAGCCTTGGAACCGCAACCGGGTTGGGCACGCGCGGAGATGTCCGGGCCTTTGAGCCACCCCATACCGGCACCAACTACCTGCTGCGCGAGTTCGTGCATGTGGTGGGGCGCAAACATGCGCAGAAGCTGCGTGTGATGTCGTTCGGTCTGGGGTTTGTCCTGCCGCTTCTCTTGATCGTCCTGCCGGTCGAGGGCGTCATCGTGAAGCATCTGTTTGCGCTGCTGGCTGTGGCCTCTCATCTGGCGGGCGTTGCCATGTCGCGCTGGTTGTTTTTTGCGCAGGCCGAACATGTGGTCGGGCTTTATTATGGCAAGCGATAGGTAGGGGGGCCAGCCCCCCTCTTGAGCCTGCGGCTCAATTCACCCCCCGAGATATTTCTGGCCAGATGAAGCTTGGATCCGGGCGGAAATAGAAAGGGCGGCGCTCGGGGATCGAGGCCGCCCTTTTTGCTTGGATTTGTTTTGGCTCAGATCAGACCGGCATGGGCCATGGCTGCGTCAATGGCCGCTTTTGTGCTGTCTTCCAGCGTGGTCAGCGGCAAGCGAACTTCTTCACTGCACCGGCCCAGCTTGCTGAGCGCGTATTTTGCGCCGGCCAGTCCGGGTTCGATAAAGATCGCCTCGTGCAGTGGCATCAGGCGGTCCTGATAGGCCAGTGCTGTCGCATAATTGCCCGACAAGGTGGCCTGCTGGAATTCGGCGCAGAGTTTCGGAGCCACGTTGGCGGTCACCGAAATACAGCCGACACCGCCATGGGCGTTGAAGCCAAGCGCTGTCGCATCCTCACCCGACAGCTGGCAAAACTCGGCGCCGCAGCTGGCGCGTTGCTGGCTGACCCGCGCCAGATCGCCGGTGGCGTCTTTGACGCCGACGATACGCGGCAACTTGGCCAGCTCACCCATGGTGGCGGGCGACATGTCAATGACCGAGCGGCCGGGGATGTTGTAGATGATGATCGGAATGTCCGCACACTCGTGCAGGGTCGCGAAATGTTCGATCAGGCCGCGCTGGGTTGGCTTGTTGTAGTAGGGTGTCACGACCAAAGCCGCGTCCGCGCCGACCTTCTTGGCAAATTGCACAAAGCGCACGGCCTCTACCGTGTTGTTCGATCCGGCGCCTGCGATGACCGGAACACGGCCTGCCGAGGCTTTGACGACCTCTTCCACAACCGTCTCATGCTCATCATGACTGAGCGTCGGGCTTTCCCCGGTGGTGCCCACCGGCACCAGCCCGGTCGATCCGCACTCGATCTGCCATTCGACCAGATGTTTGAGCGTATCCAGGTCCAACTCGCCGTTTGTAAACGGGGTGACGAGGGCTGGCATAGAGCCTTTGAACATGACACGCTCCTTAGGGTGCAGTTTTCGTGTTTTTTACATCGCGGGCCATCACGATTTAGGCTTTGTGAGTTGATCCCGGCGGCGCAAGGTTTATCCTCACAGCCTCTATCCTTGGTTGGTTGGGAAATGCAAGGCATGACACGCGTTCTGGGCCTGTTGGTGGCCGTGATTCTGTATTCCACACTGTCACCGCAGACCGCGCAGGCAGATGCCGCCGCCGATCTGCGTGCCGGGCTCAGCGAGATGCGCAAAGGGGACTGGAACGAGGCACTGCGTGTGTCCGGGCAACGCGGGTCTGTTTCGCGCGATATCATTGTCTGGCACTGGTTGCGGCAAGGGTTTGGCAGTTCCGGCGATGTGCTGGTGTTTCTGGATCGCCGCCCGGATTGGCCAGGCCTCGCCTGGCTGCGCCGGAAAAGCGAGCCATCTTTTACGGGCGCGGACCCGGATCGGGTGCTGAAGTTCTATGCCGACACACCGCCCCAAACAGCAGAAGGCGCGCTGAACTATGCCGTGGCGCTGATGGCCAGGGGGCAACAGGGCGAGGCGCAGGCCGATATCGTCACAGCCTGGCGTACGATGCCGATGGGGTCCGGGTTGCAGAAGGATTACCTTGAGAATTTCGGCAAGCTGTTGAAGCCTCATCATGCGGCACGGTTGGACCGGGTGTTATGGGACGGTCATCTGGTCAGTGCGGCGCAGATGCTGCCCTTGGTCGGCGCAGATGACCGCAAACTGGCCGAGGCTCGTATCGCGTTGCAAAAGCGCGCGCCGGGGGTCGATGCCAAGGTTGCGGCGGTTCCAAAGACGGTCGCGGACGCGCCGGGACTTGCCTTTGATCGTTTTGTCTGGCGCGACCGGAAGGAACTGGACGACAGCGCCATCGATCTGATGCTGGCCCGATCGACCAGCCCCGAAGCCCTGGGTGAGCCGGACAAATGGGCCGAAGGGCGGCGCAGACTGGCGCGGCTGGAGATGAGGCAGGGCAGCGCCGCGCGGGCCTATCAGATCGCCGCCAACCACCATATGACGCCTGAGATGGGCTATGCCTATGCCGATCTGGAATGGCTGGCCGGGTTTCTGGCCCTGCGCAGGCTGGACGACCCGGCAACTGCCGTGCGCCATTTCCAGAATTTCTCGACCGCCGTGCAGTCCCCAATCTCGAAAGGGCGTGGAGGGTATTGGCTGGGCCGCGCCTATGCCGCGCAGGGCAATGCCGAGAAAGCCTATGAGGCCTATGCGGTCGGGGCCGACAATCAGACCTCATTCTACGGGCTGCTGGCGGCTGAACAGATCGGGCGTCCGTTTGATCCTGAACTGGCCACCCCCCGCCGTGCACCGCATTGGCGGCAGGCGGGGTTCGCCGATTCCAGCGTTCTGGAGGCGGGGTTGCTGCTGTTGAAAGCGGGCGAGGACAATCTGTCGGAACGGTTTTTGACCCATCTGGTCGAAGGCCTCGACCCGGTTCAGGCCAATCAGCTTGGCGATCTGGCGATTGAGTTGAACGAACCGCATCTGGCGGTGATGATCGCCAAGCGGGCGGCCACCACCGGGACGGTTCTGCCAGCGGCTTATTACCCGGTCCATCCCGTCGCCGATATGGGCCTGCCCATGGCCAAGGAAATGACGCTGGCCATTGCCCGCCGCGAAAGCGAGTTTGATCCGGTTGTGATCAGCGGTGCGGGCGCGCGGGGTCTGATGCAGGTGATGCCGGCCACGGCGAAACTGGTGGCGCAGGAATTGGGGATACTCAGCGGGCATCAGACGGGTCGGTTGACCTCGGACTGGCAATATAACGCCAAGCTGGGGGCCAATTACCTGTCCGGGCTGGCAGCGGATTTCAACGGCAATGTGGTCATGATGGCGGCAGGCTATAACGCCGGGCCTAGACGGCCCATTTCGTGGATGCAGCGCTATGGCGACCCGCGCCGGGGGCAGGTGGATGTGGTCGACTGGATCGAGACGATACCCTTCAGCGAAACCCGCAACTATGTGATGCGTGTGGCCGAAAGCCTGCCGGTCTATCGGGCGCGGCTGGGTAAACCGGCCCTGCCGATCCCGTTCTCGCAAGAACTGACCGGGTCAACTCTGGCGGCGTTCGCGCCATAGGGTGAACAGGCCTGCGGCGACGACAAAGGCGGCCCCGACGACAACTTCGGGGCGCAGCACCTCACCAAAGATCGAGATGCCCAGGATCGCGCTCCAGACGAGGTGGAAATAGGCGAAGGGTTGAACCGCGCTGGCCTCGGCCATTTCGTAACACTTGATCAGCAGCCAGTGCCCAAGCGCGCCGCTGACGCACAGCACCGCCATCCAACCCCAGTCGCGCGGGGCCATGGGTTCCCAGAACCACATACCGACAAGCGTCATTGCGACCGCGCCGGACACGCCGGTCCAGTAAAAGCTGGTGGCCGTGCTGTCGCGGCGCGCGGCATAGCGCGTCAGAAGGCCATACAGGGCAAACATCAGGGCCGAGATCAGCGGGATGATGGCCCAGGGGTTAAACACTCCGACGCCCGGTTGCAGGATGATCAGGACCCCGATGCAGCCAACACCAATCGCCGCCCATCTGCGCCAACCCACCTTTTCGCCCAACACAGGGCCGCTGAGGGCCGCGACAAGCAGCGGATAGCAGATGAAGACCGCCATACTGTCGATCAGGCCCAGAACGGTGAAGCTGAACACGGCGACGCAAATCTCGCCTGCCAGCAGGATGCCGCGAAAGATCTGCAATCCAAGTTGACTGGTTCGTGTGGCCGCGCCCAGCCCGCCCGGTGACCGCGCGGCCAGAGTGATAACGAAGGCCGCAAAGAACCAATAGCGGATCATCACAACCATATAGGTGTTGTATGTCCCGGCCAGATGGCGCGAGATTCCGTCCTGCAAAGCAAAGACGATGGTGGCACCGATCATCAGGGCAATGCCTGCACGGACGTTGTTTTGCTGCGTCATGCTTTGACCGCCCGTGTCATGTGGCGTTTGCGGCCATAGCCGGGGGTTCGGGTCACGTCGAAACCGGCGTCCTCAAGTCCCCGCCGCACGAATCCGGCAGCGGTGTAGGTTGCGGTGGTGCCGCCATTGGCCGTGTGGTCGGCAACCTGCTGCATCAGGTCTGCGCCCCAAAGCTCGGGGTTTTTGGCGGGCGAGAAGCCATCCAGAAACCACGCATCCGCCTTGTCCTGCCAGTCGCACAAGGTCTGACGCGCATCGCCTACGACAACGGTCAGGTCCAGCGTTTCCAACTGGCATCCACCCCCCGCCCATTGTGCAAGAAATCGATCCGCCCAGGGCGTCAATTCGGGAAATACCGCCAAGGCCCGCCGCATGTCCTCGAGCTCCATCGGATACGCTTCGAAGCTTGTGAACCTCAGCGGGGTCGTGTGACCTGACTGCTCCCATACCGACCAAGCGGTGAGCATGTTCAGCCCGGTGCCAAAGCCCAGTTCGGCAATGTGAAAACCGGGCGCAAAGCGCGCAGGCAGGTCGTTGCCCGCAAGGAACACATGGCGCGTCTCTTCAACCCCGTTTTGCAGCGAGTAATATGGGTCGTCGAAACGATCCGAGACGGGTATCTGATCCTCGGTCCATGTGACCTCGGCGCGCTGGTCTGCCATCGGGGAATCCTGTAGCTAAGCGGCGCGACACTGAACAAGGAAAAGGAATTTGGCAATGGTCGATGTGACGGTCCGCGGCGCTGGGATTTTCGGCCTGTCCATCGCCTGGACCTGCGCGCGACGCGGCGCGAAGGTGCAGGTTGTCGACCCCTTTGGCCCGGGCGCGGGCTCCAGCGGCGGTCTGGTCGGGGCGCTGGCTCCGCACGTGCCCGAGAACTGGAACGCCAAGAAGGCCTTTCAGTTCGACAGCCTGATCATGGCCGAACCCTTCTGGACGCAGGTCGAGGCCGTCGGGGGCGTTTCAGCGGGATACGGGCGGCTGGGGCGCATCCAGCCAATTGCGGACCAGCGCAGCCTTGATCTGGCGCGCGCGCGGGAACTCACGGCACAGGAACTGTGGCAGGGCCGGGCCGCGTGGAGGGTGATCGACGTGGCTGAGGCCGGATCATGGTCCCCGCCCAGCCCGACCGGCTATGTCATCCATGACACCCTGACCGCCCGCATGCACCCGCGCCGCGCCTGTGCCGCGCTGGTGGCGGCTTTGGCGGTCATGGGGGTCGAGGTTGTCGCCAACGCACCCGATGCTGGCCACGTCGTGCACGCCACCGGGCTGGCCGGTCTGCAAGAGCTGAGCGACGCTTTCGGCAAAACGGTCGGCAATGGCGTGAAAGGGCAAGCGGCGCTGTTGCGGTTTGATGCGGGCCCGGTGCCGCAGCTGTTTGCGGATGCGATCCATATCGTACCCCATGCGGACGGAACTCTGGCCATCGGCTCGACCTCGGAACGCGGTTACGACGATCCCACCAGCACCGACAGCGCGCTGGACGATGTGATCGAACGGGCGATGCAGGCGGTTCCCGTGCTGCACGGGGCCGAAGTGATCGAGCGTTGGGCCGGTGTTCGCCCCCGCAGCAAAAGCCGCGCGCCAATGCTTGGGGAACACCCGCTGCACCGAGGGCAGTTCATCGCCAACGGAGGGTTCAAGATCGGTTTCGGCATGGCCCCGAAGGTGGCCGAGGTCATGGCCGATCTGATCCTGGACGAACGCGACACGATCCCGGATGATTTCCGGCCCGAAACCTCGCTGTAACACTGGCACCACCGGCTGGGCGGCGGTGACAGCGCGTTATGCGATCAGGCCACGCAGCTTCTGCATCAGGGTGCCCAGCGACTTTTCATACCGCGCACTGACCAGCCTGCCCTGTTCGTCGAATTCGTTCGAACTGTTGGCCAGATGAATCTCGGGGCCTTGCAGGATCATCGGCTGGAACGGCACCATATAGGCGCGCAGGATCATCTGCGCCCGTTCCCCGCCCGCGCGGCCCGCCGCCGCCGACATCACGGCAACCGGCTTGTCGGCCCATGGGTTGCCCTCGGTCCGGCTGACCCAATCCAGCGCGTTCTTCAAAACGCCCGACGGCCCCTTGTTATATTCCGGGGTCGAGATGATCACCGCATCCGCCTGCTCGATCTGATCCCTGAGCGTTTGGACCATGGCCGGGATGCCCTCACCCTCTTCCAGATCACCATCGTAAAGCGGCAGGTTAAGATCGGCTTCGACAAAGCTGGCGGGGTCAAACAGGCGCGCGGCCTCGCGCAGCAATTTGCGGTTGGTTGCGTTCTGGCGCAGGGACCCGGACAGGCCCAGCAGCGTGGGGTTGGACATCGGGGGAAACTCCGTTTCGTTGTTTCCCCATAGTTAGACCGGGACAGGCTCGATCCAAACCCCGTTTCTTGCACAGGTGCTGCGCGATCAGGCGTTGCCGCTGGGAACGATCACAATCTCGACCCGGCGGTTCTGTGCCTTGCCCGCAGGTGTCAGGTTCGAGGCAACCGGGTTGTTCTCACCCTGCCCGATGGTGCGAATGCGGTTGTAGTTCACACCGTTGGCCTGAAGAATATCGGCCACCGCATTCGCACGACGTACGGACAGGCCCTGGTTATAGGCGGCGTCGCCATCGCTGTCTGTGTGCCCGATGATCTGCACGTTCGAATTCGGGTAGTTCACCAGATTCTGGCCAACGCGCGTCAGATCGGCGCGCAGGGCCGGGCGCACGGTGGCGCTGTCGGTGTCAAAGGTGATGTCATTCGGCACGGTGACGATCAGGCGATCCCCGGCATTGACGATGGTGATCCCGTCATTGGCCAGTTGCTGGCGCAGTTCAGCCGCCTGCTTGTCCAGTTGATTGCCGATCAGGCCACCGCCCGCCGCGCCAATGGCGCCTCCGGCCAATGCACCCAGCAGAGGGTCGGAATCATTGGCAATCGCGCCAACACCCGCGCCGACCAGCCCACCGATAATGGCGCCCTGTCTGGCGTTCTGGTTGGGATCACTGGGCAGGTTCAGCGTGCCCGGATCGGTACACGCCGCCAATGCCATCGCCGAGCACAGCCCACTTGCCATAAAAAACTTGGAAATCGTCATGATGTCACCTTCTGCTCTGGCCCCCGTTTGTTCGGGTTTGCCTTGTTCAGCGCAGTATATCACGGCGTCTGCAGGCAGGCTCAAGCAACAATGCGGTGAGGTCGGCGATTCCCCGCCAAGACGGGTTACTGGGCTGCGGTCACACCCTCCTGTTCGTTCCACAGATCGCGCAGGGATGCACCCTGGCCGCCAAAGCTCTGACCCGTAGCCTCGCAGGCCCAGATACGGTCGGTTCTGAAATGCCGGAAGGCGCTGCGCAGCTCGCACCACCCTGCCAGCATGGTGCATTCGATGTGATAGATCAGGGCCACGGGCCGGACGATCCGTTCCGAGCGTTGGCCTTCGCCGCTGACATAAGTGATGCGGATTTTCTGCTCGGCCCGGATTGCCTCGCGATATTGCGCGACCGGAATGCAACCCTTGGCCGGATCATCGAGCGGTGCTCCCCAGGTTGCAACTTGTAGCCAGTCCGCCGGGCAATGCAGCGCGTCGATCTTCTGGCAGATCCGGTTGGCCGCCCGCTGCAGGTGGCTGTCGCCTGTTCGGGCCAGCATCGACAGACCCACCCACAGCGCCTCAACCTCCTCGGCGTCGAAATTCAGCGGCGGCAGGTCATAGCCACGCCGCATGATGTAGCCAACCCCGGCCTCGCCCTCGATCGGCGTACGCTGGGCCTGCAATTCGGAAATGTCGCGATAGACGGTGCGCACGGATACCTCCAACCGTTCGGCCAGTGCATCCGCCGTGACCGGCACATCCGAGGCGCGCAGGATCTGGATGATTTCAAACAACCGGGACGAACGGCGCATGGTGATCTCCGTGACAAGTACTGACACTTTAGCACAGCCCCCTGACAGGGTGGTGTCAGGAGTATTGGGCGAGGCTGGGTCAGCACAAGAAAAGGAGGCAACCATGCCCAGCCGCGACAATCACGTGATGATGACCCTGAAACTGGACCGCTGGTCACAGGACCACAGCCTGCGCGCCTTTGAGATCGAGCGCGAACTGGCATCCGCGCGGCATTGCGAAAAGGCAACGCCGCGCAAACGCACACGGCGCTTTTCTCTCGGCAATCTGAAAATGCTGTGGGGCAGCGCCGTTTAAGATCAGAAATCCGCAGGTGCCCTGAATTTCATCGAAACACCACCTTCGGGATGTTTCAATCGCAACTCCTCGGAATGCAGCATCAGGCGCGGGTAATCCCGAGCCGCACCTTCGGCATAGAACGGGTCACCCAGAATCGGGTGGCCCAACGCTTGCATGTGAATCCGCAACTGATGCGACCGTCCGGTTTTGGGAAACAGACGCACGCGCGTCGTGTCGCCGTCGTATTTCACCACGCGCCAATCTGTGACGGCCGGCTTGCCGGTCTCATGGCACACCATTTGGCGCGGTCGGTTGGGCCAATCGACGATCAGCGGTAAGTTTACCGTCCCCGTCTTGGCCTCAAGGTGCCCCCAAACGCGCGCGACATAGGTTTTTCGGGTCTGGCGCTGCTCGAACTGCATACTCAGATGCCGCTGCGCATGAGGTGTCTGGGCAAACACCATCACGCCCGAGGTATCCCGATCCAGCCGGTGCACCAACAGGGCCTGCGGAAACGCCGCCTGTACCCGGGTCAGCAGGCAATCGGCCAGATGCTCGCCCCGCCCCGGCACGGACAACAGGCCCGAGGGTTTGTTCACCACGATCAGTTGCGCATCTTCCTGCAATATATCCAGCGGTGTCTGGGGGGGATCATAGGTCTCGCTCATGCGGCTGTGCCTATCGCAGAGTGCCCCTTCCCGCAACGTCGTCCTTGCGTGCCGCGCAGTGATCGTAAACCTTTGAGATCAGCAAGGGGAGAGGACATGCATCCAACAATCCAACGTATGCAAGAGGTTGTCGCCAAGGGCGACGAGACGCTGATCCATGAGCTTCTGGCCGAAGACGTCCGGTTCATGCCACCGACCTATTACAGCACGTGGACAGGCCGCGCCCCGGTTGCGGCTGTGCTGGGTCACGTCGGACAGGTTTTTTCCGATTTTCGCTATCGCCGGGTCATGGGCGACGGCAACGATTGGGCGCTGGAGTTCCAATGCAAGGTCGGCGATCTGGATGCAGTCGGCGTGGACCTGATCACCCTGAACAACGATGGCCTGATACAGCAATTCGAGGTCGCCATGCGCCCCCACAAGACCATCGGAGCCCTGCGTGAGGCGATGATGGCCCGCGTAATGAGCGACCCGCGCTTTCTGGAATTCAAATCCGCGCTCAGCTGAACATGCCAAACCCGATTGCCGCCGATCAGATTTTGCGCCTGCCTCTGCTGCCTGTTCTGGCAGTTCAAGGGCTGACCGTGCGCCGCAAGGCCCAGATGTTGCCCGAACCCATCGGGCCGCGCGAAGGGCGCACCGGGCGCGGGCCGCGTCTGCGTCTGTTGATCACGGGTGACAGCTCTGCCGCCGGGGTCGGTGCGGGCACGCAGGATCAGGCGCTTTCGGGTCAACTGGTGAACCGACTGTCCCGGCATCACTCGGTCGAATGGCGGCTGGAGGCCACGACGGGGCATACGACTCAGGACACGATCGACCGCCTGCTTGGGATTCAGGGCGAATTCGACGCCGTCATTACCGCGCTTGGGGTCAATGACGTGACCCGTGGGGTTACATACCGTCGCTTCCTCGACCGGCAGAGCCAGTTGGCGAAACTGCTGACGCAGCGGTTTGGCGCGCGTAAGGTTGTGGTGACTGGCGTACCCCAGATGCACCGCTTTCCTGCCTTGCCACATCCCCTGGCCTGGGTTCTGGGGCGACAATCCGCCCGGCTGGATCGCGGATTGCAACAGGTCGCAGCGGCCCACCCGCAACTCAAGCATCTGACACTGGACTTACCCGACGATCCGGCACTCGCCGCACCGGACGGGTACCACCCAAGCCCCAAAGCCTATGCGATCTGGGCCGACAAAGCCGCCCGGCTTCTGCTTCAGGCCTGAGCCCGCGCCTGCCGGATCATCGGGATCGAATACACCACCAGCGCCGACCAGATCAGCGGGAAGGCGATCATGCGGCCCCGGTCGATCTGTTCTCCGAACACGGTTACAGCCGTGATGAAGATCATGGTGGGCGCGATGTATTGCAGAATTCCCATCGTCGACAGGCGCACCAGCTTGGCCCCGTTGGCATAGACCAAAAGCGGCACCGCGGTGACGACCCCTGCGCAGGACAGCAACAGCGTGTCCGACAGCCTCGCTCCAAAATGGCCCGAGCCCTGAACACCCAGCCAGGTCACATAGACCAGCGCGGGGATCAGCAGGATCAGAACCTCAAGCAGAAAACCCTGATTTGGGCCAATCGGTAAAGATCGTTTGAAAAACGCATAAAAGCCCCAGGTCACCATCAGACTCAGCGCAGCCCACGGCAAGCGCCCGGCTTCCAGAACCAGAACCACAACGCCCAACGCCGCAAGACCAATGGCCAGCAATTGTGTACGCGTCAGCGACTCTCGCAACAGCAGGGCACCCAATGCGATACTGAACAACGGGTTGATATAATACCCCAAAGCGGCATCCAGCGCGTGGCCGGTTGAAATCGCCCAGACATAGATCGCCCAGTTAATGGAAATCAGCGCTGCCGTCACAGCGGCCATGCCCAGCATCTTGGGATTGCCCAGCGCCGCCTTCAAATCCCGCGTGCGTCCAAGAGCAATCAGCAACAACCCCGCCACAGGCACTGACCAGATCACACGATGTGCAACCACCTCGAAGGGACCCAGATGATCCAGCGCCTTCATGTAAAGCGGAAGAAACCCCCACAAAACATAGGCCGTGACAGCCAGAGCAAGCCCCTTGGGCGTGTCCACGTTCTGGGAAGGTACGGGCGTGTCTGCCACGGGGGATCTCCGGTTGATACCGGACCGGTTTACGGCAGATCAGCGGCGCTTGAAAACTCTGAAAACCGTGAAGTCCAATATAACGAATTGTGATGGGTCACCCACGAACGTCGCGCGAAAGGCGCTGTTGCGAATGCGAGGCTCTGCTTCGCGCTCCGAGATATTTTTGGCCAGATGAAGAGCGGATCCCCTGCTTCATCTGGCTATAAATACCTCGGGGGAGTCGCCCGGAACGGGCGGCGGGGGCAGAGCCCCCTGCCCCCTTCGTCACAGTTTCACACGTTCCGATTTCGGGTCGTACATCGGCTTAAGAGACGCCTCTGCCTTGACCTTCACACCACACACGTCGATCTCATAGGTCGAGGCCAGAACATCCGCTGCTTTCTCGCCCTCGCAGGGCACATAACCCATGCCGATGGCACCGCCCAGCGTGTGGCCATAGTTGCCCGAACTCAAATAGCCCACATATTCGCCGTCGCGGATGATCGGTTCATTGTGGAACAGCAATGGCTCGGGATCGGTCAGCTTGAACTGCACCAGACGGTTCATCGGCCCGCTTTCCTTGCGCGCGATCACAGCCTCGCGCCCGATAAAATCGCAGCCCTTGTCGACCTTGACGGCAAAGCCAAGGCCCGCATCAACCACATGATCCTCGCAGGTGATGTCATGGCCGAAATGGCGGAAGCCTTTTTCGATCCGGCAGCTGTCCATCATGTGCATACCGCACAGTTTCAGGCCCATGTCCTGACCGGCTTCGTGCAGCGTCTCAAAGACATGGCCCGCCATGTCGGAGGAAACATAAACCTCCCACCCAAGCTCGCCTACATAGGTCACGCGATGGGCGCGGGCCAGGCCCATGCCGATCTCGATCTCCTGCGCGGTGCCAAACGGGTTGGTCGCGTTCGAGAAATCGGCCGGAGAGACTTTTTCCAGCAGCTTGCGCGCATTCGGGCCCATGACGGCCAGCACGCCCTCGCCTGCGGTGACGTCGGTGATGACCACGTTGAAACCACCGGCATTGCGCTGCATCCAGGTCTGATCGGCCAGACGCGTCGCCGCCGGGGTGACCACCAGATAGGATGTCTCGGTCAGGCGGGTGACGGTCACGTCCGCCTCAATCCCGCCCGAGCGGTTCAGGAACTGGGTGTAGACGATCTTGCCATTGGGCACCGCGTAATCACCGCCGCCGATATAGTTCATGAACGCCTCGGCATCCGGGCCTTCGACGCGGATTTTGCCGAAGGACGACATGTCATACATGCCGACATTCTCGCGCACCGCCCGGTGTTCGGCAGCCGAATTTTCGAACCAGTTCTGACGTTTCCAGCTGTACTGGTATTCGCGTTCCTGCCCTTCATTCGCGAACCAGTTGGCGCGTTCCCAACCCGCGATTTCGCCGAATACCGCCCCGTGTTCCTTCAGGTGGTGATGGAACGGTGTCCGGCGCACGCCGCGCGCGGTTGCTTTTTGACGATAGGGGTAGTGGTCGGCGTAAAGCAGGCCCAGCGTCTCTTTCGAGCGCTCATACAGGTACTGTTTGTTGCCCTGAAACGGCTGCATCCGGCTGATATCCACGTCACCCAGATCGAACGGTTTCTCGCCGCTGTCCATCCATTCGGCCAGCGCCATACCCGCACCGCCAGCGGATTGGATACCGATTGAGTTGAACCCGGCGGCGACCCAGACATTGTCCATCTCGGGCGCAAGACCCAGATGATAGGCGTCGTCGGGCGTGAAGGATTCCGGGCCGTTAAAGAACGTATGAATCCCCGCCTCGGCCAGCATCGGCATCCGCTCGCAGGCGGCCTCGAGGATCGGCTCGAAATGATCGAAATCCTCGGGCAGTTGGTCAAACTCGAAACTGTCGGGGATGCCATCCATCGCCCAGGGCTTGGCGATGGGTTCGAACGCGCCCAGCATCATCTTGCCCGCGTCTTCCTTGTAATAGGCGCATTCGTCCGGCACGCGCAGCACCGGCAATTGCGTCAGACCGTCGATGGGTTCCGAGACGATGTAGAAGTGTTCACACGCGTGCAGCGGCACGTTCACGCCGGCCATGCGGCCAACCTCGTGCCCCCACATGCCTGCGCAGTTCACCACCATGTCGCATTCGATATGACCCGAGGCGCTGCCGTCATCGGCGACCCAGTCTACACCCGTGACCTTGCGGCCCTCTTTGACAATATCTGTGACCTTGATCCGTTCTTTGACGATCCCGCCCCGCTGACGCGCACCCTTTGCCAGCGCCAGCGCGATGTTTGCCGGGTCGCCCTGCCCGTCCAGCGGCAGGTAGACGGCACCTGTGACACCGTCGAGGTTCAGGTGCGGATACATCTCCTGCACGCGCTCGTTCGAGATTTCCTCGACCTCAACGCCAAAGGCGCGGGCCATGGCGGCCTGACGGTAAATCTCTTCCTTGCGGTCTTCGGTCAGGGCCACGGTGATCGAACCGACCCGCTTGAACCCGGTGGCAACACCGGTTTCTTCCTCGAGCGCGCCGTAAAGCTCCTGACTGTATTTCGCCAGCTTGGTCATGTTGGCCGTCGCGCGCAGCTGCGCAATCAGGCCCGCCGCGTGCCATGTGGTGCCGCTGGTCAGTTGCTTGCGTTCCAGCAGAACAACATCGTTCCAGCCTTTCTTGGTCAGGTGATACGCGACCGAACATCCGACGACGCCACCGCCGATGATGACCACGCGGGCCTTGTTGGGAAGATCAACCATTCTGACGACTCCGCTTTGTCAGGTTTTCATCTGCATGACACGAAAGATCGACACAGAATCCATCAAAAACGTCACCGCATCCGCAAAAATCATCTTTGTGCGGATTGTCTCTTTTGCCGACGCATCACGAAGGGCGTGACGCCGAAGAAACTTTTGTAGACCGAGGCGAATCCGTTCGGGAACCCGCAGGCCAGTCCGATTTCGCGGACGCTCATGGTGGTGTTCAGCAGCAGGTTGTTGGCCTTGGCCAATCGCATTTCACGGTAGAACCCGTTGGGTGTGGTGCCGAAGAAGGCCTTGAACTTCCGCTCAAGCGATCTGTTCGAAATGCCTAGCGCGTCCACCAGTTCGTGAATGGGCAAAGGGTCCTCGATATTCGCCTGCATCAGCTTGATGCACTGATCCAGCTTGGCATCGCCTGTTGCCGTGGTTTTCGCGCCCGAGAAGGGCTGCATCGACGCAAAGTCGCGAATGTTCTCGTGCAGCATGATGTCGGCCACGGTCATTTGCGTCGGGCCCGAGATATGGCGACCGATCACAGACAGGGCGATATCGGTGGTCGCGCTCATACCGGCGCAGGTCACCACCCCGCCCCGTTCGGTGGCGATGGACAGTGTGGCCTCGAACCGGGCACCGCGTTCACGCAGGAAAGAGGCATTTTCCCAATGGGTTGCCAGATCCGCAGTGCCCTGTTCATCGATATACCGGCTGGCGGCTTCGGCCAGCAGAAAGACCTGCGCACCTCGATAGGTATAGTCCGAGACGATCCGCCCCAGGGACAGATCCGGGTGGTCCGGGTTCGAGTTGCCGATAACGAACAGATAAGCCGCGTTGGGGTGCGCCGACACGACCTCGGTCGCGACTGTCGCGTCGCTGCTGCTGGCCACAGCACCGCCGCGCAGAGATCGGTAGCTATACGAGAATGGCGGCGTCGGACTCACCCGGTTGGCAATGCGCAGAACATCCACAAGTGACGCGAGTTCCAGCAGCACAAATCCGGGCGCGACCAGAATGTCAAAATGGATCGGGTCAGCGGCCTGATCCGCCGAAGCTGAATTGTTTTTCTTTTTCATTCAGCCCCCATTCGGTTCAGACGATCCGATGACCGGCAGCCACAAGGCGGTGGGCCAGTGCCTCGATATGGTCCGGGCCGATCTCGCAGCATCCGCCAACAATCGTGGCCCCCTGTTCCACCCAAGCCATCGCGTGATCTGCATAGGCGTCGGGGCCAAGGTCATGGCGCTGCTGAAGGCTGTCAACGGTTGGCGCATCCTGCAAAAACCCGTCGGCGATATGGGTGAAACCGTTGGCATAGGCCCCGTAGGGCAGCCCCATACCGGACAGGATGTCCAGTGCTGCGGGAACAGCCTCGGGCCGGGTGCAGTTGATCAGCAAAGCCTGCGGTTGGTACTGCGCGACCAAAGGCGCGATCAGCTCCAAAGCCTCGCCCGAGCGCAACCGCGTTCCGTCATCATCCATGGCCGACAGGGCCAGCCACACCGGCTTGCCGCAGCCTTCCGTGCCGCGCAGGGTGCCTCCGGCCTCGAGCAGTGAAGACACCGTTTCGATCAAAAACAGATCTACGTCGTCTGCCATCAACGAGACCAGTTCGCCGAACTTCCGTGCCGCATCCTCGGGGTCAGGTTTCAGATCAGGCCGGTAGGTTGCCAGAAGCGGGCCGAGCGATCCGGCCACCCGCCCTGCCGTACCCTGCCGCGCGGCGTTTGCCTGCATGACGGCTGCTTCAACCAGAGTTGCAAGCTGATCCTCGATCCCTTCCCGCACCAGACGCGAGCGATGAACGGCGTAGGTGTTGGTCGTTGCCACGGTCGCGCCGCGCCGGAAATATTCGGCATGAACGTCGTGCACCAGTTCAGGGTGATCGATCATCACCCGTGTCGACCACAATGGCGTGGGGCGTTTTCCACTGCGTTTCACCAGCTCTTGCCCGATCGAGCCATCCAGAAGGGTAATATCGGCCATGTTTCCAGCTCCTTACGGGATCAGCACCAGTTTTCCAGGCAGCGCCTTGGATTGAAAATCCTCTTGCGCCGTGATGATGTCCTTTAAGGGGTATGTGCGGGAAATCAACGGTTTGATGCGCCCTGCATTCATCAACTCGACCAAACGCCCAAACACCTCGGGGGGCTGATGGGTGCAGCCGTGGATGGTGATATCGCGCAGATAGATGTCGCGCAGATCGGCCTGAACCATCGGACCGGCAATCGCGCCCGAAACGGCATAATGCCCGCCGGGTTTCAGCGCCAGGATCAGCGCCGCCCAAGCCGGGCCACCGACCACGTCGATCACAACATCGAACATGTCGGCGGGCAAAGCGGCATCCCGGTCAAATATCTGAACCGCACCCTGAGCTTTCACCACTTCAGTCTTGGCCGCGCTGGTCACGCCCCAGACCGACGCGCCACGCAGGCGCGCCAGTTGCACGGCAGCCAGTCCAACGCCGCCTGATGCACCAGTGATCAGGACCTTGTGGCCCGCAGTCACGCCTGCCCGGGTCAGCAGGTTCTCGGCGGTGCCGAAAGCGCAGGGAATGGCGGCGATTTCCACATCTGACAGGGGCGAGGCACTGACGTCATAAAGATCATCCGCCTCAACCAGACAATATTGCGCAAACGCGCCATCGATCTCGGACCCCAGGGCAATGAACCCGTGCGGATGACCCGGACGTGGGCGCGGCAGGTTGATCGGGCAGGTCACACGTTGGCCCGGCTGAAACCCGGCCCCCGCGCCAATCATTTCGACGATGCCACACAGATCACCGCCCTGTATCCGAGGGAAGCGCAGCGCACCGCCCCAGCCACCGACCTCGACATCCTGATCGACCTCCCCGGTGGCGCTTGTGACGTCCGAGGAATACCAGCCAACCCGCGTATTGATATCGGTGTTGTTGACCCCGGCAGCCGCGACGCGCACCAACACCTGCCCCGGACCGGGTTGAGGAACGGGAATATCCTGCCGCCATTCCAGCGCCTCTGGCCCACCGTGACGGGTCAGGTAAACGCCGGACATGGTTTCGGGCAAAGTCATCTGTCAGCCCGCGTCATCGGGATGCGCCGGAACCGGACCCATCGGCACAATGTCGTACCGTGCGTTGAGCGCGGCCATTTTGGCCTCATCGGCAAAGTCAGCCTCATCCATCCCGGCCAGTTCGGCAAGAAAGCCATCGAAGCCCGAGGGTTGGAAGATCATCAGCATTCTGGCGGGGGCCGCATCGGCCACCCGGCAGGCATGGGGCACCCCGGGCGGGACATGCATCGTCGTACCCGGGGTACATCTATGCCAGTCGCCATCGACGTAGAAATCCACCGCACCTTCCAGAAAATAGAAGGTCTCGGCATGGCTGTCGTGGCGATGAAGGCCAAGCGCGAAGCTGGCCTTCAGATTGTCTTCCATGAGCGCGTATGCGCCACCGGTGTCCTGACCGGACACCTTGACGAAGGTGTGGTCATTTTCCCAGTCATAGTTGGGACCCTCTCCGGGTCCCAGTTTGGCGTATCGTTTGCTCATGGCGATCTCCGTACGGGGTTACGCGCGCAACCGCTCGTTCTCGGGGTCCCAAAGCGGTTGGTCCTCTTGTACCACGGCACGGTGTTTCTGACCGTAGATTTCGACCTCAAGCTCGGTGCCGGGATTGGCAAGCTCGGTCCTGATCATGCCCAGCGCGATGGATTTGCCCACGCGATAACCCCATGCGCCCGAGGTCGTCTCACCCACAATCTGATCGCCTTGCCAGATGCAGGACATATAGGGCGCGTCACACTCACCGGCTTCGACCGTCAGGGTAACGAACGACTTCTTCACGCCCTGCTGCTTTTCGTTCAGGATCGCCGCCTTGCCGGGGAAGTCCTGCGGCTTGTCCAGCTTTACGAACCGCCCCAGCCCGCCTTGCAGAAGCGAGTAATCGGTCGACAGATCGCCTTTCCACGCGCGGTATCCCTTTTCGATACGCAAGCTGTTCAGCGCGTACATGCCAAACGGCTTGGCCCCGGCGTCGATGATCGCACCGTAGATCGCGGGCATATGCTCGTTCAGGGCATGAACCTCCCAACCCAGTTCACCGGCAAAGGACACGCGGATCAGATAGGCGGGTTGTCCGGCGACGGTAGCGGACTGGTGGGTCAACCATCCGGTGGACAGGTCCGCATCGGTTAGACCCGACAGGATCTCACGCGATTTCGGGCCGGTCACGATCAGCGTGTCGCGGGTGGTGGTGACATCCTCGACCGACACCCCGGCAGGCATCGCCTTCAGCAGGATATCGCGGTCATGCCACTGCGCCGTGGCGGCGGTGATCATCACGAACTCATCTTCGCCCAGACGGATACAGGACATCTCGGTCAGGATGCGGCCCCGGTCGTCCGAAACGTAGACGAGGTTCATCCGGCCCGCCTTGGGCAGACCGCCCGTGACCAGACCGCGCAGCGCCTCGGCGGCACCCTCGCCCTTGACCATGAAGCGCGAGAAGCCAGGCAGGTCCAGCACACCGCAATGGTCGCGCACGGCCTCACATTCTTCCTTGATCCGCTGCTCCCACGGACCGGACCGGCCCCATGTGTGCGTCGCCTCAAGCGAGGTGTCGTCGCCCGGCATCGCGAACCAGTTGGCGCGTTCCCAGCCGTTATAGGCGCCCATGACACCGCCCAGTTCTTTGACCGTGTCATGCACCGGCGACAGTTTCTTGTCGCGCGCGGCGGGCCATTCGTGGTGGGGGAAATGCATGGCGTATTCGTTGCCGTAAACCTCCATCCCCTTTTTCACGCAGTAATCGTGATCGGTGTAGTCGGTGTAGCGGCGCGGATCGACCGACCACATATCCCATTCGGTGTGGCCATCGACGATCCATTCCGCCAGCACCTTGCCAGCACCGCCGCCCTGCGCGATGCCAAAGGTAAAGACGCAGGCCTCGAACGCGTTTTTCACACCGGGCATCGGGCCGATCAGCGGCAGGCCATCGGGCGCATAGGGGATCGGGCCGTTGATGATGCGCGAGATTCCGGCCTCACCGGACAGCGGCACACGCTCCATCGCGTCGGCGACGATGTCTTCGATCCGGTCCAGATCGTCGGACCAGAGCTGGAAGCTGAAGTCATCGGGCATCGGGTCGGCGTCGGTTTCCCAATGCGCGCGACAGTTGGGTTCATAGGGGCCGATGTTGAAGCCGTGCTTTTCCTGCCGCAGGTAATACGACACATCCACATCGCGCAGCAGAGGCAGCTTTTTGCCGCTTTGCTTCGACCAAGCCTCAATCTCGGGGATTTCTTCGGTCAGCAGGTACTGGTGGCTCATCACCATCATAGGCACCGTGCGCCCGCCATAAGGCTTGAACCACTCGCCGACACGCTGCGCATAATACCCGGCGGCGTTTACGACGTAATCGCAGTCAATATCGCCCTTTTCGGTGCTGACGGTCCAGGTTCCGTCCTCGTGCTGGGTCACACCGGTCGCAGGCGTAAAGCGCAGGATTTTCGCACCCATATCGCGCGCACCCTTGGCCAGTGCCTGCGTCAGCTGCGCCGGGTCGATGTCACCGTCGCTGGGGTCGAACAGCACGCCTTCCAGATCGTGGGTTTCGAGGAACGGGTATTTTTCCTTGGCCTGTTCGGGCGTCCACATCTCCATCTCGATGCCCTGATAACGGCCCATGGCACAGGCGCGCTCGAACTCCTGCACGCGCTCTTTCGTGTGTGCCAGACGGATCGAGCCGGTCTGGTGGTAGTTCATCGGATAGTCGACCTCATCCCCCAGACGCGCATACAGCTCGGTCGAATAGCGCTGCATGTTCATGATCGCCCATGAGGTCGAGAAGGTCGGCACGTTGCCCGCCGCATGCCAGGTCGAACCCGCTGTCAGTTCGTTCTTTTCCAGCAGAACGCAGTCAGTCCAGCCCTTCTTGGCCAGATGGTACAGCGAGGAGGTCCCCACCACACCGCCACCGATAACAACCACGCGGGCTTTTGTCGGAAAATCACTCATGTTGTTTGATCCCTGTTACTGTGCCTCTTGAGGCAGATCGTCCGTAATGTCGTAGTAATCGCCCTTGTCGGCCACAAAGATGTGCCGGGCGAGGTGCAGTCCTGTGGGTTCGCTTAGCGCGCCCATGGAAATCGAGATTGTGTCCTCATCATTGTGCTGCCAGAAGAGGAACGAACCGCAAGCGTTGCAAAATCCACGTCGGGCGATATCCGAGGCGCGGAACCAGCTTAGGGTATCGCTTGCGGTAAAGCTCAGGTTGTCCTGATGGGTCGAGGTCGAGGCCCAGATATGACCCGATTGCTTGCGGCACTGGCCGCAATGGCAGGCCGAGGGCGGCGACAGATCTCCGTCGATGGTAAAGGCGACCGAACCGCACAGGCAGGAACCAGTATGCATGTGATTACCCCCTTGCTGCAGGCGTGGAGCTGGTGCCCAGCAACACGCCGTAGATGATGAAACAGGCTGCCATGACCCGGCGCACCCAGATGTTGAACACCGCCCCCAGCGCCGCCTTGCCCATCAGCGCGCCCAACAGGGTGAACCCGGTATAGCTGAGCGTGGTGATGACCAGCGCGGTGGGCATGATCACCCCCATCTGCTGCCAGATCGGCACATCGGGCTGCACGAATTGCGAAAAGGCGGCCAGATATCCGGCCACGCTTTTGGGGTTGATCGTCGCCACCGCCAGTGCGTGCAGATAGACATGCCGCGCGGGCCGTTCAGAGGCGGGCGCAGGTTTCGCGGCGTTCATCCAGCCGCGGATGCCCAGCCAGATCAGGAACCCGGCACCCACCAGTTTGGCAATGAAAAACCCAGTCGGCGATGCGGCGATCAGGGCGGTCACGCCCAGCGCCGACAGGGTCAGAAACGCGCTCGCCTGCGTCAGGATCGCCAACACCCCCAGCATCGCCTTGGGAAACGGCAGGCTCATACCGTTCGAGATGCAATTGACCGCATTTGGTCCGGGCGTAGTGACGAACACCACCCAGAACAGCGCGAATATGGTCCAGGCCTCAAAGCTCATCAATACGCTCTCATCAATACACCGGCGGGGCGATGACCCAGATCGCCACGGCGGGCTCATCATAGGGGTTCGCCCATTGATAGGGTTCATGCTTGATGCGGAAACTATCGCCCGGTCCCACCGTGAACTGGCGGCTGCCGATGGTCAGGTCCAGATGGCCGGATACCATATACCCGACCTCCTGCGTCGGTCGGTTGGCCGGGGTTTGCATTTGCGACCGAGGCTCGAAGGTGGAATGCACCATTTCGAAATCGTCGGTCAGATCGGGCGAGAGCAGTTCTTCGATCAGGCCCTCTTCATCCGATCCCATGGGTCTGCGGGTTCCGGCCCGCACCACATAGCCCTGTTCGTCGCTGGGAACAGCAGAATGCGCAAACAGCATCGACATTGGCACGCCCAGCGATTCCGCAATCTGGCGCAGGTCGGAAATCGACGGGTCGGATTTGTCGCGTTCAACCTGGCTGAGCCACCCGACAGAGCGATCCAAACGTGCCGCGATCTCGGTCAGCGTCAACCCACGCGCCTTTCGCAGCGCGCGAATATCGGCACCCAATGTGGCACTTTGGGGGGCTTGGCTGTTCACTGGCCGCTCCGAATCTCGTGAAAATTTCTCCCTGTTTTTCACGATGCCAGAGGTTCGTGAAATTTCAAAGCATTTTTTCACGCAATTTCATCGAGCCGGTAACAGTATCGTTGGACCTGTCGGGCACCGGATGCCCGACAGGTTTTCACACCTCTTCAGCCACACATCAGACTGTGCGGATCGCGGATATGCCCCCGGTTGGCTTCGACATAAGCAATAATGCCGGCCATACAGGACGGCTGGCCACCAAATCCCGGCCAGGGCGTGAAGTGGGGAATATGCACAAAGGTCGTCGGATCCCGTTGCAGCAGATTGGCAAAGACCGAGGCGACGATCAGACCGCCAACACCGGTGAGTTTGCCGTGCCCATGCTGCTCAGCCTCTTGCAGGGCATAGAACCACAAGGGCGTTTTCTGAAACCCTTTGGCGGCAAGCTCTGGCGGCACGGCAACGGGGGCGGTTCCCAGATGCGCGGCAAAGTGCTGACCACTGGCAAGTTGATAGGTGTAACGGTCGCGGATCATGTTGCGCAGCGCCAGGTTCTTGGATTGCGCCTCGGTCAGCGTCTCGCCGATATCCTCCAACGCGATCTGGCCGGTGACGAAGGGCAGCTCCAGCAGCGGCGCGCCCATTTTGGGACCAACCGGTCGGGCCTTTTGCGACGCGGTCTTGCCGTTCATCGAGAAATACAAGTCCATATCGATATTGGCTGCCTTGTCCCTTGGGCCGAAGCCTTGCGTTGCAAACAGGCTGACGGGGCTGCCGGACGCGTTCAGCTTGTATTCGAATTGCGTCGTTGCATGGCCGAAACGATAACAAGCACCGGTGAATTCAACCGGCATGACCGGCGCATCCCAGCCAAAGATCGGACGTTTCATCGCTGCTGTCAGGCAGCTGTCTTCGACGAAGGCATGCAGCAACTCGTTCCAGACGATCCACTGGTAGTGCAGACGAATGAACCGCCGCACTTCCTGAAAGTTGCTTAATCCGGGGGATACGTGATCCTTCCAGATTTTGGCACTGATCCCTTCATGGGCGCAGGCGTGAATATCCTTGGCTTCGGACCCGCCCTCGCTCAGCTTGCTCATCAGGATGTTGTGCAACTCGATAAAGATGCCCTGCACTTGTGCGACGATGATGTTCTCGTCGTTGCGCGGATCACCGATCAGGGCCTTGCCCGCGCAGGTGCGGGCCAGATCCAGATGGTTTTCCTTGCGCCCGAACATCAGCATGTGATCCTGATCCCCGGCTCCATAGAGATGCGGTGACGCCTCGGGCCCGGCACCATAGACGCAGTCGAGGTCCAGGCTGGGCGTTCTGACATTCGGGATGGTGGCCGGATCGATCCGGGTGCCCAGGGCCGATGTCGCATCCAGTGTGATGTCGTGGTCAACGAACTGACCCAGAAAGGTCATGCCCGCATCCGCCGGACCATCATGGTTTTCCTTGGCTCGCATGGACTGAGACAAGTCGTCCAGCGCATGGATCACATCCGCATGGGTGATCTTGACGATATGAACCGGGTTTGGTGGCTTGAGACGCCCAAGGGTCTGCACAAAGGGTCTGGAGGGGCCCGCGCCGTTGAGACAAACCTTGGTGAGTTGATCAAGCCGCGTAAGGCCGTGATGCATACCTGCCATAACAAAATACTCCTGAAACAAATAAAAAATGTCGGTGAAAATAAAAATCCGACAGGTCGATTCATAGCAGAAATAGGGAAGATTCTCAATTTGACGGCGCGCGAATCCGCCGACGAGAAAGGGTCTTTCAGACCTTTCCGATACTTGGCAGCACAAGCTCAGGTTTAAAGAACCTGAGGTGAAGAGGCGTCAGACGGGTCGGGGCAGCCGGTACCGGATGTGGCGATCAGCCAAAGACCCGCGCCAGAATTGTTCCCAGCGCATCCGCGTCCGCATCGTTGAACGCATCAGGCTGATCACTGTCGATATCGAACACCGCAATCACCTCGCCCGAGGCATCCCGCACGGGCAAGACAAGCTCGGACCGGGTAGAGGAGGCACAGGCGATATGGCCGGGAAACGCATCTACGTCGGGAACCAGCTGAACCTCTCCCGTACGCGCCGCAGCACCGCAGACACCGCGATCGAACGGGATGGTCAGGCAGCCATGTCCGCCCTGATACGGGCCGATCTTCAACAACCCCGGCTCAGTCACACGGTAAAAACCCGTCCAGTCAAACCGATCATCGGCGTGATGCACTTCGCAGGCGATGGTCGCCATCAAGGCAACCTGATCGGTCTCGCCTTCGGTCAGCGCGGCGATGGTTTTGGCAAGCGTGTCGTAATCGGCGGTCATGGTTGCGCTTTTGTCTATCAGGGGCGGGGGCGCTGCCCCCTCTTGAGCCTTTGGCTCAATTCACCCCCGCCGTATTTGAAACAAGAAGAAGGGTCAAATGCGTTCTATGGCGATGGCCGTTCCTTCGCCGCCGCCGATGCAGATCGCTGCGACGCCGCGTTTGAGGCCCCGCTTCTCCAATGCGTTCAGCAGTGTAACCATGATCCGAGCGCCAGACGCGCCGATTGGGTGGCCCAACGCGCAGGCCCCGCCGTTCACGTTCACCTTGTCCCGGGGCAGACCCATTTCATGCATGAAGGCCATCGGGACAACGGCGAAGGCTTCGTTCACCTCCCAAAGGTCGACATCTTCGGTGCTCCAGCCGATGCGGGCCAGCAGCTTTTGCGCAGCCGGGACCGGGGCTGTGGTGAACAGGCCCGGGGCCTGCGCGTGGCTGGCGTGGCCAAGGATACGCGCACGAACGGACAGATTCTGTGCCTCAGCAGCCAAGGCAGACGCCAGAACCAGCGCCGCCGCGCCATCCGAGATCGACGATGCATTGGCAGCGGTCACCGTGCCATCCTTGCGGAAGGCCGGCTTCAGGGTTGGGATCTTTTCGGGCCGGGCTGATTTTGGCTGCTCATCCGCCGATTGGATCACCTCTCCTTTTCGGGTGCGTACCGAAACCGGGGCGATCTCGCCATCGAACGCGCCGCTGTCCTGCGCCGCCAGAGCATTGGACAGGGATTGCAGCGCGTATTCGTCCTGCGCCTCGCGGGTGAATTGGAAGGATTCGGCACAGTCTTCGGCGAAGGTGCCCATCAGGCGGCCTTTGTCATACGCATCTTCAAGCCCGTCGAGGAACATGTGATCGACGACCTGACCGTGCCCGATACGCGCGCCGCCGCGCATTTTCGGCAACAGGTAGGGGGCGTTCGTCATGCTTTCCATTCCGCCCGCAACCATCAGATCGGCATGTCCCAGTGCGATCTGGTCAAAGGCCATCATGGCCGCTTTCATGCCCGATCCGCACATCTTGTTGAGTGTCGTGGCCGGCACCTCTTGGCCCAGACCGGCGGCGAAACCGGCCTGACGTGCCGGGGCTTGCCCTTGCCCTGCCGGAAGAACGCAGCCCATCAGCACCTCGTCCACGGTTTCGGTGCCTGCCTGTTCCAATGCGGCGCGAATTGCGGCCCCGCCCAGATCCGCGGCTGCGACCCCGTCGAACATGCCCTGAAATCCACCCATCGGCGTGCGGGCGGCCCCTGCGATCACAACCTCATTCATCACGGTCTTCCTTTGTTCATTTTCCGGCTTCTGCATACCGAATGGTAAGATTTGCCGTCTAGCGTATTTCTACGAAGCAATTCCAGGAAAGAGGGCGGTCAAACATGGGCCTGACCACTACAACATCCGGTGAGACTCAGATCATCACGGTCCAGACCGACCGGATCGACGCCGCCATGGCCATTCAGTTCAAGGAAGACATGCGGCGCGCAACCGAATCGGGATGCAACCGGGTGGTGCTGGATCTTGGCGGGGTCGAATTTATCGATTCCAGCGGGCTGGGCGCAATTGTCGCCTCGATGAAGCAGCTTGGGGCCGGGCGCAGGCTGGATCTGGCCGGGCTGCAACCGGTGGTCGAAAAGGTGTTTCGCCTGACCCGCATGGACACGGTGTTCAATCTGTTTGCCACCCTGGATGACGCCCTGGCCGGTTCCATCGACTGATCTGGGCGGAGTGGACTGCGTGAAGCCGATAGGGACCAAAACCTGCCTTGAACTGACCTTCCCGGCCACTGAGGCCGAAGCGAGCGCGGGAATTTCGCAACTCAGCACCGGCCTGTCGCGGCAGGGGCTGCCGGCGCATATGGCGGATGATGTGAAGATCGCGCTGGCTGAGGCGATCAACAACGTGGTCGAACATGCCTATGCAGGCATCGCCCCGGCCAAGGTGCAGGTGACGTGCAGGCTGGACCACAACCGGCTGGACATCCTGATTTCCGATACCGGCAATCCCCTGCCCGGCTACAAACTGCCCGACGGTATTCCTGCTTCGGTCGAGACAGGCGTTCAGGACCTGCCCGAAGGCGGGTTTGGTTGGTTTCTGATCCACCAGCTAACCAGCGATATCTGGTATGAAAGGCGGGACGGATGCAATCGCCTGTCGCTGCGGTTTGACTTTGAACCGCAGGACTGACCGGCAAGCAATAGCCATAATAAGGCCTTTTTCGAACCATTGTCGCGCCGCAAACCCCCGTCATACAGTGACTTGTAGCTCAGATAGCTTCCCTCGGCGCCAAGTGTCACAGCCCCCACCCAGTGAACGGCGCCGAGGAACTTCTCTCCCTAATATTACTGGACAAACACAGGCCGCGTCTTAGGTTCGACCCGTCGATGGGGAGGAGGAATACCATGCGGGATCTGCATCTGCCGGGCCGGTCTGAAGTTCTGGCAACCGAAGGGATATGTGCAACGTCGCATCCTCTGGCCGCAAAGGCGGCGCTGGATATTCTGGGTCGGGGCGGCAATGCGATGGATGCCGCAATTGCCGGGGCCATCCTGTTGGGCATTTGCGAACCACAGATGACGGGTTTGGGCGGCGATTGCTTTGTGCTGTTCAACCGGGCAGGTGAAGACAGGATTCGCGCTTTGAATGGTTCCGGGCGCGCCCCGGCACAGGCAGATGCCGAGGCTTTGCGCGCCAAAGGGCTGGCTGCGGTACCTCTGACCAGCCCTGACGCCGTCACCATCCCCGGCGCGGTGGATGCGTTCTGTCATCTTTCAGAGAATGAAGGTCGTCTGGGACTGGACGCCATTCTGCAACCGGCGATTCACTATGCTGAACTCGGCGTACCGGTTGCGCCCCGGGTCGCTTTTGACTGGCAACGCGGCGCGCGCACTCTGCAAGGGGCCGCCAGGCAGCACTATCTGATCAACGGCGGCGTCCCAGAGATCGGTCAGGTCTTCCGGTCTCCGGGTCAGGCCGAAGTTCTGCGCCAGATTGCCAAGCACGGGCGCGACGCCTTCTACACCGGTGAAATTGCCGAGGATATGCTTTCGGCGCTGACCCAACTAGGCGGTGTTCATGGCGCGGATGATTTCGCGGCTACGAAATGCACCGTGACCGACCCGATGAGCGGAACATATCAAGGCATCGATCTGGTCGAACATCCGCCCAACGGTCAGGGGGCGACGGCCATCCTGCTGCTGAACATCCTGAAGCATTTTGATCTGGCCAGCATGGACCCATTCGGGGCGGAACGCGTTCATATCGAGGCCGAAGCCACCAAACTGGCCTATGACGCCCGCAACCGCTTCATCGCGGACCCGGATCATATGGCCCGCGCGGAACGGTTCCTTGATCCCGAAATCGCCGCATCGCTGGCCGCCATGATCGACCCCAAACGCGCGATGCAGGCAGCAGCGCCGCTGACCGAAGCAATTCACAAGGACACCGTTTACATCACGGTGGTCGATCGCGACCGGATGGCAGTTTCGCTGATCTATTCGATCTTCCACAGTTTCGGATCGGGCATCGCATCCCAGAAATACGGCATTCTGCTGCAGAACCGGGGGGCCGGTTTCACTCTGAACCCCGGCCATCCAAATGAGTTGGGTGGTGGCAAACGCCCCATGCACACGATCATCCCCGGAATGCTGCAAGAAAACGGCCGCGTGATGATGCCCTTCGGGGTCATGGGCGGGGCCTATCAGCCGACCGGTCATGCCCGTTTCCTGTCAAACCTCACGGATTTCGACATGGGCCTACAGGACAGCATCGATGCCCCCCGCGCCTTTGCCGACGGGGGTGTGTTGAAACTGGAACGCGGGTTCTCAGAACAGGTAGCGCAACAATTGTCGCAAATTGGCCACACTGTTGAGATTTCAGAAACCCCACTTGGCGGCGCGCAGGCAATCCGAATCCGAAACGACGGCGTGTTAGAGGGCGCAAGCGATCCGCGCAAAGACGGGTGTGCGTTGGGATATTAGCGACGTCAGCGTCCGGGCCGGGTTGGCCCGGTGGATCAGTTCAGATGGAAGTGCAGCGGGTAGGACCCGTCCTCGAACGGCCCGAACATATTGGGAATATCGGGATGCTCTACCGGCTCGCCCGATTGGTCGGCTATCAGATTTTGTTCTGAAACATAAGCCACATAGAAGGACTGATCATTCTCGGCCAGCAGATGATAGAACGGCTGATCCTTGATCGGTCGACTGTCTTCAGGGATGGCTTCGTACCATTCCTCGGTGTTGGAAAACTCCGCGTCCACGTCAAAAATCACCCCTCGGAAGGGATGTTTTTTATGTCGCACTACTTGTCCCAAGCCGTACTTGGCATGTGTCTTTAGCATTGTTTCAGCCCCCAAAGCAGTTACTACCTCTTTCCGGGCGGAAAATCCAATCATTGATCTGAAATTCAGGGAAACAGTCTGTGAACCTTCTACTGACAGTGTTCGAAATTGTCGCGCCGGTGTTTATTCTGGCGGGCATTGGATTTGCCTGGGTCAAGCTGGGGTTTGAATACCGCCTGCAATTCGTCACCCGTTTCGCCATGATGCTGGCGGTGCCCAGCCTGATCTTCGTGGCGCTGATGCAGACCGAAATACCGGGTGGCGACCTGTCGCGATTCACCGTGGCCACCATCGTCGCCAACCTTGGTCTGGCGGTCGTGTTTTGGGGAATCGTTCGGGTGCTGAGGCTGGAGCAGCGCACTTACCTGTCGCCTTTGATCTTTGGCAATACCGGCAACCTGGGCCTGCCGTTATGCATCTTTGCCTTCGGACAGGCGGGGCTGGGATATGCCGTGATTTTCCTGTCGGTGACGGCGCTGTTTTCCTTTACCTACGGCATTTATCTTGTCGCAGGCAAAGGGGCGTTTGGGCAGGTCATCCGGCAACCGATGGTTTGGGCAACATTGCTTGGGGCACTGTTCCTGTGGCAGGATTGGGAAACCCCGCTGTTTCTGACCAACACATTGGATTTGCTGGGACAAATGGCAGTTCCGATGATGCTGGTGACCTTGGGCGTTGCCATCGCGCGCCTGAGCACCCGCAGTCTGGGACAAGCCATCTGGCTGTCGATCCTGAAAGTGGTGGTGTGCTTTGCCCTCGGGTGGGCCATAGCGTCCGCTTTTGACCTGGAAGCCATCGCCTTTGGCGTGCTGATATTGCAGATGTGCACCCCTGTCGCGGTCACATCCTACCTGCTGGCAGAGCGGTTTCAGGCCGACGCAGATGCCGTTGCGGGGATGGTCATGGTCTCGACCCTGCTGTCGGTCGCAGCGTTACCCCTTGTTCTGGCGCTGATTCTGTAGCGATTGTGATTTCCTCAGCGCTCAATCTGCGCTAGAATGCCTGAAAAAAGGCACGAGGCACATGAGCAGAATTCTTTTCGTACTCCTAGGGGTGCTGCTTTTGGCATCCTGTGGGGGCGGCTCGAAACAGCCGCCCAGCAGACTGAACGACGCGTGCAGCATTGCGCGCGAAAAGCCCGATTATATCCGGGCTTTCAAAAGCACCGAGCGTAAATGGGGCGTTCCCGTTCACGTACAAATGGCCACGATCTATCAGGAAAGCCGCTATCGCCACGATGCGCGCACGCCGCACCGCTATGTTCTGGGCGTGATCCCGATGGGCCGTCAAAGCAGCGCCTATGGCTACGGTCAGGCGCTGGACGGCACGTGGGAGCAGTACCAGCGTGAAACCGGCAAACGCCGCGCCAAGCGGGATCGCATTCGCGACGCGTCGGATTTCATTGGCTGGTACATGAACAAAAGCTACGAGCGGAATGGCATCCACCCCGCAGACACGCGCAATCAGTATCTGGCCTATCACGAAGGTCACACGGGCTTTGCCCGCGGCAGCCATAACAAGAAATCATGGTTGCTGAACGTGGCCAGCGATGTGGACGCGCGCGCGAACCTGTATCAGTCGCAACTGGCAAATTGCCGGTACTGAGGTGAAGGGGTCAGCGGTCGGCTGACCCACTTCTTTTGCTGTTCGAGAACAGATCCTGATTCAGTCTGCCACCCTCGGTCAACGGGCCCAGCAGCACCGTGGTCTGGGTGCCTGCATTGTCGTGGATCACCCATTTCCGCAGTTCGACCGGGTTGTCGGTGAACATCAGCTCAATCCGGCCCGAGTCCGGGTTCTTGGGGTCTTGCGCCGTCACTACGGTTGCGGTGCCGTCGAACTCGTGCCCTACCACCATATTGGCCTGACCAAGGTTTACATTCCGCGCCAGAACCAGAGACAGCGGTGTCCGCTTTAGCGGGTATTGTTCGGGCGGTTGGTTCGATTTGGGATCAAAGATCATGACACTGCCGGACCGTGCCAGCACCACGGCGCTGTCCGGCGGGTCATATTCGAACCGCATTTTACCGGGTCGCTGCATCCACAGCTTGCCGGTACTCAGCGAGCCATCATCGTTGACCTGAGTGAAACTGGTCTGAACCGTTTTCAGCTGGTTCAGGTAATTTGAGATTTCCGACAGCGGCAGCTTATCAGCAGCCCAGGCCGCAGGCGCGGCCAGTGTCAAAGCAAGGGCAAAAGCAATCTGTTTCATGCTTCACAGATATGCGCTCTGCCCTTGTTATTAAATATCCTATTGCTCGGGGACGAGGATTTCGCGTTTGCCGACGTGATTTGCCGCCGAAACAACGCCTTCGTCCTCCATCTGCTCAACCAGCCGCGCGGCTTTGTTGTAGCCAATGGCAAGTTTCCGCTGGATATACGAGGTCGAGCATTTGCGATCCTTGATCACAATCGCCACCGCCTGATCGTACAGAGCGTCTTCGCCGTTGGTGTTGCCACCGGTGTTCAAGCCCAGAACGGCGTCGATATTGTCGGCTTTTTCCTCGGCCGGACCATCGACCACGCCACTCATGTAATCCGGCGGGCCGAATTGTTTCAGGTGGTTAACGATTTCCTCGACCTCTTCGTCCGAGACAAACGGCCCATGGCAGCGGGTGATCTTGGCACCACCCGCCATATACAGCATGTCGCCCTGCCCCAGCAGTTGCTCGGCACCCATCTCGCCCAGAATGGTGCGGCTGTCGACTTTCGAGGTCACCTGGAACGAAATCCGGGTGGGGAAGTTCGCCTTGATCGTGCCGGTAATCACATCGACCGACGGGCGCTGTGTGGCCATGATCAGGTGAATGCCCGAGGCACGCGCCATCTGCGCCAGGCGCTGGATGCAGGCTTCGATCTCTTTACCCGCAACCATCATCAGGTCGGCCATTTCGTCGACGATGACAACGATATAGGGCATCGCTTCGGGGGCGAATTCTTCGGTCTCGAACATCGGCTCGCCGGTATCATCATCGAACCCGGTCTGCACCGTGCGGCTGAACATCTCGCCCTTGGCCAGCGAGTCCTTTACCCGGCCATTGTAGCCCGCGATGTTGCGGACGCCCATTTTGGACATCTTGCGGTAACGATCCTCCATCTCGCCCACGACCCATTTCAGGGCAACAACCGCCTTTTTCGGGTCGGTCACAACGGGCGACAGCAGGTGCGGGATGCCGTCATAGACCGACAGTTCCAACATCTTGGGGTCGATCATAATCAGGCGGCATTCATCCGGCGTCAGCTTATAGAGCAGCGACAGGATCATCGTGTTGATCGCCACCGACTTACCCGAACCCGTGGTCCCCGCGATCAGCAGGTGAGGCATTTTCGCAAGGTTCGCCACCACAGACTCACCGCCAATGTCCTTACCCAGCGCCAGAGGCAGCGCATGGTTGCCATCGCCGAAATCACGGCTGGCTAGGATTTCGCGCAGCACCACCATCTCGCGGTTTTCATTGGGCAGTTCGATACCGATCACCGAGCGCCCCGGCAAGGTCGAAACCCGCGCCGACAGGGCCGACATCGAGCGTGCGATATCGTCGGCCAAACCGATCACCCGGCTGGCTTTCAAGCCCGGGGCCGGTTCCAGTTCATACATGGTGACAACGGGGCCGGGGCGGACGCTGACGATCTCTCCCTTGACGCCATAGTCATCCAGCACGTTTTCCAGCATCCGCGCGTTTTCCTCCAGCGCTTCATCGCTCAGGTGATGGCGCTGAATGCTGGCCGGGTTCGACAACAGTCCCAGTGGCGGCAATTCGAAATCGGAATGCCGTTCTTCGAAAGACAGGGCCGGCTGCGCCTCGGCCTGCGCGCGGCGGGATTGTTGCGGCGCGCGGCGCACCGGCTGTGCCACGACAGGCTTGCGCGGCTCGGCCACCGGGATTTTCATCGCCGGACGCGTTTGCGGCGCGGGTTCGGGGGCGTCCTCGAACACAGCATCGTCGTCGAAACCCGGCTCAGGCGCAAAGTCCTGATGCAAAGGCTCCTGCCACTCGGGCGCGGGGTCAGCCGTCAGCATCGGTTCCGGTGGCAACTCGGGCGCGGTCATAGGCGGTTCAGGCGGCAGGCCACCTGTTGGCCCTGCGTTCAGGATCAACGGGTCCGGCCCGCGACCACGGCCTTTGGTCAGCGGCAGGTTCGGATCTGGCTCGGGCGTCATCTCACCGGTTGCCACCTTGCGGTTGCGCACAGCGGCCGAGATTTTCGAGCGGATGCGATCCTCGCCCGGCATTTCATCGAAGCCTTCGACCGGCATGGGTTCGACCAATTCGGGCTCAGGCATTGGGTCGGGACGGCGGATCAGGGCGGGCATCCGGGCCAGCAGGCCGGTTTTTGGGGCAGGTTCCGGCGCTTCCTCTCCCAGGTCTTCAAAGATGGGATCGCCAAAGGCAATCTCATCGTTCAAAACCGGCTCAACCCGCGCGGCGCGGTGTTCTTTCCACTGCGCCCGACGATCCCGCGCAGCCTGCGCAGTGACCGAGGCCCCACGGCCCAGCAGGTTCATCAGCAGGTCATAAGCCATGACCAGACCCAGCAGGAAGGCGCGTGTGCCACGGCGCACGTCAACCTTGGTGAAGCCCAGCACAAAGACACCCAGCGCGATCATCCCGACGGCCATGGCCAGCGACATCAGCTTGACCAGGAAATGCGAGGAAATCGGCAGAAGGGTCAGCAACGCCCCCATTACGGTGTCGCCAAACAGCCCGCCCAGCCCATAGCTGTGGGTCGCGCGCCATTCGGCACCGGGCACCAGAGTCGCGGCGTAGACCGAGACAATTGCGATCCAGATCGGGGCAAAGATCAAACGGGCAACGGCACGATCTTCACCGAAATGACCGGCAAATCGCACACCCCAACCGATCAGCACCAGCGCAATACCCCAACTGCCCCAGCCAACGATCATGAACAACGGCGCGGCAATCGAAGCCCCAATCCGCCCCATCCAGTTCTGCACCGGCGCGTCGGTCGAGACCATCCAGTTCGGATCGTCCGGCGTGTAGGACCAGATCATCGCCGCGGCGGCAAAGCCCAGCAGGATTAGGGCGATCCCGATCAATTCCTTGCTGCGCCGCTCGATCGCGGCCTGAGTCGTGCTGTCCAGTAGCGGATCGCGGTTGCGCGCGTTCAATGATGCCATTTTGCCCTCGTACCTCACGAATAGATGCAGTCGCGGAGCGTAATCAGCCCGCGCTGCAACTCTGTTTTTGGGGCCACCATAGCGGCCCGGATAAAGTGCTCGCCCGGGTTTTGCCCCGGATCGCCTTGAGAAAGATATGCGCCCGGCAGGACCCGCACTCCGGTCTCTTGCCACAGCTTCAATGCGGTCTCCTCGCCGTTTTCAACGGGCAGCCACAGGAAAAACCCGGCCTCGGGCGGCATATAGCCCTGCACACCGGCAAAGACCCCATCCGCAATGGCGTATTTTTCCTGATAGAGCGCGCGGTTTTCGACAACATGCGCCTCATCAGCCCAAACCCTGGCAGCAGCAGCCTGCAATGGCATAGGCAAAGGCGAACCGGCATAGTTGCGCAACTGTTTGACACGTTTGATCGTTTCGGAACCGCCCGCGATCAGACCGGACCGCAGACCCGCCAGATTGGACCGCTTCGACAGTGAGTTGAAAAGCGTGATCCGTTCGGGATCTGCCCCCATCTCTTGCGCGACGGTCAGGACGCCTGTGGGGGCTTCATCCCGGTAAATCTCGGAATAGCATTCATCGGCGAAGATGCGGAAATCGTATTTCTCGGCCAGGGCGATCAGTTCGGCCCAATAATCGCGCGATGCCACGGCCCCCTGCGGGTTGGCGGGCGAGCAGATATAGGCAATGGCGGTGCGGTTCAGCACGTCTTCGGGCAGGCCCGCATAGTCGGGCAAATGTCCGGTGGCCGCTGTGGCAGGGACAAAAACAGGCTCGGCTGCGACCGAGATCGAGGCGACCATATAGACCTGATAAAACGGGTTCGGGCACAGAACGACCGGCTTTTGGCCGTTCTTCTGTTCCGGGCACAACGCCATGGCCGCGTTGTACAGCCCCTCTCGGGTGCCGTTCAGCGCCATGACGTTGGTGTCGGGGTCCATACTCACGCCATAACGGCGTTTGATCCAGTCGGTGATTGCCCCACGTAACTCGGGCGAGCCTTCATTCGGTGGATAGCCCTGAAATCCAGCCGCATTTTCGGTGATCACATCCGTCACCCAAGCGGGGAAGTCGTGCATTGGCGCGCCGATGGTCATGTGAATCACGTCACCCCCCGGCTGGTGATGGTCCAACAGGGTGCGCAGACGCGGGAATGCATATTCCGGTAGGTTCGAAAACCGCTCGGGGAAAATCATAACTACTGCCTCAATATCGGGGTCATTTCGCCCCGTCTTTTTTGGCAGATTACAGATCAGACCCCGCCCCGTCCAGACAAAGAGGTGCCGAATCAGGGGATTGTGGCATTCACGCCAATGCGGTTTCCGCCGCTGAGCCCAGCCGCAACAGGGCCTCTTCGGACCCCGGATAACCCAGCATCATCAGCCCGCAACCGGGTGTCTGGGTCGGCAAAGTCAAAGCCGCCAGCCCCATCAGGTTGCCAATGCGGGTGTTGCGCAGGGCCAGCAGATTCTCGGTCACGTAATAGTCGTGATCGCTCAGCAGTCGGTCCAGATTTGGCGGCAGGATCGGTGCGGTCGGGGCCAGAACGGCATCAAATCCGGCAGTGGCCGCATCCCATGCGGCACGGCAGGCTTTGAGTCTGGACCAGGCCGCAACATAGTCGGGGCCTGAAAAAGCCTGACCCATGCGGAACCGTTCCAAAATCTCGGGGTACATTGCCTCGGGGTTGGCCTCGATAACGTCCTTCCACAAGCCATAAGCCTCGGTTGTATAAAGCACTCCGGTCAGGCCCATCGCGTCATTCAGCTCGGGCACGTCCAGCGGGACGATCTCTGCCCCTGCATCGGCCAGACGGGCCAGCGCATCCTCATAGGCCGCGCGCGGGGCGTCTCGCAGATCGTCCTTCGCGACATTCTGCAGATCCGCAAAACGACGACCCGCCAAAGACGCGCCGCGCAAATCGGCGGGGGTACCGCCTTCCAGCAGCGCCAGAACATGGGCCGCATCCTCGACCGACCGGGCCAAGGGGCCGACCGTGTCAAACCGCAGACATAACGGTACGGTGCCTTCAAGGCTGACCCGGCCCGCGGTGGTTTTCAGACCCACAAGATTGTTCCACGCCGACGGGATACGCACCGACCCGCCGGTATCCGACCCAATCCCACAGGCGGCCAAACCCCAGGCAACACTGGCCCCGGCGCCCGAGGATGAGCCGCCCGGCACAGCCTCTTCATCATCGATACAGGGCGGGGTCCCGGTGATCGGGTTCAGGCCAAGACCGGAAAAGGCCAACTCGCTCATATGGGTTTTGCCCAGACAAACCGCCCCCATGGACGTGGCGTTGCGCACAACCACGGCGTCCGCATCCGGAACACGGCCTTTCAACAGGGCCGATCCAGCCTCGGTGCCGATACCGGCCGTATCAAAGAGGTCCTTCCAACTGATCGGAACACCATCCAGCAGGGACCGGCGCAGACCCAAAGCAGCGCGGTCTTTTGCGGCCTTCGCCTCGGCCCGCGCGCGGTCATGGGTGACGCGGGCAAAGATACGGTCGCGATGAGGGTGGGCGTCAATGGCGCTCAGGTAGGTCTCGGTCAGGTCCACAGGGTCGATCTGCCCCATGCCGATGCCCCGACCCAGATCACAGGCCGTCATGGTTAGCCATTCCTGCATCTCACCCCTCCTTCTTTTCTGCCTGAACGGGACGGTAGCGACAGGACCGCACATGGACAATCCCGAAAGGGCGCGCATATTGCAGGGCATGACACGGGCATCGGATATCCTGATCGTTGGCGGCGGCCTGAATGGCCCCGCCCTGGCACTGGCCTTGGCGCAAACCGGTCACGCGGTCAGCGTGATTGATTCTCTGGCCGAGACGGTCCGTACAGACGCAGACTTTGACGGGCGGTCTTATGCGCTGGCGCTGGCCTCGAAACGGTTGCTGGACGCGATTGGTGTGTGGGAGCGGGTCGCGGACCACGCCCAGCCGATGCTTGAGATCAAGGTGACCGACGGCCATGCCGGTTCCGGCCCGTCGCCCTTTTTCATGCATTTCGACCATGCCGAGATCGAAGAAGGCCCGATGGGCTATATGGTCGAGGATCGCCACCTGCGCCGCGCCTTTCTTGAGGCGATGGCAGAGGAAAAGCGCATCACCCAGATCAGCGGCAAGACCGTTGTGGCGCAGGAAACGGGTACATCCGGCGTCACCCTGACATTGGATGACGGCAGCACGGTTGCAGGGCAACTGGTCGTCGGGTGCGACGGTCGGCGCAGCGGTACGGCGGCGCGGGCGGGCATCAAGCGCAGCGGGTGGGATTATGGTCAAACCGCCCTTGTCTGCGCCATCGAGCACGACCTGCCCCATCACGGCGTCGCGCATCAGTTCTTCATGCCCCCCGGGCCACTGGCGATTCTGCCACTGACCGGCAATCGCAGTTCCATCGTCTGGAGCGAACGCACCGACACCGCCTATCGCATCAACGCGCTGCCCGAGGCCGAGTACCTACAGGTTCTGCGGCCCAGATTCGGAGATTTTCTGGGTGACATCCGCCTGCAAGGCGACCGCTTCACCTATCCGCTGAACCTGACCATCGCCAATTCCTTTATCTCGGATCACTTGGCCTTGGTTGGGGATGCGGCGCATGGGATGCACCCGATTGCCGGGCAAGGCCTGAACGCCGGTCTGCGCGACGTGGGCGCGCTGGCCGAAGTGCTGACACTGGCCGGACGGCGGGGTGAAGAGATCGGCTCGACCCTTGTATTGCAGCGGTATCAGGAGTGGCGGCGCTTTGACACAGCCTCGCTTGCGATGGCGACGGATGTGTTCAACAAGCTGTTTTCAAACGACAATCCGCTGCTGCGGATCGGTCGCGATATCGGAATGGGGATCGTCGGATCCTTGCCCGGATTGCGGCGCGGATTCGTGCGTGAAGCGGCAGGTCTGACTGGCGATCTGCCGAAACTGCTGCAAGGCCGCCCGATTTAGTCCAGCGGACGCGCCTCATCCACCAGCATCACCGGAATCCCGTTGCGGATCGGAAAGGCCAGCCCTGCGGCTTTGGACACCAGTTCCTGCTTTTCCGCGTCATAGTGCAATGTTGTATGCGTCTGCGGGCAAATCAGCGCCTCAAGCATATGGCGGTCGAACGCGTTTGCTGGATCACTCATTGCAGTGTTTCCTCATTTGATCCGCCACGCAGGGCGAATTCGATCAATGTCACAAGGGTTTCGCGCCGTGTGCGCAGGCACGGAGCTTCTAGCAGGGCTTGTTTGTCTTCCGGGTCGAAATCCATCAGCATCGACAGGGAATTCACCAAAAGCTCATCATCGGCATCCTTCAGCGAACCCCAGTCGGTGGACAATTGGCGGGATACGAAGAACCGTTCCAAAAGGGTCAGAAACCGTGTCCGATTGAACCCATCATCGTTCTCGGACTTGCCCAGATCGCGATCAAACCCATCCCATGACACCTCGCACCGGCGATACGGGGTGAAGGCGTCCAGTTCGGATTTGATGCGGAACCGGGAAATGCCAGTCAGTGTGATCAGGTACCGGCCATCTTCGGTTTCGGAAAACTGGGTGATGCGCCCGGCGCATCCGATGCGGTGCAGCTTGGTGTCATCGTTGGCCGAGGGGTTCGGCTGGACCATCGCAATCAGCCGTTCCTTGGTCTTCAGCGCGTCATCCACCATTTGCAGGTAGCGCGGCTCAAAAATATGCAGCGGCAGGGGCGAACGGGGCAGCAGCAGCGCCCCGGGCAATGGGAAAACGGATACCGTTTCCGGCAGGTCGGCGGGATGCATCATGTACCCGAGTGTAGCTCTGATCAGGAATTAGGCAAATATCATCGAGCTGAGCTTGCGCCGCCCGTTCAGAACAATCGGATCATTGGGCTTGAGCGCGTCGAAAATCGTGAACAACTGAGCCTTGGCCGCACCGTCATTCCATTCGCGATCCCGACGGAACAATTCCAGCAATTGTGCCACGGCGTCTTCCACATCGCCATTGGCGTGCAGCGCCTGCGCCAGATCGAACCGGGCCTGATGGTTGTCGGGCTCGGCCTCGACCGCAGCGGTCAGTTCAGCCACCGGGCCCGCATCTGCCGCCTGTTTCGCCAATTCCAATTGTGCATGCGCCGCTTCCAGTTCGGGCGCGTTGGAAATCTCGGCCGGGGCACTGTTCAGGATCGCCTCGGCCTGTTCCAGATCGTCGGATGCGATATGCGCGCGCACCAGCCCGCCATAAGCTGCGGCATGGTTGGGATCTTCGCCCAGAATCGCGGCAAAGGTCTGCGCCGCATCTACGGCGGCCCCTTCGGTCAGCATTTCTTCGGCGGCCTGAACGGCCTCTTCCAACTGGCCACCGGGGCTTTCGCCGCCTGCCGCTTCGATCACACGGTCCACGAATGCCTTGATCTCGGACCCCGGCAGCGCACCCTGAAATCCGTCAACCGGCTGACCCTTGAAGAAGGCGTAAACGGTTGGGATCGACTGGATCCGCAACTGAGACGCAATCATCTGCGCCTCGTCCACGTTGATCTTGACCATCTTCACCGCACCTTTGGCGGCAGTTACGGCCTCTTCCAGCAGTGGCCCCAACGTTTTGCACGGGCCGCACCATGGCGCCCAGAAATCCACGATCACTGGGGTTTCCTGCGACGCCTCGACCACATCGGCCATGAACGTGGCCTCAGAGCCGTCCTTGATCAGATCGGTGGCGGGGGTGCTGTCTGACGGGTTCAGAAGGTCCATGGCAAATACTCTTTCGTTCGAACTTGCGCCCTATATGCAACCGCTTGGCGCAGAAACCAAGGGCTGAGTTTCCCGGTTACAGATCGAAACTTGCAAAGACGGGCGCGTGATCGCTGGGCTTTTCCCATCCGCGCGCATCGCGCAGGATACGGCTGGAGTGACCCGCGTTCGAGATATCCGGCGTGGCCCAGACATGATCCAGCCGCCGCCCCTTATCCGCCGCGTCCCAATCCCGCGCCCGATAGGACCACCAGCTAAAAAGCTGCCCCTCGGGGATATCCTGACGGGTGATATCAACCCATCCACCTGCATCCTGCGTTTCCGCCAAATGCTCAACTTCAATCGGCGTGTGCGAAACCACCTTGAGCAGCTGTTTATGCGACCACACATCATCTTCGCGCGGGGCGATGTTCAGATCGCCGACCAGAATGGATTTCTCGGGTTTTTCCGCATGGAACCAATCACGCATGTCAGTGAGGTAATCCAGCTTCTGCCCGAACTTCTCATTCACCTCGCGATCCGGCACATCCCCGCCTGCAGGGACGTAGAAATTATGGATCGTCACACCGTTTTCCAACCGTCCCGCGATGTGGCGCGCATGGCCGAGACCGGCGAAATCCTTATCGCCCACTTCTTCCATCGGCAGGCGCGACAGGATGGCGACGCCGTTATAGCCCTTCTGGCCCCGAGCAACCATGTGGGTATACCCCAGTTCCGCAAACCCTTCGGTCGGGATCTTGTCGACCGGAGACTTGCATTCCTGCAAACACAGCACGTCCGGAGCCTCTTCCTGCAACAATTTCAGCACGATAGGCTCGCGCAGGCGGACCGAGTTGATGTTCCAGGTGGCAAGGGTGAAGGGCATGTGGGGATTCCTCTGTCGCGATTGGGCGGAGGTTAGCGTGGTGCGGGTTGGGGTGCCATGGGAAAGTCTCTGAATTTTCTAGCAGTCAAAATGATCTAGCGAACAATCTTGTCTGTAGCTGAATAACCAAGTCGTTCTCTCAAAATGTCTCGCGCCACCACATCTACCTTTTCGCGCCTATCAGCTTCGCCAGGTTTTTCCGCCAAACGCAGCAACTCAACTTTTAGGGCGTTAACCACGTCCGAAGTTGCCCGTGATACAACAAGAACGAGTGTCCAGTACTTCCATTCCGCGTCGTCTCCCATCATAAGATTTCGGATATGAGGTATTATTTCTGGCCCAGCATCTATCAATACAGACGCAGTCGGCTCAGCTACTGGCCAGTTTGAATCTTGAACCCACGCTAGCAGCAAGGGAATAGCGTCATCTAGCATGGGAAATCCCACTTCTTTTGCCCGTGCCGAAGCGGATACATCAAACTTGTCTTTAGGAATGCAGTCTCGAATATTCATTTTGCGAAACTAAATGGATTACGCAGCCGCCACAATCACCTCAAGCCAATCTCCAGTTTCACTACAAAAAAAGCCGGGCCATAAGGCCCGGCAGTCCAACAGGGAGGTGCATGTCATAACCCGGACATGCGCGGGGTGGGAGTAACCTAATTATGTGGCCAGAGTATCACTTTGATCCAAATCAATCCACCTCGGATCACGATACAAGGCGATATCCACCCGATTCTGTGACCAAAAGGCGAGCATTGGAGGGATCAGGCTCGATCTTCTGACGCAGGCGATAGATGTGGGTTTCCAGTGTGTGGGTGGTGACACCGGCGTTGTAACCCCAGACCTCGTGCAGCAGCACATCCCGCGCCACAACGCCATCGGTCGAACGGTACAGGAACTTGAGAATGTTGGTCTCTTTCTCGGTCAGACGAATCTTGCGGTCTTCCTCGGTGATCAGCATTTTCATGGCTGGCTTGAAGGTGTACGGGCCAAGAACGAATACGGCGTCCTCGGATTGTTCATGCTGGCGCAGTTGCGCGCGGATGCGGGCCAGAAGAACCGGGAATTTGAAGGGCTTAGACACATAATCATTGGCACCGGCATCCAGGCCCAGGATCGTGTCGGCGTCGCTGTCATGGCCCGTCAGCATCAGGATCGGGCTTTTGACGCCCTGTTTGCGCATCAGGCGGCACAGCTCGCGCCCGTCGGTATCGGGCAGTCCCACATCCAGAATGACCAGATCGTAGATCGCCTCGCGGGCCCGCTCCATGGCCGACGAACCATCAGAGGCTTCGAACACGTCAAAATCCTCGGTCATCACCAGTTGCTCGCTAAGCGCTTCGCGCAGGTCTTCGTCGTCATCCACCAGCAGGATTTTCTTGAGCTGAGCCATTTCGCGGTCCTCCTAAGCCTTTTCCATCACTTGCGCGTAGAAGATGCAATCGACAAGCTTTGCTGCACCCGTCTCACGCCATCGTGTCAGACGCGGCAGAAATGTTTCACATTTCTTTTGGAAACCGTTAGAAGTCCGCCGAACGCGATTGGGCATTATCAATGAGTCTGAACCCCGACATCACCGAGCTGCTGGCCCGCGCACGGGCAGACCTGCGCATGGGCGTGCCTGTGGCCCTGACCGACGACAGCGGCGTCAGTGTGCTGGCGCTTGCGGCCGAGACGCTCAACCCCCAACGTCTGGCGGATTTGCGCGGGCTTGGCGGGACACCTGTAGTCGCAATCACCGGACGGCGGGCCGAGACGCTGAAAGCGCGCGCCTATGACGGGGATCTGGCGCGAGTTGTGATCCCGGCAGATGTTGAGATTGACTGGGTGCAGGCGGTTGCCGATCCCTCGGACGATCTGAACGCGCCAATGAAGGGCCCCCTGATAACCGAGCGGCAGGGGAATGCCAACCTGCATCGCATTGCCATCGCGCTGACCAAGTCGGCACGCCTGTTGCCCGCAGCTGTTGTGATGCCGGTTGAGGACGGCCAGGCCTTTGCTGCACAGCACGGCCTCACCTGCATCGATCACACGCGTGCGGCCCCTCATCTGGCGGATCGCAGCGCCCTGCACCCGGTTGTCGCCGCGCGTCTGCCGATGGAGGTGTCCGAGGCCGGTCGCCTGCATGTGTTCCGCCCCGAAGACGGTGGCGAGGAGCATTACGCCGTAGAAATCGGCCGTCCGGATCGGGACAAACCGGTTTTGGCGCGCCTGCACTCGGCCTGCTTTACCGGCGACCTGATGGGCAGTCTGAAATGCGACTGCGGCCCGCAGTTGCGGGGCGCGCTGGCGCAAATGGGGGCTGAGGGCGCAGGCGTATTGCTGTACCTGAATCAAGAGGGGCGCGGGATTGGCCTGGCCAATAAGATGCGCGCATATTTCCTTCAGGATCAGGGGTTTGACACTGTCGAGGCCAATCACCGGCTGGGCTTTGAAGATGATGAGCGTGATTTCCGGCTGGGCTCGGACATTCTGAAATCGCTGGGCTTTAGCTCGGTGCGTCTGTTGACCAACAACCCGGCCAAGATGTCGATGATGGAGAAAACCGGGATCGCAGTGACCGAACGCGTGCCGCTGAAAGTGGGTGAGACGGCGCATAACCGCGGCTATCTGGCCACCAAGGCTGCGAAATCCGGGCATTTGCTGTGACGCCGGGCGATCTGGTCTGGACCCCACGCGGCGTCCGGTTTCTGGGCCGCATCTTCCCCTGCTCGATTGGGAAAGGGGGCCTGAGCGCCGCGAAACGCGAAGGTGACGGGGCCACCCCAACCGGCACGCACCGCATTGTCGGGATGCTGTATCGCCCGGACCGGATGGCTGCACCCTGTTCCTGGGCGCGGCCCATCGGCCCGACGGATCTGTGGTCCGACGATATGTCCGATCGCGGGTATAACAGTTTAGTTTCAGCGCCTTACGCCTTCAGCCATGAAAAGCTGCGCCGGGTGGATCCGTTATATGATCTGGTTCTGATAACCGACTGGAACTGGCCAAATGCGGTTCCGGGGGCGGGGTCGGCCATCTTTGTTCACCAATGGCGCAGGCCCGGCTTTCCGACAGAAGGTTGCGTGGCCTTCCGTCGCGATCATCTGCACTGGATCGCCCGGCGGATCGCACCGGGCACGCGGCTGATTATTCCTCAGGCCTGACCCGCTCGCCGAAAATGGCCGAGCCGACCCGCACATGGGTCGCGCCAAGGGCGATGGCTTGCTCGAAATCACCGCTCATTCCCATGGACAGGCCGTTCAACCCGTTGCGTTCAGCGATTTTGGCCAGCAGGGCAAAATGCAACGCGGGCTCTTCTTCGACCGGTGGGATGCACATCAACCCCCGAACCGGCAGGTCCAGAGCCTTGCATTCTGCGATGAACCCATCCGCGTCGGTCGGGAGAATCCCGGCCTTTTGCGCCTCTTCCCCCGTATTGACCTGAACGAACAAGTCCGGGCAGGACCCGATCTCCTGCGCCAGCCGCACCAGGGTTTTGGCAAGTTTCGGACGGTCGACGGAATGGATCGCGTCGCACAGCTCCATCGCCTGCCGCGCCTTGTTGGTTTGCAACGGTCCGATCAGGTGCAGGTCTATCCCGTCGAACTGCTCTTTGAACGCGGGCCACTTGCCTGCCGCCTCTTGCACCCGGTTCTCACCGAAACAGCGGTGGCCCTGTTCCAGTACGGCCTGAACCCGTTCATTCGGCTGGACCTTCGATACGGCGATCAGTTTGACCGACCCGGGTTCCCGGCCTGCTTTGGATTCGGCCTTTGTGATGCGGGCGGTGATGTCTTGCAGGGACATGGCGTTCCTCAAATCTGTCTTTGGCGCGACAGAACACCATGTTCAGGCAAAAGAAAAGGGCGGGTCCATAGACCCGCCCTAAGAACCGTTCGGTTCAGATCAACTTAGAAGTTGAACTGTGCACCGAAGTCAGCACGCAGCTGGCTGTCGCCGTCGCCACGCTTCTGGTTGCCGATACCACCGCGCAGCGATGCACCGCCACCCAGGTCGTAGATGGCACCAATGCCGTACTGCTGCAGGTCGTCGTCAGCCGAACCGTCACCGTAAGCGAAGGTCAGGGTGGTTGCTGCGTTCACGTTGTAAGCAGCCGACAGACCATATGCGGTACCGTTGCGGCTGTCATCTGCAACGTCGTCGTCCGCGACGAACAGAGTGCCCGAGAAGTCACCGAATTCTGCACCCAGGGTCAGAACGGCCAGGCTCTGCTTGTCGATGTCACCGATCGAGCTGGTCTGACCATAGGCCAGAGCAGCTGTGATGTTGTTGAACGTGTAGGTGGCACTGATGTCCCAACGATCTGCATCCGTGGTGTCGGAACCAGGAACAGCGTCGTTAGCGAAAGTACGCTGGTCATACGACGCGCCGAACGCGAAGTCACCAACTGCGTACTGGAAGAACACAGCGTTTGCACCCGAACCGGTCGACGAATAGGCCAGGAAGTCATAGTCAACGCCCGAGTACTGGCCGATGAAGTTTTCCAGACCAGGCTCGTTACCGTAGTAGTTTGCCAGGTTGTCGAACGAGCCAGCAACGTTGCCCGCGTCAACACGCAGACCGCCGAAGATGACCGAGAAGCGCGCGCCGTTCAGGCTGGCCGCGTTTGCTTCGCCGTTACCTGCGTCTTCGTCGGCCTGTACACGAACACGGCCTTCAAAGCGAACGCCACCGTCGGTTTCAACGATGCCGTCGATGTTCAGACGGAAACGCGAGACCAGGATGGTTTCGTCGGTTTCAACACCGGTCGCGGTCGCGCCGTCGATGGTGCTAACGGTGCCTGTGCGATCTTCCAGATAGCCCAGACCGAAACGGCCGTAACCGCTGAATTTCACTTCAGCTGCTGCAACGCCTGCGGTCGCGATCAGCGCCGTCGTTGCGAAGAGAACTTTTTTCATCTTGTTTCCCTCGGTTTCAAAAGTTTTATCTACTCGACACATACCAAGGCATATGTCTCAGCACGGACACCGTTTCGCTCTTTTTGCCCCCATTGCGCAAGCTTGGCATAAAAGGGGGCGGTTCATTGGGATCAGATTGGTGCAAGGATGCCACAGTCGGTTTTGGGACCTGTCAGGCGGCAATCACACCGACAATTCATAAAGAATAGGCTTGTTGCACACAGGGACCTTAGTTAGGAGTATCCCCCGACGATGTATAGCAAGTGAAAACAGGATCTGCTGACAATGCGCCTGCCGACGATTTTGGGTCTGATTGCAATTACCGCCGCCGTTTCCGCCTGCGGCCCGAATCGCGGCGCTGCGCCGAACCCGGTTTACAACGATACGGACAGCACCCGATCCGCTGAACGGGAACTGAACGACCCCAACCGTTCGACCATTTGGGATGTGTTCGACCGCAGCGGTGCTGAACAGACAGCGAATGTGAACCGTTACCTGTGGGCCGCATCGCTGGACGTCCTCAGTTTCCTGCCTGTGCAAGAGGTGGATCCGTTTACCGGTGTGATCGTAACGGGTTACGGCACTCCTCCGGGCGGAGGGCGTTCGTACCGGGCAACCGTGCATATCAGCGACCCGGCGCTTGCGGCGCGGTCCTTGTCGGTTGCGTTGCAGTCCAGCGGCGGTGCACCCGTCAGCGCGGCAACCTCGCGCGCGGTTGAAGATGCGATCCTGTCTCGCGCACGTCAGCTACGCATTGCAGACAGTAAGTTCTAGCAACCCGTCTAATTTCGCACTAAGACCACGCCGGGTTCTGACCCGGCGTTTTCATTCACGAAGGACCGCATGATGTCGCGCTACTCGGCCAACGAAATCGAAGCAAAATGGCAAGAGGCCTGGGACAAGGCCGGGATCTTCACCGCCAACCACAAGGCGGACAAGCCGAAATACTATGTGCTTGAGATGTTCCCCTACCCATCAGGCCGAATCCACATGGGGCATGTGCGCAACTACACGATGGGCGACGTGATCGCGCGTCATAAGCTGGCGACCGGGCACAACGTGCTGCACCCGATGGGCTGGGATGCCTTCGGGATGCCCGCCGAAAACGCCGCGATGGCGATTGGCGGTCATCCGAAAGACTGGACCTATGGCAATATCGCCGACATGCGCGGACAGATGAAACCTCTGGGTCTGTCGATCGACTGGTCGCGTGAATTTGCCACCTGTGACCCGGAATATTACGGCCAGCAGCAGGCTTTGTTTCTGGACATGCTCGAGGCCGGGCTGGTTTACCGCAAGAACGCCGTGGTGAACTGGGACCCGGTGGATATGACCGTTCTGGCCAATGAACAGGTGGAAAACGGGCGCGGCTGGCGGTCGGGCGCGCTGGTGGAACGGCGCGAGCTTACGCAGTGGTTCTTCAAAATCTCGGATTACTCCGAGGAATTGCTGGATGCGCTGGATACGCTGGACAACTGGCCCGCCAAGGTGCGTCTGATGCAGGAGAACTGGATCGGCAAGTCCCGTGGCCTGCAATTCGGCTTTGAGCGCACCGATGGAGGTGAGCCGATCACGGTTTATACGACTCGCCCCGATACGCTGCTGGGTGCGTCCTTTGTGGGCATCTCGCCGGATCACCCGATTGCCAAGGCGTTGGAGTCTGAGAACCCCGAAGTCGCTGAGTTTGTTGCCGAATGCCGCAAGGGTGGCACCACCGAAGAGGCCATCGAAACGGCCGAAAAGCTGGGCTATGACACCGGCATCCGCGTGCGTCATCCGCTGGACCCGAATTGGGAGCTGCCGGTCTGGATCGCCAACTTCATCCTGATGGATTACGGCACCGGCGCGATCTTTGCCTGCCCAGCACATGACCAGCGCGACCTCGATTTCTGCCGCAAATATGGCCTGCCCGTGGTCGATACCTTCTTTGCGCTGGATGATGACACGCCGGTCGACAAGATCGCCTTCGTGCCGCCGAAGACCGAAAAGGTGCGCTGGGTGAACCATTTCGCGGGCCTGACCGAGGCCACGGGCGATGAGGCCATCAACACCACCGTCGATTTCGCCGAAAAGGCGGGTTGGGGTGAAGGCGTCACCAAATACCGCCTGCGCGACTGGGGCCTCAGCCGTCAGCGCTATTGGGGCTGCCCGATTCCCGTTGTGCATTGCGATGCCTGCGGCGTCGTGCCCGAGAAGAAAGAGAATCTGCCGGTCCGCCTGCCCGACGATGTCACATTCGACAAACCGGGCAACCCGCTGGACCGCCACCCGACCTGGCGTGACTGCGCCTGCCCGTCCTGTGGTGCCCCGGCCAAGCGTGAAACCGACACGATGGACACATTCGTCGATTCGTCGTGGTATTTCGCCCGATTCACCGCTCCGCGCGCGGAAACGCCCACCGATCTGGCCGAGGCCGAATACTGGATGAATGTCGACCAGTATATCGGCGGCATCGAACATGCGATTCTTCACCTGCTCTATTCCCGTTTCTTCGCGCGGGCGATGCAGATCACCGGGCATCTGCCGAAAAAGGCCATCGAGCCGTTCAATGCGCTGTTCACGCAAGGCATGGTAACGCATGAGATTTACCAGACCCGCGACGCCAAGGGCCGCCCGGTCTATCACCTGCCCGAGGATGTGACCGACGGTAAACTGGCCGACGGCACCGAGGTCGAGATCATCCCCTCGGCCAAAATGTCGAAGTCCAAAAAGAACGTGGTCGATCCGGTCAGCATCATCTCGGCCTTTGGCGCAGATACTGCGCGCTGGTTTGTGCTGTCCGATTCGCCGCCCGAGCGGGACGTTGAGTGGACCGCCGCCGGGGCCGAGGCCGCGTACAAACATCTGACCCGCGTGCACCGCATCGCCTCAGAAATCGCCGAGTCGGACAACCCGGCCAACAGCGAAGACGAAACCTTGCTGCGTGAAATGCATAAAGCCATCCATGATGTGACCGGAGGCGTCGAATCCTTTGGCTTCAACGCCTCGATTGCCAAGCTTTACGCCTTTACCAATACGCTGGCCAAATCCAAGGCGGGCACCGACGCCAAGCGTCAGGCCGCCAAGACACTGGCGCAACTGATGTCGCCGATGACCCCGCACCTGTCAGAGGAACTCTGGGAGTTGCTGGGCGGCGAAGGGCTGGTGGCAACTGCGCCATGGCCGGTGGCCGATGAGGCGATGCTGGTCGATGACACCATCACCCTGCCGATCCAGATCAACGGCAAGCGCCGCGCCGAAATCAGCGTTCCAAAGGACATGGACAAGAACGAGGTTGAAAAACTCGCGCTTGGCACCGAAGCTGTGCAAAGGGCGCTGGATGGATCGGCCCCGAAGAAAGTGATCGTTGTCCCGGGTCGGATCGTGAATGTCGTCGTTTGACCGAAGAACCTTTCTGTTGATGCCGCTGGCGCTTGCTGCCTGCGGCTTTCAACCGGTTTACGCTCCGGGCGGGGCAGGATCGGCGCTGTTTGGCAAGGTCGAACTGTCTGCGCCAAATAACGAAAACACGTTCCTTCTGGTTCAGAATCTGGAACAGCAGCTTGGGCGCAGTGCGACCTCGGGTAAGGATTACAAGCTGAGCGTGCAGGTCTCTACTCAGGTTCAGAGCGCGGCCATCACCACAACCAACGAGACCAACCGCTACACGATCAACGGACGGGCGCAGTATTCGCTGCGCTCGAACGCCTCGGGGCAGATCGTGGCCTCGGGCACCGTCACCGATTTCGTGGGCTATTCGGCGTCTGGGTCAACGGTTTCCACACTCGCCGATGAACGCGACGCGACACGGCGCCTGATGACGATTCTGTCGGATCAGATCGTCAATCGCCTTTACGCCACGCCGGGCCTGACCGCATGAAGCTGAGCCCGCGTGAGGCTGACGGCTATTTCGCCAAACCGGATGCAGACAAGACCGGCCTGCTGATCTACGGCGCGGATGCCATGCGGGTGGCGTTGAAGCGTCAACAGGTGCTGGCGGCCTTGCTGGGCGCAAATGCCGAAGAGGAAATGCGCCTGACCCGGATGCCCGGCAGCGACTTGCGCGGCGACCCCGCTTTACTGCTGGATGCGGTCAAAGCGGTCGGTTTCTTCCCCGGCCCCCGCGCCGTGTTCGTCGAAGAAGCCACGGATGCTGCCGCCCCCTCGATTTTGGCCGCGCTTGAGGATTGGGCACCCGGAGACGCGCAGATCATCGTCACCGCAGGGCAGCTGAAACCCAGTTCCAAAATCCGCAAAGCCTTCGAATCGCACCCGGCGGCCTATGCGGTTGGTATCTATGACGATCCGCCCTCACGGGCCGAGGTCGAGCGTGTGCTGGCCCAGGCCGGATTGCGGAACGTGCCGCGCGACACAATGTCGGCGCTGAACGAACTGGCCGTCAGCCTCAGCCCCGGCGATTTCGCCCAGACGGTTGAAAAACTGTCGCTGTTCAAGCGCGGAGATGACAGCGAACTCAGCCTGGAGGACATCGAAGCCTGCGCGCCCCGTTCGACCGAAGCGGCGCTGGACGATGTCCTGAACGTGGTCGCCGAGGGCCGCGCTGGTGAGATCGGGCCGCTGATCCGGCGTCTGCAGGCGCAGGGCACCAATGGGGTGACGCTGTGCATCGGCGCGACCCGGCATTTTCGCACACTTTACGCCTGCGCCTCGGACCCCGGCGGTGCGGCGCAGGGAATCGGCAAGCTGCGCCCGCCGGTCTATGGCAAACGCCGCGACCGCATTCTGCGGCAAGCGCAGGGATGGGGCGCACCCAAGCTGCAAACGGCGCTGACCGTTTTGACCGATACCGACCTGTCCTTGCGCTCAGCCGGGCAGACAGCCCCGGCGATGGCGCTGGTCGAACGTGCCATGATCCGTCTGGCAATGCTCGCCCGGTCGCGCTGACCCTGCGTTTGTCTTGACCCCTGCCCGTTCCGGGCCACACTCAGGCCAGCAAATGGCAGGAGATCAGCATGTACAAGATCTATGGACGCGTCCAAAGCCGCGCCTCGCGCGTCATCTGGCTGCTGGAAGAGCTCGGGCAGCCGTACGAGTTGGTCAATGTCGGACCACGTGATCCACAGGTTGCCGCGTTGAACCACAGCGGCAAGATTCCGGTTCTGGTGGACGGCGATCATGTGATCTCGGACAGTTCCGCGATCATGACCTATCTGGCCGACAAACACGGGGCCTTCACCTTCCCGGCGGGCAGCCCTGAACGCGCCGCTCAGGATTCGGTGTTCCACGCGATTCTGGACGAACTGGACGCGGTCCTGTGGGTTGCGGCACGGCACGGGTTCATCCTGCCCGAGGACAAGCGCGTCCCGCAGATTGGCGAGGCCGCCAAATGGGAGTTCGATCAGAATTTCAAGCGGTTAGAGAAACGGTTCCAGGGTCCGTTCCTGATGGGTGATCAAATGACCATCGCCGATATCCTGCTGGTACATTGCATGAGCTGGGCAAAGGGCGCGGGCTTTTCGTTGGATTCGGACGTGTTGAAAGCCTACGGCAAAGAGATGCGGAACCGGCCTGCCTATAAGAAACTGGCCGAACTCAATTAATCAGGACCGTTTTGCCTCAGCCGGTCTACTGCGGATCGACCGGCCCAGCGCCCTGTGGCCAGACACGCCGTCAACAGGTAACCACCTGTTGGCGCTTCCCAGTCCAGCATCTCTCCGGCGCAAAAAACGCCTGGCAGGGCCGTCAGCATCAAGCCATCGGTCAGGGCCGCGCGCGAAACGCCACCTGCGGTTGAGATGGCTTCGTCCATTGGCCGCGGGCCCGCATGATGAACCGGCAGCGATTTGATGAGTTGTGCCAAGGCATCGGGCGCGGACGGGATGGGCCGCCCGAACTCCATGAGCAACGCCGTTCGGGTCGGCCCCAGTTTCAGAACTTTGCGGATGTGATTGGACAGGCTGGCCTTGCCGCGCGGTTTGCTGAGGCGCTGCGCCACGTCGTCCTGCGACACATCAGGCATCAGGTCGAGCGTCAATGGCGCCCCGTCTCGCACCGCTTTGCAGATGGTGTAGATGCCGCCGCCCTCCAGCCCGCGGGCCGAGATCACCGCCTCGCCGCGTGTGTGCAAGGACCCGGCTTGCAGGGCAACACCTTTGATTGGCGCGCCGAAATGCGATGCCATTTGGTCGGACCAGTCGACCAGAAGACCGGCATTGGCGGGAGCAAACGGGGTGATCTGAACACCTTTGTCGGCAAGGGGGGTCGCCCAATTGCCGTCCGATCCCAATCGCGCCCAACTGGCCCCGCCCATCGCTAGAATTGTCGCGCTTGCCGTCAGGCTGTGTTCGCCGTCCGGGGTGTCGAATGTCAGCACATCGCCCTGCCACCCAGTCCAGCGCCAGCGCGTCCTGATCTCAACGCCCGCTTCTGACAGGCGGGCCAGCCACGCGCGCAACAGGGGTGAGGCTTTCATGACGGTTGGAAATACCCGGCCCGTCGAGCCGGTGAACAGCTCTTGCCCCAAACCGCGCGCCCAGTCCTGAACGGCCTGCGCGTCGAACTCGGCCAGCATCGGAAGCAGCCAGTCGGCGGCTTCGTCATAAGACTGGATCAAGGTCTCGAAAGGTTCATCCTTGGTCAGGTTCAGCCCCGATTTTCCCGCCATCAGAAACTTGCGCGCGACCGAGGGTTTGGCCTCGGCCACCAGAACCGAGTGACCGGCCCGGGCAAGCTGTTCCGCCGCCATCAACCCGGCGGGACCTGCCCCGATCACCACTGCCTGCGCCATTCGCACCCTCTTGCCTTCGTCGCCCACAGGCGCATCATTCCCGATCATGACGAACAGCGATCCGATCTGCCCGCTTTGCGACCGCCCGATCCCCGAAGGCGGCGGCAGCCTGCATCATCTGATCCCAAAACTCAAAGGAGGCAAGGGCGGACCCACCGTTCTGCTGCACCAGATCTGCCACAAGGAAATCCACGCCACGCTGACCGAGGCCGAATTGGCGCGCAGTTTCAACACGGTCGAGGCCCTGCGCGCGCATCCCAGGCTTGAGAAATTCCTGAACTGGGTCCGCAAACGCCCGCCCGGTTTTCGTTCGAAAGTGCCGGGAAAACGGCGCGCTCGGTGATCAGCCGGGCAGGACGGGATCACCGAAGGCATCCGAAATCGGCTGGGCCAGGCCCTCGAACTCCAACCCCTTGAAATCCGGCACCGGTGCGAATTGCGCGCCCTGAATGTGCTGAAATTCCAGCGTTGTGTAGGGGCGCTTCCACAACCATTCGCGGTTTCCGACCGCCCACGGGTCGGGATCAGGCGGGGCGTCCTGCGTGAAGGCGTAGAAATGCAGATCGAACCCGTATGGAGCGACGTCCTGCATTGACAGCAGTTTCATGCCCCGGGCGCGGCAGAACGCGTCCTCGGCGGCTATATCGCCGGTACGCAGGGTGATCTGACCGACCCGCGCCTGCGCGAACGGGTTCGCGGGATCGGCTGCATTTTCGGGCCGGTTGCCTTCGAAATCATGTTGCAGAAGTTCGATCACAAAGCCTTCGGGGTCGCTGAGATGGGCCATGTAGCCGATATCCAGAAACTGGCGCGGGACACTGACAGCATGGCCCTGTTTGCTCAACGCCTCAACCGCCGCGTCCACATCGGGCAGAGTAATCCCGATCTTCCAGTATCGTTGCCCCTGATCATGGGCGTACCCGCCGCCACCTGGCATCAGCAACAGATCCGCATCCTGCCCGTCATAGCCGACGCGGCGGTTTTGCCCTTCGGCCCGCACCGACATGCCAAGCGCGTTCCGGTAAAATCCGGCCAGGCGATCCGGATCGGCGACGCGCAATCGCAGCGCGGACAACCTCATCGGCACAGCTCGGCGATGCCAGCGGCGATGTCGGGCTTTGCAGCGACACTGTCCGCCACCAGCTCGCGCGCTGTGGGCATCAGGTCTTCGGGCGCGACGATGCGGTCCACAAGACCGAAGGCATAGGCTTCCTCTGCCGTGATCTTCTGCCCTGCCATCAGGATCAGTTTGGTCCGCGCCGGGCCAATCAGGGCCGCCATGCGTTTGGGATCGGACGGTTGCGGCAGAAAGCCCAGCTTCATCACCGGATAGAAGAACTTGGCCGAGGGCACCGCGATGCGCAGATCACAGGCCAGCACCATCCCGTTGGCCCCACCGGCCAGCGTACCGTTCAATGCGGCCACCGTCAGACAGGGCAAGGCGGCAATCGCGCCCGACAGGCGCTCCCACACGTCCGAGGTGGCCAGCCCGGCGCGCGCCTCGTCCAGATCGGCCCCGGCGCTGAACACTTTGCCGGTACCTGTCAGGATCAGCGCGCTGGCCTCGGTCGCGGCCTCGGCAATCTCGGCCAGTTCGGTCAGCATCGCACCGGTCAGGGCGTTTGCCTTGCCCGGGTTATTGATCGTGACGGTCCATAGACCGTCGTCCTTCGTCAATTCAATCACGTCAAGCCGATCCTTTGGCGGATGTCATCTTGGCGTAGGGAAATCTCGGAGCCCAAGAACTCATCCGAGTCTGACGAACACATCCACATCAGCGCCCGCGCGGGCCAGTCCGCCGGGATGTGAACATCCCAATCCAACTGGCTAACCGGGTTGATGCCGCTGGCCTTGATGACACGTTGCATATCCGTGGCCACAGTGCCCGGCGACAGGCCCATGGCGCGGATACCGTTATGCGCCTCTTCCAGATGCAGGCATTCGGTCAGCATCTTCGCACCCGCTTTCGAGGAACAATAGTGGCTCCACGCCTCAACCGGGTTCGATGCCGCACCGGACGAGACGGTCAGGACCGTACCACCCCCGGCGGCGCGCATCACCGGCAGGGCGGCGCGCATGCCGTAGAATACGCCTTTGAGGTTAATATCGATGGCCTGGCTCCAGGATGCGACATCGGCGTTGGACAGGTGAAAGATCGGCTCGATCACACCTGCATTGCCGATCAGTACGTCCAGACCGCCAAACCGGGCAACGCAATCGGCCACCGCCTGTTCGACCTGCGCGAAATCACTGACGTCGCAAGCCAGCGCAATCGCGTTATCCCCCAGCGCAGCCGCCAGCGCATCAATCTGATCACGACTGCGTGCAATCAGCGCGACATTGGCCCCGGCTGCGGCAAAAACGCGCCCCGCCTCGGCCCCGATTCCCCGGCTGGCCCCTGTTATGAGTACTGTTTTTCCCTGCATTTCCCCCTCCTCAATCCGTGGGCTGGTCCTTGTCCAAAGCCGTAGCGCGGAAACGGGGAAGGCGTCCAGCCCTTGCCCCTTGACGATACCCGCCGCAACCCCGACCATGCGCCACAAATTGATCAAGAAGGGTTACCTTATGTCTGTTTTCCTTCGCCGCAGCTGCGGCGCAGCCCTGGCTTACGCCGTTGCCACCCAAGGCGCCTGGGCCGACCTGACTGCAAATGATGTCTGGGCCGATTGGCAGAACTATTTCCAGTCGATGGGCTATACAATTACCGGCGATCAAAGCAACGCCGGGGACGTGACCACAATCGCGGACATGACCCTGTCGATGACCTTCCCCGAAGATGACGGTCAGTTCCAGATGGTCATGCCGGAAATGACACTGACCGAAAACGGCGATGGCACCGTCAGCATCGGCTTTCCCGACAGCTTCCCGATGACAATCTCGGGCACGGCCGAAGATGAGGCATTCTCGGTCGACCTGATCTATTCGCAGACCGATCTGGACATGGTTGTTTCCGGCTCGCCCGAAGACATGACCTATGACTATTCCGCATCCACCCTCAGCATCGTTCTGGGCGAGTTGCAGGCTGGCGACGAAGCCCTGCCCGATGATGCTCTGAATGTCAGCTTTGACATGACCGACCTGTCCGGAAGCTCTCGCATGTTGATCGGTGATGAGCGCACAATCGATCAGACGTTCGAAGCCGCCGAACTGTCCTACGACATCCAGTTCGAAGACCCTGAGAACGGCGATTCCGGCCTGTTTGTCGGCAAAATGGACCAGTTGACGTTTGCGGGTGAAAACATCCTGCCGCTGGAATTTGACCTCAGCGATCCTGAGGCGCTGTACGCTGCCGGTTTCGCCTTTGCGGGCGATTTCACCTATGCCTCGGGCAAGACCGATATCAGCGGCGTCAGCGAGGGTGAGCAGTTCAACATGGCCAGCTCATCCGAAGGCGGGCGCTTTGCGGCCAGCATGGATGCCGAGCGGATTGCCTATGATATCGAGCAGAACAATACCAAGCTGGCGGTGACAACGGCGGACCTGCCCTTCCCATTGGAAGCCGCGATGGAGAAAGCCGGTCTGCAACTTGAGATTCCGGTTCAACCTTCGGATGAGGTCAAGCCGTTTGGCTTCTCGATGAACCTGACCGATTTCACCATGTCGGATATCTTGTGGAGCATGTTTGACCCCGCAGGCACTCTGCCCCGCGATCCGGCGACCATCGCGCTGGACACCAGCGGCACCGCCAAAGTTCTGATGAACATCTTCGATCCCGAAGAGGCCGCCGAGTTCGAAGCAACAGGCGAGATTCCGGCCGAGCTGCACTCGCTGAAGATCAACGAGCTTCTGGTTTCGCTGGTTGGGGCAAGACTGACCGGTGACGGCGATTTCACCTTCGACAACGCAAACACCGAGGAATTCGGCATGCCCGCCCCGGCTGGTGTCGCGAACCTTCAACTGGTGGGGGCAAATGCACTGATCGACAAGCTGATCGGAATGGGCCTGATGTCCGACAGCGATGCCTTGGGCGCCCGGATGATGATGGGCATGATGGCGGTGCCGGGGGATGAGCCCGACACGCTGAATTCAACCATCGAATTCACCGAAGACGGCCAGATTCTGGCGAATGGTCAGCGTATTAAGTAAATGTGATCGGGCAAGGGCGTGACCGCGCGCCCTTGCCCTTGACCTACGGTGCAGACGTCACAAAACCATTCGGTCACGGGTCTTGCGAGACGGGCTGTGCAAGGCTAGGTCCATTGCAGTCAAACCGGAGGCCCCATGACGCGCACACCAGAAGAAATCAGCCAATCCCTGCTGGATGCGGCCCGCAAAGCCGGGGCTGAAGCGGCCGATGCGATTGTTATCGACGGCTCGTCGGTCTCGGTCGAAGTGCGCGGCGGGGCCCTGGAACATGCGGAACGTTCGGAAGGGACCGATCTTGGGCTGCGGGTGTTTGTCGGCAAACGGCAGGCCATCGTCTCAAGCTCTGACAATCGTCCCGAAACCCTGAACGCGATGGCCGAACGCGCCGTTGCCATGGCGAAAGAGGCCCCCGAGGACCCCTTTGCCGGGTTGGCCGATGCCGCGCAACTGGCCAATGGCTGGGACATCGACGCGCTGGAATTGTTCGACCCCACCCCGGAACCTGCCCCAGATGCGTTGATGCAGGATGCGCTTGCCGCCGAAGCCGCCGCTTTGGCCGTACCGGGCGTGTCGCAAGTGTCCGACGCCGGTGCAAGCTATGGAACCCACCGCGTTTTTCTGGCCGCCACGAACGGGTTTTCGGGCGGGTATGCGCGCAGTTATCGCTCAACCTCGTGCGTCGCCATCTCGGGCGAAGGCACGGGGATGGAGCGGGATTATGACGGCGACAGCCGCACGTTCCAGTCCGACCTGCGCGACCCGCAGGAGATCGGTCGCAAGGCGGGCGAACGCGCCGTGGCCCTTGGGGGTGCGCGCAAGCCCGAGACCGGCAGCTTTCCAGTTCTGTTTGATGAACGTATCTCATCGTCTTTGATCGGGCATTTGCTGGCCGCCAGCAACGGTGCCGCCATCGCGCGCGGGGCCTCGTGGCTGAAAGACAGCCTTGGGAAGCAGATTCTGCCCGAACATTTGTCTCTGATCGAAGACCCCAGCCGCCCGCGCATCTCGGGCTCGCGCCCCTTTGATGCCGAAGGGCTGCCGACCCGCCGCCGCGCGATTGTCGAAAACGGCATTCTGACGGGCTGGACGCTGGATCTGTCCAGCGCGCGCAAGCTGGACATGGCCTCGACCGGCAACGCCACACGCGGCGTGTCGGGGCCGCCCTCGCCCAGCAACTGGAACCTGAGCCTGACCCAGGGTGACCAAAGCCGCGCGGACCTGATCCGCGACATGGGCACCGGCCTGTTGGTGACGTCGATGATCGGTTCGACGATCAACCCGAATACCGGCGATTACTCGCGTGGGGCCTCCGGATTCTGGGTCGAAAACGGTGAGATCACGCACCCGGTCAACGAATGCACCATCGCAGGCAATCTGCACGACATGCTGAAACGGATGATCCCGGCCAATGACGCGCGGGCTTATCTGTCGCGGGTCGTCCCCTCGGTGCTGATCGAAGGAATGACGCTTGCCGGCAACTGATCTGCCACTTCTGATCGACGCAGCCCTTGAGGCCGGAAAGATCGCCACCCGCTATTCCGGGGCGCAGGCGCAACGCTGGGACAAGCCCGACGGGGCCGGGCCGGTGACCGAGGCCGACCTGGCGGTAAACGCCATGCTGGAGCAGCACCTGCCCGCAGCCCGCCCCGATTACGGCTGGCTGAGCGAAGAAACCGAGGATACGCCGGATCGGCTGAACCGCGACCGCGTCTTTGTCATCGACCCGATCGACGGCACCCGCAGCTTTGCCGAGGGTGCCCGCACATGGGCGCATTCGCTGGCCATCGCTGAGAAGGGTGAGGTCACGGCAGCGGTGATCTATCTGCCCCTGCGCGACCTGCTGTACGCCGCAGCCAAGGGTCAGGGGGCCACGCTGAACGGCGCCCCCATCCGCATCGCAACAACCGCCACGCTGGACGATTCCGAGCTTTTGGCGGCCAAACCAAACCTCGCGCCCCATCATTGGCGTCAGGGCCAGCCCCCGTCGTTCACGCGGGCCTATCGCCCGTCGCTGGCCTATCGCATGGCGCTGGTCGCGCAGGGCTGGTTCGACGGGATGCTGACCCTGCGCCCCAGTTGGGAATGGGACATCGCGGCAGGCGACCTGATCGTGCGCGAGGCGGGCGGCATCTGCTCCGACCGTGCAGGCCAACCGCTGCGCTTCAACAATGCCCATCCCCGCCTGAACGGGGTGATTGCCGCCGGGAAACCCCTGCACGACCAGCTATCCGAACAACTGGATCCCAACGGCCCCGGGATCAGCGGATGAGCAAGCCCCGCTCTCTCAGCCTTGCGGCCTATCGGGTTTTGTCGTGGGGGGTTCCCAACGGCAATGGCCAGCCCGACCTGCCGCGACCTGAAGGGGAGTTGTTGTGGATCCACATCGCAGATCAGGACCGGCTGCGGGTGATCAATCACTTCTGCCACCGTCTGCAACAGGTCCGGCCCGGCCTGTCCATCCTGCTGAGCGCACCGCCAAAGGCTGACCTGAAACGATGGGCCGAAACGCCCTATCCGCTGATCACCCTGCCGGTCGAGCACACCGGCGCGGCACGCGGGTTTCTGAACCACTGGCGTCCGAATATGGGGCTGTGGGTTGGCGGCGGCCTGATGCCCAACATCATTACCCGCGCTCAGGAACGGGGCATACCGCTGATCCTGATCGAGGCGACGCTGGAGATCGAGATCCCCAGAACCGCGCGGTGGCTGCCGGACATTTCCCGGTATACATTTGATTGCTTTGACAGAATCCTGACCAAATCCGAAGACACATCACGCCAGATCCGGCGCATGGGTGTTGCATCGGCCAAGGTTGCCGTATCTCCCCCCCTGCAGATCAGCCCCAACCCGGAACCCTGGCCCGAAGACGAGCTTATTGAGATCAATCACATCTTTTCGGGTCGGCCCGTCTGGCTGGCGGCATGGGTGCAGGACAAGGAATTCATCTCGGTTCTCAGTGCCCATCGTCAGGCGATGCGGATGCTGCCGCGTCTGGCGCTGGTGCTGCATGTGGCCGACATGCGCGAAGCCGGACCGCTGCACAGGCGGCTTGAATCGATGGATCTGCGCTGTGCCTACTGGGATCAGGGCGACAAGATCGAAGACACGACACAGGTCATTCTGACATCCGAGCCCGAAGATCTGGGCCTCTGGCAACGAGTCTCACCCGTCACATTCATGGCCAGTTCGCTTGAACGTGGCGCAGCTGGCAAGGACCCGCTTGAGACGATTGCATTGGGATCGGCCATTGTGCACGGCCCCTTTGTGCACAGCCAGCAAGAGCTTTACGATCAGTTGAAACAGGTCAAGGCGGCACGCATGGTGAAATCCGCCACCGAATTGGGCGATGCGATTGTCGAGCTTCTGGCCCCCGATCAGGCGGCGGGCATGGCCCTTGCAGGATGGCAAATGATCACCGAAGGCGCGCCGCAGGCCGACCAGTTGATCGACATGGTGCAGGAAGCGCTGGACCAGCGGAGTGCAGATGATGCGAGCACCTGAGTTCTGGAACACCGGCCCAGACAAGCTGGACCTGCGGGCGCGGCTACTGGCCCCTCTGGGCCGTATCTACGCATCGGCAACCGCGCGCCGCGTTGCATCCGATACCGGGGTCAATCCGGGCGTTCCGGTGATCTGCATCGGCAACCTGAATGCAGGCGGAACCGGAAAGACCCCCACGGCGATCTGGGTTGTGGAACAGTTGCGAAGCAACTGGCACGAACCGCATATCGTCACACGCGGACATGGCGGGTCGCTGGAAGGACCGGTGCGGGTCGATCCAAGCAAACATTCGGCCGCGCAAGTCGGCGACGAACCGCTGCTGCTGGCCATGTTTGCCGAGGTTTGGGTGGCCAAGGATCGCGCCGCCGGTGCGCGTGCTGCCGCACAAGAAGGCGCAAGTGTGATCGTGCTGGATGACGGGTTCCAGAACCCCTCGGTCGCCAAGGATTTCTCGATCATCGTGGTGGACGCGCAACGCGGGTTCGGGAACGGGTTGTGCCTGCCTGCTGGGCCTTTGCGCGAACCCGTCGATGTGGGCCTGAAACGCGCCGATCTGGTTCTGTCCCTTGGCGACGCCCCCGCGCAACAGGTATTTGCCGATCAGTGGGGCGATCAGATTTCAGTGCCGCACGCGACCGGTGTCGTCGAACCTTTGCAAACAGGAATGGACTGGGCCGGGTCGCGCGTGCTGGCCTTTGCAGGCATCGGACATCCCGAGAAATTCTTCCAGACCCTGCGCCAGCAAGGGGCCGAGCTGCTGCGGGCCGAGGCTTTGGACGATCACCAACCGCTGACGACAGCCCTTATGACCCGGCTTGAGAACGAAGCCCGGTCCTTGGGTGCCCAGATGGTGACAACGGAAAAAGATGCGGTCCGGTTGCCCGATGCCTTTCGTCGCAAGGTCGTGACCCTGCCGGTGCGCCTGCAAGTGGCAGATGCCGATTCTGTGCGCGAGATGCTGTTAAAGGCGGCACCTTCGCCCTGATGGATCCGGCCAGCCCTGAACGGGCTGACCGGGAATGGGTTTAGCTGCCAAGCTCGGCTTCGATCAGCCGCTTGAAATCCTCGTAGGACTGGTTCGACACCTTCTCGCCGTTGACGATGAAGGACGGGGTGGCCTGAATATCGTCACGCTCGGCGTTTTCCTGATACCACGCAACCAGTGTCTGGGCGCGGGTACCGTCCTGCAGGCAGGCTTCTAGCTGATCGCCATCGATCCCGGCCAGACGCCCGATCTTGCGCAGCTCGTCGACGATTTCCGGCGGGCCGCCCGCGCGGGTCCATTCGGACTGACCTTCATAGATCAGGTCGGTGATGCCAAAGAACTTCTCGGGACCCGCGCAGCGCGCAACCATCGAGGCCCACAGACCATAGCGGTCAAAATACACCTCTCGGTAGATGAACTTGACCTTCCCGGTGTCGATGAAATCCTTCTTGAGCTGCTTATACGCGCCCTGATGGAAATTTGCACAATGCGGGCAGGTATAGGATGCGTATTCGATGATCTCGACCGGCGCATCCTCGGCACCCTGCACCATTTCGACGATGGTCGAGGTGTCCAGATCGGCCTCTTGCGCGATGGCACTGCCAACCAGCGGGTTGGCCGGGGTGGAATTCGAGGTTGTCAGCCAATAGCCGCCAGCGGCGACGGCGACAGCCGCACAGATTACGGTTGCAATACGGCTCATTCTCAGCCCTTTCTCAGCGTTTCTGTTTGGATAAAACGTTGCGGCCCAAACGTTCAAGGGCAGCGCGCAAATCACCATCGTGAACATCGCGCGACACTTTGTCTGCCTCGGCCGCAATTTCTGGTTTTATTTCCGGTTTTGCGTGTTTCGGTTTGTGATCGAAACTGGCCTGCCCCTCGGCAAATCCTGTCGGAGCGGTCTGGGTGATGCGAATGCGGCTGATCGCGTTATAGCCGTATACGGCGTTCACCTTGCCGCGCAGCTGTTCCTTCTGCATCTCCAGCATCGGGGCCTGTGGGCCCGTGGTCAGCAGGGTCAGCGTCGCGCCGATCCCGCCCTTGCCATAGCCCACATTGACCGGACGCGCGATCGAGGCGGTGTCCTGCCCCACAATCTCGGCCCAGTGGGTCAACAGACGCGACACGGCAAAGCCCCGGCTTTCCCCGGCGCGCCTGATCTGGTCGTTCAGCAATGTCGCGGTCCGTTTGAACCCGCGGGTCGAAGAACGTCTGCGCTGCATCTGGTTTCCAACTCCTGCGCCGCTATTGTAATGGGCGAAACGGCAGGTGCCAGCGAAACCCGACAGAGAGTTAGATAAATCTTGCGTGACAGCCCTGAATTCGACCTGAGCGCCGCATTGCTCGACTGGTATGACCGTCACGCGCGGCACATGCCATGGCGCGTAGGGCCTGCGGATCGTGCCGCAGGCGTGCAGCCAGACCCCTATCGCGTCTGGTTGTCCGAAGTAATGCTGCAACAAACAACCGTTGCTGCCGTACGTGATTACTTCATGCGTTTCACCTCGCGCTGGCCAACCGTTCATGATCTGGCCGCCGCGCCGGATGATCAGGTGATGGGCGAATGGGCAGGGCTTGGCTACTACGCCCGCGCCCGCAACCTGCTGAAATGCGCCCGGGTCGTGGCGGATCAGCATGACGGGCGGTTCCCCGACACCTATGACGCCCTGCTGAACCTACCGGGGATCGGCCCCTACACCGCTGCCGCCATCGCATCCATTGCCTTTGACCGGCCCGAGACCGTGCTGGACGGCAATGTCGAGCGTGTCATGGCGCGGCTTTATGACATTCATGATCCACTGCCCGGATCGAAACCAGTTCTGAAGGCCAAGGCCGCCGCGCTGACGCCGGATCAGCGCCCCGGCGACCATGCGCAGGCGGTGATGGATCTGGGCGCAACGATCTGCACCCCGAAATCCCCCGCCTGCGGCATCTGCCCCCTGCGTGACCCCTGTCTGGCCCGCATCGCAGGAACGCAGGCAGAATTGCCCCGGAAGACCCCGAAAAAGCCAAAACCCACCCGCCTCGGGCATATCTACATCGCCCAGCGCCGGGACGGAGCGTTGCTGCTGGAGCGTCGTCCCGACAAAGGGCTGTTGGGCGGAATGCTGGGCTGGCCGGGCTCGGACTGGTCGGATGCACCAGCCGAGGCACCTCCGTTCCGCGCCGACTGGAACCTGCTGCCCGGCGAAGTGCGCCACACCTTCACTCATTTCCATCTGGTTCTGCGTATCTGGACAGCGGACCTGCCTGAGCAAGAAACACCAAACGGCCTGACGATACTGCCCAAACACGATTTCAAACCCAGCGACCTGCCAACCGTGATGCGCAAGGCCCACGATCTGTGGCGCGGGCAATAAGCCCGTTGTGCCCCATTGGGTCGCCCGGCTAGGCTGCCCATACCGGTTCGGAGCACGAATGATGATCACAACAGAGACCCTGACCCGCTGGCAAACGGCTCTGCCCTTCTGGGTGTCCTTTCTGCTGGTTCCCCTGATCTGGATCACAGCCATCGCAGGCGGCTGGTGGGTTCTGCTGATCCCGCTGACGACCTGGTGGGCCTTTGCCGCGCTGGACCGCCTGACCGGCCTTAACCTGGACAATGCCGATCCCGAAACGCCAGACGATGTGCTGCGTTGGTACATCCTGCTGACCAAGCTTTGGGTGCCGGTTCAGTTTGTCACCCTGTTTGGCCTGATCTGGTATGTCACGCACACCGATCACCTGTCAGGCTGGTCCAAGGTCGGGCTGTTTTTCGGTATGGGCATCCTCTCGGGTACGGTTGGCATCAACTACAGCCACGAGCTGATGCACCAGAAATCCCGGCTGGAACGCTGGCTGGGCGATATCCTGCTTGCCATGGTCCTCTATTCCCATTTCCGGTCCGAACATCTGTTGGTCCATCACCGCTATGTCGGCACTCCACGCGACCCGGTGACCGCGCGGTATAACGAGGGCTTCCACCGCTTCTACCCGCGCGTCCTGCTGCAATGCCTCATGTCCGCCTTCAAAGCCGAGCGGGACAAGCTGGCCCGCAAGGATCGCCCCTGGACCGACCCGTCGAACCCGTTCTGGCGGTATTGGGCGCTGCAAGGCGGAATGCTGGCGCTTGCGGCCCTGATCGGCGGATGGTCCGGGTTGGGGCTGTTCCTGCTGCAAGCGGGCGTGGCGATCTGGCAGTTGGAACTGGTGAACTACGTCGAACATTACGGGCTGACCCGGAAACATATCGGCGACGGGAAATACGAACATGTTCTGCCGCGCCATTCCTGGAACGCCTCGCAAAAGGCGTCAAACTGGTTGCTGATCAACCTGCAACGCCATTCGGATCACCACTACAAACCCAACCGGCGCTTTCCGTTGCTGCAAAACCACGCAAAAGAGGACGCGCCGCAATTGCCCCATGGCTACCCGGTCATGACGGTGGCCGCGATGATCCCGCCCTTGTGGCGGCGCGTCATGAACCCCCGTGTGCGGGCCTGGCGGCGGCAATACTACCCCGAGATCACCGATTGGCATCCCTACAACAAGGCGCAGAACCCCCAGCCAAATGCGTGACCGCAGCGCGCCCTGCGCGCTGCCCGGCCCAACCGAAGGCGCTGCATCTTCGATGCAGCAACGACGGGCGGGAGCCCCTCAGTACACCCAGATATCCATGGGGTCGGCCACGCCGCGCACGGCCTGAGCGCTGCGCCTAGTGAATCCTTCCATCGCGTATGCGGGGCTTTCCTGCGACGCCTGAGCCCGCAGCGCGTCACTGACCACAACGCGTGCCTTATAGTCGCGCGTCATCGCCTCAAGCTTGGCAGCGACATTCACCGCATCGCCGATCACCGCAAATTCCAAACGGTTGGCCCCGATATCACCCAACACGACCGAGCCATAGTGGACCCCGATCCCCACATGAATCTCAACCTCGCCCGCGCGACGGCGTTCCAGATTCCAGCGGTCGATCATGTCCACCATCGCCCGCGCACAGCCCAGCGCGTTGGTGGCATCCAGCGGCGTCGGGACCGGCGTGCCAAACGTGGCCATCAACCCATCACCCAGATATTTGTCCAGCGTCCCATGATGACGAAACACCTCGGTCTCCATCCGGGCATGGAACCCGCGCAGAACCTCGATCACCTCATACGGGTCGCGACCCGCCGCAAACTTGGTGAAGCCCACGATATCGATGAACAGAACCGCGATGTTTTCCTTGCGCACCTGTTTCAACGGCTCGTCATTCTGGCTGAGTTCATCGACCACATTGGGCGAGAAATAGCGCGACAGGTTCGCCCGCTCGCGCTCCAGCCCCGCATTGGTCATCAACAGCCGGTTCAGCCGCCGCATGGATACGCCCAGCGTCACCGCGACCATTACAAACACGATCACCTCCTGGATGCGCAGTTCGGCCCGGAAACTGTTTGGATCCAACATTTCGGCCACATCCGGATAGCCCTGCAACGCATCCGCCACCCGCTCGCTGATCCCGGGGAAGGGGGTGGCGATCCACCAGGCAATGATCCACCCCGCAGTCCATACCCCTGCGGTCCACGACCCGATGGCAATCACCGTGCGCCAGGAATAAGCCAGCGTGCCCGCCGCCAGAATGATGAAGAAATACTGGAAATTGTCGAACCGGTACTGCATCGCCAGCGGTCGGACATCGTCGCTGAACGGGTTGGGTACGATCATGCCCAAGGTCATGATCAGTAGATCGACAAAGATCAGCAACAGCTCAGCCCGCGATTGCCCCACCCGGCCCGCGCGGCGGATCAGCCAGCCATTGGCGCAGATCAGCAGCAGGACGAAGTGATACCACAACACCTCCCACTGCGGGTTCAGGTAGATCAGCAGCACCCCGGTCAGCCCCATCGCGATCCAGCGGGCGCGAACGGCCAGTTCCAGCCCCTCGCGCTTGTGCTGTTCCAGCGCGGCTTCGGTATATTTGTTGTCCAGATCGAAATTGTCGGGCCGGGTGACAAAGAACCTTTCAAAACGCGAGGGGCTGGCGCTGGTGTCTGTCATGACGGATCACTCTCGTATCAGGTATCAGAGTGATCCCATGCAACCATTCCTGCGGCCAAAACAAAAGACCCCGCCGGATGATCGGCGGGGCAAGGCGTAGTGCCATGTGTCAGGCCACAGGCACCGGCGGTTTTCGTGAAATCAGTTCATTTCCGCGCGGATCTGCTGGCGCAGCACATCAATCGGCACAGTCTTGCCGTCGCGTTTGAAACACCAGTACGTCCAGCCATTGCAGGACGGCGCGTTTTCCAGATGTGCGCCGACCTGATGGATCGAGCCCTTGACGTTATCGCCCACCAGCGTCCCGTCGGCGCGCACCTTGGCCTTATGGCGCTGGTTCATGGAATAGAGCTCCTCGCCCGGGCGCAGCATGCCGCGTTCGACCAATTGGCCAAAGGGCACGCGCGGCTCGGCGCGTTTGCTGGCGCTGACCTCCAGCGCCTCACGGTCGAACTTGCGGACCTTGGAAATACGCTTCTCGGCCACCTTGCGATAGCTTTCTTCGCGCTCGATGCCGATGAACTCGCGCCCCAGCATCTTGGCAACCGCACCGGTCGTGCCGGTGCCAAAGAACGGGTCCAGAATCACATCCCCCGGATTGGTCGAGCCGATCAGAACCCGGTGCAGCAACGATTCCGGTTTCTGCGTCGGATGTGCCTTGTCGCCGTTTTCATCCTTGAGCCGTTCATGCCCGGTGCAGATCGGCAGCACCCAGTCGCTGCGCATCTGCACGCCTTCGTTCAGGGCCTTCAGCGCCTCGTAGTTGAACGTGTATTTCGCACCTTCACGTTTCGACGCCCAGATCATCGTTTCATGCGCGTTGGTGAATCGCTTGCCGCGGAAATTCGGCATCGGGTTCGACTTGCGCCACACGACGTCGTTCAGAATCCAATAACCCGCGTCCTGCAGGGCCGAGCCCACGCGGAAGATGTTGTGGTAGGACCCGATCACCCAGATCGCGCCATTGGGTTTCAGCAGGCGATGCGCCGCTTTCAACCACTCGCGGGTGAATTGGTCATAAGCGCCAAAGCTGGAAAACTGATCCCAGTGGTCGTCAACCGCATCCACCTGAGAGTTATCCGGGCGATGCAATTGCCCCTTCAACTGCAAATTATACGGAGGATCCGCAAAGATCAGGTCAACCGACGCCTCGGGCAGACTGTTCATCACATCGATGCAGTCCCCGGATAGGATCGTGTTTAAAGGGAGCGCTTTTGCGCCCTTTTTGGTGGTTGTTGTCATTTTACTGCCTCAAGTATCCACGGCGCTTTTGCGCTCATTTGGTTGAGACAAGGATGAGTCAAAGACGATTCGCCGTCAATTTCTTTTTTGAATCAGCGACTTACGATTTACTCTTGATACAAGATATTGTGGACAGGCTTGAACGAACGTCTATGGTGTGGGGTCACACCAAGATTTTGCAGCGCCTCCTTGTGTTGTTTTGACGGATAACCGGCATTTGTCTCCCACCCATAGCCCGGATGCTGTTGCGCCAAATCCACCATCACCTGATCGCGCCAGTTTTTGGCAAGGATCGAGGCCGCCGCGATCGACACCGATCGCGCATCCCCTTTGACAACCGCCTGCGAAGGGATTTTCAGGCCGCGCGGTATCATAATGCCATCGATCAGCAGAAAATCGGGCGCAGGGTCCAGGGCCGCCACCGCCCGCGCCATGGCCAGATGCGAGGCGCGCAGGATGTTGATCTCGTCGATTTCTTCCACCGACGCCTCGGCAACCGCAAATTCGGCGCTGTCCCGCAAGACCGTATCCAAAGCGGCGCGGCGCTTGGCGGTTAGTTTCTTGGAATCGTTCAACCCGGCGGGAATATCACCGGGGTTCAGAATCACCGCAGCCGCCACAACCGGCCCGGCCAGCGGGCCGCGCCCGACCTCATCAACACCTGCGACGCGCAGATGCCCTCGGTCCAGCAGGGCCTGCTCAAGTTCAAAATTCGGTACCATCATCCCTTTGGCAAACCGCGTTTCACGACCGACCGCAAGAAAAAAGAGAGGGCAGCTTGTGCCGCCCCCTCTCTTGCGCGGCGCTTCTTGCGGCACCGCTCCTGCTCGTGACCGATTACTGGTAAACCACGCGGTATCCTTGCTGGCGCAGGCACGCGGGTTCATACCCCCGCTTGACCTTTTTGCCGTTCCAGAAACCGACCTTGCATTGGTTGGGCAGGCTATTGGCATGTCTGTAGTGTTTCTTCAGGCATTTTGGCCCAAGCAACTGCCGGTTGGGTCCGTAGCCTTTGATGGTCCGCAGGCACCGGTGCGGCAGGTCATATCGCGCCACACGTTTCGGAACCGGACGAACATGTGGATGCACGATCTTCGGTTCCTTGTACACGTGATGATACTGGCGGCTCGGCCGATCCCTGCGCTTTTCCTTGTTATAGTGATTGACCGCCGCGCCGATGATGGCAATGGCGGCCAGCCCGCCAAGAATGTCCCCGGTATCTGCAGCCCGCGCTTGCGAGGCCGAGACGCCGGTAACGGCAATGGCGGTGGCGACGATCAGGGCGATGAATTTGCGGTGCATGATGCATGTCCTTTCGCAACTTGGGGCGGACCCGCTAAGGACCGCGAATGTGATGCCCCGACACTGGGCCCGCCCCCTTCAGACAAGCAATAACGCGCGGTTGTTATCGAATATCAGCCGCGTCTAACCCCTTATGTTATTGAATATCCCGGCCACCCATGCGCAGGATGCGGCCTATGAAACAGATCCTCTCTTCTCTGGTCATTGCGACCCTGTTATCGGTGGGCTCCTCTGCTTTGGCGGCGGATTGCTATGCCGACTACAAGGCCAAACAGGACAATCCGTTGCGCCTGCACTACGGCGTGATGCAGGTGTCTTCGTGCAAAAAAGGGCAGGCAAAGCAGGAGGTCGCGCAGCGCCTGCGCGGGTCCGGCTGGACCTTGCTGAACGTCATGTCGGTATTTGGGCCGGAAGGGTTGGATCAAAGGAAGGCCAATGCCGGAAAATTCTATCTCCGTTTCTGACGCAAGACGCTCCGGGGTTCGACTGGTCGGGCTGGGCATTGCTGCCATCCTGGCCATTCTCGTGACCGCAGCCGCATTTCTGTTCTGGACCCTGCCCGACGCCAACGCCTTCAACGCACGGGTCGAAAGGCTGTTTGTCGAAAGCGACCTGACCACGCAGGCCGAAATCCGGCTGTTGGAGATTCTGGCCCAATCCGGCACCGCCTTTGCCGATACGCTGGCCAGCTATCGGATGGTCATCTATGTGCTGCTTGTCTTTTCCTGCGCGATGCTGATTTCGGCCTTTGTGTTTCTGGTGATGCTGGTGCTGCTGAACCGGCGCATGGCACAGATCGAACGCACCGGGATTCAGGTGACCTCGCTTTTGATCAGCCGCGAGGAAAACACGGTTTACCTCAACAACATGGACTTCAAACTGACCCCTGCCGCGATGGAAACCCTGTCCATTCTGGCCGAATCCCGCCTTGACGACGAGGTCCTGTCAGGTGCCCAGATCGAGGCGATGATCTCGGGCCGTGATGCAGCCGATTGTGACGAGGCAGCCGGGGCCACCCGTATCAAACGCCTTCGCGACGCGTTGGGCAACCAGATGGTCAGCGAATTGTTGGTCAAGAATATCGCCAAAAAGGGCTATATGCTGTCCATCGAAAAGGACGTCATCCAGATGGTGTGACCCGGCGCAGCGGAAAAACTGGGCCGTGCCCCTTGGAATAAAGACCGGAAAACCCCATTATTTTGGGACCCCATGGCAAGGGAGGTCGATCATGAACGTCCACGCCACACCAAGACCCAAAGGTTACGGAATCTCTGTCGAGCCGTTGAAAGGCAGAATTGCCATTTACCGGAACGACATTCTTCTGGCCGAGAGCCACAATGCCAAGGTGATGTATGAGACACGGCTGCCGCCCACCCTCTACATCCCGCGCGCGGATTTGTGCGTGGACCTGAGTTCGGAAACCGAACTGCAGACCTTTTGCCCGTTCAAGGGCACCGCGACCTATCATGACATCAACCTGCCGGGTGAGCATCTGACCAATTCCGTCTGGGCCTATGAAGACGCGCTGCCGGAAAGCATCGCGATTCAGGGCCATATCGGGTTCATGCCCGACGCCTATACCGAGATCGATCTGGGCCAGAACCAACTGCGCGAACCTGATGACGGGAACATCAGCGGCCCCTTGATTGATTGGCTGATGCGCGGTGCCTCAACCGCCAATACGCCCGAGGCGTTTACAGAAGCGCTGGCCGAGAAAATGCTGGAACACGGGATCGCGATTCAACGCCTCAGCATTCTGGCCTGGTCGCTTCATCCCCTGATCGTGGGCAAGCATTATATCTGGGAAAAGGATCAGGCCGAGATTCTGACCCACGCACCAACCTACGAGATCCATGACCATCCGGCGTTTATCAACAGCCCGCTGCGTCATGTTTCCAACGGGCTGGGTGGCGTGCGGCAACGGCTGAACGACGAGAACCCCCATAACAGTTTCCCGATCATGGAGGATTTGAGGGCCAAGGGCGCAACGGACTATGTCGCCATGCCGCTGCCGTTTTCGGACGGGCGCACCAATGTTCTGACCCTGACCTGCGATCACCCCAACGGCTTCACGACCGAAAATCTTGGGCTGGTTTTTGAATGCTCGGCCGTGATCGCTCGGTATTACGAAGTGTTCATGCAGCGCGAGAACGCGCAGGTTCTGCTGGAAACCTATGTCGGCAAACGATCCGGGGCGCGGGTTCTGGGTGGTGAAATCCGTCGCGGCGACGGGGATGAGATTGATGCGGCGATCATGTTCTGCGATCTGCGCAATTCGACCAGCCTTGAAGAGAAATTGGGACGTGCGGCTTATATCAACCTTCTGAATGAGTTTTTCGAAACCGTATCCGGCATCGTTCACGACAATGGGGGAGAAGTTCTGAAATTCATCGGCGACGCTGTGCTTGCTGTCTTTCCGGCCATCGACGACCCCGCGGTCGCGCGAGAAAGCGCGCAACGTACGGCAATTGGAATTGTCGAACGACTGGGCGAGTTGCGGCAAGCCGGCACCGACACCCATTGCGATTGCTCGATCGGTCTGGCCTATGGGCGTGTGACCTATGGCAATGTCGGCTCGCGCGAAAGGTTGGATTTCACCGTGATCGGTCAGGCTGCCAATGTCGCCGCCCGGTTGGGGGAGTTCGGCAAAACCGTTGGGCACCGCATCGTAGTTTCGGAAGACATCGCGCCGGCCTGCGCAAATGCGCAGCCCTTGGGCGAGGTCGCGTTGCATAATGTGTCCAAACCGGTCAGATCCTATGCATTGCGCACATCTGCAGATGACATCCTGAATTCTTAGCTTGCCTGTGCCTCGATCCGGGTCTTTCGACCAGCGGTGCAATCATAGTCTTCGGCGAACCCGGTTTCGCCAAAGACGGTTCATCCCGTGACTTGTTCGGCCATCATAGGATTACCCGGCCCCCAGCAGGATCAGCGCGGTCTGCGCAGGAGAGATCGTGTTCTGCAACTGCGCAATCTGGCTGCGCGCAAGGTAGGTATCGGTCAGGCGGGACACAGCGCCCTCATCCGTGAATTGCGACAGATCTTCAGAGCCCGTCAGACTGAACAAACGCTCTTTGAACTCGACCAATTGCGTATCAATGTCCAACTGCCCGAAGGACGCAGGTAATCCCAATGCCGTTTCCATCATGCTGCGCAGCGGCGGTAACCCCATCAGATCGAACCACTTCGTGTCCGTGCTTGTATCCGCCTCAGCCAGTTCGGTCAGTGCGTGTTGCGCATAAAGGGTGATGCGCATGGACTCATCCGAGTCACCTACCGAGATCTCGAAACGTGCGGTCATGTTGTCCTGTGCGACCTGCTCCATAAGCGATGCAAATCCGGTCCGCCGCACCTGACCGGGGCCAAATCCGAAAGCGTCCGAGAACTCGCGATACCGCTTGTCGGCCAACCGGTTGGACAAGGCGTCATCGGCGCTGGTTCCATCCTCAAGGATCTTGCGGATGAAGAAGCGGTTATCCAGATCACCCTCAAGCCCAAACGCCCCAAGTGCGACTTGCAACAGCCTCCGATCCGACACCAGTTGTTCGGCTGTTTCGACCTGACCGATGTTTTCCAGAAAATACCGTGTCTCTCGCTCGTTGATGTTCGAGGTCGAAAAGGCCTGAAACTGCGAATCGTACGTGCGTTGCAGAAAGCGCCAGCCGACCAGCCCGCCAGTGGGTATGACGGGTTGGAAGGTCATTGCTGATAGGCCATCAAACGCTCTTCCCTCGGCAATAGCGAGCGGAGCGATTTCAGACATTTATAATAATGCTCGGCCACCAGCGCATCGGTTGCTTCGGTCAGAACGCGCCGGCTGTCGGCATCGGTGAAAACCTGACTCAGTTCTTCAACGCGGCGCAGCAGTTGTTGTCTTGCGGAAACAGGATCCATATCCCCGGACAGAACAAGCTGCGCGGCGTAACAGACACGACGGACGGGTGTATTCACCTCATCCGGGTGAATGGCATCTCGCAACCTCAGCACATTGGCCTGCGGCGTCATGATCGAGAACCGGCTGCGTCGATCCCCGTTTTCAATGACAACGCCGTTGATCAGAACCCTCTCTTTCGGGGCCAATTTCAGGACCAGCCCCCCCATCACGCGGCCCCACCCTGACGCAGCCCGCGCAGAACTGCGGTGTTGATTTCCAACAAGGGATCAATGGTTGCGTTGTTGGTCAGAACCTGACTGCTGTGATGTTCGGTAAACTCCGCCAGATAGAAAATGCGGGCCCGCAGGTCATTGGGCAGGGCGTTATCCGAGTCAGACACGCCCGTTGCAAGAACCGTCCACAGACGCCGGTTTTCATGCACGGCCTGAACAAATCCGGCAAAATCAGTTGACTTGCGTGCTGCGGCCGCTTTGAGACGGCGCGTGATTTTCGAGATCGCCTCGAATTCAGTATCGCGCGGCGTTCGAATAGGAGCAGCGGTTTGCGCGTAGGCGTTGTGAGCAAGCATTTGCGGGGTCACTTGAAATCCTTCCAATAGGCCGTCTTCATGCGGTCAATGCCGGGGCGCGAAACCCGCGCCCCGACCAGGTTCCGGAATTAACGGAACAGCGACAGGATCGACTGCGGCGCCTGGTTGGCAATCGACAGCGATTGGGTTGCCAATTGCTGCTGTACCTGCAGGGCCTGCAACCGGGCCGAGGTCTCTTCCATGTCGGCATCAACCAGCGAGCCGATACCGGATTTGAACGAGTCGGTCAGTTTCGAAACGAAATCCTGCTGGGTTTCGATCCGGCCCTGCACGGACCCAAAGGCCGCCGCCGCGTCGATCGAGGTATCGATCAGCGTTTCGATCGTGCCCAGTGCTGCCGCTGCACCTGCATCGGTCGACACGTCAATCGAGCTCAGCGCACCCAGACCGCCAGAACCCGCGTTGGTGAACTGAGCAGAGATAGAAATGTCCTGATCCGCATCAGCACCTGCAGCGGCGGTACCCGTCGCGAAGGACAGGGTGTTCGGCGCACTGGACGCGTCATAATCAACGGCAAGACCCGTGATGCCCAACGCATCGATCTCATTCTTCAGGCCGACCGCGACCAGAGCATCGGTGTAGTTCTCGTCATAGGTTCCCGACGGATCAAGATCGCTGTCCTGGATCGTATATGACACTTCCTGATCGCCAACGCGGATCGACACACTGTCACCGACTTCAAAGTTGTCCGTCGAACTGTCGATGAGAATGTCACCAGTGCCCGTGGTGCGGTCCATGGTGAAGCCTGCCACGTCATTGTCGGTTGTCGCACCGTCCGAACCGGCAAGAACGCCCTTGGCCGTATACCCACCAATCGACAGATCCTGGCTCGCCACAGAAATCGACGCAGAGTTCACGGCACCGGTGCCATCACGGTCAAGCGAGGACAGGATCGAGACAGTGCCCGCGGTCCCATCCACCAGGTTGAGACCGTTGAACTGCGCGGCTCCGACAACCGATGCGATCTGATCGCGCAGGGCGGTCACGTCGTCATTGATCTTGGCGCGGTCAACATTGCCTTCCTGCGCGGCAACGATCTTGCCCTTCATCTGGGTCAGCAGATCGGTCACCGTTTCCGACGCATTCCGCGCTACGGCAACGGTGGATTCACCCAGTGACAGGCTGTCCTTGATGGCGTTGAAGCCTTTGACGTCCGACTCCATGACTTTGGAGATCGCCCACACGGCCGAATTGTCCTTGGCGGTCGCGACATCCTTACCGGTCGAGATCGCGTTCTGGGTCATTTCAAGGTTCTTGTTGACCGACTTCAGGGTCTGCAGCGCAACCATTGCGCCATTGTTTGTCAGAATGCTGGACATAGCTTTCATCCTTTTCCGTTCGGGCCTTTTGCGCCCAGTTTCACCCCGCAATGCCTGCGGGCTTTGCTGTCGTTCTGACCTGTGCGACGCACCCTGAGGCCGTTCGCGCCACCTGTGTTCATCAAGTGCAGGGACACTCTTGACCGTGATCCCCTAACGGAGTGCTAAAACGCCCAACCCGGAAATTTCGGATTTGAATCAAACCGACGGCTATGCCCGTTTTTCCAGCTTTGCATGGCTGCGCACCTTGTACCCGTTGCGCTGGCCATCTGCGCCATAGGTGCTGAATTCCTGGCGTACCCGGCGCAGTTCGGCCATGCGCGCAGCCACGGCGCGGATGCCGTCTGCCGCGCTGTTCAGCAGGGCCTGATTGCGTTCGACCTTTTGCTGAACGCGAATCAACTCGGCACTGTCGCGTACCTGAAGATCGTTGATCGCACCGATCAGCTTTTCTTTTTCCGGCACCATCAGGGTCAGGCGATCCAGATCGCCGTCAACCAGCGCCGCGCGTTCAAGATCCAGAATCTCTTCCAGCGACCGGATCAGAATCGTATCGGAATCAGCTGTCATTGCTGCGCTCCATCATTGATTTGAGTAAAAGTTCCGACAGCCCGACGCCGCCGGACTGGGCCAATTGTCGTGCTTGATGCTGAACCAGAAAGGACGAGAACTGATCCTCTCCGGCCCCGCCGCCGAACGAGTCGCGCGATTCCCCCAGACCGGCGGACTTCAACATCTCCGCTAGGAATGCGGCCTCAAGCTCAACGGCTGCAGACCTGAGCTTATCCGTGGTTGGAACCGGTGGGGGGAGGGCCGAAACCTTCATTGCTTTCTCCGAAAATTGCATCGAACTTTCTCGATCAAAGAGGAAAGCGGTTAAAATAAACGTAACTTCCTGAGGGCAGATTTCCGGTCACACAAGACGGAGCCGGAGCAAAATGCCCAACCCGCTGACACTGGCGACAAACACGCCCACATCGACTGCCAAGCCCGAGACTGCGACGCACGAATCGGATGCGTCAAAAAAGACGGCGCAGTTTCAGGATATTCTGGATCAGCAGGACTCTGCGCCGGTACAAGATCCCATACCCGAGGTGACAGAAGAAGGGGCCGATTTACCCGAAGCCAAGATTGCAACCGACGGGCCCGATATCGAAACCGAGCCTCCCGCCCCCACGCTCGCTGTGGCCGAGGTCAAGCCGGTGCCGGTTGCCGAACGTGCCATTGAACAGGCGCCGCCCACGGGAAAAACCGTGCAAACACAAGTGACGATTGGCGCGCAGGCTGTGCCACAAGCTGTGGAGGCTGGCCCGGCGGCGCAGGCAACGATCCCGCATGACCCCGCCCCGCCTAAAGACGTGCAAGCAGCCGTGCCGCAGCCGGACACGCGAAACAACGCCCCGCCCAATGCGTCGCCTGCTATCACGCAGGTGAACAATGGAACGCCCGTCGAATCGGCTCTCGCGGCACGTTCCACAAACGGGCCGGAGCTGTCATCCAAAGGGCAAGTGACAATGCATCGGGATGCCCCAAAGATCGCGAGCGACCTGCCAAAATCACCGCAGTCGCAGGTGCCAATGGATCGACCTCCCAGCGCGGTTCAGATGCAGATTCTGGCGACGGCTACCCCTCGTGAGGTTGAAGAACCGGGACCTGTCGAGAAACCAGAGGCTCTGCCTGTTATGGCCGATGAGCCGGTGTTGCAATCTTCGCGTGAATCGGCCCCGTCACTCAGCGCGCCCGCTCAGGCGGCGCGGGCCGAGGTCGCGCGGGCCATTGCCGGACAAATGGCAGCGGCGGTGCAGGCGCGGCCCGGGTCAGGCGCGGTCGAGATTGCACTGAACCCCGAAGAATTGGGGCGGGTTTCAATCGTACTGAATGGCCGCGATGACGGGTTTTATGTCACGATTGCCGCCGAGCGTCCTGAAACGCTGGACCTGATGCGCCGACATATTGCCGTTCTGAACGCCGAGTTCCAGAAGCTTGGCTATACCGACCTGTCCTTCGATCTGGGCACGTCTTCGGACCCCCGGCAGGGCACGCGCGATCCGCACGCCTCCGGCTTTGTCGAGATGCCATCCGAAGAAGCGGCGGTCCATACCAATGCAATTCCACAAAAATCGGCCCCGGGCAGGGGCATCGATATGAGGTTATGACAATGATAAACCCAACCCAGCTTGCGCAAAGCACAAGCCAGATTCAGACGGCAGCCAGCACTCAAAGCTCGGCCATTGCATCCGATTTCGAAACCTTTCTGCTGATGATGACCACACAGGCCCAGAATCAGGACCCGTTGGAGCCGATGGATTCCACCGAATATGCCTCGCAGCTTGCGCAGTTTTCGATGGTTGAGCAGCAGGTGCAGACCAATGATCTGCTGTCCTCGCTGACAGCCAGCATGGGGGGCCTGAACCTTGGCGAACTGGCGAATTGGGTTGGAATGGATGTGCGCTCGACCGCGGGGTTCCATTTTGAAAACGCGCCCGTGACCTTGTTCGCCCAGCCCGATGATGCGGCGGACAAAGCGACAATGATCATCCGGGACGAACAAGGCGCGGTTGTCAGCCGGACAGATGTGCCGCTGGATCAGACCGAATTTATCTGGGCTGGTACCGACGCCGATGGCAATCCGCTGCCCCCCGGGACCTACACGGCCACGCTTCGCAGTTTTCAGGATGGTGACCGGTTGTCGGACACGCCTGCCGCCTCATACAGCCGGGTGGTAGAAGCCCAGATCGGAGACGCGTCGATCCTGCTGACCCTTGAAAGCGGGCAGGTTGTTCCCACCGATCAGGTCACAGCCGTGCGCGCGGGCGCTTGAACTGACGGGCCGGGCGGGCCAAAGCTAGGCCATTCGCGACTCGCTTGAAGAACTGGTTAACGCCCTGCCCGACCTGCCCAAACCTCCGCCCGACCTTGTCCAGCAGCTGATCGACAAAGCGCTGGTTCATGAAGGTGCGCGTTTCGAGACCCTATATGGCGGGCGGACCAATCAGGTCTGGAAGGTGCTTGGCGGCGATTGCGACAGGGTTTTGAAACTCTATAGCTCATCCCTGCGCAACCCTCTGTTTGGCAACGATGCCGAACTGGAAGCCCGCTGCCTGAAAGCGCTGGAACCCACCGGATTTGTGCCTCGGCTGCGCGCCGCAGGGCGGCACCAGCAGGACCGCTGGGTGTTCTACGACCACGCGCCCGGATCACCCTGGGACAAGGAGCCCGAGCCGGTGGCCGAGCTGCTTTGGGATTTGCACCGGCAGCAATTTCCGGTTCCGGCACCAGAAGGGTGCAATGGCAGCGCGGATCTGGAACAGCACGGGCTAAGAATCCTTGATCGGTGTTCGTCCCAAACCCTTCAGACGCTGCTGGACTTGCGGCCCTCACACTCGGTCGAACCGATTTCTGATGTTTGCCTGATCCATGGCGATCCTGTGCCGGGCAACATTCTGGTGGCAGATACCGGTTTGACCCTGATCGACTGGCAATGTCCGGCGTTGGGGGATCCTTGTGAGGATTTGGCGATGTTCCTGTCCCCGGCGATGCAGAAACTATACCGGGGGGCGCCTTTGGCGACCGATCAGACAGAACGGTTCCTGACAGCTTATCGGGATAAGGCGATTACGGTCCGGTACAGACAGTTGCACCCATGGTTCGCCTGGCGCATGGCGGCGTATTGTCTGTGGCGGATGGAAAACGGTGCACCGGATTACCGGCACGGTTTGGAACTTGAGATCGAGGCACTGCGCTGATCCGAACTCACCAATCCGCGATCGACATGGCCGCATAAGCAGGCGGCAGAACCGCGCGTCGCCACCTGCCAAGGGGAAATCGCTGCGGAGGCTGTGTCATCGGACCGGGCAGCCCGGCATCTTGTCCCAGAGCCAATCGCGCCAAGGCCCGACCACAATAGGTGCCCATTGCAACGCCGTTGCCATGAAACGCAAAACCCGCGAACAGGCCGGGTTGCCGGGGCACCGGGCCCGCATAAGGCACCAAACCGTGGGACAGGCACACCATGCCCGACCAGATATGCGTGATCTCGATCCCGGCCCAGGCAGGGAACATTCGCCTGAAATCCCTTTGCACCTTGTGACGAATTGCAGCCTCGGCCCGGTCCGAGGATCGCAGTCCACCGCGCATTCCGAACAGAAATCGCCCGTCGGGCATCAATCGGAAATAGTGCAGCAAATGCCGGGTGTCATAGCACATCTGATCCGAGGTCCAGCCCTGCGCCATCTTCTCGGCCTCGGTCAGGGGGCGTGTGACCAGAACGGTGGATTGCGCCGGTAGATACCGGCCAGACAACCAGTCCGGCACATCCTCGCTTGAATAGCCATTGGTGCAGATCAGGACCGTGTCGGCCTGTACACAGCCGTTGGGGGTGGCCAGCCGAAACCCCGGCCCGGATTTCTGGACGCGCTGAACCGGGCTTTTCTGATAAAGCTGCACCCCCAGATCATGCGCAGCGCGCGCGAGGCCAAACAGATACTTGCGCGGGTTCAGGCCAAAGCCGACGGGAGTCGTGTAGCCACCGTAAAACGGGCCGTTCAGCCCCAACGCGGGCAGGTCGTTGGCCTCGTGCAGGGTGCCGTTCTTGTCTGCATGCCGACGCAGACGGGTCATTGCGCGCTTGGTATGCGCCAGTTGGGTTTCGCCTGCGGAATGTGTGTCGGCATCGATCTCATGCTTGTCCAGCAACCCGGCGACCAGTTGGACCGCATCCTGTTCTGCCTGCCCGTAGGCGTCCGCCTCCTGTTCGCCAAACCGGCGCACCATGGTCCTGTGGCTCAGCTTTGAGCCGCCCAGACAGCAAAACCCGCCGTTGCGACCGGAGGCGCCCCAGCCGGGGGTTTCCGCCTCGAACACCGCGACCGAGGCCCCGCCTTCTGCCAGATGCAGCGCGGCAGAGACGCCGGTGAAACCTCCGCCAATTATGGCGACATCGACGCTCTGATCACCTTTCTGCACCGGCCAATCGGGGCTGGGGCTGGTTTCATCCCACCAACACCCCGCGCGCGGGCCGGGGCCGTAGGTATAGTCGGGGAAAATGCGCCTCATTCCGTTCGGGCAGCGGCCATTTCATCTTGTCGCTGCCGCATCATCGCGCGTTTTGTCACCAACGAGGCGGTGATCACGCCAAGGGTGACAACCGCGATCATGATGGTCGACAGCGCGTTGATTTCAGGGCTGACCCCCAGACGCACGGCCGAGAATATCCGCATCGGCAAGGTCGTGGCCGACGGGCCCGAGGTAAAGGACGCGATCACCAGATCGTCCAGCGACAGGGTGAAGGCCAGCAACCAGCCCGAGATCACGGCAGGCGCGATAATCGGCAGGGTCACCAGACGAAACGCTTGCGCCGGAGAGCACCCCAAATCAAGTGCGGCCTCTTCCAGCGACTGATCGAACGTCACTAGCCGCGACGAGACGACGACGGACACAAAGCACATCGAGAATGTCGTGTGCGCCAACACAATGGTCAGGATGCCCCGATCCAATCCGATGCCGATGAACAGCAACAGCAGCGACAATCCGGTGATGACTTCGGGCATCACCAGCGGCGCATAGATCATGCCCGAAAACAGTGTACGGCCAAAGAAACGCCCTCCACGCACCAACACATAGGCGGCAGCAGTACCCAAAACGGTTGCGATTGTTGACGAGAATACAGCCACGCGCAACGTCACCCATGCGGCATCCAGGATCTGTTCGTTCTGGAACAGCTCTCCATACCATTTGGTCGAGAAACCCGCCCAGACTGTGACCAGCTTGCTTTCATTGAAGCTGTAGATGATCAGGATCAGCATCGGGATATACAAGAAGGCGAACCCCAGCGTCAGCGAGACCGTGTTGAACCAGCTTAATCTGCTCATTGTTCGGCCTCCGTCTGTTTTTGCTGGTTGCGCTGGAACAGCACAATCGGGATCACCAGGATCAACAGCAGGACAACCGCAACAGCACTGGCGACGGGCCAATCGCGGTTCGAGAAGAACTCTTCCCACAGAACTTTACCGATCATCAGCGTGCCCGAGCCGCCCAGCAGGGACGGGATCACGAACTCACCAATTACAGGGATCATCACGAGGAAACACCCTGCGATTATGCCGGGACGCGACAGCGGGATGGTCACCAGCCAGAAGGCTTGCAGCCGTGAACAGCCCAAATCCTCGGCAGCTTCGATCAGGGATTCGTCCATCCGCTCCAGCGCCGAATAAATCGGCAGGATCATGAAGGGCAGATAGGTGTAGACGATGCCGATATAGACCGCCGTGTTGGTGTTCAGGATCGTCAACGGGGTCGAGATGATGCCCGTCCAGAGCAGCAGTTGGTTAAGATAACCTTCGTTCGACAGAATGCCCATCCACGCATAGACGCGGATCAGGAAGGACGTCCAGAACGGCAGGATCACCAGCATCATCAGCGTCGGTCGCCATTCCTCGGGCGCGCGGGCCATGCCATAGGCGATCGGATAGCCCACCAGCAACGTGAAGAAGGTCGAGATCACGGCGATTTTGACGCTGGACAGATAAGCCTTCCAATACAGGTCATCCTCGGTCAGCCAGACGAAGTTTTCGAAATCCAACTGGCTGAAGAAGTCCTTGATCCCGGCCCATCCCTGCGAAAGGTCCAGCGTCGGCGTATAGGGCGGGATCGCCAGTTCAGTGTCGGACAGAGAGATCTTCAGTACGATGAAGAACGGCACCATGAACAGCGCCAGCAGCCAGACATAGGGAACGGCAATCAGCAGGGCGCGGCGCATCAGTTCGCCAGCAGAACCGCAGCCGTTGCTGTCCAGGACAGCCAGACCGGGTCTTCCCAAGTGAACGACCGGCGCGAGATGCGACGGGTATTGGCGGATTGCGCCTTGATGATCGTGCCGTTTGCCAGTTCGACGTGATAGGTGGACAGATTGCCCAGATAGGCGATGTCATGCACCTTGCCTTGAATGGCATTGATTGCGTCTGTTGGGCGGTCGGCGGAAATTGTCACCTTCTCGGGCCGGATTGCCAGATGGCAGGATTGGCCATTCGAGAACCCGGCGTCCGAGGTTGCGGTCAGCGGGGCCTGCCCCTCGGCCCAGTCGATCTGATAGGTATCCTGACCGTTTGATGTCGCGCGGCCTTCGATAATGTTCACATCGCCAATGAAGTCTGCGACGTAGACCGAATTCGGGGTCTCATAGATGCGATCCGGCGTGGCGACCTGCATCAGCCTGCCCTGATCCATTACGGCAACGCGGCTGGCAACGGTCATCGCCTCTTCCTGATCGTGGGTGACGATCACAAAGGTCGTGCCGGTTTTTTCCTGAATGTCCATCAGTTCGAACTGCGTGTCCTGCCGCAGTTTCTTGTCCAGCGCGCCCAGCGGTTCATCCAGCAAAAGCAACCTTGGCGCCTTGGCCAGTGACCGCGCCAACGCCACCCTTTGCCGTTGCCCACCCGAGATCTGATGCGGCTTGCGGCGGGCAAATTGCTCCAGCCGGGTCAGGCGTAGCATTTCCTCGACCCGGTCTTCAAGATCATGCTTGGGCATGTTGTCCCGGCGCAGACCAAAGGCGATGTTGTCCCAGATGCTGAGATGCGGGAACAGGGCATAGGACTGGAACATCATGTTCACCGCCCGCTTGTTCGGCGGGATCGGGTCAATGTCCTGACCGCCCAGCATGATATGCCCTTCGGTCGGGGTCTCGAACCCTGCCAGCATCCGCATCATCGTGGTCTTGCCGCAACCGGACGGGCCGAGCAGAGCAAAGAATTCCCGTTCGAAAATGTCCAGCGACAGGTTGTCGATGGCGGTAAAACCGCCGAACCTTTTGGTCACATTCTGGAACTGGATAAGTGGTTTCGCCTGCGGGTCATCCCACGGCGCAAAGACTTCGGTGTTCAAAGCGGCCCCCGTCGATCTCTACGGACAAAATGAACACGGGGCGGTCCACCCGCCCCGTGTTGAATGATCAGGTGCCTGACTTGATCTTGGTCCACAGACGGGTCACGACCCGCTGGGTTTTCGACGGGTATGGCGTCGTGATGTAGAGGTTCTGCATCGTGGCCTCATCCGGGTAAATCGCCGGATCACCAATCACGTCCTCGGCCAGAAACTCTTGCGAGGCCTTGTTGCCGTTGGCGTAGTACACATAGTTCGACGCGGCGGCCATGTTATTGGCGTCCAGGATGAAATCGAGGAACTTATGCGCCCCTTCCGGGTTCGGCGCATCCGCAGGAATGGCCATCTGGTCGAACCACATCAACGAGCCTTCGGCAAACGGGTGGTATTCAATCTCGACTCCGTTATCGGCCTCGGCCGCGCGGTCCCGCGCCTGAAGGATATCGCCCGACCAACCAACGGCGACGCAGATATCCCCGTTTGCCAGCGCGTTGATATATTCCGAGCTGTGGAATTTCTGGATATGCGGGCGCACCGCGGTCAGAACACCTTCGACCTTCTTGATCACATCCGGATCGTGGCTGTCCGGGTCTTCACCCAGATACTGCAACGCCATCGGTATCATTTCAGATGGTGCATCCAGGAAATGCACACCGCATGAGGCAAGCTTCTCCATGTTCTCTGGTTTCAGAACCAGATCCATGCTGTTCAGCGCCACGTCGTCACCCAGGGCTTCTTTGACCTTGCCGACATTCACGCCAATTCCAGTCGTCCCCCACATGTAGTTGATCGAATGGGCGTTGTTCGGATCGTAGCCCGACGTGCGGTCCTGAATGACGTCCCAAAGGTTTCCGGCATTCGAAAGCTTGGCTGTGTCCAGTTCCTGAAAAGCGCCCGCTTGAATCTGGCGCTGAAGGAACGTGCCCGACGGCACCACCACGTCATAACCCGATCCACCGGCCAGCATCTTGGTTTCCAGAACCTCGTTGCTGTCAAACACGTCGTAGATCAGCGTCAGACCTGTTTCTTCCTCGAATTTCTTCAGAAGGTCCTCATCGATATAGTCGGACCAGTTGTAGACACGCACCTCGTCGGCAAAGGCCGCCGAAACCCCCAATGCGATGATCGCTGTCAGTGTCAGCGTTTTGATTGACATTTTCTTCTCCCTGCAAGTGTCCCGATATTTTCCCGGTTTTTTGGATTTGATCAAGTTTTGCGTTTTTCAGCCGCACGCAGTATGCTTTCATGACGGTTCAAACCCGGCAAGCTGTCGGCTTGCAAATTGGAATGAACCACTTGGATTTGATCAAAAATAAGGCATCTACGACAAAGATGGACGGCAAAAAAAGCCCAGTACATGAGCAGGTGTACCAAACCCTGAAATCGCAGATCCTGTTCGGCGATCTGGTTCCGGGTCAGCCCGTAACGATCCAGGGGCTGACTGATTCGCTTGGGGTCGGGATGACACCGGTACGCGAAGCGATCCGTCGTCTGATCTCGGACGGGGCATTGGTGTTTCAGGGCAATCGCAGGGTCAGTGTTCCGCTGGTATCGGACTCGGATATCGCGCAGATGATCTTTGCCAGAAAGTCAATAGAATCAGAGCTTTCTCGTCTGGCGGCAGCCAATCTGAAACCTTCGGATATCGACGCGCTGGAACGGTTGGACCAGCGCCTTGATCGTATGATCGCGGATGGCGATGTCAGCGGATACCTGCAATTGAACTACGCGTTTCACGAGGCGCTGTATGCCCACGCCAACGCCCCGATTCTGCGCGATCTGGCCGAACGGTTGTGGCTGCGCTTCGGCCCCTCGCTGCGTGTCGTCAGTGGGCGTTTCGGAACGCAAAGCCTGCCGGACAGGCATAAAGACATCATTGCCGCCCTGCGCAAAGGAGACGCCGAAAAAGCCGCCCTGGCCACCGCGCAGGACATCGAACAAGGGATGGAGCTGATGGTCGGCGCGCTGGCCACCGCCTAGGCAACAGCGATTCGATTGACAGCAAAAAATTTGATCATATTCTGAGTGCCAACTGCTGCAGGAGGTTTCAGGATGTCCACCATCACCAATCACATGCCCACGGCCGAGTTGCAGGCACTGGACGCGGCGCACCACCTCCACCCGTTTTCCGCCAATGGGGCGCTGGGTCAGGAAGGGGCTCGGGTGATCACGCGCGCCAAAGGTGTCTATCTGACCGACAGCGACGGCGAAGAGATTCTGGATGCCATGGCCGGTCTGTGGTGCGTGAACATCGGCTATGGCCGCGATGAACTGGCAGACGTGGCCGCACGTCAGATGCGCGAACTGCCCTATTACAACACGTTCTTCAAAACGACCCATGTCCCCGCTATTGCGCTGGCGGCGAAAATTGCCGAACTGGCTCCGGGTGATCTGAACCACGTGTTCTTCGCAGCCGGCGGGTCCGAGGCCAATGACACCAATATCCGTCTGGTCCGCACCTACTGGGCCGAGAAAGGTCAGCCCGACAAGAACATCATCATCAGCCGCCACAACGCCTATCATGGCTCGTCCGTTGGGTCGGCCTCGCTGGGTGGAATGGCCGGGATGCACGCGCAGGGCGGCATTCCGATCCCGAACATCCATCACATCAACCAGCCGAACTGGTGGGCCGAGGGTGGCGATATGTCACCGGAAGAATTCGGCCTCGCCCGTGCGCGCGAGCTGGAAGAGGCGATTCAGGAACTGGGCGAAGATCGCGTAGCCGCTTTCATCGCCGAACCTGTGCAGGGCGCGGGCGGTGTGATCGTCGCGCCCGACAGCTATTGGCCCGAGGTTCAGCGGATTTGTGACAAATACGATATCCTGTTGATCGCGGATGAGGTGATCTGCGGCTTTGGACGCACCAGCAACTGGTTCGGGTCACAAACCGTTGGGATCAAGCCGCATATCATGACCATCGCCAAGGGCCTCAGCTCGGGTTACGCGCCCATCGGCGGGTCCATCGTCAATGATGAGATTGCCGAGGTCATTGGCGGCACCGAGTTCAACCACGGCTACACCTATTCCGGCCACCCGGTTGCAGCCGCCGTGGCGCTGGAAAACCTGCGCATTCTGGAAGAAGAGAAAATCGTCGAGCATGTCCGCGACGTGGCCGCGCCCTATCTGAAACAGAAATGGGAGGCGCTGGCCGATCACCCGCTGGTGGGTGAGGCCAAGATCGTCGGCATGATGGCCTCGGTCGCGCTGACCCCGGACAAAGCCAGCCGCGCCAAGTTCGCGTCAGCGCCGGGCACCGTGGGTTATATCTGCCGCGACCGCTGCTTTGCCAACAACTTGATCATGCGCCATGTGGGCGACCGAATGATCATCTCTCCGCCGCTGATCCTGACCCCTGCGGATATCGACGAGATGTTTGTGCGGATCTACAAATCGCTGGATGAGGCTCAGGCAGAAATCATCGCGCAGGGGCTGATGAAGGCGGCGTCCTGACATTCTGACACTGGCCGGAGACGACCTAACGTCTCCGGTATCGCCGTGCGCAACCGCTATTTCTGCGCGATGGATTTGAGGCCAAGCAGGATGGCGGCGCCGATCATGAAGCCGCCGCCAGTGCGTTCGATCCAAACACGCGCGGTTCCTTTGAACCGCTTGGCAATCCAGCTTGCGCTGAACCCGTAGGCCGACAGAAACACGCCATCCATCGCGATATAGGTCGCGCTCAGGATCAGGAATTGTGGCCAGAAGGCACTGTCGGCAGAGATGAATTGCGGAAACAGAGCGGCAAAGAACACGACCGCCTTCGGATTGGCCGCCGAGGTCAGAAAGCCTTGCATCCACAGGGTTTTCAGGGATGCCTTGGGGCGGGCCTCATCCAGATGCGGATCGTCCGGCTTGGCGCGACGGATCATCATGAACCCAAGCCACAGAAGATAGGCAACACCCGCCCATTTGATGACGGCCAGCGCAGTGCCCGAGGCCGCAACGATGGCGGCCAAGCCCAGACCGGCGGCCAGCATCTGCAGCGCATTTGCGGTCAGGTCCCCTGCCGCCGTTGAGAGCGCACGTTTGAACCCATGTGCGCCGCTATTTGACAGCATCAGCAATTGGCTCGGTCCCGGGGTGCTCATCAATGCAAGCACCGTCAGGACGTAGATGGTCCAGGTTTCGATAGTCATGTGATCACCTTCTGCATCTCGCGAAGGCTATCACCAATTCCCTGAAACGCCAGCGCGCATTCACCTCAACCGTTCCAGCAACTTCAACGTCGGATACCCGTCCGGCAGCAACCCCTGCGCCAGTTGATAGGCCCGAACCGCATTGATCGTGTTCGGCCCGGTGCGCCCGTCGATGCCCTGCGTGTCGAACCCGGCATTGGTCAGGCGGGTTTGCAGCTCCTTCTTTTCGGTGAAACTGAGTATCCGATCCCCTCGGGGCCAGTCACCCCGAAACGGCGCATGCCCGGCCAGACGGTCGGACAGGTGGCCGATCCCGATCACATAGGCATCCGCGCCGTTATAGGCCTCAATCACGCGGAAATTGTCGAAGATCATCAGCGCCACGCCCTGCCCTCCGGCGGGTAGCAGGATTGCGGCCTGCCCGTAGTCGCGCACGGGTTTACCATCGCGCCCAACCACACCTCGGGCCGCCCAGTCCGACGGCATCAGAGTATAGTCCCACTTGGCCGTGGCATAGTTGAAGCCTTCGGGCAGTCGCACCTCGACCCCCCAGGGCTGTCCTTTGATCCAGCCATGTCGTGCCAGATAGGCGGCGGCAGAGGCCAACGCGTCAGTGGGATCGTCCGACCAGATATCGCGCCGCCCGTCTCCATCGAAATCGACTGCGTGATCCAGATACGAGGTCGGCATGAACTGCGTATGCCCCATTGCCCCGGCCCAACTGCCCACCATCCGACCGGCGCTGACATCCCCGGCCTGAACGATCTGCAAGGCGGCGATCAACTGCGCCTCAAAGAACGACGCCCGGCGGGCATCAAAGGCCAGAGTGGCAAGCGACCTTATGGTCTGGTTGTTGCCGCGATACGATCCGAAGGACGTCTCCAACCCCCAGATCGCCGTCACGACCTCTTTCTCGACGCCATACTGCGCCTCGATCCGGTTCAGCACCGCGCCGTGACGATCCAACGCCGCGCGTCCGTTGGCGATACGCGTGTCCGAGACGGCGCTGTCCAGATACTCCCAGATTGGCTTGCTGAACTCGGCCTGATTGCGGTCGCGCCGGATGACGTCCTTGTCGTATGTCAAACCCGCCAAGGCCCGGTTCAGAGTGGTCTGCGAGATGCCCTGATCCCGCGCCCGATCCCCGAACGCCCCCAGCCAGGCCTGAAACCGCGCGTTCCCTGCCGCCGACACCCGCACCACCTCAGCCGACGGCCGGGGCACCGGGCGAATTGACGTTGTCACCTCCGCCGAAGCCAATTGGATTTCGCCCTCCAATGGCCGAGACTCGGGCCTTGGAGACTGTTCTGTCGCTGACGCCTGCACGATGGATGCCCATAATGCGGCGGTCATGACGCCACCTACGCATTTACGCATTCCGTTTTTTCCTGATTACTGCTCAACCTCGAGGATAGCGCAAAATCAGGTATTCTCAAAGCGCTCAGCGCTCGTCCTCGCGCGCTTGTGCTTGGCGTTCGGCACGGATACGCGCAAGCACATCGCGCAGCATCGGCACGCGATTGGGGCGAAAGCTTTGATCCGTCACGGACATGTCGCGGATCCGGTCCAGCCGGAAGACGCGGAAATCCTGCCTGAGATGACACCAGCTGAGCAACACATTCGAGCGGTCCATATAAACAATGCTCAGCGGATCGACCCGCCTGCGGGTCTCATCGCCCTTGGCATCGGTATAGGCAAACTCGATCGTCCGCTCATCCCACGTCGCCTGCCGCAGCTCGGCGACCTCGATCGTCGGCGCGGGTGGACGCGCAAATCGCGTCGCGGCCAGCACCGCGTGGCTAAGCCTGTGAGACTGGCGTGGCGGCAACCGCCCCTGCAACTTGCGTAATGCGGCGCTGGCGGCCTCTGACAGGGCCGGATCGCCGATCACCTGCACTTCGCGCAGGCCCAGAACCAGGGCCTCAAGCTCGTCATCGGTGAAGCCAAGCGGCGGCAGAGTTGCATCTTCAATCAGGGTGAATCCGAACCCGGCCTCGCCGTCGATAACGGCCCCAAGGCCGCGTAACGCATCAATGTCCCGATGAATCGTGCGCGGCGACACGCCCAGATCCTCGGCCAGTTGCACCGAGGTTTTCGGGGACGGGCCAGAACGCAGGGCTTGCATCAATTGGAACAGGCGGGCGGTGCGGGACATGATGTATCCTAACTTACCCCTAATGCCAGAAACTGTCATCAGGTGCGTCTAGGGTCTGGCCATCCCCAATGACGGAGCCACAGATGCTGACCCTACTGACCTTCCCCTCGGCCTTTGGCGTGTTCAGCGCCAGCCCGTTCTGCGTGAAAACCGCGCTGATGCTGCAGCACTCCGGCCAAAGCTGGCAGCGATCCGACATGCTGGACCCCCGCAAGATGCCGCACCAGAAACTGCCCGTCCTTCGCACGCCTGAACGGCTGGTGCCCGACAGCGACCTGATCCGCGAATGGCTGGAGCATCAGGGCGCCGATTTCGATCAGGGCCTGACGGATGTGGAAAAGGCACAGTCCCGCGCGTTGATCCGAATGGTTGAGGAACACCTGCATTTCCACATCGTTTTGGATCGCTGGGGCAATGATCAGGTCTGGCCCATCCTGCGCGAGATGTTCTTTGACGGAATCCCGGCACTGATCCGCAAACCGGCCTCGAACGCGATCCGCAAATCCGTTCTGAAGGGGATCAGGACCCAAGGCATTGGCCGCTTTTCCCTGAACGAACGTCTGGACAGGGTCGAACGCGATCTTGAGGCGATCTCGGCCTATCTGTGGCAATCGCCGTTTCTGCTGGGCGAACGCCCGACGGCGGCGGACATGAGCGTTGGGCCCATGCTGGCCGCGATGCGTGCCACCCCTGCCGATACCCCCCTGACCCGTCGGATCAAACAGGATAACCTGCTCAACAGCTATGTGGATCGGATGGAACAGGCAGTACCGCTGGCATGACACAGTTCGAGGACCCCGCCGTCGCCGCAGCCTTCGCGGCCTTGCCGCCTGACACCCGCGCCGGAGCGCTTGCCTTGCGCGATCTGATCCTTGAGACGGCCAGCGACCTGCCCAGCGCGCAACCGCTGCAAGAGGCGCTGCGCTGGGGTCAGCCTGCGTATCTGGCGCCCAAGGGCTCGACCATTCGGCTGGGCGGGCACAAATCCGCGTGCTTTGCCCTGTTCGTGCATTGCCAAAGCCGGTTGATGGGTGATTTCACCAGCGCCTTTCCGGGTGAAGATCGGATCGACGGAAACCGGGCCGTGCTGTTCGACGATATGGGCCAGATCGATCCGACCCGCCATGGCTGGCTGATCGCGCGAGCGCTAACCTATCGCGTTGCAGGGAAAGGCAAATGAAAAGCGATACGACATTTTCCTGAAACGCAGTGTCACCTCTGACGGCGTTTGCGTTCCACCTTGCGCTTGATCTTGTCCTTCTTGCGCTTGGTGCTGACCGCCTTGCGCCGTGCACCGCGTTTGGCGGGGCCGCGCCCGCGCGGCAGGGCCTGATCGTCAATGGACAGCAGTTCCAGCTCCAGCCCACCTGTCACCGGTGTTGCCTCGGTCAGTCGCACGGTGACGCGTTGGCCAATCGCGATGATCAAGCCGGTGTCTGACCCCATCAGCGTTCCGGCCTCGCGGTCGAAATGGAAGAATTCACGCCCCAGAGAACGCACCGGCACCAGCCCATCCGCGCCGGTTTCGTCCATCTTCACGAAAGCCCCGAACCGGGCGATGCCGCTGATCCGGCCCGAGAACTCATTGCCCACACGTTCGCTGAGATAGGCCGCCAGATAACGGTCGGTTGTGTCACGTTCCGCCATCATCGACCGGCGCTCGGTATCCGAGATATGGGTGGCGGTTTCGTCGAGCCTTGCGATTTCATCCTCGGTCAGCCCGTCCTTGCCCCAGCCATGTGCCGAGATCAGCGCGCGGTGCACGATCAGATCGGCATAGCGCCGAATGGGTGAGGTGAAATGCGCATAGTTCCGCAGCGCCAGCCCGAAATGGCCGAAATTCTCGGGGTTGTAATAGGCCTGCGCCATGGATCGCAGAGTGGTGAGGTTGATCAGTTCCGCATCCTCGGTCCCGGCGGCGGCGTTCAGCAGCGCGTTCAGATGGCGGGTTTGCAGCACCTGACCTTTCGCGAGATTCAACCCCGCCGCCTGCGCGGTTTCCCGCAGGCTTTCCAGCTTTTCGGGCGCGGGTTCTTCATGCACCCGAAACAGCAGCGGGCGGCGTTTGGCGAACAAAGTCTCGGCAGCGGCGACGTTGGCGAGGATCATGAACTCCTCAATCAGCTTGTGCGCATCCAGACGATCGCGAAAGGCGACGCTGGTCACTTCACCGGTGTCGGACAGAATGATCTTGCGCTCGGGCAGGTCCAGTTCCAGCGGCTGTCGCACCGCCCGCGCCTTTTTCAGCACAATATAAGCGGCGTAGAGCGGCTTCAGCACCGTCTCCAGCAACGGCCCGGTGCGGTCGTTGGGTGTGCCGTCAATGGCCTCCTGCACCTCGGCGTAATGCAGCGACGCAGCCGATCGCATCAGGCCGCGCACGAAGCTGTGGCCGATCTTGTTGCCATCCGCGTCGATCTGCATCCGCACGGCGATACAGGCGCGCGGGACGCCTTCGTGCAGCGAGCACAGATCGCCCGACAGACGGTCGGGCAGCATCGGCACAACGCGGTCGGGGAAATAGCTGGAATTGCCGCGCTTGCGCGCCTCGCGGTCCAGCGCGGTGCCGGGCTGCACATAGGCGGCGACATCCGCGATGGCGACCCAGATCACATGGCCGCCGGGGTTCTTGGGGTCGTCATCGGCATGGGCATAGCAGGCGTCGTCATGATCCCGCGCGTCCGAGGGGTCGATGGTCAGCAGCGGCATGTCCCGCAGATCCTCGCGGCCCTTCAGGCCAGCGGGTTTGGCCTTGTCGGCCTCATCAATCACCTTGTCGGGGAAATCGTCGGGGATACCATGCTGATGGATCGCAATCAGCGAGACTGCCTTGGGGGCCGTAGGATCGCCCAGACGCTCGACGATCCGCGCACGGGGCAGGCCCATGCGGTTCTTGGGTCCGGCCTGTTCGGCCTCGACCAATTCGCCATCCTTGGCCCCATGCACCGCGCCTTCGGGCACCAGCCATTCGGTCGAACCGGCCTTGTCGATGGGCACGATCCGCCCGCCCTCGGCCCCTTTCCGAAAGATGCCGACGATCTTGCGCGGGTTGGTGCCGATGCGGCGGATCAGGCGGGCCTCGTAATTGTGGTCTTCCTCATGCACCACGGTCAGGCGGGCCAGAATGCGGTCGCCTTCGCCCAGCGCCGGATCGCTGGCGCGGGTGATCAGTAGCACGATGGGCTCGACCCCCTCGCCATGCCACTCCAGCGGGCGCGCAAACAGGTCGCCATCGGCATTGGGGGCCTTCACCTGCAACACGCTGACCGGTGGCAGGCGATCCGGGTCGCGATAGCTGCGCTTGCGCTTTTCCAGATGCCCCTCGGCCTCAAGTTCCTTGAGGATGCGTTTCAGGTCGATCCGATCCGCGCCCTTGATGCCAAAGGCCTTTGCGATATCGCGTTTCGAGGTCAGGGTGGGGTTCGCCGAGATCCAGTCCAGGACCTCCTGCTTGGTGGGGATGCGAGTCATGATCCCGGCCTAGCACGGGGACGCGACCGCGTCATGACCAAAAACATCAGCGATCGAGATCGGCCACCGTATCCACATCATGCAACTGGTCCAGCAGCGCCACCCGGCAACCGGGGACCGAGGCCAGCGTGTCCGCCAATGTGTGCTCGCTGGACCAGCGCACGTCGCGAAACAGCCCCGGCGGCAGCGCCCCATAGCGTTGCGCGCCGACCAGCCAATAGCCGCCATCAGGGGCCGGACCGAATACCATCTGCGCGCGCCCCAGCGCCCCGAACGCCCGCGCAATATGCCCACGCGAGATACCGGGAATATCCGCGCCTATCAGACATACCGGCCCTTTGGGCATCCCGCGCAGCATCCGCCCCATGCGGTCACCCAGATCACCCCGCCCCTGCGCCGCACGCGGCAGGTCAGCGGGCCAGATGCGGCTGGTCAGCCCCTCGCGATCCGGAGACACCGCCAGAACGATCTGCCAGCGCGGGTCCCGCAGCCGCCGGATCAGCGCCCGTGTCTGATGCCGGAACCACCACGCCGCGCCGACCATGCCGATATCGCGCCCCAGCCGCGTCTTGACGCGCCCCGGATGGGGCTCCTTGACCATGATGACCAGAGTGCGCTGCATGGCTTAGGCAAAATAATCCGTCAGAATGCGCGTATAGATCGCCTTGAGCTGTTCGATCTGGGCCACCTCGACGCATTCGTCCACCTGATGCATGGTGCGGCCCACCAGCCCGAACTCGACCACCGGGCAGTGGTTCTTGACGAACCGCGCGTCCGAGGTGCCGCCGGTCGTCGACATCTCAGGCTGCACACCCGTCTCCGCCTCAACCGCCTGCGCCACCAGATCGGACAAAGGACCGGGCGGGGTCAGAAAGCTTTCGCCCGAGATTTTGATTCTGGTCTCAACCTCAACGCCATATTCTTCGGCCGCACGCGCGGCCTCAGCTTTCAGCCAGTCACTCAGGCCCGTGCCGGAATGCAGGTCGTTGAAGCGGATATTGACGGTGCCACGGCATTGCGCCGGGATGACATTTGTTGCGGGGTTGCCGGTGTCGATTGTGACCACGGCCAGCGTCGAGGCATCGAAATGGTCACTGCCTTGGTCCAGTTCATGACTGGCCAGACGGTCCATCAGCCGCGCCATCGCGGGCAGAGGGTTCTTCGCCCGGTGCGGATAGGCGGAATGGCCCTGTACGCCCGTCACGGTGAACCACGCGGTCATCGACCCGCGCCGCCCGATCTTCATCATCTCGCCCATTGTGTTCGGACAGGTGGGTTCGCCGACCAGACAAACGCTCATCCGTTCGCCGACCTGATCCATATGATCAAGCAGGGCGGTGGTGCCATCCAGCGCATCGGCCTCTTCATCGCCGGTTATGGTCAGGATGATCGCGCCATCCGGCGGCGTGTCGCGTACGAAATCCACGGCGGCAGCAGCAAAGGCGGCAACGCCAGATTTCATGTCCGTTGCGCCGCGCCCATACATCACCCCGCCCTGAACCTCGGACCCGAAAGGTGGTTTGGTCCAGGCGGAGTCGTCGCCAACGGGAACCACATCGGTATGGCCGTTGAATCCAAATGTTCGTGCATGTCCTTTGGCCCCCCAACGGGCGAACAGGTTGCTGATCCCACCGCGATCCACTCGGGTGCATTCGAACCCTGCATCCGACAAAAGACCCTGTAACAGGACCAATGCACCGCCTTCGGCAGGTGTGACCGATGGGCAACGGATCAGGTCCGCCGTCAATTGAACTGGATCGGTCATTTAAGGGCCTCTTTGGTGGTGGTGCGCTCAGGTTCGTGCACAGATTCAACGAATTGGCCGGATTGCCAACCCCAATCCGCAATTTTCACAGTGACGAACACGCAACGTATCGACCTGAGACGCCAATAAATCATGGTGCTTTACCCCGGGACGTGCTTGCCGCCATGCACACATTCGCGTTACAGGGCCGCGAAACAGGTGAATTGACCATGAAGCGCGCATTCTACGCCCTGATCTGCCTGACTTTCGCCGTTCTCGCACAGCAAAGCCTGGCACAAACGCTGAATGTCACAACCGTGACCCGACCGCCGTTTTCCTATGTGGAGGACGGGGCCGAGACCGGATTCTCGATGGACCTGCTTGCGGCGCTGGCCGAGGCGCTGGACTGGGACTACACGGTATCCCGGGTCGAAGGGTTTTCAGACATGCTGGGCGCGGTTCGGGACGGGTCTGCGGATCTGGCGATTGCCAATATCTCGATCACCGCGATGCGCGAAACCCAGATGGATTTCAGCCAGCCGATCTTTGAGGCCGGATTGCAGATCATGGTGCCCTCGGACGCGGTGCGCAGGCCATCACTGCTACAGGCCCTGCTGTCGACCGAGCTGTTCATTGCCATTGGCCTGGCCTTTGCCATCCTTCTGGGCGGCGGCATGCTGATGTGGGGGTTCGAGCGGCGCGCGCAGCCCTATTTCGACCGCAAGCTGAACGAAGCGTGGTTTCCATCCTTCTGGTGGGCGCTGAATCTGGTCGTGAATGGCGGGTTTGAAGAACGGATGCCGCGCACGCCCTTCGGCCGCATTCTGGGCGTTGTGCTGGTCGTCTCGTCCCTGTTCATCGTGTCGGTCTTTACCGCCCGGATCACCAGCGTCATGACGGTGGACGCGATCACCGGCAATGTGAATTCGGTCAATGACCTCTACGGCAAGAATGTCGGCACCATCACGGGCTCGACCGCCGCCAGTTTCCTGACCCGGCGCGAGATTGAATTCACCGGTTACACCGGGCTGGATCAAATGCTCGAAGCATTCAAGGCCGAAGATCTGGACGCGGTGGTGTTCGACGCGCCCATCCTGTCCTACTTCGCCGCCCATGAAGGTCGTCGGATTGCCAGCATGACCGGAGGTATCTTCCTGCGGGAGAACTATGGCATTGCCTTCCCGACCGGTTCGCCCCTTGTCGAAGAGGTCAATCAGGCGCTGTTGGCCCTGCGCGAAGACGGGACCTATGACGAGATTTACCGCAACTGGTTCGGGATGCAGAACTAAGGCAAGTCTGCTTTACGGCTGCGCGTCACCTTCGAAAAACGGCGTCATCTGCGCGACGATCACCGCATTCTCATCCAGCGCCCGCTGCATCAGGGCACGTTCGTCCGGATCAATGTCGTGGCCCTGCGCCTCGCGCTCGGCCAAGGTCCCATAGCCCGTGACGTCCAGAGGCGCGGTATCTGCCTGTTTCAGGATCGCCACCGTTTCGCGCACCGCCTCGGCTTCATCCACGCCACTGGCAAAGCACATCAGGGCCGCCCCGGTCGCCCCGTCGGGCAAGCCGTCGCCGTCCTTGCGACCGATTTGGACCAACAGGGTATAGACTTGCTGACGCGAAGGTTTCTTTTGCTTTTCCATGCAACGGGCCATAGCCGCGCGCCCGCCTACGGTCAAGCAGCCGGGAATTGCGCGCGGGCATTCCGGCGTCCATAGTGCCAAAACACAGCCCGTTGCCAATTGCAGAGGACTTTCGATGCCCTATCCCGATTTTATTACAGCCTTCCCAAGCCTCGACATTCCCTTCCCCGAGGACGTGGTGCAAACCGCCGTCATCCGGTCTGATGCAGGTCTGGTGGCATTCTTCACGTTCCTTAAGGATTTTGAACTGCCCGCACATTCGCACAAAGCGCAGTGGGGCACGATTATCGAGGGCGAGGTTGAATTGACCATCGGCGGCGAAACCAGAACATACGGCCCCGGCGACAGCTATTCGATCCCTTCGGGCGTCGAACATGGCGGCAAGATCAAGGCCGGCACGCGGGCCATTGATGTGTTTGAAGAACCGGATCGCTATCCGATCAAGGGTTAGACAGGCAACAAAAAAGGGCTGCGGCACGCGCCACAGCCCTTTGTTCGTTTCCGCAGATGCCTTAGTCCCGCAGCAACTCGTTGATGCCGGTTTTCGAGCGGGTCTTTTCGTCCACCCGCTTCACGATCACTGCGCAATACAGGCTGATGTTGTTCTTCGACGGCATCGAACCCGCCACAACAACCGAGTAGGGCGGCACTTCGCCATAGGTCACTTCACCGGTTTCACGGTCAACGATCTTGGTGGATTTGCCAATGAACACACCCATACCCAGAACCGATCCTTCGCGGACGATACAGCCCTCGACCACCTCGGACCGCGCGCCGATAAAGCAATTGTCTTCGATAATGGTCGGACCGGCCTGCATCGGTTCCAGCACGCCGCCGATGCCGACGCCGCCCGACAGGTGCACGTTCTTGCCGATCTGCGCGCAGGATCCGACGGTGGCCCAGGTGTCAACCATGGTGCCCTCGTCAACGTAAGCGCCCAGGTTCACGAAGGACGGCATCAGCACCACGCCCGGCGCGACATAGGCCGATTTGCGGACCACGCAGTTCGGCACGGCGCGGAAGCCAGCAGCCTTCCACTGGTCCTCACCCCAACCGGCGAACTTGCTGTCCACCTTGTCCCACCAGCCACCGGCCTGCGGGCCGCCCGACTGGATTTCCATGTCCTTGATGCGGAAGCCCAGCAGAACCGCCTTCTTGGCCCATTGGTTCACATGCCAGTCGCCGCTCTCCAGCTTTTCGGCCACACGCAGCGATCCGCTGTCCAGTGCGTTCAGCGTATCCTCGATGGCTTCGCGCTGTTCGCCGGTGGTTGCGGGCGAGATGGTATCGCGGGCCTCCCATGCGGCTTCGATGGCGGCTTCCAGTTGCGCATTGGACATTGGGCGTCTCCCTAGAGAATCTGTTCGTGTCGGTGTGGCCTATACGCAAGCCGGACCCACGGCGCAATGCGACGAACGCGGGTCTTTTTGCGTCCAATCCGCGCTATCCTCAGCTTGCGCGGCGAATATGCCGGATCAGAATGGCCGTTGCCGCGCCCGTATCCTTGCGCTTCAGGGCCTGCACGATGGACAGGTGGTCCTTGTCCACACGCTGCGTCCATTTGGGGCGCCAATGGGCAAACAGGTGCCGGGCGCTTGCGATGTGCAGGTCATCGATGGTGTGCAACAGGCGCGGAAGTCCGCAAGGCGTCAGGATCGCCCGGTGAAAGGCGCGATTGCGCGCCTCCCATTCCGGCATGGTTTCAGCGTCGTCGCAGGCGATACGAGCCACTTCGATCCGGTCCAGATCCGTGGGCGACATGTTCTGCGCCGCCTGCTGCAGGGCAAGCGGTTCCAGCGCCACGCGCATCTCGATCACTTCGCGTATTTCAGCGGGATCCAGAACCGAGACACGCATCCCCCGTCGGGGCTCGCTGTGGGCCAGCCCGTGCGCCTGAAGCCGCAGCAGCGCTTCGCGCACCGGCACGTGGCTGGTGTCAAAGGATTTGGCGATGTGGTCCTGACGCAGTTTCTCACCGGCGCTTAAGGCCCCGGTGATGATCTGCTGGCGCAGGTTTTCGTAGATCGTGTCGGCAATCGTGGCGTTCATAGATTATCGATAAAATCGTCAACGCCTGTCCACAAGCCGATAATTCACGCCGCAAACGGATCGGGGGCGATATTTCCACCGCAAACCAGAACCGCCACACGTTCCCCCGGTTCCGGCTGATACGCACCCGACATCAGGGCTGCCAAGGCCGCTGCCCCTGCGGGTTCAACAAGGATGCGATGGGCTTGCCACAAGGCGCGTTGTGCGTCGGAAATCGCCTGATCCGAGACCAGAACCGAGGGCATCCCCTGTGCCAGATCGAAACAGATCGATCCAATCCGCCGCGCGCCCAGCGCGTTGGCCGCGATCCCGGAGACCGACACGTCCACCGGCTCACCCGCCTCTAAAGCCGCGTTTAGCGCGCAGGAGGTTTCCGGCTCAACCGCCACAACCTTGCGCGCACCCTGAAACCACGCCAACGCCCCGGCAATCAGGCCGCCGCCGCCAACAGCGATCAGGACGGTATCAGCCTGCAAACCTTGAGCGTCCCATTCCGCAAAGCACGTCCCCTGCCCGGCCACAGTCGCTGGTGCGTCATAGGCGTGGATTTGCATCGCGCCGGTTTGTTCCTCATGCTCCTGCGCCATGGTTAGGGCATTGGCGTATTCACCCGGCACCACGCTCAGATCCGCGCCGATCTGTTCGATCAGGGCGATCTTGGACGGGCCGGCCAGTTCCGGCACGAAGATCTTGGCCGGATGGCCCAGCGCCCGCGCGGCATAAGCCGCCGCCGCCCCGTGATTGCCGCCCGAAGCCGCCACAACGCCCGCCTGCGGCACATCCGTGCTGAGCAGCGTGTTGAACGCCCCCCGCGCCTTGAAGCTGCCGGTGTGCTGCATATGCTCCAGCTTCATTTCAACCGAATAGCCGGGAATGTGGCTTTCCATCACCGGGGTCACCTGTGCATGTCCGTCGATCCGACTGGCTGCCGCCTGAATTTCCGTCTTCCAATCCATTCTTGTCTTTCCGTGACTGGCACTCTGCCCGCGAACCCTATAGCTGTTTGTCAAACACGCAAGCAGGGATCGATCAACGATGAGAGAAGACCGCCACAGCCCGTTCCGCGATGCGCAGACCGACCGCTCGACCGCGAGCGAGGTGCCGGATACGCCGCAGACGCGCTCACCCGCCTATCGCCTTGCCTTCGCCGATGAGGAATTTCTGTGCCGGGATGAGCTGCGCCCGGTGCGCCTGCAGCTGGAGCTGCTGAAACCCGAGATGATCATGAGCGAACGTCAGATCACCTCGACCATCGTCATGTTCGGCGGCGCGCGTATTCCGGAACCGTCGCAAAAGCACACGGCACGAACCGAAACGCTGGCCGGGCTGTCCGAGTATTATAACGAGGCACGCGAGTTTGCCCGGCTGATGACCGAGAAATCGAACGAGACAGGCTGCCGCGAGAATGTGATCGTCACCGGCGGTGGCCCCGGCGTGATGGAGGCCGGAAACCGGGGCGCGCAGGATGCAGGCGGCTGTTCCATCGGGTTGAACATCGTCTTGCCGCATGAACAGGCCCCGAACCTGTATGTGACGCCCGAGCTCAGCTTCAATTTCCACTATTTCGCGATCCGCAAGATGCATTTCCTGATGCGCGCCCGCGCCATCACCATCTTCCCCGGCGGCTTTGGCACGATGGATGAGCTGTTCGAGTCGCTGACCCTGATCCAGACCGGCCGGATGGACCGCGTGCCCTTCCTGCTGTTCGGCCGCGAATTCTGGGAAAAGGTGATCAACTGGGAAGCCCTTGCCGATGCAGGCACCATCTCGGACGAAGATCTGGACCTGTTCCGCTTTGTCGATACCGCGCAAGAGGCGGTCGAGATCATCGAGAACTGGGAACCCGCCCCACCCCGCGACGCAATTCCGGGACGCTAAGAGATGGCCCCCAAGATTGGAGAGATGCTGCATTTGCGCGGCAATGCGCTAAACGCGGGTGAGCCGGTGGCCCTACCGCTGACCCAAAGCAGCATGTATCACCTGCCGGGGCCGACAGATGGTCTGGCCACCTATGGCCGTGTGGACAACCCCACATGGGTCCAGCTGGAACATGTTCTGTCGCATCTGGAAGACGCGCCGTGCCTTTGCTTTCCGTCGGGGATGGCGGCGATTTCGGCGGCGCTGTTTGCAACCGTTCAAGCCGGATCGCGGCTGTTGATCCCCCCGGACGGCTACTACGTCACGCGTCTGCTGTCGGATCGGTTCCTCTCACGCCTCGGTGTTGAGGTCGAAGAACGCGCGACGACCGACTTTGCCGAAGGTGGTTTTGCCGGGTTCGATGTGGTGTTTGTCGAAAGCCCCTCGAACCCCGGTCTGGACATGATCGACCTGAAAGCGGTTGCCGAACAGGTACGCGCCGCCGGTGGGGTGACCATCGCCGACAACACAACCCTGACACCGCTGGGCCAGCGCCCGTTGGATCTGGGCATCGACGTGGTTGTGTCATCCGACACCAAGGCGATGGGCGGGCATTCCGATATGCTGATGGGCCATGTGGCCAGCCGTAATTCGCAGATCATGGAACGGGTCGAGGAATGGCGGACGGTGTCCGGGTCAATCCCCGGCCCGCATGAGGCTTGGCTGCTGCATCGCGGGTTGGAAACTCTGGATGTGCGCTTTGACCGCATGTGCAACTCGGCGCAGGTGCTGGCGGAGCGGTTGGCGGAGCATCCGAAGGTGAAACAAGTTCGCTATCCGGGCCTGCCAGACGACCCCGCGCACGCCTTGGCGCAGGCTCAAACGGCGCGATTCGGGTTCCTGTTGTCCCTGACGTTGGGCAGCGAAGCGCAGGCCGAAGCCTTCATCAACACCTGCCCCTTGCTGCGCCCCGCAACCTCATTCGGAGGCGTTCACAGCTCGGCCGAGCGCCGCGCCCGCTGGGGCGATGACGTCGATCCAGCGTTCATCCGCCTCTCTGTTGGCTGCGAGCCAGTCGAGGAGCTGTGGCAAGCCATCGAGGCCAGCCTGAACGCGCTGTGATTACTTTTTAGGTTCGCGCAGTTCTTTGAACACATAGATCGGCAGCACGATACTGCCGATCAGCGCGCCCAGCCAGACCAGCAGCGTCGCCGCCAGCAGGTTCGAGATACCGCCAATGGTCAACCCAGCCGTGATCCAATCGGTCACCAGCAGGCCCACGAAGGTCACGATCAGCGCGATCCCGCCTTTCAGCGCGGGCGCTTTCTTTTCCCCAAGTTTCAGGATCAGCGGCTCGGCCACCACCTGAACCAGGGTGAAGACGATCACCACAACGATGAACGACAGCGGCTTGATCGAAAACCCGGACAGCAGCAGCACAGCCAACAACAACCCAAGAGCATTCCCGGCCAGCAGGGCCAGAGCGGATTTGATTCTGCGCGACATGGGGTGGCCTCCGTCAAGCGACAATTAAAAACATGCAGATGTTAACAGGTTTGCAGGAAATGAAGAAGCAATTCAATCGTCTCTTCCTTTTGGGCCCTTGAAATCGCATGATAAAACGCAACCACCCTGTTCTGACCGAACTGTGAGAGAGGTGAGATGAGCGACGATCCCTATTCCGTCCTTGGTGTAGCAAAGGACGCAACTGCCGCCGAGATCAAGAAAGCCTATCGGCGCATCGCCAAGGAATGCCACCCGGACCTGAAACCCGGCGACGCAGAGGCCGAGGCCAAATTCAAAGCCGCCGCCGCAGCCTATGACCTGCTGAAAGACCCCGAAACGCGCGCACGCTATGACAACGGCGAAATTGACGCTTCGGGTCAGGAACGGCCGCAGCAGCAATACTACCGGGACTACGCCGAAGCAGCGGGCAACCCCTATCGCGGGCGTCAGGCGGATCCGGACGACATGTCCGACATTTTCGCCGAATTCATGCGGGGACGCGGCGGTTTCGGTGGCCAACGCACGCAGGAATTTCACGCGCCGGGGCACAATCTGAATTATACGCTCGAGATCGGATTTCTGGATGCCGTCTTTGGTGCCAGCCAAAAGCTGACCCTGCCGGATGGGGACCGGATCGAGGTCAAGATCCCCGCCGGTATCACCGATGGCCAAACGATCCGCCTGCGGGGCAAGGGCGCTCCGGGCTATGGTGAAGGGCCGCCGGGGGATGCTTTGGTGACAGTCTCGGTCGCTAAACATGCAGTGTTCGACCGGCAGGGCGACGACATCCATATCACGCTGCCCATCACCATTGATGAGGCCATTCTGGGCGGCAAGGTCCCGGCCCCCACCATCGACGGCGGTGTGAATGTCACTGTTCCGGCTGGCACCAGTAGCGGAAAAACCCTGCGGCTGCGCGGCAAAGGGGTGAAGAAACGCGGCTCGTCCCAGCGCGGGGATCAGTTGATTGAACTGACCATCGCAATGCCCGGCACGATAGACGAGGAATTGAAGACCTTCATGGAAACCTGGCGCGACACGCACCGCTATGATCCGCGGAAAGGAATGCCGTCATGAGCCTGACCGAAAAGGAACTGATCGAGACCATCTCGCGCCTGACATCGGACCGTCTGACCGAGTATCTGGCGGCCGAAATCGTGATCCCCGAACAATCGGATCAAGGGCTGGTCTATCACAGCATCGACGTCGCCCGGCTGGAACTGGCCTGCGAGTTGCACGAACAATACGACATGGAAGCTGACGCGCTGTCGATGATGATCTCTCTGATCGACCAGATGCACGGTTTGCGCGCGGAACTGCGCGAGGTGCTGAACGCGGTCGAAACGCAGCCCGAACCTGTCCGCCAGCAATTGATCGAAGTTATCGGCACCGCTCGGTTCCGACGCAGCTAACGGGCGGACCCGTCGTCGCGCCGTCAACAGGCGATGCGATTGCTATTCGCCGGTCTGATACTCTTCGGGCACATAAAAGGTGTAATCGCGTTCGGCGACCTGCTCGTGGCAGTCATGGCAATAGGCCACCGCGTTAGCGCGGAATCCCATCGTATCGCCAAACAGAGAGCCATCCGGCAGAACCATGATATAGCGCCAATCCGCCATGTCGGGATCTGTGCCAGCGGCCAGTTTTTCCATCACGAACATCGCACCGGGAAAGATTTTCCCCTCATCCGTGACGGTCATGCTGTCCTTGGCCAGCACGGACCCCACCGGCAGAACCTCGCCTTCCTGCAAGGTCCCGTAATTATGCGCCATCCTGTTGGCATAGCTGTTCACGAACCGCTGTCCGTGGGTGGCCGAGATATAGGGCGCATCATTGAACAGCGGCCAGCTTTGGTAATTGCGCAGCAGATCCAGCTGTGCCGCCGCATAGCCACGCGCCATCCGCTTCGCCAAGGACTTGTAGACAGCGTTGGCCTCGTCCTTGCTCAACTCGGCGGGGTTTTCGATTGCGATATGGGCATCCTGTTCGTCGGCCTGCGTCTGGCCCACAAATATCAGAAGCGAAGCCGAAATAATAAGAACGGTCTGAAATCTATTGCTGAAAACTGTATTCATAAGTTGGCCTACCTGAAAAACAGTTCGCTTGCGCATCGGGACTTACATTAATCCACATAGCGAACATCAATCATCCTGCCAGAACCGGTCCGTCCACCTCACCGTTTCGTGCACAAAGGTGAGCCCCAAATCCGAAACCCGGGCAGGACAAACATAACAAATTTTGCATGCAAAAAACAGAAGCCGAAATGTTAAGATTTCATCTTCAACTGTCGGCTGAGCAGATGCCTTAGCTGTTCAACCCAGCCTCGGCCTCGATCTGTTTGCGCGACTTGCGGGCGCGTTCTGTGGCCGATTTCAACTGACCGCAGGCCGCCATGATATCCTCGCCCCGCGTCTTGCGGATCGGTGAGGCATATCCGGCCTGATAGATGATGTTCGCAAAGGCCCGGATACGGTTGTTCGAGCTGCGCTTGTAGGGCGCGCCGGGCCATTCGTTGAACGGGATCAGGTTGATCTTGGCCGGAATCTTGTGCCGCTTGATATGGTCGATCAGACGGTGCGCGTCCTCGTCACTGTCATTCACGCCATCCAGCATCACGTATTCGAACGTAATCCGTTCCGAGTTTGAGGCATTCGGATAGCTGGCCAGCGCCTGCAGCAATTCCTCGATGTTCCAGCGCTTGTTGATCGGAACCAGAACATCGCGGGTTTCGTCCGTAGTCGCATGGAACGAGATCGCCAGAAGGCAACCGATTTCCTCGGCCGTGCGTGCGATTTCAGGCACCACTCCGCTTGTCGACAGGGTAATGCGACGGCGCGACAGGGAAATGCCTTCGGGGTCCATGGCGATCTTCATCGCGTCGCGGACGTTTTCAAAGTTATACAGCGGCTCGCCCATACCCATCAGAACGATGTTCGACAGCAGGCGCGTTTCGTCCTTGGGCGCGCCGGGGGTGGGCCATTCGTCAAGATCGTCGCGGGCCATCATCACCTGACCGACGATTTCCGCCGCAGTCAGGTTGCGCACCAGTTTCTGCGTGCCGGTATGGCAAAAGGAACAGGTCAGCGTGCACCCGACCTGAGACGAGATGCACAGCGTGCCGCGATCATCCTCGGGGATATAAACCACCTCGACCTCATGCCCGCCCGCGATGCGGCACAGATATTTGCGTGTGCCGTCCTCGGACACCTGACGGGTCACGACCTCGGGGATTTCTATCACGAAATGCTCGGCCAATTGCGCGCGATAGGCTTTGGCCAGATTGGTCATTTCACCAAAATCGCGCACGCCCCATTGATAGATCCACTGCCAGATCTGCCCGGTGCGCATCTTGGCCTGCTTTTCGGGTGTACCATGTTCGATCAGCACCTCGCGCAGCTGGTCGCGGGTCAGACCGACAAGGTTCACCTTCCCCTCGGGCAGTTTACGGGGGATGGTCATGACGTCTTGAGTGATCGGCGCTTTGGGCGACATGTGGCTGTCTCAACGGATTCTGGCTTGGGATGCGCCTCTATATAGGATCGCGCGCAAAGATCAAAAGGAATCGTCAATCCCGGTCTCCTGCTTTTTTTGACGCGCCCAGATACAGTTCGGCCGCACCGGGATGAGCGATGCGGCCGATTTCGTTTTCCGATACCGGATGAGCCGGTCAGAAGCTTGCAGGCAGGATGTTACAATCCGCTGCATCCAGGGTTTTCACCGGATCTTCCGGTCCACATTGCTCGCCGGACACCGGATAGGTGTCGCTTGATTTCTCACATGCGCTCAGCACCGCAGCGGCGGCGATCATAAGGGCGACAATGGACTTGTTCAGCATTCGAAAGCTCCTTTTTTTCCTCTGAACCGATTAGTTCAGAAAACGGAGTAACCTGCTTTGATACGGATCAAATTCGAATATGTACGTTACGTAAAGCGGGCGTATTTTGAGCCAAAAAGAAACCCCGCCGAAAGACGGGGTTACCTATATCTGAATTTAGAGTGGGTCAGTTGGTGCAACGCTTTTCGGCGTCTTCGATCGCTGCGGTAAAGCCCAGCAATGAAAATGTGTCCTTGGTCTGCGTTCCCCGCTCCGACCGTGCGGTTAGCACCGCCTCGGTGCCGCGCTTCATGGCGGTGACGATCTTGGCATCGTCGGCCGCTGTTGCGGGCCAGGCCCATTCGCCTTCGGTGAACAATTCGAACTCGCTGCCATCTACGTTCAGGTTCACGGTCGACCCTGCCGCAAACGGATAGCCACCGGTAAAGGTCACCTGACCTTTGACCTCGGCATTGGGGCGATAGAACACGAATAGCAGGATGTCGCTGCGACGGACCGAAACCACACGCCCGCCACGGGTATTCACCGTTTCTTTGGGGGCGGACACGCTCCAACATTCGGTGGGATCATCCTCGACAAAAACGCTCCAATCCGTTTTTGCCGCTACGCGATTTGTGCTTGTCGCCTGTTGAGCGATTGCAGTCGTGGCCATCCCCGCCACGCACAGGCCCGCGATCACGCGGACGAGCATTGATCCCATTTGTCCAGCCTCCTAGCTCGACCTTCTACCTCATACCCATCAGAATGCGTCGCGAACCCTGCCGGTTCGTCTTGGAAAAGTTGCGCATCCCGATGATTGCCGACATACACACACTAACGCAGGTTTCGCCACAGGCGAAAGGGCGATTGGCAGAATTTTGCGCATAAATCCGGAGGTCAAGATGACTCAGCCCATCCCGATGACAGAACTGTGGCGTGGTCCCCTGCTGGAAAGTCTGCATCTGGGTCATGCGGTGGTCTGTGACGATACCGGGCAGATCGTGCAAAGCTGGGGCGATCCAAATGCGGTGATCTATCCGCGATCCTCGGCCAAGATGATTCAGGCACTTCCCTTGATTACGTCGGGCGCTGCCGCGAAGTACGGATTGAACTCAGAGCATCTGGCGCTGGCTTGTGCTTCGCATAATGGCGCTGCGATCCACACTGAACGTGTAGCGGAGTGGCTGGATCATTTGGGTCTGGCAGAACCCGATCTACGCTGCGGCCCGCAGGAACCGGCGGATAAGGCCGCGCGCGACCGGCTGATTTTGGCCGACGATACGCCCTGCCAGATTCACAACAATTGCTCAGGTAAGCATTGCGGGTTTCTGACCCTTGGTCAGCATATGGGGGCCGGGCCGGAGTATCTTGAGATCGACCACCCGGTGCAGCAAGCCTGCCTGTCAGCAATTGAGGAGACAACCGGCGAAACCAGCCCCGGTTATGGGATCGACGGATGCTCGGCCCCGAACTTCGCGACCTCATTGGTGGGGCTGGCGCGGTCAATGGCGTGGTTCGCCTCGGCCGCTGACCGATCCGACCGATCCAGCGACGCGGCGCAGCAGTTGACCGCCGCGATGATCAAACATCCCGAACTGGTCGCGGGCGAAACCCGCGCCTGCACGGAACTGATGCGCGCCATGGAGGGGCGTGCGGCGATCAAAACCGGGGCCGAGGCTGTGTTCGTGGCCATCCTGCCGGAAAAACGCATGGGTGTGGCGCTGAAAATCGCCGACGGCACAACCCGCGCCAGCGAATGCGCCATTGCCGCCATTCTGGTCAGCCTTGGCGTGCTGGAGGCCGACCACCCGGCCACCAGAAAATTCATGAATGCCACGCAATACAGCCGCCGTGGGCTGGAATGCGGCGTGATCCGACCCGCACCGGGTTTTCCCGGCTAGGCCCGCTACATCTCAATCTCGTGCACCTCGGCCACTTCGACCGAGCCGGAACCGTTGACAACCATCGGGCAGCCCTTGGCCATCTCGGTCGCGGCGTCCATGCTGTCGGCTTTGATCACCGTAAAGCCCGAGGCCGGGTTCGCGCCGCCATTGTCGACAACCCCGCTGCTGCTGACGGTGTAGGATTGGCCAACCGGGTTTCCGGGGATCTCCAACGCCTCACCCATGTTCTGAAACCACGCGCCCCAGGCGGCCATGGTCGCCTCGATCTCGGCGGGGTCGGTGGGGGTGTGGCCCCCGTGATAGACAAACAAATATTGGGGCATAACGCTCCTCCCTGATGAAAACCTATGTGCACAGCGCTTCGAGTTTGCGCAGCGAAGATGTCCAGCCCATGTTGTGGTTCTCGGCAGCTTCGGCATCGACCAGTTCCCGGTGATCCAGCACAAGGCGCGAACCGGTTTCGGTTGCCGTGACGGCAAAGGTCACGTGACTTTCTGCACCGCGCTGATCCTGATCGTCATGCCAGGCCCAGGTGAACCCAACAGATTTGGGCGGGTCGACATGGGTGACATGGCCCGAGACCTTGTATTGCTGGCCCTCGCTGTTTTCCATCACTGAAAACCACGGACCCGTGCGCGAGAAATCCAGATTGTGCTGAGGCACATGCATCCCCTCGGGGCCCCACCATTGCAACAGCTTCGCGCCGTTGGTGACCCATGCAAACAGCGTTTCAGGATCAACGGGAAACTCCCGCTCGAGCTTCAGGTCGGCCATGAGTTTTCCCTTTCCAGTATGTCGCCCAAGCGATCCAGACTGCTTTCCCAGAACTGACGCTTCGAGATCGTCCAGTCGGCAATGGCGCGCAGCCCCTCGGGGCGGATCGAATACATGCGCTGTGTGCCCTGCACCCGCTGCTGTACCAGCCCCGCCGCGCGCAGCACTTTCAAATGGCGCGAGATCGCGGCACCGGACATGCCCTTGCCCTTGGTCAACTCGCCTGCGGGCATCTCTCCGGCCTCCATCAATTGCTCAACAATCGCGAAACGGGTCGCGTCGGACAGGGCGGAGAAGGTGGTGAGAAGCGTGTTCATGATCACTATTTAACACAAAAGTTAAATTAAGGAAAGCTCAAAGCGGCTGTGTGAACTCGGTCACGTTCGACACCTTAAGTGTTTCAAAAACAGCCATAATTCACTAATAGACAGACATAATGTCTGCGAACTATAATCAAATATGCGAGTTTCGTGTTTTATGTAAGTTGTTAAGGAGTTTTGAAATGCGCCGTACGACCGTTTCAGCATTTGCTGTTCTGACAGTCGCCCTTTCCGGATGTGGGACAGTTTGGTCTCAGGAAGAGCCGGTTGATACCTCAGGCGAGGCGACGCAGTCAGCCGTCGCAGCAACGCCGGCTTCGGCGACGTCGTCGGGAAGCTCTGGCACGTCTTCAACATCCCTGGCCGGTGAAGAACGCGGCGGCGAAGGCGGTTCGAGCGGCGGAGGATCAGGCGGAGGTTCCGGTGGCGGCTCGGGCGGTTCGTCAGGCGGCAGTTCGGGAGGTTCATCGGGTGGCGGTTCCGGCGGTTCGTCAGGTGGCAGTTCGGGTGCCGGCGGCGGCAGCGGCGGTGGCTGGGGCAACTCATGATCTGAAAGGGTCTTAACAATGTCACAGCAAGCGTTGAAGCAACGACTTGGTCGCTTGCTGGCTGCATCGGCTTTCCTGTTACTGAACACACATGCTCTGAGCGCGCAGACCGGCCAAGCATCGTCAACGGCCAATCGCATCGCAATTGTGATTGGCAATCAGGATTACGAAAGCGTTGGCGACCTGACCAATGCCCGCAAGGATGCCGAAGATATTGCGGCCATGCTGCGGGATTTCGACTTTCGGGTGTACGACGGCTATGACCTGAGCAAGCAGGAATTTGAAGCGCTGATCCGAACGGCGGTGCTGAACATCCCACCTTCGGCCGATGTGCTGTTCTATTACGCAGGTCATGGCATTCAGATCGGCCGCAGAAACTACCTGCTGCCGGTCGATGCCAAGTTCGAAACCATTTACGACGTCCCGCTGGCGACCATGACGCTGGACCGCGTGATCGATACCCTGTCGGCGCGCAGCGCGGCCCATGTCGCCATATTGGATTCGTGCCGAGACAACCCGTTTCAGGATCTCAGGCTGGCCGCTGATCTGGATGCGAACCTGTTCGAAACCCGCGAGGGGTTTGATGTTTTCAAGACACCGCTGAATTCTCTGGTAGCGTACTCCACATCACCCGGAGCGGTGGCGAGTGATGGCGCGCAGGGTCAGAACAGCCCCTATACTGCTGCCGTTCTGGCAACGGCCGCATCTTCGCCGTTTGAGAACATTCAGCAGCTTTTCCCTGTCATTCGCGAACAGGTTCACGCCAAAACGGCGGGTCAGCAGATTCCCTGGGAAAGCTCGACGCTGGTACGCCCGTTCTATCTGGCACAACAATCCACTGAACCCGCATCCCCACCTGCCGAGGCAGAAGAAGCCGCACCACAATCGGTGGCTCTCAGCCATCAGTTCGACAAGTCGATCCCATTGCTGCGAAGCCTGGAACAGGCATTGGGAACCGAAATTGTCGACCTGCAGGTGATTGAAAACCCGACCCGGGGCGCTGTCAGTTTCAGCGATCAATCCACGGCCAGTGACGTCCAATACGCCCCCGAGATTTCTGACGCGCGCGCTGTCGAGGTCGGCAACGCTGACTTCAAAGACACCTTTTCGGTTCAGGTGCTGACACAAGACCAAAAACAGCAGACGGTCGATGTGTCTCTGGATCTGGAAATGAACGCCTGCGACCTTGAGGCCGGAGATGCGCTGGACATCAATGGCGTCGGCGTGTTCCGCCTGCCGAACGAATTGGACATCGCAAAAGGGTTGGCAGCCTGCACGCAGGCCGTTCAGGACGATCCGGACAATCCGCGCTTCCTGTATCAGCTTGGGCGCATCCAACAGGCATCGGGTGACGTGCCCGCCGCTTATGAAAGCATCTCGGCAGCCGAAGCCGGGGGGCACATCCGCGCCAAATATGCGTTGGCGAGTTTGTTGAAAACCCAGCGGATTGACCGCGCTGTCACGAAAACCCCCTATGACCCCGAACGTGCCCGCGAACTTTTGGAACAGGGTGCAGCTCAGCGCGACCCGTATTCCATGCACAGCCTTGGTCAGGATCTACTGCGCAACGGGACAACACAGGAAGAGAAAAAGCGCGGGTTTGAGTTGTTGGAACGTTCTGTTGAGTTGGGCCATACCTTCTCGATGAACGAGTTGGGCATCTATTATCTGCGCCAGAACTCGGACCACTATATCCCTAAACGCGGGCTGCGCTATCTGCGCGCCTCGGAACTGCGCAAGGACATCTACGGCTACGATAACCTTGCCTATGTCTCGCTGGAAGGGCTTGGTGGAAACCCTGTCGATTTCGCAAAGGCCGAGGCCTATTTTCGTGCCGCCTCTGACGGCGGGCATCCGACCGCTCCGGCCAGCATCGCCCGTATGATCCTGCGCGATCAGTTGCAGGGACGAACCCGCGCCGAGGCGTTGCAGTGGTACGATACATCACTGGAACGCGGTGATGCGTGGGGTGGGGCCAACGGAGCCTACATCATTCTGGATGGTCAGGTGCCGGGACGTGGCCCTGCCGATGCGGCGCTGCGGGCGGCCAAAGCCGCGTTGCTGGCCAACGAAGAACCCGCTGCGCAGGCGATGGGTCAGTTGGACGGGATATCCAAGGCTGATCTGGACCGGGCCCTGCAAATGGCCCTGAACGAGGTCGGAGAAAACGTCGCAATTGACGGCCAGGTCGGCCCCGCCACGCTGGCCGCGCTGGAAAGCGCCAGCGCACGGTTCGGGGTTCCCGTGTCCTACGCGTCGACAAATGACCCCAAAGCACGCTTGCTGCTGGCAGCCAGAGTGTATTGGGCCAAAAATCCGGTTCGGTTCGATCTGTTCTAGGGGCGATCAGCCCTGAAACTCGGACTTCCTGTAGCCTTGCAGATACAGCAGCGCGGTCAGATCACCATGGTTGATCCGCACGTCACATTCCGCCGCGACCGAGGGTTTGGCGTGCAGCGCAACTCCGGTTCCGGCGCGGTGCAACATGCCCAGATCATTGGCCCCGTCCCCCACCGCGATCACATCCGCCTCGGCTAGACCGAGTTTGTTGGTGATCCGTTCCAGCGACTCGACCTTGGCTTGCCGACCCAGAATCGGACGTCCGACATCGCCGGTCAGGCGTCCGTCTTCGGCCAGCAGCGTGTTGGCGCGGTTTTCGTCAAACCCCAACAACTCGGCCACGCGCGCGGTGAAGGCGGTGAACCCGCCTGACACCAACGCCGCATAGCCGCCATTTGCCCGCATGGTGGAAACAAGTTCGCGCCCGCCGGGCATCAGGGTGATCCGGGTGTTGAGCACCTGATCGATCACCGCCTCGTCCAGCCCTTTCAGCAGACCGACCCGTTCGATCAGGGCCCCTTCGAAATCCAACTCGCCATTCATGGCGCGCGCGGTGATGTCCTTGACGCGTTCGCCCACACCGGCCTCATCAGCCAGTTCGTCGATGCATTCCTGCTGAATCATGGTGCTGTCCATATCGGCCAGCAGCATCTTTTTGCGTCGCCCCTCGGACGGTTGCACAACCAGATCGACGCCCATCTGCTGCAAGTCCGCCCAAACATCCCAGCGATTGTCCGGCATGTCCGGCACGGCAAATTCTGCCGCCTCGTCGGGGTTCAGCCAGACAATTTCGGCACCGCCCCAGGCGTTTCGCAGCGACTCGACCAGAGCCGGGTCCAGCGACGGTGCGGCTGGGTTGGTAAGCAATGTGGCAACAAACATATCGTATCTCCGGCAAGCTGCCATGCGCATATCGCAGGTGCAGCATATGCACCAGAGCGGGATTGGAAAACGCCCGTAAAATATATCGCAAACGGGGCTTTACCACCCCACATTTCCACGACAGATTCAGCGCAGGCAGCTGGGAAAGGAATACGGGATGGGCAACCCGCTTTATGATCGCTTGTTTGGGATTCACGCGGGGAAAGACACGGCGTTTCTGCATCTGCCCGACGGGCGCACAATCACCCATGCCGCGTTTCTGGATATGGCGGCGCGGATCGCCAACGCGCTGACAGGGTATGGGCTGGAACCCGGCGATCGCGTCGCCGTTCAGGTCGAGAAATCGCCTGAGATGCTGGCGCTATATGCGGCCTGCGCGCAGGCGGGGCTGATCTTTCTGCCTTTGAACACCGCCTACAAAACAGCCGAGCTGACCTATTTCATCGAAAACAGCGGGGCCGCTTTGGTCGTCTGCGATGCGGCCAGTGAGGCGGAACTGACCCCAATTGCACAGGCTCAGAACGCCCGGCTGGAAACGCTGAACGCCGATGGCTCGGGCAGTCTGATGCGTCGGGCTTTGGGCATGTTACCGGCCTTCGAACCGGTTCACCGGACCGAGGATGATCTGGCCGCATTCCTATACACCTCTGGCACCACCGGACGCTCAAAGGGGGCGATGCTGACACAGGCGAACCTGCTATCAAACGCCGATACGCTGGTGCGGGAGTGGCGGTTCACGCGCGAGGATGTGCTGTTGCACGCGCTGCCGATCTTTCACACGCACGGGCTGTTTGTGGCAACGAATGTGATCCTCGCCTCGGGCGGGTCGATGATCTTTCTGCCGAAGTTTGATCTGGACGACATGCTGCGCCTGATGCCACAGGTGACATCGATGATGGGCGTGCCCACCTTCTACACGCGCCTGCTGGGCGACGCGCGCTTCACCGGTGATCTGACCCGACATATGCGGCTGTTCATCTCGGGCTCAGCCCCCCTGCTGGCCGAAACCCATGAGACATTCGAGGCCCGCACAGGCCACCGCATCCTTGAACGCTATGGCATGACCGAGACCAACATGAGCACCTCGAACCCCTATGACGGTGAACGCCGCGCGGGCACGGTCGGGTTTCCTCTGCCGGATGTCGAACTAAAAGTGACCGATCCCGAAACCGGAGAGACCCTGCCGCAGGGTGAGATCGGCATGATCGAGGTGCGCGGCCCAAACGTCTTCAGCGGCTACTGGCAGATGCCTGAAAAAACCGCCGCCGAACTGCGCGAGGATGGCTTCTTCATCACCGGCGATCTGGGCCGCGTGGATGAGGATGGCTATGTCCACATCGTCGGACGCGGCAAAGACCTGATCATCTCGGGCGGGTTCAACATCTACCCCAAAGAGCTTGAACTGCTGCTGGACGATCAGGCCGGCGTGTTGGAAAGCGCCGTGATCGGCGTGCCGCACCCGGATTTTGGTGAAACGGTTCTGGGCATCATCGTGCCCTTGCCCGGCCAGTCACCGGACCTGACCGCAATCATGGCCTCGGTTCAGAACGACCTCGCCCGATTCAAACACCCGCGCGAGCTGATCCTGATGGACGCCCTGCCGCGCAATACGATGGGCAAGGTACAGAAAAACACGCTGCGCGAGCAATTCAGGGATCGGTTCGTCAAACGCTAGGGGTCAGCGGGACACGGCCGTTTTCGGTCAGCAACCAGCAGTCGCGGCCCTCGAAAACCGCAGGAACCAACGGTCGGCCCATCCCGGCTCCGCCATCCAGATTGATCCGGTTGCCACGATGCTCGGCCCGATGGGCGGGTGTGTGCCCGTGCACGATCAGACAGGGATGCGGGCGCGGATCGTCCAGAAACTCGCCCCGTATCCAGACCAGATCCTCTTCGGTTTGATCCGCCAAGGGGACGCCGGGTCGAATGCCTGCATGGGCAAAGAACACCTCGCCTTCCTGATGATGTGTCACAAGGCTGTTCAGAAAGTCGATATGAGCCTGCGGCACGACATCGTGCACCCGCTCAAGCAGCCGGAAGATACGGTCTTCTTCCGTGAACTCCACACCGTAAGACGCCAAAGTCTCGGCCCCGCCCAAGCGGTGATGTAGCCAGTGTTCCCCGACGCGCAGTTTGGCCTCGGCGGTGGAGCCATCCTGCAGGAAACGGGCAAACATCCGGTCATGATTGCCCAGCAGAAAGACCCAGTTGCGCCCGGCGCGGTGTTCCGCAGCCAAAAGGTCCAGAACCGCGCGACTATCCGGACCGCGATCCACATAATCACCCAGAAACACCACGCGGGCGTCTGACCCTCCGTCGCGCTCGATCCGGTCAAGCGCCTGTTGCAGCATCTCAAACTGGCCGTGAATATCGCCAATTACGTAAACGGGGGATGGCATCAGGTGCCCTCGTACAGATTGAATATCTGGCTTGTTGCGCAAATCTTCGGGCGGGAAAAGAAAATACCCGCGCCTTGGGGGGCGCGGGCAGGAATTGTCTCAGAAATTCAACACTTAAAGCGTTTCGGGTTTTACATGCACCACTATTCGACACGAATGTCCCGAGAACGCCGCAGGCGTGGCAGGGCATTCGTGTCTCAGGTTAAACCCGAAACGCTTCTTTAGGCGACATCGAACTCCAGCGGCTTGATCTGTGTGAACAGACCCGTCTCTGCCAGCTTGGCGCGGGCCTCAGCCGGAACAGGTTCGTCGACGTAAAGCAGCGCAATGGCCTCGCCGCCTGCCTCGGACCGGCCAAGGGTAAAGTTCGCGATGTTGACGTCGTTCTCACCCATGGTTTGACCTAGCGCACCGATGATGCCCGGAACATCTTCGTTGGTGGTATACAGCATATGCGCGCCCACCTCGGCATCGATATTGATGCCCTTGATCTGAATGAAACGCGGCTTGCCATCGCTGAACACGGTGCCCCCGATGGAACGCTCGCGCTTTTCAGTCACGACGGTTACCTTGATATAACCCTCGAACGCGCCCGATTTGTCCTGATTGGTGGTCGAAATCTGAATACCACGTTCACGGGCGACAACCGGGGCCGAGACCATGTTCACCTCGGGGTTGAACTTTTTCATGATCCCCGCGACCACCGAGCAGTTCAGTGCGGCAAGGTTCATCCCGGCGGCAACACCGTCATAGAGGATGTTGATCGCTTTGATCGGCTCATCCGTCATCTGACCGATAAAGCTACCCAGATGACCTGCCAGCTTGATCCACGGACCCATCACCTTGGCTTCTTCCGCCGTCACGCTGGGCATGTTCAGCGCGTTTTCCACGGCACCGGTCAGCAGATAGTTCGAGATCTGCTCGGCCACCTGCAGCGCCACGTTTTCCTGCGCTTCGGTCGTGGCCGCGCCCAGATGCGGCGTGCAAACCACGTTGGGCAGGTTGAACAGGGCGTTTTCCTTGGCCGGTTCCTCGCTGAACACGTCAAAGGCAGCCCCGGCGACCTGACCGGATTGCAGCGCCTCGGCCAGCGCCTCTTCGTCCACAAGGCCGCCACGGGCACAGTTGATGATCCGAACGCCCTTCTTGGTTTTGGCAAGGTTCTCGCGGCTCAGAATGTTGCGGGTCTGATCGGTCAGCGGCACGTGCAGGGTGATGAAATCGGCGCGGGCCAGAAGCTCGTCCAGCTCGACCTTTTCGACACCCATCTTGGCCGCTTTCTCTTCGCCCAGATAGGGATCATAGGCGACGACCTTCATCTTCAGACCCAGCGCGCGTTCACAGACGATGCCGCCGATGTTCCCCGCACCGATGACGCCAAGGGTCTTGTTGGTCAGCTCGATCCCCATGAACTTGGACTTTTCCCACTTGCCCGCATGGGTCGAGGTGCTGGCCTCGGGGATCTGCCGCGCCACGGCGAACATCATCGCAATCGCATGTTCGGCGGTGGTGATCATGTTGCCAAAGGGCGTGTTCATCACGATCACGCCCTTTTTGGACGCGGCATCCTTGTCGATATTGTCGGTGCCGATCCCGGCGCGGCCAATGACTTTCAGCTTGTCGGCCTTTTCCAGAATGGTCGGCGTGACCTTGGTGGCCGAGCGGATGGCGAGGCCGTCATACTGACCGATCACCTCGGCCAGCTTGTCTTTGTCCTTGCCCAGATCGGGCATGAAGTCCACATCGATGCCACGGTCGCGGAAAATCTGCACGGCGGTTTCGCTGAGCTTGTCGGATACGAGTACTTTGGGGGCCATATCTCTGGTCCTTTGAAGAAGTCTTGGGATGGCGGGCTGAAGCCCGCCCTACATTTCAGTTCTGCGTAGGCCGGGCTTCAGCCCGGCACGGGGACGTCAGGCAGCTTCTGCTTGCGCCGCGATCTCGGCCTCGAAGGCCCAGGCCAGCCACGGCAGCATCGCCTCGATATCCGAGGTTTCCACCGTACCGCCGCACCAGATGCGCAGACCCGCAGGCGCGTCGCGATAGGCACCGATGTCCAGCGCGATATTCTCGGCCTCCAGCCGTTTGGCCACGGCCTTGGCGAATGTGGCCCCGTCCTGAATACGGGCATCGGTGAATTTCAGACACACGGACGTGTTCGACTGCGTCGCCGCATCCTCAGCCAGATTGTCGATCCAGTCATTCTGCGCGCAGAACGCATGGACCGCACCGGCATTGGCATCCGCACGGGCGATCAGCCCCTGCAACCCACCAACCGAGCGTGCCCAGTCCAGCGCAAACAGGTAATCCTCGACCGCCAGCATCGATGGCGTGTTGATCGTGGCACCAGTAAAAATACCCTCGATCAGTTTGCCGCCCTTGGTCAGGCGGAAAATCTTCGGCAGCGGCCATGCGGGCGTATAGCTTTCCAGCCGTTCCACCGCGCGGGGGCTGAGGATCAGCATCCCATGGGCCGCCTCACCGCCCAGCACTTTCTGCCAGCTAAAGGTGGTCACATCCAGCTTGTCCCAGGGCAGGTCCATCGCAAAGGCCGCCGAGGTCGCATCACAAATCGTCAGACCCTGACGGTCATCGGCAATCCAGTCGCCATTCGGAACCCGCACGCCCGAGGTTGTGCCGTTCCACGTAAAGACCACGTCATTGGCGAAATCGACCGAGGCCAGATCAACGATCTGACCGTACTCAGCCGTTTTCACTTCGGCGTCGATCTTCAACTGCTTGACCACATCCGTAACCCAACCGGCACCAAAGCTTTCCCAGGCCAGCATCTCGACCTTGCGTTCGCCCAGCAGCGACCACAGCGCCATCTCGACCGCGCCGGTGTCCGAGGCGGGAACGATGCCGATCTTGTAATCCGCCGGAATGCCCAGCATCTCACGCGTACCTTCGATGGCCGCCTTCAGCTTGTCCTTGCCAACAGCGGCACGGTGCGAGCGACCCAGCGCGGCATCGGCCAGTTTGGTCAGATCAAATGTGGGGGGTTTGGCGCAGGGGCCCGAGGAAAAACGCGGATTCGCCGGCCGCGTCGCCGGTTGTTCATTCGTCATCTGTATTACCCTTCCAGATACACGCCCCTCGTTGGGGAGGGGTGTCCCACGGGCAGAGCTATTGCCTGCTCAACCGCTCAGCAAGCGGAAAAGACCTCTCCGATGCCAAAAACGACATCGGAAATCGCGTATATCGGGAACACAGGTTTCCTATCGGCATCACGGATCGAAGCGAACGGCCTCGCCCGTGTTCAGCGCCTGCTGCGCCGCCAGCCCCATGCGCACGGCCCATCGACCGTCGTGAAGTGAGACATCCGGAGCAGTACGCTGACCGCGCAACAGTTCCAGAAACCCCTGGTGCTGATAGAAAGTCGATCCGTTGTGATCCCCTGCGGCCAGCAATTTCGGATCGACCGGAATGTCGGTCGAAACCGGCCCCTTCGGATCGCGCGGACTGACGATCACTTGCGGCACCGGCGGTTCGCCCAGATGATCAGGCCAGAACCGGCCCGGTCCGGGAACCAGCGCCTCGATCTTGGCCTTGGGGCCAATGGCCGAGACCTCTTCCTGATAGCGTGAGCCTTCGGCGAACATGCATAGTTCCAGCATCGCCCGCGCCCCGTTGGCGAAATCGACCAGCACATAGCCGTGGTCCAGAATATCCGGCGTCTCACCATCATATCTTTCTTTCAGATGGTTCACCGCCTGCCCGCCGCTTGCAGTGATCCGCACCGGATCCGCGCGCAGGATCAGGCGCATCAGGTCGAAGAAGTGACAGCATTTTTCGACAAAGGTGCCGCCGGTATTGCGATTGAACCGGTTCCAGTTGCCGACCTTGCCCAGAAACGGAAACCGATGTTCGCGGATCGACAGCATCTGAACGCCGCCAGTCACATCCGTCTGATCAATCAGCGCCGCGATGGGGGGCATATAGCGGTACTCCATCGCCACCCAGATCGGATGGGGGTAGTCGCGCTGAACCTGCTCAAGCCGGGCGGCATCCTGCGGATCGGTGAACAGCGGCTTTTCCACCAACAGCGGCAAGGGACGCGTGGCTGCGATTTCGCAAATCTGATCCACATGCAGGTGGTTCGGGCTGGCGATGACGAGGCAATCCAGATCCTCGACTGCCAGCAACTCTTGCACAGACGTCACCATGACCGCATCCGGCGCGATGGTTTGCGCCGCTTTGGCCATGTCCGGATCAGGTTCGTAGATCGCCGCGACCCGCGTGCCTTCTAACAAAGCGATATTGTGCAGATGCTCCTGCCCCATCATGCCGCATCCGATCAGCCCGTAATGGATGGTCCGGGTCATGCGCATTTCCTTTTACTTCAGACGTTGGACATAGGTGGCCCGATCCGGATCGAACCATGTTTTTGAAAACTCGACGGGTTCGGCCTTTTCCGACCAGCTGAACCGCTCGATATACCCCACCGTTTCACCGGCGGGTTTAGTGAAACTCTCGGGCGTCCAGTCGGGCAGCGACCCGACCGACACCCTGTCTTCGGCCCGCGTGATCCAGAACCCAAGCTGGTGCTGATAATAACGATAGAGCGAGTCCGACAGCAGGCTGCGATCGATCCGGCCGGCTGATTCGTCCAGCCAGATCTCTTCGACCGCGATGATTGTGTCATTCAGATAGCGCATCCGCCGCACGCGCGAGCCTAGGCTTGATGCCCCGAATTGGGGAAGATCGGCGGGCTTTTCTACCTGATCGACCGACAGAATATCCGCGCGCGGCAAGCCCCCGCCTTCGGGCAGTTCCAGCCGGAACATCGCATAGACGCTGTTTTGCGTTCCGGTTTCTCGCACATAGTTGCCCGAGCCCTGTATCCGCTCCAGCATCCCTTTTTTCTCAAGCTCGGCGAGCGATTTTCGCAGCGTCCCGACCGAGACCTGAAGCTCGGCCGCCATGTCCCGTTCCGGCGGCAGGCGTTCCCCATCGATCAACCGTCCGGCGGCAATTTCGCGGATCAGAAGTTCGGCGATCTGAACATAGATCGGCAATGCGTTGGGGTTTCGGCTGTTCGGGGGCACGTTCGGGCGCTTCTTTCAGTCGCAGGAAAAATTGATACACTATTGATCTACATCAATGTGCTTGCTACGCAAGAGGAAAGTCAAAGATGTACGGAGCGTGAATCAAATGAGCATCGTCCCCATCACATCCCCCGATCTGGATGCGGCCGAAGTCTCGTGGTTTGCAGCGCTGTGCTCGGACGATTACCAGTTTCTGGGCGTGCCCGATGGCGATCTACGCTCTAGCTGGGACCACTGTTCCGGCATCGTGAAAGAGGCCGAGGCGCAGGGGTTCCGCAATATCCTGTGCCCCTCGTCCTATCAGGTCGGTCAGGACACGCTGAGCTTTGTCGCAGGTTGCGCGCCGATCACCGACCGGATCAACCTGCTGGCCGCCGTACGCTGTGGTGAGATGCAGCCGATCATGCTGGCCCGCACCATCGCGACGCTCGATCACATGCTGAAGGGGCGGCTGACGGTCAACATCATCTCATCAGACTTCCCGGGCGAGAAAGCCGATAGCGCGTACCGCTACCAACGCTCGCGCGAGGTGGTCGAGATTCTGAAACAGGCCTGGACGCGGGATGAGATCAATCACGCGGGTCAGGTCTATAATTTCTCGGGCCTGACCACCGACCCCGCCAAGCCCTATCAGACCGGCGGCCCGCTGCTGTATTTCGGCGGCTACTCCCCGTCTGCCTTGGACCTGTGTGGCGAACATTGCGACGTCTACCTGATGTGGCCTGAAACCAAGGAGCAATTGGCCGAACGAATGAAGGCCGTTCACGCAGTTGCCGAGAACTACAACCGCACGCTGGATTACGGCCTGCGGGTCCACATGATCGTCCGCGACACCGAGGCCGAGGCGCAGGAATACGCCGACTACATCGTCTCGAAACTGGATGATGAGTATGGCCGCGCGATCCGCGAACGGGCGCTGGACGCGACCTCGCTGGGAGTGGCGCATCAATCCAAGAACCGCGATCTGGCGGATGAATATGGCTATGTCGAACCCGGACTGTGGACCGGTGTCGGGCGCGCACGCTCGGGCTGCGGTGCGGCGCTGGTCGGGTCGACCGATCAGGTCATGACCAAGATCGAGGAATACCAGAAGATGGGCATCCGCGCCTTCATCTTCTCGGGCTATCCGCACATGGACGAGGCCAGGCACTTTGGCGCCCGCGTGATGCCCAACCTGAAAACCTGCTCGCTGCCCGAAGCCTATGGGCGCGTGCCTGCAACACCCCCGGCGACCCCGCTGGGCAACGGAGTTCGTCGCTGATGCAACGTGTGAAACTATCCGACACGCTGGAGCTAAGCCGTCTGGTCTATGGCATGTGGCGGCTGGGCGATGACAGCGACACGTCCGTGGGCCATGTCGAGGCCAAGATACAAGCTTGTCTGGATCAGGGCATTACCACATTCGATCAGGCCGATATCTATGGCGGATACGCGGCCGAGGCGGTTCTGGGCAACGCGCTGCGCGCCAACCCCAGCCTGCGCAAGCGGATGGAAATCGTCACCAAGTGCGACATCATCGCGCCGATGGGCCGGTATGCGGATGCCAAGGTCAAGTATTACGACACCTCGCGCGCGCATATCCTGAAGTCCGTCGATACCTCTCTGTCGGAAATGGCGATTGACCATATCGACCTGCTGCTGATCCACCGCCCCGACCCGTTCATGGACCACCACGAAACCGGTGCCGCACTGGATGAGGTTGTCGCCAGCGGCAAGGTCGGCGCGGTCGGCGTGTCGAATTTCCGCCCATGGGACTGGTCTCTGCTGCAATCGGCGATGAAAACGCAACTGGTCACCAACCAGATCGAGATCTCTCTGGGAGAGATCAGCCCCTTCACCAACGGCGATCTGGCCTTTCACCAGCAGCATGGGCAACCGATCATGGCATGGTCGCCTCTGGGCGGCGGTCTTCTGATGGCCGGAAACCCACCCGTGGGCGTCGTCGCTGATGAGATCGCAGCCGCGTTCGGCGTGGATCGCGCTGCCGTGGCCGTGGCCTTCCTGTTGGTCCATCCGGCAAATATCCTGCCGGTTCTGGGCACCAATAACCTGAGCCGCATCATAACCATCTCGGACGCTCTGAAAGTCAATCTGGATCGCGAAAGCTGGTATCGCCTCTATGAGGCGGCACTGGGGCATGAGGTACCATGATGAACGCCATCTCAAAGGACATGACCCGCACATTCGTTCCCCACAAGGACGACACCCGCACCCTGCGCGACGCCTTTGGCCGCTTTGCCACGGGCGTCACCATCGTGACCTGCGACAGCGCGGATGGACCGGTCTGCATCACCGCCAACAGCTTTTCGTCCCTGTCATTGGACCCACCTTTGATCATGTGGGCAGGCGACCGCAACTCGCGCCGCTTCCCCTATTTCCACAAGGCCCGCCATTTCAGCGTGCATGTGCTGTCGGCGGAACAGGCCGAACTGTGCTTTGGCTGCTCGAAAGACGCCTTTGCCCTGCGCGATATCGATCATGAGCGCTGCACGAACGGAACGCCGCTGCTGTCGGATTGCCTGGCGCGGTTCGAATGCGAACAACATGCGTATCACGATGCGGGCGATCACGTTATTGTCGTAGGAAAAGTTCTTAAGGTCAGCATGGCGGATGGAGACGCGCTGACCTTTTACGCCGGGAAACTCGGCCAATTCGCGAAAACCTAAACGCGATCTGACGACCGTGGGACAAACCCGCGGCTGAACAAGGGAGGATCCGCATGGGCGGACTGGCATCGGCGTTAGCGCCGATTGCATTCGTGAACGAAACCGCGCTGCGTCTGGGCCGCGCGGTTGGTGTCGTTGCGATTGCACTCATGGTGATTGCGATCTTGATACAGGTGTTCTTCCGATACGTTCTGGGCAACGCGCTGCCCTGGCCGGATGAGGCCGCGCGGTTTTGCATGTTGTGGATGACCGGCCTGATGGCCCCCACCGCCTTTCGGCGTGGCGGTTTTGTGGCCATCGACATGCTGCAAAGGTTTTTGCCACGCGTCATCGGCCAATCGCTTAACCTGTTCCTGTTGCTGATCTCGCTGGCCGTGCTGCTGGTCGCGGTCAATATCGGCTGGTCCGAGGTCACTGGCTTTGGCGGCAAATTCGCCACCGCCGCGCTGTATCTGCCCACCTCGTTCGGGTTCGACGAATGGTACCGCATCCCGCGCAGTTGGATGATGGCCTCGCTGCTGGTTGGGGTCATCCTGCTGATCTCGGTGAATATCGAGCTGATCCTGCGGTCGTTCATCACTCTGCTGGGCGGAGGTCACCTGTTGCCCGAAATTCCTGATGCGGCAGTGGGGGCCGAATAAATGCTGATCTGGTTCCTGCCCACCTTCCTGATTTTCCTGCTGATCGGCCTGCCGGTCTTTTTCGCGTTGCTGGCCGCGCCGGGCATCCTGCTATGGCTGAACGGCCAGCCCAACGACATCACGCTGCTTTATCGCAATGTCTACAATGGCATGGACAGCTTTCCACTGATGGCGATCCCCTTCTTCATGCTGGCCGGAGAGTTGATGAACCGGGGCGGCATCACCATCCGCCTTGTCGAGTTTTCACAGGCCCTGATGGGCCACCTGCGCGGCGGTTTGGCCCATGTGAATGTGCTGAGTTCCATCCTGTTCGCAGGCCTTTCGGGGTCCGCCGTGGCGGACACCTCGGCGCTGGGGTCGATGCTGATCCCGGCGATGGAGAAACAGGGCTATACCCGCAAATTCGCCGCCGCGATCACAGCGGCCAGTTCGGTGATCGGGCCGATCATCCCGCCCTCGGGGATCATGATCATCTATGCCTACGTGATGGGCGAAAGCGTCGCCGCGCTGTTCCTTGCAGGTATCGTACCCGGCGTGATGGTCGGTGTTGGTCTGATGCTGATGATCAAACTCATGGCAGACCGCTACGACTTCCCCGTTGCAAGCCGCAAATACACATGGCCCGAACGGCGTCAGGCCAGCCTGAAGGCCTTCTTCCCGCTGATGACCCCCGTGATCATTCTGGGCGGTATTCTGGGCGGTATCTTCACGCCAACCGAGGCCGCCGCCGTCGCCGTGGGCTATGCTTTCATCATCGGCTTCTTCGTTCTGCGCACGCTGACATGGAAAGAGGTGCCCGAGGTGCTCAGCAACGCAGGCATGACCTCGGCCGTCGTTCTGCTGCTGGTCGGCGCGGCGATGGCGTTCAAAACCGTGGTCAGCCTCAGCCATGCGCCGGAGCAACTGGCCTCGCTGATCCTCAGCCTGTCGGAAAACCCGCTGATCCTGCTGTTCCTGATCAACCTGCTGTTGTTCATCGTCGGCATGTTTCTGGATGCAGGCCCCGCGATCATCATCCTTGGGCCCATCCTTGGCCCCATCTTCACCAGCCTCGGCGTCGACCCGATCCATTTCGCCATCATCATGAGCGTCAACCTGACCGTCGGCCTCGCCACGCCGCCGATGGGCCTGGTCCTGTTCGTGGCCGCCGCCGTGTCCCGTGAACGGGTCGAAACCATCGCCAAGGCGATCCTGCCGTTTCTGGCAGTCGAAATCATCGTGATCTTTCTGATCACCTATGTCCCCGCACTATCCATGACGATCCCGAGGATAACGGGATTTGCCAACTGAGTATCACAGGGAGGAAACGCATGCTCAGAGACTTCATCAAAACCGCAGCGGTGGCCACATCGCTTGTGGCCGCGTCCGCCATGGCAGCCACGGCCGCCGACTACACGCTGCGCGCCACTGCCAATTCGAACGAAAATGACGAGGATTATGACGGCCTGATCGTCTTCAAAAACTATGTCGAGGCCGCCTCGAACGGCGCGATTGAGGTCGAGCTGTTTATCGGCACCCAGCTGTGTTCGAACGGGGCCGAGTGCTTGCAAGGTGTGGCCGAAGGTCAGATCGACATCGTCATCCAAACCTCGGGTGGCACGTCAGGCATCTTCCCCTTCGTTCAGGTGCTGGACCTGCCCTATCTGATGTCGGATGACCGCGTGGCCGAAGCGGCGCTGGCCAACGGCTCGCCCTTTGTGACCAAGATGCAGGAAATGGTCGCCGAAAACTCGGGCGGCGCGCTGCGTCTGATGACCATCGGCAACACCGGCGGCTGGCGCAACTTTGCCAACACCCAGCGCCGGATTCAAAGCCCCGGCGACATGGAAGGGCTGAAAATCCGCACCGTGGTCGCTGACCTGCCGCAAGAGCTTGTGAAAGCACTGGGCGCGGCCCCGACGCCGATCCCATGGCCTGAACTGTTTACCTCGTTCCAGACCGGTGTTGTTGAAGGATCGAAGAACGGCATCACCGACATCATGAGCATGAAGTTCCCCGATGCCGGCCTGAAATACGTCACTCTGGACGGGCATGCTTATATGGGTGCGTTGTGGTTCATGAACAACGAAAAGTTCATGTCGATGCCGCCGGAACTGCGCAATGTCATCGTCGATGGGTTCTATCAGCTGCAGCAGGCCACTTTCGCCTCGCCCAAGCGCAAGTCGATCCAGGCTTATGAGGAATTCGTGGCCGAAGGTGGCGATCTTTATGTGCCGACCCCGGAAGAGAAGGCTGCCTTCAAGGAAGCCGCTGCACCTGTCTATGATTGGTTCAAGGCCAATGTCGATGGCGGAGAAGCAGCCTTTGACGCGTTGGCCGCGGCAGTTGCCGAAGCCGAAGCCGAGATTGCAGCGACCCGCGCCGCCGAGACGCAGTAAAGCGGTCTGACAAGAGAACCTTGCGCGCGGCCCCGTCGCGCGCAAACCTGCCCCTCGCCGGAGAAACTCTGATGCTCGACCAAACCGATGCATTTCGCCGCCAAGGTTACCTCGTTTTCGAAAACGCGCTCAGCCCGGAAGACCTGCAGATGCTGCGCGGCACCTGCGACACACTGTTGGAAGAGCCTGCACATGATGGCGGCGGCAATGTGCACAAAATCGGGCTAGGCGATGCGCGCCGCTTTCTGCGCCATCGCCATGCCGAGTTCCCGTCTTTGGAGGACTTCTTGCTCGGCCCCAAGATCGCCGAAATCATCAGCGCCTGCGGAATCGAAGACCCGATGCTGTTCAACGAGCAGTTTGTGGTCAAAGGCGCGGGCAAAGGCGCGAGTTTCGCCTGGCATCAGGACGGCGCCTATGTCGGCTTTGATCACACACCCTATCTGACCGTCTGGATCGCAGTGGATGATGCAACCGAAGAAAACGGCTGCGTTTATATCCTGCCGCGTGACCTTGACGCCGAGCCCGGTCTGGACCGGCATGAATGGCAGGATGAAAGCAACGAGCTTAACGGGTATTTCGGCGAGGATACAGGCACTCCGATGACCTGCAAGGCGGGCACGATCGTGGCCTTTTCCAGCCTTACGCTTCACAGTTCAGGGGCGAACACAACCGACAGCCCGCGACGGGCCTTTGTGTGCCAATATTCCTCGGGGCCGATCATCGACCCTGAAACCCACGCCCCAAAACGGTTTGCGAAACCGTTGCGGGTTTGATCCATCATCTGAAAGGGTACATCCACCCTTTGTAATCATTGACCAGAATATGCGCCCTTTCGATCTGCTCCGGCGACATTTTCTTGACCACTTCCTCAAGGCTGATCGCCGCGTCGGGATCGCCTCCAATCGCGCTGAGCGTATACCACATGTAAGCCCGCACCAGATCGGGCGCGGGCATGCCCAATCCCAGCTCATAGTACCATCCGACCCCCGACTGCGCCCCCGGATGCCCCTTCATCGACGCGCGAAGATACCATTCAAACGCGCGTTCATAGTCCTGCTCGACCCCAAGACCCAGCCCGTACATCACACCGATCAGTTCCTCGGCCTCGGCATTGCCCGACCGGGCGGCGGGCAACAGTTCCTCGCGCGCGGCCTCAAACTCCCCCGCCTCCATCAGATCGCGCGCCTGTTCCAATTCGGCTATCGCAGGGTTCGCAAGCAGGCAAAGGGCAAATACAAGCTGGCGCATGGGGTTGTGTTCCTTTTGGCCGGGACTGCTGCGGCACAGGATTTACCGCGCCCGCTGACCGATGATGACTTCATCCCCTTTGATATGGAACAGGCCGCCATCGGTCATCAATTGTTTTATGATCCGATCCTGTCGGGCAACCGGAACATATCCTGCGCCCACTGCCACCACCCGGATTTCGGCACATCAGACGGGTTGTCGCTGGGTATTGGCGAGGGTGGTCAGGGTCTGGGGCCGGACCGCACACCCGGCATCGGAGCAGACAAGATCCGCAAACGCATCCCACGCAATTCGCCGGGGCTGTGGAACCTTGGCGCGCGCGAGCTTGATACTGTCTTCCACGATGGTCGGCTGAGCATTTCTGATGTCTACGGCAACGGCTTCAACTCACCCGCGCAGGAATGGCTGCCCGAGGGGCTGAACTCTCTGCTCGCCGCACAGGCGCTGTTCCCCCTGACATCGCAATTCGAAATGGCGGGGAATGTCGGCGAAAATCAGGTGACCGGGGCCGTCGCTGACCGGATCGATCTGGGCTGGCCCATTCTGGCCAAACGCGTCCGTACCGATCCGCGATACGGTCCCGCGATGATAAAGGCATTCGACGAGGTCCAAAGCACCCAAGACATCACGATCACCCAGATTGCCAACGCTCTGGCTGCTTTCATGGCCATCGAATGGCGCAGCACCGACAGCCCGTTCGACCAATATCTGGCTGGCGACCCCAATGCCCTTACCAAAGTTCAGAAAGACGGCATGACGTTGTTTTACGGCAAGGCAAACTGTTCGACCTGCCATTCCGGACCGCTGATGACCGATCAGCAATTCCACGCTTTGGGTTTGCCCCCGTTTGGCCCCGGCCGCACCCGCCAATGGGACCCTTACGCCCGCGACGTGGGCCGTATGGGCGAAAGCAACCGGATCGAGGACGCCTATCGCTTCCGCACCCCAATGCTGCGAAACGTCGCCCTGACCGCGCCTTACGGCCATAACGGCGCCTTCCCGGACCTTGAAAGCATGATCCGCCACCATTTGGACCCAAAGACCAGCTTGGCGAACTGGACACCCGCCATGGCGGCTTTGCCTCAGGTTCCCTGGCTACAGAAGGCAGACTTCGTTGTCTGGCAGGATCGTTTCGAAATGCAACGTGTGCGCAACACAATCGATATCTCCTCGGTCGCGCTAACCGATGCAGAAATCGACGCCCTCGTCGCATTTCTGAATGCACTGACCGGGACGAGCGTGGACACGCCGCCTTTCGGCGTTCCAAAAGGGTTCGAACCCTAAAGAAAACCCCCCGCCTTTTTGTGGCGGGGGGTTTTGTTGTTATTCAGCTGCGTCTTTGTATGCGTCCATTGGGGGGCATGTGCAGACGAGGTTTCGGTCTCCGTATGCGTTGTCGA
>NZ_JBQFML010000006.1:0-205688 GCF_056531805.1 Ruegeria sp. K5 | reverse complement strand
ACCGAAATACTTGGTGATTGCTGCGGTCAGCGTCGTTTTACCATGGTCAACGTGGCCAATCGTGCCGATGTTGACGTGCGGTTTTGTACGCTCAAACTTTTCCTTTGCCATTCCTCAGGCGCCCTTTTGCGATTTGGGGGACCCTTGGTCCCGTGGTTACATCTGCGCGCGCGAGATATTTGGTTCACGGGGGAAAATCAAGCACATCCTTGGGGAAATGCGCCGATCACGCCGGATTTTGCGTAACCTCGGTGGATTCGAGCGGTTGGATCAGGTCTGGGCGCTTGTCGAACCAGCCATTGTCCTTGTGTTCTTCTGCCAGCCATTCCTCGACCCGGTCGGCCACTTTCAGGGCCAGACCGCTCATTTGTTCTTCTTTGGTCCGCTCATTGCCGGACCCTTTCAGCGCGCTGCCTCCGGTCGTGTCTTCCAGAACCTGGAACTGCTTGGCCTTGGCCAGAAATTCTTTCTTGTTCACATCGTAGACATTGACCAGCACAATCGCCGTGCTTTTGGGGTTGTAGATGACCGGAATGCCCGGAGGGGCCAGCATGTAGCCTTCGAGGCTGATACCGATGTCGTAATCCTGCGCGCCCTCATAGCGACCCAGCCGGATATCCACGGCGTTCTGAATCGCAGCTTCCCATTCCTGCGGCGTCGCATCGCGCGAGACTGGGCCTTGTTTGGCTTTCTCGGCAAACGCGTAATTCACCCGCAGCTTGAACTCGCCCAGCGACTCGGGTTCTTCATAGACCTGCGTCTGGGTGCACGCGCCCATCAGGGCCAGTCCGGTGATCAGGGTCAGAATGCGCAACATGATTGTGTCTCGATAGGCCTGTTTTCTTTGATCTAGCGCACCGATACGGGTTGTGCCAAGCCGTATCGGCAGAAATCCACCCGAGACCTGTTCAGATCACGAGAACTTATAGTCGCGCGGGAACCCGTAAGGCGGCTTTTTCCCGACGCTGGCGCGTTTTGCCAGCCATTGGGACATATCGGCCTCGTGCCGTGTCTTGTCGCCGCCCATGGACCATTTCAGGCCCTCTTCCCAGTTGAAGGTGGTGATGTCCGACAGGCCGCCATCTAGTTCCAGCGTTCCCTGCCGGCCACGCGCCATATTGTATCTCTGCAGGCGCACGCCCTTGCCGCGGGTCATCTCAGGCAGTTCCTCTGCCGGGAAGACCAGGAACTTGCCGTTCTGAGATACCACGGCCACGTGGTCGCCCGCGACCGGCTTGCAGATCATCGCTGTTTCGTCACCTTTGACGTTCAGCACCTGTTTGCCGTTCCGTGTCTGCGCCAGCACCTCATCCTCTGGCACCATAAAGCCGTTGCCTGCATCCGAGGCCACCAGCAGCTTGCGCCCCGGCTTGTGGATCAGAATGTCGATGATCTGCGCCTCGTTCGGCAGGTCGACCATCAGGCGCAGCGGTTCGCCCATGCCACGCCCGCCGGGCAGGTTGGCGGCGCTGACCGTATAGAATCGCCCGTTCGAGGCAAAGACCAGCAGCCGGTCTGTCGTCTCCGCATGGAAAATGAAACGCGGGCCGTCGCCATCCTTGAACTTCAATTCGCGCTTCAGGTCGATATGGCCGGTCATGGCGCGAATCCAGCCCATCTGAGAGCAGACGACCGTGATCGGTTCGCGGTCGATCATCGCCTCAAGCGGCACTTCCTCGACCTGTCCGGCCTCGGCGAACTGCGTGCGCCGCGCCCCGCCTTCGTAGTCTTTGCCGAAGGTCTTTTTGGTCTCTTTCAACTGCTCGGCGATTTTGGCCCATTGCAGGCCCTCATCGGCCAGCAGGTCTTCGAGGTTGGCGCGTTCCAGCATCAATTCGTCACGCTCACGCACCAGTTCCATTTCTTCGAGACGGCGCAGAGAGCGCAGACGCATGTTGAGGATGGCGTCAACCTGAACCTCGGACAATTCGCCCTCGCCCGGTTTGGGCGAGACATAGTCGGCCTCATTCGTGGCGCGGACGTGGTCGATACCCCAATCCTCGCGCATCAACGCGGCTTTGGGATCGTCATCATAGCGAATGATGTCGATCACGCGGTCGAGGTTCAGGAAGGCGACGATAAAGCCTTCCAACACTTCCAACCGATGGTCGATCTTGCCCAAACGGTGACGCGAGCGGCGCAGCAGCACCTCTTGCCGGTGATCGAGGAAGGCGCGCAGCACTTCCTTCATCGAACAGACCTTGGGCGTCACACCGTCGATCAGCACGTTCATGTTCAGGCTGAACCGCACCTCAAGGTCCGAGTTGCGATAGAGCATGCCCATCAGCACTTCGGGGTCCACGTTCTTGGAACGCGGCTCAAGGATCAGGCGGATGTCGTCGGCGGATTCGTCGCGCACATCGGCGAGGATCGGGATTTTCTTGGTCTGGATCAGTTCCGCGATCTTTTCGATCAGCTTGGATTTCTGAACTTGGTAGGGAATCTCGGTGACAACGATCTGCCATTGACCGCGCCCAAGGTCTTCAACTTCGAACTTACACCGCAACCGGAACGAGCCGCGCCCGGTGCGGTAAGCCTGCGCGACATTCTCGGGCGGCTCGACAATGACGCCGCCGGTCGGGAAATCCGGGCCGGGCACGTAGTTCAACAACGTGTCGTCGCGGGCATCCGGCGTTTTGATCAGATGCAGACAGGCATCGCAGAGTTCCGAGATATTATGCGGCGGGATGTTCGTCGCCATGCCCACCGCGATACCGCTGGACCCGTTGGCCAGCAGGTTCGGGAACTGCGCAGGCAGCACGACCGGCTCGGTCAGCGTGCCATCATAGTTGTCGCGGAAATCAACAGCGTCTTCGTTCAGACCCTCAAGAAGCGCCTCGGCCACGATGGTCATCCGTGCCTCGGTGTAGCGCGAGGCCGCCGGGTTATCGCCGTCGATATTGCCGAAGTTCCCCTGCCCGTCGACCAGCGGGTAACGGACGTTGAAATCCTGCGCCAGACGCGCCATCGCGTCATAGATCGCAGCGTCCCCATGCGGGTGATAGTTGCCCATCACATCGCCGGAAATCTTGGCCGACTTCCTGAAACCTCCGGTTGCACTGAGTCGCAGCTCTCTCATCGCATAGAGGATTCGCCGATGAACCGGCTTCAACCCGTCCCGCGCATCCGGCAAGGCGCGGTGCATGATGGTGGACAGCGCATAGGTCAGATAGCGCTCACCAATCGCGCGGCGCAGGGGTTCGGCTACCTCACCCCCGCTGTCGGGGGCCTCCATATTGGGGTCGTCGATCGTGTCATTCATACATGATGTGATACGACGCTAGGCCGTCTGGGTAAAGCAAGCAGAGTGCATTTTGCTGGGGACAAGTCGCGCTTTTTGCAACAGGGGGAGACAAGTTGGTGTTTTCCCCGAATTTTCGACTCGGCCACTCAATTATGGTACCATCCCAACAATTGAATGATTGCTGCCAAATTTTTGTTCTGTTGTTGTAACGATTGACCTTGGGGGATGCGCCATGACGCGCCTGATACTGATTACTTTTGCCGCACTCGGCTGGGCCTTTTACGTGATGAGCGACGGTCCTGATTTCGAACCGCGTGGATTGCGGGCCGATAATCCGCAACGCATGGCGGCGGCCTTCCAGCCAACCCCCGTACCCAAGGCCCCGGCCCCGGCCCCAGTCGAAGATCTGGTAACGCAGGTCAGCTTTGCACCTGAACCGGCTGTGGAACCCGCGCCTGCGCTTGATGCGCTGGCTCAGCCTGAACCGGCACTGACCGAGGACGAAACCAAAGCCCTGTTGGCGCAGGTTGCTGCGGGGCTGCAGGCCAATCCGTCGCTGTTTGAAGACCAGACCGTGACGCTGGCACTGGCGTCTTTGGAAGACGGCATAACCTCGTTGCAACAAGTCGCAACTGACGCCGACCCCGAGGTCGTAGAGGTGCCGGCGCTGCCTGAACCCGAGAAGGACATCCGGGAAATCTCGGGTACGCGCGTCAACATGCGTGACGGGCCCGGAACGATCTATCCGATCATTGGCAAGGCCCGGATCGGCCAAAAGGTCGAAGTGCTAAGCGAGTCCGGAACCGGCTGGTTGCGACTGCGCGTGTTGCCCGGGCAACAGATCGGATGGATTTCCGCATCTCTTGTTCAAAAAACCCAAGACTAAGGTTGCCCGTCATTGTCCTGCCCCAATGCCCGCCATAGCTATTGGTGACATTCTGGGGCGGGATTCTCATGCAGAAATCGATTCTCATTACCGGGTGCTCATCCGGCATCGGCCTTGACGCGGCACACGGTATGCGTGCGCGCGGCTGGCGGGTTTTTGCCTCGTGCCGTCAGCAACGCGATTGCGACCGGCTGCGCGCCCAGGGGTTCGAAAGCCCCAGAATTGACTATCAGGATGGCGACAGCATCAAGGCCGGTCTGGCCGAGGTTCTTTCAGCCACCGGCGGCACGCTGGACGCACTGTTCAACAACGGCGCGCACGGGCTGCCCGGCGCCGTCGAAGACGTCCCGACAGATGGTTTGCGCCATATCTTTGAAGCAAATGTATTTGGCTGGCACGAGCTGACACGCCAGGTGATTCCCGTCATGCGGGAACAGGGGCATGGCCGGATAGTGCAGTGTTCGTCGGTTTTGGGACTGGTCGCGTTTCCGTGGCGCGGGGCTTATGTCGCGACCAAATACGCGATTGAAGGCCTCAGCGATACGCTGCGACTTGAATTGCGGGACACCGGTATCCGGGTGATCCTGATTGAACCGGGTCCCATCACCTCGAAGCTGCGGGAAAAAGCTATCCCTGTCTTTGAACGGTTCATCGACTGGGAAAACTCGGCGCTGCGCGAGAAATATGAAGAAACGCTGCTCAAGCGGCTCTACGAAAGCTCGGGTCCAGATAGGTTCGAACTTCCGGCATCAGCCGTAACGGCCAAACTCGCGCACGCGGTTGAAGCGCACAGACCAAAGCCCCGGTACTATGTGACCACACCCACCTATATCGCCGGATACCTGCGTCGGATTCTGCCGACCGCAGCGATTGACCGGATTCTGTCCCGCATCTGAGACGAAATTACTGGTTCGCTTTTTGATCCTGTGGGGCTAGATCAGGTCCAACGAAACTAAAACGCAGACGGTGATACCTGATGGACCTATTGATGGTCGTTTTGCTTCTGGCCATGGCGGCGGTGGTCGTCGTGCTGACCCTTGGCATCGCGAATTTCGGCAAAGGCGGCATGGCGGCTGCAAAGAAAAGCAACAAGATGATGCGGCTGCGCATCCTGTTTCAGTTCATTGCTGTCGTTCTGATCCTTCTCTACGTCTATCTCAGCGGACAGGGAGCGCAGTAAATGGTCGTACTCAACAAAATCTACACCCGCACGGGCGATGACGGTAAGACCGCGCTGGGGAACGGCGAACGTGTCGCCAAATACTCGGGGCGTGTGGCCGCCTATGGCACTGTGGACGAGTTGAATTCCTTTGTCGGCGTGGCGCGGACCGAGGCTGATGGCCCGACCGATGCCGCCCTGGCCCGAATCCAGAACGATCTGTTCGATCTGGGCGCGGATTTCTGTCGCCCCGATATGGAAAAGGATGCCGAGGCCGATTACCCGCCCTTGCGCATCGCCCCGGCCCAGATCGACCGGCTGGAGGCCGAGATCGACGCGATGAACGCCGATCTGGAACCCTTGCGCAGCTTCATTCTGCCGGGCGGATCGCGTCTGGCGGCCCAATTGCATGTGTGCCGCACCGTGTCGCGCCGGGCCGAACGGCTTGCCGTTGAACTGACGAACATGGAGCCGGTGAACGCGGTGGCCGTCAAATACCTCAATCGCCTGAGCGACTGGTTCTTTGTCGCCGCACGCTGCGCCAACAACAACGGCAAAGACGACGTCTTGTGGGTTCCGGGCGCGAACCGCTGAAAGCGGCAGAACGTCCGGTGGACGTTCTGGCGACCGGAAGGGCGAAGCCCAGGCCCGAAGGGCGGGCGCGAACCGCTGAAAGCGGCAGAACGTCCAGTGGACGTTCTGGCGACCGGAAGGGCGAAGCCCTGGCCCGAAGGGAGGGAGCGAACCGCTGAAAGCGGCGGGGCGACGGATGGACGCTGCGGCGACCGGAAAGGCAAAGCCCACGGCTAAAACCCCAAAGCGACGAGCGAGCGTTGCGCGGTAACAGGCTGAGACCCAGTTGTTTGACGCCACGACCCGCCTGATCCCACATGCTCAAAAATCGGCCCTACCCCGCACTGTTATTGTCCGCCGTGGCGTCAAAAATTACGAAACGCGACGTCCCGAGCCCCTGACGTGACGATTTTGCCCTGTTGCACCGTGAATTGAGACGCTATTCAGTCGTCCGAGAGCATTGGTGGAGTCGCGTTGCGACTTACCGTTTTTGTGAGGAGAAAGCGCAAAATGAAGGTACTCGTGCCTGTCAAGCGCGTGATTGACTATAATGTGAAGGTCCGCGTGAAAGCGGACGGTAGCGGTGTTGATCTCGCCAATGTCAAAATGTCGATGAACCCGTTCGACGAGATCGCGGTGGAAGAAGCGATCCGCCTGAAAGAAGCGGGCAAGGCTGACGAAGTGGTTGCCGTTTCGATCGGCGTCAAGCAGGCGCAGGAAACCCTGCGCACCGCGCTGGCCATGGGTGCGGACCGCGCCATTCTGGTTGTTGCCGCCGATGACGTCCATCAGGATATCGAGCCGCTGGCCGTCGCCAAGATCCTGGCCAAAGTGGTCGAGGAAGAGCAGCCGGGCATCGTTCTGGCGGGCAAGCAGGCGATCGACAACGACATGAACGCCACCGGCCAGATGCTGTCGGCCCTGCTGGGCTGGTCGCAAGGCACCTTCGCGTCCGAACTGGACATCGAAGGCGACACTGCCAAGATCACCCGCGAGGTTGACGGCGGTCTGCAGACCATCAGCGTCAAGATGCCGACCATCGTGACCGTTGACCTGCGCCTGAACGAGCCGCGCTATGCATCGCTGCCCAACATCATGAAGGCGAAGAAAAAGCCGCTGGACGAGAAAACCGCCGCCGATTACGGCGTCGACGTCACGCCGCGTCTGGAAATCGTCAAGACCGAAGAGCCGCCGGCACGTGCCGCAGGCATCATCGTGGGCTCGGTTGACGAGCTGGTCGGGAAACTCAAAGAAGCGGGGGCTGTGTAATGGCTGTTCTTCTTCTGGCTGAAGTCAACAATGGCGAGCTGTCGCTGGACGCCACCGCCAAGGCCGTAGCCGCCGTCAAGTCGCTGGGCGACATCACCGTTCTGGCCGCTGGCGGTTCCGCTGCCGCAGCTGGTGAGGCTGCTGCAAAGATCGACGGTGTCTCGAAGGTTCTGGTTGCCGAAGACGCATCGCTGGGCCACCGCCTGGCGGAATCGACCGCAGCCCTGATCGTGTCGCTGGCCGACGGTTACGAGCACATCGTTGCCCCTGCGACCACCGACGCCAAAAACGTGATGCCGCGCGTTGCTGCGCTGCTGGACGTGATGGTGATCTCGGATGCGTCCGGCGTGGTTGACGGCTCGACCTTCGAGCGTCCGATCTATGCGGGCAACGCGATCCAGACCGTGAAATCGAACGACGCCAAGAAAGTCGTCACCATCCGCACCGCGTCCTTTGACGCAGCGGGCGAAGGTGGTTCGGCATCGGTTGAAACCGTTGCGGTTCCGGGTTCCGAAGGTCTGTCGTCCTGGGTTGAGGACAAGGTGGCCGAGAGCGACCGTCCGGAACTGACCTCGGCTGGCGTTGTTGTTTCGGGCGGCCGTGGTGTCGGCTCGGAAGAGGACTTCAAACTGATCGAAACGCTGGCCGACAAGCTGGGCGCGGCGGTTGGTGCCTCGCGCGCGGCGGTGGACTCGGGCTATGCGCCAAACGACTGGCAGGTGGGTCAGACCGGTAAGGTTGTTGCCCCCGATCTGTATGTTGCCGTCGGCATCTCGGGCGCGATCCAGCACCTTGCTGGTATGAAAGACTCGAAGGTCATCGTTGCGATCAACAAGGACGAAGAAGCGCCGATCTTCCAGGTCGCCGACTTCGGACTGGTCGCTGACCTGTTCCAGGCCGTGCCGGAACTGACCGAGAAGCTCGGCTGAGCAAAGACCCCAGGTCTTTGAAAGTGACGTTAGCAAAGGCCCGCCATTGGCGGGCCTTATGCGTTCAGGTCCCTCAGGACCGGCACAACCGCCTCGGCAATCTGCCTATGCGCGGCCGGGCCAAGCATATGTTCTGCCATCGGCTGTTGTAGCGTCCCGAACAGCATATCCTCAAGCGTGTCCGACGCGCCGGACACGGCGACTGAGCACGTGACTACCCGCGCGGCCTGCGGCCTCAGCGCCTCTACCATGCTGGCGTTCACCGGGATGGGGTCGTCCTCGATCGTATGAACCCGCTGAATCTGCAGATGCAGCAGCACCGTCTGCGGGTCCAGCTGCTCCAGAAACGTACCAAGGGACCGCAACCAACCCTGACGCAGCTCATGTGCGATCACTTCGAACCGCGCATCATGTCTTGCCTGCAGACGCTTTAGTAAGTGACGCACAAAATGCACCTCGGTAAAGTCGATGTCGGGATACAAATCCAGCAGGTCCTGCGTTGGTTCCAGAAACCGGTCATTGCGGCGGGGGTGCACGCGGTAAAACCGGTTCGACTGGCCATGAACCTGAGGCAGTTGGATCACGCATCTCTGCGCCCGGTTTGCCAACCTCAGCAGACCTTGATCGCGCGTCAGCGCCTCGACACCCGCGAACAGGCTGCCAAAATTGGCGCAGGTTTTGCCCAGTTGCTTCTGTACTGCATCCGGAAACGGAGAATCGACAAAGCGCCCGAAGGTTTCATCCCCGCCGATGCAGGCGATAAACGGAAGGTCCAGCGTGCAGGGCGGCCCCCTAAACCACAATCTGGTTCCGTCATACTGGCATACGTCATCCTCGGCCATGCCCGAGCCTGTCTGATGATAGCTCATCTCACTCACCCAATTTTCACCCGGTTGCCATCTTGCCGCCCCGGATGTTGAGATTCCCCTAATGTGCGCATTTGAAGCGAATTCGAGCGACCTCAGCCCCTTGCCGCAAGCCCCGAACTGCCGATACTGTCGCCGTAACGCGCAAGGCAAAGGCAGCTGAATATGGATGTGAAATCGGTCGGAGTGATTGGCGCAGGTCAGATGGGCAACGGGATCGCCCATGTGCTGGCATTGGCGGACTATGACGTTTTGCTGAATGATGTCAGTCAGGAGGCCCTGGATCGCGCCTTGACGACGATTGAGGGCAACATGGCCCGGCAGGCGTCACGCGGGAAGATCAGCGATGACGCGATGCAGGCCGCCTTGAAACGGATCACAACGACGCTGGAGCTGCCGCAACTGGGGCAAACCGATCTGGTGATCGAAGCCGCGACCGAACGCGAGACCATCAAACAGGCGATTTTCGAGGATTTGCAGCCGCATCTTCAGCCGCATACGATTCTGACCTCGAACACCTCCTCAATTTCCATCACCCGACTGGCCAGCCGCACGGACAGGCCCGAACGGTTCATGGGGTTCCACTTCATGAACCCGGTGCCGGTCATGCAGCTTGTCGAGTTGATCCGGGGGATTGCCACGGATGAACCAACGTTCAAAGCCTGCAAGGCAGTGGTGGACCGTCTGGGCAAGACAGCCGCAAGCGCCGAGGATTTCCCGGCCTTCATCGTCAACCGCATTCTGATGCCGATGATCAATGAGGCCGTCTACACCCTGTATGAAGGCGTTGGGAATGTGCAATCCATCGACCAGTCCATGAAGCTGGGCGCAAACCACCCGATGGGGCCCCTGGAGCTGGCCGATTTCATCGGGTTGGACACTTGCCTGGCAATCATGAACGTGTTGCATGATGGCTTGGCGGACACCAAGTATCGCCCCTGCCCGCTGCTGACGAAATATGTCGAGGCCGGTTGGCTGGGCCGCAAGACCGAACGCGGGTTTTATGACTATCGGGGCGAAGTGCCTGTTCCGACGCGGTAAGAGGGGGCCAGCCCCCTCGCCCGGATTTCATCCGGGCTCACCCCCGGGATATTTCTGGCCAGATGAAGGGCGGATTAGGGTTTGTCTGATGTGCCCAGCGACATGGTGCGGTTTCTGAGCCACGCCATGAAGCCGCGCGGATCGCGTTCCAGCAACTGCATGTCGTCGTCATTGATCGGTTCGCCGATAACCGGAGATTGCGGTTTTTTGCAGGACCGGACGATTTCGTGCAGCAGCAGACCCTGCCGCAGGATCGGCGACAGTTTGTTGGCGATCTGATACCAACGCGAGTTGCTGCCGGGGAAGAAGATCGGCAGCACTTGCGCACCCGAGCGTCGGATCATCTTGGCGGTGAAGACGTTCCATTCCCGCTCGATCGCCGGGCCGAACCAGTCGTCCGAGGACATAACAACGCCCGAGGGGAACAGGGCCACAACGCCGCCGTTTTTCAGATGCTCCATGGCCTTGCCGCGCATTTCAAGCATCTTGGCCTGTGCTTCGGGGTCGTGCGGAAAGGGAACCGGAATCATGAATGAGGTCGCAGCCTCGTCCAGCCCGGTCAGCACGGACCGGGTCAGGATGCGATAATCGCTGCGCACGCGCCCGATCAGTTCGGCCAGGATCATGCCGTCCACCATGCCGTGCGGATGGTTGGCCACGACAACAACCGGGCCTGTCTTGGGGATGCGGGCGATCTGTTCCTCGGGTGTGGTCAGGTCGATGCCCATGGTTGCCAGAGCACCGCCCCAAAACCTTTGACCTCGATAGTATTCGTTCTTTTTCTCGAACTTGTTGACCATCCGCAAAATGGTCAGTTTGCCGGTACACCATTCGATGGCGCGAATGGCGGTCGAGGTCCAGGCATCGTCGAACGAGTTCGCGTAGGTCAGGGTTCTACGGTCGTAGATTTCGCCCCGGTCTTCGGTCCCATCAACCACCGGGCCTGTCTTGGTCTCGTGCGTTGTTTCCGCCAATTCCTGGTCTTCCCGTTCTTTCTGTCCCGCGGGGCAGCCTTAGAACCCCTCTCCGAACTTGTCATTCACAAGCGTTTCCAGAGCTTCTGCCAATGCCTCAGCATCCGGCCCGGACGTCTCGACGTCAATAGTCGTTCCGCGCGAGGCTGCCAACATCAAAAGGCCCATAATGCTGTCTCCGGATGCAGAAAGGCCGTCCTTGGACACTTCGGCACTGGCGTCAAAGCCTTCCACAACCTCGACCAGCTTGGCGGACGCGCGGGCGTGCAGGCCCTTTTCGTTAATGATTTTCAAGCTTCGGTTGGTCATTTCAATGAGTCCGGTCTTAATCCAATGTCACATTTTGCGCATTGATGTACTTGCGTCCAGCCTCCATTGCCTGCCGCACGGCATCAGGGACCGGCAGGTGGCGGCTTTTGGCCAATTTGATCAGCATGGGCAGGTTGGCCCCATAAAGGATTCGGCGATCCTGAGGGGCACAGGCCCGCAGGCTGAGATTCGAGGGGCTGCCGCCGAACAGATCCGTGACGATCACAACGCCGTCGCCAAGGTCCACTTCATCCGCGGCGCGACAGATTTCAGCCTGTTTTTCGTCACGGTCATGATCGGCCTCGATCGCAATGGCTTTCAGGCCGGGCTGCGGCCCGACCACATGCTGCATGGCGGCCAGATACTCCTGAGCCAAGCCCCCATGCGCTACGATCACAATCCCGATCAATCCGGCCTCACATTCAACGATCGACGTTCCATCTCGCGGTGCCTAATTGCCACCTGCTGCCCCCCTTCCGCAAGGGCCTTTGCAACCGCTTCCGCCATCGCCACCGATCTGTGCTGGCCACCGGTGCAACCGAAGGCCACAGACAGGTGCGCTTTGCCTTCGGCGCGGAAGGCTGGCAGCAGCAGGTTCAGCAGATCTATGACGCGGTCAAAGAACGGCGCGTAATTAGCATCTGACTGGACATAGCGCGCCACATCCGGGTTTCGACCATCCTCGGACCGCAATTCGGGCCGCCAATAGGGGTTGGCGAGAAATCGGCAGTCAAAGACCATATCCAACCCGCGTGGCAGGCCGCGTTTATACGAGAAGGATTCGATTGATACCGCCAGATGCCGCCCGCCCTGGGGGGCAAACCAGCGCTCGACCTCTTCGCGCAGCTGATGCACGTTCAGGGTGCTGGTGTCGATCAGGGTGTCGGCAATCTCGCGGATGGGGGCCAGCAGCTCTTTCTCGCGCCGCACACCGGTTTCCGGCCCTGCATCCTGGGCGACGGGGTGACGCCTGCGGGTTTCCGAAAAGCGGCGCAGCAGGACTTCGTCGCTGCAATCAAGGTACAGAACCGTCAGATCCACCTGCGTCATCCGGCCCAGCTTTGCGGCCAGTTCGATAAATCCTATGGTCGAGAAATCGCGGTTGCGCGCGTCGATACCCAGCGCCATGGGCCGGTCAGGCTCGGCGCCTTCAAGCAGACGCGCCAGCAGGCCCATGGGCAGGTTGTCAATCGCTTCGAACCCCAGATCTTCCAGCACGTGAATGGCGGTCGAGCGGCCCGCGCCCGATGGTCCGGTCACCAGAACGATTCGCTTTTGCGCTGTCATTTGTTCGGCCATTCCGGGTCTACGCGTCCCATTCTAAGAAGTTGCATCAGGGCTGGTGCCAAATTGGGCACGCCCGCGCCGCGAAGCAAGGGAACAGTTTGCCTCAGCAACGGGGTCGTGACGAGTTCTGGCAGGCGTGCGGGTTCGGATTGGTCAAGGTCGAGGACAAAGCGCAGCGGCACAGGCTCCGTAGGTTGCGCACGAAGCAGGCCAATCCCGCGTGCCTCGATCAGACCCGCGATTTCGGGGACTGCGGAGGCAATGATTTGATCGTCGCGCATCGCCAGATCAATGCGATCATCGCCGACTAGCACCGCGCCCAGAGCCATCATCTGCAACGCCAGCGACGACTTTCCGGCCCCTGATGCGCCCACAATCAGCAGGCCGTGGCCACCTGAGGCGACGCAACTGGCGTGAACGCGGGCGCTGTCCCGGTTCACCGCATTTGTCAGGGACGGAATAGTCATGACCTCAGACAGGCAGCCCCACCACAAAACGGGCGCCCAGCGGGTCCGAGGTGACGTCCGCTTCGGTCGGGCGGATGTTTTCGGCCCAGATCACACCGCCATGCGCCTCGACAATCTGTTTCGAGATCGCCAGCCCAAGGCCCGAGTTGTTGCCGAAATGCTCAGCCGGGCGTTGCGAATAGAACCGTTTGAAGATTTTGGTCAGGGCCTGTTCCGGGATGCCGGGGCCGGTATCTTCGACCACCACAAGCACGCGATTGTCGCGCTGGCGGACCCAGACCCGGATGGCGTCGCTTTCTTCGCAGAAGGAAATCGCATTGGTGATCAAGTTGACGAAGACCTGTGCCAATCGCGCCTCAAGCCCGTTGATCACAATCGGATCCGACGGCAGGTCAGTGATATAGTCGATCCCCTTCGCGCGGGCATCCTCACCCAGAAACTGCCCGATATTGCCCAGCAGCTTGAGCAGGTCAAAAGGTTGTTCTTCTTCCTTGACCAGTTCCGCATCCAAACGCGAAGCATTCGAGATGTCGCTGACCAGCCGATCCAGCCGCTTCACATCATGCTCGATCACACCAAGCAATTTTTCGCGCTGATCATCGCGTTTGACCATGCGTAGTGTGCCGACAGCAGATTGCAGACTGGCCAGAGGATTCTTGATCTCATGCGCGACATCGGCGGCAAATTGTTCGTTCGCATCGATCCGGTTGTAGAGCGCAGTGACCATCCCACGCAACGCACGGCTGAGCCGACCGATTTCATCCGGGCGCGCGCTGAGGTCCGGGATGCGGATACGCCCCGGATTGACGCCCGTACCCCGATCCTTGCCCATTTCCGCCGCCGAGGCGAGGTCGGCCAGCGGGTTGGCAATGGTCGAAGCCAGAACAAGGCTCAGACCGACTGAGACCAGCAGGGCGACGACAAACATCTGCAAAATGCGCTCCTGCTCGCGCCTAGCCAGCGCGTCAATCTCACCGGCAGGGCCGGATATTGCGACAGCACCGGCCGGGATGCCTTCGTAGAGAATAGGTGCCGCGGCCACGATCACAGTGTCGCCCGCGTCATCCTGCACTGCCTTTACCTGATTTTGACCCGCCAAAGCTTGTGGGACTATGGCCTGAACCTGCTGCGCCAGCGTCGGTGCTTCGGAGTCGGACGACCAGTTGAAAACCCGCGACAGACCCGTCCAGACCGCGTTGAGTGCATCGCTGATGACGGTGCCTCCGGTCTGCATATCCGCGTCCGATCGCAACAGGATGGGCATGTCAGATGCCTGTGGCGCGCCGCGGGTCCAGCCGATCAGGGTACCGCGGGAGTCGTAGACAAACACCTCTCCCCCTTCGGGCAGGCGAAGGCCGGACAGCGTGTCTTTCACATCAAGCTGGGCCGCATCGCGTGATGATTGCACCGCGCCCTGCCGCAGCTGCGTCTCGAACACGTTGCTGACAAGATGCGCGTCTCCGATCAGGTTGCGCGCGGTCTGCTGCACCTGCTCGGATCGCGAGTCATCCAGGTAAAGCAGCCCCGTGACAAGGATCACAAGGGCAATCAGATTGAACGTGATGATCTTGCGGGCCAGAGGCGAGCCGCGCAGTGAAAACAGGTTTCTGCGGGATCGTTTTGCGCTTAGCTCTGCAGAATCGGGGTCTTGCGGGATGACCCAGTCATCCCCAAGAACGACATCACCGTCGCGCAATTCATTGGCTTGTTCGGTGTCGCGCACGGAACCCCATTACCCCTTGTAGATGGCCGCGCCTATTCTTCGTTGTATCTGTACCCGATACCATAAAGGGTTTCGATAGCCGAAAACTCGGGATCAGCAGCACGCATCTTCTTGCGCAGCCGCTTGATGTGGCTGTCGATGGTGCGGTCGTCCACATAGACCTGATCGTCATAGGCCACATCCATCAACTGATCCCGGCTTTTGACAAAACCCGGACGTTGCGCCAGCGCCTGCAGCAACAGGAACTCGGTCACGGTCAGGGACACATCCGTCCCCTTCCAGGTGACCGCATGGCGCAGCGGATCCATCCGCAGGTCGCCGCGTTCCATCACTTTGGTATCGCCGGTGTTGGCGGCCGAAGCGTCACCGCTGGTTGCCTCTTGCCGCCGCAGCAACGCGCGAATGCGCTCGACCAGCAGACGCTGCGAGAACGGCTTTTTCACGTAGTCGTCCGCACCCATACGCAGACCCAGAACCTCGTCAATCTCATCGTCTTTCGAGGTCAGGAAGATCACCGGCATCTGCGTCTTTTGGCGCAGGCGCTGCAACAGATCCATGCCATCCATGCGCGGCATCTTGATATCTAGTACGGCCATGTCCGGCAGCTTTTTGTTAAACGCGTCCAGCGCGGCCTGACCGTCATTGTAAGTTTCAACCTCGAACCCTTCGGCCTCGAGCGTCATGGATACGGACGTCAGAATGTTTCTATCGTCATCCACCAGTGCAATCTTTGACATCGGGCTTACCCCTATTCCTGCTCACTTACGCAATAATACGCTTTTTTGTAAGGCATTGTTGGCGTTTTTGATGCGCCGAATCAATGCGTAACTGCGAATCGTGCCATTGTTGCGGCAGCTATGAGGCAAAAATGCCTTGCTGCCCGCAAAATGCTGCCCGGTTTTCCGACAGGAAATCTTTGGTGGCGCTAAACTTTAACTTGGTTGCGCTAACTGCGCCAAACCGTCCTGTTCATGCCCCAAACGACCGTGATAAGACCCGCCCATCGGCCGGTATGTCCCGGCAAAATGCCCCAAGAGCGCACCCGGCCAACCGCCGCCGCGCCGCACAGGAGAAGATACGCATGACATCTGGACGGGTTAACCCGCAATTCCGCCTCGAAGATCAGGGCATCGAGGGTCTGGGCAATGTCTATTACAACTTCATGGAACCGGCGCTGCTCGAAGAGGCCCTAAAGCGGGGCGAAGGCACCCTTGGCAATGGCGGGGCCTTCCTGGTCACCACCGGTAAATTCACCGGCCGTTCGCCCAAGGACAAACACGTCGTCAAGACCGACAGTGTGGCCGACAGCATCTGGTGGGAAAACAACGCGGCGATGAGCCCGGAAGGTTTCGACGCCCTTTATGACGACATGGTCGAGCATATGAAGGGTCGTGACTATTTCGTGCAGGATCTCGTCGGCGGGGCCGATCCGGCCTATTCGATCAATGTGCGCATGGTGACCGAACTGGCCTGGCACAACCTGTTCATCCGCCACCTGCTGCGTCGCCCGGATCGTGAGGATCTGGACGAGTTCATCGCAGATTTCACTGTCATCAACTGCCCCAGCTTCCAGGCCGACCCGGCCAAGCACGACTGCCGCAGCGATACCGTGATTGCAATGAACTTCGACCGCAAGCTGATCCTGATCGGTGGCACGGAATATGCAGGCGAGAACAAGAAATCCGTCTTCACCCTGCTGAACTACATGCTGCCGGAAAAAGGCGTGATGCCGATGCACTGCTCGGCCAACCACGCGGTTGGCAACCCGGTGGATACTGCCGTGTTCTTCGGCCTGTCGGGCACCGGCAAGACAACTCTGTCGGCAGACCCGTCGCGGATCCTGATCGGGGATGACGAACACGGCTGGTCGGATCGCGGCACGTTCAACTTCGAAGGTGGCTGCTATGCCAAGACCATCAACCTCAGCGCCGAGGCCGAGCCGGAAATCTACGCGACGACCAGCAAGTTCGGCACCGTCATCGAGAATATGGTCTTCGATCCCGAAACCAAAGAGCTGGATTTCGACGACGATTCGCTGACCGCGAACATGCGCTGCGCCTATCCGCTGGAATATATCTCGAACGCGTCGAAAACCGCGCTGGGCGGGCATCCGAAGAACATCATCATGCTGACATGCGATGCCTTCGGCGTTCTGCCTCCGATCGCGCGGCTGACACCGGCGCAAGCGATGTATCACTTCCTCTCGGGCTTCACCTCGAAGGTGGCGGGCACCGAACGTGGCGTGACCGAGCCGCAGCCGACCTTCTCGACTTGTTTCGGCGCGCCCTTCATGCCGCGCCGCCCCGAGGCCTATGGCAACCTGCTGCGCGACAAGATCGCCCAGCATGGCGCGACCTGCTGGCTGGTGAATACCGGCTGGACCGGTGGGGCCTATGGCGTTGGCAGCCGGATGCCGATCCGCGCGACCCGCGCGCTGTTGACCGCGGCTCTGGAAGGCTCGCTGCGCGACGCCGAGTTCCGCAAGGATGCCAACTTTGGCTTTGACGTCCCGGTCACAGTGCCCGGCGTCGCTGAGGTTCTGCTGGATCCGCGCCGCACCTGGGATGATCAGGAAGCGTTCGACAAGCAGGCCGCAAAGCTGGTGCAGATGTTTGCCGAAAACTTCGAACAATATGTCCCCTTCATCGACGAGGACGTCAAAGCCGTCGCAATCGGCTGATCCGGATTAAGGGGCGTCCGCGCCCCTTTTTTCTGCGCTTGCGAATCCACTGATGATCAACCCAAAGTTGCATCTGACGCACCTCACGAACAAATTTATTGTTCTGAATGCCTGGTTGGGATAGGGATTTGGGTCATTAAACCGAAAAGACCCGGCGCATTTGCACCGGGCCGAAACTTAAAAGACCTTTGGGTTGCCTAAGCCAGCACACTCACCTCGGCAAATTGGGCAACCTAATCAGACTGGTAGTCTACTGGCATGGGGATGAGTGTCAATATGGGACTTGCTGACATATCTCGCGATCAGCGTGTTCTGAACCGTCGTGACTGGACGGCGTTTGGCACGGACAAAGACAGGTAAGAATTATGACCGAAATCTCGAAACTGACCGAACTGCGCAAGCTGATGCAAAGCATGGAGCGAACGCTGGGGCTGGAAAAGCTATCCCCGGTTGAGCGTGACATCTACTACGCCGCCGAGGAACTTTCCAAGGCCGATCAGGAGGTTCGCACCTTTGGTCTGATCGAACACACATTGGTTCAGAGCGTCTCGCGCCCGACATTTTTCCGCGCGCTGAAATCTCTGGTCGAAAAAGGCTATCTGTCGCAAAGCGGCAATGCCAACCGGGGACGTTATATCGTACATGCGCCCAGATAAGCTGGGCCTTGGGCGCATCGGTGGCTAGTTCCGGTGCGCAAGTGGGCCTCTGAAACCTTCTTTGCCTCTTTGGCCTATGTGGTCGCGTCGTTCCTCACCTTCGAGGTTCTGATGCCGCTTCAGAACATGTTCTTTCCGGAATACCCAAGCCGGGCCAGCCTGCTGTTCCTGCCCCATGGCGTGCGCGTGCTTTCCGCCTGGCTGTTGGGCTGGCGCGCGATCTTTGCTCTGCTGCCCGGCGTTTTTCTGGTCTTCGCCTTTCTGGGGGGAACGGATGTTTTCCTGCCCAGCCGCCTGATGGCGATGGCAATCGCTGTCACGACCGTTCCGTTCGTCTTCTACCTGCTGAAATGGGCCGGATGGGACCTGTTCCCACGCTCCGACAAAAAGCCCTGCTGGATTTGCGTGATGGGCGTTGGGATCGTCACATCTTTTTTGGTCTCGGGCCTGACCAATCTGGCCTTTGGCAGCGCGACGGTCGAGTATATCGCCTTTTTGATCGGCGACATCTCGGGTCTGTTCTTCCTGATGCTCGGGCTCTATTTCGCCTTCCGCTTTGCCGACAAACGGCGCTGAGGCGCTGTCATCGCCAGACGGTTGACGCGCCCGGGCCTGCGACAAATACCCCCAATTTGACCCCGGCCCGGCCCTGTGGAAATCAACGGATTTGCCGCTAATTCCCCCAATGAACCCATTCTGCACCGCAAAACGATCGGGAAATTTTCGAACTTTATCGCCACGTAATACGTATTTTTGTTGCGCTGCATGTGCAAAATGATATGACCAGACGACCCAGAAAAGGACACGATTCATGGCCCATGACGGACAGGATATGACCCAGATGACCACACACGCGATTTTGCCCGATCTTCTGACCTTGACCCGGCAGGCCGTCCCGGCTGTCGAAGCCGTTTTCGAGAAGGCGCGCAATTCGGTTCGCGAGATGGTGACATCCGACGGTCGCGTGTCCGGCGCCCTGATCGAAGCCAACCAAACGGCCGCTCACGGTCTGGCCTGGCTGGCCACCTACTATCAGTCGTTGAAGCAGATGCAGCGCTGGGCCGAAGCGTTGGACGCAGACGGCAAATTTGGCGAAATCGAGCAATTGCTGCACCAGATCGCCTTTGGGGAATACCTGCATCAGGTCGCTGGCGGCATCCCAATGAACCAGGGCGAGCTTGTGCGCCTGCAGGATCTGGGCCTTGGCTGGGACGCGCTGTCCAGCTTCCAAAGTTCCGAAATTCAAATTCTGATGGCGCAGGCCAACTCGCAGGCCGCTCGGACGCGGCTGGTCGAGTTGATGGAGGCGCAAGCCGGTTCTGCCATGTTCGGAGCTTCGGGCCTTGATGAAGAGCTTGAAATGATCCGTGACCAGTTCCGCCGTTACGCGGTCGAAAAGGTCGAGCCCAACGCCCATGACTGGCACCTCAAGGACGAATTGATCCCGATGGAAATCATCGAGGAACTGGCCGAAATGGGCGTGTTCGGTCTGACCATCCCCGAAGAGTTCGGCGGCTTCGGTCTGTCCAAAGCTTCGATGTGCGTCGTGTCCGAGGAACTGTCGCGCGGCTATATCGGCGTCGGCTCGTTGGGTACCCGGTCCGAGATCGCGGCCGAGTTGATCCTGGCGGGCGGTACGGATGAGCAAAAGGCCAACTGGCTGCCTAAACTGGCCAGCGCCGAGATTCTGCCCACCGCTGTCTTCACGGAACCAAACACCGGCTCGGATCTGGGCAGCCTGCGCACCCGCGCGGTCAAGAATGCCGACGGTGACTACGAGATCACCGGCAACAAGACCTGGATCACCCATGCGGCCCGCACCCATGTCATGACCCTGCTGGCACGCACCGATCCTGACACCACCGATCACCGTGGCCTGTCCATGTTCCTGGCCGAGAAAACCCCCGGCACGGATGACGCCCCCTTCCCCACCCCCGGCATGACCGGCGGCGAGATCGAGGTGCTGGGCTATCGCGGCATGAAGGAATACGAGCTGGGCTTTGACGGCTTCAAGGTCAAGGGTGAAAACCTGCTGGGCGGCGAAGAGGGCAAAGGCTTCAAACAGCTGATGGAGACGTTTGAATCGGCCCGCATCCAGACCGCTGCCCGCGCCATTGGCGTGGCCCAAAGCGCGCTGGATATCGCCATGCAATACGCGCAGGATCGCAAACAGTTTAGCAAATCGCTGATCAACTTCCCGCGCGTGTCGGGCAAGCTGGCGATGATGGCGGTCGAGATCATGATCGCGCGCCAACTGACCTATTTCTCGGCATGGGAAAAGGATCATGGTCACCGCTGCGATCTTGAGGCGGGCATGGCCAAACTGCTGGGCGCGCGCGTCGCCTGGGCTGCTGCCGACAATGGGCTGCAAATCCACGGCGGCAACGGCTTTGCACTGGAATACAAGATCAGCCGCGTCCTATGCGACGCACGCATTCTGAATATTTTCGAGGGAGCTGCCGAAATTCAGGCACAGGTCATCGCACGACGTCTGCTCGGCTGACCGAATTCGGCACTCCTGTTTCCCCAACTGACCCGGCCTTTGCGCCGGGTCTTTTTCTTTCGTGGACCGTTTTGCCTGAATCCAGGGTACCGCACCGATGGGAAATGGATGTGATCCGCCGATGTCAGAACTTCCCCTTTGAAATTGACCTGAAACCCGGTTAGAGCGCCCCGACGACCCTCAAGACGGTTCACAGGCACCCGAAATGACCAGACAAATTTTTTTGCTTTTGGCGTCCTTGGTATCCTTTGCCTTAGCGGGATGCGCAAAGACCGTGCCTATCGCCAGCCAAACCGATGTCGATGCGCTGGCACAGGCCATTCAGTCCCTTGGACCAAATGTCGATCCGGTCGAGGCGCGTACGGCGGCGCAGATTTCCTACAACTACTCTCGGCAACTGGCGCAAGAGTGGAACGTCACCGACCCTGCGATCATTCACAACGCAAAGATCATCAACGGCCTTCGCGAAAAGGGCCTGTGCAATGACTGGGCACAGGCAATGACCACACGGTTGCGGCAGGAGAATTTCCGGACGCTGGACCTGCACTGGGCAACATCCCCACCGACAGAGTTTCGGATCATCCACCATTCGGCCCTGATCAGCGCCAAGGGGGATTCGATGTATGACGGCCTGATCCTGGACCCCTGGCGTCAAAGCGGCGCATTGTTCTGGGCGCCCGTCCGAGAGGACACAAGATACAACTGGCGTCCAAGGCTGGAGGTGCGAGAGCAATTGCTGAGCGGCGAACTGGCATTCTAGCATCGCCCTTCTCGCCTGTCGCACAAGCGCTCGCAACGGCTTGACCAGCCGAAACGAAGCGGCCTAAACGCGTATTGCAAAGGCCCGTGACCGAAGGAGGTTGCAATGATCCGCTATGCCTTGATCCTGCCGCTGATGGGGCTGTTTCAATGCCAACAGGACGAGACGTTGGCTGCCTATGGCGCTGCCGACCAGACCTGGAAACTGCAAGAGATCGATGGGCAGCCCTATTCCGCCAACGCTCTGCTACAGTTCCCGGAAGAGGGGCGGATCGCAGGACAGGCCCCCTGCAACAGCTATCAGGGCAGCCTGAACGCGCCATACCCGTGGTTTGAGGTTCAGGACCTGAGCGCCACACGCGCCGCCTGCCCCGAGCTTGAGCAGGAAGGCATGTACTTTGCCGCCCTGCTGACCATGACCCAATCCGAAGTGTCCGGCGATGTGCTGATCCTGCGCAACGACGACGGGCACGAGATGGTGTTCACAGCCGCCGAGTAAGCTGATCCACAAACCTTGCCCGCGCTTCGGGCAATGGTGTGTGCCCCAAGGCCGGGGCCACGCGGTGGTGCAAGAAATACCCTGTCGTTTTCAAGGCATCGACGATTTCGGTATCCGGTGCGGCCCCCTCGCCGCGCAGGCAAGGCGGCAGCGGCAACAACCGGTCCGCCCAATCACCCGCCCCTGCCGCGCTAACCGCCCGCCCGGTCTTGGGCGAGACAAAGACCAACCCCTCGGCGGATCCGGTCACAGCACAGGTGGTTAGGTCCAGCCCAAACCCCAACTCCTCAAGCAATGCCACCTCCCACCGCAGATAAGCAAGCGGCCAGATGTCGTCCTGCCCCAGAAGGTCCATAAGCTGTTCGGTCTGCTTGTAGATGGCGGGATGCGGTTCGCGTTCAGGCAGGCAGAATGACAGCAAGGACACCACAGCATTCAGACCCGCCAATGCCAGCCGCCCCGAAAACGCCGCCGCCGCGCGGGATCGCAGCGGTTCGACCTGAAATGTGCCGATATGCTCTTCCAGCCGGGCCCGCCACAGCACGTCCAACTGCGCGCCCGGCTGCAGGATCGGGGCGATCTTGCGGCTGGTGCCGCCGCGCACCACCCCGGCGTGACGTCCGTGGGCTTCGGTAAAGACCTCAATAATCGCGGCAGTTTCACCGTGGCGGCGAGAGGTCAGAAGTATGCCGTGATCGCGCCAGTCCACGTTTGGCCTCGTTAGGTCATCAGATATGTGCGCAGGAAATCTCAACGCAGTTACAGGTTCAAGATAGAAACGGATCAAGGTGGCTTTGCACGCAGCCAAAAACACGTTGCGTGAAACCTGTTAACGCAGTAATGTTCCCTTATTATTCCCTTTATGTTCTCAACTTAAGGATTCAGCAGATGTCCCTGAACTACGTCATGATCGGCTCAAACGATGTCGAAAAAGCCCGCAGCTATTACGACGCCGTTGTGCCCAAAATCGGCGGCAAGGTCATCGCGGAATATATGCCGCACGCGGTCTGCTATGAACTGCGGGGCGGTGGGTCCATGTGGGTCGCGACGCCATTTGACAAAGAGGCGGCGACAGTCGGAAACGGAAACATGGTTGGTCTGCTGTGCGAAAGCAAAGCGCAAGTGGGCGAGGCGCATGCGGCGGCTCTTGCCAATGGGGGATCGAACGAAGGTGATCCGGGTGACCGGCCTCAGTATGGTCCTAACTTCTATGCCGGTTACGCGCGCGACCCGGACGGAAATAAGATTAGCTTTGTCTATTTTGGCGATGCAAGCTGAACGCGCGCCTCAGAAGGTCATACCCGCGTGGATCAGAATGCCGATCACCATCAGAAGGTTCAGCACCATCGAAATCCCGTTGCCCACATAGATGGGCAGTTTGCCGACGACCAACCCATAGGCAAACCACAGAAACGACAGCGCAGCATAAAGGGACCAGGACAGCAGGGACTGGCCGGTCGCGTGCTGCGAGTGGGTGAAATAGAGCTTGATCAACTGCGGAAGCGTGGCAAAAGGGCCCACGACTCCGATGAAAACCATGAATCCCTCGAACCGCTGCATCCAGTGACCGAGTTCAGATTTTTCCAGTTTCTCCGCGAGCGTTTCAGCCAAGCAAACACCTCATTATCTTGCGATATTCCTAAGTCAGGCCAGTTTTCCCAACCACATCCTGCATCAAAATAGTCGCTTTGAGCGGTGCGTCAAAGACCCAACTGCCAAGCTTATTCCAACCCCTCTTCCCCTAGCAAATGCCGACCCTGCCGATCTTCGACCTCGATCACCCAGAGGTCGGGATCATAGCGGCGTTGGCGTTGGATGGCCTCGTCCACGTCGCTTTCGGGGCCGGTGGACAGCGCAAATCATTTCGGCTGACCGTTCATTGGGTCAGGGTTGGCGCGATAACGGCTTGCCACAAGGCAGAGATGTCCCGAACACGTTTAAACTGCAGAAAACCTACACAACAACATACGAAAATCTGCTCAATACCAATCACAGGTTGGTCCGGCACGTTCAACTTCGTTTACCGCACCTTTTCCAGTTCAAGGATTGTTCTATGAAAGTCATTAGATGCTTTTTCTTCGCAATTGTCGCGTTCTTCTGCCTCGTTGCAGCTACGATAGCTACAATTCGCCACCCTACAGTTTCTGTCGCCTTCGAAGCACCCGACCGGAAAGTCGGAGGAACGTCTGTAAAAGGTTTGACTATTGCAGTGCAGAAGGCCCCGATACCACGTTCACTCAGTTGGAAAAAACACCGTCGGGTGGTGGTCTGTGATGACCCTGTCTTTTGCACCTCAGAATACCTCATCGCTGACTTCTCACGGAAGCTGAATCTTTACCGGCACCAAGACAGTTCAATCGTCCTGACAAACGACATTTGGGTGATCGAATTGCAGGCCGGCCCGGAAGTTCGTGTCTTTGACAGCCAGGAAGAAAAGGCCGCTCAATTGAGAGACCCCGGCTGGGATTGCGGCATAATAGGACCATTGGCAGAGGTCGGGTTTCCTGCATCCCTCTATTTTAGAGACATGGAGTTCATTGGTGCGTTCTACATGACTGGAAGCCAGCCGCGGGCAATGGATTGTTTTGTTTATCGTGGGTCAAAATTCTTACCATCTGCGATGCATGGTGAAGATTTGTGCAGCTATCCCAGCAGAGGTTGAAGCGCCGCCCGCTATTCCAACCCCTCTTCCCCGAGCAAATGCCGTCCCTGCCGATCTTCGACCTCGATCACCCAGAGGTCCGGATCAAAGCGGCGTTGGCGTTGGATGGCCTCGTCAACGTCGCTTTCGGGGCCAGAGGAAAGTTCAATCCACTTCCGCTCGCCGCTCATCAGGTCAAAGCTGCGCTGGAACGCGACGGCCTGACCGTCCAGCGTGTTCAGTTTGATCAGTACTGCCCCGGCGGTATTGTCTCCATGGGCGACGACAAAGGCCGGGATTTCCTGAAAGCGCAGCCGTGCCAAATAGGCGTGGACCCAGAACTCGGCTGTCAGACGGGTCATGCGTTGCCGTCTTTGAAATCCAGACCCATTTCCGAATAGCGCTCGGATTCCTCAAGCCAATTGGGTCGGACTTTGACCTGCAGGAACAGGTGGATTTTGCGGTCGAGGAACTCTTCCAGCTCCGCCCGTGCGGCCTGACTGACGGCCTTGATGGTCTCGCCACGTTTGCCCAGAACAATCCCTTTGTGACCGTCGCGCATGACGTAGATGACCTGATCGATCTTGGCCGAGCCGTCCTTACGCTCTTCCCAGTTCTCGGTCTCGACGGTCAATTGATAGGGCAGTTCCTGATGCAGGCGCAGGGTCAGCTTCTCGCGCGTCATCTCGGCGGCGATCATGCGCAGGGGCAGATCGGCGATCTGATCTTCGGGATACAGCCACGGGCCTTCCGGCAGTTCCGAGGCCAGCCATTTGCGCAGGTCGTCGACCCCGTGACCCTTTTCGGCGGAAATCATGAAGGTTTCGGCAAACGGATAACGCCCGTTCAGATCGCTGGTTAGCGCCAGCAGCTTCTCGGATGGCACCTTGTCGATCTTGTTGATCGCCAGCGCAACAGTGCGTCCCTGCCCGATCTCCTCCAGCCCCTCAAGGATACGCTCGACCCCTTCGGTGATCCCACGATGGGCTTCGACCATCAGCACAACGACATCGGCATCCGCGGCCCCGCCCCACGCAGCGGCGACCATGGCGCGGTCCAGACGGCGGCGGGGTTTGAACAGGCCCGGCGTGTCGACAAAGACCAACTGCGCGTCGCCCTCCATCGCCACGCCGCGAATGCGCGCGCGGGTGGTCTGCACCTTATGCGTCACGATCGAAACCTTGGCCCCGACCATACGGTTCAGGAGGGTGGATTTGCCTGCGTTGGGCTCTCCGATCAGGGCGATAAATCCGGCGCGTGTGGTCATGTCTCTGGCGATCCTGTTTGCAAGTGCGCACCCCTATAGCAGAATGGCGACGCGGGCCAGAGGGATTTGTCGCATTGCGGCCATGCGTTTGCGGTGACACCTTCGGATCACGCCGCGCCAGATCCAGCCAGGCATCCCCATTTTCAAAGAGGCAAGACATGAAACGTCGTGAGTTTCTAATCGGCAGCGCAGCCGCTGCAGGGGCGGCGGGACTGGGTGGTTTCGGGCGCGCGTCAGGTACTGAGGAATTGGTTATTCAACCGGCCAGTTTTACCCTGCGCGATCAGACCACAACCGGCATGGTCAGCGTGTCACCCGATGCGCCGCCCCCGGTGCTATATGGCAAACAGGGTGAGGTGATGCGGCTGTCTGTACGCAACACGCTGCCCGATTACACCGCGATGCACTGGCACGGGTTGCGTATCCCGAACGGGATGGACGGGGTGCCTTATCTGACCCAGATGCCGATTGGGCCGAATGAGGTTTTTGAGTATGAATTCACCCCGCCGGATGCGGGCACATACTGGTACCACCCGCATTGCATGACGATGGAGCAGATGGCCCATGGTCTGACCGGCGTCATGGTGATTGCCGAGGCGGACGATCCGGGTTTTGACAGCGAACAGGTGATCAATCTGCGGGATTTTCGGCTGGATGATGACGATCAGTTTCTGCCGGCTTATACCGCGCGCGGGGCGGCCCGCGCCGGGACGTTCGGAAATGTGCCGACGGCGAACTGGCTGACGGAACCTGTCTACGATCACGTGGCGGGCGGGCTGGTGCGGTTGCGGGTCCTAAATTCCGATACCACCCGTATCTACAAGCTGCACCTGACCGGGGCCGAAGCGCGGATCATTGCCTGGGACGGACATCCGGTTGAGGTCGACCTGCCGATGCCCAGTGCCGAGGAACCCTTGTTGGTTGGTCCGGGTCAGAGGGTCGATTTTGCCGTTTCGATGCCGGATGGTGAGGGGCAGATTGTTGATCTGATGGCAAAACTGCCGGGAAACCCGCCACGCCCCATGGCCAGACTGCGCGCCATCGGCAGATCGGTTGCGCGGGATTTGCGGGACTTGCGCCCCCTGCCCGCCAATCCGCTTGCCAAACCAGATCTGACGCGGGCTGAAGTGCATGAGTTCGTCTTTGGCTGGACGCCCGAGGGTGGGACGCCGAATAACGGGTTCTGCGGATCACTGGGTTACAATTTCTGGTCGATCAACCGAACGCCGTGGTCGGGCGACGCGGCGCAGGATGTGGGGCCTCTGGCCACTTTGGAATTGGGCAAAAGCTATGTACTGCGGCTGCGCAATGAATCGCCCAATCTGCATCCGATCCACCTGCACGGGCTGGCCTTTGTGCCCCTCACGTCGAACCAGCGCAAATTACCGCCTCTGATGACGGACACGATGTTGTTGCTGAAGGATGAGGTGGTCGAGATTGCGCTGGTTGCGGACAATCCCGGCGACTGGGCGTTTCATTGCCATGTGATCGAGCATCAGAAAACCGGGCTGACCGGGTTTATCCGGGTTGTTTGAGGGTCGAATTGGCTGCGCCAATCCGACCGGAAGGGGGCCAGCCCCCTCGCCCGGATTTCATCCGGGCTCACCCCCGAGATATTTTTGGCCAGATGAAGAGCGGATCCGGGTTAGGCCGTTATTTCGGCAGGTCGTTGAGCAGAGCTTTGGCGGCGGCTTGTTCGGCTTGACGTTTTGACCCGGCGGTGGCTTGTGCCTCGGTCCCGTCCTGCAGGCGGGCGGCGATGGTGAAGACCGGCGCGTGATCCGGGCCGCTGCGTTTGATTTCGACATAGGATGGGGGCTTTTGCCCACGTGCCTGAGCCCATTCCTGAAGCGAGGTTTTGGCGTCGCGGGCGTCGGCCTCGACCGTGTGGATACGATCCCCCCAAAGCGCGAGGATCACATCGCGTGCGGCTTCGAAACCGGCGTCGCGGTAGATGGCAGCGATCACCGCCTCCATCGCGTCGCCCAGAAGGGCCTGTTTGCGACGACCACCTGACAGCATTTCGGATCGACCCAGTTTCAGGACCGCGCCCAAATCGATCTGACGGGCGACATCGGCACAGGCCTCTTTGCGGACCAGCGCGTTGAAGCGGGGGGCCAGTTGGCCTTCGGTGGCCTTCTTGTCGGCCTCAAGCAGCGCCGTTGCCATCACAAGACCCAAAACCCGGTCACCGAGGAATTCGAGCCGTTGGTTATCCGGTCGCGTGGCCGAGGAGACCGAGCCATGGGTCAGCGCGCGCAACAGCAGTTCGGGGTTGGTGAATTCGTACCCCAAACGCTGCTGGAACGCCTTTATCTCGGCCGATAGCTTCAATTGACCGCCTTGAAGAAGCGATCGCCGCGCCATGTCCAGAAGAACAGCATGGACCGCCCTGCGGACGAGAACATGATCCGGTCGGCGCGACCGATCAGGTTTTCGTAAGGCACATAACCGACACCACCAGCGGATTGCGGAAGGCGGCTGTCGCTGGAATTGTCGCGGTTGTCACCCATGAAGAAATAGTGACCCTCGGGCACCGTATAGATGCCGGTGTTGTCAGACCCCTGATTGCCGATATTCAGAACGTCGTAGGATACGCCGTTGGGCAGGGTTTCAATCAACCGGGTTTTTTCACAGATGCCGCCGATCCCAACAGGGCCGTTTTCGCAGCGCGGGCGCAGGCGTTGCGGGCCCTGCGGTTCGGCGATTTCGGTGAACACGCCATCGGGCTGCTGCGGAACCGGGGTACCGTTCAGGATGATCTGCCCCTGACGCATCTGGATACGGTCGCCGGGCAGGCCGATCAGACGTTTTATATAGTCACGACCCGTGACCGGGTGGCGGAAGACGATAACATCGCCACGGTCTGGCTCGCCCGCCCAGATGCGGCTGTTGTCGTCGCCTTGCATCCAGCCACAGAGATCCTCGGCATCGATGTTCAGGCCAACGCTTGGGATGATCAGGCTGGGGCAGGACGCATAGGAATAGCCATAGGCCATCTTGTTGACGAACAGGAAATCCCCGATCAGAAGGGTCTGCTTCATCGAGCCGGACGGAATCCAGAAGGGCTGAAAGAACAGGGTGCGGAAGACGCCCGCGATCAGCAGGGCGTAGACGATGGTTTTGATCGTTTCCCACACGGCGTTACCTGATTTGGCTTCCTCGGCCATACTGCTCTCCGGTCTTTTGGATTGTTGGGTGCTACATGCGGGTCGGTTGGAGGTGAGTCAAGGCTGCGTCCGGGTCTGTGACGGCACGTGCCTCGATCACCACAAAGGCTTGGGCCCAAGGGTGATCATCCGTCAGGGTGACATGGATGATGGCCTCGTGCCCTTCGGGGGTCATTTCCTTGAGGCGCTCGGCCGCCCAGCCGGTCACGTGCATCACGGGCTGGCCGGTTTTAAGATTGGTGACGGCCATATCCTTCCACGCGATCCCCATGCGCAATCCGGTGCCCAAAGCCTTGGAGCATGCCTCTTTCGCGGCCCAGCGTTTGGCGTAGGTTCCGGCGGTGTCATTGCGGCGTTCGGCCTTGCGCTGTTCGATCTCGGTGAAGACGCGGTTGCGGAACCGGTCACCGAAGCGGTCGAGCGTGCCCTGAATTCGGTCGATATTCGCGAGGTCTGTGCCGACACCGAGGATCATTAGGTTGTCTTTTCCTTTTTCAGAAAGGCCGAATATCCTCGCTTAACTCCGAAAACGAAAGCATAGCGGCACAACACAAATGAAACGATCATACAAAGCGCCAACTCGGCACCTGCTATCAGGGCCTTGTTGTTCAGAACGTGGATATCTGAGGGGCCATCGAAAACGAGTGCGAAAGTTATCAGCGCCGCCACCGCCGCCAATGTTGTGAGAACCATCTGACGTGCGATGATCCAACTTTTGTAGCTATCGCCAAGAGGCTTGCCGCGAATACCTTTGTCCATTCCGTAGGACATGGCAGCCAAAAGCATCGCCAGTCCCAGTGGAAGGGTTGCGAATGGCCATTCGAATTCGAACCACCACTTTATTAGATACAGTCCAATCAGATCGACGAAGACGAAGCACAAAAAGCCGAGACGGTTCAAGCCAACATCTTCGTGAGATTTGAAGAGCGTTTTCAATGGGCTTGCTGTCTCGTGTAGTTTCATCACGACAACCGTACCGTCAAAATCTTGTAACTCGCCACCCCGAAGAACCCGGCAAAGGCGAAATCAAACCAGCGGCGGGCGCGGCGGTAGGTGCGGACCATACGCTCGGACGAGAACAGGAAGGCGTAGCCGATGAAGATCAGCAGTGAGCCTGCGTAGAGCATAGCGAAATAACCCAACAGCATCGCAAGGCTGGCGTCGTTCGGCGCGACGATGGCGTAGATCGATCCCCAGCTGAGGATTGCCTTCGGGTTCGTCAGGTGGATCGCCGCTCCTTTTGCAAAGATCGTCGGCAGAGACCCTGTGACCGGATTGCCCAGCGCCACCTCGTCGGAAGTCATCGCCCGGCGCAGGGCCTTGAGGGCCAGCCAGCCCAGATAGGCAACACCGATATAACGGATCACTTCAAACGCCCAGACATTGGCCAGCATGATCGCCGACAGGCCCAGCGCGGCGGCAATGCCCCAGGCAGCAGAGCCCGCGCAGATGCCCAGCGCAAAGACCAGACCGGCGCGGCGGCCTTCGTTCATGGCGGTTCCGGCGATGCCCATGGTCGCCGGGCCCGGAGAGCCTCCGGCCATCAGCCAGGCCAACCAGATGGCTATGAAGCCAGGCGTGATCACGCCCGCGCCTCGTCCATCAGGCGGCGCATTTCGGTAATAGCAGGAGACAGGCCCAGAAAGATCGACTCGCCGATCAGGAAATGGCCGATATTCAACTCGCGCACCTCGGGGAAGGCCGCGACCGGTTGTACCGTGTCGTAGGTCAGGCCATGGCCCGCGTGAACCTCAAGGCCCAGCGAATGGGCGAAGGTGGACATCTGGCGCAGGGCCTCCAGCTCGCGGGCGGCGTCTTCCATGCGACCTTCGGCATGGGCATCGCAATAGGCGCCGGTGTGCAGTTCGATCACCTCGGCCCCGATGCGGTGAGCAGCCTCGATCTGGCGCTGATCGGCAGCGATGAAGATCGAGACACGGCAGCCGACATCGCGAAGAGGGGCGATGAAATGGGCCAGCTTGTTTTCCTCGCGCGCGACTTCAAGCCCGCCTTCGGTGGTGCGTTCCTCGCGCTTTTCGGGAACGATGCAAACGGCATGAGGTTTGTGGCGCAGGGCGATTTTCTGCATTTCGTCCGTCGCGGCCATTTCGAAATTCAAAGGCACCGACAGAACCTCCATCAGCCCGTCGATATCAGCATCCGAGATATGACGGCGGTCTTCGCGCAAATGGGCGGTGATGCCATCGGCCCCGGCCTCTTCGGCCAGTTTGGCGGCGCGCAGCGGGTCAGGATAGGCCCCGCCACGCGCGTTGCGCACGGTGGCCACGTGGTCGATATTTACACCAAGACGCAAGTGGTTGTCAGACATCACGCGATTCCTTTTTCACGGTTTGACCCGAACCTAGAGCCTTTTGCACGGAAACGTCAGGCTTTGCTTCGGCCAGACGTTTGATTTCTTCAAACTTCGCCTTGATTTTGGCGCGTCGGCGATTCTGATAGCTGCGGATCAGGGGCAGGCTCAGATAGCCACAGATCAGCCCAGCCAGAATGCCGGGCAGGACACCACCGATCATGTAGGGATAGAAAACCTCGCGGTAAAAAACGCTCAGCCCGTGCCAGTCGGCAATGCGGTCGGTGAACATCGCGAGGAAATTGTTCTTGAGGTCCCCCATCGCGTCGGCAAATTTGCCCATCAGGCCACGGGTTTCGCTTTTTTCGAATTCGGTGCCCAGCAGGAAATGCCCCGTCTGCAGGCAGATCACACCAATTGGTACATAGGTCAGCGGGTTGCCGAAGAACGTGCCGCTTAGGGCGGCCAGTATGTTGCCGTTGATCAGCCGGGCACCAATAGCGGCTACGACGAAATGCAGGCCGTAAAACGGTGTGAAGGCTGCAAAAACGCCTGCTGCGATGCCACGTGCAATACGTTCAGGCGAGTCCGGCAGGCGACGGACGCGGTGTTTGACATAGTGAAACGCGCGTGTCCAGCCGCCACGCGGATAGACAAATTCCGATGCGATCTGGACAGGCGAGCGTCGATCTCGGCGCTTGAAAACCACTCCTGATCACCCCTTCTCAGCCGGCCGAAACGGGTGTTTTGGCCCGGTCCCGGTATCGCTCGACAGCGGCGACGTCGCTTTCAGCCTCAAGCGTCAGCATCAGGGAATGCAACTGTTCCAGATCGCGCAGTTCCACATTGATCAGCAGGCGGTAAAAATCCGGTTTCCGGTCAACGAATTCCAGGTTCGAGATATTGGCCTTTTTCTCGCCGATCAATGTGCAAATGCGCCCCAACACACCGGCGTCATTGCCGATGGTCAGATCCAGCGTCGCGCCATAGACGGCAGGGTGCGTGCCGGAATGCCAGTGTAGATCGACCCAGCGTTCGGGTTCATTTTCAAACTCGCCCAGACGGTCGCAATCGATGGCGTGCACGACCACGCCCTTGCCGCGATAGGTGATCCCGACGATGCGTTCACCGGGCAAAGGCTGGCAACAAGGCGCGCGGTCGAACTTCTGACCCGGTTCCAGGCCGATCACCGCGCGGCGCAGCGGGATGGCGTCACCTTCGTCCTTGGTCAGTTCGGGGTAAACCGCCTCGACCACGTCATGGGCGGTCAGTTCGGCGCTGCCCAGACGGGCCAGCAATTCGTGGCGATCCTTCAGGCGCAGGTGTTTGGCGGCGGTATCCAGCGCTTTGTCGGTTGCCTTGCGCCCCACATGCTCAAAGCCTGAACGCGCCAGTTCCTTGCCCAATTTGATAAATCGCTCGCGGTCGACTTCGCGCAGGGCGCGCCGAATGGCCGTGCGGGCCTTGCCGGTGACCGCGATCTCAAGCCATGTGACCTGCGGCGTCTGACCATCGGCGGTGATGATGTCCACCGATTGACCGTTCTTGAGACGGGTCCACAACGGCACGCGGATGCCATCGACCTTGGCCCCCACGCAGGCATGGCCAATGCGGGTGTGGATTGCATAGGCAAAATCGATCGGCGTCGCCCCACGCGGCAGCTTCACCACGTCGCCCTTGGGCGTAAAGCAGAACACCTGATCGGAGTACATCTCAAGCTTCACAGCCTCGAGGAAGTCCTCGTGATCCTCCTCATTATCGAACTGCTCGGTCAGGTTGGAAATCCACTTGGCCGGGTCAACGGCAAACGGGTTTTCCGTGCGCACCCCATCGCGATAGGACCAATGCGCCGCAACGCCGGTTTCGGCCACATCATGCATTTGACGGGTGCGGATCTGCACCTCGACCCGTTTGCCATCGCGGCCCGACACCGTGGTGTGGATCGAGCGGTAGCCGTTTGATTTCGGCTGACTGATGTAATCCTTGAACCGCCCCGGCACCGCGCGCCAGCGCTGGTGAATTGCGCCGAGGGTGCGATAGCAATCCTCTTCGCTGGGCGTGATGATGCGGAACCCGTAGATGTCGGACAGGCGGGAAAAGCCCTGATCCTTTTCCTGCATCTTGCGCCAGATCGAATAGGGTTTCTTGGCGCGGCCAAACACCTCGGCCTCGATCCCGGCCTTGTCCAGCTCGTGCCGCATGTCGCCGGTGATGCGGTGGATCACGTCTCCGGTTTCCCGTTGCAGCGTGATGAAGCGGCGGATGATCGATTGGCGGCCTTCGGGGTTCAGGACGCGAAAGGCGAGGTCTTCCAACTCCTCACGCATCCATTGCATCCCCATCCGGCCCGCAAGCGGCGCGTAGATATCCATCGTCTCACGCGCCTTGATTACCTGCTTTTCCGGGCGCATCGCCTTGATCGTGCGCATATTGTGCAGACGGTCGGCCAGCTTGACCAGAATGACCCGCAGGTCCTTGGACATGGCCATGAACAGTTTGCGGAAGTTTTCCGCCTGTTTGGTTTCCCGGCTGGACAGTTGCAGGTTGGTCAGCTTGGTGACACCATCGACAAGCTCGGCAACCTCATTCCCGAACAGATCGGCCACTTTGCCATAGCTGGCCTTTGTGTCCTCGATCGTGTCGTGCAGCAGGGCCGTGATGATGGTCGCATCATCCAAACGCTGTTCGGTCAGAATAGCGGCAACGGCAACGGGATGGGTGAAATAGGGCTCGCCCGAGTGGCGGAACTGCCCCTCGTGCATCTGCATACCGAACTCATAGGCCCGGGCGATGCGATCAGCATTAGTCTTGGGGTTGTAGTTGCGGACCAGCGCAATCAGGTCGTCAGCAGAGATCATCCGGTCCGCACCTTCGTGTAGCTTGGGGCTTAGCCCTGGCCTTGAGCCTCCATCAGAGCGCGCAGAAGCTTCTCTTCGGACATATCGTCATCCGCAGGCTTGTCGGATTCCGCACCCATCAGCAGCGCCATCTGATCTTCTTCCGGCTCGTCCACCTCGATCTGGGTTTGGTTGGCCTCGATCAGACGCTCGCGCAGTTCGTCCGCGCTTTGGGTTTCATCGGCGATCTCGCGCAGGGAAACGACGGGGTTTTTGTCGTTGTCACGGTCCACAGTGATCGGACCGCCGGCAGAAATCTCGCGCGCCCGGTGGGCCGCCAGCATCACCAGTTCGAACCGGTTTGGAACCTTGTCAACGCAATCTTCAACCGTCACGCGGGCCATGGGGCGCTCTCCGTTACTGAATCCATGTCAGGAAGAGGCTTATCTAAGACCGATTGCCCGCCTTGACAAGCACGAAATGCCGCAAAAGCAGGGATCACAGGGGCGTGACGGCCTGAACATCCCCGGCAGGCAAAGCTGCAACCATCTGTGTGACTGTCTGCTGCAACACCGGGTGGCACCAATCCGGCGCAATATCCGCCATTGGAACCAGCACAAACGCCCTGTCCTGAAGGCGGGGATGGGGCAGAATCAACTGATCCGGCGCCGCCTTCCGTTGTTCATCCGGGGCCAGATCCAGCCAGTGCGCATAGGTGGCCTTGTCAGGCATAACCCTATCCGCATAGCACACCAGATCCAGATCAAGCGTCCGCATTCCCCATCGCTGTATCCGCTCGCGCCCAAACTCATGCTCGACCGTATGCAGCACGTCCAAAAGCCCTTGCGGCGAAAGGTCAGTGTCGATCGCCGCCGCCGCATTCACGTAATCCGGCCCCGCCCTTGCCGGGAAACAGGGGGTCGCAAAAAATCGGCTGACCGCGCGAATCACCACCCCATGACGTGAAAGCGCGTCAAGGGCGCGTCGAAGTGTCACTTCAGGTCCAAATCCTCTCAAATTGAGATTTGCCCCTAGGGCAACTATGGCATTTCGCGCGGAATCGCTCATGTATCTTCCTATATTCGGCGCACTGCATACTTGCGATGGCCAACAAAAGCCCTAATTATAGGGACACTACAGCGCGACATTTTTACACTCACACACCCATCACTCAACGCGCTGCATTGTACCGGAAGGGACTATTTATGTTTTATAAGGACGAACGGCTAGCGCTGTTCATCGACGGCTCAAATCTTTATGCCGCCGCCAAAGCACTCGGGTTCGACATCGACTACAAACTTCTGCGGCAGGAATTCATGCGCCGTGGCAAGTTGCTTCGGGCCTTTTACTACACAGCGCTGCTTGAAAATGACGAGTATTCACCGATCCGCCCATTGGTGGACTGGCTGCATTACAATGGCTTCACCATGGTCACGAAACCGGCCAAGGAATACACCGACAGCATGGGGCGTCGGAAAGTCAAAGGAAACATGGATATCGAACTGACTGTCGATGCCATGGAGCTTGCACCACGGGTCGATCATATCGTGCTGTTCTCGGGCGATGGGGATTTCCGCCCGCTGATCGCCAGCCTGCAGCGTCAGGGCGTGCGCGTTTCGGTCGTCTCGACCATCCGCAGCCAGCCGCCGATGATCTCGGACGAGCTGCGCCGCCAGGCGGACAACTTCATCGAACTGGAAGATCTGCGGGACGTCATCGGCCGCCCTCCGCGCGAGATGCCCGCTGAACCGCGCAGCGTCGCGGTTGCCTCGGGCGGCTGATCTTTCGGCCCGACATCGATGGAAAAATTTGCGCGGTCAGGATTCACCACCCTGGCCGCGCTTCCTTAACTATGGATTGGTTCTGAAACATCGTCTGGCTAGCACCGATTCATGTCAGATCAATGACGCTGTCCTGTCTGGACCAAGGCCGGGAAAAGACTTACCTGTGCAGTAAGGAGACAGCGACATGACCAAGCCGCCACTGACACTGTATCTGGCCGCCCCGCGCGGCTTTTGCGCAGGCGTAGACCGTGCCATCAAAATCGTCGAGATGGCGCTGCAGAAATGGGGCGCACCCGTCTATGTGCGCCATGAGATCGTGCACAACAAATTCGTTGTCGACGGGCTGCGCGAAAAAGGCGCTGTTTTTGTCAGCGAACTGGACGAATGCCCCGATGACCGCCCGGTGATCTTTTCCGCGCATGGCGTGCCAAAATCGGTACCAGCCGAGGCGTCCCAGCGCGAGATGATCTATGTCGACGCGACCTGCCCGCTGGTATCGAAAGTGCATATCGAGGCGCAGCGCCACTATGAGGCCGGTTTGCAGATGATCATGATCGGTCACAAGGGGCATCCGGAAACCGTCGGGACCATGGGGCAACTGCCTGAAGGCGAGGTGCTGCTGATCGAAACGGTCGAGGACGTGGCCGAGGTTCAGGTACGCACCCCCGACAAGCTGGCCTTTGTCACCCAGACCACCCTGTCGGTTGACGACACCAAGGACATCATCGCTGCTTTGCAAGCGCGCTTCCCGGCCATTGTGGGACCCCACAAAGAAGACATCTGTTACGCCACCACCAATCGGCAAGAGGCCGTCAAGGCCGTCGCCCCAAAAGCAGACGCTTTGCTGGTGGTCGGCGCACCGAACTCGTCAAACTCACGCCGATTGGTCGAGGTCGCATCGCGCGCCGGATGCACCTATGCGCAGCTGGTGCAACGCGCGCCTGACATTGATTGGCGCGCGCTAGAGGGGATCAAAAGCGTCGCGATCACGGCCGGGGCCTCGGCCCCCGAAGTGCTGGTGAACGAGGTCATCGACGCGTTTCGCGAGCACTACGATGTGACAGTTGAACTGGCCGAAACCGCCAAGGAAAACGTCGAGTTCAAAGTCCCCCGTGTTCTGAGGCAACCCGCGTGAACGGCGTACCCAAGTCGGCATTATATCTGGGTCTGGCGGGTCTGATCCCATTTGTCTGGGGCGCATTGACCTATCTGAACGCGGACCTGCAAGCCTGGGGCACGCGCGAGATCGGGCCACGTTTTGTTGGCCCCTACGTTCAGTTGTTCTATGGCTCGGTGATCCTCAGCTTCATGTCGGGCGTGCTGTGGGGCTTTGCCACAAAGACCTCGGGCAACAAGGCAACGGTGGGCTATACGCTGTCCGTCCTTCCGGCGCTTTGGGCGTTTTTCATGACCGGAGGAGGCCCGGTAACCGCAGGCACCAACCTGATGACCGGCTTTGCCGGGCTTTTGATGCTGGACGCGCTGTTCTGGTACTGGGGTCTGGCACCGAACTGGTGGATGCGGCTGCGTATTCTGCTGACCGTCATCGTGCTTATGTGTCTTGCCGTTGGAGTTTACCTATGAGCGACCGCGACACCATTTCCGTCTATGACGCGCAGGCCGCGCGCTATGCCGAGCTGACGGATAACGACAATACGGGCGACCCGCAACTGACGCGATTTATTCAGGCCGTGCCCGAAGGCGGCAGAGTTCTGGATCTGGGCTGCGGGCCCGGAACGTCCGCCGCGCTGATGGCGCAAGCCGGGTTGCAGGTCGACGCGACGGATGCGTCCGCCGAAATGGTCAAGCTGGCCTCGGCCCATCCCGGTGTCTCGGCACGCCATGCCAGTTTTGACGCCTTGGAGGCTGACGGGATTTACGATGGCATCTGGGCCAATTTCAGCCTGCTACACGCCACGCGTACCGCTTTCCCCACGCATCTCAACGCCATTCACCGCGCCCTGAAACCCGGTGGTGCGTTCTTCATCGCCATGAAACTGGGGGAAGGCGAAGGCCCCGACCGGTTGGGGCGCTATTACAGTTACTACTCCGAGGATGAATTGAAGACTTATCTGAAAGACGCAGGGTTCACCATCACCGATCAAAGGCTTGGCAGCGGCACCGGGCTGGACGGTTCGGTCTCTGACTTCATTTCATTGGCCGCTCATGCCTGATCTGTTTGCCTATACGGATGGCGCCTGTTCCGGCAATCCCGGACCGGGCGGCTGGGGCGTGCTGCTGCGCGCAATGGATGGGGAAACCGTTCTGAAAGAGCGCGAATTGAAAGGTGGCGAGGCCGAGACCACCAACAACCGGATGGAATTGCTGGCCGCAATCAGCGCGCTTGAAACGCTCGAGCGGCCCTCGACCATCACCATCGTCACCGACAGCGCCTATGTGAAAAACGGCGTGACCGGGTGGATTTTCGGCTGGAAGCGGAACGGGTGGAAAACCTCGAACAAAAAGCCCGTCAAGAATGTGGACCTGTGGCAACGTCTGGATACCGCCCAAGACCGGCATGACGTGACCTGGGAATGGGTCAAAGGCCATGCGGGCCACCCGGAAAACGAAAAAGCCGATGAGCTTGCCCGTGCAGGCATGGCCCCGTTCAAACCCAAAAAGGCACAGGCGTGAGCGGTCTTGCGCTGCTCGACTATGCCTCGGTTCTGATCTTTGCCCTGACCGGAGCGTTGGTGGCCAGTCGCGCACAGCTTGATCTGGTGGGTTTTGCCTTCATCGCCTGCCTGACCGCCGTGGGCGGCGGCACCGTGCGCGACTTGCTGCTGGACCGGCATCCGGTCTTTTGGGTGGGTCAGCCCGATTACGTCCTGATCGCCGTTGCAGCGGCGGTATTGGTGTTTTTCACCGCACATCTGGTCGAAAGCAGATATAACTGGCTGGTCTGGCTGGACAGTTTCGCCCTGTCCATTGCCGTTGCGGCGGGCACCGGTGCGGCCCTGTCGCTGGGCCAGTCCGGTACCATTGTTGTATTGATGGGCGTCACAACGGGATGTCTGGGCGGATTGATGCGGGATGTGGTCTGCAATGAGGTTCCGTTGGTCCTGAAACAGGGGCAACTCTATGTGTCCTGCGCCTTTGCGGGGGCTTTGACAGCCGTATTGGCGACAAAGCTGGGATTGGATGGCCTTCTGACGCTGGGCCTGTGCGCATTGGTCTGCTGGGCGCTACGGGCCGGTTCGCTGCTGTTTGGCTGGCAATTGCCCGTCTATAAGGCCCGCCCACCCCGCCTATAGCGCCAAGATGGACGGCTCGCCCCTGCGCTGCTACCAAATGCAAAACCATTCGGAGCGCGGTTTCAGATGAAAGCATTGTCGGTTCTGGCGGGATTGTCCCTGTTGGCGGCCTGCGGCGAGTCCTACACGCCAGTGAGTTTCGTCGCCCAAGGCGATCAGATCATCGCCACGGGCACAATTGATCACACCACATTGGATGCGTTCGAAGATGCAATCGAACAGAACCCGCAGGCCTCGACCCTTGTTCTGCAGTACATCGAAGGTTCGGTGGACGATGACGCCAATGTCGTCTTCAGCCGCGTTGTCCATGACGAAGGATTCGACACGGTTGTCCCCTCGGGCGGTCTGGTCGCATCAGGCGGCACCGATCTGTTTCTGGCTGGCCATAACCGCACCTTGCACCCCGGCGCCTGCGTCGGCGTTCACAGTTGGAGTGGGTCGGGAATTGTCGCAACCGAGTTGCCCGAGGATGACCCCGAACATGACCGCTATCTGGACTACTTTCAGGACATTGGCGTCGATGACGAGTTTTACTGGTTCACGCTAGAAGCCGCCCCTGCGGACCAGATGCACTGGATGACCGCCGCCGAGGCGGACCGGTTCGACATGACCACACGCGCAGCACCCCAACTGGGCTCATCCGCCGTCTGCGACGAGCGTTAGGTTCAGCGCGTCAACAACCGCGCGCCGATTTCCTTGACGAATTTGGCGGCCACCATCGCGGTCATGCCATAGGGATCGCGATGCGGGTTCAGCTCGACAATATCCGCGCCGATCAATTGGCCTTCAAAGCGATGGATCAGGTCGATCACATCGCGTGTGCTCAGCCCGCCGGGTTCGTGGTGGGACACGCCGGGCGCAAAGGCCGGGTCCAGCGCATCCAGATCCAGCGACAGGTAAACCGGCCCATCGAAAGACAGTTGCAAGTCCGCGCGCCAGTTGCGCATGTCGACCACCTCGACCCCGAACTTGTCGGCCTGCGCGCGCTGATGCGCGTTCATGGTGCGAATGCCGACCTGTACCAGACGGTTGATCTGACAGCTTTCCATCACCCGCGCAAACGGGCAGCCGTGACCCAGCGGGCCGATATCCTGCGTGTCGTAAAGGTCGGGATGCGCGTCGATATGCAGGATGTTCAACTCCTCGTACCGTTCGGCATGCGCCTTGATCAGAGGGAACGCGACCGAGTGATCACCCCCCAGCGACAACAACCGCGCCCCGGTCGAAATGCGCTGCGCGGCCCCGGCTTCGATCCGGTTGATGGGCTCCTGCCCGCGCATCTCGAACACGTCCAGATCGCCGGTATCCCTGAAACGTTCGGTTGCGCCAAGGTCGGTGCCACCCTCGGCCGTCAGATTGGCGGCACCCGAATGCAGCGCCTCGCGAATGCGTCCGGGTGCGAAGGCCGGACCTTGCAGAAAGGAAGAGTGCAGGTCCAGCGGAACGCCCATCAGGGCGACGTCACCGGGGTTCAGATCATAGGACATGGGCCACCTGTCATCAGATTTTCTGTGATCTGGCGGGTGATGCCGAGAAAGGTCAAGGCCTAACGGCGGCGGATGACCTGCCACAGCAAGATCACCAGCAAAGCCCCCAGCACCGCGCCGACAAAACCTGACAACCACCCCATCATCGTCGCTAAAGCGCGCAGCAGGAAACCCCCGACCAGAGCGCCCACGATACCGATCAGCATTGTCGTGGGGATATCAGCCTCGATCCGCATCAGGCGGGTGGCCAGAAAACCCGCAGCCGCGCCGATGACGATCAGGGCGATGACGGGCATGTCATCTCCTCCAATGGGTCGGCACGATGATCAGCGCGCCGATTGAGGACAAAACCGCGTTCAGCCCCGGTGGGCCAAAGCTGATACCGAACATGATGCGCACGAAATAGAACAGGAAGGCCCCGCCGACGCAGATGATGATCGATTGCAGATAGCCGTTATGGGTAAAGCCGGTTTTCTCGGACAGGTATCCGACGATCCCGGCGATCACGACTGTACCCATCAAGACCATGAACATTCAGTGTTACTCCGATGTCAGCCGTGTGCCGATCGGGATCGGACAGCCGCGCAGAAAGGTTTCCCGATCCTGCGCACCTTTACCAGCCCTTTGCAAGCGCAGCAGCTCGACCGCGCCCTGCCCGCAAGCCACATGCAGATCATCGTTCAGCACCTGCCCCGGCTGGCCCTGCCCGTCTGCGCGGCGCGAGGCCAGCAATTTGATGCGCTCACCGTCCATTTCGGTCCAGGCCCCCGGAAATGGCGACAGGCCACGAATCTGGCGGTCGATCTGTTCCGCCGAGCGCGACCAATCGATCCGCGCCTCGGCCTTGTCGATCTTCGAGGCATAGGTCACACCATCCTCTGGCTGCGGCTCGGGCGTCAGATCGGACAGGCGGCTCAGCGCGTCAACGATCAGATCCGCACCCATAACTGACAGGCGGTCGTGCAGCTGGGCCGTCGTTTCCTCAGACTGAATCGGGGTCGCTTGCCGCAGCAGGACCGGGCCGGTGTCCAGACCGGCCTCCATCTGCATGATACAGACACCGGTTTCCGCATCCCCCGCCATGATCGCGCGATGGATCGGGGCCGCGCCGCGCCAACGCGGCAACAGGCTGGCATGGATGTTCAAACAGCCCTGCGCGGGCGCATCCAGAATGGCTTGTGGCAGGATCAGCCCATAAGCGACGACAACCGCCACATCGGCGTTCAATGCGGCAAAGGCGGCCTGTTCCTCGGGTGATTTCAGCGATACCGGATGGCGGACCATCAGGCCCAGCGCCTCGGCCCGGGCATGAACCGGGGTTGGTCGATCCTTCTTACCGCGACCCGCCGGGCGCGGCGGTTGGCAGTAGACAGCGGCGATCTCATGCCCGGCATCGACCAGCGCATCCAGAACCGGGACCGAGAAATCGGGCGTACCCATGAAAATGACGCGCATGATCGGCTCCAGGTTATGCGGGTGCCGGGCTGAAGCCCGGCCTACGTTGATTTTCGCGCCTTGCGCAGCAGCATGTCGCGTTTGACCTTGCTCAGCCGGTCGAAATACATCCGCCCGTTCAGATGGTCGATCTGATGCTGAACGCTGGTGGCTTCGATGCCCACAAAATCGCGGCGATCGATCATCCCGTTTTCGTTCAGAAATTTGACCGTCACAGCGCGCGGGCGCTTCACTTTGGCCGACACGCCGGGCAGGTTCGGGCTGGCCTCCTCATGTTCGCGCAATTCGATCGAACTGTGCAGGATTTCCGGATTCGCAAGCCGCACGGCCCGGCCCCGCTCGGTCGAGCCATCCACCACGGCCAACCGCAGCATCACCCCGATCTGGGTAGCAGCAAGGCCAACGCCCGGCATCGCCTCCATGGTATCGATCATGTCATCCCAGATTGCGCGGATGTCATCGGTGATTTCAGCCACGTCCGCAGCCTTGGCGCGCAGGCGTTTGTCAGGCCACGGCAGGCAGGTGCGAACCGTCATGTGCGCGCCTTTTCGCGTTTCAGCTTCTGCATCTTGCGCGTGATCATCTGCCGTTTCAGCGGTTTGAGGTAATCGATGAACAACTTGCCGTTCAGATGGTCGATCTCATGCTGTACGCAGGTGGCCCAAAGACCGTCGAACGTCTCGTGCTGGGCGTTACCGTTCTGATCCATCCAGGCCACATCCACGACCTTGGGGCGCGTCACCTCGGCATATTGTTCGGGGATCGACAGGCAACCTTCCTCATACACATTGGTTTCGTCCGAAGACGCAATGATCTCGGGGTTGAACATGACCAGCGGGCGCGGGGCCTCGCCCTCTTCCTTGACGCAATCCAGCACGATCAGCCGATCCAGCACGCCGATCTGCGGTGCGGCCAGACCGATACCGGGCGCGTCATACATCGTCTCCAGCATGTCGTCGGCCAGCTTGCGCAGCTCGTCCGTCAGATCAGCCACGGGCGCGCAGACCTTTTTCAGGCGGGGGTCGGGATGGATCAGGATATTGCGTTTCATGGGGCTGATTTAGGCCATCGCGCCCGCCGCCGCAACGCCCCCCTTGCACATGCCCGATTTGCCGTTAGCTTTCGGCCAGAGAAACGGAGCTGACATGACCTTCAACACCCTGATCGACCGCCGCGGCACCCAGAGTTCAAAATGGGACAAGATGGAGCAACTCTATGGCGTTTCGCCCGAGGACGGGTTGGCCATGTGGACCGCCGATTCCGATTACCAGACAGCCCCCTGCGTGATCGATGCGGTCCGGCGCGCTGCGGATCATGGGGTGTTTGGCTATTCGTGGAAGCACCCCGAGTATCTGGGTGCGGTCCAGTGGTGGATGCAGAACCGGCATGACTGGCAGATCGACACCGATTGGATTCTGACCACGCAAGGGCTGGGCAATGCAATCGCCCTGTGCCTGGACGTCTGGAGCGATCCGGGCGACGGCGTGGTGATCTTCACCCCCGTCTACCATGAGTTCGCGCACAAGGTGAACAAGTCCGGCCGCCGCGTGGTGGAATGCCCGCTGGTCCGAGATGGTGACAGCTATGGGATCGATCTGGAAGACGCGCAGTCGCGGCTGGACGGGTCGGAAAAACTGTTGCTGTGGTGCTCGCCCCAGAACCCCTCGGGGCGCGTTTGGACATCTGATGAACTGAAGGCGGTCGCTGCATTCGCGGAACGTAACGGGCTGATATTGGTATCAGACGAAATCCATCACGATCTGGTTTACCCCGGAGCCAAGTTCGTCCCGATGGATGTTGCAGCGCCCGAGGCGCGCCCTTGGACCGTGACGCTGACGGCAGCATCGAAGACCTTCAACATCGCCGGACAGCGCACCGGCAATATGATCATCCCCGACCCAAAGCTGCGCGCGGCGATGAATCACCGGTTGGTTACGCTGGACTATGACCCCGGCGCACTGGGCGTCGCCATGATCACCGCCGCCTATTCGCCGGAAGGGGCCGAATGGGTCGATGCCCAGGTCGCGCATCTGGACGGCAACCGCCGCCTGTTTGATGCCGCCATCGCGGATATCCCCGGCCTATGGTCGATGCCCCTGCAGGCGACCTATCTGGCGTGGGTCGATTTCTCGGGCACCGGTATGGATCATGCCGAATTTGTCCGACGCCTGCGCGAGGACGCCCGGATTGCCTCGTCTTCCGGCCCCGGATTTGGAAAGGGTGGAGAAACCTTTGAACGGTTCAATCTGGCCACCCAACGCGCACGGGTGGAAGAGGCCTGCGCCCGGTTGAAACAGGCGTTTGGAGACCTGCAATAAGCCTGCTCTCGCCGGGCCGGATTGCTGTAGCGGCACCGACCGACAAAACCCGGCCCGAGAGGTTTCGCCTACTCCTCGTGCCCCAGCAACGCGATTGGGGCATCCGGGGCGCGGTAGAAATCCAGCGGCGCTTTGTCATGGGCGGCGGTGCTGCGCTTGAACTCGTATCGCATTTCGCCACCCTCTTCCTCATCCGCGATGATCAGGCACTGATACAGGTGGTTGGCGCCGTCGTAGATATCGACCAGCCCGCGCAGGCGCGGCGTGGTCTCGGCCTCGACCGTAAAACCGTCTTTCCACAGTTTGAGGATTTTGTAGCGATTGTCGCCAATCTCTACCCGCAAACGGCTGGATTTCTTCAGGGATGCGATTCGCGCAGCGTCTAATTCGGCGCGAATCTCCTTGGAAACATAGGTACTCATCAAAAATATCCCCCTTGAATGCATAATATTGTGAACACCGATACGTAAAAATCCAGTGAACTGCGTCACATAGGCTGAACCAACCGGCAAAATGTTGCGCGGACATCTCAGCGCTGTCTGTGCGCAAGCGCAGGTTGGTTGCGCAAAAGCTGGGATAGGAAGGGCAGCCTCTGCGCTCTATCTTTGCCCTGACACTTGGGATGCGGAGGACGCGCGATGGGCCTGCTGGTCGATGGAAAATGGCACGACACATGGTATGATACCAAATCCACTGGCGGGGCATTCAAACGCAGCGCCGCGCAGTTTCGCAACTGGCTGACCGCCGATGGCAGCGCGGGCCCGTCGGGCAAGGCGGGCTTCAAGGCGGAGCCGGGCCGCTATCACCTCTATGTCTCGCACGCCTGCCCGTGGGCGCATCGCACGCTGATCTTCCGCGAGCTAAAAGGCTTAAGCGATCTAATCCCGGTCTCGGTCGTGCATCCTGACATGATGGACAAGGGCTGGACGTTTGAGACAGACGATCACGGCGCAACAGGCGACGCCCTCTACGGTCTGGATTTCGCCCATCAGATCTATACCAAGGCCGATCCCGGCTATTCCGGGCGCGTTACGGTTCCGATCCTGTGGGACAAGCAGCAACAAACCATCGTGTCGAACGAAAGCTCGGAAATCATCCGCATGTTCAATTCCGCCTTCGACGGGATCACCGGAAACACCGATGATTACTGGCCCGAGGCGATGCGCGACGACATCGAAGAGGTCAACGCCCGCATCTATTCCGACGTCAATAACGGCGTCTACAAATCCGGCTTTGCCACCACGCAAGAAGCTTATGATACCGCCGTTCATCCGCTGTTCGACACGCTGGACTGGCTGGAGGACCGGCTGGGCCACAACCGCTATCTGATGGGGGATCGCGTGACCGAGGCGGACTGGCGCCTGTTCACCACCCTGATCCGCTTTGATCCGGTCTATCACCTGCATTTCAAATGCAACAAAAGGCGGCTGGTCGATTATCCGAACCTCTGGGCTTATACCCGCGAGCTATACCAATGGCCGGGCGTTGCGCAGACGGTGAACATGAACCATATCGTGCGGCACTATCACTACAGCCATGACAGCATCAATCCGCACCGGATCATCCCGGTGAACCCGGCGCTGGACTACATGGAACCGCATGGTCGTGGTCAGCGACCCGCCGCGTAATGTTCAACCATCGCCGCCAGATCCTCTGGCGGCGTTGCACTTTGCACATAGGCACAGGCATTGGGGCTGTGGGCAAAGATGGACCCGTCCGAAAAAAACGTGGTGTTGGTGACAAAGATCACCCGCGCCTCGGGGCGGCGATAACTGGCGAAATCGGCCACGGCCAGCGCACTGCCGCTTTCCAGCACCAGATCCAGCACGATGATGTCAAAGGCCGTGCCATACAGCGCGAGGATCGCAGCCTCTTGCCCGGCGACCAGTTCAACCTCGGCACCTTGTCGTTCCAGATGCCTTTTCCAGACCCGACCAAGGTCGGGGTTACTCTCAACAATCAGAACTTTCATTTGCAACAACCTCGGCACTTGGTATGGTGAGTGGTGCCGACCCCCGTGGTCTGTGATCCCGTGATTTCCTTAACAAAGTGTTAACGATGGTGCCGACACGCGCTGTTCACGCGGATTTGCTTGTCAAAACGGCAAAAATCCGCTTGAAGCAGGTCGAATCCGGCGTTTGGGACTTATGGCGCGATGACTGACACCAATTTGAACCCGCGCACCAAACGCGACCACGGCGGCGGGCTGGACGATGCGATCAAGCGGTATGGCGGCACGCGGGACGGATGGATTGATCTGTCCACCGGAATCAACCCGCACCCCTATCAGGTCTCAGACCTGATCGCGTCAGACTGGACGCAACTACCCGATCATGGCGCGTTCGAACGGCTCAGCGAGGCCGCGCGCCGCTTTTGGTCCGTCCCGGACGCCGCCGCGATTCTGCCCGCGCCCGGAGCGTCAGCCGTAATCGCGCGCCTGCCCGCACTTGCCGCGCCCGGTCGGGTTCAGATCACGACGCCAACCTATAACGAACACGCCGCCGCCTTTTCCGCACAAGGCTGGCAGGTGCATGCGGATGCCCCGGCTGAGGCCCGCGTCATCGTGCACCCCAACAACCCGGACGGGCGGCTTTGGCAGGAGGCCGACGCCAACGCCCCCCTGACAGTGATCGACGAAAGCTTTTGCGACGTAATCCCCGAAGCTTCCTTGATCCATTTGGCATCTCGTCCCGGTATCATTGTTCTGAAGAGCTTTGGCAAATTCTGGGGGCTGGCCGGGCTGCGCCTGGGTTTTGCCATTGGTCAACCTGACACAATTGCCAGGTTGAACGATCTGACCGGGCCATGGGCGGTATCCGGCCCCGCCCTGCGCATCGGCACACGCGCCTTGCAGGACGAGGCTTGGGCCGCGCAAACCCGAACCAGACTGGCGCAGGAGGCAGCCCGTCTGGACACAATGCTGACAAGCAAAGGGGCCAAGCTGGTGAGCGGAACGTCCCTGTTCCGTCTCTATAATGTTGATGATGCGCACGTCTGGCAGGACCGTCTGGCTCAGGCTCATATCTGGAGCCGCATCTTCCCCTATTCCAAAACCTATCTGCGCCTCGGCCTGCCCCCCTCGGATGGCTGGTCCCGGCTGGACGCCGCGATATGAGCGCAGCGCTGCTGCTGGCCTGCGCCCTGTGTCTGGACGCAGCATTGGGTGAGCCTGATTGGCTGTGGTCGCGCCTGCGTCATCCTGCGGTTCTTATGGGAAATGGGGTCGGCCAACTCGACAAACGCCTGAACCGGGGCGGAAACAAACGCCTCAAGGGCGTGATCGCACTGGTTCTGCTGGTCGGCATCGCTGGGGCGTTGGGCTGGCTTCTGGCCTTGCTGGGACCGGTGGCCGAGATCGTGATTTGTGCGATCCTTGTGGCTCAGAACTCGTTGGTTGCCCATGTCCGCGCCGTGGGCGACGGGTTGCTTGACTCGATCACCGAAGGACGCGCCAAGGTCGCCATGATCGTCTCGCGCGATATCTCCGACATGACCGAGGCTCAGGTCGCGCGCTCTGCCATCGAAAGCGCCGCCGAGAACCTGAGCGACGGCGTCATTGCGCCTGCTTTCTGGTTCCTGATCGGGGGGCTGCCGGGGCTGCTGATCTACAAGGCCGTCAACACCGCAGACAGCATGATCGGATACCGAAACGAGACTTATCGCGACTTCGGCTGGGCCTCGGCCCGGTTTGACGATCTGCTGAATCTGATCCCGGCGCGGCTGACCTGCCTGATGATCGTCGCACTGTCCGGCCAATGGTCCCGCTGGACCGAGATCATCGCGGACGCGCGCCGCCATATCTCACCCAATGCCGGATGGCCCGAAGCGGCAATGGCGCGCGCGCTGGGTATCGCCTTGGCCGGACCTCGCAGCTATCACGGGCAATTGCGCGATCTGGCCTGGGTGAACGGGGATGCAAGGCGCGAGATCGGCGCGGCAGAGGTTTTCCGCGCATGTCACATGCTGTGGGCCGTCTGGGGGCTTGCACTCGGCCTCGTGTCAGTGTGGGTTGGGGTTACGCTGATTTTCTAAAGGACGCCCCATGCGCTTGTTGCCTTCTCTGTTCGCCGCCGCCTTGTTTTCGGCACCCGCTTTTGCCCAATGCGGTGGCGGGTTCAGTCAGTTCGTGGGCGGCCTGAAAACCGAAGCGGTGCAGAAGGGTTTTGATCAGGGCACCGTTGATGCGTTCTTTCAGGGCGTTCAGCAGGACGGCGCCGTGCTGCGGGCTGACCGGGCGCAGGGCGTGTTCCAGATGCCTTTCATTGATTTCTCGCGCCGCCTGATCTCGCAAAACCGGATTGACCGCGGCCAGTCCATGTCGCGCAAATACGAGGCCGTGTTTGACCGGATCGAGCGGGAATACGGTGTCTCGCGCGGCGTGTTGCTGGCCTTCTGGGCGTTCGAAACCGATTACGGCGCGGTTCAGGGCGATTTCAACACCCGCAATGCGCTGGTGACGCTGGCCCATGACTGCCGCCGCCCCGAACTGTTTCGCCCGCAGATCTTCGCCGCGATCGAGCTATTCAGCCAAGGCAATTTCAACCCGCAGCGCACGACCGGAGCCTGGGCCGGTGAGATCGGTATGGTTCAGATGCTTCCGCAGGACATTCTGGACAATGGTGTAGACGGGGATGGGGACGGTCAGGTTTCGCTCAAGAGCTCAGCCCCCGATGCGCTGATGTCCGGGGGCAAGATGCTGTCCCATCTGGGCTGGCAACCCGGCCAGCCCTGGTTGCAGGAAGTCACCGTGCCAGCGCAGATGGACTGGTCCCTGTCAGGCCCCGGCAAACCGCGTTCGGTGGCCGAGTGGCAGGCAATGGGCATCGAGGCACGCAGCGGATCTTTGGCCGACCTGCCCGCCTCACTGATCCTGCCGCAGGGCCACAAGGGTCCTGCCTTTCTGGCCTATCCGAATTTCGACGTCTATTTCGAATGGAACCAAAGCTTCGTCTACGTCCTGACCGCCGCCTATTTCGGCACCCGTCTGGAAGGCGGCCAGATATACAACGCGGGCAACCCGACACCGGGCTTGTCGGATGCCCAGATGAAACAGCTACAAACCAAGCTACAGGCGCGCGGGCATGACGTCGGCAAGATCGACGGCATTCTGGGCGCAGGAACCCGGGCGGCTGTTCAGGCGGAACAGGTGCGGCTGGGATTGCCGGCGGATGCTTGGCCAACGGCGGAATTGCTGGGGAAGTTGTAGCCCATTAATCGCCTTGATCGCTTTCAAAGACAGGCCGCGGTGCACCTGTATCGTCCAAAGCAACAAATACGAAATCCGCGTCGGTTACCTTTTGACCATTGTGGGATTGTCTCGGGCGTGCCCAGACATCCACATGCACACGCATGGATGTGCGACCAATTTTAACCAACGTTGCGTAAAGCGTCACTTCATCCCCAACCTTGACCGGTTGCAGGAACTGCATTGCTTCGACCGATACCGTCGCTGTTCGCCCCTGTGCCACGCGCGCCGCCATATTGCCCGCAGCCAGATCCATTTGCGACATCAACCACCCACCGAAAATGTCACCCGCCGGATTGGTGTCAGCGGGCATCGCAATGGTGCGAATGACAAGAACGCCGTCATCTTGCTGGCGACCATGCGATCCTCGTTTTTTTCCAAGTGCGAGCCGTGTGTCGGTGTCTTCAGTCACAGATCAAGTCCTTCGATGGGCAGATGTCAGGCAAGTATCTCGTCAGTCTGACAAGTTTAGCGTTCAAACTAAAGAGACGACCTATTTGCATGGTGGTTAAAGGCTGACCACATTGCCGACTATCACTCCGGCCGCACCGGATACCGATCCCCCTTCTCATCGATCAGGATCAACCGCTCTCCACTGCGCACATACAGGTCACACCGGCTGAAGCCGTTGCGATAGGCGATGCAGACGCTGCCATCTTCGGCGATGCTGTAGGTGCCGAAGGCCGATTCTCCGCTGGCATAGGTGTAGGAATAAGCCCCGCCCGCCGAAAACTTGGATTGACCGTCATCGTAAAAAGTCAGCGTGCGGCCCGCCAATGCATCCAGTTCCTCGGGGCTGAGGGGGACGTCGCCGGGTTTGGTTGGCCATTCAGCCGCCGCAAGCGGGCTGGCCAATAGCAGGGCAAGGATCAGAATACGTCTCATGCGCCCAAGTTAGCCCGATATCTTCGCAACGTTCATAACGTTGCGGTGAGCGGTCAGGCCACCATCTGCTCGGCCTTTTTCAGATCGACCGAGACCAGTTGGCTGACGCCCTGTTCCTGCATGGTCACACCAAACAGCCGGTCCATCCGCGCCATCGTCACCGCGTGGTGGGTGATGATCAGGAACCGCGTGTCGGTCTGGCGGCACATCTCGTCCAGCAGGTCGCAGAAGCGGGTGACGTTGGCGTCATCCAGCGGCGCGTCGACCTCGTCCAGAACGCAGATCGGGGCGGGGTTGGCCAGAAAGACGCCAAAGATCAGCGCCGTCGCGGTCAGGGTCTGTTCACCGCCCGACAGCAGGCTGAGGGTCGACAGCTTTTTACCCGGCGGCTGGCACATGATCTCAAGCCCCGCATCCAGCGGATCGTCGCTTTCGACCATGACCAGATTGGCCTCACCGCCGCCAAACAGGTGCTTGAACAGCATCGCAAAGTTCGAGTTCACCTGTTCGAACGCGGTCAGCAGTCGCTCGCGGCCTTCGCGGTTGAGGCTGGCGATGCCGCTGCGCAGGGCCTTGATGGCCTCTTCCAGATCGGCCTTTTCGCCGTTCAGGGTGTCGAACTCTTCCTGAACGTCCTTGGCATCCTCCTCGGCCCGCAGGTTCACCGCGCCCATCGCGTCGCGCTGGCGCTTGTGGCGGTTTACCTCGGCCTCAAGTGCGTCGGCGGCGGGCATCTGGTCCGGGTTCACGTCCAACTGGTTCAACAGTTGGTTTGGCGTCAGTTGCTGATCCTCGGCAATCCGCTCTGCTGCGGCGACGACGCTTTCCTTGGCCGCATCGCACCGCGCCTCGGCGGCCGCGCGGGTTTCGCGCGCCTCGGAGGCCAGCCGTTCCGCTTCACGCTCGGCCAAGACAACATCGCGCTGCTGGGTCTCGGCTTCGGCCAGCTTGTCCGCGGCCTCGGCACGGCGGGCCTCGGCGGTTTCGATCAGCTCGTTCAGTTCCTCACGCGCCTCGGCAATCTCGCCGGGGGCGGCCATGGCCTCGGTCAGTTCCTCTTCCGAGCTTTCCTTGCGTTCGGCCAGTTCCGATATGCGCTTTTCGGCGGTTTCCAAACGGTGCTTCCACCCGCTGAGGTCTTTCGTTACCTCCTGACTGCGGCGCGTCCGCGCCTCGCCCTCGCGGCGCAATTCGTCATGGGTCGAGCGGTGGGTCAGCATGGTGATCCGCGCCGCCTCAACCGTCTGCTTGATATCTTCAACCTGCGCACGGGCGCTATCGAGGTCACCCAGACCAGTCAGCGCGCCCTCAGCTTCGCGCAGCTGTGCGCGGGCCGACATGGCGTCTTCTTTGTGGCGGTCCACGGCCAGCGTCAGTGTTTCCAGCTTGCCCTGTGCCAGATTGCGGTCGGCCTCGGCCCGGCTGAGCAAGCGGGCGGTTTCGGCCATGCGCTGGTCGGCGGCACGACGGGCTTCGCGTGCGCGGCGGTCGGCCTCTGTCACATCAGCCAGTTGCTGCGACAGCGCCTCATGCGCAGCGCGGGCACCATCGGCCTGCGCCTCGGTCCGGGCCAGTTCCTGTTTCAGCGCCTCCAGCTTGTTGAGCTGTTCCAGCCGCAGGGCCGCCGCACTTGGCGCATCCTCGGCCCAGGCACGGAATCCGTCCCAGCGCCACAGATCGCCCGAGCGCGATACCAGCCGTTGACCCGGCTGCAATGATGCCTGCAACCGCGCACCCTGATCCGCATCAACCAGCCCGATCTGAGCAATCCGGCGGCTGAGACGATCGGGGCCGGATACATGCAGCGCCAGCGGCTCAGCACCTTCCGGCAGTGGTTGGTCTGCGTCATATCCCGCAACCTGCACCCAGCCCGACGGGCCATCTCCATCCACCAACGGAGCACGCAAATCATCGGCCAATGCCGCGCCCAGAGCTTTTTCATAGCCCGGCTCAACACGCAGCAGGTCCAGCACTTGCCCGCCCTCGGCTGTATCTCGTTCGACCAGTTTGGCCAGCGCCGACGTCTCGGCGCGAATTGCGCCCAGCTCGCCCTCAGCCTCGGACCGTTGCGCACGGGCCTCGGCCTCACGCGCCTGGGTGTCGTTGCGCAACTCATCTGCGGCGGCCAAGGCCTCTTCGGCGGCTTCAGCCGCTTCGCGGGCCTCTTCTTCGCCCTCTTGCGCAGACTCGAACGCCTCGCTGGCCCGAGTCAGGGCCGATTTGGCGTCAGCAACTGCCGAGCGGGCCTTGTCCTCTTCGGCTTCCGACCGGGCCAATGTCTTGCGGCTGTCCTCGACCAGACGCTGCGCGGACTGGTGACGCGCGACAAGGCGGGCCATATCCTCGGTCTGCTGTGACAGGTGATCCTCGCGGTCCTGCAGCACCGATGCGGCCTCGCGCGCAATCTCAGCGGCCTCAGAGACCTTGTCGTCATGCCCCTCGGCGGCCTTGGCCAGTTCGCGGGCTTCCCATTCCAAACGCTCGATCATCTCACCCGCGTCGCGGTTCAGACCGGCCTCGCGCTCGATATCGTTGCCCAGTTGCCTGATCCGGTTGGTCAGCGTCTCGATGGTCTGGCGCGCGCGGGTCTCCTGATCCGAAAGCTGATCGCGCTGCACCTGCTGGCGTTGCAGGACGGCGGCGGCGATGGCTTCTTCCTCGCGCAGGGGTGGCAAGGTCTCTTCGATCTCGGCGCGTTTGGCGGCTGCGGCGCGGGCTTCGGCCTCGGCCCGGGACGCTTCGGTCAGGCGCTCGCGTAGCTTTTCCTCGGCCTGCTGGCGGGCCATGTCGGCCTCTTTCCAGCGGCGATACAGCAACATCCCCTCGGCCTGCCGCAATTGCTCGCCAATTTCACGATACCGCGCGGCCTGACGGGCCTGACGCGCCAGCTGCGCCAGTTGCGCGCCCAACTGTTCCAGCACGTCATCGACACGGGTCAGGTTGGTCTCGGTCCCTTTCAGCTTCAACTCGGCCTCGTGCCGGCGCTGATAAAGGCCGGAGATTCCCGCAGCCTCCTCAAGAATGCGGCGGCGGGCGCGGGGCTTGGCGTTGATCAGTTCGGCAATGCGGTTCTGCCCCACCAGCGCCGGGGAATGCGCCCCGGTCGAGGCGTCGGCGAACAGCATCTGCACGTCACGCGCCCGCACGTCCTTGCCGTTTGTCTTGTAGGCACTGCCCACATCGCGGGTGATGCGGCGCACGATCTCAAGCTGATCGCTGTCGTTGAACCCCGAGGGCGCGAGGCGTTCTGAGTTGTCCATGGTCAGGACCACTTCGGCGAAATTGCGCGCCGGACGCGTGGCGGCACCGGCAAAGATCACATCCTCCATCGCGCCGCCGCGCATGGATTTGGGGCGGTTTTCGCCCATGACCCAGCGCAGAGCCTCAAGCAGGTTGGACTTGCCGCAGCCGTTCGGCCCCACCACACCGGTCAGCCCGTCCGCGATGATCAGATCGGTCGGATCAACAAAGCTTTTGAAGCCGGTCAGTTTGAGTTTGCTAAAGCGCAAAAGCGACGAGTCCCTTGATTCCTGTTGTCAGGAAGTCTGCGCAACGGAGGGGCGAGGTGTCAACGTGATTGCGCAGGATATGGGATATTGGCCCGACTTATCCACAATATCTTGCCGAAATACGCAAATAAGCGCAGTTCTCAATATGGCGTACACTCGAACACTTCGTAGGCATAGCCGCTGGACGCGCCATAGTTGATACATTCGTAATTGGGTCGCGAGATGGCGGTCAGCAGCAACCGCTCCCCCGCCTCGCGGTCGCAACCCAAAACGCCGACCGTCACCGCCGCATCGCCCAGCACATCCAGGATCGGGCAACCCGACACCTGCGCCATGGCCAGCGCTGCACGATCCCGGATTGGGCCAAGGCGTGGGGCGTATTGCGCGTTGACGCGGACCGCCTCGGCCAGTTCGCCGCGCACGCGCACGTCAAACACACTGCCGTTTACGGCAACGCGCGTGGCAGGGACGTTGCGAAAATGGGGCGTGCCAGCCGAACAGGCCGCAAGCAGAAAGAGGGCGAGATACCGGATCATGCCGCAGGGTTGCAGTAAATTGGTTAACAGACCCTTTCCGCGTCAGGCCCGCAGCACGTTGCCCAACCTGCGAATACCTTCGCGGATCGTTGCCTCATCCGAATTGGAAAAGCTCAGCCGGATGGTATTGGCCCCGCTGCCGTCCGGAAAGAACGCCTGACCGGGCACAAACGCCACTTTCTCGGTCGCCAACGCACGCGCCAGCAGGTCGGACCCGTCTGTGCCCACCGGAAGCGTGACCCAGATGAACATGCCGCCCTCGGGCCGGGTCCAGACCACGCCATCCGGCATGTGCTGCTGCAAGGCGGCCAGCATCGCATCGCGCCGCGCCTGATAGGTTGCGCGGACCTTGGGGATATGGGTGTCGAAACACGCCTCGGCCACCTGATGCACGGCCATCTGGTTGATGGTGGCCGAGTGCAGATCAGCGGCCTGTTTCATCAGCACCATCTGCGAGATGACCGGCTTGGCAGCGACCACCCAGCCCATCCGCAATCCCGGCGACAGTGTTTTCGAAAAGCTGCCGCAATAGATCGTGCGGCAGTTTTCAATCGTTCCTTTCTGCGCAAGTTCCAGCGCCAGAACCGGTGGAATAGCCTCGCCATCATAACGCAGGGCCTGATAAGCCCCATCCTCGATCACCGCGCATTCCAGTTCTTCGGCCAGGTCCAGCAGCGCCTCGCGCCCGTGCAAATCAACCGTCTCTCCGGTCGGGTTCGAGAAATCCGGTGACAGATAGGCGAACTTGACCGCCCCGTCCCCGGCCGCCTCACGATATTCCCCAGCACCGCGATTGCCGTTGATGCTGAGCCGGTCAAACCGCGGCTCATAGGCGTTGAAAGCTGCCAAAGCCCCAAGATAGGTCGGCCATCCGACCAGGGCCGTATCGCCCGGCGACAGGAACAGCTTACCAAGATAGTCCAGCGCCTGTTGCGAGCCCGAGGTGATCAGGATGTTGTCGACCTCGCACTCGACCCCGATCTCCCGCATATGGCGGACCAGCCACTCGCGCAGCGGCGCATAGCCTTCGCTGACCGAGTATTGCAGCGCCTGCGCCTGAGTGTCCGGCCCAAGTGCTGCCTGGAACGCCTGCGAAAACGCATCTGCCGGGAACAGGGCCGGATCGGGGATTCCACCAGCGAATGAGATGATGCCGGGCTGGTCCAGCAGTTTCAGCAATTCCCGTATCTCGGACGCTTTCATTCTGGATGTACGGGTGGCGAACAGGGTCTGCGCGGTCATGAGGCTCCTCCGATCTCAATTCGGGCAGCCTATGCAGAACAGTATTAAAGTCAACAATACTGACCTAATGTTTCAATCAAAGTGAAACCGCCCTTCTTGAACCCGAACCCCCACTGTGGTCATATGTTTTGACCAATTTTGGACGTGTATATGCCCTTTCAAAAAGTTCAGACCGAAAAGCTGTCGAGTGCAGTTGTCCGGCAGATCGAATTGCTCATCCTACGCGGCATCCTGCGCCCCGGCGAGCGTCTGCCGTCGGAGCGGGAATTGGCCGAGCGCATGGGCGTGTCACGCCCATCTTTGCGGGATGCCATTTCCGATCTGCAGGACCAAGGGTTGCTGACCGCAAAGGCCGGATCCGGTATCTATGTGGCCGAAGTTCTGGGCTCGGCCTTTTCCCCTGCCCTGATCCGGTTGTTCAGCAGCCATGACGAGGCAGTGTTCGACTATCTGTCCTTCCGCCGGGATATGGAGGGGCTGGCCGCCGAGCGCGCTGCGCGGCTTGGGTCCACCAGCGATCTTAAGGTGGTTCAGGCCATTTTCGACCGGATGGAGACGGCACATGAGCGCAACGCCGCCGAAGAAGAAGCCGGGTTGGACGCCGAGTTTCACATGGCCATTATTGAGGCCAGCCATAACGTTGTCATGCTGCACATGATGCGGTCGATGTACGATCTGCTCCGGCAGGGTGTGTTTTACAACCGCCAGATGATGTTTCAGCAACGCGCCACGCGTGAGGCCATTCTGGACCAGCACCGCGCGATCAACACAGCCCTGCAAGCTCGGGATCCCGAGGCCACCCGTTTGGCGGTCGAACAGCATCTGGATTTCGTCGAGCGCTGCATGGAGGATCAGCAAAAGGCCGAACGCAACGAGGCGATTGCACAGCAACGCCTGGCGCATGAGACGGGGCAAGCCTAGGCGCCGAAACCGCTTTGGGCACCTGAAACAAAAAAACCCGGCGACTGCGCCGGGTTTTCTTAATTCGGGATAGGCAATTGTCAGTGCAGCTTTTCGCCCACGTCAGCAATGGCCGCATCGATCAGCTTGTTCGCCTGAGCAGCGGTCATCTGCTTGGCCAGCACAGCGTTAGCTGCCGAGACAGCAACGGTGATGGCCTGATCGCGCACTTCCTTCACAGCCGAAGCCTCAGCCGACGCGATCTGGTCCTGTGCGGCCGCCAGACGGCGCGCGATGGATTTCTCCAGATCGACCTTGGCTTGCTCTGCTGCCAGCGCCGCGTCATCCTTGGCCGCAGCCACGATGGCATCCGCCTGCGTCTGCACTTCGCGCTGCTTACGCTCGTACGAGGCCAGCAGGCTGCGCGCTTCTTCATGCAGGGCGCGGGCTTCGTCCAGTTCGGACTTGATGCCCTCGGCCCGGTTGTCCAACGCGCCACCGATCATGCCGGGGACCTTGAAGTAGAACAGGACTGCGATGAAGACGATGAAGCCCAGAGTGACGACAAAGTCCGTATTGCCAAGCGAGAAGAACGGGCCGCTTGCGGCCAGCGCCGGGCTTGCGGCACCGAAGGTCAGGATAAGGGCAAGAGTGTTCCGCATGTCACTTATCCTTTCATCTGCGCATCTACGGCACCGTCGATGGCTTTGGCATCCGCCTCGCCGCCCAGTGCTGTGACCAGTTCAGCCGCCGTATCCTTGGCAACCACTTGAATGCTTTCCAGCGCACCGGCACGGATGTCGGCAATTGCCTTTTCCGATTCAGCCGCCTTTGCAGCGATTTCCGCGTCCGCCTTGGCAATCGCGTCATCCAGACCAGCCTGGATTTCGGCGCGGGCTTCCGCTGCGATACGCTGTGCCTCAGAACGGGCATCGGCCAGCGCCTTGTTATAGGCCTCTTCAGCCTCGACCGCCTTGGCCTTCAGATCTTCGGCCGCAGCCAGGTCATTTGTAATGGTCCCCTGACGTTCAGCCAGGATTGCCGCGATGCGCGGCAAGGCCACGCGGGACAGGACCAGAAAGATGACGACCAGCGTAATGACCAGCCAGAAAATCTGGTTGGGGAACCAATCGAAGCAGAGCTGTGGCATCCCGATGGCAGAGCCATAGGAGTCGACGCACGAGCCGGCTACCTCTTTAGTAATGGGTTCAGTCGCCATGATATCCTCCGTCGGAAACTTGTCTTTACAACAGGTGGGCCGCTATGGCTTGGGCCCACCTGCGCGTAAGGATCAGGTTCCGCAGATTATACGGCGAACATCAGCAGCAGCGAGACCAGGAATGCGAAGATCCCCAGGGCTTCTGCGAACGCGATACCGATGAACAGGGTTGCGGTCTGCGAAGCAGCCGCCGAAGGGTTGCGCAGGGCGCCGGCCAGGAAGTTGCCTGCAACGTTGCCCACCCCGATTGCGGCTGCGCCGGAACCGATTGCTGCCAGGCCTGCGCCGATGTGTGCGAGATCGCCTTCCATGATGTATCTCCTTACGAATTGGAAGTTTCGATGTTGGGTTATCGTTCCTGCGTAGGATGGGTGATTTCACCCATCTTTAGTGATGCGGATGCAGAGCGTCCTTCAGGTAAACACAGGTCAGAATGGTGAAAACGTAGGCCTGAATGAAGGACACGAGGACCTCAAGGCCATACATTGCGGTGATCGCCAGAACGGACACGGGCGAAATCGCGGCAATCGCGGCAAAGCCTGCGAACACCTTGATAACAGCGTGGCCTGCCATGACGTTACCAGCAAGACGAATGGAGTGGCTGACCGGGCGCACGAAGTACGAGATCAGCTCGATGATCGCCAGAATGGGACGCAGCGCCAGCGGGGCGCTGGACACCCAGAACAGGCTCAGGAAGCCTGCGCCGTTCTTGACAAAGCCCAGCACGGTCACGGTCAGGAAGACCGACAGCGCCAGCGGGATGGTCACGGCGAAATGCGACGTTGTGGTGAAGGACATGGGGATCATGCCCAGGAAGTTCGCGCAGACGATGAACATGAACAGAGTCATCACATAGGGGAAGTACTTGACGCCTTCCTTGCCGCAGATGTCTTCCAGCATCTTGTAGATGAAGCCATAGGCCAGTTCTGCGACCGACTGCATCCGGGTCGGAACAATCGCGCGCTTCGAGGTCGGCACGATCAGCAGCAGAATGATGGCCACGATCGCAAGGAACAGCCACAGCGTCACGTTGGTGATCGTGAACATGCCCACCGCACTGTCACCGAACAACGGCTTAACGATGAACTGATCCATCGGGTGGAAAACCAGGCTGCTGCCTTCTGCTGCGGTGGTCTCAGTTGCCACGTTCAGTCCCTCTCGTCCTTCTCGGCCGCCTCAGCCGCCGCTTGTTTCTCTTGAACCTCTTTCGCGCTGCGGAGCATAACCTTCACGCCCGCGACAAGGCCCAGCAATGTGAACAGCACCAGAAAGATCGGGATCGTCCCGAACAGGCTGTCCAGCCCGTATCCGATGCCAAATCCGATCCCCAGACCGGATACCATTTCGATGACCATCCTCCAGGCAAGCTCGCCCCCGGACACGTCAGCATCCGCACGAGGCTTGGGCTGTTTCGCCTTTTTCGCCGCGTCGATCTTAGCCTCCAGCTGCGCCATACGCTGCTTTTGGTCGTCATCGGTCACGGGCGTTTTCCTCGCACAGTCTTGGGGCTAGGTGCTAAGGGGCGCAGGGCACAGAGTCAACGGTGTTGAGCGCCCGAATTGCCGCAGGATAAACTCCTGTTTTCATTCGGTATTTCTGCTGGGAAGGTGCAGGTAAATCGCAAGTCAAAAGGTGGGCAATACGAAATCACCCTGAATCCACATATTCAACCAAATGGTTGACCAAACTCCGGCGCTGTGGTTCAGCGGGATCATGTCCGACGACCTCGACACCGTATTCGCCGCCCTGGCTGACCCGACCCGGCGCACCATCCTTGCGATGTTGCTTGAGGATGACATGGCCGTCACCGACGTGGCCGAACCGTTCGAGATGTCGCTGGCCGCGATCTCGAAACACCTGGTCATTCTGACCAAGGCCGGGCTGATCTCTCAGGAAAAGCGCGGGCGGGTGAAGTGGTGCAAGCTGGAGCCCGACGCCCTGCGGACGGCTTCGGTCTGGATGCAGGGGTTCGGACAGTTCGAGCCGGTGAACCTGGACGCGTTCGAGCGGTTTCTTGAGGTCGAACTGCCCGCGACGGATGGCGCGGATGACTCGCCTACCTGACGACAAACACGGACACTTTGGCGTGTTTCGCCAGATACCCGGCATGGCTTGAGAAGATATAGTCCGTGATCCGAGGCGCGTGTGTACCCACAACGATCAGATCGGCGCCAATCTCTTCGGCTGCACGCGTCAGATCCCCATCAACTTCGACCGCAACATCGACTGAATGGATGTTCTTAGTGCCGACCTCTGCACCGCTTTTGGCCGAAAGGTCATCTGCCAAAGCCGCAAGGTCCTTGGCGATAGAGGCGTCCGATGCGGTGACATCACCGGGTTGGGTACCAGTCACGCTGACCAGGGTCACACGTGCGTTTTGCCATTTGGCCATCTCACCCGCCACAGCAACGGCTTTTTGCACTTCGGGCGGCAAGTGAAGATCGACGGGGATCATGATGTGACTGAACATTTCGTCCTCCTCTTCCTTGTGGAAAGTATAGAAGACATGCCCGGTTTCAGCCTTGATCTGCCTCAACGGAGGGGCTGTTCGCCCTCTTGGCGAACAACACAGCCGCACCGCAATCAGCCGGGTATGACGCTGTAAATGACGCCTGTTGGGTCCGCCGAACACGTCCATGGGCGGCTTTGCCCGGCAACGGTAACCTCTGTTACGGAACCCCGTGGGTCGGGCCGCGTTTCCTGCGCCTTGACGTCATCAATACGCGTGCCGCTTTCGGCAGAGACCAGCGCCTCGCAACTGGCTTGCAGCGATGTCTCGTCGCCGGAGCCCTGCAAGTTGCCTTGCGTACAAGCGCCCAGTGCGATCAAAACTGCGCCCGTTAGAAATGGCTTCATTCCCCTGCCCTCGTTTTCGTTTTGGCCGATAGGATGCTGCCAGAAGCTGATGGGAACACAAGCGTCAATCTGCACTGCGGCGAAGGGATGCCGGCTCGGGGACTTCCTCTTTCAGCAGCAAGAGAAGGGCCAGAACTGTCAAGGCAATGCCCACCACGATCAGCCCGGTCGGCACACCGTTGCCCAACGCAATCTCCCACAGGATGACCCAACTGGGCACCAAATAGGTATACGCCATGACTTTGGCCGAGGGCAGCCTCAGCGCCGCAAACTGGACCAGAACAAAGCTGGCTGCCGTTGCAAAGAAGGACAGGTACAGCAGCCCGATCCAGACGATGCTCGGCAGGTTGGACCAATTGGTGCTGATTATATCCGACCAGCCGAAGGCCGTCAGCAGGACGCACCCGGCCAGCAGAGTGCCGAAGGTGAACACAACCGCCGGTTCGCCCCGGTTCAGCTTGCGGACCATGGGTGTATAGATTGCGTGGGCGACGCAGCCCACGAAATAGATGACCTCACCCACCCCGATCTGGAAAGCCCGGAACAACTGCCAGTCGGCGCGAAAAATCACCCACAATGCGCCGACCGCCCCGACGGACAGGGCCAAAGCCATCCGCGGGGTTGTGACCTGCCGCAGCAACACCCACCCAGCAATGGCCGAGACGACCGGCGTCAGCGTGAACACGGCGGCAGCACTAACCGGCGGAGCGGTCTGCAGACCGTAGAACATCAGGACAAAATAGGTGGCGAACAGACCGCCCAGAACCAAATAGCGCCACGGGGCCTGCGTGGCGGAACGTGGCACACCGGTCGTGGCATAGGCAGCAATCCCAATTACTACCGCCGCAATCGCAAAGCGCACCGCGTTCAACGCAGCTGGGGCGATCTCATTCGCGATCATCGACCCCAGCGAGAAGCTGCCTGCTACCAGCGCCGAAAAGCACAACATGGCCAGATGGCCACGGGCTTGCGGCGTCATGGCAGCCAGGTCCGCGACTGTTCCTTCAGGAAGGACAGGAACGCCTGCACCTTGGTCGTGCGGTGCAGATCGACATGGGTGACCAGCCACAGTTTGCCCGACCATTCGGGCAGGCTGTCCATCACTTCCTCAAGATCCGGGTATCTGGCAGCCTCCCATCGGGCCATGAACCCGATCCCGGCCCCGGCCCGAACGGCCTCGGCCACGGTGAAGTTGTTCGAGCACCTGAATGTCAGCGCCTCGGCCGGGGCGTTGGCCCGCAGCCATTGCGAAAACGGCGCGCGGCTGTTTTCGTCATCATTTCCAACAAAGGCGTGTTTGGGGAAATCCTCGACACTTTGCGGCTTGCCCCGGCGGGCGACGTAATCCTTGCTGGCAAACAAGCCCACGTCCTGTGTCACGAAGGGCTGCACAACATTGTCCGGCTGATCCGGCGCTGACCCGGCGCGAATGGCAACATGCGCCTCGCCATATTCAAGGCGAAACAGGCGGTCCCCGGTCAGATAGCGCACGATCAACCCCGGGTGGGCCTTTTGGAACTCGCTGAGAGTGGGCACAACCAACGGCACCAGCGACGCCAGCGAGGTCACCACCAACTCGCCCGAGACATCGTCGCCCCGGCCCTTCATTCGACCCACAAGCTGGTTGAACTGATCCTCGGTCGCCTGCGCCACGCGCAACAGGTCTTCACCCGCCTCGGTTGGCGTATATCCCCGCGCGTGACGCTGGAACAGTTTCACACCCAACCGCGCCTCGATCGCGTCGATATGGCGGATCACTGTTGCATGGTGCACGCCCAAAACCTCGGCCGCGCCGCTGACTGTCCCCATCCGCGCGACCTGATATGCGGTTCTCACTTCATCCCAATTATCCATGGCAAAGCTATCTTTGTGCAATTTCTAACAGACGCTGTTGATGTATCCGACTTTTGTTCGCCAGCGCAACAATCATATTGAGCCCAGACCACATCACCCCTGATCGAAGGACTGCAGAAATGACCAAAACCATTCTCCACATCGACGCCTCGGCCCGCCGCACCGGATCGGCAACACGTGATCTGTCAGACCGTGTCGTCAAACATCTGGGCGCCGGGCGCATCATTCGCCGTGATCTGGCCTCGCCCCTGCCGCTGCTGACCGAAGACTGGATTGCCGCGAACTTTACCCCGGCAGATCAGCGCGACGCGGTTCAACGGGATCAACTGGCCCTTTCGGACGAGCTTGTGAACGAGCTTCAGCAGGCCGACACAATCGTCATTGGTCTGCCGATCTACAACTTTTCGGTACCCGCCGCGTTCAAGGCGTGGATCGACTTGGTTGCCCGCGTGGGTCTGACCTTTTCCTATACCGAAAACGGCCCCAAGGGGCTGCTGGAAGGCAAACGCGCCGTTCTGGCCATCGCCTCGGGCGGCACCGCCGTGGGGTCCGAGATCGACTACGCGTCTGGCTACGCAAAGCATGTTCTGGGCTTTATCGGAATTCACGATGTGGACGTCGTCGCCGCGGACCAATTGGCCATCGACCCTGACGCATCAGTGCAGAATGCGCATAAGGCCGTATCCGAACTGGCCGCCTAAACCGGCACTGGCCTTCGCGACCAGAAATGTCCAATCTGCAAAACAGGTATTTTGCGGGTTGGACATTCAATCATGAAAAAGATCGGAATTCTGGGCGGAGTCGGCTGGGCCTCGACCGTCGACTACTACAGAGCCATCGCCGAAGGGGCGGGCCGATATTTTGCCGCGCGCGGCCATGGCTCGCCCCTGCCCGTACCGCCGATGACGATCGAGTCGGTGACGCAAGCCAGAACACGGGCGCTGCGCGGTGTGGCCGGAAACGAAGAAAGCTGGGCAGAGTTCGACGCGGTCTTCCGCGACGCGCTGCTGACCCTTGAAAACGCAGGGTGTGATTTCGGCATCATTGCGTCGAACACGCCCCATGCCCGCCTGCACGCGATCCGTCAGGGTGTTTCGATGCCCATCCTCAGCATCTTCGATGCCACTGCCGAAGCCACCGCAAAAACCGGCGCATCACATGCGCTGGTGCTGGGAACAACCGTGACCATGCAAGCGACCAACTATGCCGAAAGGCTGGCGGTCGAAGGCGTCACCGCAAACGTCCGACTGCCGGATCCGGACGTCGACGAGATGCAGGCCATGATCGACAGCGATTTTTATGGCGGCGCGTCCGGGACCGCGCACGCCCGTTTGCTGGCCTTCTGCAACCGCCACGCAACACCCGGCACCGCTATTCTGCTGGCCTGCACCGAACTGCCGCTGGCCTTCCCCAACCATCTGGACGACCCGGTATTCGAGGCAGACGGGCATCTGTTCATCAACCCCTCAGCCGCCCATGTGGCCGCCGCCCTGAAACAGGCGCTGCCCGCGGACTAAAGCGCCCGCCCCTTCTTCTGTTCAAAAATACCTCCGCCGGAGGCACGTGCGCCTGAAAGGCGCACGTTCAGTCAGGGCAGCCACGTCACCTGACAGCCGATCTTTTCGAAAAACGCCATCAGATCACCCCGCGACATCGCAACCGTCCGGTCATTGACCAGCGGATGCATATAGATCACATCGGCCTGCTGTGCGGCTGCATCCATGAAAAAGCGCAGATCATTCTGCACCCCGTTGATCATGGCCAGCGGGCTGACCGCGCCGGGCCGGATACCAAGGTTCTGCAACAACCGATCCGCCGAGCCGAACGACAGGTTGCCCACACCCAGCTCTGCCCCCAGTGCTTTCAGATCGATCTCGCGGCTTTGTTCCAGCGTCACCAGATAGTTCCGCTTTTTCTTGTCGCGCAGGTACAGGTTCTTAAGGCGCAGCGCGTTCTCTCCGGGCACCATGAACTGATCCTCGACGGCCTTCGACTCTTCGACCGTGCGCAGCGGAGGATGAGTGTGCAGCCGGTAAACCAGCCCCCAATCGTCCAGTTGCGCCAACAAGGCGTCAGAACTGAGGGGCAATGTGTCCTGAAAAGCGGATGATGCGTCCATCGTGATCTCCTGTCTGATGCGCTCATCGCGCAACAAAGGTGGAAATTCAAGCCACGACAGTGCCGGAATTCAGTGTTAGCGTGCCGCCATGAAAGTGTCGCGCAATACCCCGGACCAATTGATCCTGACATACACGCCCTGGTTCATCGGCATCACGCTGGTCTTCTTCATACTCGCCTTTGTCGGAGCAGGTCTGTTCATGGTCAGCGAAGGCGGCGAAGGCATTCTGTTCGGTCTTTTCTTTGCACTCTTTGGAGGAGGATTGGGGTTCGGCGCGTTCTGCACCTTCGTCCGGCGCGTTCAGGTCATACTGGACCGCAACCAGGGCAGCCTCGTGATCCGCAGGCAGTCGGTCTTTGGCTATGACGCGGTCGAGCATGCGCTGTCAGACCTGTCCCATGCCGAGATCGAAAGCTCGGTGTCGCGCAGCACCAAAGGATCGTCGACCCTCTACCGCCCGGTCCTGATACTCGACAAGGGTATGAGCGCGGGCCGACATCCCATCGTCGAGGCATTCTCAAGCGGACGCGGGGCGCACGGATTGGTGGATGCGATCAACTATTGGCTGCCCGCTGGCGATCAGAAACCAGATCGGGAACAGGCCTGAGGGTTACACGGCCCGACCATGTTCCAGCCACATCCGCTCAGCCGGGGTGACCATGCCGGCCATCCGGGCGTCATATCACGCCATCTCGGCCTCGGTCAGCTTACCTTCCCACTTGTTGCTGGTGCCTCACGAGAAAAACTGCGCGAAATCGCGAAAAACGCTGGTAAACCCCGGCGTCTGCGACAGGCGTCTGGCATTGTCTTTCATCGACCCGAAGCTTCCCGCTTGCGAAATCCCGGCCACCATGCGGTCGTCGATGTTCATTCCCATGATCCCGGCCAATCGCCTGACCTGTCCCGGCAAGTCGCGGCTTAGCTCGGCATAGTGCAGGAAATGAATATTGGGCAGGTCGCGATAATCCCAGAAAGACCGGAAGTGATGCACGAACGAGGCCAGCGTCAGATCATCGGTCCCTTTGGTCGAGGCCGGGCGGTCCAGAAACATCGCAAACGCTTCGGACAGGTCGTCGGGAAACAGATAGTCCAGCCAGTCTTCGGTCATGTTCTCGACATGGCTACGCAGCGAAAAATGCACATCGACCGGATGACGATGAACCACCAGATACTGGGCATCCGGCGAATAGGTGATGCCATCCAGCGGTGTATGCGTTTTGATGCAGCGCCTTTGGTCCTGAACTTCCAGTGAATTGGCCTGCGCGACCCGGTCGCGAAAAGCGCAATCCAGCCAGGGCGAGACCTTGTTGTCATAGATCGACGGATCGGCCTGTTCGGTAATCAGCATTCGCACCAGTGTCTGCGTCCAGGTGGTTCCGCATTTGGGCGGCGTGCAGACAAACAGATCGTCAGGGCGTATCCGGAAATCGGGCCAGATATCCGTATTTGTCACCGGGCCCACGTAGTCGGTGGTCCGCTGTGGAAATGTACCGCTCACCTTCACCCTCCGACCCTTGCATCCTGCTTGCCGACGCTACACCACAGGGGGTTCCATACAAAGCGCCTGTCTTGACTCGGTGCCTTCAGGCGCGTAGACGACGCGCAAACATCCGGAAGAAACCATCCTTCCGGTCCCTTGAGTCGTTCAGGGATCGCCCCCCACCAGCGAGTTTCGCCCGTGGGGGCAATGCCATTTGGCATTACCCCCACGTATAATTCTGTGGGAGGGGGCGTTTGTGCATTTAACCGGCGCATCCTATTTAGGACACGCCAAGAGACAACCGGCGAAGGAGGCCGAAGGCATGTTTGAAAATCTATCCGAACGCCTCTCTGGCGTCTTTGACCGGCTGACCAAACAGGGCGCCCTGTCCGAGGAAGACGTCAAGACCGCCCTGCGTGAGGTGCGCGTTGCGCTGCTTGAGGCTGACGTCTCGCTGCCGGTGGCCCGCGCCTTCGTCAAGAAGGTGCAGGAACAGGCGACCGGTCAGGCGGTGACTAAGTCGATCACCCCCGGCCAGCAGGTCGTCAAGATCGTGCATGACGCGCTGGTCGATACCCTGCGCGGCGAGGAAGACCCCGGCAAGCTCAAGATCGACAACCCGCCCGCCCCGATCCTGATGGTTGGTCTGCAGGGCTCGGGCAAGACCACCACCACCGGCAAGCTGGCAAAGCGCCTGAAAGAGAAAGAGGGCAAGAAGGTCCTGATGGCCTCGCTCGACGTCTATCGCCCGGCGGCGATGGATCAGTTGGCGGTGCTGGGCACGCAGGTTGGTGTGGATACGCTGCCGATCGTGCCCGGCCAATCTCCGGTCGATATCGCCAAACGGGCCAAGCAGCAGGCGACGCTTGGTGGGTATGATGTCTACATGCTCGACACCGCGGGTCGTCTGCACATTGACGAAGTCCTGATGGACGAGGTCGAGCAGGTCCGCAATGTGGTCGACCCCCGCGAAACCCTGCTGGTAGTCGACGGCCTGACCGGTCAGGTCGCTGTTGAAGTGGCCGAGGAATTTGACGCCAAGGTCGGTATCTCGGGCGTGGTCCTGACCCGGATGGACGGTGACGGGCGCGGCGGTGCGGCGCTTTCGATGCGCGCGGTCACTGGCAAGCCGATCCGCTTTGTCGGCCTGGGCGAGAAGATGGACGCGCTCGAAACCTTCGAGCCGGACCGGATCGCAGGACGTATTCTGGGCATGGGCGACATCGTTGCCCTGGTCGAAAAAGCCCAGGAAACGATGGAGATGGAACAGACCGAGCGCATGATGAAGCGCATGGTCAAGGGTCAGTTCAACATGAACGACCTGAAAATGCAGCTGGAACAGATGATCCAGATGGGCGGCATGCAGGGCATGATGGGCATGATGCCGGGCATGGGCAAAATGGCGAAACAGATGGATCAGGCCGGTCTGGACGACAAGATCCTGCGCCAGCAGATCGCGATGATCCAGTCGATGACCAAACGCGAACGCGCCAACCCTCAGCTATTGCAAGCCAGCCGTAAGAAACGGATTGCCGCTGGTTCGGGGATGGAGGTCAGCGACCTCAACAAACTGCTCAAGATGCACCGGCAGATGTCGGACATGATGAAGAAAATGGGCAAGATGGGCAAAGGCAAGATGCTGAAACAGGCCATGAAAGGCATGTTCGGCAAAGGCGGCCCCTCGCCCGAGGACATGGCCGCAGGCATGGACCCCAAGGCGCTGGAACAGGCGGCCAAGGCGATGGGCGGCAAGATGCCCGGCGGTCTGCCCGGACTGGGCGGCGGTATGGGGCTGCCTCAGGGCCTCAGCGGGTTCGGGAAGAAAAAGTAAGTGACACTCGCGCCCACCATATCCACCGCGCGCCTGACATTGCGCCATCACCGGCTTGAGGATTTCGAGCCGATGGCCGCGCTGTTTGCGACGGATTGGGCGAAGTACATGGATGGGCCGTACTCGGCGCAGGACCTGTGGTCGATGCTGGGCTCGGACGTGGCCAGTTGGCAGTTTCTCGGGTTTGGTGCGTGGGCGGTCGATCTGACGGAAACCGGTGAGTTCATTGGGCAGGTCGGGATCAACAAACCTCCGAAATTCCCGGAAACCGAAATCGGCTGGTGTATTTTCCCCGGATTTGAAGGTAAGGGCTATGCATTCGAAGCAGCCTGTGCCGCGCGTGACTGGGCGTTTGAGAATACCGGGCTGACGTCATTGGTCAGCTATATCGATGCGCCGAACACCCGTTCAATTGCGCTGGCCAAGCGGCTTGGGGCAAATGAAGACCCAAGCGCAGCGCGCCCGAACCCCGAGGATGTCGTCTATCGTCACCCTCACCCGGATGAGCGGCAAACCGGATCGGAGGCCTACGCATGACCTTCCGGTTCGAAGCTCCGCCAAATGCTCAAGGGGCTGAATTGGCGTCTCGCGTGGCGGGCGCGATTCCGACGCTCGAAACCGAGCGTCTGGTTCTGCGCGCGCCACAATTGTCGGATTTCGACACCTATGCCCGGATCGTGGCCAGCCCGCGCGCGCGGTACCTGACAGTCATGTCGCGCGAGGATGCGTGGTATGATTTCGCTCAGATGGTCGCCATCTGGTCGCTGCGCGGCCATGGCCTTTGGTCGGTTGAGGCGAAGGCAGGCGGTCAACTGCTGGGCTTTGTCGTTCTCGGCTTCGAGCCGGAAGACCCAGAGCCAGAGCTTGGTTTTGTCTTCACCGAGGAAGGTGAAGGCCACGGCTATGCGTTTGAGGCCGCGAGCGCCGCGCGTGGCTTTGCGTTCGAGCAACTCGGCTGGGACACTTTGGCGAGCTTTATCGTCAAAGGGAATGAACGCTCTCAACGTCTGGCAGACCGGCTTGGCGCTTTTGTGGAACGCGAGATCGTTGAAGAGGACGGTGTGACCTTGGTGTATCGCCACCTCGCCACCGATGGCGACGGCGGGATGGAGGCCTACGCATGACCTCATTCACCATCCCCACCGTTGAGACAGACCGCCTGATCCTGCGCGCGCCGCATCTGGACGATCTGCCCGCGATGACCGCGTTCTTCGCGACCGAGCGCAGCCATATGGTCGGCGGCCCCAAGGATGCGCTTGAAAGCTGGGGCTCTCTGGCTAACCGTCTGGGGCACTGGGCGCTGAAAGGCTTTGGCCTGTGGCACCTGACCGAAAAGGCCAGCGGCGCATTCGTGGGTTGGGCCGGGATGATCGACGTACCCGGCTGGGCCGAACCCGAGCTGGGCTGGACGCTGATGGCCGAGGCCGAGGGCAAAGGGCTGGGGTTCGAGGCCGCAGCGGCTGCGCGCGATTACGCGGCGCGGCATCAGGGGCTGAACGGCGTGATCAGCTATATCGCCCATGCCAATGACCGCTCGCGCGCGCTGGCCGAACGGCTTGGTGCGACGCTGGAGATTGAAAACGCCGAGCTGTTGGGCAAACGCGCCCAGATCTGGCGCCACCCGCAGATTGACTTGACCACCGAAAGGACCGGCCAATGACCAACCCCGTGACACAGGCTGCCACGCTGTTGAAAGAGCATCGCGAAAGCATCGACCGGCTGGACGCGATCCTTGTCTACACGCTGGGCGAGCGGTTCAAGCACACGCAGGCTGTTGGCAAGCTCAAGGCCGCACACGACCTTCCCCCGTCCGATCCCTCGCGCGAGGCCGCGCAGATCGCACGGCTCGAAGACCTGGCGAAAGAGGCCGATCTGGACCCCGACTTCGCCAAGGCTTTTCTGAATTTCATCATTCAGGAAGTCATCCGACACCATAAGAAACATCAAAACTAACCGGCATCTGCGCCGGCTCAACAAAAGACACGCCTTCGGCGTGATGCCATTCAAAGGAGATACCACCATGGCAATGAAAATTCGTCTCGCCCGCGGCGGCTCGAAAAAGCGTCCCTTCTACCGCATCGTGGCTGCTGACAGCCGCATGCCGCGCGATGGCCGTTTCATCGAGAAACTGGGCACCTACAACCCGCTGCTGCCGAAAGACAGCGAAGAGCGCGTGAAAATGAACATGGAGCGCATCCAGTACTGGCTGGATCAGGGCGCACAGCCCACCGACCGTATCGCACGTATGCTGGAAGCAGCCGGCACCCGTGACAAGGCCGAGCGCAACAACCCCAACAAGGGTACCCCGGGCAAGAAAGCTCAGGAACGCGCCGAAGAAAAAGCGGCCAAGGCTGCTGAAGCTGCCGAAGCGGCTGCTGCACCTGCTGAAGAAGCGGCTGCAGAAGAATAAGCAGGCGGGCTCGTGCGGGATCAGACTTTCACCGATGATTTTCGCACGCAGTTCGATCTGTTGATGCGGCTCCGGCGCGATGTGCGCCGGTTCCGCACCGACGCGGTTGACGAGGCAGTGCTGACGCGCTGCCTCGACGCGTTTCGTCTGGCCCCCTCGGTGGGGCTGAGCGAACCCTGGCGCGTGATCCGCGTCGAAAGCCAGGCCGCGCGCAATGCGGCGCTTGAGAATTTCCAAACCGCCAACGCGCAGGCGCTGGGTGGATATTCGGGCGAAAAAGCCCAACTTTATAGCCAGTTGAAACTGTCGGGGATGCAAGAGGCCCCAGTTCAGCTGGCCGTTTTCTGCGACGATTCAACGGACAAAGGGCTTGGGCTGGGTGCCGGTTCTATGCCCGAGATGCGGCGTTATTCCGTCGTGTCTGCCGTCACTTTGTTCTGGCTGGCCTTGCGGGCCGAGGGGCTGGGGCTGGGCTGGGTTTCGATCCTCGACCCCGACCGGATGGCGCGCGATCTGGACGTGCCCGAAGATTGGCGCCTGATCGGCTATTTCTGTGTCGGCTGGCCGGAAGAATTGTCCGACACGCCAGAGCTGGAACGTGTGGGTTGGGAAAGTCGCAACGACGCGCTTCCCATCGAGGTGCGATAAGCGATGTTCGGTCTGTTACGCCTTCCCATCCTGCTGCTGATCGCCTTTATTGTCGGCGTGTTCTTTGAACGCAGCAATCAACGCGAGGCCTGCGACGGGCTTGGGCAGTGGAAAAACGGGCTATGTGTAACGACGGGTGTGACCGATGAGTGACCTGATCTGCGTCGGCAGCATTGCAGGATCATACGGCGTGCGCGGCGAAGTGCGGCTGAAAAGCTATTGCGCCGAGCCTTCGGATATCGAGGCTTACGCGCCCCTGACCGACGAATCCGGCAAGGAACGTTATCCGCTGGTCCTGACCCGCACGATCAAGAACGGCTTTGCTGCCCGTTTGGGTGGCGTAGAGACCAAGGAACAGGCTGATGAGTTGAAGGGCCTGCGCCTGTTTGCGCGGCGCGATCAGTTGCCCTCGCTTCCGGATGACGAGTTTTACCACGCCGACCTGATCGGGCTTGAGGTCTATGACACCGGCGGCACCCTGTTGGGTCGGGTGAAATCAGTTCAGAACCACGGTGCTGCGGATCTGCTGGAACTGTATGGTCCGGGCCTGAAATCCACCGTCCTGCTGCCGTTCACGCTTGAGGCCGTGCCAACGGTTGATCTGGACAAAGGCCGCATCGTCGCGGACCCGCCCGAAGGTCTGATCTGATGCGGCGCGTCCTGCTGCATCTTGGCTTGCACAAGACGGGCACCACCGCCGCGCAATCCTTTCTTTACGAAAACCGCTCGCTGATCTGGCCGCATTATTCGTTGCTGCTGCCCTACAAGACGCGCAAATCGGGTTTGGCGGCGGCGGCCACGCGGCATTCGGTCTATCGGCTGGACGATACGCTGGCCACGTTCGGCAACCAGTTGAACGCATTTCTGGGCGACATCGATTTCGGAACGCGACGCGGCCTTGTGCTGAGTGACGAAAACTTTGCCGGTCTGCGCCCCAGCAGAAACAGCGCCGAAGGATATGCGGCCACGCCCGAACTTGCGGCCACATTGGTCAGCGCAATTCGCCGCCGGTTGGTGGGGGACAAGGTGGACATCACCGTTTACCTGTCCCTACGCGAAAGAACCGGATGGCTGCGCAGTCTTTGGGCGCATGACCTGCAACGCAGGCGTCTTGTTCAGGATTTCGATGAGTTTTGCAGGTCCCTCGATCATCTTCCCGGCTTGCCAACCGTCGCAGACAGAATTCAGGAGAGACTGCCAGAGGTGACCGTTCAGACGCGGTGGCTGGAAGACCTGCAGGACACCCGGTTCGGCCCCGGCACGCCCTTTGCAGACTTTCTGAACCTGCCTCATGACAAGACGTCAAAGCTGGTGCCGCCCACAAAATCCAACGCGGGCCTGCCCCATGACGTGCTGTCCGAATTGCTGACGCTAAACCGATCCCCGCTGGACGACACCGCGCTGATCGCGCAGAAGAAGGCCCTTATTCGCAGCGCACGGACCGCATTGGCTGGCCAGACATGACCGACACACCCAAGAAATCCCACGGCCGCAAGGCCATTCGTCCGACATTGAAACCGCGAGAGCTGATGACGCCCACGCCGGATCTGCACGGCGTATGGAAAGCCAAGATCATCACGCTGTTTCCCTCGGCCTTTCCCGGCGTTCTTGGCGAAAGCCTGACCGGCAAAGCCCTGCAAGAAGGGTTGTGGCAGCTGGAAACCGTGGATTTGCGTCAGTTCGGCATTGGCAAGCATCGCAATGTCGATGACACACCTGCGGGCGGTGGCGCGGGCATGGTCCTGCGCGCCGACGTGCTGGGCCCGGCAATCGAGCACACGATGTCAGGCATTCGCGGCAACTGGCCGCTGATCTATCTCAGCCCACGCGGGCGTCGAATGGATCAGCGCATGATGCAGACCTTTGCGCGCTGCGACGGGATGACCCTGCTGTGCGGCCGGTTCGAGGGCGTGGATGAGCGTGTGCTAGAGCATTACGGCGTTCAGGAAGTGTCTCTGGGCGATTTCGTGATGACCGGTGGTGAGATTGCCGCGCAGGCCCTGATCGACGCCACCGTGCGCCTGATCCCCGGCGTTCTGGGCAATCAGGCCTCGACGGAAGAAGAAAGCTTTTCCTCTGGCCTGTTGGAGCATCCGCAATACACCCGTCCGTCGGACTGGAATGGCCGCCCGATTCCGGATGTCCTGATGTCCGGCCACCATGGTCGCATCGCGGACTGGCGGCATCAGATGGCGGAACAGATCACCCGCGAAAGACGCCCGGATATCTGGCAGGAATATCTGGACTCGCAGGACAAAGATCGCAGCTAACTCTGACGTTCGCTACGGCGTCGCGGCTTTCCACAGCGCCCAGGTCTCGGGCGTTCCGTGAAAGACGTTGATGTCGACCCGGCCCTGAACGCCGGGCACCAGACCTGTGCCCGTATACTGCCAGAAACGCCAAACCGAGCGCGGATAGACCTTGCTGGGATGCCCGGCGACGGATCTTAACCAGAACTCGGTCTTTGGCAGGCGGCCGATATTGGTGTCGTCGTAGAAATCGACGGTCGTATAGACGATGGGTCTGCGGCCATAGTGTCGTTCGAGGATATCCAGAAAGCGCTGTGCCTCGGCCCGAACGGTCGCGCCATCGGGGCGCAGGGTGCAAGTTCTGGAATGCGGCGTCCATTCCATGTCCAGCACATGCGGCAGGTCCGCACCTTTGGGTACGTTTTCGATAAACCAGCGCGCCTGTTCCCGCGCAGAACGGCAGAAGTAGTAATAGTGATACGCCCCCCACGGCACACCCGCCGCCTGCGCGCCACGCCGGTGGTCATCGAACATTGGGTCGAAAACATCGCCACCCTCGGTTGCCTTCATGAAAACAAAGCTGACACCCGACGCCTTGGCCTGCCTCCAGTCGATAGGGCCTTGCCAGCGCGAGACGTCAAGCCCGTGCACCGGATACAGCCCGGGATGCCGCCCTTCCCAGTCATGGGGATCGGCGTCGCCGAAATCCGGGTAGATCACCGATGGGGCCGTTCGATCCACGCCCGGCGTTGGCTCGACCACCTGCGGGGGCGGCCCTTGCCGCCCGCACGACATCAACGCAACGCCCAATAGTGCCAATAAGACGGAAACCCGCATTACCCTGTCCTGAATTTGTTAATTCTGCTCTTTCAATTGACCTCAGAATGCCCGAACCGTGGGCCAAGGCAACGGCGCAGTTGCAAAGTGGCGAATTCTCACCGGTGACGCCTGCAATTTAGGCTTGATCCCTGCCCCCAAACCCCCTAAAGCAGCGCAATCCGGTGCCGCGAACAGCGACTCCGGTGTTTTGGTTTGCATCCTGACGTGACGCCCGGCTTTCTTCAGCCACGGCGCGACAGGGCGGACCGGACCAAAGGAACATTCGATCTGACCTCTGGCGGGCTGCACAGCAGGACCCGGTGAAGACCAAGAGCTCTCAGGCCGTGCCCAAACTTCGTGGACCAACCACGAGCAGATAGGAGTAACTGCGATGGACCTGATCGCACAGCTTGAGGCGGAACAGATTGCCGCCCTGGGGAAAGACATCCCCGATTTCAAAGCCGGAGACACCATCCGTGTCGGCTTTAAAGTGACCGAAGGGTCGCGTACCCGTGTGCAGAACTACGAAGGCGTCTGCATCGCGCGCAAAGGTGGCAGCGGCATCGCCGGTTCGTTCACCGTTCGCAAAATCTCGTTTGGCGAAGGCGTGGAGCGTGTGTTCCCGCTGCACTCGACCAACATCGACAGCATCACCGTTGTCCGCCGTGGCCGCGTCCGTCGCGCCAAACTGTACTACCTGCGCTCGCGCCGTGGTAAATCCGCGCGTATCGCAGAGGTTACCAACTACAAGCCCAAGGCTGGCGCCGAGGCGTAAGGAGCGGAAAGATGAAAAAAGACATCCATCCCGATTATCACGTCATCAACGTCAAAATGACCGATGGCACCGTGGTTCAGATGAAATCCACCTGGGGCGCCGAAGGCGACCAGCTGGCTCTGGAAATCGACCCTTCTTCGCACCCCGCATGGACCGGCGGTTCGTCGCGCCTGATGGACACCGGTGGCCGCGTGTCGAAGTTCAAGAAGAAATACGAAGGCCTGGGCTTCTAAGCTATACCTTTACCGAATGCGAAAGGCCGCCCGTTTGGGGCGGCCTTTTTTTGTTTGCGGTGCTTCAAGTCTTTACCCAAAGACATAGAAACATAGTTTGTTGCCATCAGGATCACGCACATAGGCCCCATAGAAGCGATCCGGCACGCGCTGGCCCGGTTCACCCTCATCCGTTGCACCCAGGCTGATTGCCTTTTCATACATGGTTGAGACTGCCTCTTTGTTGTCCGCCGGAAAGGATACCATGTTGCCATTACCCGAGGCGCACTCATTACCATCATAAGGCTCGCACACGGCAAGCATCGGTGCAGTGGGATCGTTGCCGATAAAAGCGATGCGGCCCGCATCGATCAGGACTTGCGCGTCTTTGTCTGCAAACAGCGACGTGTAGAACTGCTTGGCGTTGTCCAGGTTGGAAACACCGATGGTGACGTATCCGATCATATGCGGAACCCTTTTGTGTTTGATGGGGAATCTCCGGGCCATCGTCTGCCAGGTGACCGGGGTATACAAGTCACGAAACCGACAACAGCCGGAGCTTACAGCCAATAGGACAAGGCAAGCGGCAGAACAAAAATAGTCGCCAAGGTCGACACCAGAATGAATCCCGCCACATCCGGTCCGTATTCAGGCACATGCTGGTCAATGAACAGATAGGTCGCCACGGATGACGGCATCAGGCAGCACAGGATCAACGCTCCGCGTTCGGCTCCGGTGAAGCCGAACAGCCAGACCAACGCGCTGGCGATGCCCACGGCCATCACAAGATGCAGACCGGTCAGCAGAACCGCGCGCCCAAGGCTGGTGATCCGCAGGGTTGCCAGCGTGTGACCCAATGTCAGCAGCATCAGCGGGATCGACAGGCCGCCCAGAATATCAAAGGACTTTGCAACCGGCTGCGGCAGGCTGATCCCTGTTGCCATCAGTATCAGCGATGCCGCAACGGCGTAGATAATCGGCGACGTCGCGAGTTTCCTGGGCGAGAATTCTCCGGCAGGGATCCACATGCCGAAGGTGAAGATGCTGATCAGCACCACAACGACGAAAGCCATCGTGTAGGCCATGCCTGCATCCCCCAGCGCCAGCAGAGTGATCGGCAGACCGATATTGCCCACATTCCCGTGCATCAACGGCGTCAGGAATGCCCGCACCGGCAGGCGCAACGCCCTGAGCGCGACAAACCCCAGAACACCAAACCCCGCTACGGCCAGCGCGGCGGCGCTCATCATGTCCAGAAACGTCCCCACATCCAGCTTGGTGCCCGTCAGGTGCGAGATGATCAGCGTCGGGTACCCAACCTTCGAGACGATCCCGCCGATCACCTTGTTGTCAAACGGGGCCTTCGTCAGTGCCAGCCCATAGCCGATCCCGGCGCAAATCAGCACAGGCAAAACCACGTTGAAAACGTTCAGAAACAGGTGCTCCAACCCGCGCTCCTCTTGCCCGGCCTCTAAACAGACAGTGAATCGGGCCGGCGTGTTTGGCAAGCAATCCGATCTAACCCGCGAACAGATCAGAGTTTTCCAAATTAGAGCCTGATAAAGGCCCAAACCACGGCCTGAGGTTCTTTTCTTCCCAGCAGACACAACATATAGTGGCTCTAAACAACGTGTGGACAAACACGGCAAGACTTGGGACGACAAGCATGGCACATATAATCGTTGTCGGAAACGAAAAGGGCGGCGCAGGCAAATCGACCGTGTCGATGCATGTTGCAACGGCGCTGGCACGGCTGGGGCACAAGGTCAGCACATTGGACCTGGACCTTCGCCAGCGCAGCCTTGGCCGCTATTTCGAGAACCGCGGAAACTTTCTGAACGGTGCCGAATTCGCGCTGCCAAGCCCGCGCCATCATGACCTGCCCGAGATCGACGCCAGTACGCTGAAGCCCGGTGAGAATATCTATGACCACCGCCTGTCTGCCGCCGTGGCTGAACTGGAAAGCGACAGCGATTTCATCCTGATCGACTGCCCCGGCTCGCACACCCGCCTCAGCCAGGTAGCGCATTCGCTGGCCGATACGCTGATCACGCCGCTGAACGACAGTTTTATCGACTTCGACCTGCTGGCGCGGATCGATTCAAAGGGTGAGAAAATCCTTGGCCCGTCGGTCTATTCCGAGATGGTCTGGAACGCGCGACAATTGCGGGCGCAGGCCGGACTGAAGCCCATCGACTGGGTGGTCGTGCGCAACCGGGTCGGCACCCAGCGCATGGTCAACAAGGAAAAGATGCAGCGCGCGATCGAAATGCTGTCGCAGCGCATCGGCTTCCGTGTCGCCTCGGGCTTTTCCGAACGGGTTATCTTTCGCGAGTTGTTTCCGCGCGGCCTGACGCTGCTGGACCTCAAGGATATCGGGGTGAAACAGCTGAACATCTCGAACATCGCGGCCCGGCAGGAATTGCGCGACATGATGCGCGAATTGAACCTGCCTGGCGTTGAGATCGATTTCTAGAGTCGATGGCTCAACTGCCCAATGGCTTGTGCTTTGCCTTATTCAGCACCGGGTTCGGTTGTCTGGCGTGTTTCAAACCGGAAAAAAACACCCGGGTGAGAACTAAGCCCTCAAAATAGTCGATTACGTAAAATTTCAGTTATTGGATCAGCAATAATAGATACGGCGATTGCACTCATAACACCCAATAAAAAAGCCAGGGTTTTTCCACTGGTGAACACCCAAATTCGCCAAAGCACACGCATAAGCCTTCCGAAAGAGCCTTTGATTGCATCTCTACCCCGATCGGTTAAACGAACGACAATCTCTTTAGTACCGCTGTGGCTCGACGTTAAAACTTCAATCAAGTTTCGTTTTCGCAAACCCGAAAGAAGCGGTCCATTTACATTTTTAGCCAATTGCGTTTCGGTGAATCTGCGCTCGCTCAATACGGCGCCTGTCGGGCTCACAAACAAGCGAAACAGCGCTTCGCGATGCATCGGTCGGATCTGCATTTGAACGTCCCGCAATAACCGCTCAGAAGCGCTTTGGATGTTACTCGCATGCGCTTTTATCTCCTCCACTGTCTCTTGGGCTTTAGAAATAGCTGTCTCCATAGCGTCCAGGGTGTCATTTTTTTCTATCTTTCCGACGCACAGGGCCACCCCTAACGCCGCTGTTTTCAGATCACGCTCCATTTCTTCCCGTGAATGCATCAAATCCATCAGAGATTTTTTGCCTTCAAAAGAACCTTTTTCCACTATGCGCTGTGCACTGAGCTTTATCGCACGGTCTATCTGATCGACAGTTTTGACCACTGATGAAATAGGATTTTTGCTGTTTTCGGCCATCTGTCTAAACGTCTCAGCAAATCAGGAAAGTATCCATTGAGAAAGTCGAAAAAGTATCGACAGCTATCCCCTAACCAATATCGCATTAACATTTTGGACGTTTGGGGCTGCTAAACAATACATTACGCGCATGCAAAGCAAGAAATCAACGACACCTATGCATGTCTCCGGCATTCGCGTGCGTTCAGAGTTTCGGGTTCTTATCCTGTGACCAAATCTCAACACATAAAAATGTGTCTCACTTTCATGGCACATAAACCGTGAACAGCTCTTTCGGTTCGTTCACGCCCCGCAGCATGTAGCGCCCGACCGAGATCAGTTCCTGCTGGCAGGACCCCGCCGCGCGGGCGACATCGTCCGAGATCAGGATCCGCTGCCCCAGCGACCTGTGCATTCCGGCGATACGCGCCGCCTGATTGACGGCCGGGCCGATCACCGTAAAATCCAGACGGGTTTCCGAGCCGATATTGCCATAGAGAATCTCTCCGGAATGCAACGCCAGTGTGTAATTCGCCACGGGCAACCCTTCCTCGGCACGGCGCGCCTTCAAATCATCCATCCGCTTTTGCAACAAAGGCACGGCTGACAGCGCCGCACGGGCGTCTTCGTCAATCTCGCCGACATCGAACATCGCCATCAGCCCGTCGCCCATGAACTTCAGAATATTGCCGCCGCAGTCATGCACAACACTGACCGCCACGGCCAGATAGTCGTTCAGCATGTCGATAATCTCGGTTCCCGGCAGGTCCTCGGACAAGGTGGTGAAGCCTTCAAGGTCAAAGTTCCAGATTACCGCATCGATCTGCTGCAGGGACCCGCGCCGGATTTCGCCCGACAAGACCCGCTGACCCGCGTCGCGTCCCAGATAAACACGCAGCAGGTCCCGCGACATCATTTGATTTCTGGCGGATTTCAGCGCCAGCCCTAGATGCGGCAATATCGCGTGAAGATGTTCGATATCCCTGTCTTCGAACCCGGTTGGCGCGTCACTGGTCCAGGACATCAACACGCCATCACTGACCTTCTGCGCCCCGGTGTTCCGCATCTCGGTCTTTTCAAAGGGAATGCCGGTTGCGTAGTAGTCCGTCGCACCCTCTTCCCGCAGATCATTCAGCAACGGGAAACGGCTGGGTTCGTTCTGATCGACCAGCCGAACGCGAATGTCCTCGATATCCTCTTCCAGCAGGGCGTATAAGGGGCTGCGCAGCCATTCTTCGCTGGGGGTATCCGAGTTCTCGAACTTCTCGGATGTGCCGCCCTTGGCGCGATACCAGCTATACCCCATCCCGCCATAGACGGGGTGCAGTGTCGACTGGGCCGCATGAAAGCGCATAAGGGGCAGGCCCTGATCGATCAACCCATTGCAAAACCCTTCAAGCAGTTCTTCCTGTCCGGCCCCTTCAAGGCCCTTTGTGACAAGCCAGTCGATCAATTCGTATGTCGCTGGCGACAGGCGTTCAGAAATGGTCATATGAAAATCCGTGTTAGCTCTGTGCCACAGATGGGGTCGGTCATGCGATAGTACCAGAGGTCAATCCATTCCGGCCAGACGCCTGAGCATTTTACGCAACAGGGCGGTCTCGGCCGCATCGAAGGGGCCGGCCAGCCTGGCATCGTATTCCCGGGCAACACCGCTGAGTTCGCGATATACCGTTTCGCCCATCGGCGTCAGCGTCAGCCATTCCACACGCCTGTCCTGTTCATCCCGCGTCCGTTTCAGATAACGCCGTGCTTCCAGTTTCCCAACGGCGCGGCTGATCTTGGTTTTATGCAGCTTGGCGCGATCCCCGATGTCCTTGGCGGTCAAAGTGCCAAACATTCCCAAGTGAAACAGAACCCGCCATTCGGTGCGCAGCATCCCATACCGACCCTTGTAGATCTTCTGAAAATCCAACGAGGCCTCCTCAGCCGCCTGATTCAACAGGAAGGGCAGGAAATTCTGCAGATCAAAGGCATCTTTTTTGCTGAAATCATCGTTTGTCATTCTTGTTAGTTACAAAATCAACTATTATCCGACAAGCAGCAAACGGAGGAACACGCGATGAATCGTCCGACTGATCCACACCGCCTGACCCAGGCCAGCACGCCGGTTGGCACCCATTCGGGCTATATGCCCGGCTTTGGAAACGACTTTGAGACCGAGGCACTGCCCGACGCGCTGCCCCAGGGCATGAACAGCCCGCAGCGCTGCAATTATGGCCTTTATGGCGAGCAGCTCAGCGGCACCGCCTTCACCGCCAACCCGCCCGAGCGGACGTGGTGCTACCGCATTCGGCCATCGGTCAAACACTCGCACCGGTACGAGAAGATTGACCTGCCGTACTGGAAATCGGCCCCCTGCATCGATCCTGATGTGATCAGCCTGGGCCAGTACCGCTGGGACCCGGTTCCGCATTCTGAACAGGGCCTGACCTGGTTGACCGGGATGCACACGATGACCACCGCCGGGGACGTGAACACTCAGGTCGGCATGGCCAGCCATATCTATCTGGTGACCGAGTCGATGGTGGATGAATATTTCTTCTCGGCTGATTCCGAGCTTTTGGTGGTGCCGCAGGAAGGCCGCCTGCGCTTTGCGACCGAATTGGGGATCATCGATCTGGAGCCCAAGGAAATCGCCATCCTGCCGCGCGGCCTGCTGTACCGGGTCGAGGTTCTGGAGGGCCCGGCACGCGGCTTTGTGTGCGAAAACTATGGGCAAAAGTTCGAACTACCGGGGCGCGGGCCAATCGGGGCCAACTGCATGGCCAATCCGCGCGACTTCAAAGCTCCGGTCGCTGCGTTTGAGGATCGTGAAACACCCTCGACCGTGACCATCAAATGGTGCGGGCAGTTCCATACAACTAAGATCGGCCACAGCCCGCTGGACGTGGTCGCGTGGCATGGCAATTACGCGCCCTACAAATACGATCTGCGTACCTACTGCCCGGTTGGTGCCATCCTGTTTGACCACCCGGACCCTTCGATCTTTACCATCCTGACTGCGCCATCAGGCCAGCCCGGTACGGCCAATATCGACTTTGTCCTGTTCCGCGAACGCTGGATGGTGGCCGAAGATACGTTTCGCCCGCCCTGGTACCACAAGAACATCATGTCAGAGCTTATGGGCAACATCTACGGCCAGTACGACGCCAAACCACAGGGCTTCGTCCCCGGCGGGATGAGCCTGCACAACATGATGATCCCGCACGGACCGGATCGCGAGGCATTCGACAAAGCCTCGAACGCCAATCTGGGGCCGGACAAGCTGGATCACACCATGTCCTTCATGTTCGAAACACGCTTCCCGCAGCATCTGACCGAGTTTGCAGCCAAAGAGGCCCCATTGCAGGATGATTACATCGACTGCTGGACCTCGCTGGAAAAGAAATTCGACGGAACGCCGGGCAAGAAGTAACCCGGTTTCGGGTCAGATATTTGGAGACAACATGCCATTGATGAAATCCTGGGTGACTTCGGCCAACGATCCGTCCCACCCGTTTCCGCTGAACAACCTGCCCTATGGGGTGTTTTCCGCCAGCGATGAGGAGCCCCGCTGCGGTGTTGCTATCGGCGATATGATCTTCGACATCACAACGGCCGAACACGAAGGGCTGATCGCGTTGAGCGATGAACCTCTGTTCGACCTGCCCTTTTGGAACCCTTTGATGGAACAAGGCCCCGCTGTCTGGACCGCGCTGCGCAACCGTCTGGTGGATTTGTTGTCCGAGGGTTCACAGGAACAGGGCGCCGTCGAACCGCTGCTGGTCGCGCAGGCCGACGCCGTACTGCATATGCCCTTCGCAGTCAGCGAATACACCGATTTCTACGCGGGCCGCCACCACGCCTTCAACGTCGGCACCATGTTCCGGGGGCCGGAAAACGCGCTGCCGCCCAACTGGCTGCACCTGCCCATCGGGTATAATGGCCGCGCTTCATCCGTGGTGGTCTCGGGCACAGACATACGTCGCCCCTGGGGTCAGTTGAAATCCCCCGATCAGGAGTTGCCCGCTTTCCTGCCCAGCCGCCGCTTTGATATCGAGCTTGAGATGGGCGCCATCGTCGGCACGCCATCCGATGGCCCGATCTCGGTCCAGCAGGCGGATGACCATATCTTCGGCTACGTCCTGCTGAACGACTGGTCGGCGCGGGATATTCAGGCGTGGGAGTATCAGCCCCTCGGTCCCTTTCAGGCCAAGGCCACAGCGACCTCGATCAGCCCGTGGATTGTCACCAAAGCCGCGCTGGAACCATTTCGATGCGACACGCCGGAGCGCGAGTTCGAACTGCTGGATCACCTGAAAGACTGCGGCCCGATGCTGTACGATCTGGATCTTGAGGTCACGCTTGCCCCCGAAGGTCAGACCGCAACCACCATCGCGCGGACCAACTATAACGAAATGTACTATTCCGCCGCGCAGCAACTGGCGCATCACACGACCTCGGGCTGCCCAATGAACACAGGTGATCTGCTGGGGTCCGGCACGATCTCAGGGCCCGAAAAGGAAAATCGCGGCTCGCTGCTGGAGCTAAGCTGGGGCGGAAAAGAGCCCATGACGCTGGACACCGGGGAAACCCGATCCTTTATCGAAGACGGCGACACGCTGACCCTGAAAGGCAGCGCCAAGGGGGACGGGTTCACAATCGGCTTCGGGGATTGCACCGGCACCGTCCTGCCCGCCCTGGAAACCCCGTATAAAACATGACGCTGCAGGCTTCATCTTTTCAAAAATACTCCCGCCGGAGGCGTCCGACACGCGCCACCGGCACCCCGGCGCGGGCCTTTGCGACACGACCCGGGGCATTCCGCCGCATTTGATCCAGATCGTTTTGCGCCACCAGAATCGATGAGACGATGCCCCCAATACCCGCCAGCGACAGTCTCGGCGCGGGTCATCGACAGATCAGGATTGGGGGTTGCCCATGAACAAGATATTCGACTTTCCGCTTTACGCCTATGAGCGCAGTCCGGATCAGGATTCCGCTGTTCCGACCCGTCACAAGGTTATCGTGATCGGGGCAGGTCCGGTCGGGCTGGCCGCCGCGATCGATCTGGCGCAACATGGCGTCGAGGTTGTAGTTCTGGACGAAAACGACAAGGTCAGTTTCGGCAGCCGCGCCATCTGTTTCTCGCAGCGCACCCTGGATATCGCCAACCGGCTGGGATGTGCGCGCCCGATTTTGGACAAGGGCGTGCAATGGGATCAGGGCAAGGTCTTCTTTGACACGCGCGAGGTTTATACCTTCGACGTCCAACCCGAAAAAGGCGCGGCCAACCCAGCCTTTGTCAATCTGCAGCAATATTATCTGGAAGAATTCCTGGTGGCGCGCGTGCGCGACCTGCAGGCCAGCGGCGCGCCGATCGACCTGCGGGGCGGCAACAAGGTCGAAGCCATTGGCACCCATGACGATCACGTCCGGCTGGAAGTCGCAACGCCCGAAGGCCCCTATGTCGTCGAGGCCGACTGGTTGATTGCCTGCGACGGGGCAAAATCTCCGACCCGGCAGATGCTGGGCATCGATTTCGACGGGCGCGTGTTCGAGGATAACTTCCTGATCGCCGATGTGATCATGGAGGCTGATTTCCCGTCCGAGCGTTGGTTCTGGTTTGACCCACCGTTCAACCGTGGCCAATCCGCACTGTTGCACAAGCAGCCAGACAATGTCTGGCGGATTGATCTGCAATTGGGCAACGATATCGATCCCGAAACAGAAAAACGCCCGGAAAACGTGATCCCACGCCTGAAGGCGATGTTGGGGGATGAGGTTGAGTTTCAGCTTGAATGGGTCTCGATCTACACGTTCCAGTGCCGCCGGATGGAGAGTTTCCGCAAAGATCGGGTTCTGTTTGCCGGTGACAGCGCACATCAGGTCAGCCCGTTTGGCGCGATGGGCGCCAATTCCGGCATTCAGGATATCGACAACCTGTGCTGGAAACTGAAACTTGTGATGGACGGCAAGGCCCCCGAAACCCTGCTGGACAGCTATGTCGGTGAACGGGCGCAGGGCGCTGATGAAAACCTGCGCAAATCCAGCCAGTCCACGGAATTCATCACGCCCAAGTCCGACATGTCCCGCCTGTTGCGCGATGCCGTGCTGGACCTGAGCGAGGTCTATGACTTCGCACGCCCGCTGGTGAATTCAGGCCGATTGAGCCAGCCGTGCACTTATGACGGGTCCGCGTTGAACTCGGCCGATGCGTTGGATGGGCCAGCGCTTACCCGTCCGGGCTCGGCCTGTCCGGATGTGCCGTTGGGCGATGGGTTCTTGCTGCCAAAACTAACCGACGGATTCACCCTGCTGACGATTGATGCCGAAGCGCCCGAGACACTCGAAGTAGACGGGATCGAGGTCACGCGTCTGGCACTGTCGGTCAAAGACGATCCGTCGCTGGCGCTGAAACGCGCCTTTCTGGGCAATGCGACCGGCGCGGTTTATCTGATCCGCCCCGATCAGCACATCGCTGCGCGCCGCGACAGTTTCGAAGAAAACGCATTCCGGCAGGCCATTCGCCGCGCCTGTGGTAAGGAGTAAGCAAGATGACGGATGTAAACCTGGCCCCGAACCTTGACGACCCGGATGCGTTCTATGCCGATCTTCTGGCCGCCCATGACGGTCTGGACAAGGCAGCCAGCGATGCGCTGAATGCACGGCTGGTGTTGGTCTTGGCCAATCATGTCGGTGATGGCACAGTGTTGTCGCAGGCAATCCGGGCGGCAACGCTCAAAGGGTCCTGACAAGCCGCTTATTGGGGGATCCGCGTGACTGGCACTGTTCTTTATGACTACTGGCGGTCCTCGGCCAGTTACCGGGTGCGGATCGCCCTGAACCTCGCTGGGATAGCCTACCGCGCCGTTTCGGTTGATCTGACCAGCGCCGAGCAGCGCTCGGACACCCATCTGGCCCGCAACCCGCAAGGGCTTGTACCTGTGCTCGAGATCGATGGCGCACGTCTGACCCAGTCACTGGCCATTATCGAGTATCTGGATCAGACCCGTGGGCTGCGCCTCTTGCCTGACGACCCGGCCGAGCGTGCCAAGGCGCAAGCATTGGCGCACAGCATTGCCATCGATATTCATCCGGTCTGCAACCTGTCCGTGGCACAGTATGCCACGCAACTCAGCGGCGGCATCGACGGTATGCCGGGCGATTGGATGAAACGATTTATCCGGCCTGGTCTGCTGGCGTTTGAGGCTCTGCTGGGCGGGTTCCAGCAAGCCCCCTACTGCACCGGATCCCGGCCCGGGCTGGCCGATCTGTGCCTGATCCCACAGCTATACAACGCGCGCCGCTGGCAGGTGGATCTGTCGGATATGCCACGCCTGCTGGATGTCGAGGCCGCGTGCGCAACCCTTCCGGCTTTTCAGGCCGCGCACCCGGACCAGCACCAGCCCGAAACATAGCGCACATATTCTGTGTGCGCGTACGGGTATCAATCCTCTCGGCGCGCTCATACCTTGACGCAATCCGCCAAGAACGAGGTCCCAATGTCCGAGATCACCGGCTATCACGCGCATGTCTATTTCGACGCGCAGACGCAAGACACCGCCCAGCGCATCTGCGAAGAGGCCGCGCGCCTGTTCCCCGTGCAGAAGGGCCGCATGCACGCCCGCAATGTTGGCCCGCACCCCCGCTGGAGTTGCCAGTTGGGCTTTGCCGCCGACGCATTCGATCAGGTCATCCCGTGGCTGATGCTCAACCGGCAAGGCCTGACCGTATTCACCCATCCCGAAACCGGAGATCACCTGGCCGATCACCGCGACCATGCGTTTTGGATGGGAGAGCTGTTGGAACTGGACCTGTCGATTTTCGACAAAGCCTAACCCAACGTGCGCGCCTGATCCCGCAATACGAATTTTTGGATCTTGCCGGTGGATGTCTTGGGCAATGCGCCGAACACCACTGTCTTGGGCGCTTTGAAATGGGCCATGTTGTCCCGGCAGAACGCAATCAACTCGGCCTCGGTCGCGGATGTGTCGGGTTTGAGTTCCACAAAGGCACACGGCGTTTCGCCCCATTTGTCATCGGGGCGTGCCACCACGGCGGCCTCCATCACCGCCGGATGCTTGTACAGGATGCCCTCCACTTCGACGGACGAGATATTTTCGCCCCCCGAAATGATGATATCCTTGGACCGGTCCTTGATCGCGATATAGCCATCCGGATGCATCACCCCCAAATCGCCCGAGGCAAACCATCCGCCGTTGAAGGCCGCGTCGGTGGCGTCGGGATTTTTCAGATACCCCTTCATCACCACATTGCCCTGCATGAATATCTCACCCATCGTCTCGCCATCAGAAGGCACCGGCTGCAAGCTATCGGGGTCAGCGACCATCAGCCCGGACAGCGCGGTATAGCGCACCCCCTGCCGCACTTTCAGGACAGCGCGTTCCTCGGGACTTTTGTCATTCCATTCCTCTTTCCACGCACAGACGACCGAGGGGCCGTAGGTTTCGGTCAGGCCGTAGACATGAGTCACCTCGACGCCCATCGCCTCCATCGCTTCGATCACGGCGGCGGGCGGCGGGGCGCCTGCGGTCATCACCTTGATCTGGTGCTCGAAGTCCTTCAGATGATCCGGCGCGTGGGCCAGCATGTTCAGCACAATCGGCGCGCCGCAGAAATGGGTCACTTTCTGGTCCCGGAATGCGGCGTAAATCGGCTCGGCCCGGACCGCGCGCAAGCAGACCGAAACACCTGCATTGGCGGCCATCGCCCAGGGGAAGCACCAGCCGTTGCAGTGAAACATTGGCAAGGTCCAAAGATAGACCGAATGCTTGGGCATATCCCAGTCCAGCAGGTCCGACTGCGCGTTCAGCGCCGCCCCCCGGTGATGGTAGACGACGCCTTTCGGGTTGCCCGTCGTGCCCGAGGTGTAGTTCAGCGTGATCGCATCCCATTCATCGGCTGGCAGGGACCAGTCGAATTCCGGGTCGCCTTCGGACAGCAGCGCGTCATAGGTCAGATCACTCAGGCGCGTGCCGCCCTCGAAACTTGGGTCTTCAATGTCCACGACCAGCAGATCGTGATCGACCTGCTGCAACGCCTCTTTGACCACTGCCGAGAATTCAGGATCGACCAGCAGCACCTTCGCCTCGGCATGGTTTAGGATGAAGGCGATGATGGCCGCATCCAGCCGCGTATTGATCGCGTTCAGAACCGCGCCAGCCATGGGGATGGCAAAATGCGCCTCGTAAAGCTCGGGGATATTGGCCGCGATGATCGACACTGTATCCCCGCGCCCGATCCCCCGCGCGGACAGCGCACCCGCCAGACGGCGGCAGCGTGCGTAGGTTTCGACCCATGTATAGCGGCGTTCGCCATACACGACCGAGGGGTAATCGGGGTAAACCTGCGCGGTGCGTTCGATAAAGCTCAGCGGTGACAAGGGCGTGTAATTCGCTCGGCACTTGTCCAGATGATCGTCATATATGCTGGCTGACATCGGCTATCTCCCCATAAACCGTTTGGGCGACTTGATCACAAAGTCGCCATCCTGACAAATCCGTAAAACTACGACACCGATCCCGTCTGGCAATAAGGTATGATATGATCTGGCCCTATCTCAAACTGGCCATTCGCGGTGTTCTGGATTATCTCAAACACCCGACCGGGCGTGGCAGGTCCATGACCCGCGCGAAGCACTTCATTGAAAGGACTTGTCATGGACGGCACGTTCAACGAAAACGATCTTTCCCACGTAGTCGAAGCCGACCGCGCCCACGTCTGGCACCACCTGATCCAGCACAAACCCTTTGAAACCAACGATCCGCGTATCATTGTCGAAGGCAAAGGCATGCGCGTCTGGGACCAGAAGGGCAAAGAGCATCTGGACGCCGTGTCCGGCGGTGTCTGGACCGTCAATGTTGGCTATGGCCGCGAATCGATCTGCAAGGCCGTGTACGAGCAGATGATGAAGCTGTGCTATTTCGCCAATACCGCAGGTTCGATCCCCGGCGCGACCTTCGCCGAGATGCTGATTGACAAGATGCCGGGCATGAGCCGCGTCTACTACACCAACTCGGGCGCGGAAGCGAACGAGAAGGCGTTCAAGATCATCCGCCAGATCGCGCATAAGCGCTATGGCGGCAAGAAAACCAAGATCCTGTACCGCGAGCGTGACTATCACGGCTCGACCCTGGCAACCATGTCGGCGGGCGGTCAGATCGAGCGTAACGCACAATACGGCCCCTTCGCGCCCGATTTCGTGCAGGTTCCGCATTGCATGGAATACCGCAAGCACGAGCTGGACGGCGCGCCGGTTGAAAACTTCGGCGAATGGGCCGCAAACCAGATCGAAGAGGTCATCCTGCGCGAAGGCCCCGACACCGTGGGCGCCCTGTGCCTTGAGCCTGTGACAGCAGGCGGCGGCGTGATCGAAGCGCCCGAGGGCTACTGGCCGCGCGTGCAGGAGATCTGCGAGAAGTACAACGTGCTGCTGCACATCGACGAAGTTGTCTGCGGCCTGGGCCGGACCGGCACCTGGTTCGGGTATCAGCAATACGGCATCAAGCCGGATCTGGTAACCATGGCCAAAGGTGTGGCTTCGGGCTATGCGGCAATTGCCTGCATGGTGACCACCGAAGAGATCTTCAACATGTTCAAAGAAGATCCGTCCGATCACATGGGCTACTTCCGCGACATCTCGACCTTTGGTGGCTGCACCGCCGGTCCGACCGCCGCGATCGAGAACATGCGGATCATTCAGGATGAAAACCTGCTGCAGAACTGCGCCGATATGGGCGACCGAATGCTGGGCAACTTGCAGGCGCTGATGGAAAAGCACAAAGTCATCGGCGACGTACGCGGCAAGGGCCTGTTCCTGGGTGCCGAACTGGTCTCCGACCGGGCAAGCAAAGACCCCGTGGACGAGAAACTGGTTCAGGCCGTCGTGGCCGACTGTATGAACCAGGGCGTGATCATCGGCGCAACCAACCGCTCGCTGCCGGGCAAGAACAACACCCTGTGCTTCTCGCCCGCACTGATCGCGACGCCGGACGACATCGACCAGATCACCGACGCGGTTGATGGTGCACTGGGACGTGTGTTCGGGTAAGATACCGCTGCAAAGCAACTATGAAAACCGGCGCCTACTGCGCCGGTTTTTTTGTTTTGATGGCCGATATGCGGACAAAGTGAGCTTTCGCTGTGGCTACGCCAATGTTTACTATACGCTTTTTAAGCGCTTAAGCCTCAGCTCGGATGGATCAACCGCGCACCGTCAACATAGACCTGTTTCCATTTTATGATCGAATACGATTTCCTGAGACCAGTCGGCCAGAACGGGTCATCATGCACCAGTTGATCGACTTCGTCCTCTGTGCCTGCTTCCACAATCCATAAACCGTCGCGCCCTTGACCTTCGGCGTCGGACAAAGGGCCAGCAGCCTCGATCTTGTCTGCGTTCTGCTCAAGGAAATCGAGGTGCTTAACCATGTGCGTTTTGCGGATATCAGGATCAGCGTCTGGTGCGTCTTCAAACAGGATGATGAACTTCAATTGTTTTCTCCTACAGATTTGTGAAATCATAGTTGCCACATCGAAATCGAAGATTGAGTCAGTAATACTGGAGATTTACTCTGCAAAAATGCAGAGTCATGATTGGAATGATCTAAAGTATCTTTTGGCGCTTCATCGCGAAGGAAAACTGACCGAAGCAGGGCGGACGGTTGGCGTCAGCGATACAACGGTAGCACGCCGAATAAAAACGCTTGAAGAGGCTTTGGCTACGACCCTTTTCTTGCGTAGCGCAAATGGGCGGTTCGAACCGACGGACGCTGCGTTGCGCATTCTGTCACACGCCGAGAAAATCGAGACGAGTCACGCTGCGATAAGCGCAATTTCAGGCGAAAGCACAAACAAGGTTACCGGTTCCGTACGTCTGAGCGCGGTGCCTGTTATCGTGAACCGTTTTCTGGTGCCTCATCTTCCTCTTTTGACCCGCCTCCATCCAGACCTCAGCGTCGAGCTTGTTCCGCGTGCGGACAATCTGAACTTGTCCAAGCGTGAGGCCGATCTATCAGTTCGCTTTGCACGTCCATCTGATGGGGGTCTACGCACCAAAGCGCAAAAGCTGGGCGAGATTTCATTCGTTGCCTGTGCTGCAAGTTTTGTCTCACCGGAGCAATGTGCGAAATTGGGTTGGATCACCTACGACGAGGCACATTCTCGCCTGCCGCAGGCGCGTTGGCTTGAAAGGACCGCGAGGTCAGAACACCTGCGTGCGGGTTTGCGAGTAATGGACGTTGAGACGGCGATTCAGGCCGTAGCGGCGGGAATTGGAAAAACGCTACTTCCAAGAGCAATCGTATTGTCCGATTCAAGATTTCGAGTAATCGAGCCAAAAAACTGCGCCAAGCTTCCGAGAAGGGAAGTTTGGATGTTGTCGCATGCGGATCAGACATCAAGAGCGTCGTTTACAGCAGCCAAAGAGTGGTTGATTGGTCTGAACTGGCAATGACGCACGGTTCAAAAGCGGCCATTCATGCAAGGCGAAGCATGTGTCACGTTGGGCTCGAAACCGACATCCCTCCTACCTAAAACAAAAAAGCCGCCCCAAATGGGACGGCCCTTTTTTCACTGTCTCTTTTCAGAGGATCAGGCAGCCAGAGCGGCCTGTGCTTTGGCAACGATCGCGCCGAACGCTTCCGGTTCGTGCACGGCCAGGTCGGCCAGAACTTTGCGGTCCACTTCGATACCGGCCAGGTTCAGGCCGTTGATGAAGCGGGAATAGGTCAGAGCCTCGTCATGCGAACGCACAGCAGCGTTGATACGCTGGATCCACAGCGCGCGGAAGTTGCGCTTGCGGTTCTTGCGGTCGCGGGTTGCGTACTGGTTGGCCTTGTCGACGGCCTGACGGGCAACCTTGAAGGTGCTCTTGCGGCGGCCATAGTAACCTTTGGCGGCCTTGATGACCTTCTTGTGACGGGCGTGAGTTACGGTTCCACCTTTAACGCGGGACATCTCTTAATCTCCTCTTAGCGGTCGTAGGGCATGTAGCCCTTGACGATCTTGGCGTCGGGGGCGGACAGGGTGGTGTTGCCACGGGCGTCGCGGATGAATTTCTTGGTCCGCTTGATCATGCCGTGCCGTTTGCCGGCCTGGCCAGCAAGGACCTTACCGGTCGCAGTCACCTTGAAGCGCTTTTTGGCGCTCGATTTGGTCTTCATCTTAGGCATTTCCGTCTCCTTTTTCGGGTTCGGTTTCAGACGCGACTCGGCATGCCATCTCGGCCGGTCACGCGATCAGAAGCGCCGTTTACGCAAGTTCGGTCATACTGGCAAGGGGGTTCGGCCCAGAATCTGCGATTTTCGCAGGCTGGCGACGTACCGGGGCGACAAAGGCCGCCCCGGTCTTTGGGTCAGTGTTCGAATTTGCGGATCTCGCCGCTTTTCAAACGTTCCGCGTAGGACGCCAGTTCCTGACGCACCACTTTCATCAGGAAGTACAGCGCAAAGACGTTCACAACCGCCATGGCAAAGATCGCCGCATCCGAGAAGTCGATGACCGGGCCAAGATTGGCCGCCGCACCGATCACCACGAAGATGCAGAAGATGATCTTGAACACCAGTTCCTTGGTGTGGCCTTCGCCGAACAGATAGGTCCAGGCCTTGAGGCCGTAATAGGACCAGCTGATCATGGTCGAGAAGGCAAACAGCACCACAGCAATCGCCAGGATGAACGGGAACCAGCTGAACGCGCTGCCGAAGGCCGCCGAAGTCAGGCTGACGCCCGAGTTGCCGTCGACGGTTGCGATGGCATTGCCTGCCTCGTTCAGCATGTAGTTTCCGGTTGCCGGATCAACGATCAGCTGCTGGGTGATGATGATCACCAGCGCCGTCATGGTACAGATCACAACGGTATCGATGAAAGGCTCAAGCAGCGACACGAAGCCTTCGGTGATCGGTTCCTTGGTCCGCACAGCCGAGTGTGCAATCGCAGCCGAACCAACGCCCGCTTCGTTCGAGAACGCCGCACGGCGGAAGCCCTGAATCAGCGCGCCAACCATGCCGCCGGCAACACCGAGGCCGGTAAAGGCGCCAGCAAAGATCTGGCCAAAGGCCCAGCCGATCTGATCCGCGTGCATGATGATGATGACCAGTGCGGCCAGCACATACATGACACCCATGAAGGGAACGACCTTTTCGGTCACGCGCGCGATGGATTTCAGGCCGCCCACGATCACCGCAAAAACGATGGCCGCAAAGACCAAACCGGTGATCCAGCCCGGATAGTCCCCGACGATGCCTGCAATCTGCTGATGCGCCTGATTGGCCTGGAACATGTTGCCCCCGCCCAGCGCGCCAAGGATACAGAAGATCGAGAACAGAACCGCCAGAATCTTACCACCCGGCAGGCCCAGTTCGGCAAAGCCCTTGGACATATAGTACATCGGGCCACCCGAAACGGTGCCGTCTTCGTATTCGTTGCGGTATTTTACACCCAGCGTACATTCGGTGAATTTCGACGCCATGCCCAAAAGGCCCGCGACGATCATCCAGAAGGTCGCGCCCGGTCCGCCGATCCCAATGGCAACGGCCACACCGGCGATGTTGCCCAGACCGACCGTACCCGACAGGGCTGTGGCCAGAGCCTGAAAGTGGCTGACCTCACCCGCATCGTTTGGGTCGGAATAGTCGCCTTTGACCAGGCTGATAGAGTGTCCGAAGAACCGAAACTGAACAAAAGCAAAATAAAGCGTGAACACGGTCGCCGCGACCACCAGCCAGCCGACGATCCACGGGAACCCGGTTCCCGGGAACGGCGCGAAGATAAAGCTGACAAACGGCCCGGTCGCATCGGCGAAGGCCTGATTGATCTTGTCGTCCAGGCCCGGAGCCTCTTGGGCCGTTGCCGCACCTGCCACCAGCATTGATACGACAAGAAGACTGAGATATTTGAAGGTTTTCATTTTCTACCCCCTTAGTTCACAACGGTGACTGGCACGTCGGCATGCATCACCAGATTCTGCGTGGCGCTGCCAAACAGCCGCTTCTTGATGCCGTCAGCCGAAGCGCGGCCAACCACAATCTGCGATCCGCCGTTTTCGACAGTGATCTTGTTCAGCGTCTCGGCCACGTCTCCGTGCCGCACGACGCCATGCGCCTGGAATCCGGCCGCATTCAACGCGTCCACAGCAGGGGTCACGATGCGGGTTGTTGCCAGCTCGACCTCTTCTTCGCGCCGTTTGTGGCGTTGTGCGTTTTCTTCAGGGGTTTGGAATGTGTACGGGGACCATTCGATCACATAAGCGACCAAAAGCTCGCACGTATTCAGCCGTTCCGCCAGGTCTTTGGCGAAGGCCAATGCGCGCTCTCCGGTTTCTGTCCCGTCCAGTCCTATGACAATTTTCGCTGTCATCTCGTTCCTCCGTTTTCGTTGTTATCCGGGGCCCGTGCCCCCGGCAGAGCAGCCGGAACTTGGAACTTGTGAATTTGACTGCCCTTAGGGTCTTTATCCGAAATTTCCATCAGAAAATGAATTCTATTCTGCAAAATTCGCCCCAAGCGGTCAAATTTCGCTTAAAAATCAGCGATTTTCGCGTGGTGAAACAAGCCCGCCCGGCATGATGCGGGGCGGGTTGAGGGGCTGATTTGTATCGGGCTTATTCGGGATCGGTGCTGTAGATCAGCCGTTCGTCACATGGTGCAACCCGCAGAATGTTTGTCGTTCCGGGGACGTTAAAGGGCACACCGGCGGTTACGACGATCTGGTCGCTTTCCGTTGCAAACCCGCCGGCCCGTGCGGCGCGTGCGGCGTTGACCACGGCCCCCTTGAACCGTTGCAACTCGGGCGTCATCACGCAGTTGCAGCCCCAGCTCAGGCACAGCCTGCGCGCCGTGCCCATTTGGGATGTCATGGCAATGATCGGCACACCGGGTCGCTCGCGCGCGGTCAATGAGGCTGTGGTGCCACTTTGGGTAAAGCAGCAGATCGCCTTGATGTCCGTTTTCTCGGCGATTTCGCGGGCAGCTGCGACAATGCCATCCGCAACGGTCGTGCCCTTGGCCGTGCGCGAGGCGGCAATGATCTGCACATAGGTCGGGTCGGCCTCGACCTCGATGGCGACCTTGTTCATGGTCTGAACCGCTTCGATCGGATACGAGCCTGCGGCGGATTCCGCGCTCAGCATGATTGCGTCCGTCCCCTCATAGATCGCGGTCGCCACATCCGAAACCTCGGCGCGGGTGGGCATCGGGCTTTCGATCATGCTTTCCAGCATCTGAGTGGCGACGATGACCGGCTTGGCAGCGCCGCGGCACTTGCGCACCAGACGTTTCTGGATCGGAGGCACCGCCGAGACCGGCAGTTCCACGCCCAGATCGCCACGCGCGACCATGATCCCGTCCGAGGCATCCAGAATATCGTCAAAGGCCTGCACGGCGGCGGGCTTTTCGATCTTCGACAGGATCGCGGCGCGGCCATCCGCCAGCGCGCGCGCCTCGAACACATCCTTGGCGCGCTGAACAAAGCTCAGCGCCAGCCAATCGACGCCCAGCTGGCAGACAAATTCCAGATCGTCGCGATCCTTGGCCGACAAAGCGGCCAGCGGCAACACAACGTCAGGCACGTTCACACCTTTGCGGTTCGAGATGGTGCCACCAATCTCAACCGTGCAATTGGCATAGTCCTGCCCACAATCATTGACGATCAGGCGAATCTTTCCGTCATTGACCAGCAGCCGCGCACCGGGTTCGAGGGCGGCAAAAATCTCGGGGTGCGGCAGGCAGACACGGGCCGCATCCCCGGCCTGTGGGTCAAGGTCCAGTCGGAACGCGGCACCCTCTTCCAGTTCCTCAGCGTCGTTGGCAAATACGCCGACGCGCAGTTTGGGGCCCTGCAAGTCGGCCAGAATCGCAATCGGGCTGTCCAGATCCTTTTCCACCTGACGGATAATGCGATGCCGTTCGCGGATCTCGTCATGGCTGCCGTGGCTCATGTTCAGGCGAAACACATCCGCCCCGGCCTCGTGCAGGGCACGAATGGTATCATAGTCGTTGGACGCCGGTCCCAGCGTCGCCACAATTTTCACATTTCTAAGGCGTCGCATTGGTCTTGCTCTCCTCAATCCCACGGTGTTAGGGCAATGTTACCGCAAACATTGCCTTGGCTGCTTATTGCGCAATTCCCTTTCCGAAGCAACTGCCATACACCTGCGGCAAACTTGATGACAGGCTTATGACGTACACTCCGTTCTTTATCCACGGCGAGGATCGCCCGTCCCGCTGGCTGATCACCTGCGACCACGCAACCAATACCGTTCCGCCCGATGTGGGTGACGGCGACCTCGGCCTGCCGCGTGAAGATATGGAGCGTCACATCGCCTATGATGTCGGTGCCTATGAGGTATCGAAACATCTGGGCGAAATCCTGAATGCGCCGGTGATCGCCGCCAATTTCTCGCGCCTGGTGATCGACCCGAACCGGGGTGAGGATGACCCGACCCTGCTGATGAAGCTGTACGACGGCTCGATCATACCGGGCAACCGCCACGCCGATGCGGCCGAGCGCGAGCGTCGCCTGAACATGTGCTACCGCCCGTATCATGAGGCACTTGGGCGGTTGGCCGCCCTGCCCCATGCGGTTGTCGTGTCGATGCATTCCTTCACCCGCCAACTGCGTGGCCGCGACCCACGGCCCTGGCACATTGGCGTGCTGCACACCCCGGACAAGCGATTCGCGGGCCCGTTGATCGACCGGTTAAGGGCCGAGGACGACCTGTGCGTCGGCGTGAACGAGCCCTATACCGGGGTCCTGCCCGGTGACGCGATTGACAAGCATTGCACAACACATGGCCGCCCCAACGCCCTGATCGAGCTGCGCAATGATCTGATCGCAGATCACGTCGGGCAACGGGAATGGGCCGAGCGGCTGGCAGTTGTCCTGACGGATGCGCTGGAGGAAAGCGACCTTTAGCCTCAGATCCTCAACGGGTATTCCACTCCTGATCCTGGCTCCCCATATAATGAAGGAAAGGAGGCAGGTATGACTCAAGAGTTCCTGACAAGCTTCTTTGGCTGGATGGCGGTGCTGAATATCGCCATTCTGTTGTTCACCACCGTGATGATCGTCCTGATGCAGGACTGGATCGCCGGTATTCACGGTCGAATGTTCCAGATGGACCGCGCGGATGTGAAACAGGCGTATTTCCGGTATCTCGCCAATTACAAGATCCTCACCCTGATCTTCTGCATCATCCCGTGGCTGGCCCTGAAACTGGTCTGACATCCTGTTTATTGAAACATCCCCACCGGACCGCTAGGTCAGGTGTGACACGCACCAGAACCACCCGGAGCCAGACTTATGGACAAGCAAACCGAAATCGAACTTCAGGCCGCCGCCTTCCGCCGGTTGCAGCAGCACCTGATGGAAGACCGCAGGGACGTACAAAACATCGACATGATGAACCTGGCCGGGTTCTGCCGAAATTGCCTGTCGCGCTGGTATCAGGAAGCGGCCAATGAAAAGGGCATCGAAATGGGCAAGGACGAGGCGCGCGAAATTTTCTACGGCATGACCATGGATGAGTGGAAAGCCAACTATCAGACCGAGGCCAGCCCCGAGAAACAGGCCGCCTTCAAGGTCGCCTTCGAGGAAAACGTCACCAAGAAAGGCTGACGCCCCCAAAACGAATAAGGCCCGCCGGATTGGCGGGCCTTTTCTTTAGATCGCCGCTTTACGGCTTTCGTCCAGATAAATCTCGCGCAGACGCTTTGCGACCGGGCCGGGCGTCCCGTCGCCCAGCGTCACGCCGTCAATCTCGATCACCGGCATGACAAAGGCGCTGGCCGAGGTGGTAAAGGCTTCGTCCGCCTCTTTGGCCTCGTCGATGGTGAACAGACGCTCTTCGATTTCCATCTGCGCCTCAGCCGCCATGCGCAGCACTGCCTTGCGGGTGATGCCGTGCAGAATGTCGTTGGACAGCGGGCGGGTAACGATCTTGCCGTTCTTGACGAAAAAGGCGTTGTTGCTGGTGCCTTCGGTCACATAGCCATCCTCGATCAGCCAGGCATCGTCGCAGCCCGCTTTCTTGGCCATCATCTTGCCCATCGACGGGTAGAGCAGCTGCACGGTCTTGATGTCGCGGCGGCCCCAACGCAGGTCATCAATCGAGATGATCTTGGCACCTTTCTTGGCCGCCGGGCTATCCGCCAGACCCGGCTTGTTCTGCGTGAACAGAACGAGGCTGGGCTTGGTATCCACCGACGGGAACACAAAATCACGGTCGCCATCCGATCCACGGCTGACCTGCAGATACACCAGACCTTCCTCGATGCCGTTCAATTCCACCAGCTTGCGGTGAATTTCCAGCAGCTCTTCCTTGGAGCACGGCTCGGCCATCTCCAGCTCATCCAAGGACCGCTTGAGGCGCACGGCGTGGCCTTCGAAATCGATCAGCTTGCCGTCCAGAATGCTGGTCACTTCGTAAACGGCGTCCGCAAACAGATAACCACGGTCAAAGATCGAAACCTTGGCTTCGGTCTCGGGCAGGTATTCGCCATTCACATAAACGGTGCGAGTCATGTATCTCTCCTTAGCCCCAAAGTGCCGCCATGGGCGGGTGCACTCCGGCATCATCAAATGTCAGCGGTGTCGCGCGGTCTTCGGCCAACAACAGCGGGCCGTCAAGGTCCGTTACCATCGCGCCCTGCGCCAGCAATGTCGCAGGGGCCATCGCCAGTGAACTGCCGACCATGCAGCCGACCATCACGCGATAGCCCTCGGCCAGCGCCTGTTCCCGCAGGGCCAGCGCCTCGGTCAGACCACCGGTCTTGTCCAGCTTGATGTTGACCACATCATACTTGCCCTTCAGCTTGGGCAGGCTGGTCCGGTCATGGCAGGATTCATCGGCACAGACAGGCACCGGACGCTCCATCCCGATCAGCGCGTCATCCTGTCCGGCGGGCAGAGGCTGCTCGACCAGCGCCACACCCAGACGCACCAGATGCGGCGCCAGATCGGCGTAAACCTCAGCCGACCAGCCTTCGTTCGCATCCACGATGATCTTGGCATCCGGCGCACCCGCGCGCACGGCTTCCAGCCGAGGCATGTCGTCCGGGGTGCCCAGCTTGATCTTCAGCAACGGGCGATGCGCATTCTCGGCCGCCTGCTTCTGCATCGCCTCAGGCGTATCCAGCGACAGGGTATAGGCCGTGATCTCAGGCCCCGGCACCGGCAATCCGGCCAGATCCCAGGCGCGCTTGCCCGCCCGCTTGGCCTCAAGATCCCACAGCGCACAATCCACCGCGTTCCGCGCCGCACCGGCTGGCAGCAGATCCATCAGCGCCTGACGCGTGAACTCCGCAGGCAACCCGGCAATCTCGGCCTCAACGGACTCAAGCGTCTCATCATACCGCGCATAGGGCACACATTCGCCCCAGCCTTCATGCGCCCCATCCGACAGCCGTACCGTCAGCACCTTTGCCTCGGTCCGCGACCCGCGCGAGATGGTGAACACCTGCGCCAGCCGGAAAACATCACGAGAGACGTCAATCTGCACGCGCACGCTCCTTCTTCTCGTTCAAAATACGGCCGCCGGAGGCGGATCAACACCCGCCTCCGGCGCGCCGTTCAGATCACAGCGCGGCCAGCGCGTCTACCAGTTTACCGGCACCAAAACGGTACGGGTCGGTGGCGGGCAGGCCCATTTCGGCCTCGACCTTGGCGATATAGGCCTTCGCCTCATCCTCGCTCAGGTGCTGGGTGTTGATCGACACGCCGACCACCTGACAGTCCGGGTTTGCAACCCGTGCCAGCGGCAATGCGGTGTCGCGCAGCTGCGGCAGCGTCGGCACAGAATACTCGGGCAGACCACGCATATGCGTCCGGGTGGGTTCATGGCACAGGATCAGGGCATCCGGCTGGCCGCCGTGGATCAGGGCCATGGTGACGCCGGAATACGAGACATGGAACAACGAGCCCTGCCCTTCGATGTGATCCCAGTGATCCTCATCATTCTCAGGCGTCAGGTATTCCACCGAGCCTGCCATGAAGTCTGCAACGACGGCGTCCAGAGGCACGCCCTGACCGGTGATCAGAATACCGGTCTGACCAGTGGCGCGGAATGTCGACTTCATGCCACGGTTGCGCATTTCGGCGTCCATGGACATGGCGGTATACATCTTACCGGCAGAACAGTCGGTTCCAACGGCAAGGCAGCGCTTGCCGCTGCGCTTTTTGCCGTTTGCGATCGGGTAGCCGACGGTCGGTACGCGAACGTCGTGCAATGTGCAGCCATGAGTCTGCGCCGCTGCAACCAGATCACCCTCGTCCCGCAGCAGGTTGTGCAGGCCCGACGCCAGATCATAGCCCATTTCCAGCGCAGCGATCAGAACCTCTTTCCAGGCCTGGCTGATCACGCCGCCACGGTTCGCAACACCAATAACCAGGGTCTTGGCACCGGCGGCCTTGCCTTCTTCAAGCGTCATGTCGGTCATGCCCAGGTCGGCCTTGCAGCCGTCCATCCGCAATTGGCCAACGGCGTTCTCGGGACGCCAGTCCCGGATTCCGATTGCAACTTTGGCGGCCAGTTGGTCGGGCGCATCGCCCAAAAACAGCAGGTACGGTGTCTCGATCATTGCGGTCACTCCTTTGATTCCGACGCAAAGTAGACAAGCGCCAATACGAGCGCTTCGCGTTTTCACCGCCTAACCCCACACAGCACGCGAGGTTTTTGCGCCGTGTTCTCTGACTGCGCAAAAATATTCGAAGTTTTCAAACTGATTAAACTTTAATCACCCTTACTTCGCAGTCGAAACTGCGATTTCTGCACGCGCATTGCCGCAGGCGCACAATCCCGCTTGCGCTGATCTACGTAATTTAATACCTCAATCGAGAGAAAAATCGCAATTTCCTTACCCACAAGAGGCCCCGATGAGTTTCCGCATTCAACCCGCCGCCCCGGCCCGCCCCAATCGCTGCCAATTGTTCGGCCCCGGATCGAACACCAAGCTGTTCCCCAAGATGGCAGCATCGGCCGCAGACGTGATCAATCTGGACCTCGAGGACTCGGTTGCCCCATCTGACAAGGACGCCGCCCGCGCAAATGTCATCGAAGCGTTGAACACCATCGACTGGGGTGGTAAGTATATGTCGGTGCGGATCAACGGGCTGGACACACCCTATTGGTACCGCGATGTCGTTGACGTTCTGGAACAGGCGGGCGACCGGCTGGACCAGATCATGATCCCCAAGGTCGGTTGCGCGGCAGATGTCTACGCCGTGGACGCGCTGGTTACTGCTATCGAGCGCGCCAAGGGCCGGACCAAGCCGATCTCGTTCGAAGTGATTATCGAATCCGCTGCAGGTATCGCCCATGTCGAAGAAATCGCCGCGTCCTCGCCCCGTATGCAAGCCATGAGCCTTGGTGCTGCGGATTTTGCAGCCTCGATGGGGATGCAGACCACTGGCATCGGCGGAACGCAGGAAAACTATTACATGCTGCGCGAGGGTGAAAAGCACTGGTCCGATCCGTGGCACTGGGCGCAGGCCGCCATTGTCGCCGCCTGCCGCACGCACGGCGTTCTGCCGGTAGACGGGCCGTTCGGCGATTTCTCGGATGACGAAGGCTATATCGCGCAGGCCAAACGCTCGGCCACGCTGGGCATGGTTGGCAAATGGGCGATCCACCCCAAACAGATCGCTTTGGCCAATCAGGTCTTCACCCCGTCGGATGAGGCTGTTTCGGAAGCGCGCGAGATTCTGGCCGCGATGGAACAGGCCAAGGCCAATGGCGAAGGGGCCACAGTTTACAAAGGCCGTCTTGTCGACATCGCTTCAATCAAACAGGCCGAAGTCATCGTGGCACAGGCCGAGCTGATCGCGGCCAACGGCTGACCAGACTGAAAAAGGCGCCAGATCTGGCGCCTTTTTTTACCGGCCAAACACGTTGTTTGGCGTCCAGGTGAACCGATCACCCTGCTTGCCCCACTTCATCATCAGGCAGGATGTGCCGTATTTCTGGAAATACTTGATCTTCAGCGGATACCACCCGGCTTGTGGGACCTCGACCGCTGTTCTTTGGTTGGCCTCACAGCCCTGACGCCCGTTGACGTAACCGATCTGTTGCCCGCCAACCCAGGCGTCGATGCCGTCATTCGACCAGGTTTCCAGTTCATACACACCCGGTGAGTCGAACCGGATGTAGCCCGATACTTCAGCCGCCACGTTATAGGCTTCGTTGAACGTCAGAACCGGATCGCCTTCGGAGGTATCGCGATAGTCCAATCCCCGCAAAGGTTGACCGGGCTTTGCCTTCTTCAGCAAAAAGTCCACTTTGGACAGGTTCTGGATTTTGCGCGGCGGGTTCCCCTCCCACGCGTATTTGACGTCCAGCCCTGCCTTTGGACTGGGCTGAGGGCTTGCAGGCTGCAGTTTCAGCGGCGCCGCCAGAGCAGCCCCGGCGATCAAAACGGCGGCTGCCGCAATCGCACCTGTACGAAAGAGTTTCATCATCATCTCCCTGTGTGCGCCGCGTTTGTTTGGTATTTTGGTCTACGGCATCATTAACGTCACACTAGGATGTGAATTTTTACCCTGCAAGAGCGTGAATCTTCACAATGTGGCCGCTCAGGCCCGCAAATCCTTGGGCGACCCCATAACCACATAGGACGTGATCGAGGTGACATGGGGCAGCGTTCCCAGCACATCGGTATGGAAGGTCTTATAGGATGGAAGGTCGGCGCATTCGACGCGCAGCAGGTATTCGATCGTGCCGGTGATGTTGTGGCATTCGACCACTTCGGGCGCGCGCTGCAAGGCCCGTTCAAACCCTTCCTGCGCGGCCTTGGTATGTTCGCCCAGCCCAACGCCGATATAGGCCACAAACCCCTTGCCCAGCGCGACGGGGTCCAAAACGGCGCGGTAACCGGTGATCACTCCTGCCCTTTCCAATTCCTGCACCCGGCGCAGACAGGCAGAGGGGGACAGGCCCACGCGATCCGCCAGTTCCAGATTGCTGATCCGCCCATCTGCGGTCAGCTCACGCAATATATCGCGGTTTATCTGATCCATCTTCGTCATTAATTGTGAAAATAAACAAGAAGCGCACCAAAACGCAATTTCATTTGCCACTTTTGGCGCAAATATTCGGGCCATGACTTACGACATCCTTCTGGCCCTGATTGTGTTTGCCTTCGTGTCCTCGATCACTCCGGGGCCGAATAACCTGATGCTGATGGCGTCAGGGGCCAATTTCGGCTTTCGCCGCTCGATCCCGCATATGTTGGGAATCGGGCTTGGCTTTACCTTCATGGTCCTGCTTGTCGGCGCGGGGCTGGTGCAGGTGTTCAACCAATACCCGGCCAGCTACACGGTGCTGAAAGTCGCCTCGGTGGCGTATCTGCTGTATCTGGCCTGGAAAATCGCACACGCCGCGCCCGCCGGTGGAAAGGCCGAAGTGGGCACTCCAATGACGTTCCTGCAGGCCGCCGCGTTTCAGTGGGTCAACCCGAAAGCCTGGGCCATGGCACTGACCGCGACCACAGCCTATGCGCCGGATCAGACACTGAACGTGATCGTTGTCGTCGCGCTGGTGTTCGGCGCGGTCAATTTACCGTCGGTCAGCACCTGGACCCTGCTGGGCCAGCAAATGGCGCGGTTCCTGACGAATCCGCGCCGGTTGCTGGTTTTCAATTGGACCATGGCAGCACTGCTGGTCGCCTCGCTGTATCCGGTCCTGTGGCCAAGCTGATCACTTTAAGGGAAGACAGATCTCGGTCAGCAACTCTTCGGGCGGGGTTTCGCGCGGATCGTTGAGGTAGATTTCATAGCATGGCTGATCCGCAGGCTCTTCGCCGGATTCGGGCAACCAGTTGCCGAACAGGCTGTGATAGGCGGCCTCGATACCTGAATAGGGGCCTTTGTAGGTTAGCACCGCAGTCTTCCCGCCAGCGATTTGCATGTCCTCCATGCCTTGGGGCGTCTCATCGCCCCGGAATTCAGCCCCGGCATAGCTGCGCAACTGATCCTCGGGCACGTCCTCGGGGCTGTCGAGATACAGCGCCAGAACCGGGCCGATCTGCGGCCAGAGCTGGCGGGATTCGCACAAGGCACCAAAGGCCTCGAAACTCTTGCCGATTTCGGAATAGGCCCCCTTGTGGGGCAGCGCGATCACACGGCGGGCGGGTTCGGTACGGGTTGTCACGGGATGCATCGGGTATCCTCCGGTTCTAAAGTTGGGATGAGCCGGCAGAAACTGCCCCGCCTTGCGAAAGGCACCGGGGCTGCTGCCATAGGCCTCGGTAAAGGCCCGCGCAAATGAGCTTGGGTTGGGATAGCCAACGGTTGCCGCGACCTGGGCCACCGGTGTGTCGGTTCGCACCAACAGCGTCGCCGCGCGGTGCAGCCGCAGGCGGCGTACAGCCTGCGCGCAGGTCTCGCCGGTCAGGGCGCGAAACACGCGGTGCCAGTGAAACCGGGACATGGCGGCGACATCGGCCAGCGCGTCCAGTGACAGATCCCCGGCAGGGTTGTCGTGGATATAGCTCAGCACGCGCAGAACCCGGTCTTCGTAGCTGGTTGCCATCGGCATCCTTCCTTCTCATTGCTTTCCTCAGCTTGCATATTCACGGCCCACAAATCTTGCTGAGTTGCATCCGGGGCGACGTCAGGTCATATAGCAGGGAACTTCCGCGTTGAGAGGCGTCATGACCCAGTATCTGGATTTCGAAAAACCACTGGCCGAGATCGAAGGCAAAGCTGAAGAGCTGCGCGCATTGGCCCGTGCCAATGAAGAAATGGACGTGAGCGAAGAAGCCGCCGCGCTGGACGCCAAGGCCGCCAAGCTGCTGGATGAACTGTATGCCGATCTGACCCCGTGGCGGAAATGTCAGGTGGCGCGCCACCCCGAACGGCCCCATTGCCAGGACTATGTCAAAGAGCTGTTCACCGAATTCACGCCGCTGGCGGGCGACCGGAACTTTGCCGACGATCTGGCGGTGATCGGCGGGCTGGCCCGGTTCAACGACCAGCCGGTGATGGTGATCGGCCATGAAAAGGGCAGCGACACCAAATCGCGGATCGAACGGAATTTCGGCATGGCCCGGCCCGAAGGCTATCGCAAGGCCGTGCGCCTGATGGAGATGGCCGGACGGTTTGGTCTGCCAGTGATCACCCTGATCGACACGGCGGGCGCCTATCCCGGCAAAGGCGCCGAGGAACGCGGCCAGTCCGAGGCCATCGCGCGTTCGACCGAAATGTGTCTGAAAATCGGTGTGCCGCTAGTATCGGTCATTATCGGCGAAGGTGGGTCCGGCGGGGCTGTGGCCTTTGCGACCGCCAACCGTGTCGCGATGCTGGAACATTCGGTCTATTCGGTGATCTCACCCGAAGGCTGCGCCTCGATCCTGTGGAAAGACGCCGAGAAGATGCGCGAAGCCGCCGAGGCGCTGCGCCTGACAGCGCAGGACCTGCACAAGCTGGGTGTCTGCGACCGGATCATCCCCGAGCCCAAAGGCGGGGCCCATCGCGGTCGCCCCGAGGCGGTTGAATCGGTGCGCGAAGCCATCGCCGCCATGCTGAAAGAGCTGGGCGGCAAAGATGCAGCGGCCCTGATCAAGGACCGCCGTCAGAAATTCCTGGATATCGGGTCGAAAGGGCTGGCGGCGTAAACCGTCAACCGCCCAAACGACGCAGTAGGTCAACCGATGCCTCGCCGGTCACAGGCAGGCCGTTGGCGCGTTGATAGCCGCTGATGGCGGATTTGGTGTTGTTCCCGATCACCCCGTCCGCGCCCTGCGTGTCATACCCGGCCGAGGTCAGGCGGCGCTGCAGGTCTTTGCGGTCCTCCAGCGTCAGACCCGTGGCATCTGGCCCGAATGAGGCCTGAAACGGAGCGCCTCCGGCAATCCGGTCCGACAGGTGCCCCACGCCAATCGCATAGCTGTCCGAGTTGTTGTACCGCTTGATGACATTGAAATTGCGGAACACGGCGATGCGCGGCCCCGGCACCTGCGGTTGCAGCACAGCAACCGGTGTACCCGACACGGTGCCGACCTCGCCGCCCCAAGGTTGGCCGCGCACCCAACCGGCACGGGATAAATAGGCCGCCGTCGAGGCCAAAGAATCCGTTGGATCCTCGGACCAGATATCGCGCCGACCGTCGCCGGTGAAATCCACCGCATAGGCCAGATACGAGGTTGGGATGAACTGCGTATGCCCCATCGCCCCGGCCCAGCTGCCGGTCATGTTGGCGGGCGAGGTGTCGCCCTCCTGAATGATCTTCAGGGCTGCGACCAGTTGCTTTTCGAAAAATTCTCCGCGCCGCCCCTCATACGCCAAGGTGGACGTGGCCGAAATCACCGGCACGTCGCCGCGCCGCGCGCCGTATCGGCTTTCCAAACCCCAGACGGCCACGACAACCTCTTTGTCGACACCGTATTGCGCCTCGATCTGCGACAGCGTCCCATTGTACCGCTGCAACATCTGCCGCCCGGTGCTGATGCGTTCGTCCGAGGCGGCGATGGCCAAGTAGTCCTCAAGCGAGCGTTTGAATTCCACTTGATTGCGGTCGCGCTCGATCACGCCGGGCAAATAGCCCGCACCCTGAAAGGCCCGATTTATGGTCGTCTGGGAAATCCCCTGCGACGCGGCTCGGGATTTGAAATTGGCCACCCAGGCATCATAGCCCGCATTCGGCACCGACTGCATACGCGACGCACGCGCACGGGATGGCGCGCCCTCGTCGCTGCACCCGGCCAATATTGCCGCGCCAAGGCCAATGGAAAAGCTCCGTCGATTGATCATGACTGAAATCTGCTCTTGTTTGTGATTTGCCTCAGCCTAGCGCAGACCGGACGCGCAAACCAGAACGACCGAGAGTGGCTGCCGCCAAATCGACGCTTCGGCGGTTCGCCGCTTAAGCAACCAGCAACCGCAACCCCTGTGTTACGTCGGAGCGCACGGCAAGGCGCAACCCCGGCTCGTCCCCGGCCTTCAGCGCGGCGATGATCAGCTTGTGATAATGCGGCGGCTCGGTGCGCCGAAGCCGCCCGTACAAGGACCGCATGGTGGGGCCAAGTTGCAGCCAGACCGTCTCGGCCATGGCCAACATCGCGGGGGCCTGCGCGCGCAGATACAGCGTCCTGTGAAACTCCAGATTCGACCGGATATAGCCCACGGCGTCGCGCTTGGTCACCATTTCGGCGACGGTCATGTTGATGGTCTGCAACCGGTCGATCAGCGCGATATGGGCACGCGGCAGGGCGCGGCTGGCCAGTTCCACCTCAAGCAAGGCGCGCAATGCGGCCAGTTCCTCGATCCGGTCATTCGTCAGTTCCGGCGTCGAAACCCGCCCCGATGAGGACAGAAACAACGCCCCTTCCGCCGCCAGACGGCGCACCGCCTCGCGCGCAGGCGTCATCGAGACATCGAACTCCTTGCCGATCCCACGCAAGGTCAGCGCCTCGCCGGGGGCGATCTCTCCGTGCAGGATACGGGACCGCAGAGTGCGATACACCCTGTCATGGGTTGCGATATGCGAGTCGGTCGGGCGTGTAGCTAACATGGTCTCATGTGATCACAAAAACCTGCGGGGTCAACTCGACTACGCGTCAAAGCGGTATCTGTGCAGCATCGCTCCGTTTTCACGCAACCACCGGCGCGGGGCATCATAGGGGCCAAAAATACGTTCGACCTGCGCCCAGAATGCGGGCGAATGGTTCATCTCGGCCAAATGCGCCACCTCATGCGCGGCGACATAGTGCAGAACTTCGGACGGCGCGAGGATCAGGCGCCAGGAAAACATCAACCCGCCATGCGAACTGCACGACCCCCAGCGGGATCGCGTGTCCCGCAGCGTCAGACTGGTGTACGAGCGCCCCAGAATGGCGGCGTAATCATCGCAGGCCCCAGTCAGCCGATCCCGTGCAAGTTCTTTCAGAAACCGGGCCAGTCGCCGCCCCTCGGCCCCGGCAGGCACGGCCACCGAGTCTGTGCTCAGCACCACCCGCCGCCCCGGCGCGGGCACGATTCGACGCTCGGTGCCTTCGATCCAGATCACACCGCCCAGACGCACCTGTTCCAGATCGGGTTGGCCTGCCAAATGCTGCCGGATCCACTCCTCTTTGCTGCGCGCGAAACTCAACGCCTCGGCCTCGGGCACGCCTTGCGGATAGGTCAGGGTAACCCGCCCGTCCAATTGGGAAATCCGCAGGCTGATCCGCCGCGCCCGCGTCGATCTGCGCAGCGTCAGCGGCACCGGCGGCGTTCCCGGCAAAGCGTGATCTCCCATATCCCGACCTCTTCCGCGCAAAGGCTTTGACAGTGCCCGCCGCCTGTGGCAGGTGAACTGAATCTTTTAGACGACTCACCTGATATCAAGGGGATTTGACATGCCCAAGGAAGAATGGGGCGTAAAGCGCGTTTGCCCGACCACCGGTAAGCGATTTTACGACCTGAACAAGGACCCGATCGTCAGCCCCTACACGGGCGAGATCGTGGAGCTTGAAACCGGCAAAAGCCGGATGATTGCCGCCGATGCCGAGGACGCAGCGACCGCGAAAGCACGCGAAAACGCATCCGAGGATGATCTGGTTCTGGATGATGACGACAATGTCGACGTGGATCTGGACGACGATCTGCTGGACGATGATGACGACAACAACGATGACGTCTCGCTGGACGACATCAAGGACATGTCATCAGAAGACGAAAACTGATCTTAAGGCGGCCCTGGGCCGCCTTGGTTCTTTGTGCGGATGGCGACGGAAAGTTTTTGCACAATTCTATTTTTGGACTTGCACTCCCCGCCGTCGTCTCATAAACGTCCTCCCACTGCTTCGGCAGTACCCGGATGGGGCCTTAGCTCAGTTGGGAGAGCGCTTGCATGGCATGCAAGAGGTCAGGGGTTCGACTCCCCTAGGCTCCACCAAATCTACCTGGGTTTGCAGTCTAACAAGACCACCAATCAATTCGGCAAGGTTTGCCACTCGTCGACTACAGCGTCGCTGCATACCGCAAGGACTGTACCGAACTGGTTCAGAACAGCCTCGCTTTGGCTGGGGCGTAGCAAGGCGATGTCGCCGGGTCGGGCTGCGCTTGTGGCAGGTCCTGTCCAAACCTCCTGATTGCTGGAGCGACCGAATATTGAGGAATAGGCGAACCCCTTTGGATGCACCGGATGTGCGAGGTAGTGACCGCCAAACACGGCGATATCGGTTTTGCGACGGGGCAGAAAATCCAGCCCGGGCAACCCGTTGCCGGGCATGGCCTTGAGAATTGGCGTCCCTATAAACGCCGCTGGCTGAAAGGCACGGGTCGCGCTGTGGTCAAAATCCGAGGGTTTGACCAGAACCGAGCCAAAGGCGACCTCGGTCGCTGAATTGTCCGAGGCATGGGTCTGGAACGTCAGGCTGCCCCCGGTATTCAGGCACAGGCCTGCGCCTTGATCCGGCAGTGCGGCGACCGCGCAGCGAAAGGTCTGGGCCGAGGCGCGGGCCGCTCTGTTTCTCAGAAAGCCTGGCAGTTTCGCCAGATGGGCCTCATAGCCCATCACACCGCTCAGCCGTGCCAAGGGATGCGCTTGGATGCCCTTGGCGACCTCGGCGACCTGCTCGGGCGTCAGACCGCCGCGATGCAGACCGATGTCGAGTTCCAGCGACAGGCGGAGCCGGGACTGGGTCTGATCGGCAAGGGCCAGATACTCACGCAACCGGTCGGGCGTATCGATCAGCCATTGCACCCGCTCCGCCGCGTCAGGACAGGACGCCAGGACACGGGCGGCGGATCGAACCGGCAGAGGCTTTCCGCTCAGGTGATCCGTTCCGCTTTCTGCTTTCAGCAAAGCCGTCAGCATCGGCGCAGAGAACGTCATCAGGCCCGAGGTTGGGATCAGGCCCCTGATATGATCCAAAAGCGGCAGGCAGGGCAGAGATTTGGCCACCAGTCGCCGATCCAGCGCAGCATCCGCGCCAGCATCGGCGGCTGCGCAATTCGCCTCTAACCGGTCCAGATCGACGGCCACAACGGGCTGATCTACGCCATGTTTGTGCAGCGTTTCGGACAATCGTTTTAGATACGGATCGCTCATGGCCGGAACAGCCGCGCCAATGCGGGTGTCAGGAATTTATCCTGCGGGTCCAGCTGCGCGCGCAAGGCGCAGAAGCGGTCGAAATCCGGATAAAGCCCGGACAGGTCCTTGTAGGTCAGGCTGTGCATCTTGCCCCAATGCGGCCTGCCCCCGGCCTCAAGGAACAGCGGTTCCAGCGCATTGAAGTACCGGCTGTGATCTTGATCCGCATCCGTGTGAACCGCGACCGAGATCCGGGGGCCGCCCTGAAATGGAGACAGACACGCAGTATCTCCGGCGGTTTGCCGAACCTCGATCGGGAAATAGATGTCCTTGTGATCCCGTTCCAGCCTGCGAAATACTTCGTTCAGCACGTCACCGGCAGTATCGGGCGGCAGATGATATTCCATTTCCTTGAAACGAATATGTCTGTCGCTGCACAGAACCTTCCAGCTTTCACCAACATAGTCCTCGTCGGACTGCGCCAGCGTCAGCAGTTTCAACAGCGCGGATCGCAGGCCTGCGCTGAAGCGGCCCGCATTCCGGGCAAGTTTCAGCACCTTGACCGCGATCATATCCAGATCGCGCGGCGCCTTGCTTTCCGGACCATCAACAACGGCATGCCTCAGTTCGACCGCCTTGCCGGTGAAGGGGATGTAGAAGAATTCGAAATTACGGTTCTCGGCCCAGTTCTGGTGCATATTGGCCAGACACTCTGACAAATCGGTCAGGGTCACGCGTCGGCGCAGGTTGTATTTGGGCACGACATTGATGCGTGCTTCGGTCAGCACCCCAAGCAGGCCAAGCGATACCTGTATCATTTCCAGCGGCACGTCACCCGTGGTCAAGATCTCTCCGCCTGCGCTGATCAAACGGGCATCGGTGATCTCGGCCGACAAACAGGGCAAGCTGCGCCCGGTGCCGTGGGTCGCGGTTGCGGTTGCACCGGCCAGAGACTGCGCGTTGATGTCACCGAGATTGCGAAAGGCCAGACCCTGTTGACCCAGTGCGGGCGACAGGTCGCGCAGGCGGGCGTTGGCGTTCACCCAGACCTGACCATCCTTAGCGTCGCCGACTGCGGGCAGGTTCAGGTTTGACAGGTCCAGAATTCTGTCGGCCCCGGCCACAATGGGCGTAAACGAATGCCCGGCCCCGACCACACGCAGGCTTTCGGGCGCGGATACCGCCTGCTGCAACTCTGCAAGCGTTTCGGGGCGCGCGACGTTGATCTTGGCGCTTTCGTTCCCTGCCCAGTTTGACCACATGCTCCTGCTCCTCCGTTGCAAGAGGATTGCAGCCAGCAGACTGTAAAACAAGTCAGGGAATCAGCGCGTTACGCTACGTGACCCGCACCTAAGCCGCGTTGGCCCGCTGCGCTGAGACGCGCTTGAACCACTCGGACACGGCGGTCAGGTCCGGGGCCAGCTGCTCGGCCTCGCCATCCGTGAACTCTTGAAACTTTTCGCTGTTCATCCCATTCACACCGACCAGAACCGGGATGTCCTGCGCCAATGCCTCGGCAATCACAGGGCGGAACCCACGGCCATCAGCTTCATGCTTGCCGAACTTGTTGATGATCAATAGCTGCGGCGCATCCGACAGCGAGGCGGTGACATAGCCAACCGCCTGTTCCAGCGCCGCCGGGTCCAGACGACACCCACGGGATTCGGTCCCCAAGGATTGGGAAATCCGGATTGTCTCACCTTCCGGCAACACGCGCACATCCATGTCGCATTTGCTGCTGTCAGCGCATTCCGTGTTGGTCTGGACAACGCCTGCCAGCTTCGCGCCCGATGCCAGCAGGTGCTCTGCCACTGCGCTCAGCAAGCGGTCGGTTGCGCCGCGATCGGTGGTTGTGACATAGGCCAGATTCATCTTTGGACCCCCGTGGGATGAGTTTCAGAGTTTCAAATAGCACGCCGACTGCGGCTCGACCACTCCCGGCGTCAGGGAAGCGGCGACAGGCCGGTCACGAGAGGGTGTAGCACAAGCAGCACCGCATAGGCCGCAACCGCGCTCACCCACACCCAAGGCCCGGGCCAAGGGCGGGGCGCGCGCAGCGACAGGCGCGCGGTATTGCGCGACAGGCGCACCCACTCTGGCCCCATTTCTCGGGCCTTGCGGCGATCGATCAGGGCCATTCCCATCAGCGCGAACCCGGCAAACAACCCAAAAAGGATCACATGGGACAGGCTGCCATTGGCGACCAGATGCGCGGCGGCCCACAGCATCAGGGCGGCAAGGATGGGATGGCGCGTGGTGCGCAGAATACCCGGGCATTCGGGGTCAAACCTGCGCGTACCCATGCCACCAAACGAGAACGGGTTTTCGATACTCAAACCGGCGACTGCCAGCCAGCACACAAGCGGCATGACCAACATCGGAACCCATCGCAGGGCCTGCGCCGGTGGGATGATCTCGACATAAGGCGCGTTTGCGGCGGCTATGATCAGCCAGATCAGCACTGCGACGGACAACAACGAATAAGCGGCGAAATAGGCCCGCCGCCCCATCGCATCGATCAGCCATCCACGAACGGGTGGGCGCACGGGTATGACGTGGCTGAGCAGAAATACTGTCAACGCTGCTATGAAGATGCCCCATCCGGCCATTTCGATCTCCGAACCTGTTTTCTGGAATTGGTAGGTTTACCGGACCGGCGGGTCTTTGTCCGAAATCAAGTCGCCGGGCCATGGATTGGCAAAACCTCCTGCAATCTGGCATCAAAGAAAAAGCGTCACAGGCGGAGGTCGCAACAATGCGTTCATTTGATGAGATTTTTGACATCGCAGCAGGTCGCCACGGCGGGGTCGACGCCCTGAATGCAAACCTGAGCAAGCCCAAAACCCCCGCAGAACTGGCTGCGATGCCCGAGGATCGCTGGCTTGCGACCCTGACCAAATGCATCTTTCAGGCCGGGTTCAACTGGAAGGTCATCGAGGCCAAGTGGGACGGGTTTGAAGAGGCGTTTGACGGCTTCGACGTGGGCCGCTGCGCCTTTATGGATGACGAGAAATTCGACGCGCTTTTGCAGGACACCCGTATCGTGCGCAACGGCACCAAGATCGCAACCGTCCGCGACAACGCGGCGTTTCTGTTGGAGTTGCGGGACGAAGGCGGTGCCGGTCAGGTTCTGGGCGGTTGGCCCTCGACCGATTACATCGGCCTTCTGGCGATGCTGGCAAAACGGGGATCACGGCTGGGCGGGGCCTCGGCCCAATATGCGATGCGGTTTGCCGGGCGCGACAGTTTCATCCTGTCACAAGACGTGACAGCCCGGTTGATCGCCGAAGGCGTGATCGACAAGGCCCCGACGTCCAAAAAGGCGCTGGCTGCCGTGCAAGAGGCATTCAATGCATGGATGGATCAGTCCGGACGCTCACTGACGGAAATCAGCCGTGTTCTGGCGATGAGCATATGAAAACGGCTTGCGGAACCGATGGGGCAAGCTAAATTTTGCTTCATGGGTTTGCGTTTTTTGGTTCTGGCGTTTCTGTTTCTGGCGGCTTGCGGACGCCCGTTGACTCAGCAGGAACGCGACTTTGCTGATGCCGTGCAAGGCGAGACGCTGAATCTGGATCGCGTTCGTCTTGTCGAAGGTGCCCCGGTCGCGCCGATCACCTATTACCGCGAAGCCCGCCCGCGTCTGGCCTGCCGCGAGCGCATTCTGCCCCCGGTCGAGCCGGGACCGGTTACCGGCAAGCCTGCGGCCATCGCCTTGTTCAACAAGGTCTATTTCGCCCGCGACTGGTATCTTGAGGACTATATGTCCGACTATCCCGAGCAGATGAACCTGATCGCGGCCATGTTGCTGGCGCATGAATTGACCCATGTCTGGCAATGGCAAAACCGAAAGACCACCGGCTATCATCCCCTGCGCGCAGCGGCCGAGCATGGCGGGCGCAAGGATCCGTATCTGTTCGATCTGGATACCTCGCCCGATTTCCTGTCCTACGGCTATGAACAGCAGGGCGCGATTGTCGAAGAGTATGTGTGCTGCCGCGCGCTGGACCCACAGGCGCAGCGGACCAAACGGCTGCACCGTATGCTGGGCGCGCATTTTGACCTTTCTCCGCTGCCGCAGGAAGGGCGCGAGCGTGCGGTTGCCATCCCATGGAGCGATGCGAAGGTCGAAGGGATCTGCAGCTAAGCGTCAATTACGCTGCAGGGTTTTCAGATACGCCACCAGATCGACGATTGGCTGACTTGTCAGGATAGGCTGGCCATCTTCGGTTTTCATCGACGTGTCCTGCCCGTCGAAATACGGCCCGTAAACCGGCATCGGGCTTCCGTGGCTGACCAACGGATCACGCCCGTCAATCCGGGCAACAACGCGCGCGGTTGGAAAGCCACCCCCTTTCGCCAAGCCCGTCAGGTCGGTCGGCTGAATGACCAGAACCCCGGCCATCGGACCTTGGCCGGTGGCATCTATGCCATGGCACGTCGCGCAATAGTGCTGATACAGTTCCGCGCCCGTTTGCGCATCCTGCGCCGCGGCGCTGTGTCCGGCGAACATAAGCAACACAGATACAGTTCCGAGCTTTGACCACTTCATCGCATCCTCCTGTCAGCATTGGCATTTACAGGCTTGCCCGCGCGGCGGCTTGGCGCAATGATCCAGATCAACGAGGCAGGAGGGTTCGGGCCATGACACAATACGCAGCCATCATGCTGGCCGCAGGGATCGGTGTTCCCATTCTGGCCGCATTGAACGCGGCGCTTGGCAAGCTGATCGGGTCGCCCACCACCGCTGCCGTGGTCCTGTTTGCCATCGCCTTTGCCGCGTCGGCCCTGGTGATGCTGGTGTTTCCCGGTTTCGAGGCGCTGTCCAAGGTTGCACAGGCCCCAAAACACCTTTTGCTGGCAGGCGTTCTGATCGCCTTCTACGTGCTGTCGATCACCCATGTCGCCCCGCATTTCGGGGTTGGAAACGCCGTCTTCTTTGTTTTGCTGGGTCAGTTGGTCAGCACCGCCGCGATTGACCATTTCGGGCTGTTTGGCGCACAGATCACGCCGCTGACCTGGATACGCGCAGGTGGGATCGCCGTGATGGCCGTTGGTGTGGCGATCACTCAACTGGCTTGAGAATACCGCCCTCAAGCCGCACCATCCGATCCATACGCGCCGCAAGCTCCATATTATGCGTGGCGATCAGGGCCGACAGACCCTCGTCCCGCACCAGCGTCATCAGCGCATCGAACACCTGATCTGACGTCTCGGGATCAAGGTTCCCGGTTGGCTCATCTGCCAGCAGAACCTTCGGCTTGTTCGCCAGCGCGCGGCAGAACGCCACGCGCTGTTGTTCGCCGCCCGACAACGCCGCCGGGCGGTGGCTGGCGCGTGGGGCCACGCCAACGCGGTCCAGCAGGTCCATGGCCCGCTCCTGCGCCGCTTTTTCAGAGACGCCGTTGGCCAGTTGCGGCAGGGTGATATTTTCCAACGCGGTGAACTCGGGCAGCAAATGGTGGAACTGATAGACAAAGCCCACATCCTGTCGCCGCAAGGCCGTTCGCGTCCGATCGCCCTTGCCGCTGACATTCTGCCCGCCGATCTCGACCTGGCCGTCATCCGGCATGTCCAGAAGGCCCGCGATATGCAGCAGGGTGGATTTGCCAGCGCCCGACGGCGCAACCATCGCCACCGCCTCACCCGCGCGCAGGTCCAGATCGACGCCGCGCAAGACCTGCACCTCGCCCGGAGTACCTTGCAGATAGGTCTTTGTCAGGCCCTTCAGTCGCAATGTCACATCATTCATAGCGCAGCGCCTCAACCGGGTTCAGCCGCGCCGCGCGGCGGGCGGGGAAATAGGTGACGATGAAGGACAGGCCCAGCGACAGGGCCACAGCCTTGAGCACGTCGCTCAGGTGCAGTTCGGCGGGAAGGGAATAGATGACGCGGATAGACGGATCCCAGACGCCACCGCCCATCACATAGTTCACGAAGGAAAAAATCGGGTCGATATAGATCGCGAACAGGCAACCCAGGATCACGCCCATCACGGTTCCGATGATGCCGGTGAAGGCACCGCAGATGAAGAACACCCGCAGGACCGAGCCCTCGCTCAGGCCAATCGTGCGCAGAATGCCGATGTCGCGACCCTTGTTCTTGACCAGCATGATCAGGCCCGAGACGATGTTCATTGCCGCAATCAGTACGAGGATCGACAGGATGATGAACATCACGTTGTCCTCAACCTCAAGCGCGCGCAGGAACCCGCCCGAGGCGTCCTGCCATGTCCAGATCTGGCTGCGCTGGCCCGACGCTTCGAGGATGGGGATCAGGATCGGGCCCAGCGTTTCAGGTTTGTTGACCATCACCTCGATCTCATCCGCCACACCCTCGCGGTTGAAAAACCCCTGAGCTTGGGAAAACGGCATGTAGACGCGGGTGCGGTCAATGTCATAGCGCCCGGCGGAAAACACGTAGACCACGCGATAGGCATTGACGCGCGGTGAGGTTCCAAAGGCGGTTTTCACCCCGTTGGGTGACGTCAGCTTGACCGTATCCCCCACAGTGGCCCCGATGCTGCGCGCCACGCCCGAGCCGATGGCGATCACATCCTCGCCCGTCTGAAACAGGGACAGATCCCCTGCCGCCTGTTCGGCTTGCGCAATGCCTGGCAGGTCCATCAGGTCATCGGGACGGATGCCAAATACCTCGACCCCGCTGCTGCGGTCGCGGTTGGTGATCAGCACCTGACCTTTGACCAACGGCGCAGCCCGTTCGACGCCCGGCACCTCAGCGATCCGCGCGGCCCGTTCCTCATAATCTGCCATGGTGCGCACCGGGCGGCCCTGCGCGTCAATCTCGCCCGAGGAATACACGGCGACATGCGCGTTGGCCCCAAGGATCGTGCCCACGAACTCGGCCCGGAACCCGGACCGCACCGCCAGGGTCGCGATCAGGGCAAATACCGCCAGAGTGATCCCGATCAGCGAGATCCACGTCATCACGCTGACGCCCCCCTCGGCCCGGCGGGCCCGAAGGTATCGCCACGCGATTTTCCATTCGAAAGGGGCAAAAGGCGGGGGTGTCTTGGCCATGCCTGCTCCGGTCTTGTTGTTTGGCGGCGACCCTTTCGGCATTTCGCGCGATGGTCAAGCCGCTTATGGGCGTGTCGGTCCCGGCAGGCGAATTCGGCGTGGAAAACCCCAATATCGAACCGAATCAGTTCCGGCTGCCGGACACAGCGCTCAGATAAAAAGTGATATTAGAATCAAAGACTACACTATTGGTTGTGACGACCTTCACAGACCGCGCGTCATTGTTTCAGCTATGAAGTCAATATCGGCATTGCGTGATCGACTGAACTCAAAATGCCACATATAGTAAGCAATATTATTTCGCTTTTTGCTTATTTTCAGAAACTTTGTCACCCTGCTTGCGGGGGAACACATTTCAGAGCGGGGGTCGCTCAATGAATATTCACAATACACCGGAAGGGTTGGACCCGATTTTGGTCCGCGCATCATCAACGGAATTGGATTGCGAAACGGCCGCGTTGCTGCGGGCCGCGATCCGGCCAATCTTCGCAAAAGCAGCAAGCTGGGGCAGCTTAGCGGATCGGCTAAGGGAAAAGGGCTATCGCCTTGCCTTTCTCAAAGGCCGCCTTTGCATCACCGATCGTACAACCGGTCAGCGCATCTGCGGGATACGGTTTCTGGGCTTTGAGCTGAAAGAACTGGTCAACCGGCTGGGCCGCCCCATCGTGGTTGCACGCGGCAATCAGGCGGATGGCGAGCTGCTGATCGCCCGCCCTGCGTCGGCGCGGTTGTAACACCGCGCCAGCATTGATCGAGGCCTATCGCCGTGGTCAGGCGATACCCTGATAAATTTCAGCGATCTTGGTAACAGCCGCCTCGGGGCTTAGTTCTTCGCTTTCGCCGGTCCGGCGGCTGGTCAATTCAACCACACCGTTTTTTAAACCACGCGGTCCGACAGTGATCCGCCAGGGCAGACCGATCAGGTCCATCGTGGCAAACTTGCCCCCGGCCCGTTCGTTGCGATCATCATAGAGCGGCTCAAGGCCTAGTGCCGTCAGCGCGACGTAGAGTTTCTCACAGGCCGCATCCGCCTCTTCATCGCCCTGCTTCAGGTTGACGATCCCGCAATGGAACGGGGTCACGCCTTCGGGCCAGATGATGCCCTTGTCGTCATGGCTGGCCTCGATGATCGCACCGATCAGGCGGCTGACGCCGATACCGTGGCTGCCCATATGTACCGGAACCGGCTTGCCATCGGGGCCCTGAACGGTCGCGCCCATGGCCTCGGAGTATTTGGTGCCGAAATAGAATATCTGGCCGACCTCGATCCCGCGCGCAACGCGGCGGCGATCTTCGGGGACCTCGTTGAACAGCGCCTCGTCATGGGTTTCATCGGTGCGCGCGTATTTCGAGGTGAACTCTTCCAGGATCGCCTGACATTGGTCGCGGTTGTCATAGTCGATCTCCCGATCCCCAAAGGTCAGATCGGTCACTGCGCTGTCATAGAAAACCTCGGACTCGCCAGTGTCGGCCAGTACCAGAAATTCATGCGTGTCGTCGCCGCCAATGGGACCAGAGTCCGCGCGCATCGGGATTGCTTGCAGACCCATGCGTTCATAGGTGCGCAGATAGCTGACCAGATGGCGGTTATAGGCGTGCAGCGCGTCCTCTTTCGTCAGGTCGAAATTGTAGCCGTCCTTCATGTAGAACTCGCGCCCGCGCATAACACCAAAGCGCGGGCGGATTTCGTCGCGGAACTTCCACTGGATCTGGTACAGCGTCAGCGGCAGGTCCTTGTAGCTGCTGACATGGCCGCGGAAGATGTCCGTCACCAGTTCTTCGGCTGTGGGTGTATAGAGCATGTCGCGGCCATGGCGGTCCTGCATCCGCAACATCTCCTGACCGTAGTCGTCATACCGCCCGGACTCGCGCCACAGGTCCGCCGATTGCAGAATCGGCATCTGGATCGCGATATGACCCGCGCGCGCCTGTTCTTCATGCACGATGTTTTCCAGCTTGCGCAGCACTTTGAAGCCCAGCGGCAGCCAGGAATAAATCCCGGCGGCGGCCTGCTTGATCATCCCGGCGCGCAGCATCAGCCGGTGGCTGACGATCTGAGCCTCGGAGGGGTTTTCCTTGAGAACGGGCAGAAAGTAACGGCTGAGGCGCATGGGTGGACCTTCAAAGGTGAATTTGGACTTCAAAGGTCATTATTCCAAAGCCCCGCCGGGGGCAATCGCGCATTGGCGAATTTGCGACCCCAGACCTGTCGGTTTTTGATTGACCCGCCAGTCAGGGTTTTCAATTGTGACAGGAATGTAAAACCCATGAGGCGCCGATGCAGACGATTCAGGAACCCGCCCGCCAAATCCCTGTTGTTCACCAGACCGATATTCTGGTCGTCGGCTCAGGCCCTGCCGGGCTGGCGGCTGCGTTGGCGGCGGCGCGGGCGGGGGCCGAGGTGTCTCTGGTCGACCGGTTCGGCTGCATGGGCGGCAATATCACCGCCGTGGGGGTCGAGGGGTTCGCATGGTATCGCCACGAACAGACCGTCGAAGCCGGCGGTATCGGCATGGAGTTCGAAACCCGCGCCAAAGAGATGGGCGCGGCGGTGCCCGAAAGCCAGTCGCTGAGTTATGAGCTGGACAGCGAAGGCTTCAAGCTGGTGGCTGACAAACTGGTCGAAGAAGCGGGCGTGCATCCGATGCTGCACCGTCAGTTCGTCGCCCCGATCATGGACGGCGACCGGATCACCGGCATCATTACCGAATCCAAAGCCGGGCGAGAGGCGATCCTGGCCAAGGTGGTGATCGACGCCACCGGCGACGCGGATGTGGCCCATCGTGCCGGAGCGCCCACGCAAAAGACGCCGCGCGAAGACATGATGGCCGCCTCGGTCATGTTCCATCTGGCAGGCGTCGACAAGCGCGCGTTCATGGAGGGCGTCAAGGCCGACCCCCAGACCTACAAGGATTGGGGCGGCGGCGGTGAGTGGAACATCGAGACCTCAGGCAAAGAGGACGACATGTTTTCGCCCTTCGTGCACAAACCGTTCCAGCAGGCCATCGATCAAGGGCTGATCCCACCGCACCTGAACACCATCGCAGGCACATGGGGCGCGATGCATGACACGGGTGAGTTGACCTATATGAACCTCATCCATCTGGCTGAGGTCGACGGCACAGATCCCGACAGCCTGACAAAGGGTGAGATTGAAGGCCGACGCCAGTCGATGCTGGCCATCGAAGCCCTACGCCGGTTTATGCCGGGCTGTGAAAACGCACGGCTTCGGAACTTTGGCATGACCATCGGCATCCGCGACACCCGCAAGATCGACGCGGTTTACAATATGACCGAGGATGACGCCCGCCATCAGGGCCGGTTTGAGGATACGATCGGCATCTACCCCGAATTCATCGACGGCTATGGCATCCTGATCCTGCCCACCACGGGGCGATACATGCAAATCCCCTATCGCTCGATGCTGCCCAAAGGGGTCAAAGGCCTGCTGGTCGCCGGGCGCTCGCACGGTGCGGACCGGGTGGCCCATGCGGCCACACGCAACATGGCCTGCTGTGCGGTGATGGGTCAGGGCGCGGGCATTGCGGCCGCGCTGTCGCTGAAAAGCAATCAGGAACTGGATCGGTTGAATCTGACCCCCGTGCATACCGAATTGGAACGTCAGGGCGTAAGGATCAACTGATGGATACAATCCCGACCATAGATATCTCGGCACTGGCACACCCGGACAGCCCCGAATACAAGGCAACGGCGCAACAGATACTCGACGCCTGTGTTGGCATCGGCTTCTTGTCGATTACCGGGACGGGCGTGTCGCAGGGCAGCGTCGATCAGGTCCGGCAGACGGTGCGCAAGATCTTCGACCTGGAAGAGAGCCGCAAATGGGATCAGGCCATCACGCGCGAAAACTATCGCGGCTACATTCCGATGGGGTTTTTCACCCCGAATGACGGGTCGGGCAAAGCTGACAAATACGAAGGCTACAAGCTGCATCATGAAGTCCAGGAAGACGCGGAAATCCGGCAGGCCTGTGCGCTGTATGGCCCGAATATCTGGCCTGACCACGCGCCCGAGGCGCGCGGGGTCATTCTGAACTATTGGTCCCAGTTGGACCACGTGACCGACCTGTTGCTTGGCGCGCTTGAAACTGGCCTGAACCTGACACCGGGGCAGTTGCAAGACGCATTTCGCGATCCGTTGACCAACATGACCCTGCTGCACTATCCGCCGCAAGCCGCAGAAGAGGACGGGTATGGTATCCATCCGCACAAAGACACCGACGCGCTGACAATCATCGCCCCCGACCCGGTTGGCGGGCTGGAGGTGCAAACCCGCGATGGTGGCTGGATCACACCTGACTGTCCCGAAGGTGGCTTTGTCGTAAACATTGGCGACATGTTAGAGCTATGGTCAGGCGGGCGGTTGAAATCGACACCGCACCGCGTCGTCAATCGATCCGGCAAGGAACGGTATTCATTCCCTTATTTCGCCGTCCCGCGCCATGACGTGGTGGTCCAGCCGCTGCTGCCCACCCTGCCCGGTTTTGATCGCCCGGCCGTGCATTGCGGTCATTGGTCCGCGGAAATCTGGCGCACAAACTGGCCGGACGAGGCGGCGACAAGCGACACTCCGGAATTGGGGACGCTGGCGGATTGAGCGCCTAAATCTGCGTGTCATGAACCGCTTGCATCATGTGCCGGTATAAGCGAAGAACATCCCCGACGGTCAAAGCACGAGGACGACCATGGCGCTTCCGGTAAAGGATCAACTGAGATACTGGGGCTTCGCCGCAGCGATTATCATTCTGATCCTGTGGGCCTTGGGCGACGTCCTTCTGCCTTTTGTGATTGGCGGCGCGATTGCCTATTTCCTCGATCCGGTTGCCGACCGGCTGGAAAAGTTGGGCCTGTCTCGGGTTGCGGCGACCGGCATCATAACCGTTGTCGGCGTTCTGGGATTCGTCCTGATGATCCTGATGGTCGTCCCGGCCCTGATCACGCAGTTGCTCGAACTGGTCGACATCCTGCCCAGCCTGTTCAAGCAATTGCGCGGCTTCGTCGAACAACAATTCCCATCCTTGCTGGACCGCGAATCCAGCACCCATCAGATGCTGGTCTCATTCGGGGAAACTCTGAAATCGAAAACCGGCGATGTGCTGGAAACGGTGCTGGCCTCGCTGGGTTCGGCCATCAACATCGTTGTTCTGCTGGTCATCGTCCCGGTTGTCGCGGTCTACCTGCTGCTGGACTGGGACCGTATGATCGCCCGTATCGGAGAGCTTCTGCCCCGCGATCACGCCCCCACAATCAAGCGGCTGGCCGGTGAGATCGATGCGGTTCTGGCCTCATTCGTACGCGGTATGGGCACGGTCTGTTTGATCCTGGGTACCTACTACGCAGTTGCCCTGATGATTGTCGGCCTGCAGTTCGGGCTGATCGTCGGCTTTATCGCCGGGCTGGTCACTTTTATCCCCTATCTGGGCGCGCTGATCGGGGGTACTCTGGCCATCGGGCTGGCCCTGTTCCAGTTCTGGGGCGATTGGGCCCATATCGGTCTGGTTGCCGGGATTTTCGCGCTGGGTCAGGTGACCGAAGGCAATTTCCTGACGCCCAAACTGGTCGGCAGTTCGGTTGGGTTGCACCCGGTCTGGCTGCTGCTGGCCCTGTCGGTCTTTGGCGCGCTGTTCGGATTTGTCGGGATGCTGATCGCTGTGCCTGTCGCCGCAGCCTTGGGGGTCGTAGCGCGGTTCGGCACATCGCTTTATCTTGACAGTCGCCTTTACACCGGCCTTGAAAGCCCGGATCAGGAAGACAAATAAATGGCTCGACAACTGAGCTTTGATCTACCAGCCAAAACCGCGCTGGGGCGCGAGGATTTCTTTGTCTCGCCCTCTAATGCGCTGGCCGTGGCGATGATTTCGGCCTCATCCTGGCCCGGCAACAAACTGGTGCTGAGCGGCCCGGCAGGCGCGGGCAAGACCCATCTGGCGCATGTCTGGGCCGCCGAAACCGGTGGACGTATCGTGCGCGCCGTGGACCTGCACCATGACGATGTGCCTGAACTGGCACGCTCGGCCATTGCGGTCGAGGATGTGCCGGATATTGCTGCAGATGTCGAACAGCAAAAGGTCCTGTTTCACCTGCACAATTTGGTCCTCGCCGAAGGACATGCGCTGCTGATGACCGGACGGCTTGCGCCCCGGTTCTGGCAATTGCCGCTGGCCGATCTGCAAAGCCGGGTCGAAGGGGCGCATCATGTGGCGCTCGACCCGCCGGATGACGCGCTGTTGGGCGCGGTGCTGGCCAAGCTGTTCGTGGACCGCCAGCTGAACCCGGGCCCCGAGGTTATTGCCTATCTGGTCAAACACATGGACCGACGCTTTGAATCTGCGGCAGACGTCGTGCAGCAACTGGATCAGCTTGCTTTGGCCGAAAAGCGCGAAATCACGCGGGCGCTGGCGATACGGGTCCTGAACACAGACCAATACGAAATGGATACTGGCGATTGACCGGGCACCGGGGATTTCGCATCTTACGACTGGAATATCTGGAAGACACATGGATCAGACCGTCGAAACCGACATCCCGGATTGGGGCCCTTTCGGTAAACCTCTGTTCGATGACCCGAAAACCCGAGCCTTGTCGCGGGTGGGCGTTGTTGATGTAGGCTCGAACTCGGTCCGGATGGTGATCTTTGATGGCGCGGCGCGCTCGCCCGCCTATTTCTACAACGAAAAAGTCATGTGCGAGCTTGGTGCCGGCCTGTCCGAAACTGGCAAGCTAAACCCGCGCGGACGTGAGCGGGCGCTGGCCGCGTTACGCCGATTCCAGCAGCTAGCACGCGATCTGAACCTGCCCGGTCTGCACGTCGTTGCAACAGCCGCCGTGCGCGAGGCGAAAGACGGCCCCGAGTTTTGCGATCAGGTCAAAGCCGAAACAGGCCTGCATGTAGCCGTGATCGATGGGGAAGAGGAGGCCCGGCTGTCCGCGCAGGGCGTCATGCTGGGTTGGCCCGGGGCATATGGTTTGATCTGCGATATCGGTGGGTCGTCGATGGAACTGGCCGAAATCGGTGGCGGGGATGTTGGGCGACGAGTCACTTCGGCCCTCGGCCCCCTAAAGCTGCGCGACATCAAGGGCGGGCGTCGGGCGCGAAAAGCCCATATCAAAGACACGATGGAGGATTTGCGCTCACATCTCGGCCAACAGCGCGACCGTCTGTTCCTGGTCGGCGGAAGCTGGCGCGCCTTTGCCCGATTGGACATGTTGCGCCGCGGTTACCCGCTGAACGTTCTGCACGAATATCGTATGACCACCAGTCAGGTGCGCGAGACGATCAAATTCATCGAAGCCAATGACCACGACAAACTGCGCAGTCAGGCCGGGGTCTCCAGTTCCCGTATGGCTTTGATCCCTTATGCGATGGACGTTCTGGCCCGTTTGATCAGGACGTTCAAACCCAAGGACATCGCAATCTCAAGCTACGGCATTCGCGAAGGGCTGCTCTACGAGCAAATGTCGCAAGAGCTGCGCGACCGGGATCCGCTGATCGAGGCCAGCCGGTTCTCGGAATCTAAAGACGCGCGCCTGCCGGGCTTTGGGCGGAACCTTTATGATTTTGTCATGCCCTTATTCAAATCCGCCCCACCCGCGCGGGTTCGGCTGATCAAGGCGGCCTGCTTGCTGCATGACGTCAGCTGGCGCGCGCATCCCGACTATCGGGCCGAGGTGTGTTTTGACTATGTCACCCGTGCCAATCTGGGCGGGCTAAAGCATTCGGAACGGGTGTTTATCGGGCTCGCCCTGCAACACCGCTATCGCAACAAGCGCGAGGGGAACCGGTTCGCACCGCTATATGATTTGCTGGACGAACCGGGGCAGAAACAGGCCGAAATTCTAGGTAAGGCGATGCGCTTCGGTGCGATGCTTTGGATGCACAATGACGCCAATATGGGGCGGTTGAGATACTATCCCAAAAAGCGCGAGCTTGAACTGTATCTGCCCAAAGCGGCTGGCCCTTTGTTCAACGAAGTGGCCGAGGCTCGCTTGAACTCTCTTGCGAACGCGCTGAAATCCGATTTCCGAGTGATCATAAAAGGTTAAGGTCGAGCCTGATCAGATATCGGTGCCCTCTTCTTCGGGCGCTTGATTCTGCGGAGTGGAGTCCTCAGGCTCGGCTGGTTCAGGCTTTTTGCGAATAATAATGTCGCCATTCGGCAATATCTCGGGCGCCTCGTACGCGCTCCAGTCCTGAACTTCATCAGCCAGTTCCGCCAGCGCAGGCCCCATTTCTTCGAAAAACGACTGCATGGCTGGGCCGAACGTATCGACCATGCCCAGCAACTCGTCCAGCGCGGGCTCCATCTCTTTGCGCAAACCCTCAAGAAACAGTTCTGCGCCCTGCTCCATCAGGGATTTGCTGTCTTCGTCCTGCGCCAGAGCCGGAGCGCTAAAGCTGGCCGAGACGGCGGCGATGATCAGAATGCGTTTCATATCTGGAATATAAGCAACCGTGACATCTGTGGAAAGATCACAGCTCAATATCCAGCGTCACCGGGAAATGATCCGAGGCCGTTAAAAGCGCCTCTCGCAGTTCGGGGTTCTCCCAACAGCCCGCATCGCGAAACGGATGCCAGATGCGCCAGGCCGGACGGCGGGCACGAAGATCGGCGCTGATCATGATGTAGTCCAACAGCGCTTCTAGAAACGTCCCCTGTTTCGGACGTGCAAACCGCGCGGTCGAAGGCACGGACCCGGGCCGCGGGCCATGCGCCGTCACCGCATGGGGATCAAACAGACCCGCTTGCAAGAGGATTTCGACCGAAGATCGCCCAAACAAATGCTCGAACTCATCCAGCCCAGGCCCATCGTTGAGGTCGCCCAGCAGCATGACCGGTTCTCCGGCATCAATATGCGCCTCAACCCGCCGCGCCAACCAGATTGCCTGCGCCAGTTGCTTGCGTCGGTTGGCAATTGAAATTCGTATCGCCTCATCGCGTGAGTCAGCCCCATGCGGTGCTTTGGATTTGAGATGTGCCCCGATCAGGCGGAACTCAGAACCGGACTTTGTCTTTACCGACAACTCCATCGGCGGTTTGGAGAAGCGCACCACATCTTCGGTCGCGTCCACATCCAGATCGATCCGGAAATCACCATCGAAGCGCGGCGCGTTTGTGTCGCCTCGGGGATCATGGCGTGCCGTCAATGCGCCGGGATTATATAGCAGCGCCAATTCCTGATGGGTGTCGTTGGCAAATCCCATGATGGCATGACTGGTCCGCAGATCGAAGGCTTCGGCGAACTGCTGCAAGGCCCGCACGGTGTTTTGAACTTTTCCGGTGTTCGGAGCTTCAACGATCAAAATCGCATCCGCGTCCAACGCGGTCAGAACCTTGGCAATGGCCTCGACCTGCTGTGCCTTGGTGACGTCATGCCGACCGGACCAGCTGTCATCGATGATCAGAGTGTCGTTCTTATCAAACAGATTGGCGAACCATTCGATATTGTAGGTCGCCAGCCGCATCCGCTCAGGCTCGCGCGCCGTTGATGTCGTCCCAGGCGCGGTTGATGTCGATCATCTTTTTCTCGGCCAGCCGGATCGCCTCTTCCGGCACGCCCCTTGCCATCATAGCGTCGGGATGGGTCTCGCGCACCAACTGACGCCAGACTTTGCGTATCTCGGACACCGGCATATCGCGCGAGACACCCAGCACCACGTAAGGATCGTTTGGCGCATCCGGCACAAAACGCGCGCGCAGGGCCAGAAACTGCGCGTCGGTCTGGCCGAAAATGCGACTGACATCCTCAAGAAACTCGTTCTCGTTAGGATGATAGAACCCGTCCGCCATTGCGATGTGAAACAGCCCCTCCATCAAATCGCACAGCGTGGTGCTGTCTTCGGCGAACATCCGGGCGATCTTGCGGGCATAGTCCTGATAGCCTGCCACATCTGTCCGCGCCATGTTGAAGACGCGTGCAGCGCCTTCCTCATCCTCGCGCGCGATCTGGAACACATCGCGGAAGGCCGTGACCTCATCCCGTGTCACCTGCCCATCGGCCTTGGCCATTTTGGCGCCCAGGGCAATCACCGCGATGGTAAATGCCACGGATCGCTCGGGCGGCGAGCGCAGCTTCTCGAAAACAGCGGTCAGGCTTTCGCCTTGGGCCAGCGCGCTCAGCGCATCGGATATGCGGGTCCAGATCGACATGGGCGTACCCTAGCGTCCCATTTCGGGACTGTCAGGTGGAACAGGTCACTCAGTGGCAAGAATTTTCTGCATCAGCACAAGATCCAACCACCGGTTCCATTTAAACCCCACTTCCGGCATCAGGCCGACCTGCTGAAACCCTAACGCCTTGTGAAACGCAATGGCCGCAGGATTGGCCGAGGACACCCCGGCGACCAGAACATGGATTCCGTCAGCACATGCGGCGGCTTCCAATTCCGTCATCAAAGCCCGCCCCGCGCCTTTGCCCCGCGCATCTGGGGCCAAATAGATCGCATGCTCGCAGCTACGGGCATAGCCGGGCCCGTGCCGAAATGGACCGTAGGTGGCAGAGCCTAGTACCGCACCGTGATCCTCGACCACCAGATAGGATGGGCCACGTTGGCGGATGTCGGCTGCAATCGCCTCGGCACTGCGTTCGTCGGTTGTGAAGGTCACCAGCGTGTCGCGAATGATCGCGTTGTTGATCGCGGCAATGTCGGCGGCGTCCGAAGGTTGGGCCTGACGCACCCTCATTCCAGCACGCGCAGCCCGTGCGGCGTATCAAACTCGGCCCGCATGGACACCGGACCGGTGTCAAAGACAACCAGATCGAGTGCGCCCAGATGCTGCGCCAAACGCATCGCGTCCGGGTGGTACACCACCAGTCGCCGCAAGCTGCACCCGCTGTCCTGCAACATCTGCGCCGGATGCAAATCGCCTTGCCACTGGATCAGCGCGGGAAACAGATTGTCAAAAGGCAGGCGGCCATTGGGCGGCACAGCCATGCGCCAGCGCAATGCCCCACGGGTCAGATCAATCGGCGTGCCGACGCCATCGGGAAACAAAGCAAGCGACGCTTCGATATCGGGCACACGGCATATCCAGTTGGTCAGGCGCGGCTTGCCTGCGAACCGATCCAGATCGAACCAGCGGGTACGCTCGGGCACCGGAGCATCCGGATCGATGGCAATTGCTTCCAGATACAGACCATCCCGCAAGCCCAGCAGGCGATTATAGGTGCCGAATTTCTCGTGCTTTCCGCCGGGCTGAAGCGGTACACCCAGCGCCTGTTCGATATGCGCGGACGCCTCTTCCAGCGTCTCGCCCGCAACGGCCAAATGATCGAGTATCATGCGCGCCCTCCCAACAAAACGACCAGACCCAAGCAGGTCTGGTCGCATGTTTTCGCCAAAGGCGGCGGACCACAAGATTTTTCGTCGAAAAACCGCGGTCGCTGTTAGCCGCGCGCTTCGCTGATCAGGCGCAGAATGTCCTGCGCCGCTTCGGGAATGTTTGTTCCAGGTCCAAAGATCGCCTTGACGCCGTGGTCATACAGGAACTGGTAATCCTGCTGCGGGATCACACCGCCGCAAATGACGATAATATCCTCGGCGCCGGCTTTCTTGAGTTCCTCGACCAGTTGCGGTGCCAGCGTCTTGTGCCCCGCCGCCTGAGACGAAATGCCGATCACGTGCACGTCGTTGTCCACCGCGTCCTGAGCGGCCTCGGCAGGCGTCTGGAACAGCGGGCCAACATCTACGTCAAAGCCGATATCGGCAAAGGCGGTCGCGATCACCTTGGCCCCACGGTCGTGACCGTCCTGGCCCATCTTGACCACCAGCAGACGCGGGCGGCGGCCTTCGGTCTCGGCGAATTCCTCGATGGATTTCTGGATCGCGGCAAAGCCTTCGTCGCCTTCGTAGGCCGCGCCATAGACGCCAGCCAGCGTTTTCACTTCGGCGCGGTGACGACCGAACTCTTTTTCCATTGCCATGCTGATCTCTCCTACGGATGCGCGGGCACGGGCGGCCTCAACGGCAGCGGCCAGAAGGTTGCCACCCTCGCGGGCGGTGGTGGTCAGGGCCTCAAGCGCGGCCTGACAGGCCGCTTCGTCGCGGGTGGCACGGATACTTTCCAGACGCGCCACCTGCGCTTCGCGCACGGCGACGTTGTCGACGTCCAGAATGTCGATCGGGTCTTCCTGTTCCTTGCGGTACTTGTTGACGCCGACGATCACCTCTTCGCCCCGGTCGATCATCGCCTGACGACGTGCCGCGCTTTCCTCGATCCGCAGCTTGGGCATACCCGAAGCCACGGCCTTGGTCATGCCGCCCATCTCCTCGACCTCTTCCATCAGGGCCCAGGCTTTTTCGATCAACTCGTTGGTCAGGCTTTCGATGTAATACGAGCCCGCCAGCGGATCGACCACATCGGTCACGCCGGTTTCTTCCTGCAGCACCAGCTGCGTGTTCCGCGCGATACGGGCCGAAAAGTCAGTCGGCAGCGCAATCGCCTCGTCCAGCGCGTTGGTGTGCAGCGACTGGGTGCCGCCCAGAACCGCGCTCATCGCCTCATAAGCGGTGCGGATCACGTTGTTATAGGGGTCTTGTTCCTGCAGCGACACGCCCGAGGTCTGGCAGTGGGTGCGCAGCATTTTCGACCGCTCGGATTTGGCCCCGAATTCGGTCATCACGCGATGCCACAGGGTCCGGGCCGCGCGCAGTTTGGCGATCTCCATGAAGAAGTTCATACCGATGGCAAAGAAGAAGGACAAACGGCCCGCGAACTTGTCCACATCCATCCCGGCTTCGGTCGCGGCACGCACGTATTCGCGGCCATCGGCCAGCGTATAGGCCAGCTCCTGCACCAGGTTCGCACCGGCCTCTTGCATGTGGTAGCCCGAGATCGAGATCGAGTTGAATTTCGGCATCTCGTTCGACGTGTATTCGATGATGTTCGAGATGATCCGCATCGACGGCTCGGGCGGATAGATATAGGTGTTGCGCACCATGAACTCTTTCAGAATGTCGTTCTGAATGGTGCCCGCCAGCAGCGATTTGTCATGCCCCTGCTCTTCGCCTGCGACGATGAAATTCGCCAGAATAGGGATCACCGCGCCGTTCATGGTCATCGAGACCGAGACCTTGTCCAGCGGAATGCCGTCAAACAGGATCTTCATGTCCTCGACGCTGTCGATGGCCACACCGGCCTTGCCCACGTCACCCACCACGCGCGGGTGGTCGCTGTCATAGCCACGATGCGTCGCCAGATCGAAGGCCACCGAGACGCCCTGCTGACCTGCGGCCAGGTTGCGGCGGTAAAACGCGTTCGATTCCTCGGCGGTCGAGAAACCGGCATACTGACGGATCGTCCACGGGCGCCCCGCATACATAGTGGCCTTCACGCCGCGCGTGAACGGGCCGAAACCGGGCAGCGAGCCCATATGCGGCAGATCGGCGGTGTCTTCCTGCGTATACAGCGGTTTGACGTCGATGCCTTCCAGCGTTTCCTTGGTCAGATCGTCCAATGGCCGTCCGCGCAGCTCTTTCTCGGCCAGCGCGCGCCAATCCTTTGTGTCGGTCATTGAGGGGTCCTCTTGTCAATTCGGATCGCAGATGGCTGCAATCCGTGCGTATGGTTGATCAGCATCCAATCGGTCGGGGCAACGCGCAACAAATTGAGCATCATGTGCATTTCGTCAGTCGCATTCGCGCGCGCAGAGGCTATATTCAACGGGACAGGAGGCCCCATGAACAGAACGCTTGCCCTTGTTTTCTCGGCACTAATCCCGCTGGCCGCGATGGCCGCTGACGGGTCTGCACCTGCTGATGATGAATTTGTCCGCCCGGTCGGCGACAGTGAATTGTCTGAATTTCTGTGGACCCACCGGCCCATAATCGTCTTCGCAGACACGCCAGCCGACCCCCGGTTCCAGCAACAGGTCGACATGCTGCTTGAGGGGGAAGAGGCCATGCGGGACCGAGATGTGGTGGTCCTGACCGACACCGATCCGTCGGCCCGATCCCCGATCCGGTCGCAACTGCGCCCGCGTGGGTTCCAGATGGTGTTTGTCGACAAGGACGGCGTGGTCAAACTGCGCAAGCCCTCGCCGTGGAGTGTGCGTGAGATTGGCCGGTCCATCGACAAAACCCCCCTGCGCGAACGCGAAATCCGCGAGCGGCGCGAGGGCGGCTGAGCGTTTTTGCCACGCCCGAAGGCCCCAGCGCAAAACGCCGGATACCTTTGGAGATATGACAAAAACGCGGTCATGATCACTCGAATTCGATGATCACATCGTCCACGGCAAGGCTGTCGCCGGGGCCTGCGTTGATCTTGGCAACCACGCCTTTCTTCTCGGCGCGCAGGATGTTTTCCATCTTCATCGCCTCGACGGTGCACAGCGCCTGACCTTCCTGCACTTCCTGACCCACCTCGACATCGACCTTTACGATCAGGCCGGGCATCGGACACAGCAGCATTTTCGAGGTATCCGGCGGCAGTTTTTCCGGCATCAGCTTGGCCAGTTCAGCCTGACGCGGACGGCGCACCTGCACCTTCAGGTCAGCACCCCGGTTGCGCACGCGGAACCCGCCCGAGATCTTGCCAACCTTCAGAACCAGCGGGCTGCCATCGACGTCCAGAACGGCCAGTTGGTCGCCCGGTGTCCAGTCAGAGGCCACGCGCAGGGTCGAGCCGTCCTCGAACTTGACCGTCGCGCCTTCTTTGTCGGCGTTGACCTGAACGGCGAACTCGTGACCTTCCAGCGAGACGACCCAGCGCTTGCCAACCTTGCGTTCATGGTTGTCCATCCGGCCCGATACGCGGGTGCGGCGAATTTCGGCCACGCGGTGCATCGCGGCGCACGATGCTGCGATCTGGCGCAGATCGCCCTCGGGTAGGGTGACACCTTCGAACCCTTCGGGATATTCCTCGGCGATGAAGGCGGTGGTCATGTCGCCGCTGATGAATTTCGGGTGATCCATCACCGCAGACAGGAACGGCAGGTTGTGGCCGATACCTTCGACCTCAAAGCTGTCCAGCGCCACGCGCATTGCCTCGATCGCGGCCTCACGGGTCGGGGCCCAGGTGCACAGCTTGGCGATCATCGGGTCGTAATACATGCTGATCTCGCCGCCTTCATAGACGCCGGTATCGTTACGCACTGCGGCCTCACCTTCGGGTGCCTCGCCCTGCCATTTGCCGTTTACCTGCATCGGGCCAGCCGCGACCTCTTGCGGCGGGCGATAGCGGGTCAGACGCCCAATCGAGGGCAGGAAGTTGCGATAGGGATCTTCCGCATACAGACGGTTTTCGATGGCCCAACCGGTCAGGGTCACGTCATCCTGCGTGATCGACAGAGGCTCACCGGCTGCAACACGGATCATCTGTTCGACCAGATCGACGCCGGTGATCAGCTCGGTCACAGGGTGTTCCACCTGCAGGCGGGTGTTCATTTCAAGGAAGTAGAAGTTCTTCTGACCATCAACGATGAATTCCACCGTACCGGCGCTGGCATAACCCACGGCCTTCGCCAGAGCCACGGCCTGTTCCCCCATCGCCTTGCGGGTCGCTTCGTCCAGGAATGGCGAAGGGGCTTCTTCCACCACTTTCTGGTTCCGGCGCTGGATCGAGCATTCACGCTCGCCCAGGTAGATGCCGTTGCCGTGGCTGTCGCACAGAACCTGAATCTCGATGTGACGCGGCTGGGTCACGAATTTCTCGATGAAAATCCGGTCATCGCCGAACGAGTTCGCGGCTTCGTTCTTGGACGACTGGAAACCTTCGCGTGCTTCTTCGTCGTTCCACGCGATCCGCATGCCTTTACCACCGCCCCCGGCGCTGGCCTTGATCATCACCGGATAGCCAATCTCGTTGGAAATCTTGACTGCCTCTTCCGCATCCTCGATCAGACCCATGTACCCCGGAACCGTCGAAACACCGGCCTCCTGAGCGATCTTTTTCGAGGTGATCTTGTCACCCATGCTTTCGATTGCGCCGACTGGGGGGCCAACAAACGCCACGCCTTCTGCCGACAGCGCCTCGGCAAATTTGGCGTTTTCCGACAAGAAGCCATAGCCGGGGTGCACCGCCTGCGCGCCGCTTTGGCGGATGGCGTCCATGACCTTGTCGATCACGATATAGGACTGGTTCGCAGGGGGCGGGCCGATATGCACGGATTCGTCGGCCATCGACACATGCAGCGCGTTTTTGTCTGCGTCCGAAAAGATGGCGACAGTGCCGATACCCATCTTACGGGCGGTCTTGATAACCCGGCAGGCGATCTCGCCCCGGTTGGCGATCAGGATCTTATTGAACATGGAACGTCCTTTGGCTTGGTGTTCTGGAAACGCACAACGCCGCCGCAGGGAATGACCCCCACGACGGCGTGATGCGCGATGACGGACGGGGCGACGAAACGCGCCCCGGGAATTTCAGGTTAGCGGCAGGTGTTCTGCGTTTTGCAGTAGAGCACGTTGCCCGCGGCGCCCACTGCGGCCCCGAACAGCGGATCGGCGCTGAGCACAGCCGCCCCGACAGCCCCTGCACCGCCGCCCAGGATGGCCTGTTCGCCGGTTGTGTCGCCGCACGCGGCAAGGCCCGCACAGGTTGCCGCAACAAGGAAGAAACGTGAGAGTCGCATGATGTCTGCCCTTTTTGTCGTCTCGATAGCTTTGAGGGCAGATGCCGGTTTTGGGCTTTGTTATTCAATATCAGACGCGGCATTTCCGCGTTTTGCGCAGATTTATGCCGCTTTACGCCTGCAGACTGCGCAAAGAAAAACGCGGACAGGACTATGTGGGGAACACAAGCCTGCCCGCGGAAGGAAGGGGTACGGAATAGTAGGTGCATGTGCGGCGCAGGCAAAGTAGAGCCGCACGGCTTGAACAGGTTGCACGCCACAATCATGGCCGCAAACAAAGTATTGTTTCCAAGCGAGATTCCGGCTGGAAATTGCCCATCCGGCGAAAATCCGCGCAAAATCGTGCCGATCCGGGGGTCTGACATTTCCGCCAAACGGCGGTGATCAGCAGTCACATTGCTGTTACATTTTTCTCTCTGGCTGAGACAATTCGCACACGCAGCATCACAATCCAATGACTCGCCGCCGTGCAGAAACACGTTCGGATTCATAGAGTTGACCGATCTGTTCACCTTGGCGTGAGAATTTTCCGCAACCAATGCACAATTGCTTGAGAAGTTTGGCTTTTTCGATCCCATTCTCGTGATTTCCTTCACTAACAACTGCGTGAAACGGTGCGAGCGCACACTCGCACACAAGGAAACACCTACATGAAGACCATACGAACCAAGGCAATCCTGCTTGCTGCCTCTGCGCTTTGTGTGACCGGCACGGTTGCTTTTGCCCAGGACGCCTCGCAGGCCGAACTCGACGCGCTGCGCGCCCGGGTCGAAGCGCTCGAGGCCAACAAGTCCGGCCCCGCCAATGGCGACTTCAGAATCGGAAACACCACTCTGGACGTCTACGGATACGTCAAAGCCGACTTCTTCTACGATTTCGATTTCGATCAGGGAGACACGGCTTTTGTGAACGTCATCGGTGAGCCTTCTGCGGCTACTGACGGAACGTTTGGCGCCACGATCCGCCAATCGCGTATCGGTTTGCGGACAAGCACCCCCACCAGCATCGGCGAAATCGGAGGTCAGTTGGAACTGGACTTGTTTGCCAGTGGCGGCGCTGCTGAGCTTCGCCTGCGTCACGCGAACATCACCATTGGTGATCATTGGCTCATCGGTCAGTACTGGACAAACTTCCAGCCGCTGGACACCTATCCTACCTCGGTCGAATTCAACGGTCCGGTTGGTATTCCGTTCGCTCGCGTACCCCAAGTGCGCTACACGAACACCATTGGCGCGAACACTACTTTCGCAGTGTCTGTTGAAGAGAACGTAGGCGGCTCGAACTCGGACGATCCGGTTCTGACCGGTGCGGTGGAGTACAATGATGGCAAGTACATCGCGCGTGCGTCGGCGCTCTACGGCAAGGCTGAGTCCGGTAGCGTCGAGGTGGATCAGACCGGCTTTACACTGTCCGGTTCGATCCGTCCGTGGCAGGGCGGCTTGTTCCAAGTCAACTACGTGACCGGCGAAGCGCTTGGCCCCTACCTGATCGGCCTTGGTGATCCAATCGTCGGTGGGCAGGCCAACGATGTCGACGGCTACACGATAGAGTTCCGGCAGGATCTGAGCCCGAAGTGGAATGTCGGCATCGCCTACGGTCGCGAGGATTACGACCTCCCCACCTCGACCGGCGATCTGGCCTTCACCGAACTTGAGACGATCCACGTCAACGCCTTCTACAAGGCCACCGACAACCTGACGCTCAGCGCCGAGTACATCTACGGTGAGCGGAATGACGTGAATTCCGGCGACACCTTCGATGGCAGCCGGGTACAAGTCGCCGCCCAGCTGAACTTCTGATACCGCAAATCGGCCTCGCCCATTTCTGGGCGGGGTCTTGCCACACCGGACGAGATTATGCGGCATCGGCCTCTGCATGATCAGGCCGCTCCAAACAGATCAGGGAACGACGCACGCGCCGCATCCGGGTCGATCACCAGCAGCGCATCATAGCTTGCCGGATCAAACGGATCTTCCGCCGGAACAACCTCGCGCCCGAACAGCCAGCTTAACCGGCCTGCATCCAGGTTGCCGCGTTCAAACGGCTGATCTCCGAAATGGTGCCACAGCGCTTCCATGAACGCCGCATCAGCCCGCCGGTCCGCCGGTTTGCGATCCCGAAACCGCTCGCGCCGTGTGATCGGCGTCACGCCCTTGGGGTTGGCGCGGCGGATGGTGAATTGAAAATCTGTCCCGGCCAGACGTCCGGGGAATCCACGATGTTTCAGCATGTCGTTACCTCCGTGCCCCGGGTAGCACCGAGACGGGAAATAACACAGCCTTTATGGGGCGCTTTCATGCGGCGCACCCCGAATATGGCAGCTTTGGCCTGCGGCGCGCTGAGGTCGTGAAACCCGAAGGACATGATCAAAGCCCCTCCCAGATGCAATCTGACGATTCCAGCCTGTAGGCTTCGAAGAATTGCGTGGCATCCGGTGCCGTGTTGCCGAACTCGATCGGGCGATCGGCCAGCGAAATGATCACCAGCGCCGGGTCCAATTCATGCTGCGCAACATAGGCCACCGCCAGCGTCTGGCACAGATGCGCCATGTCCTGCGATGCCACATCATATCCGATCCGTCCCACCGTCGCGCCGATCTTCGGAGCGATGAACCGGAACCGCACCCACAGCTCTCCGGGGTTATTGTCCAGCAAGACATCGTTCAGGTGCACCGGCTGCCCTGACGGAACCGGCAAGGTTACGTCGGATTGCGCAAAGGTTGCGGTGCCAAGAACGGACAAGACCAGACCAATGGCGCGACCCCGGACCCACCGACGGCAGGCTCCTCCTTCCGGAGTCGCGCGCGCAGTGCTGTTGGCCTGCGCGGTTCTATGTCTGGTGGGACGGATCATTTAACTATTTATCGGCTATTGTCAAACCTGCCTCATTTGGCGGTGAGTTCTGACCTGTTTTTCGCGTTACCCGGCCAAGGGCCGGATGGGGTGGGTTGCCCCACCCCGTAGGCTTACAACGGAATATTGTCGTGCTTTTTCCACGGGTTCTTCAGCTGCTTGCCGCGCAGGCTGGCGAATGCGCGCGACACCCGGCGACGGGTCGATTGCGGCATGATCACCTCATCGACAAAGCCACGCTCGGCCGCCACGAACGGATTCGCAAAGCGGTCTTCGTAGTCCGCCACATGCTGCGCCGTCTTTTCGGCATCGTCCAGATCGGCGCGATGGATGATCTCGGTCGCGCCCTTGGCGCCCATCACGGCGATTTCAGCGGTGGGCCAGGCATAGTTGAAATCGCCGCGCAGGTGCTTGGACGCCATAACAACATAAGCACCGCCATAGGCCTTGCGGGTGATCACGGTGACCTTCGGCACGGTTGCTTCGCCATACGCGTACAGCAGCTTGGCCCCGTGCTTGATTACGCCGCTATATTCCTGCTGCGTCCCGGGAAGGAAGCCCGGCACGTCGACCAGAGTCAGGATCGGGATCTCGAAACAGTCGCAGAAGCGCACGAACCGCGCGGCCTTGCGCGAGCTATCAATGTCCAGACAACCGGCCAGAACCATCGGCTGGTTGGCCACAACGCCGACCGTCTGCCCTTCGAGACGGATGAAACCGGTGATGATGTTCTTGGCGAAATCTTCCTGAATTTCGTAGAAATCGCCCTCATCCGCGATCTTGGTGATCAGCTCTTTCATGTCATAGGGCGTGTTCGGATTGTCCGGGACCAACGTGTCCAGCGATTTCTCGACGCGGTCCGGTTCATCAAAGAACGGGCGAACCGGCGGCTTCTCGCGGTTGTTGAGCGGCAGGAAATCGACCAGACGACGCACCTCGGCAAGCGCCTCGACATCGTTTTCGAATGCGCCGTCCGCGACGGACGATTTCTTGGTGTGGGTCGATGCGCCACCCAGTTCCTCGGCGGTCACGACCTCGTTGGTGACGGTTTTCACCACGTCGGGGCCGGTGACGAACATGTAGGACGAATCCTTTACCATGAAGATAAAGTCCGTCATCGCCGGGCTGTACACCGCGCCACCGGCACAGGGGCCCATGATCACGCTGATCTGCGGCACAACGCCCGAGGCCGTGATGTTGCGCTGGAACACTTCGGCGTAACCGGCAAGCGAGGCAACACCTTCCTGGATTCGCGCACCGCCCGAATCGTTGATGCCGATGATCGGCGCGCCGTTCTGCACCGCCATATCCATGATCTTGCAGATCTTCTGAGCGTGCGTTTCTGACAGAGAGCCGCCGAACACGGTGAAATCCTGGCTGAACACATAGACCATACGGCCATTGATCGTGCCCCAGCCGGTCACCACACCGTCACCGGCAGGCTTTTGTTTATCCATCCCAAAATCTGTGCAGCGATGGCTGACAAACATGTCGAACTCTTCAAAGCTGCCTTCATCCAGCAACAGTTCGATCCGCTCGCGCGCGGTCAGTTTGCCACGCCCGTGCTGTGCATCAATTCGCTTTTGCCCACCACCCAAACGGGCGGCTTCGCGACGGTCTTCAAGCTCGGAAAGGATGTCTTTCATGGCGCGTATCCCCTATTAAATTTGGACGGACAGTATATGCAGTTGTGATCCGACCAAAGCCCTTTTCGGCAAATTTGCAAAGTTTTGGCAACTGCATTTTGGAAAACTGTAAAAGTGCAAATTGCTGACGTGGCAGCAGCACCCGTCTGGCATTCCTCGGAACCGCAGCTATACATGTGAACTATGCAGTTCAGAACGTCACCGGCCCGCCGCACACCCCCAAAGATCGGCACACTTGTCTTGCTGTCTGGCCTCGCCGCGCTCAGCATGAACCTGTTTCTGCCCAGCCTGCCGAACATGGCACTGCATTTCGAGACCGATTACAAGGTCATGCAACTGTCCATCGCGCTGTACCTGCTGGTGAACGCTGTCCTGCAAATCCTCCTCGGCCCTTTGGCTGACAAAGCGGGGCGCAGACCGGTTCTTCTGTGGGGGCTGTCGCTGTTCCTGCTGGCCACGCTGGGTTGTATTTTCGCCCCAACTGCCGAGATATTTCTGGCCTTCCGCATGTGTCAGGCGGTGGTTGTTGTCGGCATGGTCCTCAGCCGGGCAGCCGTGCGGGATCTATACGATCAGGACCAAGCCGCATCAATGATCGGCTATGTCACAATGGGCATGGCGGTGGTTCCGATGATCGGTCCCGCCATTGGCGGATTGCTCGAAGAGACCTTCGGCTGGAAGGCCAATTTCTGGCTGCCATTTGCCTTGGGCGCACTGACGCTTCTTTTGACATATGTGGACTTCGGCGAGACCTCGGCCAAAAGCGGCAAAACCCTGATCCAGCAATTCCGCGAATACCCCGAGCTTCTGAAATCCCCCCGCTTCTGGGGCTATTCGCTGTCTTCAGCGTTTTCGTCAGGCGCATTCTTTGCCTATCTCGGTGGCGCACCCTTCATCGGAACCGAGGTTTTTGGCCTGAGCGCGGCCGAGGTCGGCATTTACTTTGGCGCGCCTGCCGTCGGGTACTTCCTCGGCAATTTCCTCAGCGGTCGGTTTTCTGTCCGCTTTGGCGTCAACCGTATGGTTCTGTGGGGCAGCATTCTTAACGCAACCGGCGTCGCCATTTCTGCAGTCATTTTCCTGACCGGAATGGGGACGGCACTTAGCTTTTTCAGCTTCATGACTTTTGTGGGCATCGGCAACGGCATGACCATCCCAAACGCCACATCCGGCGCCCTGTCCGTACGCCCGCATCTGGCGGCCACGGCCTCGGGCCTCAGCGGGGCGATCATGCTGGGCGGCGGGGCCGGCCTGAGCGCGCTGGCCGGCGCATTGCTGACCGTGGAATCGGGCGCCATGCCGCTGCTTTGGCTGATGCTGACCACCGCTATCCTGGCCATCTGCGCGATTTGCACCGTGATCTGGCGCGAGCGGCAATTGGGCCTTTAACATCGCTTGCCATTGTGGGTTTGCAAAGTTAGCCTGCAACAGAAGTAAAGTTGCAAAGGCACTCCATGGCCACCCAGAAACTCTACGCCGGTGCAAAACTGCGCGAGATGCGCACACGACTGTCCCTGACACAACGGGAATTCGCCGCAAAACTCGGCGTCTCGCTGCCCTACCTCAATCAGATGGAGAACAACAACCGCCCGATCTCGACCACGGTGGTTCTGGCGCTTGCGCAGGAATTCGGCATGGACGTCACCGAGCTCAGCACCGGTGACAGCGAACGCCTCGTGTCGGACATGCGCGAGGCGCTGGCCGATCCGGTCTTTGCCGACGCGGTCCCGCCGCTGGCCGATCTTCGCCTGACGGCCTCGAATGCTCCGGCCCTTGCCCGCGCCTTTATCGAACTGCACCGCACTTACCGCCAGACCCACGAACGTCTGGCATCGCTGGACGAAGCGCTGGGGCGCGAGGATGCCAGCACCCAGGCCAGCCCCTGGGAAGAGGTGCGGGATTTCTTCCATTATTGCGACAACTATATCGACGCCGTCGACCGCGCCGCCGAACTGTTCGCCAACCGCGCTGAAGAGCCGGGCGGCATACGAGAAGCCGCCCTCAGCAGCCTGTCCGAGCGCGGGATTCAGGTCGTCTTTTCCGATATCGAGGACCTGCGCGTCTATGATGCCGAAAGCAAAACGCTGCGCCTGTCCTCACGGACCGCACCACAGACGCAGGTTTTTCAACTGCTGCTGCAAGTGGCCCTGATCAGCCAGGACAAACTCCTCGAAGCCACACTGGATTTCGCCAAATTCCAAAGCGAAGAGGCGCGCTCGATCGCCAAAATCGGGCTGGCCAATTACTTTGCAGGCGCATCCCTGATGCCCTATGCCAAATTTCTGGCCGCCGCACAGGATTACCGGCACGATCTGGAATTGCTCAGCACCCGGTTCGGCGCATCAATCGAACAAATCGCCCACCGCCTGTCCACACTTCAAAGACCCGGCGCAAAGGGTATCCCGTTCTTCTTCGTACGCGTCGATCAGGCCGGAACAATCACCAAACGCCACTCGGCCACGCGGCTGCAATTTGCGCGTTTCGGCGGTGCCTGCCCCCTGTGGAACGTTCACCGCGCGTTTGAGACACCCGGTCACTTCCTGTTGCAACTTGCGGAAACGCCGGATGGCGTCCGCTATATCTCGTTGGCCACAGATGTTTCGAAATCGGGCGGATCTTATGGCGCGCCCGTCCGCCGCTATGCCATTGCATTGGGGTGCGAGGTGCGCCACGCCCAAGCCCTGGTCTATGCCGACAACCTCGACATCAACAACGCCAGCGCCTACGAGCCCATCGGCATTTCCTGCCGCATCTGCGAGCGGCAAACCTGCCACCAGCGCTCGGTTCCGCCGTTGGAACGTCGCCTCACCATCGACACCCATACCCGCGGCACCCTGCCCTATCAGGTCACCTGAACTTCACCTGGCTGAAAATATCCCGGGGGAGTCGCGGCCTGCCGCGACGGGGGCAGAGCCCCCGCCACATGGCTCAGGCTTTTGACAGAATCGCCCAGATCTCGTCTTTCAGGGCTGCGCGTTTCTTGCGCATCTCACCCTCAGCCAGATCTTCCATCGGCTCGATATTGGTTTCGGCCCGATGCACGACGCGATTGATCTCGTGATATTCCTCGGCCAACCGGGCGAAATGCGCGTCCGATTGCTTGAGCTGGCTCATCAATTCGACCTTGTCCGGAAACTCTTCGGCCAGTTCATGCGGGGTGTGGGACATTCCTGTTCGCTCCTGAATTATGTCATTGCAAGTCACATCTACAGGTCGCTGCCTCACCCCGCTTTGACGCGGATCAAATCACCGTTGCGCAATGGCCCATTTCGGGTGAATCCACGGGCGATCATTGGCCTTTGGCAACGCGTCTTTACCCAGCAGGTGGTCCGAGACTTTCTCGCCAACCATGATCGACGGCGCATTCAGGTTGCCGTTTGTGATCTGCGGGAAAACCGAGCTGTCGGCGACGCGCAAACCGTCCACACCGATGACACGACCTTCGGGATCGACAACGGACATCTTGTCGTCCGCCCGCCCCATCCGACAGGTGCCGCAGGGGTGATAGGCGCTTTCGGCATGTTCCGCGATGAAGCCGTTCAATTCCTCATCACTTTGAACATCTGCGCCCGGCTGAATTTCTTTCCCCGCATAGGGCTTAAAGGCATCCTGACCAAAGATTTCGCGGGTCAAGCGGATGCAGGTTCGGAAATCCTCCCAATCCTCTTCGTGGCTCATGTAATTGAACCGGATAACAGGCGCATCCTCGGGCCTGCTCGACCGCAAGGTAACTGCCCCGCGCGAGGGTGAGCGCATCGGACCGACATGCGCCTGGAACCCATGCCCCTCGGCCGCTGCCTGCCCGTCGTACCGAACAGCCATAGGCAGGAAGTGGTACTGAATATCGGGATACTCCACACCCGGTTTCGACCGGACAAAGGCCGCGCTTTCGAACTGGTTCGAGGCACCAAGCCCGGTTTTGGTGAACAGCCATTGCGCCCCGATCAGCCCTTTGCTGATCAGATTCCAATGCTTGTACAGCGTGATCGGCTGCAGCGAGGCCTGCTGGATATAAAGCTCCAGATGATCCTGAAGGTTCGCACCCACGCCGGGGCGATCTGCGACCACATCGATCCCATGCTCGGCCAGATGGGCCGCAGGGCCGATCCCCGACAGCATCAGCAGTTTGGGAGAGTTGATCGACGATGCGGCCAGAACCACTTCGCGCCGGGCGCGGATAATTTCGGTCTTTCCCCCACGCACCAGCTCGACACCGGTGGCGCGTCCGTTTTCCATCACCACACGCGCCGCCAGACCGCGGATGATTTCGCAATTGTCCCGTTTGAGCGCAGGCCGCAGATAAGCATTCGCCGCCGACCAGCGCCGCCCTTTCCAGACGGTCTGCTCCATCGGGCCAAAGCCTTCCTGCTGTTCGCCATTATAATCGCCCGTGACTTGGTATCCCGCTTGCCGACCTGCATCGACGAAAGCCTGGAACAGCGGATTTTCGCGAGGGCCGCGCGAGACATGCAGCGGACCATCCGTACCGCGCCATTCGGGATCGCCCCCATGGCCGCCATCGTGCCAGGTCTCCATCCGTTTGTAATAGGGCAGCACATCGGCATAGGACCAACCATCGGCCCCCATTTCCGCCCAGGTGTCAAAGTCGCGCGCATGGCCGCGCACATAGACCATGCCGTTGATCGAGGACGACCCGCCAATCACCTTGCCACGCGGGCAAGCCAGACGGCGGTTGTTCAGATGTGGCTCGGGTTCCGAGCTAAAGCCCCAGTCATAACGCGACATATTCATCGGGTAGCTCAGCGCGGCGGGCATCTGGATGAACGGTCCGGCATCCGTGCCACCATGCTCGATCACCAGAACCGAGGCCCCGGCCTCGCTCAGGCGATAGGCCATCGCGCAACCGGCGGAACCGGCACCCACAATGACGAAATCAGCTTCCATTTTCGGGTCTCCTTTGCCCCCCAGCCCAGATTATCCGTCGCATAATCAATTCGCCTCCGGCGGGAGTATTTTCAAAAAGATGAAGAGGTTATTCGCCGCGCGGGAAGCGCTGGCTTTCCTCGACGATGTTCAGATCCATGTGGTTGCGCATGTAGCGTTCCGAGGCCTTTTGCAGCGGCTGGTAATCCCAGGGGTAATAACCGCCCTGCCGCAACGCCTCATAAACCACCCAGCGGCGGGCCTGACTGGCGCGGACATCAGCATCGAACCGGTCGAGATCCCAGCGTGCCTCGGATTTGGCGCGCAGGGTTTGCAACGTGCCTGCGTGTTCCGGATTGCCCGCCAGATTGGTCAATTCCTGCGGGTCGTTTTCCAGATCAAACAGTTGGTCCGGGTCCAGCGCGCAGCGGTTGTATTTCCATTTGCCATAGCGCAGCGACACCAGCGGCGCATAAGACGCCTCGGCCGCGTATTCCATTGCCACCGGTGTGGTGCGTTCCTCGCCCTGCGCCAGCGGCACAAGGTTTTCGCCATCGGTCCAAGGCGCGATCTCGGCCATATCCACGCCTGCTAATGCGCCTAAGGTCGGCGTGACGTCGATGGTCGAAACCGGCGTATCGATCCGTCCGGCAGGCAGGTCCGGCGCGGAAATCATAAGCGGTACACGTGCCGAACCTTCGTAGAAGGTCATTTTGAACCAAAGACCACGCTCGCCCAGCATATCACCGTGATCCGAGACAAACATGATGATCGCCTCTTGCCGGGTGCTTTCCAGTACCTCAAGGATTTCGCCGATCTTGTCGTCAAGATACGAGATGTTGGCGAAATAGGCCCGGCGGGACTTGCGGATGTTCTCTTCGGTAATGTCAAAGCTGCGCCAGTCATTGGCATCGAAAATGCGCTGCGAATGCGGATCCTGATTGTCATAGCCAAGGTCTGCGACCTCGGGCAGCAGGTGCTCGCAATCCTCATAGAGATCCCAGTATTTCCGGCGCGCCACATACGGATCGTGCGGATGGGTAAAGCTGACGGTCACGCACCACGGGCGCTCATCCTTGCCCCGGGCCAGATCGTAAAGCTTGGCCTTGGCGTTGTAGGCGACCTCATCATCATATTCCATCTGGTTCGAGATTTCGGCCACGCCCGCGCCTGTGACCGAGCCCATGTTGTGGTACCACCAGTCGATGCGTTCGCCCGGTTTGCGATAATCAGGGGTCCAGCCGAAATCGGCGGGGTAGATGTCGGTGGTCAGGCGATCCTCGAACCCGTGCAACTGGTCGGGGCCGACGAAATGCATCTTGCCCGACAGGCAGGTGTAATAGCCCGCCCGGCGCAGGTGGTGCGCATAGGTGGGGATATCGCTACGAAACTCAGCGGCGTTGTCATATACCCCCGTGCGCGAGGGCAACTGACCGGACATGAAGCTCGCTCGCCCCGGCGCGCAAAGCGGGGACGCCGTATACGCATTGGCAAACCGGGTCGAACGTTCGGCCAGCTTTTTAAGGTTCGGTGCATGAAGCCATTCCGCGGGACCATCGGGGAAGAGGGTTCCGTTCAGCTGATCCACCATCAGGATCAGAATGTTCGGGTTTGTCATTTTTCAGCCTCGAGCAGAGTGTTGAGGACACGCATCGCATGGTTCACGGCCAGTTGCGGGTCTTCGGGCGCGCTGAGCGCCGCGCGGATATATAGCCCGTCGATCAGCGCGGTCATGTCTTCCGCAGCAGCCACCGGATCGTCGAGCAAGGGCCGCAGCCCGACGATCAGGTTCGACCGGATCCGCGCCTGATAGATCTTCCACAACCGCAGCGCATCATCATTGGTCTGCGCGAGAACATAGAATGTCATCCAGGCGGCGATCACATCCGGCGAGAAACACGAAGGGGCAAAACAGGCGCGGATAATGGCCTGCGCGCGCTCGGTCGGGGCGGCAGCTTTGAGCTCGGCCCGTGCCTCGGCCCCGAAATCCGACAGAATCTGTCGCATGGCCGCCAGAAAGATCTGGTCCTTGCCACCGAAATAGTGATGGGCCAACGCGCTGGACATGCCCGCCCGCTTGGCGATCTGGCTGACCGTGACGTCCAGGGATTTCTTCACGCCAAGCTCGGCGATCGTGGCACGGACAATCGCATCGCGACGGATTGGTTCCATTCCGACTTTCGGCATCCCTACCCCCTGAACTGGCGCTACACGCCAAAGCTAGGGCGTTTTTATTGACTCGTCAATCAATAACGAAGCCGCGCCGGGTTACAGCTTGGTCGCGATGCTGGGTGGGGTCACGTCGCGGCGGTTCAGCACAAATTCGCGCCAGGAAATGAAACTGACCGCCGCAAGGATCAACGTACCACCAGCCACCACCCACACGTCAACGCCTTCGTGAAACACAGCGGCGCCCAGCAAGGTCGCCCAGATCAGTTGCAGGAACGTTACCGGCTGCGTCACCGCAACCGGGGCCGCCTGCAAGGCAAGCGTCATGAAATAATGCCCGGCAGTGGCGAAAGTGGCGATCAGGAACAGAACACCGATGTCGCGCAGGCTGGGCGCGCTCCAGACCGCAATGGCGAAAGGGATCAAAGCCAGCGTCGTCCAGATCGACAAATGCGCCACCACGACCGAGGGCGGGATGTCGCGCACCAGCAGCTTGGCCAACAGGTAAGACCCGCCCAGCGTCAGAGCGGTACCGATCATCGCTATGTGCCCGGTCGAGACCTCTCGGAATCCGGGGCGCAGGATGATAAGCACGCCCACCACCGCGACCAGAATGGCAGCGGTCCGGCGAAAGGCGAGTTTTTCGCCCAAAAACAGCGCAGCCCCAAGAGTGACGTAAACCGGCGTCATGTAGTTCATTGCGGTAACTTCTGCCAATGGGATCTGGGTCATCGCATAGAACCACAGCGTCACTGCGCCCGCATGGATCACGCCGCGTAGCCCGAACAGCGTCAGATCGCGTTTGCTGAGATGGGTGGCCAGAATGGATCGCAGCGCGGGCAGCAGAAACACAAGCCCCAGAGCATAGCGCAGGAACGCCGCCTGAATGGGGTCCATCGTCGAGCCGAGCGATTTCACCAGCGCGGTCATGACAACAAAGCACAGCCCGGCGGAAAACATCCAGAACATGCCTGCGATCGGGCGGGATGAAACGGCAAGGGTGTTCATGGCTTTGGTTGAACACCGAAACCCGGTCGGGAACAACCCTTCACATGATAACAAGTTTCAAAGCGATACTCAGCATGACCAGACCGATAAGGACATCCAGCACCTGCCAGGCCCGGGGACGTGCAAAAAGCGGGGACAGAATTCGGGCCCCGTAGCCAAGGGAAAAGAAAAATACAAAGCTGGACAGAATGGCCCCGACCGCAAAGCTCAGCCGGTCGTCATATTGCGCCGAGATCGAACCGATCAGGACAACCGTATCCAGATAAACATGCGGATTCAGCCAGGTGAAGGCCAACACTGTCAGCAACGCGCTGCGCAGGCTTGTGCGTTGGCCATTGGCCGCCTCCAATGCCGCGCCACCTCGCCAGGCCGACAGAAAGCTGCGCAGCCCGTACCAGGTCAGAAAAGCGGCCCCGCCGTACCGCATGACGGGTTCGAACCAGGGCATTGCCTTTGCCAACGAACCAAACCCCGCCACACCCGCTGCAATCAGGATCGCGTCAGAGACCGCGCAGGTCAGGCACAGGACAAACACATGCTCGCGCCGCACACCCTGCCGCAGGATGAAGGCGTTTTGCGCCCCGATGGCAAGAATCAGGCTGAAGCTGAGCACAAATCCGGCGATGAGGGTTGTCGACATGGGGCCTCCTGCTGTTGCGAGGCGTTGACTAGCGATCGCGGCGCGCTCTATCAAATTAAAGATGCTGAAGTGAATTAAATCTGGCTAATGCTACTTGATCCCAACCATCTGTCGGCTTTGTCCGCCATTCTGCGCCATGGCAGCTTTGACGCGGCCGCAAACGCGCTGGCGGTGACGCCTTCGGCGATCTCGCAACGGATCAAGGCGCTGGAGGATCGCATCGGCGCGGCGCTGATCAACCGGGGGACACCCTGCACCGGCACACCGGCTGGCCTGCGCATCGCACAATATGCCGAGGATATCGGGCTGCTAGAGGCGCAGCTGGCCCGCGAGCTCACGCTGGATCAAGGCACCGATCCGGCACGGGTGCGGGTGGCGATTCCAGCTGATGTTCTGGCCACGTGGTTCGTGGATGCCATGGCCAGCGCAACGGGCCTGCTGTTCGATCTGGTCATCGACGATCAGGACCATTCTGCCGAGTGGCTGCGCCGGGGCGAGGTCAGCGCGGCGATCACCGTGGGCGGCCAGCCGGTCACGGGCTGCGACGCGGTCGAGCTTGGGGCCATGCGATACCTGCCAACTGCCAGCCCGGACTTCATCCGACGCTGGTTTCGCGACGGTGTCGATGCCGAATCCCTTAGCGCAGCGCCCAAACTTGTGTTCAATCGCAAGGACGGGCTGCAAAAGGCGTGGATTGCCGGGCGGACCAGTCGCCGCATTTCTCCTCCGTCACATTTTTTGCCGTCATCCCATGGGTTCGTCGATGCGGCGATTGCGGGGATCGGCTGGGGCATGAACCCCGAACCCCTTGTGCACGGCCCCATATCAGATGGGCGCTTGCAGCCGATTGTCCCGGACGCGCCGCTGGACATTGCGCTGACCTGGCAGGTCAGGCGCGTTCTGGCCCCGGCGCTGGCCCCGTTGACCCGGGCAGTCAAACACGCTGCTGCCAAAGCCTTGATCCCTGCCGCTGACCACCGGATAAAAGGGAAACCTTCGGAGTAACTTTATGTTTTCACGCGACGCTCTCAGCTATGATCCCATTCCCCTGCCCGACCGCTGCGATTTCACCGACGCACAGATGCAGGAGGCGGCGCAGGCCTTCTATGACAAGATGCGGCAGCGCCACTCGGTCCGCGACTTCACAGATCGACCGGTTGAAAAAGAAGTGATCGAGACCTGCCTGCGTACAGCGGGTTCCGCGCCCTCTGGTGCAAACCATCAACCCTGGCATTTTGCGGCCATTTCCGACCCCGCCCTGAAACAGCGCATCCGGGAAGAGGCGGAAGAAGAAGAGCGCCGGTTCTACGATGGCGGTGCAAGCGATGAGTGGATCAAGGCGCTGGAACCCATCGGCACCAACGCCGTCAAGGAGCACCTGACCATCGCCCCCTGGCTGATCGTGGTGTTCGCCCAGCGCTGGGGCGAGTTCGAGGACGGGACACGCTACAAGAACTACTACGTTCCCGAAAGCGTCAACATCGCCACCGGCTTTCTGCTGGCCGCCTTGCACCACGCGGGGTTGTCCACCCTGACGCACACACCCAATCCCATGAAATTCCTCAACGACGCTTTGGGGCGTCCGGCCTCGGAAAAGCCCACGATGATCATCGCGGTCGGGCACCCGTCGAACAGTGCGACGGTTCCGGCTGTGGCCAAGTTGAAAAAGCCGCTGGAGGAGATTTCCTCCTTCTTCTAAGCAACTCGATCTTGGATCAGGTGCCGGTTGCGCTGCCTGGCGCAACCTGTGCCTCTTTCGGCAAAACCACACGGTAACAGGCCACCGCGGCGATCAAACTGCACAACACGATGAAGGCGACCGCCAGCGACACCTCATGCAGATGCGCAACGCCTGCAAGGGCGGCGGATACGGCAACGGCGGTCAGGCGCACGATGCTTTTGATCGCGGCTGACCCCTGAACGCGCTGCTCTTTCGGCGCGACATCCAGAAAGTACAGCTTGCGGGCGCTGCTGATCCCGGTCACCGCGACCGTGACGATGAACAACGCAATCGCGTGCAGGTGAACCTCGTGATCGATACCAAGATAGTGAAACCCCAGCAGGATGATCCCCGTCGCCGCCACCATCAGCGTTCCGGCCACCATCACCGCGCGATGAGATTTCATGTTCACGATCTGCCAAAGCGGGGCCGAGACCAGATATCCCGACGCCGACGACACAATCATCGCCGTCAGCCCTTTGGCCGAACTGTGATGCGCCTCGGCCGCGATCAACGCGAAGAAGGGCACAGATAGCGAGACAACAACCAGCGGCATCCGCATGACCAGATAGCGCCGGAACCACTGATGTTGAAACATGCTGAGAACGGATTGGATATTGGCCCTCAGCGACAGTTTCGGTGTCGATTTTTCAGTGCCTTTGCCCTGTATAGCCTGACCAATCTCGGCCATGGCAAGGATCGACAGGCCGGACAGCAGGAAGAACGTGACCGAAACGGCAATAACGGCAGAATGGCGGGAAAAGGGCGGGTTGTCCTTGGTGATTTCGTGGACCAGCAATGCCAGCCCAATTGCGCCCAAACCGCCTGCACCCAGTTGCAGGTAATGCATCAGCATTCGGGATTTGGACTGAACATGATCCCCGATCAGATCCGTATACATCAGGTTTTGGATCTCATCGAACAGACCGATCAGGAAAAAGATCGAAATGAATGCAACCGCGATCAGGGGCACCAATCCCGTCGCCGCCACAGCTATGGCGATCAACAGGCAGGCGCCAATTGCAACCTCGGTCATCGCGATCCCGCGCTTTTTCTGCGTCTGGGCGGCAATGGTTCGGGCCAGGAAAAAATCGGCGATCATGCTGCCGACCATCCGAACCGAGACCAAAGCCCCGGCGACGAACATCGGCAATTCAAAAGACACCGCCAGAAACGGCAGAACAACGGATGGGCTTCCCAACGTCCAGGCGACCTGAGACAGAATGCTCTGCCCCGCCAAAACCGGAACGTTTCGCCTTGCCAGATCTGATGGGTCTTTTGCCATGCTTGTCAAAATCCCAAGCCACGCAGCCAGCCTGCGGGCCCGTCCCGGTTGCTTTGTCAGGCCCCCAGACTATTGCGTTCCCGGGCCTTGACCAAGCATCCCGTGAAATGCCCGAAACAAAAAAGCCCGGCCAAACTGGCCGGGCCCAACACCGATCGGGTTGAAAGGGTCAGAGCTGCGCCATGACCTCATCAGTCGCTTCGAAATTGGTTGTGACGCGCTGCACGTCATCATCGTCTTCCAGCGCATCGACCAGTTTCATCAGCTTTTGCATGTCTTCCAGACCAAGTTCGGTTGTGGTCGTGGGTTTCCAGACCAGCTTGGTGGATTCGGATTCACCCAGCGCCTCTTCCAGCGCGTTGGAGACATCGTTCAAATCGGTATCCGCGCACCAGATGATGTGACCGTCTTCCGAGCTTTCGACATCTTCGGCGCCGGCCTCGATCGCGGCTTCGAAAATGGTATCCGCGTCGCCTGCGTCCGCCTGATAGACAACCTCACCCTTGCGGTCGAACATGAACCCGACCGAGCCGGTCTCACCCAGATTGCCGCCATTCTTCGAAAACGTCGAGCGCACGGTCGAGGCCGTCCGATTGCGGTTATCCGTCATCGTCTCGACGATCACAGCAACGCCATTGGGGCCGTAGCCCTCGTACCGGATTTCTTCATAATCGTCGCCTTCACCCGCGACCGATTTCTTGATCGCGCGGTCGATCACGTCCTTGGGGACCGAGTTCGACTTGGCCTCTTTCACCGCCAGACGCAGGCGCGGGTTCTTGTCGGGATCGGGGTCGCCCATCTTGGCGGCCACGGTGATCTCTTTCGACAGTTTGGAAAACAGTTTGGACCGCGCGGCGTCCTGACGTCCCTTGCGGTGCTGGATATTGGCCCATTTGGAGTGGCCTGCCATAATGCGTCCTCGTCATCGTGTTTGCGTATTCGGCGCTCATATAGACGTTTGCGGGGGGCAGGATCAAGAGACCGGCTTGCGAGACGCCCCCTTGCGGGTATGGTGAGCCCATGACGACAGATCAAATCATTCTTTTTGCACTTTTCATCACTGTTTTTGGGCTGCTGCTATGGGGGCGTTTTCGCTATGACCTTGTGGCCTTTGCCGCTTTGATGGTGGGCGTCGTGCTGGGCGTGGTGCCGGTCGACAACGCTTTTGCGGGGTTCGGGCACCCGGCCACGATCATCGTCGCACTTGTGCTGGTCGTCTCGGCCGGGTTGGTCCGGTCTGGGGCCGTGTTTCTGATAACCCGTACTCTGGTCGATGCCTCGCGCGGTCTGGGGGCGCATATCGCGCTGATGGGCGGGATCGGAGCGGTCCTGTCGGCCTTCATGAACAACGTCGCCGCGCTGGCCCTTTTGATGCCGGTGGACATTCAGACCGCACGCAAGGCCGGGCGATCCGTGGGCCTGTCGCTGATGCCGCTGAGTTTCGCGACCATTCTGGGCGGGATGGCAACCCTGATCGGCACGCCGCCCAATATCATCATCGCCTCGATCCGGGCCGAGACGCTGGGTGAGCCCTTCAGGATGTTCGATTTCGCCCCGGTCGGTGGCATTGCCGCCATTGCCGGGCTGGCCTTTGTATCTCTGATCGGCTGGCGACTGATCCCCAACCGGGGCAAGCAGGAAGAGGCGTCCGAGACCCTTGCCGAATACATCGCCGAACTGACCCTGCCGCCTGAATCGTCCCATATCGGCAAGCGTGTCAGCGAGCTGTACGAGGCCGCCGAAAAATCCGACGTGGCCATTATCGGCCTGATCCGGGACGGCAAGCGGCGCTATGGCCGCTCTGCCCATGCGACTCTGGCCGAAGGCGACGCGCTGGTTCTGGAAGCCCGCCCCGAGGCGCTGGACGAGTTCCGCGCCGCCCTGAACCTCGATTTCTCGGATACCCGGCGGCAAGAAGTGCTGACCGCCGAAGGCGAAGGGCTTGAGGTTATCGAGGTCGTCGCCACCGAAAGCGCCCAGATCACGGGCCGTACCGCGCAAGGGTTGGGGCTGGCCTGGCGGCAGAGTACGGTTCTGATGGGTATTTCCCGTCAGGGCCGCCGGATCACCGAACAGGTCCGCAAGACGGAAGTCGAGGCCGGTGACATCCTTCTGTTGCTCTGCCCCCGCGACCGCGGAGCCGACGTCACCGAATGGCTAGGCTGTCTGCCTCTGGCACAACGGGGCCTGAACGTGACGGCGAACGAAAAGGCGTGGCTCGCCATTGGTCTGTTCGCAGCTGCCGTTCTGGCCGCCAGTGTCGGCCTGATCTATCTGCCTATCGCTTTGGGATTGGTGGTCATTGCCTATGTCCTGACCAAGATCATGCCCATCAGCGACATCTACAATCATATCGAATGGCCGGTTGTCGTTCTGTTGGGTTCGATGATCCCGCTGGGCAGCGCTTTGGAGACCTCGGGCGGCACCGAGTTGATCGCCAACGCCCTGATCCAACTGACTGGCGGATTGCCCGCTTGGGCCATTCTGACCGTGCTGATGGTTGTGACGATGACACTGTCGGACGTTCTGAACAACACGGCCACCGCCATTGTCGCCGCCCCGGTCGGCATCCAGATGGCCCGCACGCTTGACGTTTCGCCGGATCCGTTCCTGATGACGGTGGCCGTGGCAGCCTCGGCCGCGTTTCTGACGCCGATTGGGCACAAGAACAATACGCTGGTTCTGGGTCCCGGAGGGTATCGGTTTGGCGACTATTGGCGCATGGGATTGCCGCTTGAGATCCTGATCATCACCGTATCGATCCCCGCTATCCTTGTGTTCTGGCCGCTTTGACAGGTAAAGCCAGCCCATGAAACGTTTTCTGATCCTCCAGCTGCGTCCCGAAACCGATGCCTCGGACGCGGAATATGCCTCGATCCTGGACAAGACCGGTCTGTCGCCCGAGCAGACCCACCGCATTCGGCTGGATTGCGAAGATCTGCCCGCGGGGCTGGATGTCACCGACTATGCGGGCATCATCGTCGGCGGCGGCCCGGGCTGCGTCAGTGACGAGCCCGAGACAAAATCCGCGTTGGACGCAAAGATCGAAGGCGCGGTAATGGGGCTGATGCCTCAGATCACGGCGCAAGATCATCCCTTCATGGGCTGCTGCTATGGGCTGGGTGTTCTGGCCGCGCATCTGGGCGGAGATGTCAGCAAAGCCCGGTTCGGCGAGCCGGTTGGTCCATCATCCTGCCGACTGACCGACGACGGCGCATCAGACCCTTTGACAGCCGGGCTGACCCCGGAATTCGACGCCTTTGTCGGCCACAAGGAAGCCGTGCAAGCCCTGCCTGACGGCTGCGTACACCTTGTTGCGTCTGACCCCTGCCCGTTTCAGATGATCCGCTGGGGCCAGAACGTCTATGCCACGCAGTTTCACCCCGAGGCGGACGCAAAGGATTTCGAGCAGCGCATCAATATCTACAAGCACCACGGCTATTTCCCGCCCGAAGACGCGCAACGTCTGATCGATATCTGCAACGCCGCAGACGTCACCCAACCCGGAGAAATCCTGAGACGCTTCGTCGACCGCTACAAGTGACCTAACGGCGGTATTGCCTGCGGCTTTCAGGCTAGCATAGGCTGATCCGAAACGACTTGGGGAGGAGTTGTTCTTGGATCTACTCATTAATGTCGGCCTGCCGATCTCGCTGGCCATTATCATGCTGTCGCTGGGCGTCGGGCTTGAAATCGCGGATTTCCGGCGTGTGCTGAGCCGCAAATACCCTTTTGCAATCGGTGCGGCATGTCAGGTCGTCCTTCTGCCCATCGCGGCGTTCACGACCGTCAAGCTGTTCGGCCTGCCACCTGAAATCGCGGTCGGTTTCATGCTGCTCAGCTTTTGTCCCGGCGGTGTGACCAGCAACATCCTGACCAAACTGGCCAAGGGGGACGTGGCCCTGTCGGTCAGCCTGACGGCGGTGATCAGCATCCTGTCGATCCTGACGGTACCCGTTCTTGCAGCATGGTCCATCACGCATTTCATGGGCGAAAACGCGCCCGAGGTTTCGATCAGCGGTCTGGCCATTGCCATGTTCCTGATCACAACACTTCCCGTGGCCATCGGCGTGGGACTTCGCAGGTTTGCAACTGGGTTTGCAAACCGGATCGAAAACGGTTTGTCCAAGCTGGCAACCGTATTGTTCGTTCTGATCGTCGTCGCCGCGCTGGCCGGAAACTGGCAGCTTTTTGTCGATAACCTCGGGATCATGGGTGCGGGCTTGATTTCCCTGAACGTTGCGCTTTTGCTAATCGGGCTGGGGATCGCGCGTGCCGCAAATCTGTCATGGCCCGAGAGTAAAACTGTCTCGGTCGAAACAGGTATCCAGAACTCGACGCTGGGGATCACGCTGGCGGCCCTGATCACCGGCACGGATAGCGGGTTCAGCCCCCTGGCCCTGCCATCTGCTGTCTATGGGATTACGATGTATGCGGTCGTGTTCCCCTTCCTTGTCTGGTTTCGCCAACGCTGAAAGGACTGTTCATGACCAATAACACGGCAGATGCGGTTGTCGTCGGTGGCGGACTGGCGGGATTGGTTGCGGCAGCGGAACTGGGTGATCGGGGTAAAAAGGTAATCCTGCTGGATCAGGAGCCTGAGCGTTTTCTGGGCGGTCAGGCATTCTGGAGCCTTGGTGGGCTGTTCATGGTCGATACCCCCGAACAACGTCGGATGGGGATCAAGGACAGCCACGACCTGGCCTTGCGCGACTGGATGGGCAGCGCGCAGTTCGACCGGGACGAGGACGCGTGGCCGCGCAAATGGGCCGAGGCTTATGTGGAATTCGCCGCCGGAGAAATGCGCCCATGGCTGCACGAGATGGGTCTGCGCTGGTTTCCAATCGTGGGATGGGCCGAGCGAGGCGGGTCTTATGCGGACGGTCACGGCAACTCGGTTCCCCGGTTTCACATCACGTGGGGCACCGGTCCGGGCGTTCTGAAACACTTCATCCGCCGCGTGCGTGACCATGTCAGCGCCGGACGGATCGAGTTGAAATTCCGCCATCAGGTTAGCCATATCATCATGCAGAACGGCAGCGCCAAGGGCGTCTCGGGCGAGGTGCTGGCGGATGATACCGCTCCGCACGGTGCCAAAACCAACCGGGATGAGGTGGGTGAGTTCGAGGTCTATGCGCCCTCGGTCATCGTCACCTCGGGCGGGATCGGCGGCAATTTCGAGATGGTGCGCAAGAACTGGCCCCGTGACAGGCTGGGCGAGCCCCCGAAGGACATGGTGGCGGGTGTTCCGTTTCATGTGGATGGCCGCATGATCGCGATCAGCGAAAAGGCCGGAGGGCACGTGATCAATGGCGACCGGATGTGGCACTACACCGAAGGGCTGCGCAACTGGAACCCGATCTGGCCCTCGCACGGTATTCGCATCCTGCCCGGCCCCAGTTCCATGTGGTTCGACGCGCGCGGCAACCGGATGAAACCGCCATGTCTGCCGGGGTTTGACACGCTGGGCACGCTGAAAGAAATCCTGAAAACCGGGTATGACTATAGCTGGTTTGTGTTGACCCAGAAGGTGATCAAGAAGGAATTCGCCCTGTCGGGGTCTGAACAAAACCCCGACATGACCGAAGGTGGCTGGCGCGAGGTGCTGTTCCAGCGCGTCCTGACCGGGTCAAAAGCCACTACCCCGGTCGAAGCGTTCAAGGAACATGGCGAGGATTTCATTGTTGCCAACACGCTAACCGAACTGGTCAGCGGCATGAACCAACTGGGCGGCGGCCTGATCGACGAGGCGCATCTGCGCGCCCAGATCGAGGCGCGGGACAGCCAGGTCGACAACCCCTTTACCAAGGACGCGCAGATTGCGGCGATTCTGGCGGCGCGCAACTATCGCGGCGACAAACTGATCCGCACAGCCAAGCCGCACAAATTCCTCGACCCGTCCAATGGCCCGCTGATCGCGGTCAAGCTGCATATCCTGACCCGCAAGACTTTGGGCGGATTGCAGACCAATCTGGACAGCCAGATGATCGGCGCAGATGGTCAGGTCGTCCCCGGCCTGTTCGCCGCCGGAGAGGTCGCCGGGTTCGGCGGCGGTGGCTATCACGGATATAACGCGCTTGAGGGCTCGTTCCTGGGTGGCTGCATCTTCTCGGGCCGCAACGCAGGCCGGTCCCGGGCTGTGGCGTAAACGCTTAGGGCAGGCGGATGAATTTCAACACCGGCTCGCCATTCTGATCCAGCATGACCAGACTGTCGCCCGCAACGGCATAGGTCGCGACCTGTTGCAGCGCGTCAAAGAACTGGCGTTCCGTCTGCTCGGCCTCGGGCGGGCAGGCCATCAAGGTCGCGGCGATATTCTCGGGGAATTCGATCCGATCCCCAGACATCTGGGCCCGTCCGGTAAACCGGTTGCACCCGCCGCTGCCGCCAAATGCACCATCGGCTTCAAAGGCAAGTTCGGGGCTTTTTTCGGCGTTTAACACGGCCCCGTCGATACCGATGGCGGACCATTTTGTGTTCTCCAACACCGCGGCATCCGGTGTTTGCGCCGGATCGCTGTCACTCTGCGCCATGCTGTTGGTGCCCAACAGGGTCAATACGATTGCACCGGCAACAATGGCCTGACCGATCTTTGGAAAAGGCATCATTCTGTCCTTTTACTTCAAACATTTGAAGAAAAGATTGGGACAGAAACGGGATTTACAAGGTTGCGACGTTGCGTTCGGCAAAACAGCGCCGGTATCACAGCGGCCAGATCAGCGGGATCAGCAGCGAGGCCAGCAGGCCGACCGTCAGGTTCAGCGGGATGCCAACCTTCATGAAATCGGTGAACCGGTAGCCGCCAGGGCCGTAAACCATCATGTTGGTCTGATAGCCGATAGGTGTCGCGAACGAGGCCGAGGCGGCGACCATAACGGCAACAACCAGCGGGCGCGGATCAATGCCCACCGCCTGCGCCAAACCGATGGCAATGGGGGTCACAACCACCGCCACCGCGTTGTTGGACACCAGCTCGGTCAGGACCGAGGTCAGAAGGTAAACCGCCCAGATGATCAGGAAGGGCGGCAGCAGCCCCAGCGACGGCGCGATGGCTTCCACAATCAGCGATACTGCGCCCGAGGCATCCAGCGCCGCCCCGATAGCCAGCATGGCAAAGATCAGCGCCAACAGGCGGCCTTCGACAAAGGAAAACGCCTCATCCGCGTCGATACAGCGGGTCAAAAGGACAATCGCAACCGCAAGGATCGACAGCAACAAAATAGGCGCCACGCCCAGCGCGGCCAGAGCGACGATCCCGATCAATGCGCCAATCGCAATCGGGGCATGGCTGCGGCGGAACGCTCGGGCCGAAGGTTGGCTGACATCGACCATATCCATTTCCGCCGCCAGACGCTGAATATCCGCCGGGGCCCCTTCCAACAGCAGCGTGTCACCAACACGCACCACCAGATCATCCAGCTGTCGCCCGATATTCTGATTCCGGCGATGTACGGCCAGAGTATAGACACCATACCGGCGACGCAGACGCATTGCGCCCAACGTGCGACCGACCATGCGGCATCCGGGGGTGATCAGAACCTCGACAGTTTTTGTCTCAACCGCCGAGACCTGATCAACGCGCTTCAGCTCTTTGTTGCTTTGCAGGCTGAGAAGCTCGGTCATTTCAGTGCGCAGAACCACCCGGTCACCGACGCGCAGCTCGATCCCTTTAAGGTTGCGCCGCAGGGACTCGTCGCCCCGAACCACGTCGATCAGACGTACGCCGGGGCGTTTGAACAGCTGGACCCCAGTGACCTCGCGCCCGATCAGGTTGCTGTCGGGGGGAATGACGGCCTCGGTAAAGAATTTCATCTTTGACCGGTCGCTGAGCAAGGTTGCCATGCTGTCGCGATCCGGTAGCAGGCGCGGGGCGATAAAACGCAGATAGACCATGCCATAAATGACCAGAGCGATGCCCAATGGCGTAACCTCGAAGATCGTGAACGCCGCCATGCCCTGCGCGCGGGCTACGCCATCCACCAGCAGATTGGTCGAGGTTCCGATCAGGGTCAGCGTACCGCCCAGAATGGCCGCATAACTCAGCGGGATCAGCAGTTTTGAGGCCGGAACGTTCAGCGTGCGCGCGATCTGGACGAAAACCGGGATCATCACCACAACGACCGGCGTATTCGACACAACCGCCGAGGCCAGCACAACAAACGCCATCAGCAGCCCAATGGCAATGCGCGGGTTCACCTGAGCCTGTTTCTGCGCGGTCGAGGTGAAGGCGTCCAGTGCTCCGGTGCGCACCAGCGCCCCCATGATGATGAACATCGCGGCAATGGTCCATGGGGCCGGGTTCGACAGGACGGCCAGCGCGCTTTGATAGGGCAAGATCCCAGTGACCAGCATCAGGGCAACGCCGCCAATGGCCACAACCTCGGTCGGGTAGACCTCGCGCAGGAACATGACGAACATGCCCGCAACGATCAAAAGCGCCAGAATTGCGCTGCCCGTATCTGTCAGTGAGAGGAATTGCATTCGTGGTATTCTGTCCGAACCCTGGCCCAAGCGCCTGATGGGTAGTTTCCCGCATTGCGCGGGGCAGAGCAAGCCTTTACGGCCCCGCCTGCTCTAACCGCCCACCGACGCGCACCATTCGCACGGTTTTTGCGCTGCCGTCCTGATCGTTGGTCTCGACGAATACACCGCTTAGCGTTGCCTCGCCATTCGCCGGGGTAAAGCGGGCCTTGGGCATGCCGGTGATGAAACGGCGCATCGGCTCGATTTTGTCCATGCCAATGACCGAGTCATAGTCGCCGCACATCCCCGCATCCGTCAGATAGGCGGTGCCACCGGGCAGGATTTGTGAGTCCGCCGTCGGCACATGCGTATGCGTTCCCACCACAAGGCTGGCGCGCTTGTCGCAATAATGGCCCATGGCCATCTTCTCGGACGTGGCCTCGCAGTGCATATCGACGATAATTGCGTTCGCCTGCCCGCCGCGCGGGTGGGATTTCAGGATCGGTTCAATGGCCGAAAACGGATCGTCGAAGGGCCGTTTCATGAAGACCTGCCCAAGCACCTGAACCACCAGCACCTTGCGGCCGCCAGGCGCATTGAACAGGCGATGCCCCCGACCCGGTGCGCCTTTGGCAAAGTTCACCGGGCGCACGATGCGCGGCTCTTTCTCGATGAATTGCAGCATGTCCTTCTGATCGAAGGCATGATCGCCCAGCGTCACACAATCCGCGCCCGCATCCAGCAACAGCTTGGCGTGATCGCCGGTCAGGCCCATCCCGTTCGAGGCATTCTCACCATTCACCACAACGAAATCCAGCCGCCAGTCTTCGCGCAGACGCGGCAGATGCTGCTGGATGGCCGTGCGTCCCGCGCGGCCCATGACGTCACCCAGAAAAAGTATCCTCATGCCAACCGTCCTAAGTGTGGTCAATGCCAAGCACAAGCGGTTAAACTATGGCGATAGAGCGCAAAACTGCATCGGACAGGAGAGATTTATGACCCGCTACCTCATTTCGGTTGCCATGCTTATCCCTCTGGCGGCCTGCGATCAGCCTTCGGAACAATCGACCGAACTTGCCAATCCGGCGGCGACCTACTGCGTCGAAAAAGGCGGGCAGTACGAGATACAGGACAGCGCGGACGGTCAAACAGGGACCTGCACCTTGCCCGATGGCTCAACACAAGATGCGTGGGAGTATTTCCGGGCAGAGAATATGGGTTAGGGTCCGAAACTCAGCACCCGGCTTTCGGTGATGACCATGTCCAGCGGCTGATCGGTCGGTTCCAGCGGCAGCCCGTCGGCCTCTTGCGCATCGAAGGCGAACCCTATGGCCAGCGTCGGATGCTTGGCACGCAGCCCTTCCAGTGTACGGTCGTAGAACCCGCCGCCATAGCCCAGGCGGCCACCCTGCGCATCGAAAGCCACCAGCGGGACGATCAGGATCTCGGGGTCGAAATAGTCGTCAATCTCGGGCACTTTTGCCCCGAAAGGCCCGTCTTTCAGCACGCCTTCGGGCGTCCAGCGCGAGAACTTGAGCGCCTGACCGGCGGCTTGAATCACAGGCACACCGACCGGACCATAGGCCGAGGCCTCGGCCATGGCGGGCAGCGGATCAATCTCGGTTCGGATCGGCATGTAGCCCGACAGCGGCACACCGCGGTAGCCAGCCAGCACTTCGGACAGACGCCCAGCGGCGCCGGGCAGGCGCGCGTCAAACGCGGCTTTGCGGCGTGCGAACGCCGCTTTGCGCGCTGCGGCCTTGATTTCAGTCAGATCGGTCACAAAAGCACCACGCTGGCCAGCCCCAAGAAAATGAAGAAACCCATCACATCCGTTGTGGTTGTCACAAAGGTCCCCGATGCCAGAGCCGGGTCAACGCCCATTCGGTCCAGCAAGACCGGTACTACCGTACCCGCAAAGCCCGCGATGATCATGTTCACGACCAAGGCTGATCCAATCACGACGCCCAGCAGCGGCGAGTCGAACCACAGCATCCCAACCGTCCCCAGAACGATGGCAAAACACAGCCCGTTGAGCATGCCGACCAACAGCTCTCGCCGGATCACACGCCCCACGTTTGAACCGGTCAGGTCGCGCGTGGCCAACGCCCGCACCGCAACGGTCAGCGACTGCGTACCCGCATTGCCGCCCATCGAGGCCACAATCGGCATCAGGATCGCCAGTGCCACCAGTTGATCAATCGCCGCCTCGAACTGCGAAATCACCAGCGAGGCACAAATGGCCGTACACAGATTCACCGCCAGCCACGGCAGACGCCGACGACTGGTCGCGGCCACACTATCCGACAGAGAGCTTTCGTCGCTGACACCGGCCAGACGCAGGATGTCTTCCTCGTGTTCCTCATCCAGAACCACCATGGCGTCGTCGATGGTGATCACCCCGACCAAACGGCCATCGGCGTCAACCACGGGGGCCGAGATCAGGTGGTACTGGTTGAACGCATAGGCCACATCCTCTTCGTCCTGATCGACGGGAATGATGTGGAATTCCTCCTCGGTCAGATCCAGCAACGGAACCTCGCGCCGCGTCGCCATCAACTTGCCCAGCGTGACCTGAGCAATAGGTTTCAGGCGCGGGTCGACCAGAACGACGTGGTAGAATTGCTCGGGCAGATCATCATTGGCGCGCATGAAGTCGATGGCCTGACCCACGGTCCAATGCTCGGGCGCCATGACGACCTCGCGCTGCATAAGGCGACCGGCCGAGTTTTCGGGGTAGGACAACGCCTGCTCTGCCGCCAAACGCTCGGAATCCTCCAGCGCGTCCAGGATGGTCTCCTGCTGGGGTTCCTCAAGGTCTTCCAGCAGGTCAACGACATCGTCGCTTTCCATGTCCCGCACCGCTTCGGCCAGAACATCCGGCTTCAGAACACCGATGACCTCTTCCCGGACGGCTTCATCAAGTTCCGACAGAATGTCGCCGTCGAATTCCTTGTCATACAGGCGGATCAGGCGGGCGCGGTCATAGGGGTTGATTTGTTCCAGAAGGTCGGCGATGTCGGCGGCGTGCAGCGGCTCCATCAACTCGATCAGCTGGGACCGATCTTCCACATCCACCGCATAGAGAATCGCCGCCACGGTTCGGCGGTCCAGCGCATAGACGTCTTCGTCGGTGGCAGAGTCGGCTACGGGATCATCAAAGCCTGTCGTCATGTGCTGCTCCCGCTTATTTTGCCATTGGCCCTTAATTAGAAGAAGCAGCTACCGGAAAACAATGACAATGCGCCGATTTACCCACATCTTTCGCACGCCTATGCTGATCAACGGTCTCAAACAGCTAGGGAACAGGGCGAATGGCGCAAAAGACGCTTTTGAAAGGGCGCGTTCTGAGTTTCGACGGATCGCCGTTTGAAGGGGAGCCAACCGACGCGACCCGGCTGGACGAAGCCGTTCTGATCGAAGACGGGCGCGTTCAGGCCGTCGGCGCGCTGGACGCGCTGAGCAGCGCGCATCCGGATGCCGAAACGCGGGACTATGGCAACCATCTGATCATGGCGGGCTTTGTTGATCCCCACGTTCATTATCCGCAAACCGCAATGATCGCCAGCTGGGGCAAACGGCTGATCGATTGGCTGAACACCTATACGTTCCCCGAAGAGATGAAGTTCGGCGACACGGGCTATGCGACTGAGATTGCCAACCGCTATCTCGACCTGACAACGGCACATGGCACGACGACCATGTGCAGTTTCTGCACGATCCATCCCGAAAGCGTCGATGCGTTCTTCTCGGTCGCTCAACAGCGCGGCCAGCGGGTCGTCGCGGGCAAGACCTGTATGAACCGCAACACCCCCGAAGGGCTGCAGGACACCGCGCAGACAGCCTATGACCAGTCCGAGGCCCTGCTGGAGAAATGGCACCGCGTGGATCGGTTGTCCTACGCGATCACGCCGCGTTTTTCGCCCACCTCGACGCCCGAACAGCTTGAGGCTTTGGGGGCGCTTTGGGCCGAGCATCCGCATTGCCTGATGCAAACCCATCTGAGCGAGCAGACGGACGAGATCGAGTGGGTTCGGTCCCTGTTCCCCGACGCGCGGGATTATCTGGACACCTATGAGAAATTTGGACTGCTGGGTCAGAACGGCTTGTATGGCCACGTCATCCATTTGGAAGACCGCGAGCGCGACCGGTTGCGCGAGGTGGACGCGGCGCTGGTGCATTGCCCGACGTCGAACACTTTCATCGGCTCGGGTCTTTTTGACATGAACGGGCTGATCCATGACGGCCACCGGGTCGGGCTGGCCACCGATACGGGCGGCGGGTCCAGCTTTTCGATGCTGCGCACGATGGCCGCCGCTTACGAGATCGGCCAGTTGCGCGGCCGCCCCCTGCACCCGGCGCAGTTGCTGTGGCTGGGTACAGTCGGTTCGGCGCGGACACTGCGGATGGAGGATTGCATCGGCAATATTGCTCCGGGGATGGAGGCGGATCTGATTGTGATCGACCTTGCCTCGACCCCGGCGATTGCCCAGCGTGAGGCCCACGCAGATGATCTGTGGGAGGCCGTGTTTCCGACCATCATGATGGGCGACGACCGCGCCATTGCCGACGTCTGGATCGGAGGCACGCAAGCCGCTTGCTGAATGCGCCTGCGGCGCATGCCTCCGGCGGAGATATTTTTAGCCAGATGAAGGGCGGATCCCGCTATTGTGCAAGCGCGCGCGCCAGACGGTTTTGGGTTTCGATGGCGCGTGGCAGGTCGATTGTTGTGATCTGACCGCCCCTCACGATCTGACGTCCTTCGACAAACAGGTGTCTGACCTGCATCGGTCCGGCCAGCAGCAGGGCCGCCGGATCCCAACTGCCCGCGCTTTCGATGCAGCGCGTATCCCACACGGCGATGTCGGCCCGTTTGCCCGGCATCAGCCGCCCGCAATCGGGCCGTCCCAGCACATCCGCGCCGCCTCGGGTCGCGATCTCAAGCGCTTCGCGGGCGGACATGGCGTCGGCACCGTTGGCGACACGTTGCAGTAACATCGCCTGCCGCGCCTCGAGCATCAGGTTGCCGTTGTCATTGCTGGCCGACCCGTCCGCGCCCAGACCAACCTTCACCCCGTGATCGCGCATGGTTCGAACCGGCGCGATGCCCGAGCCGAGACGGCAATTGGAGCACGGGCAATGGGCGACGCCTGTTCCGGTTTCCGAGAACAGGTTGATTTCAGCCCCGTCCAGCTTGACGCAATGGGCGTGCCAGACATCGGGACCGGTCCAGCCCAGATCCTCGGCATATTGTCCGGGGCGACAGCCGAATTGCGCCTGGGAATAGGCGATATCCTCGTCATTCTCGGCAAGATGGGTGTGCAGCATGACGCCCTTGTCGCGCGCCAGAAGGGCCGCATCGCGCATCAGATCGCGGCTGACCGAGAAGGGCGAACAGGGTGCGAGGCCGACGCGGCACATCGAGCCTTCGCTGGGGTCGTGAAAGGCATCGACCACGCGGATCATATCGTTCAGGATATCATTTTCGGCTTCGACCAGACTGTCCGGCGGCAGGCCGCCATCGCTTTCACCGATGCTCATCGCACCGCGGGTGGGGTGAAAGCGCAGGCCGAGTTCCGAGGCTGCGGCAATCGTGTCCTCAAGCCGCGCGCCATTTGGGTACAGGTACAGGTGATCGGAACTGAGCGTGCAGCCGGACAGCACCAGCTCTGCCAGCCCGATCTGGGCCGAGGTAAACATCTCATCCGGCCCGAAGCGGGCCCAGATCGGGTAGAGCGTTTGCAGCCAGCCAAACAGCAATGCGTCCTGTCCGCCCGGAACCGCGCGGGTCAGGGTTTGATAGAGGTGATGATGCGTGTTCACCAGACCCGGCGTCACCACGCAGCCCTTGGCATTGTGCACTTCGCCTGTTGTTGTCAGCCCATGGCCAAGCTGCGCGATCTGGCCGTCGCGGATCAGAATGTCGGCACTGGTCAATTCGCGGCGGTCGTCATCCATAGTCAGGATGGTATCGGCGTTTTTGATGAGAATTTCGGTCATATCAGCACTCCTGCATCTGCCCGTCTCATGCAAGGAGTGTGCGGCCGGTGGAAAACGGGCGTAAGAACCGGCTGTTGCTTACTGTAATTGCAGGCCCGGCAAGCGGCAACCAATTTCAGTGGTTGCGCAGGATCTGCAAGGCTGCGGCGTGGATCTCGGCGTTGGCGGCGGCCAAAGCGCGGCCGCCATTATGGGCCGGCCCGCCCTGCCAATCGGTGACAATGCCGCCAGCGGCTTCGATCACAGCAATCGGCGCCTGTATGTCATAGGAATTCAATCCGGCTTCGATCACCAGATCCGCCTGCCCTGCCGCCAACAGAGCGTAGGCGTAGCAGTCCATCCCATAGCGCGTCAGCTTGACCTGTTTGGATACAGCTTCGAACCCCGCGCGATCCTGCGCCGTGCCGACCTCGGGGAAAGTTGTGAACAGGATTGCCTCGTTCAGCGTTTTTGTTTTGCGTGTCGCCAGATCAGATGTGCCCAACGGGCCCTTCAGTTGCGCTATGTCCGAGGATCCCATGAACCGTTCGCCGATATAGGGCTGATCGACCACACCCAGGAATGGCCCATCCGCTGTGCCCAGCGCGATCAGAACGCCCCAGGTCGGTGTGCCGCTGACGAACCCACGTGTGCCGTCAATCGGGTCCAGAACCCAGACGCGTCCGCTGCTGCCTTCGGTCTGGCCGTATTCTTCCCCCAGAATCCCATCATCCGGGCGGTGACGGCTGAGAACCTCGCGCATTGCCTGTTCCGCAGCGCGGTCCGCAACGGTGACCGGGTCGAACCCGTCTTCCAGCTTGTTCGAGGTTTCAAGATCGTGTTGGCGAAAATGCGGAAGAATAGCCGCGCGCGCCGCGTCGGCCATTGCTTCGGCTACATCCATGTCGGTCAAAGGCGTCTGGTGCATGGGCCACTGGTGCGGCCAACGCCCGGCAGAGTCAAGCGATCAGGCGACGTCGCTGAGAACCCGTGCCAGTTCAAACAGACGGCGGCGCTGGTTTTCCGGGATTGCGTAGTAAGAGCGCACCAGATCCAAGGCTTCCTTGTCCCCCATCAGGTCAGCAGGCACCGATTTCTTGTCCGACGGGCTTTTTTCTGCTTCTTCGATACCTTCAAAGAAAAAGCTGACCGGAACGTCCAATGCCTCGGCGATGTCCCACAGGCGGGATGCGCTGATTCGGTTGGCTCCGGTTTCGTATTTCTGGATTTGTTGAAACTTGATACCAACCTGCTGCGCCAATTGCTGCTGGGTCATCCCAATCAGCCAGCGGCGATGCCGAACGCGCTTGCCCACATGGACATCGACGTGATGAGTCATTGGTATTCTCCTTTACTACACAAACATCTGTACGGGATTGCGCGACGTCCGTGATCGCAACCTTAGCGAGCGGGCCTTAACCACTCCCTAACCTGGATCGTGCCACCCCCCGATTACAGCACTAGGTGCCTATATTGCTGCTTTTGGAATTTTTTTCAAGCTGGTTGAGTCATGCACCCGACATGGTGGTTTGTGGTTGTGTCCCTTTGGACCCTACACCATTGGTTGTATTCGACGGGCCGATTATTCCCGACGTGGCGTGCATATTGACAAGCGACGCGCGACGCGCGCCTATTTCCGCAAATCAAGGGGCGGTCAATCTATGCTGGCATATCGTGTTCAATCCGACGGCGCAGTCGCGCAATTATGTGAGGTCGAGGTTCCGGCCCCGTCTGCGGGTCAGGTGCGCGTTGCCATCAAGGCCTGCGGGCTGAATTTTGCAGACCTACTGATGCAGAAAGGCACCTATCAGGACACCCCCAAGACTCCGTTCACGCTGGGTCTGGAAATTGCCGGGGTGATCGAGTCGGCTGGCCCGGACATCACGCATCTCAAACAGGGCGACCGGGTCGCGGTTTACTCGGGTCAGGGTGGTTTGGCCGAGTTCGGGGTATTTGACGCAGATCGTGTGATCCCCCTGCCCGACACGACCAGTTTCGAGGATGCCGCTGCGATCCAGATCGCCTATGGCACCAGCCATCTTGCGCTGGATCACCGGGCCCGGCTGCAACCGGGCGAGACCTTGCTGGTCACCGGTGCCGCGGGCGGGGTTGGTCTGACGGCTGTCGAGGTTGGCAAGCTGATGGGCGCGACCGTGATCGCTCAGGCGCGGGGGGCCGAAAAGCTGGCCGTTGCAAAAGATGCGGGTGCGGATCACCTGATCGATGCGTCCGAGGATCTGCGTGAAACCGTCAAAGCACTGGGCGGTGCGGACGTTGTTTACGACGCCATTGGCGGCGACGTATTCAAGGCGGCCTTTCGCGCCACCAACCCTGAAGGTCGCTTGCTGCCCATTGGATTTGCCGGTGGCGAGGCTCCGCAAATCCCGGCCAATCATCTGTTGGTCAAGAACCTGACCGTGATCGGCTTTTACATCGGCGGCTATCTCAGCTTTCGCCCCAAGATCGTTCAGGACAGTTTCAAAACGCTGTTTCGCTGGCACAGCGAGGGCAAGATCAAACCGCATATCAGCCACACCCTGCCTCTGGCGGATGTGGCCGAGGGGATGCAATTGCTGAAAGAACGTAAATCCACCGGCAAGATCGTTATCACGATCTGAGCGCGCCTACCCGACGACCGCCCGCAACTGGCTGCCGCCCAACATGCGGAAGTTCTGCCGGACCAGTTGGGCCAATGCCTCGACAACCGGGTCACGCCCCGAATCGCCGCCGTAGAGGTTGATCATATGCGCGGGCAGGTCCGGAAGCGCACCGCCCGAGTCGATCTGTTCCAGATGCGCGGCCTCGGTCCCGTCCAGCATCGCGTGAACGGCCAGATCGGCGCTGACGGTGGCCTCGATGGTCCGGTCGTTTTCGGTTTCGACAGACAATTCCCACGGGATACCCGCCGCGTCCAGCGCTGCGATCACCTGCGGGCGGAACAGACACCGCCGCCCCAGCGCCAAGGGTAGCGGATTTTTACGCCAGGCAGACCCGCCCGGCGCGCCGATCCAGCGTAGCGGCAGTTCGGCAATCGTCTCAGCCCCGTCCGCCGAAGACGGTTCGGTGGTCAGGATCACATCGCACTCACCGCGTTTGAACATATCCTTCAACTGGAGTGAGTAGGACGAGACCAATTGCACTCGCACGCGTGGGAAGTCGGCATTGAACCGTTGCAGGACACGGGGAATCGCCGGGTAGACGATGTCATGGGGCACGCCCAGCACCACTTCGCCCTCAAACGCCTGATCAGTGAGTTTCGAAATCACCTCATCATTCAACGCAATCATCCGTCGGGCATAGGCCAGCAATTGCTCGCCCGAGGCTGTCAGCGCAATGGTTCGACCGCTGCGGTCCAGCAGTTCAAGGCCCAGAAGCTCCTCCAACCGTTTCAACTGCATTGAAACTGCGGATTGGGTCAGGTGAAGGAATCCGGCTGCGCGGGTTACACCACCCTGATCTGCCACGGCCACGAAAGAGCGCAGGGTTGTAATGTCCAGATTTCGCATCTTCACGATTCCTTATGGGTTACATCATAAATATTCGTTTTCAAAATATGACATGCTTTGCCATATCAATCAAGGAAGTTGATCGATGGCGACAAATCCATCGAAAATCGCAGAAAGGACAATTGCTATGACCCAAATTGCAATCCATCACAGCTGCAAACCCGCCAAACGCTCGTTCGTTTCCTTGGTGCTTCAGGCGCTTTCGGTGAAGCGTCAGCGTCGCAAACTGGCGCAACTGGACGATGCCGCGCTGAAAGACATTGGCATTACCCGCGCCGAAGCCTCGGCAGAAGCGGATCGGTTTTTCTGGGATGCGCCGCAAATCTGGAAAAGATGACCCGGATGGTCATGTTTTCCCGAGCGATTGGTGACGCAGTGTCGCCTGTCGCTCGTTTTGTTGGGTGTTTTCGTCGGTTTTCCGCCGGAAAGTCTTGAAACACAGCCATTAGTTGCCGATATTTGAGGGGAAAACCGCCCCGCCCCGTCGGGGCGTTCTAACAGGACGATAAGGGAGACCCTTTGATGGCACAATTCGACACGATCCGGACGGTATCCGGCGCGCGCGCCGCCGAGATTGATCAGGGCCTGCGCGCCCATATGAACAAAGTCTACGGCACAATGTCCGTCGGCATGCTGATCACGGCGCTGGCCGCTTGGGCAATTGCCGGTCTTGCCGTAACCAGCGATCCGACCAATGCGGTCGCTCAGATCGGCGCTGATCGCTATCTGACCAGCCTCGGTGGCACCCTGTTCCTGACACCGCTGAAATGGGTTGTCATGTTTGCACCGCTGGGCTTCCTGCTGTTTGGCTGGGGCGCTTTGATGCGGCGCGGATCGGCTGCGGCTGTGCAACTGGGCTTTTTCATCTTCGCCGCCGTTATGGGCGTTTCGATGAGCTCGATCTTCATGGTCTTTACGCCCTATTCGATCACGCAGACCTTCCTGGTGACCGCAATCGCCTTCGCCGGCCTCAGCCTGTACGGTTACACCACCAAGCGTAACCTCAGCGGCATGGGCACCTTCCTGATGATGGGCGTGATCGGTCTGCTGGTTGCCATGATCATCAACCTGTTCCTGCAGTCGGGCGTGATGATGCTGGCCATCTCGGCCATCGGCATCCTGATCTTTGCCGGTCTGACCGCGTTCTACACGCAGGACATCAAGAACACCTATGTGGCACACGCCGCACATGGCGATCAGGAATGGCTGGACAAAGCTGCCTTTGACGGCGCGCTGAGCCTGTATATCTCGTTCCTGAACATGTTCCAGTTCCTGCTGATGTTCATGGGGCAACAGGAATAACGACTGCAAGGCAAGACAAATACGATGGGCCGGTCAGTGACCGGCCCTTTTCTTTTGCCCTCTGTCCAACAAACAAAAACCCCCGCTGCGGAAGCGGGGGCTGTAATTCCAAATCGTCTAAGTTGTCAGCTGCAGTTCAATGGCACCGCAAACCCGCTGCTCCGCTCGGACGAGCCTTTGCGGAACACGTCCCCCGCAGGAAGGCATCCGGTAAAGCGCTCAGTCTCGCTGCCGAAGGTTGCACCGATCGAATTGTCAACGCGGGTGCTGTTGTTGGATGTGCGCAGCACTCCGAAAAGCGTGCCATTCACGTTGACCGTGCTCAGGAACAGGTTGGTATCGCTGCCCGACAGTTGTACGGCGGTGTCCGGGTTCCGGCCACCATTGTCGATGGCAACACTGGCCACCTTGTTCGGATCGACCTGATCCGAGAGAACTGTAACGGTTGGCAATTCGGCCAGTTCAGCCGGGATATTCGTTGCGGGCGGGACAAAGGCCACCGCGCCCGGCACGTCGGAAATGGTGCGGGGTTCGCCATCAATTCCAGTAAACCCAACACCTTGGCGGTTGAACGGGTCTTCACAAGCCGTAAGGGTCAGAACGGCAATTGTGGATAACAAGATTTTTTTCATGGCGGTCAACATTTTGTGGCGGTTTGCTCAACCGTAAGTGCAGCGGGTTGCAAAAAGCAAGCCGCCGCCCAAACGATTGCCCCTTGCCCTGATGCGCGGCTGCAACGGACTGTGCGATTTAGCAGTCGTTGAATGACATCAATACCAGCACGAAAAAAGGCCCTGCCGCAGCAGAGCCTTTCCCGAAAGTCAGTTCAGAATGGCAGATTACTTGATCTTGCCTTCCTTGTACTCGACATGCTTCCGAACGACCGGGTCGTATTTACGAATGGTCATTTTCTCGGTCATGGTGCGTGCGTTCTTCTTGGTCACGTAGAAGTGGCCCGTGCCCGCGGTCGAGTTCAGACGGATCTTGATTGTCGTCGGCTTCGCCATGGTTGATCTCCTGCGTCCGAAAAGGCAGGGGCCTTTCGGTTGAATTCCTATGAGCGTGCGCTTTTACGCGCTGCACCGCCCATGTCAAGGCCAATCGGCCTCGTGTCGTTCAGGATTCGCGCCCATCCTCAGGCGGACAAGGTCGGGGCGCCCATATAGGCGTGAATCTGGTCCCGTTCCGCGTCGGACAAGCCCAGCGCAGTGGCCAGTTGCAGCAGATACGCCGCCTCACGCTCGTTATCCAGCCGAATCGCCGCCAGGGATGTGGCATAGATCTGCGTTTTGAGCGGCCCACCCGAAGCCGCCGCCAGCCCCATGACATCGACCGGGGATTCGAGCTGTTCCAGAACAAAGGCGCGTTCTTCGTCGCTAATGTCGTCGCCCAACTCTCCGATGATGGTCTGTTTCTCTTGCTCGTCCAGCTCTCCGTCGGATTTCGCGGCCTGGATCATGGCGCGTAGCATCAGTTTGGCTTGCTCTTCCATCGCGGCCCCGGCGGGCGTGCCGCTGAACACCGTCTCCATCATGTCGGCCGTTTGCTGGCTGCCGGTCTTAGCAGCACCCTGCATGGCGTTCAGAAGGCCACCCAGACCAGCAGCACCGGCGGCCCCACCGCCCAGCCCCATCTTGCCGATCATGTCCTGCAAACCCGACGCACCGCCCGGCATCCCGAACTGCTCGGCCATTTTGCCAAGCTGGTCCATGCCAAAGCCACCGCCGGACCCTTGCATCATTTTCTGCAACCCGGCCATGCCGCCCATTTCCTTGTATTTTTCCATTCCCTTGGCCGCCGCAAAACCCACGGCGACCGATGCCAATGCCTTCATGAAACTCATAACAATCCTCCCGGGTTCACTAATCCCTGTTTACAAGCGTAGCAGCGGAACAGGGTTGAGAACACCATTTGCGAGGTTCTGGGCGGATCGCCACTTATAGGTTAGCCGGATTTTGGATACGCGCGGAGGGCCTGTAAGCCGGATCTTGTTCCGGGGTTGCCCCCTTCGATGACCATTCCTCTAGGCCGTGCATTGCTGCGCGGCTCAAGCTGCCAACCCGGTCCCTCTCGGCCAAGACGCGCTTAGCGGCGGTATCGGCTGACGCCGACCGGCCCGCGCGGGGACCCTATTTGGCATTGCTCCCGGTGGGGCTTGCCGTGCCGCCCCTGTTGCCAGGGGCGCGGTGGGCTCTTACCCCACCGTTTCACCCTTACCTTCGACCGAAGTCGCAGGCGGTCTGATTTCTGTGGCGCTTTCCGTCGGGTTGCCCCGCCCGGGCGTTACCCGGCACCGTTGTCTTGTGGAGTCCGGACTTTCCTCTCGGGTCTTGCGACCCCAGCGGCCATCCGGCCCTCCGCGCGTGGGTTGGGTATGCGCAGTGATTGACGGCGTCAAGAGTGGATAGGGTGCTGAAGGGGCCAGCCCCTTCTTGGCCTACGGACAATTCATCCCCGGGATATTTTTAGCCAGATGAAGGGCGGATCAAGTCTGTGGGCCAGACCTGATGAGCGGAGTCAGATCAGCGGGTTCCAGCGGACCTTTGGCCCAAGGTCGGTATCGCAGGCGGACAGCGGCGAGAAGGGTGTCGTCATCGACATCTGCCGTAAAACCTGCGTATTGGGCCAGGGTGCGGAATGCCTGTGGGGGTGGGCCTGGTAAGTTTGGACCCTTACCACGCTTACCGGCCAGACATTGCTTTTCGAGGCGCTGCCAATCGAATCGGGGGCCGGGGTCGATCTTCCGACCCGGAGCCATGTCGGAATGGCCGATGACATTCTCAGGCCGAACGGGCCAACGTGCCATGATGCCCTTTATCACCCCCTCCAAGGTAGTCATCTGAGGGTCGGAAAACGGGTGCGCGCCCGTATTGTCCAGCTCGACCCCGATGGAGCGCGAGTTGATGTCGTCCTGACCGCGCCATTCACCCGCCCCGGCGTGCCAGGCGCGATCCTGTTCGCGCACCATCTGCCATAGCGTGCCGTCATTGCCGATAAGGTAATGCGCCGAGACCTCGGCCTGTGGATCGCAGAGCCGGTCCAGCGCAGCCCTTGCGCTGTCCATAGCGGTATAGTGCAGGACGATAATGCCCGGTGTCAGCCCATCCCGGCGCGGACCGAAATTGGGTGAAGGATGCCAGACGGCGGACGGGTGATCAGTTGCTGACGGCACTGCGGAACGGGCTGGGATCCCAGCCGCAGGCATAGCCATCGCCATCGGGGTCCAGCCCCTTGCGGTCGCGCTGCGGGCCGCCATTGGACAGGAACTCGATCTGAGCCTGATCCGCCGATGGGAAGCGCGCGCAGTTGCGTTGGGCCTTGGCCTGCAGGTTAAACCCCGCACGACTATAGAGCTGTGTGCCAACAGGGTTCGACGTGCTGAGCGCATATTGCACGATGTTGGGTTGACCGTCCGCACCACGCTCGGGCACGGCGGTCGGGGCGACCAGTTCGTAGGTCTGGCGGTTCTGCTCGATCCGGGCGGCGTCGGATTCGATGCTGCGACGCTCGGACACCGCGGCAAAGTCCTGTTCATCGGAAATTGCGGGGTTGCCGGGCGCAGGTACCGTTGCCTGCCCCGAAGTGCTGGCCAGCGCCGCCGCAGCCTGGTTCGCGATATCTGCGTTTTCGCCCGTCGCCACGGCGGTGCCGGGCGCGCCCAATGGCTGCTGCGATACGTCGACCGGGGCCAGCAACGGGTTGCCTGCAATGCCCTGTCCGGCCAGTTGCGCCTCACGCTGGGCCTGGTATTCCGGCGTGTTGAACCCTGTGCCCTGAACCGGTGCAACCGTGTTACAGGCCGCCACCAGGGCAACAAAAGGGATCACTGGCAAAAGACGCATATAACCGCTCCGATACAGGTGAACTGGCAGCCCGAGGCTTACCACCATTTCGCTGGTTTTGCCACAAACCCGGCGGCGTTTTCCAGCGCGTAGGCGGTGTTGAGCAGATCGCCTTCGTCCCACGGGCGTCCGATCAGTTGCAGACCCAGCGGCAGCCCTTGTTTATCGAGCCCCGCGGGCACCGAGATACCCGGCAAACCGGCAAGGTTCACAGTCACTGTAAAGACGTCGTTCAAGTACATTTGAACAGGATCAGCCTCGGTCATCTCGCCCAGACCAAAGGATGCCGAGGGCGTGGCCGGGGTCAGGATCGCGTCGACGCCTGCGGCGAAGACATCCTCGAAGTCTTTCTTGATCAGGGTGCGGACGCGGCGGGCGCGGTTGTAGTAGGCGTCGTAGAAACCTGCGGACAGAACGTAGGTGCCGACCATCACGCGGCGCTGCACCTCGTGGCCGAACCCTTCGGCGCGGGTCTTTTCGTACATCTCGGTGATGCCGTCGCCCTGTGCCAGCGTCGCGCGGCGGCCATAGCGGACACCGTCATAACGCGCGAGGTTTGAGGATGCCTCGGCAGGCGCAATCACATAATACGCAGGCAGCGCGTATTTGGTGTGCGGCAGCGAGATGTCGACGATTTCGGCCCCTGCGTCTTTCAGCATCGCCGCACCGTCGGCCCACAGCTTTTCGATCTCGGCGGGCATCCCGTCCATGCGGTATTCCTTGGGGATGCCGATCTTTTTGCCCTTGATGTCGCCGGTCAGCATCGCCTCGAAATTCGGGACGGCCAGTTCGGTGCTGGTGGAATCCTTTGGGTCGTGACCGCACATCGCCTCAAGCATGATGGCCGCATCGCGAACATTCTTGGTCATCGGTCCGGCCTGATCCAGCGAAGAGGCAAAGGCCACGATGCCCCAGCGCGAGCAGCGGCCATAGGTTGGCTTGATGCCGGTGATGCCGGTAAAGGCGGCGGGCTGACGGATCGAACCACCGGTATCGGTGCCGGTTGCGGCCAGACACAGGTCAGCGGACACAGCCGAGGCCGAACCGCCCGAGGAACCGCCCGGTGTCAGTTGCGCGTCGTCATTGCCGCGCCGCCACGGGCTGACCGCGTTGCCGTAAACCGAGGTTTCGTTGGACGACCCCATCGCGAACTCGTCCATGTTCAGCTTGCCCAGCATCACGGAACCCGCATCTGCCAGTTTCTGCGATACGGTGGATTCGTATTCCGGCTTGAAACCTTCCAGAATTTTCGAGGCCGCCTGCGAGGGCACGCCCTTGGTGCAGAACAGATCCTTGATGCCGATCGGCAGACCGCACATCGACGGCGCGTCGCCGCCCTTGATCCGCTCATCAGCCGCCTTGGCACGCTCCAGCGCGATTTCGGGTGTCTTGTGGACAAAAGCGTTCAGCGCGTCGGCCTCGTCAATGGCCTTGAGGCAGGATTCGGTCAGTTCAACCGAGGTCACGTCACCCTTACGCAGCGCGTCGCGGGCCTCGGCCAGGCCCAGTTTGTTCAGATCGCTCATGTCTTACTCCACCACTTTGGGGACTGCGAAGAACCCTTCGCGCGCGTCGGGGGCGTTGGCCAGAACCTTGTCCTGCTGACTTCCGTCCGTGACCACATCCTGACGACGTTTCAGGCGCATCGGCTCGACCGAAACCATCGGCTCGACGCCCTCGACATCAACCTCGTTCAACTGCTCGATGAACCCCAGGATAGTGTTGAACTCGGATGCCAGCGCCGGCAGGGCGTCATCCTCGACCTTGATCCGGGCCAGTTTGGCCACCTTGGCGGCGGTGCTTTGGTCAATCGACATCGGAAAACCTCATATACGCTCAGGGGGGCATTTACCCGTCTGTTGCAGCAGTCGCAAGACCGGCAGGCCCCTGCACAGCATGTGATTCACACCCCCGCAAATCGCTTGCCATTCAATCTTGCATACCCGCTATGCAAAAAAGTAAACCGTTTAGTTCATTTTATGACTTGAAAAACTGAACTGTACTGTTCATTTTACATCTCACAAGACAACACAAACCGGAGACTGAAAATGAAAAGCCTCATCGCAGCCGTCACTTTGTCCGCCACTCTTCTGGCCGCGCCGGCCATGGCTTTGGGCATCGACTCCACCAACCTGACCCGCAACCTGAGCTTCCCCTCCCCTGTCTCGGAACCGGTCACGCAGGATCAGGTCAAGCCGGGCAAGTAACCAGCCCGCCTCGGCCGGGTCAGAGGCCCCCCGTCTGACCCGGCCCTGTGCATTTGGGTGCTGCACCTTCTGCGGCATCACGCTACGGTGGCTTTGAAAATCAATCGGATGATCAACGCAAAACGCGCATCCGCAAAGCCAACGGAGCAAGACATGAGCGCGCGCAAGCAAGCGGTTCTGGACGCAATTGATGCGGCCAATGCAAAAGATCCCAATCTCGACGATGGCCAACCCGAAGCGCTGCTGTATGGCACGCGCATGAGCGCCGAGTTGGAGCGGCTGTTCCCCGATGCCTCGGACGCGCTGCAAATCGCGGCGCGCGGTCAACATGTCGAACGTTGGAAGCTGGCGCGCACGGAATACCCCGAAGGACGAGCCGGGTATCTGGCCTGGCGCAAAGCGCAGGGCGAACATCATGCAGATGTGGTGATGTCCCTGATGACCGAGGGTGGGTATAGCGAAGAAGAGGCCGAAGCCGCCGGACGGATGCTGCGCAAGCAGGGTATTAAACGTGTCTCCGAGGTTCAGGCGCTGGAGGACGTGATCTGCTTTGTGTTCCTCAAGTGGTATTTCCAACCTTTCGCCGGCAAGCATTCGGCTGAGAAAATCCAAAGCATTGTCGAGAAAACGGCCCGCAAGATGTCCGCAGGCGGGCGCGCGCGGGTGTTGGCAGAGTTCGACCTGCCCGAGCATTTGGCCGCCGCTTTCCGGGCCTGACGCAAACCTGTTCGTGTTTTTGATGCGGTTAATCGGGCATTAACCATTTAACGCTCACTCTGAGACCCGTAGAATCTCCGGAGTCTCAGCCGTGTTCAAAAAACTGTATCTCGCCGCCGGGTTGCTGTGCCTGTTGCTGGGCTGTCAGGAACTGCCGTCAAGCAAGCCGGATGCAAAGGTTATTGCGGTTGGCGATTCGCTGATGGCCTGGAATTCGCCCTCCGGGTCGTCGATTCCCGATGTGATCGAAGAAAACATCGGCGCTCCGGTGGTGGATCGCACGGTATCTGCGGCGTGGTTGCAAACGCAGTTTGACGACAAGGGCGCGCCCCAAAGTGGGGTGCAGGCCCAGTTCGTCAAAGGCGACTGGTCCTGGGCGGTGGTCAATGGCGGCGGCAATGATCTGATGCTGGGCTGTGGCTGTTCGCGCTGCGATGCGGTGCTGGACAACATGATCTCGGAAGATGGGCAAAGCGGCCAGATACCCCGCTTTGTGCGCCAGATTCGCGAAACCGGTACGCGGGTTATCTATGTGGGCTACCTGCGCAGCCCCGACCTGTTCACACCCATCGAACACTGCAAGGCCGAAGGCGATGAATTCGAGGCGCGGATCGCAAGGCTCGCGCAATTGGATGAGGGGATCACCTTTGTCTCAAGCCAGGATGTGGCGCGGCCTGGCGATGCATCGTATTTCTCATTTGATCTGATCCATCCGTCGCGCAAATCCAGCCGGATCATCGGCGAACGGATCGCCAGCGTGATCAAGGATCAGGGGTTGTAGCGGCGCGCGTCCGGATGATCACCCGGCGGTAGGCCTCGATCATCCAACCCAGCATAGTGGCGTTCAGGATGTGCCACAGGAAATGCGTGCCGGTAGGAAACTGCTGGCAGATCGGCGCGTCCAGTGCGCGGAAGGTAATCGACAAGATCAAAAGAGCTGCGCCAATCGCCATGTTCATTGCGAACGCTGGCTCTCGATGCCGCAACAGGAATGCGTAAATCAAGATCAGCAAAGGCACCGGGGCATAGGCGGCAGAGCCACCCAATCCCGGCACAAGCTGAAACACGGGCGTCGTCACCGCGGCATAGGGGATGAACAAGATCGTCGCGCTCAGCGCATAGCCCGTGGAGATGCCCCAGACATTTTTGTTCACCGCGAAAATATAGATCAGGATAAACAGCAGGATCGGCGTCACGTCGGCAATCGCGGCCCAGACCTGTGCATGGGTGTGAAACAGATAGCTGCCAACGCCAATCGCCGCCAACACCATGACCAACGCCATCGCAAGCGGCATATCCTGCCCCCGCACCCGCCGCCACATGATGAAGGCCGAGATCAGAAAGGCCGCGTTGGTGACCGCATTGATGGGCTCGGCCCAATAGGCGGCGGACAATCGCTCACAATAGCCGTCGATTTGCTGCATCCAGTCCATGGAATTTTACATAGCGAATGCTAGGCTGGAGCCAATAGGCATCGCAGGAGGAATTTCGGCATGAACATCATTTGGTTGGGCCACGGCAGTTTTCGCATCGAAACCGAGGGGCAGGTGCTGTTGGTCGATCCATGGCTGACGGGCAACCCGGTTCTGCCGGAAGACCAGCACGATACAGCCGTGGACGGCGCGACGCATATCCTGCTGACCTACACCCATTTCGATCATGTGGTGGATGTTCTGCCTTTGGCAAAACACCTGAACGTGCCGGTCGTCGGGCAGTACGACCTGATGGGCTATTGGGCCGAGGCCGAGGGGATCGAGACCATCGGTTTCAACAAAGGCGGCACGGTCAATCTGAACGGGGTCAAGGTGACGATGGTGCCTGCCTCGCACAGTTCCACCTTCTCGACCCCGGATGGGCTACGGACCGGGGGCAGCGAGGTGGGTTTCATGATCGCAGCCGAAGGGCGGATGCTGTATGTCTCGGGCGACACCGACATCATGGCGGATATGGAGTGGATGGGGGATTACTACAAACCCGATATCGGCATCCTGTCTGCGGGCGGGCATTTCACCATGGACATGAAAGCGACCGCCTATGCGGCCAAGCGCTATTTCAACTTCAAGACGGTGATTCCCTGCCATTACAAGACCTTCCCCATCCTCGAACAATCGGCGCAGACGCTGATCGACGGATTGCCCGGAGTGGACGTGATCGAACCCGAAGTGATGCAGCCGATCAAACTGTAGGCCGGGCTTTAGCCCGGCACATCCTTTCGGCGTGCCTCGAAGAAATCCTTCAAAAGTGCCGCCGCCTCGTCAGCAGCGATACCATCATAAACCTCGGGCGCATGATGCGCCTGAGGGTGAGAAAACACCCGCGCACCATGGGCAACACCGCCTGATTTCGGGTCGGATGCGCCATAATACACCCGACGGATACGCGCAGCGGCCAACGCGGCGGCGCACATCGCGCAAGGCTCCAACGTCACATAAAGATCGTGATCCGGCAGACGTTCGGACCCGGCCTCGGCGCAGGCGGCGCGCAAGGCCAAGATCTCGGCATGAGCGGTCGGATCGTTCAATTCGCGCGTTCGGTTGCCCGCCGCCGCAACGACCCGGCCGTCGGGCGAGACGATAACGGCCCCCACGGGAACCTCACCCCGATTAGCCGCCGCGCGGGCCTCGGCCAGCGCCTTGTCCATATGCGATTTGAACACCATGCCCCTGACTGCATCAGAAACCTGCCTTTCGCAAGCGGGCGGGATGGGTTAAGGCCGGGGGCATGAGCAATACCCCTCCTCCCGGCGACCGGATCGCCAAAGTGCTGGCCCGTGCAGGCGTCGCCTCGCGGCGCGAGGCTGAACGCATGATCGAAGCAGGCCGTGTCAGCGTGAACGGCAAGGTGATCGACAGCCCCGCGCTGAACGTGACCGCCAAAGACAGGATCGCTGTGGACGGCAAACCGGTCTCGGAACCCGAACCCTCGCGCCTGTGGCTCTATCACAAGCCGACCGGGCTGGTGACCACGACCAAGGACGAAAAGGGCCGCGCGACGATTTTCGACGAATTGCCCGAGGATATGCCGCGCGTGATGTCCGTTGGACGGCTGGACCTGAATTCCGAAGGCTTGCTGCTGCTGACCAATGACGGCGGCATCAAGCGCAAGCTGGAACTGCCCTCGACCGGCTGGTTGCGCAAATACCGCGTGCGGGTCAACGGACGGCCCAAGGAAGAAGATTTCGCCCCCCTGCGCACAGGGCTTGTGATTGATTGTGAGCGGTTCCAGCCGATGACCGTCTCGCTGGATCGCCAGCAAGGTGCGAATGCCTGGCTGACCATCGGACTGCGCGAAGGCAAGAATCGCGAGATCAGGCGGGCGATGGAAGATATCGGCTTTACCGTGAACCGGTTGCTGCGTGTCTCTTACGGCCCGTTCCAGCTGGGCGATTTGAAACCCGGTCAGGTGGAAGAGGTGCGCCGCCGCGTGATGCGCGATCAGTTGGGCCTGGATGGTGACGCAAAACCCGAAGGCACGGCCAAACGCGCCACGCGGCCGCAAAGAAAACGACCACCGATCGGCAAGAAACCCCGCAAGTGACGCGGGTTTGGCAACCTTCCCCCTAGCGCCAAGCCTGCGCATCCCTTAAATTTTCTGGGAATGCTGCTATTTGGGGGGCGCAATGTCCGGAAGCGGAGTGCAAAACCTGGCCTATGTCGTCCTGCTGGTCCTGATGCTGGGCGTGTGCACCGGCTTGCTGGGGGGACTATGAGCATGGCCAAGCGGTTTGGCGGCAAATACAGCCCTCAGGGTGAGTCTTCTTCCGACGCGCCGCTGCCGCGCGGCCAGTTTGATGGCGCACGGGTCGAACCTGCGGGCGCGCGGGCGAATATCCTGTTCCTGCCTGCGATCCCATTGGTTTTCCTGTCTCTGAACGACGGCGCGATTGGCATGACCATCGGCCTGGTTGCGGCGGGCCTGCTGACCGCCGCCGCATTTCTGCTGCGCGAAGGGTTGCGGGCCGAGGCCGCGTATCATTCACGCAAAACCGCCCGCCGACCGGCATTTCCACGCAAGATCTTTGCCAGTGTCCTGACCGGACTTGGCACCGCATTGGCCGCGTACCGGACCGAGTATCTGGATGCCGAAACCGCCGGACAGGTCAGCCTGCTGGCCCCCGTCTTGTTCGGAGTTGCCGCAACCGTTTTGCATTCCGTGTCGTTCGGGCTGGACCCGATGAAGGACAAAGGCATGGAAGGCGTCGATACATTCCAGCAGGATCGCGTGGCCCGTGTGGTCGATGATGCCGAAAAACACCTGTCCGAAATGACGGATGCGATCAAACGCGCCGGTGATCGCCGGGTCGAGGCGCGGGTTGAACGGTTTCAGGATACCGCCCGCGATCTGTTCCGCACGGTCGAAGAAGACCCCCGCGATCTGGCCGGGGCGCGCAAATATCTGACCGTATACCTGCAGGGCGCGCGCGATGCGACGGTCAAGTTCGCAGACGTTTATGCCCGTACCCGCGACGGGCAGGCGCTGGCCGATTATTCCGCCTTGCTGGACGATCTGGAACAGAATTTCGCCGCGCGCACGCGCAAGATGCTATTGGATGACCGCAGTGATCTGACGGTCGAAATTGACGTGTTGCGCGACAGGCTGCAACGCGAAGGCGTCCGGTTGGACTGACCGGCTAAAAATTGAGCGAGGAACATCCCCATGTCCGATGAGATCAAGAACAAGGCGGTCGAGGCCGAAACTCTGGTGCAGGAAGTCACCGCCGTGGCGCTGCCCGAACCGATGGCCGAGGTTGTCTCGCTTGAGGAAGCCGACGAACCGGTCAGCGCCGAGATTCGCAAGCGCATGGATGAGATCGATATGGGCAACACCAATTCGATTGTCTCGTTTGGCTCGTCCGCGCAGGCCGAATTGCAAGAGATCAGCCAGGCCATGCTGGCCGATGTGCGTAACAAGGATGTAGGCCCCGCGGGCGATAGCCTGCGCAATATTGTGACCACGATCCGGGGCTTCTCGGTCAGTGAACTGGACGTACGGCGCGAGCGTAGCTGGTGGGAAAAACTGCTGGGCAAGGCCGCGCCTTTTGCCAAGTTCACCGCCCAATACGAAGAGGTTCAGGGCCAGATCGACCGCATCACCGACGATCTGCTGAGCCATGAGCATACGCTGTTGAAAGACATCAAATCGCTCGACCTACTCTATGAAAAAACGCTGGGGTTCTATGATGAACTGGCGCTTTACATCGCGGCGGGTGAGGAAAAGCTGACCGAGCTGGACAGCCACGATATTCCGGAAAAAGAGGCCGAAGTTCAGGCCGCGCCCGAAGATCAACAGGTTATGAAAGCGCAGGAATTGCGCGACATGCGCGCGGCGCGCGACGATCTGGAACGCCGGGTGCATGATCTGAAACTGACCCGTCAGGTGACGATGCAGTCGCTGCCCTCGATCCGTTTGGTGCAGGAGAATGACAAGTCGCTGGTGACCAAGATCAACTCGACCCTCGTCAACACGGTGCCGCTGTGGGAAACCCAACTGGCGCAGGCCGTCACCATTCAGCGCAGCGCCGAGGCGGCAGCCGCCGTGCGCGACGCCAATGATCTGACCAACGAATTGCTGACCTCGAACGCAGCCAATCTGCGCGACTCCAACAAGATGATCCGTGAGGAAATGGAACGCGGCGTCTTCGACATCGAGGCCGTCAAACAGGCCAACGCCGACCTGATCGGCACGATCAACGAAAGCCTCGCCATTGCCGACGAAGGCAAGGCCAAGCGCGCCGCCGCCGAGCAGGAGTTGCAGAAGATGGAAACCGAACTCCGCGACACGCTTGCCGCCGCCAAGGCGCGGCGCGACGGGACCGGCGACAATGCAGGAACGGCTGTTCCGGGATAAGGTGGACTGGGCGTGCGGCCTTTGAACTCTGTCAAACTGGCCCTTGGGGGTATCGCGCTGCTGGCGCTGGTCGGCTGTGAGGAAGCCCTGACATCCGCCGTCGTGCCTCCGCCACGCCCCGCAGCCCCACCGCCTGCGGCCAACGCTTATGTACCGCCCTCAGCCGCCAGTCAGGACCTGGCCCGGTTCTATCAGCGCGTCGAACGCGATCTGCTGACGCGCGGCCTGTTGCGGACAGATGGCGGCGGGCCTGACGCGCCGTATGACGCCGACGATCTGACCCGGAATTTCGAGACGATTGCGTTTTACAGCGAATACCCAAACCACAGCGTCTCACTGGGATCGCGCCAGACCGATGGCCAGCTAAGCCGCTGGGATGGGCCTGTGCGCATCCAGACCGAGTTTGGCCCTTCGGTCCTGCCCGCCACGCGGGAAAAGGATGCGGCGGATGTGCAGTCATATGCCGCCCGTCTGGCGCGCCTGACCGGGCACCCGGTTTCGACTGTCAGCCGGAAGGCCAACTTTCACGTGTTCTTCGCCGGCAAGGATGATAGCGCCTATGTGGTGTCCCGCCTCAGGCAGTTGATCCCGAATATCAGTCAGGCCTCGCTGGAACTGGTCGCCAATCCGCGCGCGAATTTCGACTGTTTTGTCTTTGCCTCGGCCACCACATCCTCGCCCAACAAATACGTGCGCGCGGTCACTCTGATCCGCGCGGAACTGCCAGATCTGGTGCGGCTAAGCTGTATCCACGAAGAAATTGCGCAAGGCCTTGGCCTGTCCAATGACAGCCCCGCCGCGCGGCCTTCGATCTTCAACGATGATGACGAGTTTGCCCTGCTGACCAGTCATGATGAGAAACTGCTGCAAATGCTCTACGATCCGCGGCTTCAGCCCGGTGTATCGGTCGATCAGGCCCGCCCTGTTGTCAGGATCATTGCACGCGAATTGATGGGTCAGCCGCTCTGACCCCAAGGACAGGAGAACCCAGATGGGAATTTTCGATTTTCTGACAGGCGAGTTCATTGATGTCATCCATTGGGTGGACGACACCCGTGACACGATGGTCTGGCGGTTCGAACGCGAAGGGCACGAGATCAAATACGGCGCCAAGCTGACCGTGCGCGAGGGTCAGTCGGCGGTGTTTGTGCATGAAGGGCAGTTGGCGGATGTGTTCACGCCCGGTCTTTATATTCTTGAGACCAACAACATGCCGATCCTGACGACCCTTCAGCATTGGGATCACGGTTTTCAGTCGCCATTCAAATCCGAGGTGTATTTCGTCAACACCACCCGGTTCAACGACCTGAAATGGGGCACGAAGAACCCGATCATGCTGCGCGACCCGGAATTCGGCCCAACGCGCATCCGCGCCTATGGCACCTATACAGTGCGGGTGAAGGACCCGGCCAAGTTTCTGGTCGAGATCGTCGGCACCGATGGTGAATTCACCATGGACGAGATCAGCTTTCAGATCCGCAACATCATCGTGCAGGAATTCAGCCGCGTGATCGCGGGATCCGGCATCCCGGTTCTGGACATGGCCGCCAACACCGCCGATCTGGGCAAGCTGATCGCAGCTGAGGTGTCTCCGGTACTGGACAGCTATGGGCTGGACATGCCTGAGTTCTACATCGAGAACATCTCGCTGCCGCCAGCGGTTGAAGCCGCTTTGGACAAGCGCACCTCGATGGGGCTGGCGGGGGATCTGGGCAAGTTCACCCAGTATTCGGCAGCCGAGGCGATGACAGCGGCGGCGAACAACCCCGGTCAGGGTGGCGGCATGGGTGCCGGTCTGGGCATGGGAATGGGAATGGCCATGGCGCAGCAGATGGCGAACATGGCAGCGGGTCAGCCGCGCGGCCCGTGGGGATCGCCCGCCCCCGCTGCCCCGCAACCGGCAGCACATGCGGCGCCGCCGCCCCCACCTCCCGTTGAACATGTCTGGCACATCGCCGTGGACGGGCAGACCAGCGGTCCGTTTTCAAAGGCCAAAATGGGACGCATGGCCAGCGAAGGGCAGTTGACCCGTGAGACACACGTCTGGACCGCCGGTCAGGACGGCTGGAAGAAAGCGGGTGAGGTGCAGGAACTGGCGCAGCTGTTTACCATTCTGCCGCCCCCACCGCCGGGTGCGTGACCAGAACGGGCGGACGAGTCAAATGTGCAAGGCTCTGACATGAACGAAGAACATCGCTTTCCCTGCGAACAATGCGGCGCGGATTATCGGTTCAATCCCGGTGATGGCACGCTGACCTGTGACCATTGCGGGCATGCCCAACCCATCGGCGCGGGCCCTTGGGGCGGTGCGAAGCTGCGCGAGCTGGATTTTGACGCCGCCATTGCCGATCGTCTGCCCGATAGCGAGATCGAAGAAACGCGGGTTCTCTCCTGCCCCAACTGCGCCGCTCAGGTCGAGTTCGACCCGAACACCCACGCCGCCGAATGCCCGTTCTGCGCCACCCCCGTGGTGACGGATACCGGCGTGAACCGACATATCAAGCCCAAGGGTGTTCTGCCGTTTGCGCTGGACGAACGGACCGCCCACACCGCCATGAACGATTGGCTGGGCCGGTTGTGGTTCGCCCCCAACGGGTTGCAGGACTATGCGCGCAAGGGCCGTAAGATGCAGGGGATTTATGTTCCCTACTGGACCTTCGACGCGGACACCAAATCCAGCTACCGCGGCGAGCGTGGGGTGGTCTACTACGAAACCCGAACCGTGATGCGTGACGGGAAGCGCGTGCAGCAGCAGGTTCCAAAGGTGCGCTGGACCCCCAAATCCGGTCGTGTCGCGCGGTTTTTTGACGATGTGCTGGTGCTGGCCTCACGGTCCCTGCCCAAGGCGTATACGGACGCGCTGGAGCCGTGGGATCTGCCTGCGCTGGAACCTTATCAGCCGCAATATCTGGCCGGGTTCCGGGCCGAGGCCTACACGGTGGACCTGCAAGACGGGTACGCCGAAGCACGTCAGCACATGGCACGTGTAATCGAACGGGATGTGCGGTTTGATATCGGCGGCGACCGTCAGCGCATTCATTCGGTCGAAACCGACGTGGGCGATGTCACGTTCAAGCACATTCTGCTGCCCGTCTGGATGGCGGCCTATAAATACCGGGGCGAGACCTATCGCTTTGTCGTCAACGGGCGCACCGGGCGCGTTCAGGGCGAACGTCCCTGGTCGGCGATCAAGATCACGATTGCCGTGGTTCTGGGCCTGCTGGTGGCAGCAGGTGCTGGCTACCTCATGACAACCGGTCAGCAGTAGCGGCGCAAAACCAGCCCCTTGCACATCCTGATGGCGGCGGTCATCTTCGGCGCGATTGCCGGGAAGGAGATTATCGCCGTGACATTATCCGCGTTGAACACATTGTTGACGGATCGATATTCGTGCCGGGCATTTCGCCCGGACCCGGTGCCGCAAAAGGATATCGAGCAGATCGTTGCCAGTGCCTCACAAGTGCCCAGCTGGTGCAATGCGCAGCCCTGGCAGTTGGTGATCACAAGCGGAGAGGAAACGGATCGGTTCCGCCGCGCCCTGCGCGATGAAGTCGAAACCGGAACGCCTGCTCCGGACCTTGCTTTCCCCAGTTCTTATTCCGGCGTCTATCAGGATCGACGGCGCGCCTGCGGCTGGGCGTTGTACGCAGCCGTTGGCGTCGAACATGGCGACCGGGCGGGATCGGCGCGCCAGATGATGGAAAACTATGCCCTGTTCGGTGCCCCCCATTGCGCGATCCTGTCCAGCCCGGCCGAACTTGGGCCTTATGGCGCAATGGACAGCGGCGGGTTCGTCACCGCGTTCACGCTGGCCGCGCAGGCGCTTGGGGTTGCAAGCATCCCGCAAGCCGCTGTCGCAGCCTACGGCCCCTTCCTGCACAAGTATTTCGATATTCCTGATGATCGGTTGATCCTGTGCGCAATCTCGTTCGGCTATGCCGATGCCGATCACCCGGCGAACAGTTTTCGCACCGACCGGGCCGCATTGGGTGACATTATCGACTGGCGCGGCTAAACCGGCAGGTAAAAATACCGAAGGGGGGAGCTTTGCGCGCAGTCATACAACGTATCTCACATGCCAGGGTCTCGGTGGATGGGTCTGTTATCGGGCAGGCCGGCCCCGGCCTGATGATCCTTGTCTGCGCCATGCAGGGAGATGACGAAGGTCAGGCCGCGAAACTGGCCGCAAAGATAGCCCGGCTGCGTATCTTCAAGGATGAAGCGGGCAAGATGAACCGCTCGGTGGTTGATAGTGGCGGATCGGCCCTGGTGGTCAGCCAATTCACGCTGGCGGCTGATACCTCAAGCGGCAACCGCCCCGGCTTTTCCACGGCGGCCCCGCCGGATGTCGGGGAACGCTTGTATGAAGCCTTTGCCAAAGACCTCGCCGCGCATGGTATCCCGGTGGAAACGGGGCAATTCGGGGCGGATATGGCTGTTGAACTGGTCAATGACGGACCGGTGACGATCTGGATGGAAAACTGATGACGCGTACCGAACAAGCAATCGAGTTCTGGCGGGCTGGCGTGGCGGCGGTTGATGGGTATACGGCGACAAAAGCGGCCCTGCCCGGTGTTCCCCGACCCGACCGCATTCTGGCTGTGGGCAAACCTGCCGCCGCCATGGCGCGGGCAGCCTTGGATCAGTTCGGGGATGTTCCGACCCTTGTGGTGACCAAGGACGATCACGGGCGCGATCTGCCGAATGGGGTTCAGGTGATCGAGGCCTCTCATCCCGTGCCCGATCAACGCAGCCTGAACGGGGGCCGCGCCCTGCGTGCAGCCGTGGAGCAGATGGCAGCGGGATCGCATCTGTTGCTTTTGGTGTCAGGCGGCGCCTCCTCGCTGGCCGAGGATCTTGTGCCCGGTAAATCCTTGCAGGACCTTGCAGCCCTGAACCGACAGTTGCTGGCCGAAGGGCTGGACATCACCGCGATGAATGCAGAACGGCGCAAGCTGTCGCGGGTCAAAGGCGGTGGGCTGTTGTCGCATTTCAAGGGCGGCAAGGCCACGGTATTGGCGATCTCGGACGTGCCCGGGGACGATCTGAACGTCATCGGATCCGGTATCGGTGCCCTGCCCCGGACATATGACTTTGATGCCAGCACCCGGATCATCGCCTCAAACGCGCATGCCCGCGACGCCGCAACCAAGGGCGCGCAAACGGCCGGTCTGCAAGTTCATGCCAATGAAGAAGCGCTTCACGATGACTATCTGGCGGTTGCGACCTATGTCGGGCAGCGCCTGCGGGATATGGGACCCGGCGCAATGGTCTTTGGTGGCGAGCCGACGGTTGTTTTGCCGGACTCTCCGGGCCGTGGCGGGCGCAATCAGGCCCTTGCGCTTGCGCTGGCCAAAGAGATCTCGGGCCTCGAAGATCTGGTCGTCGTCGTAGGCGGAACGGACGGAACCGATGGCCCGACCAACGCTGCCGGGGGTGTCATCACAGGCGCAACCTGGGCAGAGGGGGCCGAGCAGGCGCTGAATGCCGCAGACAGCGGCACATTCCTTGAACAGGCGGACGCTTTGCTGGTGACCGGGCCGACAGGTACCAATGTGATGGACCTGATTGTCGCAATCCGAGGCTGATCTGACGCTTTGGACCCCACCTTTCGGGCTCAGCCCGTCACTTTTGTTTCATGAACTACGGATAGCACCGCCGACACGAAACTCTGCCAGCCCGCGGTCAGGAAATATGATTGCGTCTGACATCAATGCACGCGGAACAATAAAACTTGCCCGGTCGCCGGAAATACGCCAACGTTGACTCATGCGTCAATAATAAGCCCCTCAAGGGCACACATCACTCAACAGGGAGATACACCAAATGAACGAACAACTCACGCACATGGCCAGCCAGGTCACTGCGGGCAAACTCACGCGCCGCGAATTCATGGGGAAAGCTGCGGCCTTGGGTGTGTCGGCGGCAATGGCCAGCACGATGTTTGCCGATGCCGCACGGGCGGCAGGCCCGAAAAAGGGCGGCGATCTGAAACTGGGCCTGTATGGCGGTGAGTCCACCAACTCGCTGGACCCTGCGACCTATGCCAGCTCGGTTCCCTATATGAACGGACGCCACTTTGGGGATACGCTGGTCGAGGTTGCACCGGACGGCACGATCGAGCCGCGTCTGGCCGAAAGCGTCGAGGGCAGCGCAGATGCCAAGGTCTGGACATTCAAGCTGCGTCAGGGGGTCGAGTTCCACAACGGCAAGACCATGACCAGCGAAGACGTTCTGAAAACCATGGAACGTCACTCGAACGAAGATTCGAAATCCGGTGCCCTGGGCATCATGAAGGGTATCGAATCGATGAAGGCCGATGGCGACAACTTCCAGGTCACCCTGACCGAAGCAAACGCCGATCTGCCCTATCTGCTGTCCGACTATCACCTGGTGATCCAGCCCGATGGCGGTATGGACAATCCGGGGGCCGGTATCAGCACAGGCCCTTATCAGGTCGAAGTCGACGAGCCCGGCGTGCGCCACCTGTTCACCAAGTTTGCCAACTACTGGAACGACGACGCCCATTTTGACAGCGTCGAAAACGTGGTGATTAATGATGCGACCGCACGGACTGCCGCGCTTCAGGGTGGACAGGTTCAGCTTGCAAACCGGATCGAGCCGAAGGTCGCCGACCTGCTGGGCCGCGCGCCCAACATCACGGTCCAGTCGACACCGGGCCGCGGGCATTATGTGTTCATCATGCACTGCGACACAGCCCCGTTTGACAGCAACGAGCTGCGCACCGCGCTGAAATACGCGATCAACCGGGAAGAACTGGTCGACAAGGTTCTGCGTGGCTATGGCTCGGTCGGGAACGACATGCCGGTCAACGCGGCCTATCCCTTGTTCGACGAAACCATCGCCCAGCGCGAATTCAGCATCGAACAAGCGGCAGAGCACTACAAGAAATCCGGCCATGACGGCTCTCCCATTGTACTGCGTGTCTCGGACGGGGCCTTCCCGGGTGCCGTGGACGCCGCATCGCTGTTCCAGCAAACCGCCGCGCAGGCCGGTATCCCGCTTGAAATCAAGCGTGAACCCAATGACGGCTACTGGTCCGAGGTCTGGAACGTGCAGCCCTTCTGCGCCTCGTACTGGGGTGGTCGTCCGGTTCAGGACCAGATGTATGCCACCGCCTATCTGTCAACCGCAGACTGGAACGACACACGCTTCAAGGTACAGGCGTTCGACGATCTGCTGTTTGCTGCCCGGGCCGAACTGGACGCGGACAAGCGCAAGGGTCTCTACAGCCAGATGGGCATGATGGTGCGCGACGAAGGCGGATTGATCTGCCCGATGTTCAACAACTTTGTCGATGCTTCCAGCAATGTGCTGGATGGATGGGAAACCGACCCGAACGGCGAGCTGATGAACGGTCAGGTTTCGCGCAAATTGTGGTTCGCATAAAACGGACCCCGGATAATGCATCCCATCATCAAACTGGTTTCCCAGCGCCTTGCGCTGGGACTCCTGCTTCTCTTCGGTGCATCGGCTCTGATCTTCGGCCTCACTGAAGCCCTTCCCGGGGACGCTGCGCAAGCGGTTCTCGGCCAATCCGCAACCCCCGAGGCGCTGGCGAACCTGCGCGAGGAAATGGGCCTCAACCGTCCGGCCCTGACCCGTTATTTCGAATGGCTGGGTGGCATCGTACAAGGTGACCTGGGCCAATCCCTGACAAACAAGCTTGATATTGCCGAATCCGTCGGCAGCCGGTTGAGCAACACTCTGTTCCTGGCGTTCTGGGCCGCGATTATCTCGGTGCCGCTTGCCATTTTCCTGGGCCTTCTGGCTGTTCGGTACCGGAACCGCTGGCCCGACAAAATGATTTCGGCCGTCACCCTGACGACGATTTCGATCCCTGAGTTCCTGATCGGCTATGTGCTGGTCTATTTCGTGGCCGTGAAACTGGGTATGTTCTCGCCGCTGGCGATGATCAACGACAGCATGTCCCTTGGGCAAAAGCTGAACTCGATCGCGTTGCCGGTCATCGTTCTGACCCTCGTGGTGCTGGCGCATATGATGCGCATGACCCGCGCCGCCATCCTGAACGTGATGCAGTCTGCCTATGTGGAAACCGCCGAACTGAAAGGCCTGAGCAACTTTCAGGTCATCTACCGTCACGCCTTCCCCAACGCCGTTGCGCCGATTGTGAACGTGGTGATGCTGAATCTGGCCTATCTGGTCGTTGGCGTCGTCGTGGTCGAGGTGGTGTTCGTCTATCCCGGCATGGGCCAGTATCTGGTGGACCATGTGACAAAGCGTGACGTGCCGGTCGTTCTGGCCTGTGGGGTGATCTTTGCGGCCATCTATATCGGACTGAACATGATTGCAGACATCGTTGCCATTCTGGCCAACCCAAGGCTGAGGCATCCTAAATGAAGAACATCCCTATCTCTGCAATGATCGGGCTGGGTTTCACAGTCCTGTATTTCATCATCGCCCTGTTCGCGCCCCTGCTGGCCCCCTACGGCATGGCCGAAGTGGTCGGCGACGTGTGGGAGCCCTCCAGCAAAGAGTTCTGGCTGGGCACCGACAACATTGGCCGCGATCTTCTCAGCCGTATGATCTATGGCGGGCGCACGACGATCTTTATCGCCACGGCGGCAACGATCCTAAGCTTTGTGACCGGCTCGGTTCTGGGCTTTCTGGCCGCTGTGCTGGGGGGCTGGGCCGATCAGGTCATGTCGCGTACCGTTGACCTGATCATGTCGATCCCGTCGCTGATCTTCGCGCTGGTGGTTCTGGCCATGGTGCCGGTCACCATTCCGGTTCTGATCATCGTCATGGGCCTGCTGGACGCGACCCGCGTCTATCGTTTGGCCCGCGCTGTCGCGGTGGATATCGCCGTGATGGACTATGTCGAGGCCGCGCGTCTGCGAGGTGAAGGCCAGGTCTGGGTCATCTTCCGGGAGATCCTGCCCAACGCATTGTCTCCGCTGGTGGCTGAACTGGGCCTGCGTTTCATCTTCATGGTTCTGTTTGTATCGACCCTGTCCTTCCTGGGGCTGGGCGTCCAACCGCCGCTGGCGGATTGGGGCGGCATCGTGAAGGAAAACAAGGACGGCATCGTCTATGGCATCGGCGCGGCGCTTTATCCCGCTGTCGCTATTGCGACGCTGGCAATCTCGGTCAACCTTGTGGCTGACTGGGTCCTGAACCGCACCACATCGCTGAAAGGAGGCCGGGGATGAGTGAACCGCTTCTCAAAGTCCGCGGGCTGAAGATTGGCGCGACGGTGTATCCGCCGGGCGAAAAGCCTCATGACATCGAAATCGTGCACGGGGTCGATTTCGACCTCGAACGCGGCAAGGTGCTAGGGTTGATCGGCGAATCCGGGGCCGGCAAATCCACCATCGGTCTTGCGTCCATGGCCTATGGCCGGGGTGGCGTGAAGATCACCGGCGGTGAGGTCTGGGTCAACGGGCGTGACATTCTGAAAACGTCCCATGGCGACATTCGCAAACTGCGCGGGGGTGAGGTCACTTATGTGTCCCAATCCGCCGCTGCGTCCTTTAACCCCGCCAAAAAGATCATGGATCAGGTGGTCGAAGCCGCGGTCGAGCAAAAGAAGTTCAGCCGCAAAGTGGCCGAAGCCCGGGCGCGTGAACTGTTCGCCAAGCTGGGCCTGCCCGATCCGGACAATATCGGGGATCGGTATCCGCACCAGGTCTCGGGCGGTCAGCTACAGCGTTGCATGACCGCGCTGGCGCTGTGCCCCGAGCCTGATCTGGTGGTGTTCGACGAGCCCACAACCGCGCTGGACGTGACCACCCAGATCGACGTTCTGATGGCCATCAAGGAAGCCATTGCCGATACCGGCGTTGCCGCGCTGTATATCACGCACGATCTGGCGGTCGTGGCGCAGGTCAGCGATGACATCATGGTTTTGCGGATGGGTAATACGGTCGAATACGGCGACACCGACCAGATCATCAACAACCCTAAGGAAGAGTACACGCAGGCTCTGGTCTCGGTCCGTTCGATTGAGCATGAAGAGAAACAGCCCACGCCGGATCCGGTGCTGACCGTCGACGGCATCACCGCGCGCTACAAGGGGCTGAATTTCGACGTGCTGCACAACGTCAACGTCGAGCTTCATCCGGGGCAGACGCTGGCGGTTGTGGGCGAATCCGGTTCGGGCAAGTCCACACTGGCGCGGGTGATCACCGGCCTGCTGCCGCCACGCGATGGCGAGATCACCTTTGCCGGTCGCAAGCTGTCGTCCGACCTCAAGGGCCGCACCCGCGAGGACCTGCGCGAGTTGCAGATGATCTACCAGATGGCAGACGTGGCGATGAACCCGCGTCAGACCGTTGGCACGATCATCGGCCGCCCGCTGGAGTTCTACTTTGGCATGCGTGGCGCGGAAAAGCGCAAACGGATCATCGAGTTGCTGGACGAGATCGAACTGGGCGAAAAGTTCATCGACCGCTATCCGGCAGAACTGTCCGGTGGTCAGAAACAGCGTGTCTGTATTGCGCGGTCGCTGGCGGCCAAACCCAAGATGATCATCTGTGATGAGGTCACCTCGGCGCTGGACCCGCTGGTGGCGGATGGCATTCTGAAACTGCTGCTCGACCTGCAGAAGATCGAGAACGTGGCCTATCTGTTCATCACCCACGATCTGGCAACGGTCCGGGCGATCAGCGACAGCATTGCGGTGATGTATCAGGGGCGCGTGGTCCGCTATGGCCCGAAATCACAGGTGCTGAGCCCGCCGTTCGACGACTATACCGACCTGCTGCTCAGCTCGGTGCCCGAGATGCATCTGGGCTGGCTGGAAGAGGTTGTCGCCCATCGCAAGATGGAAAGCGCCGGGAACTGATCCGGGGCCTTAGAAAGAAACCGGCGGGTCGATGGCCCGCCGGTTTTCATTTGGCTCAGGCCTTTTGACCGTAGCGTTGATGGTGTCGGGTCAGAACCTGCCTCAGTTCATCCCGGTAACGCATCCCCTGCAAGGTTTGGCGCAGCCCGCCTTCGGCATCGAACAGCAACAGGGTCACATGGGGCACGCCGTATTGATTTGCGAATCTGGCCCCGTCCTGCTGGCTGACATCGGCGACCAGATAGATCAGATCGCATTCCCCGAACTGCTTCATCGCCTTGCGGGTTTCGCGCTGTAGCGCGGTACAGGTCGAACATTGCGGGTCGTGCACCTGCACCACGACCGGTTTGCCCTGCCCGACCCGCGTCAGGTCATGCTCGGCCTGCATTGCCCGGACGGATCGTATCGTGAAAAACCCACCGCCGCCCACAACTGCCGCAGCGATTGCACCATTGCGCGCCAGCCTCAGAACATCGCGACGCGACGCGCCCTGTGCCGAAGTGGCTTTCGCCTTCTCGATCTGCGCCTTTTTTCGTTTTGAGACTTTAGCCATGGTTCGTCCCGAGTGTTTTCGCCTGGTCAGAAGCATATGCGTTCGCGCGGTCAGGCGACCTCACAATCGCGGCATCGGCTTCAACGCGCCTTCGACCGGCAACATGTCGTTTTTCGCATTGCCCGGCGCGGCCCGGCGCGTCAAACAGGCATCAGCAGTAGCAAAGGACGCCTGACATGGACCGCAAACTCCTTCTCATCATTCTGGACGGTGTTCCCTGGCGCAACTTCCGTCGCCTGTTCGGCAATCTGGAAGGCTGGGTCGACAGTGGCGAGGCAAAGGTCTGGAAACTGCGCGCCGTGCTGCCTTCGACCTCGGCCAGTTGCTATGCCTCAATCCACACCGGTGTGACGCCGCAGGAACATGGCTGTACCGGCAACGGCAACGTCTTTCGCCTGAGCCATAAGGACGTGTTCAGTCAGGTCCGCGAAGCCGGTGGCGTGACCGGAGCCGTGACCCACAGCTATTGGTCGCAATTCTTCAACCGCCACCCGTTCGATTATGTCCGCGATGTTGAATATGACGAGCCGGACAGCATGACCATCAACCACGGTCGGTTCCACACCATGACCGGCTATGGCAGCGCCAATCAGATGACCCCGTCGGATGTCGATCTGTATGCGACCCTGACCAACCTGTGCCTGCGCTTTGGGTTGGACTACGGCATTCTGCACACCTGCACGCTGGACAGTATGGGCCACCGCTTCTTCCATGATTGCGAGGAAATGGACCACGCCTGCTTTGTCGCGGATGAAATGCTTGCCCCCTTCATCCCGCGTTGGCGGCAATTGGGCTATGACGTCATCGTAACCGCCGATCATGGTCAGGATGAACGCGGCCACCACGGCGGGCGTGGGCCATTGCAGCAGGAAACTGCGCTGTATTATTTCGGGGATGCAACCGGACCCGACGCGGACGTGGTAATCGAGCAGGTGCAACTGGCGCCCACGATCCTGAACCGTATGGGCGCCCCGATTGCGGACACCATGAAGGGGAAACCGTTCCTGACGTGATCTTGGGCTTTAGTCGTAGGACCAGATGCGCTGACCCAAAGCCTCGATCGCGACAGAGATGCGCTCAAAACTGTCCGCCGCGCGTTTGACCGAGGTTCGGGCGCGCAGGTATCCGTGGACCAGGCCCGCCTCGTTGATCCAGTGCGCCTGCCCGCCGGCGGCAGAGATACGTTCGCAATAGGTCGAGCCATCGTCGCGCAGCGGGTCGCAATCTGCAGTGACGACAACGGTCGGTGGCAGGCCCGAGAAATCACTGTCGTGAAGCGGCGCGTAGGTCGGATCGTCGTGCGGGGCGGGGCCGCCACAGCGGACATTCTCGTAAAACAGAATCTCGTCGCGGGTCAAAAGCGGCGCGTGGGCGTGTTCGACATATGAACCCTTCGAGTTATCCCCGCCCAAACCCGGATAGATCAGGACCTGGCCGAGTATTTCCGCCCCCTGCCCCCGAAGGTGATGGGCGACCGCAGCGGCCAGATTGCCGCCTGCACTGTCACCGGCCAGAACCATAGGGTCACCGAATTCCGACACGGCCCAGTTCACTGCAGTCAGGCAATCCTGAAACTGCGCCGGGTGCACATGTTCGGGGCAAAGGCGATAATCCACCGCCACGATTCGATACCCAGTCTGTGCGCAGATCTCGGCGCAGACGTCGTCATGACTGTCCAGCCCGCCAACAACAAATCCGCCGCCGTGGAAATAGACCACAGTCCGGGTGGGATCTCCGGCCGTATAAATGCGAACAGGCACGCCATCGGCGCGCCTGTCCTGTGTTTCAACACCCTTTGGGCGGGGCTGGCGAAAGTCCTGACACATCGTGTCATAAACCCGGCGCTGATCCTCAATCGACAGATCCACCGCTTCGTCAGGATAGCTTTCCGCCGTGCGTCTTATGAACGCCCAAGTTTCCTCATCGATCAGACGTTCATAATCCATGTTCCCTCCCGGTCAGGCAGCCCACTCCCACGGCCGGGTGAACGACCCCAGCACTTTGCTGACATCGTCCTCTGACGCGCCGTTCGCGTCAAGCTGCGCGACTAGGCCGCGTTTCTTATCGTCAATGACCGAGACCACGCGCGCATCGACGCCTGCCGTTTCCAACGCACCGTTGTAGATCCGGGTAATGGCATGTTTGCGCAGATCAGGCTTGAACACCTTGCCGACGGCGGTTTTGGGCAGTTCCGAAAGGATGGTCATATGCTTGGGCTGTGCAGCGCGTTCGTGGACATGCACCTTGCAGAACTCCATCAAGGCCTCTTCGGTGACCGAGGCCCCCTCGACCAGTTCGACAAAGGCGCAAGGCACTTCGCCCGCATGCGCATCGGGTTGGCCGATGGCACCGGCGAAGGCAACGGCTTCGTGACCCAACAGCGCCTCTTCTATCTCGGCCGGGTCGATATTGTGACCGCCGCGGATGATCAGATCCTTGGCACGACCGGTAATCCACAGATAACCGTCCTCGTCAAAACGACCCAGATCGCCTGTACGCAGGTATTCGTCATAGTGGTACAGGTTCACGTTCTTATCGGCTTCGGTATAGGTGTTGCCTGCAAAGACGCCCGGGTTTGAAATACAGATTTCTCCGATCTCATCCGCTGCGCATTCCTTGGGTCCATCGGGGCCGTCCTGCAGGATTTTGACATCCGTGTAAGGGAACGGGATACCGATCGAGCCAATCTTTTTCTCGCCATCCACGGGGTTACAGGACACCAGACAGGTGGCTTCAGTCAGGCCATAGCCTTCCACAATGGTAACGCCGGTGGCTTCCTCGAACCGGCGGAACAGTTCAACCGGCAGCGGCGCCGAGCCCGAGAAGGCGGTTTTGACCGAGGAAATATCCGCATCTACCGGGCGCTGCATCTTGGCCGAGATTGCCGTGGGCACCGTGATGATGAAGCTGACCTTCCAGCGTTCGATCAGTTTCCAGAAATTGTCGAATACGCCATCGCCACGATACCCTTGCGGTGTCGGGAAGATTACATGAGCGCCAGATGAAACGGCCGCCATCATGATGACGTGGACGGCAAAGACGTGGAACATGGGCAGCGGGCACATGATGACGTCAGTTTCATCGAACAGCAGCGTATGACCCAACCAGCCATTGTAGACGAGGCCGGAATACTTGTGCTGTGCCACCTTGGGCATACCTGTCGTACCGCCGGTGTGGAAGTAACAGGCGACGCGGTCTTCCTTGCTGTCCTCAAAGGTCAGCGTCTTGGGTTGTTTGGCCAGCTCTTTGTTGAAGTTCTTGTAATCCGCATGGGCCAGCTTTTCCTTGTCGCCCATCTTCGGACGCAACAGAGGAACAATCCACGATTTGGGCGGAGTCAGATAGCGGTTCAGGTCAATTTCCAGGATGGTATTGACCTTGGGCGCGTGTCGAACGGCCTCTTCCACCTTTTGCGCCACATCCGTTTTCGGGAATGACTTCAGCGTCACGACGACCTTGGCACCCGTCTCACGCAGAATCGCTGCGATTTGCTCGGGCTCCAGCAGTGGGTTGATCGGGTTCACGATCCCCGCCACGGCACCGCCCATCATGGTCACAAGGGTCTCGTTACAGTTGGGCAGCACATAAGCCACCACATCCTTTTCCCCAACTCCAAGCGAGCGGAACAGGTTCGCCGCCTGATTGACTTGTCCCAGAAGGTCCGACCACGTCAGCGTTTCGGCCTTGTCATTGGGGCCTGAAAATATTTGGAAACTGACTGCGTTGTGATTTGGAAATTTCCCGGCTGTCCGTGACAGCAATTGATGAAACGTAACCGGCAGGTCACGATCCTCCCACGGCATTTCCTGTTCAACACGCGTTTTGTCTTCCAGCCCAACAAAGGCCATGTGGCTCCTCCCGTCTTATAATCTCCCGCGCGCCACACGCGGTTATGATCCGTCCTAAGATGGGATCACAACCTTGCCGACGCAAGCAAGCGCTTAGCGACGAAAATGCTCAAAATGTAGAATGACGCTGCGGCGGAACCGGGAATTTCGGTACGTCACTTCATTCCGCAGCGACCCCGTCGGTGAATTGCAGCCGCGCCAGACGGGCATACAGGCCATCCTGTGCCACCAGATCGTCATGGGTGCCCTGCGCAACGATACGCCCGGCCTCCAACACAACAATCCGATCTGCCTTTTTCACGGTTGCCAGACGGTGCGCCACGATCAGCGTCGTGCGCCCCGCCCGCATCTGATCCACCGCACCCTGCACCGCGCGTTCGCTTTCCGCATCCAGGGCCGAGGTCGCCTCGTCCAGCAGCAGAACCGGCGCGTCGCGCAGAATAGCGCGGGCGATGGCGATGCGCTGTTTTTGACCGCCCGACAGCATCACGCCCCGCTCGCCCACAAAACTGTCATAGCCTTCGGGCAAAGCCGCAATGAACTCATGCGCGGCAGCGGCGCGCGCGGCAGCCTCGACCTCGGCATCCGAGGCGTCCAGACGGCCGAACCGAATGTTTTCGCGGGCCGAGGCGGCAAAGATCACCGGATCCTGCGGGACCAGCGCCATATGCGTCCGAAACTCTGCCCGATCCAGATCCTGCAGGTCTGCGCCATCGATCAGAACACGCCCTGCATTCGGATCGTAGAACCGTTGGATCAACTGGATCACGGTGGTCTTGCCCGCGCCCGAGGGGCCCACGAACGCAACCGTCTCCCCCGGTTTCACCTGCAAGGACAGATTGTCCAGCGCAACCACATCCGGCCTTGCGGGATAGCGGAAGCTTACGTCCTCAAACCGGATCTCACCGCGAACCGGCAAAGGCAGCGACTTGGGCTGCGCCGGGTCAGTCACCGTGTCTTCCGCGTGCAGCAATTCGACCAGACGCTCGGTCGCGCCAGCGGCGCGCTGCAGTTCGCTCCAGATTTCGGACAGGGCGGCGACCGAGCCTGCCATGATGATCGAGTAGATCACGAACTGGATCAGAACGCCTTCGGTCATGACCCCGTTTCGCACGTCATTGGCCCCCATCCACAGCACCCCGACGATGCCCGAGAAGACCAGAAAGATGACGATGACAGTCAGAACTGCGCGGGTCTGAATGCGCCGCAGTGAGACGACATAGGATGTCTCGGTCATCTGATCGAACTGCGCGCGGCTGGCCTGTTCGTGGGTGAAGGCCTGAACCGTCTGGACCGCGCCCAATGCCTCACCCGCATTGCCCGAGGACGCGGCGATCCAGTCCTGATTCTCGCGGCTGATTGCCCGCAAGCGGCGGCCCAGAACCAGGATTGGAACAATGACCACCGGGATCAGCAACAGAACCAGCCCGGTCAGCTTGGCCGAGGTCAAAAGCATCAGCACCAGACCACCGACAAACATCAGCAAGTTGCGCAGGGCAATCGAGACGGACGAGCCCAGCACCGACTGAATCAGAGTCGTGTCGGTGGTGATCCGGCTGAGCACTTCGCCAGTCATGATGCGTTCGTAAAACTCGGGGCTCATGCCGATGACGCGGTCAAAGACGGCCTTGCGGATGTCGGCCACCACCCTTTCACCCAGGCGTGTGACCAGCGCGTAGCGGATACCTGTTCCAACCGCCAGAATGCCCGCAATAACCAGTGCTGCCAGAAAATACCAATCCAGCAGTTCGCCATCCTGAATGCGGAAATTGTCCACCACGCGGCGGACCGCTAAAGGCAGGGTCAGCGTCATGCTCGCCGTCAGAATCAAGGCCAGGGTCGCACCGAGCATCAACAGCTTGTAAGGCCGCATAAACGGCCACAGCGCCCGCAGCACGCCGATTTTCTTGGAGGTCGCGCGTTCCTCGCTGGCCCCGGGTGCCGGTGCGGTCGGTTGACTGGTTTCAGTCCGTCTTGCCATGTGGGGCCCTTGTTTCCTGAACTTTGCTGGGTCCATGCTTCTTGGCGGCAGCGGCATCCGGGGTCAAGCAGGACCCAGTTGATTGCTGGTCCGACAGGGCCATTTGACGCAGAAATCTAAGGGGAAACAACTGGAGCGGGTAGACGGAATCGAACCGACATAGCCTGCTTGGAAGGCAGGGGCTTTACCATTAAGCTATACCCGCTCACGGTTTGGCTTTCCTATGTGAAGGTCAAGTGGGCGTCAAGAGCGTTCTCGCCCCAGTATCCGTTGGTCTGATTTTAGGTTTTTTGCCAGGCGCTATGGCATCAGCTTTTGTCGGCCAGACGCCAGACCTCCTGCTCATCAAATCCACGGATTGCCTTGGATCCCATTGGCTCGAGGTCGAATTGATCTTTGAGAATATCCGCGACCTCATCCTGAACCGTGATCTGCATCGGATCCGAGAACTCCTGAAGCCGCGAGGCCAGATTAACGGCGGGGCCGAAGATGTCGTAGACATACTTCTGAATGCCCACCACGGACCCAACGACAGACCCGGACGCCAGCCCGATGCGGCACCGCCACTGATGCGGATGGCTCAGGTTGCGGCGGTTCAGGTAGCGCACAAACCGAATGGCCGTGTTGGCAATCGCCTTGGCGTGATCCGGCGTCGGATCAGGCAGGCCCGCCACAGTAATATAGGCATCCCCGATTGTCTTGATGCGCTCACAACCAAACTGCTCACCAATGCGATCAAACGCACTGTAGATGTCGTTCAGTTCCGTAACGGTAACGCTCGGTTCTTGCGCGGCGACCATTTCAGTGAACCCGACGAAATCCAGCATCAGGACGGATACCGGATCGTATAGCTGCGGCGTGACGACGCCGAAGGTTTTGTATTCTTCGTAAACCGACCGTGGCATCAGGTTGAGCAGCAGCTTTTCGACCTGCTCTTTTTCGCGCTTCAACTCGCGCGTGTTGCGCTCGACCATCATCGAATAGGAATCGATCATAGATTCCAGCTCTTTAATGCGGGTGATGTTCTGGCAAACGAGAACAAGCACGTCATCATGCGCCACCGTGAAGTCGAGCGCGATGACCAGCGTTCGGCGCTTTTTCTTGAAACTGATCTCGGACGTATGCCGCCCGGTCTCATGCAGGCTTTGCTGCACCGCGCTAGTATCGAGATCAGGAAAAAGCTGTTGCAACTGGTCCGACGGGGTGTCGCCGCTGAACCATTCGTCAAACGTGTCGTTTCGAAAACCGAACTGCAGTGTCTGGCGGTCGAGCAGGGCAACGCCCACGCCAATGGCGCGAAGCAGTTGTTCGTTTATGGCTGCAATAGTCATGGCTTACCTACAATCAGAGGGCGCCGTTTCGCGAATTCGGCGACAACGGCCGCAATATCTTCTGTAGCCACGTTGTGTTTTTGCAAAGCGTCTTGCAACACCGTTTCCAGTTCATCGAAATGCGCATTCGTGATTTCAAGTTGAGAATGCAGCTGGCGAAGCTGGTTGTCTGTGTAGGACGCCGGACCGCCCAGCAGCGAGGCAATGAATTTGGTCTGATGATCGACCATCTTGGTCATGTCCACATGATCGAAGAAGGGGCCAACCTCATCATTGTCCAAAAGCGTGTCGTAGAATGAGATCACGATCTTGCTGATCTTCGAGAACCCGCCGTATTTCTCGTAAAGTGTGCGTTCAGCCATTTCGAAACCCCTTTTGACAAACTGATAAAGAAACGCGACCCAGATGCCTTGGTCGCCAAGTCTCAACGCCCTCGGGTGCAAAACCGCAAGAGCGTTGAGTTTCCATGTCACACCGTCAGCGACGCTGGGCGATGACTTCGGCATATTCGGACGAGATGCACAGGGAACCGTTGGTCGAGATGTCGAACTTTTTGATCAGCGCCATAAGGTCGGCCTGCAATGCCGCCTGCCCCGTTTCGTCCAGCGCATCAAAGGCCTTTTGCATGGGGCCATAGAACGTCCGGAAGTATTCCAGGAAATGCTCGGCCGAGCGGTAGCGGAACATGAAGTTCTTGCGCCGGAAGGAAATAACCTCGCACTTGTCGCCAAAGGTGTCCTCGACCCAGTCCTGTTTGCCCCACATAGCGGGGGAGTTCACGCCAGCAGGCGGCGGCACATGCTTGCCAATAGTCTTGAACAGTTGGCCGATAAAGCTTTCGGGTGTCCAGTTCGCCATGCCAATCTTGCCGCCGGGTTTGACCACGCGCTGAAGCTCGGCCGCGGATTGCTGTTGATTGGGCGTGAACATCACCCCGAAGGTGGACACAACCGCGTCGAACGACTGATCCGCAAAGGGCAGGTTTTCCGCATCCGCCACCTTGTAGGTCACGAACAGGCCCTCTGCCTTTGCGCGTTGGCTGCTGGCCTCCAACAGCGCCTCGACATAGTCGGTCGAGGTCACGTCGCAAAAGCGCCGCGCAAAGGCCAGAGTGGCATTGCCGTTCCCGGCCGCGACATCCAGCACCTTGGCGCTTGGGGTCATGTCCATGGCTTCGGCAAGCTCTTCGCCGGTGATTTGAAGGGTGACGCCAACCTTGCTGTAATTCCCGGACCCCCAGGCAACGTTTTGCTTGGCCTTGATTGCCGTAAAGTCCGTTGAAGAGGTGATAGCTGTTTGAATACCCATGATTTTGTTCCTTTTGATGGTATGCTGGCCTGACACCAGCGGGTTTTGAAAAATTCGCATCGTCACATGCGGGTTAAGCAGCTTTCCGATCCGGCCAGCTGATATTCATGACGGGCCGTTCCACACTGGCCACGTGCTCAAGAATTCTTGGGTTGACCCAATCGGGCTGGAAGACCGGTGCCATATGGCCCAGCTCTGGCAGCAGCGCGATCCGCGCATTGGGCAGGGCCTTGGCGATCGCAACCGACGTGTGCTGAGCGATTTCCGGGGATTCCAGACCGGTCATGACCAGCGTCGGAGCTTCGATCCCGGCCAAATCCTTCAATGTCCAGGCCTCGGCAAACCCATTGGCAAAATCGGTCATGATGGACGCGATCATCCCGCTGAACCGATCTTGCGCAGGCGCTGGAAGCGCATCCCAGAACCCCTTTTGATTCCAGAAATCCAGGAAATGACGCATACCCGCTGCGGGATTGCCGTCTGCTGCCGACGCCGTCACCATGGCCGCAACCAGTTGAATTTGCCGAAACAGGTCCTTGCTGTCTTCAGTCCCATGCTTGAGGAAATGAAAGGCGGCGGGTTCGTAAACCGTAAGGCTTTTCACCAGATCCGGGCGCATCAGCGCGATCTTGATCGCAATACCGCCACCGTTGGAATGCCCAACCAGATGGACAGGGCGACCCATCGCCTCGATTTCGCGGATGACCGGCATGGCGGAAACGGCCGCACCGGTCTGGGACGCGTCACCTGCAAGGGGCGCTTGGCCATAGCCGGGCAGATCAAAGGCGTGAACGGAAAAACGGCCGTCCAGATCCGCTGCCAGCGGCCCCCATTGCCCGCCGTTAGAAGCAGAAGAATGCAACGCGACAATAGGAGCGTTGGTGAGTTCAGAAGTGTTAAATGAAATAGTCATCGTACTTACCCAATTGCGTTTGTGATGGGCAATAACTGACCTTTCATTGTTTCAATGTGATTTCTGAATGCGGCGCAAAGTGTTTCAGTTGTTGCTTGGTGAAGTGGTTCACACAACTGGCTATCCGGTTCGAAAACAACCAGCTTTCGGGCTGAAGCTGGCGCGGCGGGGCGCGCTGTGAAACAATTGAAACACAAGAGGCCGATTTTGAAATGGCACTGAAACAATGGTATCTTAGAAAATCAGGATGACGATGGGCATGGCGAACAATCTTGAAGAGATTGAGAAGGCACGAGACCTTCTTCGCGACGCCATTGAATCGCTCAAGGAAGGGTTCGCCCTTTATGATGACGACCGTCGCCTTGTAATGTTCAACCAACGCTATGCTGAAATGAACAAGGGGGTTGCCGATCTGTTGGAGCCCGGTCTGGATTGGGAAATCCTTATGCGCGAGACCGCGCGCCGGGGGATCTACGCTGACGCCATCGGCAACGAACAGCAATGGGTTTCAGACAGGCTGGTCAACGGGATCGAGTTCATTCAGGATTTTGAACTGACCGAAACGGATGGGCGCACCTATCTGGTCTCGGTCCATCCCACCAAGCTGGGTGGCTTTGTCGTCACCCGCGAGGACATTACCGACCGCAAACAGGCCGAGGTGGAAGAACGCGACGGCGATCTTCTGATCCGACAGGTTCTGGATGCCAGTTCGGCAGTGGTGACAATGGCCCGGATTGGCGATGGGCAGATCCTGTATCGCACACCAGCGGCCCTGCAGATGTTCGGGCCGTCCAGATCTGCGCGAGAGCACTATCTGAACCCCGAAGAGCGCGCGGATTTTATTACTCTGCTGTTGGCTGACGGTCAGGTCGAAGATTACAAGCTCGATCTGGTGAATGCGCAGGGAAGGACATTTCCGGCGTCCATTTCTTCGCAATTGATCGACTACAAGGGCGAAGAGGTCATCGTCACCAGCATCATCGATCTGACTGTTCAGAAAGAAGCCGACGCCCTGATCCGCCAGGTGATGGAGGCCTACCCGGCCGCCATCAACATGACGCATGCCGACACTGGCGAGGTTCTATTTGCCACGCCGGAAATCAAGGCGCTGTTCGGTGACAACAAAAGTTCCAAATCCTACTACGCAGACCCCGAAGAACGGGATCGCTATTTAAAGGACCTTCGACAAGCAGGTGCGCTGAAAGACCGGCGCATGGAATTTGTGGATGCAAAGGGGCGCAGGTTCTGGGGCGCGGATTCTTCGCGCCTTATTGAATTTAACGGCGAAGAAGTCATCGTTTCCAATACCCGCGATCTGACGGACGAACTGGCAATCGAAGCAGAACTTGAAAAACAGCGAGAGCTGCTGTTCCAGAACGAAAAGATGTCCGCTTTGGGTGAGCTGCTGGCAGGCGTCGCGCATGAACTGAACAACCCGCTGTCAGTTGTTGTGGGCCACTCGCTGATGCTGAAAGAAGAGATTACGGACCCCGACCTGACCGCCCGGATCGAAAAAATCGGCAGTGCCGCGGAACGCTGCGCCAAGATCGTGAAGACTTTTCTAGCGATGGCACGCCAGCAGCCCAGCAAGATCGAACAGGTCGATGTACCCGGTATGATCGAAACCGCCGCAGATGTTGCGGGCTACGGCAGCACCTCGGGCGAGATCAGCATCACACGCAACCTGCCCGCCGATTTGCCGCCGATTGCCGGGGACGCCGATCAACTGACGCAGGTCATCCTGAACCTGATATTCAATGCAGAACAGGCCATGACTTCCAGCGGTGTTGGCGACCGGATCACCCTGTCGGCGGCGGCCAATCCCGGCGCAGGAATGGTCGAGGTGACGGTCGAAGACAACGGCCCCGGAATTCCCAAATCCATCCGCCCCCGCATTTTTGAGCCCTTCTTCACAACAAAAGAGGTTGGCGACGGAACCGGGATCGGGTTGGCCTTTTGCCACCGGATCGTGCTGTCTCATGGCGGGCAGATCAGGCTTGATCAAACTGTCCTGTCGGGCACCTGTTTTCGGATCACGCTGCCTGTTGCGGTGTCCAACACAGATGAGGCTGATGAACCGCACGACCCAGTCCCGACCGTGGCTCAACACCGCGTGTTGGTGGTGGATGACGAGGTCGAGGTGGGCGAGTTGAATGCTGAAATTCTCAGGAGAGAAGGCTTTCACGTCGATTTCGTCTCATCTGGCGAAGAGGCGCTGAACCGCCTGCAATCCGCCGCTTATGACGTTTTCCTGAGCGATCTGAACATGCCTGACGTAGATGGCCGTAAGATATACGAGGCGCTGGTGTCCCGCTTCCCCGACATGCTGCCCAGAACCGCATATATCACCGGCGACACGATGGGCGAAAGCTCCTTGGGGTTGTTGCAGGACTCCGGCCTGCCCTATCTGGAAAAACCGGTCTCGCCGACTGAGCTCAGAACACTTGTCGGGAAGCTGATTGCCGACCGGAAGGACGAAGCAGATGGATAATCAAAAAACCCATATCCTGGTTTGCGATGATGAAATCGACGTGCGCGAAATGCTGCAGGAATACCTCAGCAAACGCGGCTACCAGGTGTCGGCGGCATCCGGAGGCGAAGAGCTTCGGGCAATTGCTTCCGCTGAACCCGTGGACGTCATGATCATGGACATCAATATGCCGAAAGAAGACGGCCTTTCGATCCTGAGGTCCCTTCGCCCCGAGAATACAACTCCGGTGATCATGCTGACCGCAGCAGGCGACGTGGTGGATCGCATCATCGGCCTTGAAATGGGGGCCGACGACTATCTGGGCAAACCCGTTGACCTGCGTGAACTGGAAGCCCGGATCAAGGCCATCCTGCGGCGCGGTTCGATGAATGACAGCGCGCCTTCTGCAAAACCCGGTGAAGACTACGCGCTTTTTGGCGATTACACTCTGGATAAAGAGGCAGCAAAGCTTCTTTCCTCGGACGGGACCGAGGTTCAGCTCACGGCGATGGAGTACAGTCTGCTCAAGGTCTTTGCGGAAAACAAAGGGCGTGTCTTGAACCGGGATCAGCTGCTGGAACAGGCCCATGACCGCAGCTGGGACCCTTTCGACCGAAGCATCGACATCAGAATCTCAAGATTACGCCGCAAGCTGGAGGCCAACCCCGAAAAGCCCGAAATCATCAGAACCGTTAGGGGAATTGGCTATTTATATGATCCCAAGTGATTGGCGGTTCTTGGGGGCTGTGCGCAAGTTGCATTACACGGCACCATTTATGTCGATCGCGCAAGCGCTTTAAACCCCGAATTCTAGTGTAACTTACCCGTCGACTGGTTAGGCGCGGCTTCAAAGTATTGCCAGAGGTGAACGGCGTACGGAAAGACTATTCCGGGAGGAACAGGTTCAACCTGTGCGCTCTGAAGCGGCTCGTCTGACACTGCGTTCGACTGTAATGGTTTCGGGCGTAGGAATTGCACCTTTGACTATCAGGTCATGGTTTGAAGGGACCGTGGCTGCAGTGGGGCCGCGAAAGCCCTGATAACGACGAGGTGAAGACGTTAAGCAATTGATCCAGTGGATCAATAGTAGTCTGAACGGGCTGGGTTGGGGTTTTCTGACACTGGTTGCGGGAGCAGGATTTGAACCTGCGACCTTCAGGTTATGAGCCTGACGAGCTACCGGGCTGCTCCATCCCGCGTCAGAGTCAGATTTGTTTCATCGTAAGAGAGATATGGGCTTTTACTAGGTTTGGCGGTGACCTACTCTCCCGGGGCTTAAGCCCAAGTACCATTGGCGCGGCAGTGCTTAACTTCCGGGTTCGGTATGGG